>CAVPWY010000004.1:0-409049 GCA_963709535.1 uncultured Chloroflexia bacterium | reverse complement strand
GCAAAAGACCTTGAGGATCTTCCCTTCCTTGCCCTGTCCTCGCCGGAGATCACGCGCACGGTATCGTTCTTCTTGAGACGCATCACAGGACCTCCGGCGCCAGCGAGACGATCTTCATGAACTTCTTGTCGCGCAGTTCGCGCGCCACGGGGCCGAAGATGCGGGTGCCCACCGGCTCCTGCGTGTCGGCGGCCAGGATCACGGCCGCGTTGTCGCTGAAGCGGATGTAGGTGCCGTCCTTGCGGCCGACTTCCTTGCGCGTGCGCACGATCACGCACTTGACGACCTGGCCCTTCTTGACGTTGCCGTTCGGGATCGCCGTCTTGACGGCGGCGACGATGATGTCGCCCACCCGGGCGTAGCGCCGCTTCGAGCCGCCCAGCACGCGGAAGCACTCGACGACCTTGGCGCCGGAGTTGTCCGCGACGATCAACCTTGTGGATTCCTGAATCATGTCACCATTCCTTCGACTTTCCTGGCCGTTCGGCACTCTCTGCCCGCGGGCTGGACGCCCGGCAGGCTACTTGGCCTTTTCCATGATCTCCGCGACCCGCCAGCGCTTGGTCTTGGAGAGCGGCCGGATGGCCATGACCTTCACCACGTCGCCTTCGCGGCATTCGTTGGCCTCGTCGTGGGCGACGAGCCGCGTGGTGCGCGTGATGATCCGCTTGTACAGGGGATGCGGGAACCGGCGGCTGACCGTGACGACCACCGTCTTGTCCATCTTGCTGGACACGACCTGGCCGATGCGGACGGCTCTCAGATTACGTTCGGTGTTGGCCATCGTTCCTCTCCCTGGCTCCGGTCACGCTCGTCGGCGGCGCCGGGCCCCGGATTCCGCGCCTACCGGGCGCCCTTCTTCTGGTTGATGACGGTCTTGAGGACCGCGATTTCACGACGCGTCTGGCGCACCCGCAGCGGGTTGTCCAGCTGGCGCATGTTGAGCTGGATCCGCAGATTCATCAGCTCTTCCGACTTCTCCCGCACCCGGGTCTCGAGTTCCTCGACCGCCAGGTCACGCAGATCGTGGGCCTTCTTCATGACTTACTCCCCTGCCGCGGCTGATGACCCGCGTCTTGAACGGCAGCTTCGCGGCGCCCAGGGCCAGGGCTTCCTTGGCCAGGGCGTGGTCGACGCCGTTGATCTCGAACAGGACCCGGCCGGGCCTGACGACGGCCACCCAGTACTCGGGCGCGCCCTTGCCCTTGCCCATGCGGGTCTCGGCCGGCTTGAGCGTGATCGGCTTGTCCGGGAAGACCCGGATCCAGACCTGGCCGACGCGCTTCATGCGGCGCGTGATGGCGACACGGGTCGCCTCGAGCTGCCGGCTGGTCGAGCCAGCCCGCGCCCAGCGGCCTGCAGGCCGTAGTCGCCGAAGGCCACCGTGGCGCCGCGGCTGGCCACGCCGCGGACGCGGCCCTTGAACATCTTCCGGTACTTTGTGCGCTTCGGCATCAACATGGCTCGTCGACCTCTTCTTCCGCGCGGTGGCGCCGGGCGCCGCCGCTTCCGTTGCTCGGTTGACCAGGGGCGCGACCGCCGTTAGGCGCGCTGCTCCACGACCTGCTTGCGCAGGGACTCCTTGAACTCGGCCGGGAAGATCTCGCCCTTGCAGATCCAGACCTTCACGCCGATGGCGCCGTACGGCCGTGCGCGCGGTGGCCACGCCGTAGTCGATGTCCGCCCGCAGGGTGTGCAGGGGCACGCTGCCGTCGTGGTACGTCTCGACGCGGGCGATCTCGGCGCCGCCCAGGCGACCGGCGCAGCGGATCTTGATGCCCTTGGCGCCCATGCGCATCGCCGTGGCGATCGACTTCTTCATGGCGCGGCGGAAGGCGACGCGGCCCTCGAGCTGCGCGGCGATGTGGTCGGCGACCAGCGGCGCGCTCAGCTCGGGCTTCTTGACCTCCTCGACGTCCAGCTTGACGTTCTTGCCGATCATCTTCTGCAGCTCGGCGCGCAGCTGGTCCGCCTTCGCGCCCTTCTTGCCGATGACCACGCCGGGCCGGCTGGTCGCCACGATGATGATGACCTTCTCGCGGAAGCGCTTGATCTTGATCGACTCGACGCCGGCCGCGCCCACGCGGGCCTGCACGTACTTGCCGCACCAGAAGGTCCTCGTTCAGCCAGTCGGCGAAGTGCCGCTCGTTGAACCAGGTGGCGTTCCAGTCCTTGACGATTCCCAGCCGGAACCCGATCGGATGTGTCTTCTGACCCATGGTCTTCCTTCCTCAGCGCCGGGTGTCGCTTGTGCGCCCATCAGGGCGGCGCGGTCCGGCTCGGCTTCCCACTGGCGGCCAGGCCGCCGCTCAATCGACCGCTCAGACGTCCGCCGCCACCGTGATGTCGATGTGCGCCGTCCGCTTGAAGATGCTGTAGGCGCGACCCTGCGAGCGCGGACGGATCCGCTTCATCGTCGGGCCCTCGTCGATCCGGATCTCCTTGACGAAGATCCGGGCGTCTCGGCAGCGGATGCTCGCCGTCGTCCTGGAAGCGGACGTTGGCCGCCGCCGAGAGCATGACCTTGCGCAGGATCGGCGACGCCTTCTTCTGCGTCAGGGCCAGGATGCTCAGGGCCTCGTCCACGCTCTTGCCCCGGATCAGGTCGGCCACGAGCCGCGCCTTGCGGGCCGAGATCCGGATGTGATGCGCTGTTGGCGCGTGCCTCCATCGTGCGATACCTCCGCTACTTCTTCTTGCTGGTGTGCCCGCGGTACGTGCGCGTCGGGGCGAACTCCCCCAGCTTGTGCCCGACCATGTTCTCCTGCACGTAGACCGGCATGAACTGCTTGCCGTTGTGCACGGCGATCGTGTGCCCGAGGAACTCGGGGGCGATCGTCGAGCGCCGCGACCAGGTCTTGATGACCCGCTTCTCGCCGCGGCCGTTCATGGCCTCGACCTTCGTCAAAAGGGCTTCCTGGATGTAGGGCCCCTTCTTGATCGAACGCGCCATGAGCTCCCAACCTTCCTTTGCTTAGCCCTTGGCCTTGCGGCGCCGCACGATGAAGCTGTCCGACGGCTTCTTCTTGCGCGTCTT
Organism: uncultured Chloroflexia bacterium; assembly: GCA_963709535.1. GTDB lineage: Bacteria > Chloroflexota > Anaerolineae > Anaerolineales > Anaerolineaceae > PNON01. The sequence goes on along the minus strand of CAVPWY010000004.1, from coordinate 406,012 downwards.
GTAGCCCTTGGTCGGCATGCCCCAGGGCGTCACCGGGTGGCGGCCGCCGCTGGTGCGGCCTTCGCCGCCGCCGTGCGGGTGGTCGACCGGGTTCATGGCCACGCCGCGCACCGTCGGGCGGATGCCCAGCCAGCGCGACGCGCCCGGCCTTGCCGCTGACCATGTTCTCGTGCTCGGCGTTGCCGACCTCGCCGATGGTGGCGTAGCAGCGCTTGTGCACCATGCGCACCTCGCCGCTGGGCAGGCGCAGCGTGACGTACTCGCCTTCCTTCGCCATCACCTGGGCGAACGACCCGGCGCTGCGCGCCATCTGGCCGCCCTTGCCCAGATTGCAGCTCGATGTTGTGCACCATCGTGCCCAGGGGGATGCGCTCGCAGCGGCAGGGCGTTGCCCGTGTTGAACGCGGCGTCCGCGCCCGGCCGACGATCGTCGTCGCCCACCTTCAGGCCGTTCGGCCAGAGGATGTAGCGCTTCTCGCCGTCCGCGTAGTGCAGCAGGGCAGATGCGCGCGCTGCGGTTCGGATCGTACTCGATCGCTGAACACCTTGGCCGGCACGTCGTGCTTGTTCCGCTTGAAGTCGATCTTGCGGTACTGGCGCTTGTGGCCGCCGCCCTGGTGCCGCACCGTGATGCGGCCGAAGTTGTTGCGGCCGCCGGTCCGCGGCAGCGGCTCGAGCAGCGACTTCTCGGGCTCGCTGCGCGTGATCTCCGCGAAGTCCGCGACCGTGCGGAACCGCTGGGTCGGCGTCACGGGCTTGAGTTTCCTGATGGCCATTCCTCTGCGCCCCCCGTTAGACGATCTCGAAGAGGTCGATGGTGTCGTCCTTGGCCAGCGTCACGACCGCCTTCTTCCAGTCGGCGCGCTTGCCCTGCGTGAGCGCCCCATCCGCTTGATCTTGCCCCGGTAGTTCATGGTCCGCACGCTGCGTCGACCTTGACCCCGAAGAAGTGCTCGACGGCCTGCCGGATCTCCAGCTTGTTGGCGTGCGACCGCGACCTGGAAGCAGTACTGGTTGTGCTTCTCGCGCATGTCGGTGCCCTGCTCGGTGATCAGGGGCCTGACGATGACTCTGCTCAGGTCCTTCATTTCCCGAACACCTCCTCGGCGCCCGCGAGGGCCTTCTGCGTGAAGACCACGTTGTCGGCCCACAGGATGGTGTAGGCGTTGAGTTCGTCGCGAGCGCAGCACGCGCACGCCCTGGAGGTTGCGCGTCGACTTCCAGAGCGTGTGGCCCTCGGCCTCGACGACGAACAGCGTGTGGCGGCCCGGCAGCTCCATGGCGGCGAACACCGCGGCCATCTTCGCCGTCTTCGGCGCGGTCGAGGCGGATGTCCTCGAGCACCGTCACGCGCTCGGCGCCGGCGCGGTCGCTCAGGGCGCTGGTCAGCGCCTTGCGCTTGACCTTGCGCTGCACCTTGTAGCCGTAGTCGCGCGGATGCGGGCCGAAGGCCACGCCGCCGCCGACGCGGGTCGGGCTGCCGGCGTCGCCGGCGCGGGCCCGGCCGGTGCCCTTCTGCTTGTAGAGCTTCTTCTTCGAGAAGTCGACCTCGGCACGGGTCTTGGTGTCGTGCGTTCCCTGGCGCTGGTTGGCCAGGTAGTTGCGCACCACCTCGTACAGGGCCTGCTTATGAACGGGCTGCGCGAACAGCGAGGCCGGGGAGTTCCACGGTCCCCTTCTGCTTGCCGTCGCCGTCAAAGAGTCTTGCCGTTGCCATGTGCTTACCTCGTCCGTTTCTCTTGTCCGGTCCGCCGGTCCCGTTCCGCGACTAACGGCTGGGCCGGATGAAAACGATTCCGTTCTTGGCGCCGGGCACGCTGCCCTTGACCAGCAACAGGTTCCGCTCCTGGTCGATCGCGACGACCGTCAGGTTCTTCTTGGTCTGCTGCTTGTTGCCCATCTGGCCGGCCATGGGCTTGCCGGGAAGCACGCGACCCGGGAAGGTGTGCATGCCGATCGAGCCGGGGTCGCGCACGTTCTTCGAGCCGTGCGCCGCCGGGCCGCGGTGGTGGCCATGGCGCTTGATGCCGCCCTGGAAACCCTTGCCCTTGCGTGACCCCGGTCACATCGACCCTCGCCACTTCCGTCAGTTCGGCCACGCCGACGGTCTGGCCCAGCTTGAAGGCATGACCCTGCGTCCAGCCGGAACTCGTGGACGGTCCGCAGAGGGTCGGAGCCTGCCTTGCGGAAATGCCCCTGCATGGGCAGCGGGGTGTTCTTGGCCTTCTTCGCGCCGAAGCCCAGCTGGACGGCGATGTAGCCGTCATGCGCCAGGTTCTTGACCTGGGTGACGACGCACGGCCCGGCCTGGATGACCGTGACGGGCACGCTGCGGCCGTCCTCCTGGAAGGTCCGCGTCATGCCCAGTTTCTTGCCGATCAGTCCGATCATTTCGTTTGCTCCCTTGCCGCCGCCTGCTGGGCGGCATCAGACCTTGATCTCGACGTCCACGCTGGCCGGGAGGGACAGCTTCTTCAGGAATTCCGTCGTCTGCGGCGTCGAGTTCTCGATCTCGATCAGCCGCTTGTGGATCCGCATCTCGAACTGCTCGCGGGACTTCTTGTCCACGTGCGGCGAGCGCAGAACCGTGTAGATGGACTTCCGGGTGGGCAGCGGGATCGGCCCCCGCACCAGCGCGCCCGTCTTCAGCGCCGTCGAGACGATGATCTCGGCGGAGCGGTCCAGGACGGCCGGCTCGTAGGCCCTGAGCCTGATCTTGATCTTCTGACGTGCCACTTCGTTCTCCTTGGCGATGGCTACTCCAGCGTCGCCGCCGGCATCGGTTTCTCATGCCGCGGCGCCGGCCGCCGGTCGCCTGCTCACCGCTCGTCGTTCGACTGCGACGCCGCTCTAGGCCGGCTACGCGAAGATCTTCGCCACGACGCCGGCGCCCACCGTACGGCCACCCTCGCGGATGGCGAACCGCAGGCCCTCTTCCATCGCGATCGGCGTGTGCAGATCCACCACGATCTTGATGTTGTCGCCGGGCATGACCATCTCCACGCCCTATCGCAGGTGCTGCGTTCAGACACTGCATAAGTGATCTTCATGAAATATGAGTCCCCAATCAGGCCGCATGGTTTTTCTCCTTGTTCTTATATCCACTAATTATATCCAAAAATGGTAAAGCCTAATGTTTAAGAAATGGAAATAGTATTGCATGGATTTGAGGAAACTAATCACCTCATTAACGCATCTATTATTACAACAATAAGGAAATCAAATGGCTGCATTTATTTCAACACCTAAAAATATTCCATTTTGGCTGCGAATTGGTATCTGGTTTTCGGAGCGGGTTACCGGCATGAGATGCTGCCTGCCAGATTACTTGCCTGGTATCCGAAGGCGGCAATTGGTTCCGGCTTGCTTGAAGCGCTGGTAGCACATAAGGATGGGAATCTTGATGAAAGAATATTGAAACTGGTCAGAATTCAGGCTTCATACAGTGCATCATGCGCTTTTTGCATTGATATGAATAGTGCCATGACTGAGGAAACCGGCATTCTCCCGGAGGAATTGCTTGCACTTCAAGGAAGGACCGAAATCACGCTGGTCACCAGTTTCACACCAGCGGGAAAAACTGGCCATAGAATACACGAAGCTTATATCTCAGACACCGTTAAGGTTTCCCAAGATTTCATTTCCGAATTGAAACATCAGTTCACTGAAAGGGAGATTGTTATCCTTGCCAGTACTGCCGCCCAGGTAAATTATTGGGCGAGATTAATCCAGGCCCTCGGTATACCCCGGCGGGATTCACTACAAGAGAGAAAATATAACCCCCCGGTTTTCTAATAATGAGAATTATATCTGATCCATGGATCTCAGGAAAACCTCGCCTAAACCAATGATGGCAGTGATTTCCTCAGCCTTCTCGATCTTTTCTCCCGCAAATTCAAACCGTATTCCATCAGATGAAAGCTTGATCACTGGTACTTTTTTCCCTGTCCATTTCTCCATGGTTCGCACGAGCTCCGGCTGCAGGATCCTATCAACTTCCGAGGATCACTCGTCCAGATCATCCACTTTGTAAATAAATGCTCATCCTTCCCCTTATATTCCTTTATGCTTCCGAATCTGCCTGCATCATCTCCCAGGTAGGTGGTGAATGCTTTCTGAAGAAGCATCTCGCCAAAAGTACCAGCGGCTGATACATCCTGCCGGGGACCCATCATTGTAAAGCCTGTAAGTGGACTAGGTTGATTGGTTGTCCATCGAGTTGTCAAACGGATATTGGATGATCCAGAGTCGAACTCTATTCCAATCGACTCCGAAAGGGCTGAATAAGTCCATCGGTCGGATTGGAGGTGAAAACCGCCCGACAACCTTTCCTTGATCTGGGTTAATTTCCACCCTCTCTCAACCGCCATCTGACTTAGCTTCGCAATTTTTTGTGATCTTGCCCGACCTACCAGGACAAAGATCAAGACCACAACCACCACTGTGACCGCAATAACCACCAGACTCACCAGTATGTCGCCCATCATTTCCTCCTCGAATGGCTTATATTGCCCTTAACCGCCTGATCAAGGTTAATTATCTACGAAACATTAAACCCGGAAATCTTTTAGCCACCCATTTTTTGAATAAACCCAAAATGATAAGGATTGCAACCAGGGCGTCGAGGGGGCTTTCAATGCGTAGATCGGGTTGTATAACCGGCGCACGTTTTATTGGGCGACAGTTCTATCTAACTCAATTCAAACTGCAAGATTTTCACTATATCATCAATCAGGAGAAGCCACCTTGTAAATAGGGAATTAAACAAGGATAAATTATTAAATCCAAGGTTCTTACCTATCTGTGAATTTGACATTTCGTCACATAGATAAGCCATGTCTTGGAGCGATTGCACCAGTTTTCTTTCGTCACTTGGATTATTGCATAATGACTTAGCTACTAAATCCCTAGTATCAAGCTGGCTAAGTTTGCTTTTCTGGAATCCTCGCCATAATGAAGGTCTGGTTTGTTTTGCAAACCCTAAAAGATTTCCCCAAAAACTTTTTTGAAGAAAATTTCTCATTGCCATTATGCTATCACTCTGATGTTCCAATTCAAATTTAGCCTTATCAACCGATTGCAAAGCTGCTGAAAACATATCACCTAATCCTTGGAAAAGCCTGTCCAATTTCATAGGGATTTCCGTTCTTTGCGACTTGTACTTTGCCAAATCATCAAATGGTTGTATTGCAGTGACCAACCAAGGAGTTGGCTCATTTGCAGCACTTACATAATTATATGTTCCTGAAATATATGGTGAAACTGTACCGCCTGTTGAATTTACTGTTATAAGTACAGCTTTAGCTGAGGCTACAACACCTGGGATACAATTTCTAAGCTTTTCTTCGTCGTCTTTCTCAAATTGAAGAAACCTTGGAGCAAACTCTACTATAAAGTCAGATGGTGCACTATTAATCAAGTTACGCTTTGCATTCCTTTCTAATTTTCTCTCTTCAAGTCGAGGAGCTAGGATGTTTAGGTTTCTTATAGATTCAAGAAGTTCGTCTTCTTGTTTTTCTTGATTATCTAGCGATTTGTTTAGTTCATCTAACGTGGACAAAGTACACCTCGTTATACTGATTGAATATCACCTATTTAAAGTTCTGGATGCCGCTCAACTATTAATTATACAGAATCTTCATATGCTGCAAATATGCCACATATTCAATCATATAATGCATGTTATGCGGCAAAACCACCTTGTTATCTCAAGCAATTGATCTAAAATCCCCCATTATTATATGCCCCACGTGGAAGAAGCAAACATCCCCAAACCATCCATTCCCTCCTTAACCAGCAACACCGTAGGTGGAGCCGATGTCCGCTAGCGGGTTTCAATGATGAATGCAAAATATAAAATTCACTTCACTAACAGGATGAATAATTGCTGACCACAACAGAAAATAAACATATTTCAATTTACAAAAAAGCTATGATCTTCTACGAATGACGCAAAAAAAAGGACTGTACTTAAAAAGTACAGTCCTTCTCCGTCGCAAATGGTTTACATTACAAATTACAGTTATTACTTAAAGATACTCACCAACATTATCAATTGTGATCAAAGTAAAGGAAACCAGAATTTCCGGATCAACCTTTTCGCCTTTGACGAGTTTTACAACAGTTTCCATAGCGGTCGCGCCTTGAGCTGTAGTGCTTTGAGATACTGTGGCAGCCATTCGGCCGTCTTTTACAGCAGCTAAAGCATCAGGAGTTGCATCGAGGCCATAGATTTTGATTTTATCAAGCAGTTTAGCATCTTCAACAGCCTTCAATGCACCTAATGCCATACCATCATTATTGGCAACGATTGCATTGATCTCTGTTCCGGTCTGAAGCCAGTTCTCTACGAGTTTGAGGGCTTCATCGGTTTTCCAGTTGGCTGTCTGTTCGAAAACGACTTTGATATCGGGGTAGTCTTTGAGGACATTGTAATATCCTTCAGTCCTGCCCAATTGAGCATCAGAACCCATGGGGCCTAACAGGAAGGCAACATTACCCTTACCACCGATAGCTTCTGCTGCAGTCTTCATTTCCATCACACCACCATCAACATTGCTGACACCAACAAAGGCGCTGGCAGCTTCTGGTTTGCTGATCTTCTGGTTGACAACGACAACCGGGATGCCAGCTTTGGTAGCAGCTTCGATAGCGGGAACAATACCGTCAACTGATACGGGTTCAATGACGATTCCTGTGATCCCTTGTGTTACTGCGGTTTCAACCTGGCTCACCTGTTTGGCAGCATCCTGACCACCATCATAGACGGTCAGTTCAACACCTAATTCGGCAGCTTTGGCTTTTACTGCATCAGACATCTCAATTGTGAATGCATTGGTCATATGGCTCATAAATAAACCATATTTCTGCACTTTCGCAGCAGGTTCAGCTGGTGCAGCGGTTGGTTGTGCAGTACAACCGGCGATCATGATGATGACCAACAGGCCTATCAACATTCTTGTGATCAATTTTCCAGTTTTCATTTTCTTCTCCTATTAATAATGATTATCCTAATATTTTGTAAACCACTAGTTGCGACGTGGATTATACCAAACTTATTGTTTACCTTTTCCTTTCATATCCAATAATACTGCGATGATGATAATTGATCCTTTAATAATTAATTGAAAATGCGAAGAAACATTTAAGATATCCAGGCCATTTCCTATCACTGCAATTAACAAAGCTCCGATCACCGTTCCGTACCATTTACCAGCGCCGCCAGACATGCTTACTCCTCCGATAATGACCGCTGCAATTGCATCCAGTTCATAAGCCTGGCCGGCTGTCGGATTGCCAGATACCAGGCGGGAGGCCAATAACAATCCCGCAATACCTGCGAGAAAACCGGAAAGAGTATAAACAGCGATTTTGATCCAATCTACATTGATACCGGAGACCCTGGCGGCTGTTTCATTCCCACCGACTGCGTAAACTCTGCGGCCAAACACAGTTCGGGTGATGATAAAGGCGCATACCAGGGTAATTACAACAAAATACACGACAAGGTGCGGAATGGTATTAAATACAAATCCACCAGCAATACCTTCAAACAATTTTGTCACATCGAAAACGGGCTGCCCTTTTGCAGCGATCAATGCTACTCCCCTGACAATAGTCATGGTTCCCAAAGTGACAATGAAAGGCGGGATGTTTCCATAGGCTACACTAACCCCGTTCAGTAATCCAACTGCTGCCCCTATTACTACCGAAAGAACAATGGGAACAATGAGAGGATACTCTCCTGGATGAGCAAAGGTCGCTGCTATCACTCCGGTTAACGCTACGATAGACCCGACCGAGAGATCAATACCCCCGGAGATGATCACAAACATCATCCCGGTAGCCAGAATGCCATTTATGGAGGCTTGTTTGAGGATGTTCACCAGGTTCGCCGGTTTTGCGAAAGCGTTTGGTGAAAGGATCATCAGAATAGCCAGAATTACAAAAAATGCGATAAAAATGCCGACTTCCCGAAGTGATGAAAACTCGAAGGATTTCCGGAGTGTTTTGTTCATATTCTGTTCCCGCTGCTAAAATCTGATGCGAATCTCATAATTGACTCCTGGGTAAAATCGGGACGGTTGATCTCACCAGTCAACCTTCCAGCGGCTAAAACTAGAATTCGATCGGATAACCCCATGATCTCAGGTATTTCAGAAGAGATCATGATAAGAGCTTTACCCGCTTTAACAAGCTCACCCATCAGGAGATAAATATCCCGTTTTGCGCCAACATCAATGCCCCGAGTTGGTTCATCCATAATGATAATATCTGGTGTGGTCTGAAGCCATTTTGACAGGACCACCTTCTGCTGGTTTCCACCGCTTAGAGAAGAGATCATGGTATTCCTGGAATTTGTTTTGATCTTAAGTTGATCGATAAACTTATCAGCTACATGGCGTTCTTTGCTCTCATTGATAACTCCAAGTCTGGAAAGCTCATCCAAACCTACGATCGTGATGTTGGTTTTTACTGTCGATTTTAAATTTAATCCGGTGAACTTGCGGTCTTCTGTGATCAACGCAACCCTGTTTCGGATGGCGTCTTTCGGGTGACGGATATTCGTTTGCTTGTTCCTGATAATAACTTCACCGGAACTTGGACGTGTGATACCAAAAATACATTCAGCCAGTTCACTGCGGCCAGCACCGACTAACCCGGCGATTCCTAATATTTCACCTTTGTGGAATTTAAAACTGACATTCTGAAAATGTTTTCCCCGGCACAGGTTATTTACTTCCAGTACCACTTCACCAATTGGAGCAACGGTCTTGGGGATAAATTCTTTTATTTCCCGTCCGACCATCATTTTGATCAATTTGTCGTTGTCGATCTCACTTGCCGGGAAAGTACCTATATAATTTCCATCGCGAAGCACGCTGATGCGATCTGCAATCTTAAAAATCTCATCCATTTTATGGGAGATATAGATGATGGCTACATTCTGTTTCCGTAACCGGTCAATTTGCTCAAATAGGGTCTTTACTTCCTTTTCTGTTATGGCCGATGTGGGTTCATCCATGATGACCACTTTGGATGATAGAGAAATCGATTTTACGATCTCTACCAGCTGAATTTGAGCCACACTCAGGTTGCGCATCAAGGATTTTGGATTTATGGAAATACCCAGATTATTAAATAATTCTTCAGTAACGCGGCGCTGTTCTTTCAAATTTACAAGGCTCAATCCGCCTAATTTCCACTTGCGGATCTCTCTTCCCACAAAAACATTCTCAGCCACTTCCATGTCTTTTATGGGGTTTAATTCCTGGTGGATCATGGATATCCCGTAAGAGATGGCCTCTTTCGGATTTTTGATATGGACATTTTTACCATCGACCAGGATTTCCCCACTATCCTGGGAGTAGATCCCCATGATGATCTTCATCAAGGTGGATTTTCCGGCGCCATTTTCACCCACTAATGCATGGACTTCACCTGGCTTGATCTTCAGGGTGACATCATTTAATACGGTGACCCGTGAAAAACTTTTCGTGATATGGTTTAATTCAAGAATATTCTCGGCCATGGAGACAATTTTCCTAAGTCGAAATTAGTTTCAGCAATTTAACATTTTTTCGTCAGAAGACCATTGATGCGATATTAATTAAATTTCCAAACTAAGAGACACAAGCATTTTACTATAATCGCAAATCATTTCACAAGTACATATTGAGTATTGTTAAATTTACACCTTGAATTATTTGCATACCTTATCAGATATGACATAATTAATGATGAAATTAAACTTTTATTCACGGAGAGGCGAATGACAACGATCGACCGTACAAAACTAAGCCACTTTTTAGAGTCGGAACTGGAGAGTTTTAAAAATCGGCACCCTCGTTCGTATGAAATGTATGTTCGCGCACAGAACAGCCTGCTGGCGGGAGTGCCAATGAACTGGATGGTGCGTTGGGCAGGTGGATTCCCCTTGTTTGTGAAAGAAGCTCATGGTGCGCATTTTACCTGCGTGGATGGGCACGATTATGTGGATTTCTGCCTGGGCGATACTGGTGCGATGACCGGTCACAGCCCGGTTGCTTCCATGACTGCGATTAAAGAACAACTAGACCACGGGATAACTTTCATGCTGCCGACGGAAGATTCCATTTGGGTCGGTGAAGAAATGCAGCGACGGTTCGGATTAAAGTACTGGCAGACCACTCTCACAGCCACGGATGCCAATCGCTTCATTTTGAGAATTGCCAGGCATATCACCCGGCGACCGTATGTGCTTGTTTACAATTACTGTTATCACGGTTCAGTGGATGAGTCGTTTTGCACAATTAATAATGGCGTTCCCGGACCACGCCCCGGCTCGGTTGGCCCACAGGTAAACCCGGCCACCACCACCCGTGTCATCGAATGGAATAACCTGGCTGCGTTGGAATCAGCTCTTGCACCAGGCGATATTGCCTGTGTGCTGGCTGAACCAGCTATGACCAATATCGGCATCATCCACCCGGACCCAGGTTACCACGACGCCTTGCGTGAACTGACCCGTAAATTTGGCACCCTGCTTGTGATCGATGAGACGCATACCATCTGTACGGGTCCGGGTGGATACACCAAAGCCTATAACCTACAGCCGGATGTGCTGACCATCGGTAAACCCATTGGAAGTGGAATCCCTGCGGGTGTGTATGGTTTTACCCAGGAGATAGCAGACCGGATTGGCGAGACAACGACAATTGATGAGGCGGATATCGGCGGAATTGGTGGCACCCTGGCTGGAAACGCCCTATCGCTGGCAGCCATTAAAGCCACTCTGAGCAATGTATTAACAGAGGACGCTTTCAAGATCATGATTCCTCTGGCGGTACGCTGGGCGGATGGCGTGCAGAAAGTGATCGATGAATATCAGCTGCCGTGGGTGGTGAACAGGTTGGGTGCCCGCGCTGAATATTGGTTTTGCCCGCAGACGCCCCGTAATGGCGGCGATGCTGAAGCAGCGGTTGATTTTGATCTTGACCGCTACATGCACCTGGCTGCACTTAATCGGGGTATCCTGATGACGCCTTTTCACAATATGTCTCTGATGTGTCCAGCTACAACAGAAGCAGATGTGGACTATCATACCCGGGTATTTAAAGAAATGGTCATGCAGATAATCTAAGGAAATCTAACATATCAGAGATGTCATGTGTGGCAGGTCATCGGGGATATCCAGTTAGATATCCTCGATTTCTTTTTTATAAATATTAATATGGTTTTCCCATATCTGGATGGGATCATTGTTCCTTCCATGTGCAGTGACTGCGCTTTTTAAAATATTGTGCTGATCACCAAGGCGCAGACCACTTATTTTGATTCTGAAGATTAGCTTATCATGTTACAATTTTCTATCATTGCAATAATCTGATAAACCTCAAGGTAGGTAATGGCAAATATAACTTTTCAGAGAAATCTCCTCTTGTTTTGTACAATTATTCTTTCAAGTTGTACTGTGCAAACTCCTGTGCCGCTGCCTACAGCGACTAAAGTACCATTACCTACGGCGACAAATCTGCCTTCACCCACCCCTAAACCAACGACAACCCCTATACCAGCCACATGGTTGAATATCGGAATCGAAGGCAGTTCCATCCAGCCCAACGTCTTGACCTATTTGCTCGATGATCACCCGTCTTATTCAGATATCCTGTTCCAGACAGTAGTTCATCCGGGTTTGTACAAACTGAACCCTGATAACGATATCCTCATGCCTGTGATTGCGAGTTCTCCTGTAGGTGATTGGATAAAAACGAATGAGTATCTGGAGCAGACGATTGAAATCAAACCTGATATGAAATGGAGTGATGGATCTTCCATCACATCAGATGATATTCTTTACTCATTTAATTTGTTACGGGATATTGCTGCACTGCATTTCGGCTCAAATCGGGAAATCCTTCTTGCCTCATCCATTGAGGTGGAATCCACCGGTCAGATAAAACTCAAGGTTAAAAGCGACACCGGCGCAGCGTGGCTTAACGCAATCTCTCCTCACTTTCCCCATTCTGCAGAAGGAATTTTGGGAAAAGTACACCATTCAAATATTTGAAAATCAAGATTCTGAAAATATTAAAACAATAGCATCTGATTTGGATCAGTTAGCGGCCATGAGGATCCAACAAGAGCAGGAAATGAATATCCTGTTACAACAGTTGAAGGACACCCGAATTCAAATAAACAATAAACAATCCAAGGCGGGCGACCTTAAGGTATTTTTAAGTGGAAGAAAGACACCGCACAATTTGAATGGTGTTCAAGATGGTGAAGATCTAGTTGATACCAATAATAAGATCACCATATTGCTGGAAGAAATTTCAGCATTACAGGGTATCTTGGACAGCCAGGCTATTCAATTGGATGGAATCCGATCAAAGATAGTTGCTTCGATCCAGCAGCAGCAGGAATTGGAAGATAAGATGTTTGGATTGATGGAAGAAATCATGCAGTCATTATCTGACCTGGATCTGGCAGCAGAACCTCTTGCCATCCCTTACCACATCAAGGTTAGCACACAAAACCTGGTGGAAATAAATGCACTTACCGACCAGGTGTCCAGTCCAAATAACATTTCATTCCAGGCGATGTCAAGTGATGATTTAGTTAGCAATTTCCAGCAGGGAAACCTTGACACAATTTATTCTTATACAAACACTGAAATTTCAGCAGAAAAAAATCCAGAGGGAGTGGCACGTGTTTCAGCAATAATTCTTAATCCTATATCGGATAAATTGGCAAATCCCATCCTGGGTCAGGCTATAGCATGCATATTTTCCTCGCCGGATTTGTGGGAAGGCAGCTCTTTCACCGGATCCATCTCACTCCAGGCTTACGAAGCACCTCCAGGTCCAACATTGGATCTGCCTGGTTGTTCCGGTTCCTACAAAACCCGGCTGCTCTATATGCGAATGATGCTGGATAAAAATCTTTTCACCTGGAGTTATCTACGAAATGGCAGCATCATCCCCGGTTCAATGAAAGACCCACTTGGTCAAGTGGTTAGCCCGTTGACCCTGGCAGTTGACCCCAATTTCCAGTTACCTGAAGATGTGGGGGAAAAGTTAACCAATTCGCTGAATAAACTCGGGATCGATATTATCATCAGTCAGCTTTCCAAACCTTCTGATCTAAATGCTGATCGCTCGGTGGACATGATCCTCGCACAGTGGAACACAACTTTGCCGGAAAATGATCAATTCTGCAGCCTGCCTGCCTACTTTGGGTACAACCACTTTCCGGTTCACATGCGATCGGCTTTGTTTGAATCTTGCGGGGTATCCAGTGTTAATTCGTCGACTGTACCTCAACCTACTCCCACACCTACAATTCTACTGACAGGAAAAGAGGCAAGTACCTCATATTTACCGCAGACCTGGGTGGTTGTCCTCACAAGAGATAATTTGTCCTACTATTGGAATTCTGTATCAATGGATAAATATGACGTCACATGGTTGCTGCCGACTTGCTCCCTCCTGGATCACATCCTGGTAAATTACATCCTTTGCATGTGTCCATACCTTACGATAAGTTGAAAATAATTACCCCCAATTGTTCTGCCCGCTGATTAATTCAAAATTGTTGCTTCTTTTTTTAGATTGTGTCGGTGTCAATCCATTGTGAATTTGCCTTTAGATCCTTTGTGATATTCTCGAGCCGATAATAATCAAATGATTTATACTAATGGTGTCTATTGTCAGGAAGACTCCTTTGAATATTGCGATGCTGTCATACCATACATGTCCACTGGCTATTTTAGGTGGAAAAGATACCGGCGGGATGAATGTTTATGTCCGGGAACTGACCCAATTCCTGGGACAGATCAACGTCCATGTGGATGTTTTTACCCGTTCTCAGGATGAGCATGTAGCGCATGTACTTCACGACCTTGGGTACTCCAATCGGGTTGTCCATATTAATGCTGGACCTGAAGTCCCTTTATCAAAGAATGAATTAGTAAAATTCATTCCAGATTATTACAATGGCATCCGGGATTTTGCCAAGCGCAAGGGAATACATTACGATCTGATCCACAGCCATTACTGGATGTCGGGAATTGCTGCCGGATTGCTCCAGGAAGAGTGGCATATTCCCATCATTCAAATGTTTCACACACTGGGGTATATGAAAAATAAGATTGCCCGTCATTCAGGTGAAATTGAAGGGCCTTATCGGTTGAAAGGTGAACAGAAAGTGATGGATGTGGCAGATAAGATTATTGCTGCCACCCCGGCAGAAGTGAAACAGCTGATCACTCATTATCAAGTTGATCAACAAAAAATTACGGTCATCCCCCCCGGCGTGGATTGCAGCCATTTTTATCCAATCCCCAAAGATGAAGCAAAAGCCTTCATAGGTATTCCCCCGGATTCCAGGATGATCTTATTTGTCGGTAGAATCGAACCGCTCAAAGGAGTGGAAACATTACTGCACGCCATTTCGATCATGCGCGAAGAATGTAATCTCGAAGAATGTCCTTATCATTTGGTGATTATCGGGGGCGATTCTAATGAACAGTTAGCAGATCCTGATTCGGAATTGTTCCGGCTAAAATCACTTTGCCATGACCTGGGATTGGACGAGACTGTAATCTTCCTTGGAAAGCGTGATCAGAATACTCTACCATATTATTATTCTGCGGCTGAAATGCTGGTCATGCCATCCTATTATGAATCGTTTGGTATGGTGGCATTGGAATCCATGGCTTGTGGAACACCGGTTGTTGCTTCAAATATCGGTGGATTGTCATACCTGGTTCAAGATGGTATCACGGGATTTACTGTATCTGATCGAAACGATAGGGCACTGGCCAGGCGAATATCACAACTTCTTTTTGATCAAGAGCTGCAATTAAAGATGGGTCAACAGGCAGCACAATATGCACTTTCTTATTCATGGCAGATCATTGCGGCGAAAATGAAAAGCCTGTACGACAGAACTATTACTTAAGACAACAGGATTAAATTAATCAATTCCGTTTAATCCACACCTGTAACTCCCTCGAAAAGATCGGTCTCGATATGACCTTTGACCGGAGATGGGTAATCACGCACAAATATCTCGCTGTTTTGCGACCATCCCCTCAGTAATCCAGAAGCGCCTTTATTGACCTGCTTTCCACCCTGACTGGCATAACAATAAGATGCTTCGGCACGAATATCAGCTACTTCTGCATAATTGATCTTGGCATGTATTGGGAAAATTCGCCTTTGAGATAGAGCGCAGATCAATATCTCCATTCTGCCCGTATCTACTGGGATCTTTTCCAATAATTGGCATTACTCTCACCAACCAACGCATGATCTTCTTGGAGATGGTGTAATAATATAATTTCTGAGGTTGGTAATTGAATTGTCCTTGTAAGATGATTTCAGGATTTACCGCATCATAAAAAGCCTTGCGGGTCGCTTGATGAACACAAATATGGTCCGGATGCATATACCCGCCAATCTCATCAAATGTCAATACAACCTGCGGCTTTAAGTTTTGAATATGGCCATTGATCTTCTGGGCAAGCTCAGAAATATCTGCATTGATCAAAGCCATTGGATTTTGGTTATCGGGAGATCCGGGCATTCCAGAATCACGATATCCCAGGAAGATCACTTCATGAATACCAAGCTTTTTTGCCGCACACCGTAATTCTGCTTCACGTAATTCAGCGATGGATCCAAATCCCTCCAAATATTGTTTTTCAACTATTCCCGCTTCTCCCCTTGTGGCACAAATAAGGTATACATCCACTCCCCTTTTTGCATAGAGCGCCAATGTCCCACCAATCCCAAAGGTTTCATCATCCGGGTGCGCAAGGACGGCTAATAGAACTTTTTGGAATGCCATTATTCCCTTGTTACGAGTCTAGATATTCAATGTTTGGCTTCACATCATCATTCTCCCATGTGCATGTTGTCGCCGATGCGGGAGAAGGGAATTGTATATCCATCATATTATGTTCAACCATGAATTTGTTATTGTAGCTAATTTCATGTCCATATCCCCAGAGGGTAACGAATAGAATCAAATCTGCATGGGTTACCGCTATGACTTGTTTTCCTCTATATGAGCGTAAGATACTCTGAATAAAACTATAGGTGCGATTAAAAACATCCATTGGCAGCTCATAGGGTGGCTGATTGCCGGTATAGATATCCCAATTCCTTTCGATCATTTCGGGAATTGGACGGCCATCATAAGGTGAGCGGATTTCTGAAATCTTGGAATTGATTGAAATATCGATCTTGTCGAAAGATTTTGCAATAATTCCGGCTGTTTGTCTGGCTCTTAATTGCGGGCTTGAAAAAATTCTGGAGACAGGTTTTCCGGAAAAAAAAGCATGCAGATTACTTGCCTGTTGAATTCCTAAACTGCTTAAACCAAAACGGGGGATTCTTCCATAAAATATATTATTCGGATTATGCACTGTACCGTGCCTGACAAAATGGATCGTTGTTGTGGTCATGACTGACGACTTCTCCTTATCTACATAGTAATGAAAATATACCACAGGGCATTAAGTTTCAGCAGAACAAAGTGTATATTTCTGGAGTAGAGTTAGTCCAATCTACCCTTCGAAGTAAATACCTTACCTTTGGCAGATTAACTACCGGGTCAAAGTTAATGATAAATCCTCCGGATTAATTTACCGGAGGATTTGGAATATTTGTCTCAGTAATGGTTCTTATATTCCACCCGGTGATGCGGTGGAAATAACCTCTTTACTTCAAGAGATAAGTTACATTGACATCCACATTGATTTGGATCTGTCCGGCAGAGACGGGTACATTACTGCTGGCTGCCATACCGCCATCACCCTTTAGGGATGTTGGACCAATGGGCTGGGTGTAGGAAGACACATTGATATATTGAACCTCACCCAATTTTGCTCCGGCTGCAGCTACGAGCTCTTCGGCCTGAGCACGTGCATCCGCGACGGCTGCTTTCCTGGCTTCGGATATCGCTGCATCCCGATTGGCTACATCGAATTGAATACCATTGATATTGTTTGCCCCGGATTTGACAACTGTATCAAGTATTGCGCCCAGGTTGGTCAGATCACGAACAGTCACGTAAACCGAATTATCGACCATGTATTTGATATCCAGCATTTCGCCTTGAGGTCCATATTGCTGTTGGGGGTACACATTGAAAGCGGTAGTTTGAATGTCTTTGGCTTCAACATTGTACTGCTTGAGGGCATCTGTAACTTTTTGTGCCTGAGCCGTATTGCTGGCTAAAGCCTCGGCAACGTTAGCGCCTTCAGTGTGGACACCAATATTGATGTATACAATATCAGGTGTCAGGTTGACTTTGCCATTCCCGGTGACGTTCAAAGTACGCTGGGCAGGCTGATTGTTGCTACCGGTTGAGGTAGAGCCAAAAGCTCCACATGCAGTAAGTAATCCGGCTGCCAGAACAACAGTGATGATGATAAGAATTGTTTTTTTCATTTTTACCTTCTTGTATTTGAGTAGTAATTAATTAATTTCGTAAGAGAGATATGCGTCAACCGATATGATCAGTTGTCCACCGGAGATAGGTGCGGGAGCTGCTGCCATCGCTCCACCGCCGCCTTTGCCATAATCTGCGTACATCGGTATTGGCTGGTTGGTGGTAGAGATGCTAATGGACATGACCTGCCCGACCTTGACTCCGGCTGCAGCAGCCAGTTCGTCTGCCTGTAACTTGGCATCTGCTATGGCGGCCAGGCGTGCTTCCTTCAAAGCTTTTTCCCGATCAGAGACATCAAAATTGATGCCATAGATGTTATTGGCGCCCTGATTGACAATGGTGCTTAGAACTTCACCCATTTTGGTTAGGTCACGCACTGTAATGAAGACAGAGTTATCCACTGCGTATTTCACCCCCAGCATTTCGCCCATGGGGCCATATTGCTGGTTCGGGTAAATAGTAAAGCTGGTGGTTTGGATGTCTTCGGCTTTCACGCCAAATTTAACCAGGGCATCCCGTACACTCATAGCTTTCGCGTTATTCTCTGCAAGTGCAGCAGAGACATCTTCATTTTCTGTATGCACTCCGACATTGATTGTGGCAATGTCTGGTACGATGGTGACTTTGCCTGTCCCGGTTACAGAAATGGTGCGAGGGATATCAGTGACTGGTCCTCCTCCTGCTTTTGAAAATGCACTAAATAGCAGGATCATTATGATCCCTGCGGTAATGATTAGATATTTCTTGTTTCTCATTTCTTCCTCCATTTATATTAATTGTTACATTATCAGACGAGTTAATGCAATAAAAGTTCCAATGTTTATTAGGCTATTGACAAAATCATATTATTTGATAGAATCATTATCATAACTATCGAAATGTTATGAAAGAGGTAAGTATGTCTCAAGAAGAAGTATTTGAAGAGTTATTGAATTTTTTTAAAGCCTTATCCGATGCCAATCGGTTGAAGATCATAGGTCTACTGGCGCAAAACGAATGCAGTGTGGAACAGCTATCCGGTTTATTGGGTGTAAGCATATCAACGGTATCCCACCATTTACAAATGCTAACCTATGTCGGATTGGTTTCTGCACGGGCAGAAGGCCATTTTTATTACTATTCCCTAAAAACGGATGTCTTGAAAATCGATGGCCGAGAAATTGCTAAAAACAGAGGACCTGCCTCAATTATCCAACTCTGTGGATATGGATGGGTATGATAAAAAGGTCCTGGATGCATTCCTAACTTCGGAAGGAAGAATAAAAGCCTTTCCGGCGCAGGATAAAAAATTCCAGGTGGTCCTCAGGCATGTGGTAGAAGCATTTGAAACCGGGAAACGCTATAAAGAAAAGGAAGTAAACGAGATCCTTTCCCGATTTAACGATGATACAGCCACTTTACGAAGGAGTATGGTGGAGTATCACCTGATGGACAGGCAGGGCGGGGGTGGAGAATACTGGCGGATATAAAAAGAGGTGGTTCAAGCCACCTCTTTTTGAGCATTTATATGATTATTTACCTGGTGAAGACCGCGTTGCGTCTTTCCACCACTCCTGCATTACAACACCCGCAGCCCGCAAAAAGTTGATCTTCATCCCTTTTATTGGAGCTTCAAGTTCACGTTTATCCACCACGGTGCTTTCGTTGGAATTATCTACATGATGTTTCAACTCGTTAAGTTTTTGTTTGCGGGTTTCAGCATCTGGAATGAGCATTACCTGATCGATCTCAGCCATCAATTCGACAGCGCGGTTAATTCTAATCTCTGTGGCCTCAGCTTTTTCCCTGCTGATCACCCCGTTTTCGCCTTTGATCTGATTCAGCCTGCGACCAGCCTCGTAAGTGGCATCCACGATCTGGTCACGGTTCATCCATTTGGTTTCAGTAATTTAATACATATTTCCAACTGGGCTCAAGTAATCGCTGCCGGTGTTCTTCAAGTGTACGGGCGAATAATGTATACCCGTGTTTTTCCGGTTCTTCAAAAGCCCGGCTTCCCGGATCCAGAAATGGAGCAAGTGGAGAAATAAATGGAATGACCCGGTGTTCTCCACCGGAAGAATAAGTTTCAAGCATTTTCTTGGAGTAATCCACCGTTTCCATGACATTTTCGTAAGTCTGTTCTTTCAGTCCGACCATGAAGAAGAGATCGAGCCGCTGGCAGCCGGCATCCAAAGCGTCATTGATGCTCTGTTCAATCTCCAGGTTGGAGTAAGGTCTGCCAAACGCCCGCCTGACCTTCTCGTCATGCGATTCCATGGATATTTCGATCACAAAATTAGGGATCGCCTTGGCGACTCTTTTATAAAAATCTTTTGGCGCTGCATCGAAAAGCTCAAAGAAGATCGGTTTTTTATACCCGTCTATTGCATCCAGGAACCGGTTGGCATAATCATCCCCTGCCTGGCGGATATCTCCCAATACCATCACCGGGCCGCTGCTAAAAGAGCCGATCCGCCGGATATCATTCGCCAGATCCTCGGGTTTACGGTAAGCCGGATGTTCCCGGTTGTGCAGGTTCTTGAATGCACTGCATCCGCCGCCACAGGTGAGGCAGTTATAGCGGCAGCCGCGAACGGTTAAAGCTGCAGTGATGGGGTAACGCATCCAGGCGCGGAATGGAATATAGCTGGCAAGGTCCCGGTATCTGACCACCGACTTAAGCACACCTGAATAATCCATCAAAATTCCATCCAGGTTTTCAGGGCTGTAGGTGATCGGGTTTACATGTGCATTGTTCTCAGAATCTTTCCAGACCAGGTTGGGAATTTTCTCCAACTCCAGCGCTTCCACAGATTGCGGAGAAGGATGAATTTTTCCACCTGACCGGATGTAGCGCATCCATAACAGCATCGGTTTTTCGGTGGAATCCCCGCGCATGACAAAATCAACCGCAGGATACATGATCAATTCTTTATGATAGTATGTCGCCGAGAATCCGCCAAAAATAACAGGGCGGTCAGGGTGGATACGCTTGACGATCTTTGCCACTTCAATTGATCCATGCGCATGCGGCATCCAATGCAGATCTATGCCAAAGGCTGCTGAATCTAATTTCGTAATTGTTTTCTCAACGTCATAATGAACATCTTCCAGCATCCGGACTGCCAGGTTAACGATTTTGCAGCGCAGCCCGTTGCGTTCGAGGTATTCCGCCATGGTAGTGAATCCGATCGGATACATTTCGAATACCGGTGTGGAAGGAACAAGATCGCTTACCGGTCCGTAAAGAATGGATTCCCGCCTGAAGTCATATACAGATGGGGCGTGTAAAAATGTTAGGTCTAATGATGACATGATGGTTGTTTATCCGAATAGGAGTAAATTTATCTGAATTTCTGAATTGTACAATATTATACCATGCCGCTGGATCCAGAGTTTCCTTAGTGTAAGATAAATAGTAAATAAATTCCATTCAAATGATGGAATAATTGGATATTATTACAATTTCCACCCCCATAAGATGAAATTAAAAGAAAATCCTCTCTATCGTCAATAATATATCCCAAGCAATAATTTAAAAATCATGTATAATATAAATACCTTCGGGGCAGGGTGCGGATCGAAAGATCCAATTCCCGATCGGTGGTAACTCGCAAGAGAAGCCCACGAGTCCAGGTTAGGACATGATCCGGTGAAATTCCGGGGCCGACGGTATAGTCCGGAAAGAAGAAGGCTGCTGATAAGGATGTAATCCGCCTGTCTGCAAATTCGCCCCGAGGAATCATGTATCGGGGTTTTTGTTTTGTTCATTAAACTGAGTAAACACCGCACAGTATTCTTCATCCTTTCCATGATCATTGCATTGTTAGTATGGGAAGCGGCCATCTTGATATGGAAGTTTCCTGCCTTTATCCTGCCGGGTCCCGGACTGGTAGTGTTACGATTCATAAGAGCTATATCTGACGGAAGCCTTATCCGCCATTTTTTGATCACACTATTTGAAGTAGTCATGGGTCTGGTCATAGGGGCTGGCTGTGCGACTATACTTGGGTTATTTGCTTGCCAAATCTCCTGCCTCTGAAAGATTCCTTTCTCCGTATCTTGTGGCCAGCCAGGCGATTCCACTGGTTGCAATTGCACCGTTGTTGATCATCTGGTTTGGGCCGGGATTATTTTCAAAAATCTTGATCTGTTCTTTGATCGTCTTCTTTCCCATACTGATCAATACGATCGTAGGGGTTCGCGCAGTACCAGACACACTGAGAGATCTGATGCGCAGCCTGCATGCAAGCCGGCAGCAGACTCTGCGATTACTGGAAGTCCCGGCTGCACTGCCGGTGTTTCTCGGCGGGTTGCGGGTGGGAGCTACATTATCGGTCATCGGAGCTGTAGTGGGTGAATTTGTCGGTTCAGACCGCGGGCTTGGATTCTTGATCAATGTCGGCCGCGGCCAATATGATACAGCCCTTGTTTTTGCAGCCATTTTTACCCTGATCGCATTGGCACTGGGTCTTTATTACGCAGTGGTTCTGGTGGAAAAACGAATGTTGAAATGGAACAAGGTGAAAGATGAACTTTAATTATTTTATTTATATTTTTCAATTTAACAGGGAGATTACATGATAAAACGAGGCATTATTAATTTTCATTCTGGGAATACTGTTAGCATCCTGCGTTTCCACCCCGACAAAAGAACCCACACCTGAGTTGAAAAAGATAACGCTGCCGGTGGGATATATACCCAATGTCCAATTTGCTCCACTCTATGTTGCATTGGATAAGGGATATTTCGCTGATGCTGGTTTGGATGTCAAAATCGATTACAGTTTTGAGACTGACGCCATGGCTCTTGTTGGGGCAAATGAACTCCAATTTGCCATTGTATCGGGAGAACAGGTTTTGCTGGCTCGCGCACAGCAGCTTCCGGTTGTCTATACCCTTGCCTGGTACCAGCAGTATCCCGTAGGGATCGCAGCCTTAAAGTCATCCGGGATCAGCAAACCGGAAGACCTGAAAGGTAAACGAATTGGTGTGCCAGTGCTATCAGGGGCAAGTTACATCGGTTTGATTGCATTGCTAAACGCAGGTGGATTATCGGAAAAGGATGTCACTATTGATGTTATCGGATTCAACCAGGTGGAAGCTTTGACGGCAGGTCAGCAAGATGCGGTAGTGATCTACGTTGCCAACGAGCCAGTTGTGCTAAGATCCAAAGGCTATGAGATCAATGTGATGAAGGTGGCAGATTATCTCCAATTGGTTTCCAATGGAATGATCACCAACGAAACTACCATGAAGAGCGATCCAGATCTGGTGCGCAGAATGACTAATGCCACTTTAAAAGGGATCGAATATGCAGCTGCGCATCCGGATGAAGCATATGAGATCACTAAAAAATTTGTGCCGAACATGACACAAGTAGATCAGGCTGTACAAAAAGAAATACTGGCTACATCCATCAGCCTGTGGCAGACGGATCAACGGGGGGTTCCTCTGGCTGCCGGCTGGGAAAATATGCAAAAGGTGCTGCTGGATATGGGATTGATCACTGCACCCCTGGATCTACAATCTGCTTATACCAGTCAGTTTATTGACAAATGATCGATCCAATTAAAACTGCTGCCCTGTCACTTAGCAACCTTTCCGTTACATTTCCGAACGGGAATGGCGGTCTGGAAGCATTGCGCAATGTCAGCTTTGAAGTGCAACCACAGGAATTTTTGTGCGTTTTGGGACCCTCAGGCTGTGGAAAGACGACCCTCCTGCGGATTTTAGCTGGTTTACTGCAGCCAACTTCGGGTGAAATTACTTTCCATGAGCATGCCGGAAAATTACCGGAGACGGGTTTTGTATTTCAAAACGCCAACCTTATGCCCTGGCGCAGTGTGCTGCAAAACATCACCCTGCCTTTGGAATTGGCAGACGCACCCCGGGATGAGATTCAAAGAAAAGCAGCAGACCTGATCGAATTGGTGGGACTCCAGGGTTTCGAAGACAATTGGCCTAAGGATCTTTCCGGCGGGATGGCGCAGCGCGTAGCTCTCGCGCGGGCATTGATCCATGATCCGGATCTCCTGCTGTTGGATGAGCCGTTTGGTGCATTGGATGCCCTGACACGGGAACGTATGGGAACTGAACTCCTGCGAATATGGCAGGTGCGGCAAAAAACTGTAGTAATGGTGACCCACTCCATCAGCGAGGCAGTTTTCCTGGCAGACCGGGTGTTGGTGCTATCTTCGCGGCCAGGAACCGTCAACCTGGACCTTAAAATAGACCTCCCCCGCCCAAGGGCGGAGGAGATGCGCTATTCGGATCATTTTGGGAAACTAGTAAAGAAAATCCGCGAATCTATTGCTGTTTAAGTTGGATATCAATTTTAACCGCTGGGTAATTCTTCATTAATCGACCATTTATTTACGAAAAGAATTGTGTCGGTAAAAGTACAACGAGTTCCATAATCCCGATTGGTTCCTGATATCAGCGCATAACCAAAATAACCCAGTGGAATCCCACTTCGTTTCGCGATTATCCAAGATTATTTCACCATCTATCGCCATAACAAAGCGTTCTGGCAAGACCGCCATAATAATTTCGACTTCATCTGTTGTGGGCGTGAATTCTCTGAGATAATATCATTTCTATGGTCAAGACCCCTCCAATATTTATCATCGGCATTAATGAAGCGGGTATTTCCGTCGGCTGAAATCACAGCGAAATAACTATTATCATCTAGTATTATCACGAAAAGTAAAACCACAACTGGCAGCTGCATTTGCTATTCTACCTGGCGAATGTGACCACTTTACCTTGCTGATGACCAAAAATTCTTCTAGTTGAAGATCAGTGAAACTGGGAAAGAGTGTGTGTGTCCGTGCAGCATTATATGAATAATTATCCAAAACCAGAGCACTTGATTTGGAGAATTCATTAAGGACAATTATCAGTTTTCGCTTTTATATGTTTTTATCTGGTCACCAACAACAGCAAATAAATCTGGAGTAGGTGAAGCAGTTGGTGCCTTTGTTTTAGTTGGTGCCGGGGTATTTGTTGGACTGGGTTCGATGGTGTTTGTCGGGATGGTTGTATTTGAAGGCTGAGGAGTTGGTGTACTTGTAGGGGAGTTCGTGTTGGATTTAGGTTTACCTGGATTTGAAACCAGGCAGCTCGCCAGGATGATTGCAGATACAATGAGAATCGCAATGTTTTTCATATTCCCTCTCTCTTTTTATTGTGAAGTAGGTTACCGGGGTTTACCCCCCCCCATTACACTAAATCGAATCATTCCAATAAAATACCCTCCTTAAAGTATAGCTGATAATTCATTAAACATTATTTGTATATTGTCAATATGTGGAATTTATATATTACCCATTTTTTATACTTTCACTATATGGAGGTCTAAAAATCCCCTTCTCAGTAATAATTGACGTGATGAAATCATGCGGGGTGATATCAAAAGCCGGATTGAAAACCGGAGTGTCAGATGCAGCGATAGACTGTCCTTCGATGGTCAATATTTCATCCGCATCACGTTCTTCCACCGGGATGGCATTACCATCTTGGTGAGTTCCTGTCGAGTGTGCTGGTTGGTCCTACCACGTAAAATGGGATATTATGTGCCCTGGCTGCGAGGGCGAGGTTGAATGTGCCAACCTTGTTGGCGGTATCTCCATTAGCAGCCACCCGATCGCAGCCCACCACGCAAAGATCCACACCCCGGGTGCGCATCACATGCCCGGAAGCGCCATCCACGATCACTTTAAAGGGAATACCCAATTTTTGTAATTCCCAGGCGGTCAGACGGGAACCCTGCAGCCGCGGGCGGGTTTCATCCACATAAACGAACACATTCCGCCCATGTTCGTGAGCGGTGCGGATCACTCCCAGTGCTGTTCCATATCCGGATGTGGCCAGGGCACCGGTATTACAGTGATGAATGAACCTGGCATTCTGAGGGACAAGTTCCAACCCATTGAGGCCGATCTGGATATTGGCTTGCACATCCTCATCAAAGATAGCTATCGCTTCGGCAATTACCGCTTCCCGGATATCTTTTGCCTTTTGAGCAGCCAGTAAGACCCGATCTACAGCCCAGGCCAGGTTGACTGCTGTTGGCCGGGCGGCCTTTAGAATATTTCCGGCCTTTTCCAGATCACGCAGGATACTTTCGCTGCTTCCTGATTGAGCCTGTAACGCTGCCAGAGCCATAGCCAAACCCGGCTGCCGATCCGATGGCAGGAGCACCGCGAACCACCATGGTCCGAATGGCTTCTGCCACCTCCCTTGGTTCGGTATATTCCAGATAGACTTCTTCGAGCGGAAGCCGGCGCTGGTCGATCATGCTCAATGAATGCCCCATCCATTTGAGGCTGTAATAGTCTTCCATCTCATTCCTCCGAACCACTGCGAACTTATATATCCAGGTTCTATAATTGATTATCTTACCACTCTTCAGCGGGAGTGGATAACCATACCGGAGCATTATCTCCAACCGCAAGATTATCTTCAATGCGGATGCCACCGAATCCGGGAATGTAGACGCCCGGTTCGACACTGGTGACCATGCCTGTTTCGAGAATCCCTACTGAGTCTGGGCCAAGCTGGGGAACACTTTCATGGTAACGCCAGCCAACGCCGTGCCCGGTACCGTGGATAAAGTATTCACCCAGGCCTGCTTCCATGATGACCTTCCGGGCGGCCGCATCTGGTGTGGAGAATTTATTTCCGCCAACCAATTGTGCCGCAGCCTCCTTTTGTGCTGATAGTACTGTATTGTAAACACGTTTTTGTTCTTTATTTGGATTTCCCGCACAAAACACCCGGGTAAGGTCACTCCAGTAACCATCCGCTACGACTGCCATTTCAATAATGACCAGATCACCCGGGTCGAATTTTCTCTGTCCGGCCGGGATGAGCATGGATTGGCGCAGGCTGCCTTCCGGCCCGCTGGTTACTTCAGCGAATGCCCGCACAAGTCGTGCTCCCTGAAAACCGCTGCCATTTACCCGGATGGAATTTTCCACAAGAGACGCAGCTTCTACCTCTGACATTCCGGGGTGTATTTTGTCGTTCAGCTCATCCAATCCGATTTGAGCGATTTGGTTGACTCTGTTTTAATTTGTCCATATCATGGGGTGATTTTATTGCCCGGGCGGATTCTATCGTGGGAATACAATCCATTAATGAACATCCCGGCATATTCGCCTGAACAATTTCCAACCAGGCTGCATCAGGCAGGTTCATTTCAGCGGATCGGTAAGCTGGAGCACAGATCTTATAATGCTTTTCCACTCCGATGTGTTTCCCTGCAAGATCATATTGACGATAGATCCCAGAAAGAAAATCTGCATAGGTTTTTTCCAATGGGTTATCCAGCAAGTGCCCCCATCCGAAGAGTGTTACCCGGGAAGTGTTTTCTTCCACCCAATATTGTTCGCAATCCGGCTGCAATAAAAAACTGCCCACATCCGGAATATATACTGCAATAGACACGCCATGGACCGGGTATGTTCCGGTCAGGTACACTACATTTTCGGGAAGCATGCAAACCATCGCATCTATGCCAGCCAATGAAAGAAGTTTGTCTAATCGATGGTTTTTAAGATGTTCATTCTGGTTTATACTAGACACTTAGCAGCCTCCCTGGATTGATGTAATTATACAACGCAGGACTAAACTGCATGGAGTAGGGAAAGAATTATGGAACAATCAAGATCGGCGGATTTCCACCTCAAATGGTTCGTGATGGCAGCGGTATCCATGGGAATATTCCTGGCCACCATCGATGGCAGCATAGTCAATATCGCCCTCCCCACCCTGGTAAAAGAGTTGAACACAGATTTCACTACCATCCAATGGGTGGTGCTCGGTTACCTGTTAACGATCACGACTCTGATGTTAAGTATTGGTCGCTGGGCAGATATGGTCGGCAAAAAGCGCATCTATATTGGGGGTTTTATCATCTTCACCCTGGGTTCGTTGGCCTGTGGAATTTCCACGAATGTTTTTATGTTGATCACCTTTCGTGTGATTCAGGCGATTGGAGCGGCCATGATGATGGCCCTGGGGATGGCGATCGTGACAGAGAACTTTCCTCCGAGAGAGCGGGGTAAGGCACTTGGGATTACCGGATTAATTGTTTCCATCGGCATCATCGCCGGTCCTACGATGGGAGGTTTGATCCTTGGCTCATTCTCATGGCATTGGATCTTCTTTGTGAATCTTCCGGTCGGAATTGCCGGTATTGTCATGGTAATCAAATTTGTTCCGGATGTCATTCCTGGTATCCATCAGAAGTTCGATTTTCCCGGCGCGGTAAGTCTATTTGTCAGCCTGATATGCCTGCTGCTCGCATTGACGGTCGGAGAAGTGGATGGTTTCCTGACCCTGCCTGTCCTCCTCCTAGCGACTGGTTTCGTCCTCTTTCTGGTGGTATTCATCCGGGTGGAGTCGAAGAACCCTCAGCCGATGGTCGACCTGGCTTTATTCCGGAATACCTTATTCAGCACCAACTTGATCACCGGGGCGATCACCTTTATTGCTTCTGCGGGGACTGTGATCCTGATGCCCTTCTACCTTGAGAATCTGCTGCAATATCCTCCTCGTATGGTGGGGATCCTGATGGCTGTTGTACCCGTAGCCATGGGGATATTCTCACCCATTTCCGGTGTGCTTTCCGATAAATGGGGTCCCAGGGCTTTGACGTTGGCAGGGATGGGGATGCTGTTGATTGGTTATATTGGGGTCGCTACACTGACACTTGAAACTTCTGCATGGGGTTATGTGCTCCGCTTCCTGCCAGTTGGAATAGGTATGGGAATATTCCAATCCCCGAATAACAGCGCCATCATGAGCGCAGCGCCGCGCGACCGTTTGGGAGTGGCTTCGGGATTGCTCTCCCTCACCCGCACACTCGGACAGATCACTGGCATTGCTACCTTAGGTGCCATCTGGTCAGCAAGGATCATTTCCCGCAGTTTTCCGGTTCCGGTCACGTCATCATCTGAGGCCTCTCCATTGATCCAGGTGCAGGCATTGAGCGATACAATGATCGTGGTCGTAGTTCTGCTTGCGTTAGGTATCACAGTCAGTCTCTGGACATGGTACAAGGAAAGGTCGCTAAAGCAGTTGGAACGCGTACCGCAATAATGCCTCCCCAGGGTTCCTTGATTATGCGGGAACCCTTTTTTTGTCTATAATATACATAGACTGCAGCGGTGAACCAGGGTAGGAGGTAGGGATGGCGCAAGTACAAGATGAATTTTCAGGCGAGTCTCGAAACGCTCACTGGAACCGTTTGGCTGCAGGTTCAGCCTGGGTCGAAGAATCTTTCGGGTTGCGATTATCCCTGCGTGATGCTCCATCAAGTAAACTTTCAGTAGCCCAGATCGATGATTATATTAATCGACCGCGCAGTGATTACTTATGGCTGCCGCCAAAGATCTTTCGACTCAAAGCACGTGTCTCGCATCCGGCAGGAGAGTTGTTGGGTACAGCCGGATTCGGATTCTGGAATAATATGGCGCCGCTCTGGGGCACTCACATGGAAGTCAATCCCAATTGGATCTGGTACTACTATGCTTCACCGCAATCCACAATTTCATTAACGAACGGGATCGCCAATGGGTGGAAAGCATCTGCTGTATATGGAGGAAAAGGCGGGGAAAGGTCCATGGCTGCTGCCAATACATTTATGAAGATACCGCTGCTTGGCAGACTGCTGACAGGAGTCAGAATGCCTGCGAAAGAAAAATCTCTCGAGGAATGGGATTTTACCGAATGGCATGAGTTTGAGATCCACTGGCTGCCTGAAATTCGATCCACTTTCGAATTGATGGTGAAGAAGTTTTGGCAGCGAGGGTGAAGGTAAGTGTTCCATTGGCTTTTGTCGCGTGGATCGACAATAATTATGCTTCTGTCAAGCCGAATGGAGATTTTGAAGTCGGTTACCTGGCAGTTGGACAGGAACAGAGTCTGATGATCCAATCTCTTGAAATAAAATGATCAGGAGCCATGGCTAACAATTGGTCCTCAGGCATAGTGCAGTATGTTTTAATTCACACTCCTAAATGCAATTAAATCCATATTATAGGTGGCAGGGTAGCAATCATGACATTGAAGCCGTCCATATCAGCAGAGCAACAACTATTGGCAGGGATCCTATCTGGAAAGTACCCGGTTGGCAGTAACCTTCCACCCGAGAGAGAACTGGCTCTTAACCTGCAAATTACCCGGCCTACTTTACGCGAAGTTTTGCAACGGCTCGCCAGGGATGGCTGGTTGGATATCCATCACGGAAAACCCACAAAAGTGCGGAATTATCTGGAAGACGGGAACCTGACAGTTCTCTCGACTTTGGCCGAAAAAATGGAAAGACTCCCTGCAGAACTGATCGATCAGGTCCTGCATCTACGGCTGCTGCTGGCTCCTGCATACACCCGTCTTGCTATAGACTTATTCGCCGGAAGAAGTTGAAAAATTCACCCAGACAATTGAAGAAGGAATCGAAGATCCGGTCATCCTGGCAAACACTGATTTCAAGGTTCAGAAGCTATTGAGCAGATTAAGCAAAAATGCAATACTTGCCCTGACGATTAACAACCTGGAACTGTTGTATACCAAAGCCATGACCAGCATCTATCAGGATGCTGAAGCACGCAAACAAGCCAGGGTATATTTTAGAATGATCTTTAAGGCTGCCCGGGCAGGAGAACCGGATGCTGCTGAAGCTGTTACCCGTAGGGTCATGCAGGAATGCATCAACAACCGGGAGGGTAAGAAAATCTAAGGAGGGTGTCATTTTGAAACGCTGGAATGGGTGGGGAAACACCGAAAAGACGTATCCGTTAGCGGATAGCGCCGCAAGATATTTATCCGGAATTGTGGGGGATGGACAAATCATAGCAGATGCAGGGTTGGATGATGTAATCCAAAAGGTACCTGCAAGCCGCCTGCCGCACCATCCTTTGATCAATGAATCAGCAGAGGAAAGGTTAACTCACAGCCGCGGGCAGAGCCTGCCCGACTGGGTGGCGTTGCGGCATGGCAGAATACCGGTATTTTCTGATGGTGTAGCTTATCCTGAGGATCGGGAGCAGGTGGCGGACCTGCTTCAAATGGCGAAGAACCATCACTTTGCCATAATCCCATACGGCGGGGGAAGCAGTGTGCTCGGGCATATCAACCCGGTTGGCGGTCAGCCGGTACTGACATTGGACATGGGCCGGATGAACCGTATGTCGGATATTGATAAAGTTAGCCGAATAGCGAAGGTAGAAGCAGGTGCATCCGGGCCGCAAATTGAAACAGAACTAAACAGGCAGGGGTACACTCTGGGTCATTTTCCACAGAGTTTTGAGTATTCCACATTGGGCGGCTGGGTGGCCACACGATCGGTGGGGCAGCAGTCTTATCGTTATGGGCGCATCGATGAAATGCTGCTGGGCTGTGAGATGCAGACACCACACGGGCCATTTGACCTTCCAGCCATACCTGCCAGCGCTGCCGGTCCTGACCTGAAGCAGATCGTTCTCGGGAGCGAAGGACGGCTGGGCGTGATCACCTCTGCCACTGTGCGGGTACATCACCTGCCGCAAGAGGAGCATTTCTATTCGGTCTTTTTCCCGGATTGGCAGAGCGGAGCTGATGCAGCCAGGGAGATCGTGCAAAACCAGGTGGATGTTTCGATGCTGCGGCTGGCGGACAGTGACGAAACCAACACCACCCTGCAGTTATCCGGCAAGGAAAAGTTGGTCGACCTTGCTAATAAAGGATTGAACTTGATCGGGATCGGAACAGATCGCTGCCTGTTGATCTATGGAGTGACTGGCAGACCTGAGGCGTGCCACCTGGCTTACCGGCAGGTGCAGTCGATCAGCCGCAAGCACAAAGGTTTCCCGGTGAATTTCTTCATTGGCCACACCTGGCAAAAGTCCAGATTTTTAACACCTTACCTGCGCAACACCCTCTGGGAAGCAGGTTATGCGCTCGATACACTGGAAACCTGCTTAAGCTGGAGCAAAGTTCTGGAATGTATGCGCGAGATAAAAGCCACCATTGCTGGCAGCATGCAGCTGGAAGAGGAGAAGATCCTGGTCTTCGCACATTTGTCGCATCTCTATGAAGAGGGAGCCAGTTGTTATGTTACCTATCTCTGGCGCAGGTCGCCTGACCCGGACGAAACTTTGCAGAGCTGGACAAATATCAAAACCGGAGCCAGCCGGGTGATCGTCAAGCACGGCGGGACGATCAGCCACCAGCATGGTGTGGGTATTGACCACGCTCCATACTTAGCAGCAGAAAAGGGGAAGCTGGGCATGGAACTGATCCAGACAATTTGCAGCAGCCTCGACCCGGATGGAATTATGAATCCCGGAAAATTGGTTAAGCCTCCTAGTAAATAACATCTGGCGGTGAATATGATGTATAGACCTGAACAACGCGAAGAGATCTGGAACACTCTGCAGCAGCCATGGGATATCCTGGTCATCGGCGGGGGGATAACGGGGGCGGGAATCTTCAATGCAGCCGCCAGGGCTGGATTGAAAGTATTGCTGGTGGAGGCGCATGATTATGCCTTTGGCACATCCAGCCGCAGTTCCAAGCTGGTGCATGGCGGGTTCCGGTATCTGAAGAACAGGCAGTTCAATGTCACCCGTGAATCAGTCCGCGAACGCGAAAGGCTGCTGCGACAGGCAAAATATCTTGTCACGCCATTATATTTCCTGCTGCCCAGCCTGGGATTCAGCCGGGCGACGCGGCAGGTGTTTCGGCTGGGAGTGACCATCTATGACCTGCTGGCTCCCAAGTGGGCTCATGGGGATTTATCGCCGAAGCAGATCCATCGCATCTGCCCGCAATTGACCAATGACAGGCTAA
Organism: uncultured Chloroflexia bacterium; assembly: GCA_963709535.1. Classification (GTDB taxonomy): domain Bacteria; phylum Chloroflexota; class Anaerolineae; order Anaerolineales; family Anaerolineaceae; genus PNON01. The sequence goes on along the minus strand of CAVPWY010000004.1, from coordinate 373,750 downwards.
ATGCCGGTTTCTACTATTATGATGCCGAGGTGGATGATGCCCGCCTGGTATTGAGGGTCATCCAGGAAGGTATCGCTGCCGGCGGTACCGCGTTGAACTACACCGGGGCAGAGACATTGCTCTTCCAGCAAAACGGACAGGTGGCAGGTGCCTTTCTGCGGGATAACGCTCCTTCCGGAAATGGTCGGACGACTAGAAGTATTTGCCCGGGTGGTGATCAATGCCACCGGCCCCTGGTCGGATGAATTACGCGGCCAGGTCGATCAGCCGCCGCGCATTCGCAAGCAGCGCGGCAGCCATCTCATCTTTCCGTGGGCAAAATTACCACTGGCACAGGCTATCACCTTACTACACCCGCGTGATAAACGCGCCATGTTCGTCTTCCCGTGGGAGGGAGTCACGGTCATCGGTACGACTGACCTGGATCACCCGCATGAACTTGAAGTGCAGCACCCGGAACCAACCATCACAACCGACGAAGTCGGATATATCCTGGAGGCGGTCACTTACCTTTTCCCGGACAGCCAGCTTGGAAGGGAGGATGTGCTTTCTTCCATTTCCGGGCTGCGCCCCATCGTAACCAGCGGGGAAAATAACCCGTCCAAAGAATCGCGGGCGCATACCCTGTGGAACGAACGCGGATTGCTGACCATCACCGGCGGCAAACTGACCACATATCGCCTGATGGCCTTTGAAACCCTGGAAGGCTGCCGTACTGTTTTGAGCGGCGCACCCATCTTCAATAAGGACCAGCCCCTGCTTAATCAGGCTCCAGTCCATAAGGTAAAAGGTGTGGATGACCCGACCTGGCAGCGGTTGCTGGGGCGCTATGGTCAGATGGCGAATGAGCTGGCGGGGGCATGCCCTGACGAAGAGTTGGCCTGTGTGGAAGGTCTGCCGGCACTGTGGGCGGAGCTGCGGTGGGGTGCAGGGTACGAAGGTGTGGTGCATCTTGATGACCTGTTGTTGCGCCGCACCCGGTTCGGATTAACACTTCCTGAAGGCGGTGCCGGACAGATGGAACGCATCAGGGCAGTTGCCCAGTCGGAATTACGCTGGCAAGACCCAACCTGGCAGTTCGAAGAAACCCGTTACCGGGCTTTGTGGAAAGAGTGCTACTCTCTGCCTGAATGAATAAAGACCGCCGGGCTCTTGGCACCGGCGGTCTTTTCTAGGGAGGATCGATATTATTGAGGGGGAAGAAGCACTGCATCGATCACGTGGATCACGCCATTGGAAGCTTTTACATCTGTAATGATAACTTCCACTGTGTCGTTCAAGTACACCTTACCGTCCATTACCTTGATAGTGACGGGTTTCCCGAGGACTGTATCTGCTGATGTGAGGGTAACTACGGTTTCAGCGAGTACTTCACCGGATACCACATGGTACAGCAGGATATCCTTCAACGCCGGGATGTCTTTCAAAAGTGCTTCCACTGTACCAGCGGGAAGTTTGGCAAAGGCATCATCAGTCGGGGCGAATACTGTGAAGGGACCTTCACCCTTGAGGGTATCGATCAGTTCCGCGGCGGTCAGGGCTGCAGCCAGGGTGGTGAAACGGCCGTCAGCGACTGCTGTGTCAACGATATCCTTTTCCATCATGGCTTCTTCAGCCGGAGGAAGGAGAACTGCATCGATGACATGGATCACGCCATTTGAGGCTTCGATGTCGGTAATGATTACCTGGGCTTCATTGACATACACTTTGTCCATGTCCACCTTTATGGAGACCGGTTTGCCGAGAACTGTGTCTGCAGATTCTAGCGTGACCACATCGGCAGCCATTACTTTACCGGAAACAACATGGTAAAGAAGGATGTCGGTCAGGGCGGGAATATCTGCCAGGAGGCCTTCAACGGTACCAGCGGGTAACTTGGCGAAAGCATCGTCGGTGGGGGCGAAGACCGTGAAGGGACCTTCACCGGATAATGTTTCAACTAATCCAGCGGCTTGAACTGCGGCTACCAGGGTGGTAAAACGGCCGTCAGCCACTGCTATATCGACAATGGTTTTCGGCATTTCAACAGGTGCGGGTACTTCAGTCGGAACAGCTGTGGGTTCCGGTAATGGTTCTGCGGTGGGGGCCGGGGTGGCTGGTGCACATGCGGCCAGGATCATGGATGCTGTCAGGACTACCGATAAAAGGGTAAAGCGTTTCATTTCTAATCTCCTTTGGTAATGATTGTTTATTTGGTAAACCTTTGTTTACCGTTTGTTGAATATATATTACAAGTTTGTATAAACTTATTCTATAATATGTATAATGTTTGTTGTATGTCTTGATTTTTCTGGATTATATTCGTGACAGTTTTCTGCTACCGGATGCCGCGGGCTGTGTTGTATAATGAATCCATCCTTTTAAGAAAGGGAACAAACATGAACGAATTCCCCCCTGATCCTGGCAATTGATAATGGCACCCAAAGCGTGCGCGCTTTGTTGTTTGATCTGAAGGGCAACCTGGTGGAAAAAGTACGCATTCCTCTGCCGGCATATATTTCCACCGAGCCGGGCATGTCGGAGCAGGACCCGCAGATATTCTGGGATGCGGTCTGCCAGGCCTGCCAGCAATTGTGGCAAAAATTTGGCGTGGATAAGGGCAGAGTGGTGGGTGTTGCCCTGACCACCCAGCGCTCGACAGTCATCAACCTGGGCGAGGATGGGCAGCCCCTGCGCCGGGCGATCACCTGGATGGATAACCGCCGGACCTTCGGATTGAAACCCGTCAGCGGACTCTGGGGAGTATTGTTTGCATTATCGGGGATGACCGAGACAGTCGCCTACCTCCAGGCGGAAGCCGAGTGCAACTACGTCCGCACCCACGAGCCGGAGATCTGGAAGAAAACGCATAAATATGTGCTCCTTTCGGGATACCTGACCCATAAGTTGACCGGCCGCATGGTGGATTCCACCGGCTGCCAGGTGGGGTACATCCCGTTCGACTATAAAGCGAAAAAGTGGAGCAGCAAACTGGATTGGAAATGGCAGGCTGTCCCGATGGATAAATCCATCCTGCCGGATCTGCTGCCGCCAGGTTCGACTCTGGGTGAGATCACACCTGAAGCCAGCCGCGACACCGGTATTCCGGCTGGGCTGCCGTTGATCGCTGCTGCGGCGGACAAAGCCACAGAAGTGATCGGTGCGGGTTGCATCGACCCGAACATTGCCTGCCTTAGCTACGGCACCACCGCCACCATCAATACCACCCACCGCAAATATGTGGAAGTCATCCCGCTGATCCCGCCTTATCCGTCGGCAGTGCCGGACGCCTACAGCATGGAGATCCAGGTGTACCGCGGCTACTGGATGGTGAGCTGGTTCAAGCAGGAATTTGGAGCGCTGGAGCAGCTGGCCGCGGATGAGCGCGGCGTGGAAGCTGAGATCCTGCTGGAAGAAATGGTAAAGGGGATCCCACCCGGTTCGCTGGGGTTGATGCTGCAGCCGTTCTGGTCACCGGGGTTGAAGTATCCCGGGCCGGAAGCCAAAGGCGCCATCATCGGTTTCGGGGACGTACATGGCAAAGCGCATGTTTATAAGGCCATCCTTGAAGGGGTGGCATACGCACTGCGTGAAGGCGCGGAGCGCACCGAAAAACGCAGCGGGGTAAAGATCACCGAAGTGCGCGTGGCAGGTGGCGGAAGCCAGAGCGAGACCGCCATGCAGTTGACCGCGGATATCTTCGGGCTGCCAACTGCCCGCCCGCATGTATATGAAGCCTCAGGTCTGGGGGCAGCCATCGATGCAGCTGTGGGGCTGAAGCTGTACCCCGATTTTGACAGCGCCGTGAAAGGGCATGACCCGCATCGGCAAGGTATTTGAACCCAACCCGGAAGCCAGCAAGATCTACGATGAACTGTTCCATAAGGTGTACCGGCGCATGTACAGCACATTGAAGCCGCTGTATGAACAGATCCGCAGCATCACGGGCTACCCGCCGGGATATTAGCGGTTTTCACCACAGAGTCACAGAGAAATTATTATTGCGATTCTCAATTTTCCTATTATTAATTGCCCTTCCGGACGAACTTTTATATAATTAATTCTATCTTTTCCATTCTCTTCACACAGAAACAGGGCTGTTCAACCAAGGAGGTTGAAATGAATGTGTCGCTTTTACCCATCATCCTGAGTATCGGTATTCCTGGCTTTCAGCGTCTATAAGATATGGAAATTTGTCGAATTATATGCGCAGAAGATCTGCCAGCAGCACATGGCCGGTGATCGCCGCAGAGGTGGTGGCAAAAAAAGTTGCCGAAAGCAGGTCCACCAAAGGCGGGACATCCTATTTCCCTGAGATCACTTACAAGTATTCGGTGATGGGAATGGAATTCCAAAAAGAAACCCGCTTGAGCGGTATGTATTCCAGAAAAAGTGCTGAAGACGCAGTTTACAATATGGGGAATTCCATCGAACTGAGGTACAACCCGCAAAATCCCAAGGAACATATCTCGGTGCTGGACAAGATCAATGGGTGGGATATTATATTGATCGTGGTTAACTTGCGCTTGCGTTATTCTTGTTGGTACCGTTATTTTTATAAGCCAGCCTAATTCAATAGCTTTCCTTCTGCGTAGGTCGGGTAGAGCCTGTTCCCGAGCCTGTCAAGGGATATACCGAAACCCGACAAAAAGGAGTTGGATTTCGCTCCGCTCAATCCAACCTATGTGGAGTGGATCGGCTGCGATGGCTGTGGGTCGGCCAACACTTGGGCAGCCACCTGCTGGATGATGCCGTCCTGGCCGGCATGCTCCTGCTGGGGGTCATCATCCCGGTAAAGACATTCCGCTGGGAATAGGGATGGCTGTCAGCTTTTATAGGTCAGGGGGAGCCGGTTCCCGAAACCCGACAAAATGGAATTGGATTTCTCTCAGCTCAATCCAACGAGAGGAGCAGACCTTAAGTCGTTGTATAAGCAGGCATACAGGACTGCATATACAATTTGGATATGTTAAAATGATCTTATGGGCAGATCATTTCATGTGAAACATTTGGCGCTGGTGTTACTCCTCCTCGGTGCATGCAGCCCGGCGCAGCCAACTAAGACTGCAACGCATTATTACAACCGACAGAGCTCTTCACAGCTACAGCACTATCCGTTCCGACCGGCACAGCAACAGCCACCCTGACCCCGGCTCTGACGAATACATCCAGCCCCACACCAACATATACTAACACACCCTCCCCCACACCTACCGTCACACCAGCGCCAACGTATGTGGTACTGCGCGGCATGGTCAATCAGAAGCATGTGAGCTGTTTTTATGGTCCGTCGAAAACCTATCTGTATAAATATGGTCTATTGAAGGGCAACCGCCTGGACATCATCGGGTACATGGCGGATACTGGCTACATCGAAGTGCAGGCCATCGGGGGCAGCAATCCATGCTGGATGAACCTGGAGTGGATGGATGTTCAGGGAGACATTAACCTGGTGCAGCCGATAGATCCATTGACTATCAAACTTCCGCAATCACCATATTATGGTGCGCTGACGTGGGTAAAAGCCACACGCACTGGAAATGATGTAACAGTTACCTGGGAAGAGCTGGGTATGAGCCCTGGTGATGATTCCGAACAGGAACCCTACCTGATAGAAGCCTGGGTGTGCCGGGATGGAAAGCTGATCTTTGTGCCAATCGGTGCATACTATACCGAAGCAACAATTAAAGATGAACCAGGCTGCAGCGAGGCGTCATTCGGGCGGGTGTACGGTGTGGAAAAACATGGTTACACCAAACCACGTGAGATACCGTGGCCACAGGAGCAAAACTAAACAATAAAGGGCGAGCCAGCGGCTCGCCCTTTATTTCCCATTTCGTTTCAAGGTTATTCTATATCTCGCTTTGGCGTCTTGCCATTTGGTCGGGGCGCAGACTCAACCGGCTCAACCGGCGCCGCCGCAAGCAGTTTTGCGGATTCCGAATTCATCAGCTCCCGATAAGCAAGAGTCCAATCGGTGGAGAGGAAAGTCAACAGGAAACCCTGGATTAAGGTCATCGGCAGACCTATGATCGTGGACATTACAAGGACGCCAACAAACACAGCCACAATAATGGCCAGCACCATTCCAACGCCTTTGATAGTCAGGAAGAGCATTAATCCTATCACCCCGCCACCCACCAAACCCATCCCCAATAGGAACAGGAAAACTGGGATCATTACCAGCCCATAGCCAATACGTATGCCTGTGTTGAGTAGTCCAAGTAAGAAGATATCCATGAAGCGAGCCACAAACAGTTTCCAGCCTCTGCGAACTGAATCAAACACTCCCAGCCCCTCGATCACACACGCCCGCCAGACGATACGTGTGAATAAATTGGTTGCCAGATTAACCCCGATCGCTAGGATAATCAGCATTAAACCGACCCCAAAGGTGATGAAGATCCCCGCTGGATTGATGATTAGCGGGAGGGCGGCAAAGACAAAGAGAAAGAAGAATACAAGGAATACCGGTACGTGGAAAAGCAGATCGATGAGGAACAGCTGCCACGCGGAACGGCTCCATCCCAAGGCGAAACCCTGGGTCCACTTCACCTTCTGACCACTGGTTTCGTATTTATCCACCATGCGGATGATCCCTGTCTCGGTCACATAACGGATCACAGCAAATGCCAGGCTGATGAGGATCATGACACTCATCAAGGCGATGCCAATAATGATCAGAGCTACGATCACTTCTCCCGTGAAGATTTTTTCAATAACCTGACCGAACTTGTCGAATTCATTCTGTAAGTCAGGCGGAAAATTACCGGGTAAGTTGAGGTTGCCGCGCTGGTCGAACTGGTACCTCCAGTTATTATTGCCTGGAGCTGTCACACTACTGCCACTATAACTGACACTGACGAAGGCCAGGATGAAACCCATTATCCACAACGCCTTATAGTCCCACAGGATGCGGCAGGCACGTTCTAATATCCGAGAGAATTTCATAATTATTTCTCCTTACTTATTTACACAATTGGATTTCTGCACAAAGGAAGGGTAAAGCTATCCTGCAAAGTCAATACTTCAAGTATTCAACCTTTCCAGTGTCAGAAAGTCTGGTCAGGCAAGGGTTTAATGAGGGACAAAAAGGCCAATCTATAATGAGCGGCATGACCAACAAAGAAAATGGCTGCAGAGTACCAGGTCTATACCATTTGGTTCATAATCACTGCGTTTGCATTTCTTACTCGATCTGCCTCCTTTATATGTAAAGGACTCACTATATATACGATAACTCCAGACATGGGTTGCAGGGTAGTCAATTCACCTATGTCCTCCGGGGGAATAATGAAAAAACTATTGAGCCAACATATGGCTGAAAGATTTGTTAATCATAAAAACTTCCGGGGACCATGAATAAGCTGGATTTCGACCAGATCAATCAATCAGCATTCAGAAGGACGATTCGGTATCGCGCTTTATTTTCCTTGACCTTTTGAATGGCATCATTGACCCGCGGCATGGGCATTGGTTCGATCATGGGTGTGATGCTGTGTTCCTGGGCAAAGGTGAGCATCTCGCGCATTGCTGTCCGGCTGCCGATCAGTGAACCGGTGATCGAAACATCGTGCACAACAAGTTCAATCGGGTCAAATGTTACCGGGGCATCAGCGAAACCGACCACTATCAGCTTCCCCCTGGTCTTGAGGCTGTTCACCCATGGAGTTCCAGTCCCCTCTTCCATGGGAAGTGTTCAAAAGCAGATCAAAGCTCAGAGTCGCACGTTTCATTGCCTCACCATCCTCGGCGTTAATAAAGTGATCCGCACCAAAGTTACGTGCTTGTTCTTCCTTATCTGGTGAAGAGGAAATGGCCGTTACTTCGCAGCCAAGGGCATGCGCAAATTGGATGGCGAGGTGCCCCAATCCGCCCACTCCGATGACACCGACCCTCTGTGAACTTTCCACCAAGTTGGAGCGGAGAGGAGCATAAACAGAGATCCCGGCACACATCAGCACAGCAGCCACTTCGGAAGGCATGAGCGGGGGTAGCGGGTAGGCGAATTGCTCCGTCCACCACAATTGATGATGAGAAGCCGCCATACGGTTTCCATGTGCCACAGTTCTCAACATCCTCGCAAAGCTGTTCCTCTCCACGCATGCACCATTCGCATTGCATGCAAGAGCGGCCCTGCCAACCAATGCCGACGCGGTCACCTTCTTTCAATCCACTCACGGCAGGGCCTTTATCTGAAATAAATCCCACGATCTCGTGGCCAGGAACAAATGGGTAAGTGCTGATGCCATAGTGATCGTCGATCCCCTGGATGTCTGTGTAACAAACACCACAGTGTGTTATGGAAACCCGAACTTCGTTTCCCCTCAATTCTGGTGATGAATACTGGATGGGTTCCAACGGCTGTCCTTTTGCCTTCGCGGCATAACCTGTTACAGATAATAGTGCCATATGTGAAACCTTCCTTTCCAGGCTGCACTCGTAAAAAATGATGGTGCATTCTGACTAATTATTATTATACAAACACATTAATCAATAGGAATATTTGATTTTCTAAAAATGCTTTCAAAACCATCATGCCATGGTTTGTACACTTTTTATATGGAAATCTGTATTACTTTTTCCGGTATGCGCACAGGAGCCTGCAAAACCCCTGGTCGCGTCGATCTTAACAAACTTGAAGCGAAGTGGAAAGAACCCGACCTTGTGTTGGGCCAAAGGAGAGATCCCGATCACCCAGGAAGGGCCGGAGATAGGCAAGGGAGATGATTTAGAGAAGGAGCCTTCCTTGGTGGAAGCCTGGGTCTGCCGCAACGGCAGGCTCACCTTTGTTTCGATCTGCGCATACTATACCGAAGCCAAAGTTATCGATTGACCTCGCTGCAGCGAACCGTCATTTGGGGTGGTATCCGGTGTAGAAAAAACATGGTTACACTAAACACCATGAGGTCCCATAGCCGCAGGAAGGAGACCAATATTAGTAAGGACAAAGCCTCATCATGAGGGCGGACATATCATACCCGAGGGTACACAGGTCCGCCCCAACAAATGTTTATGTATAAATAATATTCAAGAGAAATGGTTGTTTTGGAAAAAAACCAACCGACGATGGTTAATTCACCTCGATCAATACTGCCTTTACCATACGGATGAAATCATAGTTACCAACTGTATCATCGTATTCTTCGCAGGTTAATAGTGTCAACCAGGCATTATCTTCATGTTTCATCGTTGTGTACATACTCCGCTTTCCAACCAACCGGTTCTGGCGTACTTCATAGGTGTACACCTGACCCCAGGCCTGGATGAGGATCTGATCACCATATTGAAGTGTTTTCAGCTGGTAAAAAGGTCCGGGAAGATTATTGGAATCCCAGACATGGGCTGTCAGGACACTATTGCCATCCCAGGTGGGGAAAACGCTGCCCTCCAGCCACCCTGCCTGGTTGTTAAGCCACGTAACATCCCAGCTATCACCATTTCGGGGTACTCCCACTACAGGAAGATCCACCCCAAGACCAGGAATAACCAATTCCAGGTCAGAGTAGGAGTTGTATTTTAATTCTTCCGGTTGGGCAGGCAGTCGGGTTACTTGACCAGGAGCAAACCCGGTACCTGGCAGGTGTGTGGGTGCCCCGGCAACTGTGAAATCGCCACTATAATCTGCTCCATCGTTGAGGGGAAAGTCGAAATAATCCATAATTCTGGAAGTTCCCGTACCACAAACAAACAAGCGGTAATCATTTTCAGCTAGGGCAGTCCCGCCATTAACTGTCAGAGCAGCGGTTAAAGTAGGCGGGTCATAAGCGATTGGCCCAATGCTTACAGCTATATCATCAAGCGCCAGCCCGAGATTACAATCAGCTGTGTCAAATGTATCGTTGGGTCCCTTTTGGATTAGAAGGTAGCTGTCTGGATTTGTAACATCATTTACAGAAGCACTACCGGGCAGGTCCTTGACGTCCTCATTAAACTGGACTGTTAATCCTGTGACACTGCTGGTGGTTGTTCCTGTGGGAGTCCTACTGACAACTGTTGGGCCACTATCTCCACCCAAACGGGCAATGTTTTCCATCGGGTCAATGACCAGATCATCTGTACTCTGAAACCGTCCGCCAACATAAAGATAAGGTCCACTCTGAACGATATCGAGCACTCCCAGGTTGCCGGCATCCTCTACTCCATGATTTGGAAAAGCACTCCAGGTGCTTGTAAGGGTGTCGTATTGAGCGATATTGTTTAGGTTGGTCACCGCCCCATCATTGGTGGAAACGAATACTCCACCACCGACATACAGCTCATTACCGGCAGACCCTAATTCATGGATAGTGGCTCCATTGTTAGTTCCATTGTTTCCCAACGGAAACCAAGCATCAGCAGTAATATCGTAGCGGGCTACATGCACTAAAGTAGAAATGGTTCCATCATGTGTACCATTAAATGCTCCCCCAGCGTACAGGTTGTCGCCGATAATTTCGAGCGCTTCCACGTGTCCATTTAACCCGTCATTGGGCAGACCGCTCCAGGTGGTGGTGGTCAAATTGTAACGAGCCATCCCGCCCAGGTTTGTCACGGTTCCATCACCCGTACTGTCAAATACTCCACTCACATAGAGATCAGTTCCGTAGCGGACAATATCAAACGATGAACCTCCAGCCAATCCGTTATTGGGCAGGGAGTGCCAGGAACCTCCTCCGGTTGTATCATATCGGATTATATGTTCCGGAACCTCTCCCACCATGTAGATATCTGTCCCAACGACCAACATTTTTTCAGCAGTAGTTCCAATCCCGGCTCCAGCAGCCAGGGGAAACCAGGTGCCCGTGGTCAGGTTGTAACGTGCCATATGGTTAAGTACGACAACGGGAGCAATCGTCTGGGAAAAATAGCCAGAAATATACAGGTTATCACCCACCTGCACAATACTACGTACCTGGGGGATGGGATTGAGTGGTTCATCAGTCAGTCCATTGTTGGAGAGAGGGTGCCAGGTATTGGTCACCGTATCCAGCCGGGCAATTCTGTTAAGGTTTACTGTGGCTCCCCCGGCTGAGGTGGTGAATGATCCACCCACATAGACATCCGTTCCGACTGGATGGATCGTATAAACCGTATAATCCAACCCGCCGTCAGGTAATACTGTCCAGGCGTTTGGCAGCAGCAGTGGTTTTGAGTTAAGATCAGCATTTACCGGTGAATATAAGACTGCTATCATTAATCCGCTAAGCAGACTGGAAATAGTAAAACGGATTACCTCGGATAAGCGAAATTTCCACCCCATAATCCCTCCCTACTTTTTGCACACCCACTTTTTTTATTAAGAAAGATTATTTATCATACATTAATTACGCAATCCAAACAAGTAAGCATTTGGATTAAATTTCACCGCGCCAGTGTATTAACTCAGGAGTTTTTGACTGAAAGATCGAGATAAGAGCGGACCTATCATGCCAGGAGGATAAACAGGTACGCCCCAACAAGCTGGAGAAGTAAGATAAATTAAAGGAGGGTTACAGCTTCAGGTATTTCAAGGCCTCATAGACCAGGAAGGCCGGCCACACCATGGCTTTGAGAAAACCCAGAACGCCCAACCAGAAGGTGGTAGCCTGGCTGATGAAATATATGGCTGCACCGATAAAACCCAGCCCATAAACAGCTCCGGATCCACCACGATGAATGATCCTGGTCCTGTCATGATGGTGTTCGTGTTCGTGAAAAGTTTGTTCAGTATCCATAGTTTCTCCTATATTAAAAAGCAATGCTTATCTAATGTACGTAAACGTACGGACAAGGTTGCAGGAGGAAGCCCGCCTATAATCCTCCAAAATGCTAAAGACATTTGGGGGGATAGATTTTAGGTGGTTAACGTGAGATCGCCACGCCCTTCGACAGGCTCAGGGTTCGCGATGACAGGAAGTCTTGTAGTTACTATTAAGATTTCTCCGACCTGCGGTCATCGAAATGACAGGACGTATTTATTACCCCGGAGAATACTCCCCACTGAGTTCAAGCGGCAGAGTGATGGTCAGGGTGCACTGGTCATTACCACGTAGCAAAGTCTCCACATGTTCAATTATCACAGGCTTACCCAGGATCCCTTCCCAAAGGCGTGTGTACCATCCGGCCCCGCAATAACAAAAGGTCGGCGAAAGACTGGAAGGTATTTCATCCAGGAATGGATGTACAAATGAGCAGTGGCAGTACGCCTTGCGTCTTTCTGCAGGTGAAGATGCTTTATTGTAACCATCCGGATCAAAAGGATTTTTACGCATATAGAGCACATTATCCCGGCGAACCGGTTTTTCATACCAGAAATCATCAGTGTACATTTCCCGAAGGATATCATCCAACTCCCCGTTTAAATAGACCTCGCGCAGATGGTCAATGCGTTCCTGTGGAAAGACATGCGCGCAATTCGCCAATATCCGGCATTTCTTCTCCTGATCGTCGGTTAAGGCATCCAGGCGACGCATGGCACCTGTGATCCAGGTGGTATATTCCGTAAAGGAAGAATTCGGAGTGATGGATTCGATTCCCTGCATCAAGGTTCCACGAGCGTCAACACCCAGGAAATGTTCAGCTCCTTCCCCCAACAAGCGATCCCATTCGTGAAGGACTATCTGCACCTCAGTAATATTCCGTTCAGGTGAGATGGGATCGATCAAATGGTATATCTCGCGGCGGAATAGCGAGGTTGTCCAGGCGTGCTGATCGAGGTAATCATACACTCTCAGAACAGTCTCACGAATAGTTTGATGTGGACCTTGATGCAAAGTGCTCAACACCGGGACCGACTCCAGTATTCGGGTATTGATAGAATCTGTTTCAACCGGACGTGAAACGGGGTAAGCTGCCTCCAGGAGGAATCCTTCCTTAACTGCTCCACCATGGAAAATCACCAATGCATCTCCACAAATGAAATCTCCACAGGCTGAGCGTAACGATTCTAAAATGGGCATGATCTGTTCCCGGTTGTCCACCCTGGTTTTAATGAAGGCAATCAGGTGCGAGTCAACGCGTTTATAGAAGATGGGTTGATCATTCATGGCAATTTCCTCTAAATTCTTGCAATTAGAAATTCAAAGTATCATCTATTGAAAATTATCACATATATCGAATAAAAATCCACCACCCGCAAGTATTATTTACTCCCCAACTGCAGTGGTGAATAACCCCTATAGATGTCAATAATGTACTGAATAACGGATATTTCATTCGAATTATTCGTAAATATGAATCAATTCCTGCTTTTCAAATATCATTTAATATGCTATATTTATGACATAAATATACAGGGGCAAAATGTTCAATCGTCTGTTATCCAACCGTCTCACTGTCGTCAACCTGGTAGCCCTGCTGCTCATCGGAGCAGTCGCCGGGCGAATGTTGCCTTTTTATATAGGCACATCCAAGGCTGGAGCGATGATCGCCTTGCTGGCAGCTTATTTACTGCTATTTACAACCCGGGGATTGGTCACCCGTTGGCTGGGCAGCCAGTATTTTCACCTTTATGCCACCCTGCAAATGGGGCTTACTTTGATCATGATGACAGCCATCTTTCTGGATGATGCCCCGCTGGATTTCTTTGCGCTTTTACTGGTACCCATTTGTATGCAAGCGATGTGGTATCTTCCAGAAAATCAGGGAATGATCTGGGTCGGTGTACTGGGCTTTATCACAGCCGGCCTTTTGACCTCCTATTTCGTGGTTTATGAACACAGTTGGGAAGGGGTCGGATACAGTCTGGGTTACGTATCGATCTTTGTGCTGGTCGCCATCTTCAGTTCTGTTACCCGCCGCGCCGATGAAGCCCGCAATCAAACCCAGATGCTGCTGCAAGAACTACAGGCTGCAAATGCCAAGCTGGAAGACTACTCCATGCAGGTCGAGCAGTTGGCGATCGTGGAAGAACGCAGCCGCCTGGCACGTGAACTACACAACTCGGTCTCACAGACCATCTTCAGTCTCACGCTCACAGCCCAGGCTGCCAGGCTTCTATTAGATCGCGATCCGTCCCGGGTTCCACAGGAGCTGGACCGACTCCAAACTCTCAGCAGGAATGCACTTGCGGAGATGCGGACACTCATACAGCAGAATAAACCTGTCGAAATTGATGAGCTTGACCTGGCCGGGATGCTGCGTAAGCACGTCGAGGAACGAAAGACCATGGACGGATTGACTGTCCACCTGGAGATACTCGGAGATCATTCGCTGACTGAGGCTATAAAAAGCGGCCTCTTCAGGATCGCCCAGGAGGCATTGAACAATATCATCAAACATGCCGAGGTAAAGGAAGCCTGGCTGACCCTGGATCTGAGCGGCAACCCGTTACAGTTATGCATTCAAGATCACGGAGCAGGATTTGACCCTGTTGATAATTCAGGCAACCCGGGGCATTTGGGTCTGGAAGGTATGCATGAGACGGGTCAAGTCACTGGGCGGGAAGATCAAAATTACATCTGCACCCGGGGCGGGTACGATGGTGGATGTCCAGGTTCCACTGCCAGAGGAGGAAATTCATGGCTGAAACGAAAAAGATCAAAGTGATGCTGGTGGATGATCATGCCATTGTGCGGCAGGGACTGCGTACCTACCTTGAACTGGTGGACGATTTTGAGATCGTCGGCGAAGCCCCAAACGGTATGATCGCAGTAGAGAGGGCTGCTGCTCTGCAACCCGATGTCATCCTGATGGACCTGGTGATGCCGGATATGGACGGTATTTCTGCCACCCGCAAGTTGAAGGAAAATGGCTCCAAGGCACGGATCATTGTCCTGACCTCGTTTGCTGAAGATTCCAAAGTCATACCGGCAATCCAGGCTGGAGCCACCAGTTTTCTGCTCAAAGATGTCCCTCCGGGGGATCTGATGTGAAGCAGTGCGAGCTGCGTACAATGGAGAAGCCCGACTGCACCCATCGGTTGCCCGTAAACTCATGGACCAGGTCATGCCGCAGCCTGTCTCACGCACTCATGAACGAAAGGTGACCATTACAGTCAGGGAAATGGAAGTCTTGAGATTGATTGCAGCCGGAATGAGCAATAAACAGATCGCATCAAGGTTGGTCATCAGTGAGAAGACCGTGAAAACGCACGTCAGTGCTTTGCTGTCCAAGCTTAACCTGGCAGACCGGACTCAACTGGCGATCTATGCGGTCAAGCAGGGATACAGCAATACAGATTAGGCCTAGGTCTTAAGTCTTATCTTCTACATCTCCCGACCGATCGAAAAGATCGGTCTTTTTATATTCATATCTCATTCTCCCGGTCGATGGAAATAGAGCACGACAACCGTATATTGATACCGACAGATGGAAACAAACAGAAAGAAAGGCAAGGAAAAAATGTGTGATTACCAAACAGTTTATAAAGTCAGTGGAATGCTCCAGGCCATGTACATACGCTCAGGACTTGAAAATGCCGGAATACCCTCAAAGGTAGCCAATTCTCAAAACGAACCCGGACTAAGCATCCTCGTTCCGACAAACAAGCTATTCGAAGCTGAGAACATCCTGTACCCGATCAAGCGGACTGCAGAGTTACTCGTTGCCCGGCGGAATTAATCCGGTCTTCCGGAATTTAATAAGTCATAAATTGAAAGGAAAAAATAAAATGATCACAAGCAAATCTTACCAAACAGGCAGTCTGGCGAAATCAGATAGCAGTACTATCGCCAAAACAGCTGTTTTATCACGGACCGCATATATCGACATACTCCGTTTTGTCCTCATCATCCTGGTGATAGCAGTGCACGCTGCAGTTACTTATGGCTCCATCGGGGACTGGACGTATGAAGACCCCAGGCAGGATGAGTTATCCGGTATCGTACTCTCCTTCCTGGTGTTTTACAGCCAGGCTTTCTTTATGGCGCTGCTCTTCTTTTTTGCAGGTTACTTTACTCCCGGTTCAGTGGATCGTAAAGGATGGGGTGGATTCTGGAAAGATCGTTTCCTACGCCTGGGCATTCCGCTAATTGCTTATACCTGGTTCCTTGGCAGTATCCCCAACTATATTGATGCTGCAACCAACGAAAGTTATCACCTCGGATTCTGGAACTTTTTTTCATACTATTTCCGGCACCCGGATGAAGGTCCGACCTGGTTCCTGTTTGCCCTGTTGGTTTTCAGCGTTGGTTACTTCGTCTGCCGTGAAGCCGGAAAGCGATTGATGGTGAACAATACCTGGATGAAGAAGCTTGCTGCACCCGGTAATTTGACTCTCATCACCGCAGCTGCATTCTTATCCATCGCCTTATTCCTGATTGCACAATTCGTCAGTGTGGACAAAGCAGTGGATATCTTTGGAATATTCTCCATGAGGCTGGCATTCTTTCCCTCTTACATCCTTTTCTTCATCGCAGGCATACTTGCTTTCCGCAGCAATTGGATGGAACAATTCGATGCGAAAGTACAACGCTTCTGGAATTGGATGTCGCTTGGTCTTCTCATTGCCCTGCCGATCCTGCTGTTTGGCGGAGGAGCTGCAGACGGTAAGATTAGTTTATTCCTCGGTGGCCGGAATATATGGGCATTCTTAACCAGCACCTGGTTGAGCTTCACCTGCATCTCATTCAGCGTCTCTTTGACCCTCTGGCTGCGAAACCGAATTGCTTCAACATCAAAATTGGCTGCAGTGGTTGGAAAAGCGAACTTTGGAGCTTATTTCATCCACCCACTCATCCTTGTACCAATCACTTATGCCATCAGTTTCATCACCCTGCCCGGAATGCTCAAATTCGTGATTGCAACGGCCACTACAGTTCCCCTGACCTATTTGCTGGCTGATGTGCTCCGCCGGATCCCTGGCCTGAATAAAATTTTCTAACCCTTCTCTTCAAGTTGTACACCAATAAAAAGACCGCACCCGTGTCATCTGGTGCGGTCTTTTTATTTTCTGATTGAAAGCCATGTCATTTAACTGATCATCCTTTATACAACCCATCCATATTTACCCCTGACAGATGTGCAGTCAAGGAGCGCTGATCTAGAAGTGAAAGGTTTTGCACCATTTCCGGGGTCAAAAGGGGAATGGCTTTGAGAGTGTATAAATGCTTTTCAATGACGTCAACGGCGTGATCATCCACCAGCCAATTTAAGCGATCAAACACCTTCAGATGCACCGGTCGAGTGTACCCCCGCAAGGTCTTCAAACGATCCATATTGAAATACACTTCAAAATAGGACATGACCAGTTCCCGCAGCGATTTATAGATCGGCTCGCGGTAACGTAATCCGATAAAATTGGATTTAGCGACACAGCCCCAGCGGTTGTGCTGCTTGAACAATGCCAGGATGTGGTCATCATCCGTACCGGGTTGGGGCAGCAGGTCGATGATCTGGGCGGGGAAACCCAAACGGTTCAGCATGGCAGCAGCGAACAATCCGCCATCCAGACAATGACCCTGACGCTCGCGCAACACGTTGATCACGCTGCGATTATTCCCGGTGGAAGGATACTGGACAGTATCCAGAAACAGGGAAATTTTATTGGGGGAATCCAATCCATCCACGATCTGTTTTTCTGCGGGTGTAAGAAGGGAATTGAAGCGGGTATATTTGGTCGACTTTCATAAGGCTTACCCTTATTTCTATATAAAAACGATGATTGATTTTTGAATGCATTCCGATTTGAAGTGGAATAGTAGTTGAATTATTCCGGGTCACAGGCTTTCAGGTCGAGATTCACCTGGGAACGGATGAGGGAGATCCAGCAACGATTTTTCCACCCGGGAGGTGAGGTCGATGCTTAGGGGGGTCACCGATACCATCCGTGCTATCCGTAAGGCAAAAATATCCAAATCGGGATCAAGTTCTTCCCCTTCGTAACTGATCACGTATTTGAGCGGGTTCGGTTCATCCCAATGTTCCCGTTTCTTCAACTGTAAATGGTAGTAAGGGTTATGAGCCACCCGGGTGATACACCAGGGGGTACTGCTATCTGCATTATCCGGGATCTCCACTTTTAATACATCCACATCAGCGGGCATCTTCTTTTCCAGGAGAACCTTGGCAAAGATCGTAGTGAAATACTTTGCCCCAGAGAAGTCGATATCGCGGGAGTAAGTAAGGTTATAACTTTCCGGTGTTTGCAGGGATAATGCCAACCCGGGGATTCCGAAGGCGGCAGCTTCCAGAGCTGCTCCGACCGTGCCTGAAACAGTGGTTCCTGAACCCACATTTTCCCCATAATTAATTCCTGAAACGACCAGATCCGGACGGCTGGGACAGATCTCCATAATTCCGTGGGCAATCGTTTGGGCAGGAGTGCCATTGACCCCATAGACTGTCCATTCTTTGCCATGGACATTGAGGGTTTGCGGAATGATCACCCCATCAGAAGTAGCTGGATGGCTTCGTCCAGCACCTGAATATTGATCAAGAGGAGCGACTACCGAGACAAAACCAAGGCAGGAGAGGGCTTCAGCTGCGGCCCACAATCCGGGAGATTGGATTCCGTCATCATTGGTTAATAGAATTTGTATTGGTGTATTGTTCATTATTTGTCCCAACTAATTGAAATGGAGCGGGAAACCGCTCCATTTTTGTGTGCCCTCGGGGCAACTCGAACGCCCAACCTACTGCTCCGCAAGCAGGCGCTCTATCCATTGAGCTACGGGGGCAAGGCTTTTTAGCGTTTCGAATTCTACTCCAGTTGAAGGGTATGGTCAAGGAAAACATCACACGGTCAGGTTTAGCTCACATGGGTGATCATATGGATCAACTTGTTTACCAAGCCAACGGGTTTTCCATCCGGTACTTTCAAGGTTACAACGGTAATATTGTCATGCCCGCCCCGGTCACAGGCCAGGAGGATCATCTCATTAATCGCTTTATCCACGGAGTCAGTATTTTTGTTGAGGATATGCACGATCTCTTTATCTTTCAGGTAATCTGTCAACCCGTCAGTACAAAGCAGGATAATATCATCCGGATGCAGATTGATGCCCTGGTTTGCCAGGGCGCGCTTATCATCTTCTCCTTGCCGTAACTGCAATCGCTGGTCTGCCTCAGGTACAACCGGGGCACCCAGGTAGCGACGGATCACATGCGCATTTGGATGACCGACAGCCTGATCATGCGTGATCGTCCCCTTTTCGAGAGCTTCCTGGATCCAGGTATGATCGATGGTCAGCTGTTTGATCATGTGCTTACGAATGAGGTAAATACGGGTATCACCAATGGAAGTAGTAAATAGTTGAGTACCAACCACCAATACCATGGCACAGGTGGCACCCATTCCACGAAAATCTTCTGATGTTTGCGCTTTGGCATAAATGGCTTCGTTTGCCAGTTGAGCAGCAAGCAGCATTGTTTTTAATGGCCGGTCTCCAAAGCTATTACCTACCGTTTTTGTTATGATACTTACAGCCAGTTCAGCAGCAATTTCACCTGATCGGTGCCCACCAATTCCATCACAGACCACTGCAAATGTAACCGGAGTTGTATTTGAAGAACTCATCTGGTAGGAGGTTACAGAAAACCGGTCTTCATTGATCTTACCGGTCATACCAGGATGAGTTCCGGTGGCATGCAGCAAGTGTTTGGGTTGGAGAGTTTGCATTACTATAATTATAAAACGTAATCAGGAATTATCGGAAATTATGAATAGGGTATTCCTGGAACCGATATGTAACAGCCCCAATTTTTATCAGGTCTCCCTGGGTTAGTAATACGCCTTCGTCTGGAACCGGGTTGTCATTCACCAGTGTAATTACACCTGGTACAGCGCTGGCTGTGAAATAGCTTCCATGGTGATCAGTCCAGATCATCGTGTGACGGGGTGCAACACCTTCAGCATTTAATATCACATCTGCAATTTGCCTGTCTGACCCGATGGTAAATTTTCTTTCACCTATGGGTATATCATAACCCGGTGTTGATTCCGTGTCCCTTTTAACCTGGATAAGTGAGGCAGTTTTGTAATTTGGGAAAGGCTGTGACCTTGAAGGCTTTTGATTCTTTTTTGCCTTGTCCTGACGGATCTTGACCGGTTGGGATACCGGATCTTTTCGGGAGCCAGAAGTTTGAGGTGTGTCTTTTGCCTGGGACCGGTTGCGCCAGTTCAGGAATAATACTGTGCTAAGGACACCCGCAGCAAAGATCAATCCCAGCAGGATGTAAATTCCACCGCCATTCAAAAAATCTGCCCAACGATTTATTGCGGGTAATACGATCACAATTTCGACTGGAACTTCCACACTGCGGTTGGTGAGTCCTAAGTTCGTCGGTGACCTGCACCTGGAGGTTGTGTTTCCCATTTGCAGTAAACCCGGTCAGGTCCCAGGTAAACCGATCAAATGATGGCTGGCTGGAAACAGCGGCGACCTGTCCATCCACCAATAAACTGGATGAAGAAAGCGCTCTTTTATATCCATCCGGATATTCGACCAGGATTTCTACAGACAGCTCTGTCGGCACCAGGAAATCCATCTGATCCTTGTCTGTAACCGTAGTGGAACGAATGATCTGGCCTGGCAAGTTTACAAAAATAGGGTTCGGCGCTTGTACGTTGATGTTAAATAATACGGGCAGGGAGGTAATTGTTTCATCACTCAATCGAACCTGTCCCACCAGATTGTGCTGCCCGGATTGGGTGAGGCTGGATTTATAGGTGATCTGGTAAATTGATCTCAGTGGTTCAATCAATGAACTGATCGATGGCATTTCTTCAGTACCTGAAAATGCGGTGAACTGTCCACCAGTTTGGATGGCAAGCTGGCGAAGTTCTTCAGCCCTGGGATCGGTAAATTGAGCTTTGGATGTGATCATCCAGACGAATATTTTTGTTTTAGCCTGGTTTGCCCGATCAACAACATCTTTTAATACGGCACCCAATTCGCTTTCGGGTAGGGGGGTGATATATAAGATCGTTTTACCGACGAGAGAATCCGAATTGTATCCCAGGGCAATATCCACGGCTTGTCCCAAGAGATCCGGTGAAGGGACTGAATCCTTTAATACGGGTTCGTAAGAAAGAAATGCGGTCTGCCAGGATGTCACGTCCTTCAGATGGATCTGGTGCAAACCCGAGTTCGTGATGAGACTAAGATCATCGATCGTGATCTCACGCTGCTGTTCAGCCCATAGATTCAGGTATTCCACAAGATATTGGAAGCGGGTGATCCCAAGCGTGTTGCGGTTGGCAAATGTCGGGGCAGCATTGATAGCTACAGTTACCTGCAGTCCTATCCGTTTTTCCTGTAAATCAACAATTGGTACAGTTTTCGCATCTTCCAGGATGGATATACTATCACTGGTCAGGCCATTAATGAAGCTGCCGTCCGCTGCGTGCAGATCCAGGCTGGTAGTATTATAAGGAAAATTAGTTGTGTCAGGGGCAGTGACAAAAACGGTTGGACCTTCCGCGGCAAATACCGCCCGTGGCACACTCAATATTAACACCAAGATGAATATTACAATTTTTTTCATTTATACCGATGGCGGTACCTCAGGTAATACTTCAACTGGTGCCAAAGGTTCATCCGTCGTTTTTCCAGTCAAGCGCATGAATGTCAGAGTCCAGGTAGATTGGATGTAGCCTGTTAATATGCCACTGAACAAATACAAAACAGGTAAATAAATACAACATAGCGACAGAGAGATGATCCCGGTGGTTTTTAAAGCATCCATAGAGCCGGAGATCAGTGGAATGATGAGAGGCAGCATAGCCAGGAAAATGGGAATCGCTAATATGAAGTTGATGATCCCACCACCGATACCCAGGATCAGGCTCATCAAGATCAACTGCCAGGGATCTTTTTGACCACCTGCCAGCCTCTTTTTAATCCGGCAAATATTCCCGTTCCTTCAATAACTATGGCTATGATGGACTGTTCAAGAAGGATCGAAATTAACCAGAAAACCGGAACCAATATGCAAATAAATGGTATCAAGCAAAGCATGCCAACACCTGCGGTGGCCACTCCCAGGAGAATCAAAGGCAGCATAAATGCCAGAAGGACGATAACGACGACCAAACCAGCAAGAAAGTTGAACCAGAAAACTTTCCAAAAGTAATGCATGCTGTCGCGGAGCAATGAACCAAAGGGAATTTTTTCGTCACTTTTGTCTGCCCGTTGAGTTCCGAGAATCAAACCAGTTTTACCAATGGTCCCAAGCACAGCAAAAAATATTATTAACAGGATGATAACCAGGGCAAATAGGACCCAGCCCCACCACTGAATATTTTCAATGAAATGCTGGGCATCTTCGATGAAGCGCATCCACTCCGGAGGCAAATTCCCAAAACCGGATGAATTTGCCCCACCTGAGACGCCAGAATTTCCGCCACTGCCGCCGCTACCACCCCCACTGCCTTGCCCAAAACTGGCTAGAATTCCGAATATCCAAAGGACTTTATGCTTCCAAATGATTTTCCAGGCTTTACTTAAAACTTCACCGTAATCCATAGTTCCCTCGCTTTATTATTCCCATTCGATGGTTGCAGGCGGTTTACTGGTTACATCATAAACCACCCGATTAATACCCTTTACCTCGTTTACGATCCGGTTAGATACCCTGGCTAACAGATCATAAGGCAATTTAGTCCAACCGGCAGTCATAAAATCATCCGTTGATACTGCCCGCAGAACGATCGTCTCCTGGTATGTGCGCTGGTCTCCCATCACTCCCACCGAACGGACAGGCAGCAAAACAGCAAACGCCTGGGCGGCTGACAGGTCATCCCCTCCAGACAGATTAAGCAGACCAGCAGATTGGAGTTCAGAAGTGAAAATTGAATCTGCATGCCGCAAAGTATCCAGGCGCTCCTCTGTCAATTCACCAAGGCAGCGAACTGCCAGGCCAGGGCCAGGGAATGGCTGCCGCCAGACCAGTTCATGGGGCAGCCCCAGGGTTTCACCCACTTTGCGGACTTCATCTTTAAATAGATAGCGTAATGGTTCAATCAGTTTGAAATTAATCTCTTTAGGAAGACCGCCCACATTATGGTGGGTTTTAATACGGTCGGCTTTATTTCTATCAGGAGCACTGGATTCAACCACATCGGGATAGATCGTTCCCTGAACAAGGAACGGTGGGGAGCCCAACTTGCGGGCATGTTCTTCAAATTGACGGATGAAAGTCTCGCCAATGATGCGGCGTTTCTGCTCAGGATCTGTGACACCGGATAACGCAGATAAGAATAATTCCCGAGAGTCCAGGGTTACAAGATCCATTTTTAGGTTGGAAAGAAAGGCTTTTTCAACCTGCTCCTGCTCATGTAGACGCAGCATTCCATGATTAAATAAAAACAGCGGATAGCTGGTCCCCTATCGCCCTGTGCACCAGTGCAGTGGCAACACTTGAATCCACCCCGCCACTCACGGCAGAGAGGACTTTCTGACTGCCAACCTGGTTGCGAATATTCTCAATACTAGTTTGGATGATGGATTCAGGCGTCCAGTCGGGGTTTGCCTGACAAATATCCAGCACAAACCTGCGAAGAATTTCGAGCCCATTCGGTGTATGCCTTACTTCCGGGTGAAACTGAACACCGTAGTACCCGCGATTGAAATCTCCCATGGCAGCGATCGGACTATTGGTCGAAGATGCGATCGCTGAGAAACCACGAGGTAACTCTTCAATTCGATCGCCGTGCGACATCCAAACCTGACGAGATCCTTTTGGAAGGAGAGGATTGCAGGTTTCAACTTGAATGGCGGCGTTACCATATTCACGTTTTGCACTTGAAGCGACTTTACCCCCCAGAGCGTGAGTTAATGCCTGCATCCCGTAGCAGATTCCCAGTACTGGCAGGCCAGAATTGATCACATATTGCGGGAGTTGAGGGGAGTTAATCTCATATACTGATGACGGACCACCAGACAAAATAAACCCGGCGGGCTGAAGAGACAGAACCTTTCCCGGTTCTGCATCCCATGGAAGCAGTTCACTATAAACCGATAACTCCCGAACCCTACGGGCAATCAGTTGCGTATATTGAGATCCGAAATCCAGGACGATGATTGCGTTTGTCATGATAGGGATAGTATATCATTTCCAGCAAAAATCTTAATTCAATCCCTGGACTGGCAGGAGAATTAATTCGATTGGAAATACTTAACTGCATATAAATAATTATTCTGTTTTGGTTGAAGGACTAGTTTGATTATCCATTTTTCTGGCGAACCATAAGAGGTGGAAACCCCACCCACGCAGATCAACAAATAAGCCGGTAGAGATTAATTCTGCGGTTGGGCGGATGAAAGCATCCCCTTTTATCAGGTCGACAAGACGCCAACTGGTACCTTCCAGATCTTTCCATGGAAGGACCACATTACCTTGAGCGGGTTGGTCTGAATAGTTGATGATAGCCAACAGGGTCTCATTGGGGCGGTGCCAGCTCCAGCTTAATAGCTGCTCATGGCTTTGATTATCTTCCCAACCGGAGTGTGGACATCGCTTCCACTCACCAAGTTTTTGAAGAGGAGATGATGCCAGCCTGACTAGAAGACTGTATATATTTTTCCATTCAACGACTTCCCGTTCATCCATCCATCGGCGGAGAAAAACAGGTAGTTTTATTTTTCGACCTTCAAATTGGCCGAGATGAAAAAGTTTTGCTCCCGGAATAGTTGAAAGAATAATTGCGGCTGCAATCGCTTTAGGTGTATTAAACATATTGGCAGCCCGCTGTTCGTCATGGTTTTCGATAAACCTTAACATTTGCTGCTGTTTTTCTACTTCAGCCTCGAGATGCCGTTCTATGGTGGGAGCTTTGGCAAAAACCAGCAGATCATATAGATCTTTATCGTAACAATAATTAATTCCGGCCTGCGCCAACTCCAGTTGAGTTCCCCAGTAAGCCTCAGCAATAAAATGGAAATCGGGATGGGTCAAATGGACTGAGGATACTATCTGATCCCAAAAACCTTGTGAAAGTGGTGCAGATGCTTTTTTACCCCAATTCTGGCTAAAGATCGAATCGAGCATAAGCATGGCCATATCGCAGCGAACCGCATCACATTGGTGGGCGATATCCTCCAGTGTCTTTAATGCTGCATTTCGGTAACCGGGATGGAAAGCATTCAATTGGGCAACATCCTGCCAGGCGGGGTAAGTTTGGGTCTTTTCCGCAGGCGATCACTTCACCGCGTGATTCGAAGTATGAACCCGATGAAGTTAATAGATCCTGAACAGTGCCATGAATAAAGTATTCAGGGTGTTGAATTACCCAGGGATGGTCACGGGCAACATGATTCGGGAACGAAATCCAGCATGATCAGAATACGGCGGGCAAGCAGTGCGCGCCTGGCTGCAGCCAGCCCCTTTTTTCCTCCCAGCCGTTCATCCACCACGTAGCGCTTTAACACTATAAGCGGAACCCAGATTGTCATCTTCTTCAAAATCTGGCAAGGCATTGAGGAAATCCTGTTGGAGCATTTCATTGGCCGACGAAATCCGTTTACTCTCAGGGCTGCGTTCCCAAACCCCCATGAACCAGACAACATCGACACCCATTTTCTTGATCATTTCCCATTCCTGCGTGGGTACGTTTCCGAGAGTGATGTCGGATTGATATTTTTTACTCAGCTCATGCAACCAGACCCATGTGTTTATCTCATAGATCACTGGATTATTTGGCCATTTTGCCATATTTCCTCCTGGAACACCTGTTTCAATTTATAACCCTTCCCATATTCTAATACTATACCCACATCGGGGATATCAGGAAAGATTATTGCGGCTCAATTTATAGTACTCATTATACTTCCGTGTAACTTTTCGAGAAATTCAACGTATTATTATATGGAGGAAAAAATGAAATCATTCTGGACCAGATTAATCGTAAATGTAGCTGCAATAGCGGTAACTGCCTGGCTGTTGCCGGGGATTACCATTGGCGGGAATAAATGGGTCACCGTTTTATTGGTTGCACTCATTTTCGGTATAGTAAATGCTGTAATTAAACCGATCTTCTCTTTCCTGACCTGTGGATTGTATGTTGTCACCCTGGGATTATTCACTTTCATCGCAAATGCCCTGATGTTACTGGCCACGAGTTCAGTAGCTTCCTGGGTCGGATTACAATTCAAGGTGGATGGTTTTTGGACAGCACTGGTTGGCGCATTGATCATCAGCATTGTCAGTTTTGTGTTGTCCTTGTTCGTGGGAGACCGAAAACGCAGCAGCAAATCAGATTAAGGCAAAAATCTTACCTGATGGCAAACTTATTCTAATACCTCCAGAAGGAAATAATCCTTCTGGAGGTCTATTCTTTTTATGAGGATAAACTATAACAGGGGAAATTTAATTATTCGCTGTGGGGCAAGGCAATTCTAAAGGGGAATACTTCGGCCTGCATGACCCGGTTTACTATCACAGGATCGTTATTTGTAACCCGCTTGGCATCTTCCATATCGTTTGCCAGGAAAATCACGATCCCGAAAGTGTTTTCATCTTCGGTGAGAGTACGGCCGGCAAGGACTACAACTCCTTTTTTCACAAGAGCTTCAAGATAATCAAAGTGGGCGGATACAGTAATTTCTTCAAATTCTGTCGGTCCGCTGGTGAGCATATCGATCCGGGTTGGCTTTAGGATGGATATAAATTGCTGCAAACCCATCTGTTTCATTCTCCATAGCGCAAACGCAAATACGAATCATAGCGGGCTGGATTAATACTGCCTTCCGACACTGCTTTCCTGACAGCGCAGCCGGGTTCCATACGGTGGGTGCAATCATTGAAGTTGCAATATTGGACAAGCGGGGCAATCTCAGGGAAGTAACCGTCCAATTCTTCGGGTTCCGTGTCCCACAACGCAAGAGCCTTGATTCCCGGTGTATCTACAACAAAGCCTTCATCAGGCAGACTGAACATTTCACGCACCACTGTGGTATGGCGGCCTTTATTGGTGGAGTCGCTCACTTCCCGGGCAGCCAAACCCAATCCGGGTTGGATCAAATTGAGCAGGGTTGACTTTCCCACGCCAGAAGGTCCGGTAAAAGCATTCAGTTTACCAATCAATCGATGCTTCAGATCTTCAACGCTTGCTTCCATAACTTTGGAAGTAAACAATACAGTATAGCCAATTTTTTTATAGAATCCGAACTTTGCCTCGGCTTCTTCGGGTGTTACCAGGTCCAGTTTGTTGAAGACTATGATTACAGGAAGTTCCTGTTTTTCAGCGATAACCAGGTAGCGGTCCAACATACGCAGATGTGGTTCAGGGTTGGTGCAGGCAAAAATGAGCACGATCTGCTCAACATTGGCTAATAAAATCTGCCTGTACACACCTTTCGGAGTGGGAGCCAGGCGGGCGAGCATGCTGGTGCGAGGATGAATAACCTCAATCATTCCCACACCTTCAGCGTGGATGGATATATCCACTTTGTCACCAACGGCGATAACATCGCCATCAAAACGGTTGCGTTTTAACTTTCCCCGCAACTGGCAGACGATCCTCCCAACTGATGTATGGACATGATAAAAACCAGATTGAGAGCGGATCACTACGCCATTTGTTATATCCATCAGGTTGTTATTTCTTTTTCTTCGGTGTCTTCGTTACCTCAATGGTGGGATCCAAAGGTGAAGTGGGGGTTGCTGTAATGTAATAATTGGATTCCCATGGGTAGCGGCGGCTGATCTGGCCGGTAAAGTAGAGTTCTACGATCCGACGGAAAATTGGTGCAGCCCATTCTGAACCTTCACCCTGGTTTTGAACGAGAACAACCACGGCAATATCCGGTTTACCGGGATTGCGAGCATCGGTATAACCTGCGAACCAGGCATGCGGGTCTTCACCCGGATTAGCCTGCGCTGTCCCTGTCTTTCCATAAATGGGAATCCCCATACCAACAAATGTGCGATATGCTGTACCACGGTTGTTTTCAACAACCATATACATGGCTTCCTGGATGGATTTCAAGTTTTCAGCAGAAATTGGCAGCTTACCTTGAACTTCAGGTTGAAAGACCAGGGTCGGATCACCATTGGGCGGTGTTATCTTTTCGATGATCTGCGGCCTATATAAGGTACCACCGTTGCCGACAGCTGCCACAAAGTGGGCTACCTGCAATGGGGTAACCAGTAGTTCGCCTTGACCGATGGCAAGCTGTGTAGCGTCACCTTCAGAGGCGGCATCGGGTACATTCCCGGTATCTTCAGCGATCTGGCCGATTCCAGTTTCTGTACCAAGTCCAAAACCTCGTGCCATATCGGTGACGGCTGTTGTCAAACCAATCTGGTACAGGTTTAATCCGATATGCCAGAACCACGGGTTACATGAACGCATAAGACCACCTTGAAGGTCCAGCATGCCACTTGCAGGCAACCCTTTAGTAAAAGTCCAATCATCCAAAGTGATACCAGCCAATTCGGTAAATTGAGAGGTGCAGTTGTAGGTCGAGTCTTTAGTGAACTGTTTACTTTCAAGCGCTGCAGCCATGGTTATGATCTTAAACACTGATCCAAGGGGGTATTGACCCTGGGTAGCCCGGTTTAACAGCGGTTGGTTGGGATCAGAAAGCATACTACCCTAAAAATTGAAAGTTGGCATTATACGGATCGAACAGATTTGAATCATAACCCGGAGAAGATACGATGGCCAATACCCTGCCTGTATCCCTTTCCAGGACAACAGCCGCACCGGCAAAACCTGCCAGGGCATTCTGTGCACCAATTTGGAGGTCTTTATCCAATGTTGTGTAAATGGATTGTGAAGCAGAGGGCTCAGCGGACGCCAGGCGGGTCACGATCTGTCCCTGGGGGTCAATTACATATAAATTACCACCATGTTGACCAGCCAGGTATTCCTCTCCCCATCTTTCAAGTCCAGACACACCCACTTTTTCATCACCTAGATAGCCCATTCTTCGATAGGCATCCAATTCTTCTGCTGGTACCTGTTGCACATAACCAATAGTCTGGGGAGCTACTCCACCATCGTAATAAAAACGTGTATTGTATGGAGTTACATCCACACCGCCAAATTGAGCCAGAGCACCTGCGAATTCATTATATTTATCGGCGGTGGTTTCCCCGACATTGACATAATAATTTTCCTGCCCCTGCACTATTGAACTGATCCACGGAGCTGGAATACCGGTGAGACGATTGAGAATACTGGTGACAGAATCTTTATTGTCTGGCAGGATCGCAGCAGGCACCACACCCAGAGCAACTGCATCCGTGAGGGCGGCTATTGCTTTTTCGTTGCGGTCATAAATATTTCCACGCGCAGGGATCTTATAATCGAGCGATAGACGATTACCACCTTTAAGCTCAGGAAGGATCAATCCATCTTCCCATTGAACCAGCCAATATCCTTTATCCTGGTCGAGTGATATGGTTATATCCCGATCCAAGTCCCCAAGCAAAACCGTGTGGTAGGTGATCCGAAAAGCCACCTGTGAATTGGTTGGATTGGTCAAGGTGGAGATCACCGAATAATCAATTGTCTGAAGCGACATATTGACCGCAGTATCTGTATACTTTTTATTGAAGTCTTCCAGACTGATGGCGTCTTTGCTTATTGCTGTTAACAGGCTGTACATCTTGGGGTAATCTTCAGCTTTCCATGAATCCAAAAATGCTTTCGCGGCAGATTCCGGGTCCGGAACACGGGTGGTATATATAACTGGTGTAGGCAGGGGTTGACTGGTCGAAAAAACAGGCTGTGTAGGGGTGGAACCAGTGGCAGCGCTGCAGCCTGTGGTAATGATTACCAACAATACCGCTATTCGCCAAAATTTCATATTCATCTCCTAGTTATCAGCATACCTGGTAAGGATCGTCGAAAATACCGGGCACTGATATTTTAACTTCGCCTGGCAAGCGACAGGAACATCTTCATATAAATTAACATGAAAGGATTCCAACTCCTTCACCAGATGACATAATGGTAATCCCATTACACTTGCGTAACAACCCGTCATACTCTCTACCGGGTGAAAACCATCATGTTGGATGGCATATGCACCAGCCTTGTCCAATGGGTCCCCGGTTTTAATATACTCATCCACTTCTAACTCAGAATAATTGCGCATCGGAACTTCGGTTTCGCAAAGAACAGTGGATTGCTTAGTTTCTCGCACCCCGGTAATGGATATGGCTGTCAAAACCACATGTGTATGACCACGGAGTTCCATCAACATCTTGTGAGCATCCTGGTCATCCACGGGTTTCCCGTAGACACGATTCATATTTACCACAATTGTATCAGCAGCCAGGATTAACTGTCCCGTGGGGAATCCCAGACTGTCTGCAAGTTGTTGAGCAGCTTTTGCCTTTATCTTAGCCAGACGAATAACACATGCCTTTGGTTCCTCATCCGGTGATGGTGTTTCGTCCACCTGCACGGGTAAGATGATGTATGGCAGCCCGGTGAGGCTTAGAAGTTCTTTGCGGCGAGGTGAATTGGAAGCTAGAATGAGCGGAGGCATTGTATTTAATATCGATTCTAACACAAACCAACTTGTTATTTGAACGTGTAGTGTTGTAAAATCGTCTAAACAACTTACTATTCAATTTGGAGGTCGATATGCTTGCCCTAAAGGAAAAAATTTCCCGGGAAGGTTGTTACCTGGGAAGAGGAATATTAAAGGTAGATAGTTTTATCAACCATCAGGTGGACCCCGCTTTAATGGAAGATTGTGGCAAGGAATTCGCCCGGATTTTTGCAGATGTAAATGCCAGCCGGGTATTGACGGCTGAAATTTCGGGTATTGCACCTGCGTTGATGACCGCCCGGCATCTCAATGTACCAGTAGTGTATGCTCGAAAGACAAAGCCAATCACCATGCCAGATACTGTCTATCTCACTGTGGCACCATCCCATACAAAAGGCGTCATGACCGACCTGATCGTATCACCTGAATACCTGGCACATGGTGAACGTGTATTGATCATTGACGATTTCCTGGCTTCAGGCAGTACCATTCTCGCCCTGGTCAGGCTGGCTCAAGCTGCCGGTGCGCAGATCGTCGGAATCGGCGCTTTGATCGAGAAATCGTTCGAAGGCGGCCGTAAAGCCCTGGAATATCTGAATGTCCCCATTCACTCCCTGGTGTGTATTGAACGGATGGATGACACGGGAATCTACTTTGGTAATTAGGCCTTATGAATATATATTTCTCTTGCTCCATCACAGGCGGACGTAATGACCAGAAAAATTATCAGGATATCGTCTCAGCACTAGAAGCTGCCGGACATGTCGTTCCGACTGCAATTTTGGCTGATCCACATATTCTGGATTACGAAGCATCTACATCAGCTGAAGAAGTGTATGAACGCGATATTGCCTGGTTGGACGAGTGTGATGCAGTTGTGGCTGAGATCAGCACTCCTTCACACGGCGTCGGATATGAGATCGCATATGCTTTAGAGAAGGATAAACCGGTGATTTGCGGTTATCTGGCTGGAAAACGGGTTTCCAAGATGCTTTCCGGGAATTCACACCCGCGAATTAAGGTTTTTGCCTATGATAAGGTTGAAGAATTCATTGCAGCCATTTTTGAATTTTTAAATCATTCGATGGTCAAGAAAACTGAAGATCGGTAATATTCACACCCTAATAATAATTTCTTCATAATTTCCTCACAATCTACACACACCATACTCAATAGTTTCAGATAATATCTCCTTAGTTCAAAAAACTATAGGAGATATTTAGATGAAGAAAAATATTGTTATGAAGTTTATGTCTGGTGGAATCATTGCCGCTGCCATCCTCACAATGGTTTTCACCGCAATCCCTGTTTCGGCAGCTGGTTTAGATGGCAGAGGTGGACCAGGGGGACAGGGTGGTTATGGCGGATCCGGCGTTGGTGGAAATTTATCCACAACACCACTTACCACCGCGGAAATCGATGGGTTGAAACAGGCCGTACTGGAAGAATATGGTGCAGTAAATACTTATAATGCAGTTATTGACCAGTTCGGTGCCGTTTTTCCATTTGTACAAATTGTTCAATCAGAACAGCAACATGTGAATGCTCTGTTACGTTTAGCAGATCGCTATGGGATCATTGCCCCGGTGAATCCGGGATTAACTGACTCCCTGGGGATTGAAACACTCACTAAAGCATGCCAAATCGGGGTGTCAGCAGAGATAGCTGATGCGGATCTATATACCCATATAATGAAGGTTACGACTCATACAGATTTGTTACGTGTATATTCGAATCTTCAGAGTGCATCGCTGAAAATCCACCTGACCCAATTTGAAGCTTGTGCTAAATAGCTGAGGATAATGATGAATTCTCAATCCCCTAACATTTCGGCACTTGAATCCATAAAGAAGCTAATAAAGAAGTATAACCTTAATCACCAGACGCTTAGGCGTCTGGTGCAGCTTAGTTTTGCCGCATTTATCATCATCACTGTAGTAAGGCATATTGTGATCGGTGAAGATGGTCCAGTAATAACTGCTTCCGCAGAAGCCTATTGCCCTTTCGGAGGACTTGAAACACTATATAAGTATCTGACTTCAGGGGGTGCTTTTGTTTCTCACACTCATCTATCCAATGTTGTACTTTTCATAGCAGTCATCGTAACAGCCATATTGCTCCGGTCGGCGTTTTGTGGCTGGATCTGTCCACTAGGGTCATTGCAGGACCTGGTAAGCGGGATAAGCAAGGCTATCCAAAAACGACTTCCGAAACTAAAAAAAGGTTTGCAGTCGATCAAACGGTAATGCACCCTGGTTATCAACCATGGACAGAGTCTTAAAGTTTGGTAAATATATCGTATTAATTTGGGCTATCGGAGGTTCTGCATATTTTGGTTATATGGTCTTTCGTGATTATGATCCATGGTCCGCATTGATCAATATCGCTGAATTCAGCTTTACTCCGGGATTGATCGTTCTTATTCTGACCATCATTTTGTCACTATTTGTTGAACGCCCCTGGTGCAGGTATGCATGTCCTTTGGGTGCCATCAGCGGTTTGGCCGGGAAATTGAGCCCGGTTTATTTGAAGCGGGAAGAAAGTGCTTGTACTTTATGTCAGGTTTGTACAAAAGCCTGCCCGATGGGAATAGAGGTTCATAAGGCCAAAACCATTCAGAGTGTGGATTGTATTTCCTGCCTGGAATGTGTTGGTGCATGTCCACGCAAAGGAGCACTCGAGATTCATGTTGGTTATACAGGTAGGAATTCCATAGGAGGCGAAAATGCGAGTTAAACCGATCCTATTTGGTATTGTAGTGGTAATTGTTTTTATGTCTGTGGTCGTGATCTCACAGGCTGCCGGATATTGGTCAACTTCAGGAAAAGTGACAACTAGCGGCGAGCTTGTAAACCCTTCTGCAGATGATGTTGAAACCATCAAAGGATGGATGACTTTGAATCAAATCTCCGATACATATGCAGTTCCACTTTCAGAGATATTGCGGGAATTTTCGTTGCCCGTTGCGACGAGCGGTGATACTGCCATCAAAGACCTGGAATCAGAGACTTTTGAGGTGACCTTATTGCGTGAATGGCTTGTATCGAGGATGAATGGAGAAAAACCAGCTTTGACAACCCCGTTACCAATGGAGTTATCCCCACAACCTTCTGCAACGCCAACTAGTGTAACAACCATCAGAGTTACTCCTCAGGTAACCGGGGAAATAACAGAAACTCATATCGCTCCAGAAAATACGATAACCGGAAAGACAACTTTCCAGGAACTAATTGATTGGGGTTTGGATATGGATGTAATCGAATCGATTATTGGGACACCATTTCCGGGTGGAGAGATCATTATTAAAGATTATGTAACAGGATTGGGAATGGAATTTTCTCCCGTAAAAACTGCCTTACAAGGTGAATTGGATAAAGCCAGGTAATTCTATTACAAATAAAACAGGCAGAGGAAAAATCCTCTGCCTGTTTTAAGTAACTTCGTATCTTAAGTTCAAGTATTACGTCATAATGGTTGAGAAATGAATAAAACCGAGGAGCAACAATTGCTGGAAGGTGCCAGACGGTACGATCATATTACACTGGCCCAAATTTATGACCGTTACAGCCCCGGTCTTTTTTCCTATGCAATCCGATTGATAGGTGATGTGCAAAATTCTGAAGACTGTGTAGCTGATACCTTTTCAAGGTTTTTAAGTGCATTGCAACGAAAATCAGGATCATGTGAGCATCTTCAGGCTTACCTTTATCGAATCGCCCACAATTGGATTACGGATTATTATCGAAGTAAACCTGCTACTCAATTAGATATCGATGAACAGGTAATAAAAGACCCAACCGGGGAGCCAAATGATGCACTGGAATTTAAAATATCGAGTCAAATCATTAGAGAATCTCTTATGCAGCTAAATCCAGATCAAAGGCAAGTGATCGTCCTTAGGTTTTTACATGGATGGGATTATTGTGAAATCGCAGCTGCCTTAAATAAATCGGTTGGTGCCATAAAAGCACTTCAACACCGGGGTTTGGAAAAGTTGAATACGTTATTAATAAATTCGGAATTAAAGATGGGAGTGTGATCATGATGGACCCACTTGATCCAAGAATTGAAAATGCACTTGATAAGTTAAAGAATGTACCTCACCGCGAAGCTGAAAATGCTGTAAAAGGACGGGCAAATTTTCTTGGAGAAGCTCATAAAATTCAACCAAGCGTATCTAATTCCGAAATGTTACGTCATAAGGGATGGAACCAAAAAAAATCCTGGACAACCAGGTTATTTCGAAAGGAGACATCCCCAATGTTTACAACTTTAGTAAGTGCATTTCTAGCAATTGTGTTGGCCTTAGGCGGCTCAGGAGTTACTCTAGCCGCTGCTCAATCGAGTAATTCTGATGACTTTTTGTATCCACTTAAACTATTTAGTGAAGATGTGCGACTTGAATTGACCAATGGCACGCCTGAAGCTATTCAGCTGGAATTGGAATACCTCACCAGACGGACTATGGAATTACAAGCTATTATTGGTGAAAACAAAGTTCCATCCACCGGATTGATCAATCGAATACAAGAACAAATTAACACAATTCTTCAACAGTCAACTCGTTTGGACAAGGGAGATAGCTTGTTGCTTATGCAGCAGATCCGTGACCAAATACAAATACAAGAGCAGCTCTTCCTGCAACTTCAGACCGGAGTAGATGATCCAAACATTTTACAGATCCGCACAATGCTTCAGGACCGCATCAGGTTACTTGATTCAGCAACCGGCAGTTCCCAGATGACGCAAGAACAATTACAGCAAAAATTACAGGAACAGATGCAGTTAGAAATCCAACTGCAGGAGCAAATAAAAGAGCAGGAACAGCAACGTATTCAGACTCAACAACCTGATGATGCCGGAAATTCCCAAACTGACCGGAACTCAAACTGGGCAACCCGGATATCAAAATATGGATGGATCACCTGAAGGAACACCATTTCCAGGGAATGAGGATGGAAATGGACAGGAAGTCACACCTTTATGGCCTACTGACCAACCGAATCGTGGGGGAGGTAATGGTCAAAACCAGCCGTAAATAATAAACAACGTTAGGATTAATAATAAAAACAAACCAGCCAGTATATTTTCTGGCTGGTTTGTTTTTATCGTTGTAATTATTTATGTAGCCGCACCTTCTGCTATCGGTAGGACCACGGTTACATTTGTGCCTTTATCGATGGTTGAATCCACCCAAATCCTACCCTGATGTGTTTCGATGATGGATTTTACAATTGATAAGCCCCAACCCGGAGCCGGGGAAATCGGATGAGGTATTACTGGCCCGGTAGAATTTATCGAAAATATAAGGCATATCCAAAGCAGGAATACCGTTGCCGGTGTCTGAAACGAGCAGGATAAGCTGTTTTCCATCCACTTGCGCTTCGACTTTTATCTTTCCACCTTCAGGGGTGTATGTAATTGCGTTATCCAATAAATTATCGACCATTTGACGAATTTGAATTGGATTTCCATACAAGGGGGGTAAATCCAATTTATAGTTCTTGGATAAGGTGAGACTCCCTTTTTTCAACCTTTCTTCCACTGAAGTTAGCGATGAATTCAGAATATCTGATAGAGAGATCGTCTCTTTCCTGGTATCAAATCCACTTTCGATCCTACCGAGGTTGAGCAAATCGTTGACCAGTGAAGTAATGCTGTGGACGCTGGTTTGAACACGATTAATAAAATCCCGCTGCAGTTCATTGATCGGTCCTGCGCGGTCCAGCAATTCGATATAACCCAGAATTGCAGTCAGCGGGGAGCGCAAATCATGCGAGATCGTGCTCACAAAATCGCTTTTAAGGCGATCGAGTTTTTTATGATAGGTAATATCATGAAAGGTTATAGCAATACCTACATCCGTGATGGGAGTGAACTGAGCGGAAAAAACCCTGCCATCATCCAGTTCGATTTCACATTGATTGGGGTAATGTTCGCTGCCAGGTGATTTTAATAGTTCCAGTAATTCTGTTTTTTGAATAACGTCTGTAAATTGTTTTCCGATAAAACTACCATCGCCGAGATTAAATGCTGCCCGGGCAGTCTGGTTCACAAGCATGAAGCGTTGATCCGGATCCAAAACCATGACGCCATCTTGAATATTTGTCAGGATGGTTTCCAGTTTATTGCGGTCCGAGGTGGCAGTTGTGTATAAATGAGCATTTTCAATGGCTATTACTGCGTAATCAGCCACAGTTGAAACCAATTTGACGTGGTGGTCAGTAAAGGCAGTCCGGTTATGGCGGTTATCCACCCCAAGCACACCCACGATCTGCCCCCGACTTTGAAGAGGAACGTAGATCAGGCTATGGACCAGATAGGAGGTTTTAATTTTTTGAGGGGTTTGTTCGTCCAGGAGGACTGCCTGGCCGGTGCGAATTACACTTCCTGCGAGAGTGTCGTGAATGGGTAAACGGAAAGTGCGCACAAATTCTTCCTGAAAGTTGCGGGAAGCGCGCATATATAATTCACCGGAAATATCATCCAAAAGCAACAGGCTGCCTTCTTCTGCGCCGGTGAGATCCACAGCGGCATCCACCACAGATGCCAGGACATAATCCAAATTTAACGAAGCAGTGATCGAACGGCCAAGTTGAGCCAGGGTTTCGATCTCATCCATACGGTGCTGCAAGGATGGCTGTTGCCCGTTTGGATTCCAGGATGACCCAATCTTTACGGAATTTTGCCTGCCGAATGCTGCGCTGCACTGCCTGCAAGATATCATCAGTATGAAGTGGAAGGCAAAGGTAATCGGTCACACCAGACCGGAGAGCTTCTTTTAAGAGTTCCGGAGAATCGGAATTTACGAAGAGTAAAACAGGTAGAGCCGGGAACCGCCGGATGAGGTTACGGGCAAGGTCCAAACCATTTCCATCGGTCAATTTTTCACCGAGGATGACAATGGATGGCTGGCTGGTTTCAATCATCTTTTCGGAGCTGAGCTTATCCCTGGCTGAAGTTACGGCATAACCTGCAGATCGTAAAACACGTTCCAATAGATAGTTCGCCTGGTTATCAGATATGATCACAAAGACTGATTCTTTACTGTTTTCTGGCATGCTTCAGTTCCCCAAAATATTTTTAACCATGTTTATTAGGCAGGAGGGAGGAGAGTAAAGTGGAAAATCGATCCCTGTCCCTGACTTGACTCCACCCATACCTTGCCGCCATGGGCTGAGATAAGTTCTTTTACCTGGGTTAATGCCTGTGTATTCCTATCCGATTTTTCAGAAGCAGATCGTTTTTGGTGTTTGTCATCCTCACCAAGAGGAGAGAGCTGGTTTGTGTCTATCTCAGAAGTGGAATTTTTGATGAACCCGTGAACCTGTCCATCGATCATTTTTTCGACCTTTAGTGAAACCTGTCCGCCATGCGGGCAGCGACGAAGTGCGTTCGTTAATAATTTATCAAAGATCTCGGTTACCTGGCCTGGATCAGCATAGGCGAAAATCTCGTCCAATAGAAAAGTCTGAGGTGAGAATGATATCGTCCTCCTCAGCAGCACGTTTGAAACGCTCCATGGCTTCATTGCCAAGTAGGAACAATATTGATCGCTTTCATTTGAGCCGGCAAGGGACTTGTAGGGATCTTCAGTACCTTCTCCACCTGATCGATCACCTGTTTTAGATTTTCACGAGCAGAATCCAACTTGCCGAGCTGTTCTTTTGATAATTTTGCACTGAGTTCTGCAGCCAGCATCTCTAGCGAGTTATTCGCTTCTTCAAGTGGAGAGGTCAATTCTTTGCCGGCATTTTTAATGAATTCATTTTTAGATTTTTCACCAGCCTGGGCGTTTTCGGCGGCGCGCTGCATATATTTGGCGCGTTCTTCCAGAGCACGGAATAACCTTGCGTTCACCAGGGAGATGGATGCGTAATCAGCGACTGCCTCGACCAGTTTTTGTTCACTGCCATTGAATGGCCGTGGTGCTTTGCGGACTATTACCAGGAGGGCAATGACCCTTTTTTGCACTTTAACCGGTGCAATTAATGCTGATTGACCCAGATCAATTACCTTGAATCTTTTTAGGGGTTCGCCATGAATGGCAAGGGTCTCACCGCTCATCGCAACCAATGAAGAAATGCCATCATCCCATGGTTGATTCAACTTATAGTGAAGAGAAACAGGAAGATTTTGATGTGCAGCCAGGACAAAGGGTTTTTCCCCTTCATCCCTCACCAGGAACCACCCCAGGTCCCCGGAAGAAACTTTTAAGGCTCCATCAACGATCTTGTCAAAAAGTATACCCTGGTCAGTGACCGAGGTGACTGCTTTACCAATTGAAAATATGGTGGTCAACTCACGAACGCGGTTTTGGAGTTCAAGGTTGGTTTGCTGCAGCTGTTTATCCAATCTTTCCCGTTCACGACGTTCGTGAACCTGCTTCAGCACACGCTCCACAACTGCAACAACTTCGGCTTCGCGCACAGGCCAAAGTAGAAAATCTGTAGCTCCCAGTCGGAATGATTGGACGAGGTTTTCTTCACCGCCTTTTTTGGTCAATGCGATGATCGGGGTGGCAATACCCTGGGATGAGAGGGCGACCATCAGGTCTTTTCCACTCAAGCTGGGCAGATTGAGGTCAACGATCATAATGTCAGGGACAAATTGAATGGCT
The DNA here is from genome assembly GCA_963709535.1 of uncultured Chloroflexia bacterium. Lineage (GTDB taxonomy): Bacteria > Chloroflexota > Anaerolineae > Anaerolineales > Anaerolineaceae > PNON01. Next base: position 334,801 of record CAVPWY010000004.1, on the reverse strand, counting down.
TTGGCGATGGCTGTTTGAGCATCCCCTGCTGTTTGTACCTGATAGCCCATCGACTGAAGGGCTTGCCTGCCGATCAGATCGCAAATATCAGCATCATTCTCAACAATTAAAATACGATCACGATTCGTTCCCATGCGGTTAATAATAGCATTAATTATTAAAAAATGGACAGTCAAGTGAAATTTCGAATGGAAATCCACCGAAAAGGATCCGACCTCAATTTGATAAAGAATAATGATATTTACATAGTTTGTACAAACTCTTTGCATAGAATTGATAAGTCGATTAATATAGTCAGTACTGACTATATTGGAGTGTGGAATGGAAAATGAATTATTAATTCTAGGTTTGCTCAGAAATCAAGCCATGCACGGCTATCAGCTGATGGATAGGATCCATAAAGTGATGTCCGTTTGTGCAGACCTTAAACGACCAACATCCTATTTCATACTTGAAAAGATGAAGGGAAAAGGCTGGGTGACCTCCACAACGGTCAAAGACGGAAAACGACCGGAACGCAAGGTATATCAGATCACGGAAGCCGGTGAAGGTGCCTACCAGGCCATTTTACGGGAAAGTTTACGGACACCATTGAAAATGGATTCCAGGGGAGATATCGTTTTTGGTTTCATTCAAGATCTTCCCAATGAAGAATCGATCACCCTTCTGGATGAACGCAAACAACTTCTGGAAAATGACCTTGCAGAAGTCCGGTCCATCCCAGCGCATTCCGGAGGACCAAAATGGGTCATCGAACACAGAGAACAAACCATTGAACGGGAAATTCAGTGGGTCAATCAAATCATTGGAAGATTATCCAATCCACAGGAGTAATGCATGTCTGAAGCAAATGTTATTGAAAACAAAGAGCCAAGCGATAAACTGGATTTTAAAAAGGTACTCCCGGTATTCCTGATCGTGTTGATCGATCTATTGGGATTAACCATCATCATTCCTTTAATGCCTTTATATGCTGCCAGTTTTGGAGCTTCACCAGCTATCATCGGGCTGCTGGGTGCGACCTACCCGATGCTGCAATTTGTAGGTTCACCCATATTAGGCAGGCTGTCTGACCGGTATGGAAGGAAACCGATATTATTGATCAGCCAGTTGGGAACCCTGGCAGGGTTTATCCTGCTTGCAAGCGCACATTCCATTTGGCTTTTATTCCTCAGCCGGATGATCGACGGAATTTCGGGGGCGAATATATCCACAGCGCAGGCAGTGATCAGTGACAGCACGAATGAAAAGACCCGTACCCAGGGTTTGGGTTTATTGGGAGCGGCATTTGGCCTCGGGTTTATTATCGGACCGGTAATCGCGTTTCTTTCACTGGCTGCCAGCGGGAATAATTTCCACGTTCCAGCCTGGGTCGCAGCCGGTTTCTCGTTAGTATCCATACTTACTACCATTTTCGTCCTGAAAGAGACTCTTCCAGTTGGGCAAAGGGGTAAAAATCACAACGCGGAAATCTCATTCAAAACCATGATCGCAGGTTTACGTAAACCCATTACCGGATTTTTACTGATCTTAATGTTCTCTTTCCAACTGGCTTTTGGAGGATTCGAACAGCTTTTATCACTCTTCACCCTCAACCGGCTTGGTTTGGATGCCCGGGGAAATTCGATTTTGTTTGTATTCGTGGGAATCATCATTGTGCTTGTCCAGGGATATTTTATTGGAAAGTGGAGCAAGAAATTTGGCGATAAATGGCTGATCCGAATGGGCTTAATATTGCTGGCAGCCGGTTTACTTATTTCCGGGTTAACTCCCAAACAGCCTGTACCCTGGTATTCCAGGAGTGCTGTTGAAGCTCAATTAAGTGGAACGCGAACATTACCGGGTGAGACTCCTCCCACCCAAAATCTAAAAATAGATCTCCCGGCAGAGAACAACCAGGGATGGTTGGGTATCATCTGGTTAATGGCAGCCATGATCCCGGCGGCAATCGGCGGGGGAGTTCTGCAGCCGGCCATCAACAGCCTGCTTACACGGAGCGTTAGTATCAGCGAAATTGGCGGGATCCTGGGGGTTTCAGCAGCCATGCTTTCAGGGGCGAACGCGCTGGCCCCGGTCATTGGCGGAGGGATCTTCCAGCTGCTTGGCCCATCCTATCCTTTCCTCATTGGCGGCGGCTTGTTATTTGTCCTCTGGATCCTGGCAAACCGTGAATTCAGGAAAGCGGCGATATAAATTCGACAATTGACCTGATATCAGGATGAATAAATAAAAAATCTGCTGAAATAATTCTTCAGCAGATTTTTTGAATAATTTTAGTGAAAGACTCTATTTTCGATCCACCCAGCGAGCCAGGGCGGCCGGAGGAGAATAGTGACGCAAGGCTGGCAGAATATCTTCCGGAGATTCTGCTTTTATGATCAGTTCAAGGTGCTCAGGGTAAAGAAAACCCTCCAGCATGGCATGTTCGATCATTACCGAGAATGGATCAAAATACCCATTAATATTCAATATCCCGATCGGTTTTTGGTGAATACCGATCTGAGCCCAGGTGAGGGCTTCGAGCAGTTCGTAGAAAGTGCCAAAACCACCCGGCAAGGCGATCATTGCATCGGCGATATCCAGCATACGGCGCTGCCGGCTCTGGATATCTGCATGTAACCTCAAGGGAGGTCAATTTGGCATGGATGAGCTGCGGCTGGTTCAAGTTTTCAGAAACAACGCCGGTAACAGTTCCCCCATTGTTCAACACACTATCGGCCAGAACACCCATCAATCCGGTCTTCCCGGCACCATAGACCAGGGTGATCTTCGATTCTGCCAGCAGCTTTCCCAGTTGGTTGGCAGCCTGATAATATACAGGATGAATATCGTCTGAGGAACCGCAATAAACGCATATGGAATTCAATTTGTTTGTCATGGTAATAAAATTATAGCGTATTTATTGGATAGCCGGGCGCAACAGGTAATCTGCCACCTGGGAGGTATGCTTCAAGATCAGGTCCGCACCGGCTTTTCTCAGTTCGGTTTCGTCGCCAAACCCGCAGAGAACACCGATGCTTTGAGCGCCGGCTTTCCGGGCGGATAAGATGTCGACAGTGGTATCCCCGATCATCAAACATTCTTCGGGTTTTACCCCGGCCAGGGAGGCGGCATGCAGGATCGGATCGGGGTAGGGTTTGGTGTGCGCACAGGTCTGAGCAGAAATGATGGTTTGAAATCGTGGGGACAGGTTGAAATAATCCAGAAAAGCTTCAGTTCCAAACTGATCCCGGGCTGAAATAATGGACATCGGATAATGGACTGCGAGCTGATCGAGGGTGGGGATGATGTCTTTGATCAACCAGAAGGGTGGTTTTCTTTTCCCGATCCCCAATTTATTGAAGCGGCTGATGATCCAGGCGATCTCATCGTCAATTCCCAGGCGGTCGGGGATGCTGAAAACCAGGTTGGCGGGTGTTTCCAACCCGAGGATGACCCGCCGGGCGATGTTATACGTATCCAGGGATGGATAAACACTGGTGATGAAGGATATCCAGCGGTAGAGTTTGTTGACCATGACATCATCGGTATCGCTGATGGTGCCATCGACATCAAAACAGAGAAGTTTCACGCGCTGAATATCAATTGCCATTTATGAAGCCTCGAAGATGGATACCATGCTCCCGGTGTCAATTATTCTTGCTGGAGATGGGATTAAAGCATGCATAATGAATATTATTGTAATCGGAGTTACATCAATGGACAACCGGGATGTGAGGAGCGTCCCGCTAATGGGTGTCACCCGATGGTCTCCTGTTTTTATGACATATAATAAACTCATGGATCGCAAGCCCCTCATCCCAGCCTTCTACCTGACGGCACGATGTCCCCGGCAGGAGAAGGCGCCCGAAGGTGGAGTTTCTGCATGAGGGAAATATAGAAGGCGGGAACAGAGGGTCGATGTAATAATTGCAAAACCTAGGTGCTTTGCCAGAGAAATGCGCCATTTTCTAAGCAATCATTTTCACAAATAAAGACATAACCCATTCCTGCATCACCAAAATTATAGGTATTGTATTCACTCCAATGTGTGGGGTCTGCTGGTAATGGACCATCAAGCTGTGAATCAATTTGAACTACAAATCGTAATGGTTTAGTGCAAACAGGACAAATAGGGTTCTCATTATTCTGGATCCAAGAGGGTACACCACCAATTTTGGTGGTCATTTTTACTTCATCGATTATGTCGCGAAAATTTTCATTGTCACTTGTATCAATATTTGGTTCCAGTTCATGAGTTATTATTATTAAGTAATCCATGAACAGAGGTTTTATGTTGGGAATTATTATTTGCCCTAGGTCTTCTTGTAAAAGAACCGCATTCGAACCGGAAAAAGCTTGAAAGGTATCACATTCAAGCCAACCTCTATCATCAAATTTCCCCGGACATATAAAAATATAAGCCATCTTGAACCGTTTGGAAAAATTTATAGGTTTATCAAGAGGTATTTGTCCAATAAAATCCATAGGTTGTCCACAGTGTTTACAAATTGGATTCTCTAGATGAGATATAAATACTGGTTTGCCGCCAAACTTGAATGATGGTGTATCGATTGGTCCACTCGCGCGTGATACTGTTCCGACAAAACAATCAATTTTTGAGACCATATTACCTCTACACTCTCCGGATGATAATCGTAATATGCAGCCTAATTATCAAATTATTATACTTAACTTCAGATTCGTACGCCCCCCATCCTCCGCGGATGATTGCACTATAATTAATACAGCCCCTCATCCCAGCCTTCTCCCTGACGGCACGATGTCCCCAAGGGAGAGGGAAAACCGTTCACGATGGTGGGCTGAAACCCCCAACCTCCAACCCAAAAAGATAAAGGTTTACTGCAATAACAGCAACATTTTACGGGGATAGCCTGTTGTCCTTGCGATTCAAGTTCAAGGCGACTATAATTATCCACTTACCAAACAACATCATTCAGTGTCAGGATCGAAGTTTAGAAATGCCAGTATATACTTATCGTTGTGAGAACTGCGGAGTGCAGTTCGATGAAAGCCAAAAATTTGTAGACCCGCCAATGGTGAAATGCCCGGAATGCGGGAAGAAGACCCTTAGAAAAGTTTTCCAACCGGTGGGGATCGTGTTCAAAGGTTCCGGTTTTTATTCCACCGATCACCGGTCTTCGAGCGGTATGTCGTATGCCGCATCTGCCAAAGCGGATAAAGCTGAAGGCGAGAAAAGTACATCAGAAAAAAGCAGCAGCACTGATTCTTCAACGAAGAGCGAAACATCCACAAAATCAGATTCATCCACGCCCGCTCCAAAACCAGAAAAAAAAGAGGCTGCGCCCTCCACGAAGTAACCAGGGATAACAATATCATGCGCCTCAAATGAGGCGCTTTTTTTTCGAAAAAATCAAAGTAAGAAGTGACTAGCAGGTGATCATGAACGACCAAATGGGATCTGAAATCGTAAAAAACTCAGTACCAGCAAACGTTAAACGGAAAAACCAGTGGAAACTTGTGCGGGATTACGCACTCATCCTGGCCGGATCACTGGTGCAAGCCCTGGCGATGCGGCTGTTCCTGATACCGGGATTACTGGTCAGCGGCGGAGTCAGCGGGGCAGCCCAATTGATCAACCATGTGACGCACTGGCCGATCGGAGTAATGGTACTGGTGGGGAATGCACCGCTGTTCGTCCTGGGCTGGAGATACCTGGGCGGCAAGCGCTTCGCATTCAGGACTGCATTTGCCATTGTTGCGTTTTCGGTCATGACGGATGTGTTCGCCTTCTTTATTCCACCCGCGGGGATGACCAAAGACCTGGTATTGAATTCACTTTACGGTGGTTTGATGCTGGGTGTTGGCCTGGGATTGGTGTACCGCGGGCAGGGGACGAGCGGCGGCAGCGACATTTTGGGCAGGATCCTCAATCACCGTTTTGGCATCTCAATTTCACAGTCGTATTTACTTACAGATGCGGTGATCGTTCTGCTGGCCGGTTTTGTATTCGACTGGGAGCATGCCCTGTATGGATTGGTGATGATCTATGTCAGCGGGCTGGCGGCGGAGGTTACCGTGGAAGGTACGGATATCTTCCGCACGGCGATGATCGTGACCGACTGCCCGCAGGATGTAGCGCAGGAGATCATGACCGTCATGGAAAGAGGAGTAACCTTCCTTTCCGGAAAAGGGGCCTATACGGGAACAGAACGGGACGTCTTGTACTGTGTGGTGACCAGATCTGAAGTCAGCCAACTCAAAGCGCTGGTGCATGAAAAGGATCCATCGGCATTCATGGTGATCGGCCAGGCGCATGAAGCGTTGGGAGAGGGATTTAGACCGCTAAAATCGAAATTCAGTTAGTGAACAAAATGGTTGACTGCCCCGGTCAGCAGCAATATCTGCCCGACATGATAGGTGATGCGCACGAATAACCGGCCGTACCGGATGGGGGTGACAAAACGGTCATAGGCAAGCAGGGTGTCGGATAGATAAAATAACAGTCCGCCCACTGCAACGGACAGATAATTTGCAGGTTCCCAGCCCGGTTTACCAATGGTCGCCAGGGCTGAAAGGAACATGATCGTGATCACGATGCTATACAATGTGACCGACCAGCGGATGCGCCTGGCACCGGTCTTCCGGAAAACGCCCTGGCGGATCTTGCGGGTCACGAAGACGGCGATGCCGATCGTCAGGATGGTCAAAAGGATTAACAGCGGGGTGAAAACGGGAGTTTCCACGGAAAACCCGACGATGTACACCAGATGGGCCAGCAGGAACGAAACCAGCCCGGCCAGGAAATAATTCCCCGGAAGCATCAACCAGACATCCCCCAACAGCGAGAAAACCGCTCCCGCCAGGAAGAACAACGCCGGATACTGCCAGCCACCGTTGACGCTTAGCCAGGCGATCAATACGATCATCACCAACGGCTTGGTGATATATTTTGCCCGGTGCCAGCCAAATGCCACTGCCAGCCAATCCAGGATGGCAATGAATACGATCAGGCTCAAAGCAGCAATTTCAGCCAATTACTTGTCATCCTGATGCTGGTAGCCAAATTGCCTGAGAGCAGAGGGATCGTTCCGCCAATTCTTCAACACTTTTACCCGTAATTCCAAAAACACTTTACGCTCGATGAGCTTTTCGATCTCTTTTCGGGAAGTCTCGCCGATGACCTTGATCATGGCTCCGCCTTTACCGATGACGATGGGTTTTTGGGATTCCCGTTCAACGAAGATGGTGGCGGAGATCTCGGCATTGGTCTCGCCGATATCGTGGTACTCGTCCACCCGGACGGCAACAGCGTGCGGCAGCTCATCCTTGAGCTGGATCATGGCCGCTTCACGTATAAAATCGGCAGCGATCTCTTTTTCATACAGGTCGGTCACCTGCTCGGGGTCATAGAATGGGAAGCCGACCGGCAACCGATTGGTCAGTTCGGCTATCAGATCTTTGACTCCTTTTCCGGACAGGGCAGAGATCATGTGGATGGAACTGCAGTCCATCAGCGTTTCATATTCCAGTTTTCTATTTTGCAGGGTGGCAGGGTCCACCAGGTCAGTCTTATTCAGAACAAGGATCACCTTTTCCGTTGTTTCCACCCGCAACGCAAATTGGGCAACCAGGCTGTCTTCCTCCTGGGGAGGTACGGTGGCATCGACCAGCCATAAGATCAAGTCTGCATCGCGGAGGGTATCTTCGGCGACCTGGTTCATGTATTCACCCAGCTTATGAACAGGAGTGTGGATACCCGGGGTATCCACAAAAACGATCTGCACCTTCTCGTCAGTGAAAATCCCCAATTGTTTGCGGCGGGTGGTCTGGGGGCGGGGGGAGATGGAGGCGATCTTTTGTTTGAGGATATTGTTCAGCAGGGTGGATTTTCCGACATTGGGACGGCCAACGATCGTTACAAATCCGCTTCGAAATTCGTTAGAAGTTTCCATTTTCATCCTTTTGTAATAGAAAAGGCGAGTCTGATTTGAATTTATGTCCTTCGAGGGTCAGCAGCCAGGCTTTCGTGGCTAATCCGCCCGGTGCAGAATACCCGTGCAGGCTGCCATCCGAACCGACCACCCGGTGGCAGGGGATGATGATGGGGATCGGATTCTGCCCGAGTGCAGCACCGACTGCCCTTGATTTTTTGGCATCACCCAGGAGTTCGGCAAGGTGGCCATAGGTTAGAATTTTCCCAAACGGTATTTCATTTGTTTGTTTGAGTACTGATTTATAAAAATCCGAAAAAATTGACCAATCTATCGGGATGTCAAAATTCTCCTTTGATCCGGTCAGATAGCCCAATAATTTCTGAGAAATATCCAATGCTTCCCGATTGGCCGAGCTCAACAGGGAAGGCTCTTTTAGCTCTTTACCCGGGACATTACCGGGATGGTTGAATGATACTTTAAACAACCCGTCGGAACTGGTGAACAGGCTGATCACACCAAATACCGGGTGATACAACTGCGCAGATGGAGCAATAAACGACATTTTGGCTTCCTTTTATTTTTCTATACGAATATCGTAGAGTAAGCGTAGGGTAATCGTCAAGTAGAACATAGTTTCTGCTGTTATTATATATCAAAGGGCGACTTCTCTTCTTCTTCTCCTCCTTAAATTGAGAGCCGGGGTCGGCGTCCCCGGCTCTCATCATTCTGGTGCAAATCCAGAATTTTGTTTTAATCCCATAAAGATTGCAGCAAAATATTCACCCAGTTGTTTATTAATCCCTCCTTTTGTGGCCGGTGGAGCAAGCTCCCCTCTACAAAATGCTGGTTCTGCGCCTATAAGGTGAAATCCAAGAATTGTGCTAAACTTATGGAGTAAACTCATTTTATGGAGGATATTCCCATGGGCGAGAGAAAGACATACGCTGTTGAAGTAGCCGGAACAAAACTGGAACTACCTTTATTCGAGATCAAACCGGGCTTAAAGATCGCAATCCTTAATATTCTTGGCGATACCGAACTTGTACAAAACTGTGCCAGGGAACTGGCCAAAAAGCTGGAAAACATTACTTATGATGTTTTAGTTACCGCCGAAGCGAAGAGTATTCCGCTGGCGTATGCATTAGCGGTTGAAACAAAAAAACCATACGTGATCCTGCGAAAATCTTATAAACCTTACATGGGCAAAACTCTTCAAGCAGAGACATTGTCGATCACTACCGGTCAGAGCCAAACGCTATACCTGGATGAAAAAGATATTGAATTAATTAATGGAAAAAAAGTGGTCATCGTCGATGATGTCATCAGCACAGGTTCCACTTTGCAGGGTATGCGGATATTGATCCAGAAAGCCAGCGCGCAAATTGTGGCTGAAGCAGCGATCTTCACTGAAGGGGAAAGGGCTAAATGGCGCGAGATCATCTCGCTGGGGCATTTACCCGTATTTACTGATTAATTGAGCGGGGTGACTGCAACACCTGCACTGGCAGTGCAGCGATAAACTTTTGCCACTTTACCGGTTGCCTTCAGGTAGCCGGTTTTTATTTCCTCAATAAAGGATGACGCTGCATCAGTTTCGACCAGGTTGACAGTACAGCCGCCAAAACCTGCTCCGGTCAACCGCGCTCCCAGGCAACCGGGCTGCTTTGACGCGATCTCAACCAGAATATCCAGTTCCGGAGCACTCACCTTATATAAGTCCCTGAGGCTGGCGTGGCATTTGAACATGAGGTCACCGAAGCCCGCAGCATCTTTATTTTCCAGCATTGCCACACCCTGGTCGACCCGTTCACATTCTTCAATAATATGGCGGGCATAACCATTTACCGGGTCAGGTAATAATGAATAATATTGGTTCAACTGCTGACTGCTCACATCCCGCAAATATTGTATGCCGGGAATTCGGGTTGCCAGGATCGATAGGGCCTTTTCGCAGCCTGCCCTGCGAACATTGTATTCAGAATTCAAGAGGGATCTTCTCACCCCGGAATCGGCGATCACAATATCCGTATTCGCAGGCAGTGGAACCGGATGAAAATCCAATGTTCGGGTATTGAGAACAATTGCATGATCTGCAATCCCATTGGCAGAGGCGAACTGGTCCATTATTCCACAATTCACCCCCACATACTGGTTTTCTGCTTTTTGCGAAAGCAGGGCGATTTGGGTGTTATCCAGTTTACCCCCGGCAATCAAATTCCAGGCTGAGGCGAAAGCCACTTCCATGGCTGCTGACGAACTTAAGCCGGATCCTATCGGCACAGTGGAGGTAAACCTTCCATCCATGCCATTTAATGTCAAGCCTGCCTGCATCAAACTCCAGGCCACTCCGGCCGGGTATTGAGCCCAGCGAGGCAGAGGATTACCCGCGAGATCGGCTTTCTGGTCCAGTTGGCCCAGATCAAAAACCACCTTTCCATGCAGGTCAGGCGCTTCAATATGAACTTGTTTGTCTTTACGGGGAGAAAATTCAAGACGGGCATTCAGGTTGATCGCCACAGGGAGAACGGACCCGCCATTGTAGTCCACATGTTCACCCAGCAAATTCACCCGGCCAGGTGCAACAGACAGATACTTGATATTGGTAGGTTAGGCATCTTCCATTCCTGTTGATATAGGGTGAGATTGGATCAGGGCTTCTTTTCTTTTCCGGGACATGGCTTTGATGGCGTACTCCCGCTTCATCGCCTCACTCCTGTCAGGCATTTCTTCGAGATAAACAAGAGTGACCGGACGGTGAGTGCGGGTATATTTAGCACCACAGCCTTTATTATGCTGACAGGTTCTGCGTTGAGGATCGGTGGTCCAACCGGTGTAGTATGTATTATCCAGGCATTGGACGATATAACAAAAATATGCTGCCTTACCCCCGGTTCCCATATGGTCCTTATTTCTTTTTTCCGAACGTGAAGAGGTCACGCAAAGCTTCACCTGAGGAAGGAAAATGGATCTTCTCCTGTCCATTTTCTGCCAGATCCCCCCTCATTCTCTGTTTGAGAAGATTGGAATACATCTCTTTCGCAAAATTCACCCGTTCAGTTAGCAGTTGAGCTTCATCCGACTTCAACTCTGAACGAAGTTCCAGCAGTTCCTGCGTGATGAGGTCTATATAACGGATGAGGTTATCTTTGTCTGCCAGCCACTCGGCAGCTTGCAGATGCTCCTTCAGGTAACATTTGTATCGTGCCGGCCGGGATCATGAATGGAGCATTGACCAATTTTTGGGCATCCCGCCAACCGGCTTGACTACCGGCAACATTGATGAGGGTGGTTGTGAGCATTTGGGGTAAATAATTAACTGCGGACTGGAATCCGTCCATTTCAACCGGTTCAGAGAACATTACCCGCATTTCGAGCAGCCGGGCTAATGTTCCGACCAGGTCAACAGTTTCCTTTGAAGTTCCTTCGGGAATGCCGACCACCATTAATCCTGATTTGAATAGATCAGCCCGGGCATCATCCAGTGAGGCAGCCATCGCCAGCATGTAGTCAGGATTTACGACAAGCGAGCAATTCATGTGGTTGTGATAATCAGGTGCAACTTTACCCAGATGCAGGTTAATGGCTTGCTTGACTCCGGAGACATCGAATAAATGCACAGAAGGATTTAGATCGCCGCAAATGATATCCAGAGTTTCCAGCAATTGATCCTGAGGTTCTGCAAGGATGATGATGTCAGATCCTTTGATCGCAGAAGGTACATTCATTGAAGTCTTATCGACTGCGCCTGATTTCTCGGCCTTCTTCAGGAAATCCTTATTCCTGTCAACACCCACCCGGACGATCTCTTCCGGATATGCGCCTAAAGCCAGGCCGATGGAAGCCCCGGTAACATTCATTCCAATGATGGTGATCTGAGTTCCCATGATCAACTTCCTACGAGAAGACCAAATATGGCATTGAGCGGCGGACCCATGATCCAGCCGATGACATCCAGTCCAATGGTTCGGCCGGCGACCAATAAGGCTAACAGGACCAGAGGTCCATACGGACGAATGATATCCATATAGCGGGATAACTTTGGCGGGAGCAAATAACTGAGGACTTTCTCACCATCCAAAGGCGCCAGCGGTATAAGGTTAAAGAGCATCAAAGCCAGGTTGATGATGATGAATTGCAGGAGAAGCTCGGATGGAGAGGGGAGGAAGGAGCCGGGGACGGAATAGTACTGGATCAATCCAAACCGGAAAGGAATGGCTGCGAGGATCGCGAGGATGAAATTAGCGACCACTCCAGCAAGTGAAACGAGCAGGTTTGCGTAAGATGCTCTTTTCTCAAGGGCATACGGGTTTATGGGGACAGGTTTTGCCCAACCGAAACCTGCAAACAAAAGCATCAAAGCACCCAGTGGATCCAGGTGAGCCAGCGGATTAAAAGAAAGCCGGCCATTGCGCTCAGGTGTGGAATCGCCGAAATAATGAGCAGTCCAGGCGTGTGCCAGCTCATGCACAGGCAGGGCGATCAGCAGGATGATAATTCGTGAAATGATGATGGAAGGGGATAAATTAAACATAGAAGATTACCTGCAAATGATTATAACATGTGGATGATATAATCATTTTATGCTCCCGGATATTCAACTGGACGATATGGTCGTACTGCGTAAACCGCATCCCTGCGGAAGTACAACCTGGAAAGTTGTCCGGATGGGGGCGGATATTGGTTTGGTCTGCCAGACTTGTGGCCATAAGGTATTACTGGAACGCCGTGAACTGGCAAAGCGGATCAAGAAGATCATTCCCGGAACGAACCATGCAAATTCCCCCGAATAAAATACCCCATATTGTGTTCCTGTTCTCAGATACCGGCGGAGGACACCGCAGCGCAGCCGAAGCGATCCTGGAAGCGATGAGCAGCGAATTTCCCGGAAAGATGACCGCTGAACTGGTGGATATATTTAGGGATTATGCTCCCACACCGCTCAATCGTGCAGCAGCCATATACCCGCCTTTGTCCCGGATGCCGGAAATGTGGGGACTGGGATACAAATTGAGCGATGGTGCCCGGCAAGCCAGAACATTTACAACATTGGTATGGCCGTATATCCGGCGTGCATCCAAGAAATTGGTCAGGGAAAATAAATGCGACCTCATCGTTTCGGTGCATCCATTTGCCAACAGCCCGGTACTGCGTGCCATCAAGAACGATCACCAAAATTTCATGACGGTCGTTACAGATATGGTCTCAACCCACGCCTTCTGGTATGACAACCGGGCGGACCTGGTCGTGGTTCCCACGGCTGAGGCGAAAGAGCGGGGAATCTGCTATGGAGTTGATCCTGAAAAGATCCATGTAATTGGCCTGCCGGTGGCAGAGCGATTCTGTCATCCGCCGACTGATAAGAAAAAAGTGAAAAAAGAACTGAATTGGTCTGAAGACCTGCCGGTGATCCTGCTGGTGGGCGGCGGGGAAGGCATGGGGCCGCTGGAAAAGATCGCACACGCCATCAATGATTCGGGTTTGCAGGCCTCCATGGCGATCGTCTGCGGGCGGAATGCCAAGCTGAAAACAACCCTTGAGACCTACCAATGGAATATACCCACCCATATCTACGGGTTTACGCGGGACATGCCCAATTTCATGGCGGCAGCGGATATCCTGGTGACCAAGGCGGGACCCGGAACCATCAGCGAAGCGTTGATCGCCGGCTTGCCGATCATCATCTATTCCCGGCTGCCCGGGCAGGAAGACGGCAATGTATTCTACGTGGTGAACCACAAAGCAGGAGTCTGGGCACCGCACCCGGAGCGGGTAGTGGCAGCGATACAGGAGTGGATCCTCGATCCGCCAAAACGTCAGAAAGCAGTCGAAGCCTGCCTGGCGATCGCCAAACCGGATGCGGCGGTAAAGATCGCAGGGATAATCGCAGAACAAGTCGGGGTAACCAGGTAAATCACCCGCTGCTTGCCCGGCCGGGTTGAAAACCTTATAATAAATCCAGATGCCAATATTAGACGCGAATTCATTGGATTATTTCAGCAGAAGCCCTGAACAAACCCGCCGAATGGGGATCAGACTGGGCAGGCTGCTGGATAAAACTGATATTGTCTGCCTTTCAGGCGATCTGGGTGCAGGGAAAACCACCCTGGTACAGGGGATTGCCAAAGGTTGGGGTTCTTTGGATTCAGTCTCGAGCCCCACTTTTATATTAGTGAATGTCTACCGCAGGCCGGATAAAACCACACTATCCCACCTGGATGCATATCGGATGCAGTCTGCGCTTGAAGCGGAAGACCTGGACCTGGACCCGATGATCGACAATGGACCGGTGGTCATTGAATGGCCTGAGCGGATCGAGTCGGTTTTACCTCGCGAGAGATTATGGGTATCCATGCGCTGGCTGGCGGATGAGCAGCGCGGCATGCTCTTCAAGGCTGTGGGGAAAAGGTACATGACCTTGATCCACAAACTTCAAAAACAAATTTATGGAGGTGTTTAGTGTTATTAGCAGTTGATACCTCCACGCAGTGGATGGGATTGGCATTATATGATGACGAACAGATCATCGGCGAAACCATCTGGCAGACGCATAACCATCACAGTGTTGAACTGGCGCCGGCGGTTGAATCCCTGTTCACCCGTTCGGGGATCACCGGAAAAGACCTGAGAGTCCTGGCGGTGGCCACCGGACCGGGTTCGTTTACCAGCCTGCGCATTGGCATGGCCTTTGTCAAGGGATTATCGCTCGCATTGAACCTGCCGGTCATCGGGATCCCATCATTGGATATCACTGTTGCCGCTGTCCCTGTCCAGGACATTGCATTGGCTGCTGTTCTCCAGGCAGGCAGGGGACGCCTGGCAGTGGGCTGGTACAGGGTAAAAAACAACAACTGGCAAAAACACGGGGAACCGGTGGTCATGACCCCCGGTGAACTGGAGCAATCCATTAAGAAACCCACGTTGATCTGCGGGGAGCTCAACTCAGAAGAACGCAAGACCCTGGCGCGCAGATGGAAGAACATCCGCCTGGCAGAACCGGCCATGAGCATCCGGAGGCCGGCTTACCTGGCGCAGCTGGCCTGGAAAAGGTGGCTTTCCATGGATGTGGATGATGTCGTCACCCTGGCACCATCCTACCTGCATTATAAAGATCCCATACCTGAATGAGCCCAAACAACGAGCGGGGAATCATCATCACCGGCATGCTGGAAGAACATGTTCCAGCAGTTTTTTTATTGGATAAAGCCAGTTTTTCGCTGCCATGGACAGAACGGTCTTATATCTTTGAAATTACCAAGAACGAGACCAGCATACACCTGGTGGCATTGGATACAGCCGCAGAGAATAACGGGAAGTTGGCCGGTTTCATCGTCGTCTGGGCGATCGAGGATGAAGCGCATATAGGCACAATTGCTGTCGCAGAAGGATACCGCCGCAAGGGAATTGCCCAATTATTGATCTCGGCGGCGTTGAACGAAGCGGCGAAGAGGGGAGCGGAAAAAGTATTTCTTGAAGTAAGAGCCGGGAACTTTCCCGCCCATAATCTATACCTGAAACTTGGATTTATAGATTTTGACCTGCGGAAAAAATATTATGTGGATAACCAGGAAGATGCGATCATCATGCTGCTGGATCCGCTGAGGGTGGAAATGGGCGGAGAAGAATGATGGGAAAGCCAGGTCAGGCAGCATTTCCGGGAAATCATCGGATACCGGTTGCTTCAGGAATAGTGAGGCAGTTGTTGTCGGAAACTGTGCATGGTGCGTTGGGAAAACCACCCTACACGTCAGGAAATACAAAATGAAAATAACCTCTAAATTGAACTTGCGTTACTTTTGTTCCTTTTCCACAGTGTGCTCATTTGTTTGTTTTCCTTGTATCGGGTTGTGGTCATGTTAGTTCTGGTACCTGGAATCAGCCTTTTCCAGCCGGCGATATACTTTTCCAAGTGGTAAGGCCGACGTTTATGAATTTGATTTGATCCTGGCGGATGGCACGAACCATCAAAGGGTAAATCTTCCACATAATTTTGTAGTGCCGGTCTGGTCAGCGAATGGAGAAATTCTTTATGGATTATCAAATCCAAGAGGAATGATACCTTATGGAGAAGCCGGTTATCCTGCCTATTGGAATATAAAAAGCGGAATTTGTACAGTCACCGGATCCGGTCAGCAATAGGGGCTTTTGACCGATGTTTATGGAGCAATTGTCCAGATTAGATCCAATTGCCGAAAGACCTTTGAATATATAATCCGGCATGCGGGTGGAATATGTTGCAACTATTCGGAATAACTATCAAGCGAGCCACCTTTTTAGTTTGAAAATAAGGTGTTGTCTATCCGGTTCCCTGCATTACACTGACATAAAGCAGATACAGCAAAACGAATACCTTTGCCGGATTGACCGTCCTTCAATATATTCAGGAACGTGCACTGAGGGATTAATTACGTTTGAGAATCGATCATATTACAATTATATGATCCGATGCCATAGAAGCGATTTAGATCGCGGAGATGCTCAAGCGCTGGTCACCTTGTTCTTGATTATCAGCCGGGACTGATGTAAGAATAAAGTTTGTTTTTGGAGAAATTGTTGATCCTCTATGGGTCGCCAAGTTATCACATAAATGTGATTAAACTGAATACCGGGGAATAAAGCGAACTTGCCAAGGGCTTTTTTCCAATGTGGTCGCCAGATGGAACCCGGGTTGCATTCTTTGGAATGGATGGCTTGTATGTAATAAAAGCGGATGAAAATAAACCTCGTAAGTTGATAGACATACGATTTTCCGACATAAAAACTACACTAAATCCCGAAAATATTGTCTCTCCACCACGCTGGTCGCCGGATGGAGAGTGGTTGGTTTACCACTTATGTGGTGTTGATATTTGTACCCTGGACAAAACAACCATTTATAAAATTCGTGTATCCGATGGTTTTCAAGTTCAATTGTTTACCGGGGGCAAATACCCAACCTGGAGGCCATGAGAGAATGAATAATGGAGACCTCACGGTCAAAGAACTCGCGCGCGGTGGGGACACCGGCGCGAACAACGAAAAATAGGTTTGAATGGTTCGTTTAGCTCATCATGCAGAGGATGGAATCATCAAAACTGTAAATTAAGGTAGAATTCGAGCAGAGGTAAATTGTGGAAGCTCAAGACACCCTGAATACCATTGCAAGCGAAGTGCGCATCTGTAAGAATTGTACTTTGCACCATTCCCGAAAGAATTCTGTTCCCGGAGAGGGTCCTGCAGATGCGAAGATCATGTTCATCGGGGAGGGCCCCGGTGTCAATGAAAACGAGCAGGGACGCCCGTTTGTCGGGGCAGCAGGTAAACTGCTTGAAGATCTCCTTGCCAAGGCAGGATTAGCCAGGAAAGATGTATTCATCTGCAATGTTGTCAAATGCCGTCCGCCGGGCAACAGGGACCCTTTGCCGGACGAGATCCTGGCCTGCGGGAAATACCTTGACCGGCAGATCGAGGCGATCCACCCTGAAGTGATCGTCACCCTCGGCAGATTTTCCATGGCAAAATTCCTGCCAGGTGCGAAAATTTCCGCAATCCACGGAAAAGCATCCAATGTGGATGGGCGCCTGGTGGTTGCCATGTTCCACCCGGCAGCGGCTCTGCATCAACCGGGACTCAAGCCGGCGATCGAGCAGGATTTCAGCAACCTACCCCGGTTGTTAAAGATGCACAATAATCCAACTGCAGAAAAACCTGTGCAGACTTCCACTGAGATCAAATCCTACCCGGAATTGGTCAAAGAAAAAGAAGTAAAGACCGAAGACCCAAAGCAAATGACTTTCTTCTAGATAAATAATAGAGAGCGTATGACAGACAATATCAAAGAACAATTATTAAAGAAATTAATTGATAGAACCGCAGTTGTTGCAGTGGTTGGGCTTGGTTATGTGGGCTTGCCATTGGTCGTGGTTTTCGGAAATGCCGGTTATAAAGTGATCGGAATTGATACTGACCAACGCAAAGTTGACCAGTTAAACCAGGGAATATCCTATATCCAGGATGTGCCAACAGCGGATGTGAAGCGATTGGTGGATGCCGGATTGTTGACCGCGACCACTGATTTTTCGGCTCTTCGGGACGTCCAGGCAGTCAGCATTTGTGTGCCGACGCCATTGAAGAAAACCGGCGACCCTGACCTTTCTTTTATTGTGAATGCCACTGATGACCTGGCGAAGAATGTTCACAAAGGCATGGTTGTCACACTGGAATCCACCACGTACCCCGGGACGACCAGGGAATTGATCCTGCCGCGGTTGAGCGAATGCTGTGAGCTGAAAGCCGGCGAAGATTTCTTCCTGGCGTTTTCACCGGAACGGGTTGACCCCGGTAGAACAGATTGGACCACGTACAACACTCCCAAAGTGGTGGGCGGAATCACTGCTGATTGCAGTGAAGTGGCAGCCACCTGGTACCAACAGGCACTCAAGACTGTCATTCAAGTCAGTTCGGCTGAGGTCGCTGAAATGACCAAGCTGCTGGAAAACACTTTCAGGATGATCAATATTGGCCTGGTGAATGAGCTGGCAATCATCTGCAACCGGCTGGGTGTGGATGTGTGGGAAGTGATCGAAGCCGCCGGCACCAAACCGTTCGGCTTCATGAAATTCACTCCGGGACCGGGATTGGGGGGACACTGCATCCCCATCGACCCGTTATATTTGTCCTGGAAGATGAAATCACTCAATTACAATGCGCGCTTTATTGAACTGGCATCTGAGATCAATACGAATATGCCGCGGTTCGTTGTCACCCGGGTGCAGGATGCGCTGAACGATCTGGCAAAACCGCTGAAAGGCAGCCGGATCCTGGTACTGGGTGCGTCCTATAAACCGGATATCGACGACCTGCGCGAAAGCCCGGCATTGGATGTGATCGGATTATTAATGGCCAAAGGCGCCGTGGTCGAGTATCATGACCCGTTCATTCCCGTTTTAAAACATGACTCATGGGAAAAGAAATCCGTAGCTGACCTCAAAAAGGCAATTAAAGAGATGGATTGTGTGGTCATCGTCACCAACCATTCCCAATATGACTATAAAATGATCCTGGATAATGCTGCGCTGATCGTGGATACCCGGAATGCACTGGGAAAGATCGGCAAGGGAAATAAAAAGGTTGTGAGGCTCTAATGTCCAGATACATTGTGACCGGTGCGGCTGGTTTCATCGCCGCGAGGGTGGTAGAAATGCTGCTGGAAGCCGGGCATACAGTTGTCGGCGTAGACAATTTGAATAATGCTTACGACGTTCGGTTAAAGGAATGGCGGCTGAAGAGGTTACAAAAACTCCCTGGATTCCAGTTTGTGCGGGAAGATATATCGGACAAGAAGATCATTCCGATGCTCAAGGAGCATGCCAGGGATTGTGCCGGGGTCATCAATCTGGCTGCCCGTGCGGGAGTACGATCAAGTGTCAGCGATCCATGGATCTATTATCAGACGAACGTTGATGGCGCACTGAATATGCTGGAATGCTGCAAGCAATACGGCATCCCGAAATTTGTGCAGGCATCCTCATCCAGCGTGTACGGCGATCATAACCCGATGCCATACCGGGAGGACGCAAATACAGACCTGCCGCTGCAGCCTTATGCTGCATCCAAGAAGGCATCAGAGGTCCTGAGTTACACTTACCATTACTTACATGGTTTGGACGTGACCATCTTCCGGTATTTTACAGTTTATGGCCCAGCCGCTCGCCCGGATATGGCCATGTTCCGTTTTACCCAGTGGATCACGGAGGGAAAGACGGTAAAAATCAATGGTACCGGAACCCAAACTCGCGGATTTACTTATGTGGATGATATTTCCCGGGGCACGATCCAGGGTCTGAAACCGGTTGGATACGAGATTATCAATCTTGGCGGGCATGAACAGATCTCCATGAATGACCTTGTCCATTTGTTTGAGCAAAAAACTGGCAATCAGGCCAGGTTGGAATACCAGCCCATCCACAAGGCAGATGCCCGGGCGAACTGGGCAGATTCGAGTAAAGCAATTGATCTGCTTGAATGGAAACCCCAGGTATCACTGGATGAAGGCGTTTCCAGGTTGGTTGACTGGTATCGTAAAGAACGGACCTGGGCCAGCCAGGTGTTAACTGAATGAGTTTTTTGTCCCGCCTTTATCATTCCTGGTCAAAGGATCGATTGTTAGGGCGGATCGTCAAGAATTCAGGTTTATTATTTACCAGTAATGTGATCAGTGCGGTACTCAGTATCCTTACCGCTAACTTGCTGGGTGTTGACCAATTTGGCGCGCTTGGAATCGTGATCAGTTTCGGGTCCAACATCAACCGCCTGCTATCCTTCCGGATGGGAGATCTTGTCGTCAGGTACCTGGGCGAATTTATGGCCAGGAATGAACTTGGTAAAGCCGGGGCGCTTGTAAAAGCAGCCGGATTGATGGAAGCTGCAACTTCAGTTCTGGCTTATGTTGTGCTTTTAATCGCCGCCCCATTCGGTGCAAAGTATATTGCCCATGATCCAACAACAACTCCGTTATTCTTTTTATATGGTGTTTCCATATTGGGAATGTTGACTACAGAGACTGCAACCGGGGTATTACAGGTAGGCAACCATTATCGCAGCCAGTCATTGATCAACCTGATCCAGAGTCTGGTGACCGCAGGGATCATCTTCTATGCGTATGTTACCCATTCCGGGATCCTGGTTGTTTTAGTAGCCTACCTGGCGGGTAAACTGGTCGCCGGAATTGGACCAATCTGGATGGCTCTAGCGCGGCTGAACCAGATGCTCGGGAAAAATTGGTGGAAAGCTTCATTCAAGTTGCTGCCGCCATTCAAAGAACTGGCAAGATTTGCAGTCAGCACCAATCTGAGCGGAACGATCAACATGGTCGTGCGGGACAGCGAATTGCTCTGGGTCGGGTGGTTGTTTAATACCCAGGTGGCTGGGTATTACAAGACTGCACTGGCAGTCATCAATTTGTTGATCATGCCGATCAATCCATTCATCAGCACAACCTACCCGGAGATCATTCGTTCCATCACGAACAAAGCCTGGATCCAGTTGAAATCCTTGCTGCGGAGGGTAACGTTGATCGCCGGCGGGTGGACGATCGCGGTGGGAACCTTCCTCATCCTTTTTGGCAGGCAACTCTTCTTCACACCCTGGATTCTGTGGAAGGGACAGCTCCATGCCATATACAAGGAAGAATTCCTCCCGTCCCTGCTATTGTTGATCATTTTGCTGGTAGGTTTTGGCCTGGCAAATAGTTTATACTGGAACAGGTCATTACTATTGGCTTTCGGAAAACCGGATTATCCATTGAAAGTTGCATTCTGGGCGATGGTTGTCAAAGTTCTTTTGACAGTGACTGTAGTCCCAATACTTGGGTATCAATGGGAAGCAATATTATTATCTGTCTATCTGGGTGTGACAGTCATTCTATTAGCCGGAAAAGGGTTATCAGAAATCAGGAAGGCTGAGGCAGGTTCATTGTGAGAATTGCCTGTATCTCCACATCTCTTGTTCCTTCAAATACTGCTAACAGCATCCAGGTGATGAAGGTTTGTGAAGCGATGACAGAGCTTGGTCACCAGGTGCATTTATGGGTGCCAGGAACTGGTGTTGTTCCTTTCGAGAAAATGATACAGCTTTACGGCCTGAAAAATGAATTCGAAGTAACCTGGCTTCGTTCCATAAAAAGCTTTAAAAGGTATGATTTTGCCATCTCTTCGCTCGGCGCAGCTTCTGCATGGAAGGCGGATTTGATCTACACCTGGCTGCCACAAGCTGCGTGGGGCGGTTTGTCTTTTTTGAATAAACCGGCAGTTTTGGAAATGCATGATCGGGCGAGTGGTAAGTTTGGTCTCTACTGGTTGAAGAAATTCCTGAATTCTGATCATAAAAAAGAACTGGTTGTGGTTTCCAGGGCGTTAAAAGAAGCTTTGGAGTTGCAGATTTCAGCACAAATACCCGACAATGAAGTAATGATCGCGCCAAATGGCGTTGATCTGAAACGCTATGAAATCATTCCGGATTGCTATTCTGCCCGTCAATCGCTGAATTTGGAACAAAAATTCACCGTCGGTTACACGGGCCATTTCTATGCCGGGAGAGGGATCGAAATCCTATTTTAACCTGGCGGAAGCGTATCCTGAAGTACAATTCCTTTGGATCGGCGGCCGGGAGAATGAACTGGAAGAGGTTCGGCGCAGGTTGGATCAGGAGCAATTACTGAATGTAGTACTCACCGGATTTGTGGATAATTCGCAAATTGGAAACTACCAGGCAGCGTGTGAGGTCCTGCTGATGCCATATGAAAAAACGATCGCAGGCAGCAGCGGCGGCAACTCCGTGGATATTTGCAGTCCCATGAAAATGTTTGAATACATGGCAGCCGGCAGAGCGATCATCAGCAGTGACTTACCGGTCCTTCATGAAATCCTTGACGCAGAGTCCGTTTTATTTTGCCCCCCCGAGGATGCATCAGCATGGATACAAGCGGTTGGCGACCTGATTGCAGATCCTTTGAGGAGGAATTCAATTGCCAGTCACGCAAAAGATAAAATTCAAAATTACTCCATCATCAACAGACAAAAAATGATCCTGGAATTCATGAGTGAGCAGTAAACTGCAATGAAAAAATATTTTTACCTGAAGGTCCTTCTACTTATCGGTACCAGCATCGCCCTGGGAGGATTGATCACAGTTTTAATGGACCAGAATAATAGGCTGTATGGTTGGTTTATTACCAGCCTATTGCTTGGCTTGAGCTTTTTGGTCCTATTCCTGCTTTTTAGAAAAGCAGGATCTGCCAGGTTACTGGGATGGATGATGGCAGCTGCCTTTTTCCTGCGGCTGGGATTGGGGATCACTTTGATGAAAGCCCTGCCAGTCGTCGGTTATGACACCGAACAACAAAAGGCAGGTTATGTGTTTTTTGATTCATTCCGTCGGGAATGGCAGGCAATGGATATTGCCCGATCTGATAAACCGATCCTCTCCGTTTTTTCCAAGAAATATGCAACCGATCAATATGGCGGGTACCTGGGATTGAGCGTCTTTGTTTATCGAGTTCTCTCCGGAGGAGATTACCGTCCGCACCTGATGTTGATCCTATCTGCACTTGCGGCAGCCATGGGAGTGCCATTTCTGTGGATGATATTATCCCGTTTGAAAACTGGTACCGGATCCTGGCATAAGTTAGCCGGGTGGTGGTATGTTTTATACCCCCAGGCCGTTCTATTGGGTGCATCTCAAATGCGGGAACCTTTCCTGATTACATTTGTCACGATCGTTTTTTGGGCGGCAATAGAATGGCAGCGATCGGGTTTAATAACAACCTGGGCATGGATGCTAACCGGATTAGCCGGTATGCTTTTGATATCACCCGGTGTAGCATTGCTCAGCCTGATCATTTTAGCTGTTTGGATCTGGCTTGACCGTAGCAAGAAAAACATTACCTGGTGGATTTTCCCGGTGGTTTTGGTGATCATCATAATTGCTACTTTGCTGATGGCTTATGGATTGGCAAGGCAGGAACATTTTTCAAAAGATTCTCCCATCGAAATTATTCTCAATTGGTTTAGAAATTCCGCTGCCTGGGATGCTAACCTGACCCAGGAAGCTTCCGGCCGCCTGGAGTTCATATTTAAATACATCCCTGAATGGTCTCAGCTGCCGTTTATCATCGCTTACGGAATTCTGCAACCTGTCCTTCCGGCAACGATCATGGATACTTCTGTCTGGTTATGGCGATTGATTACAACTTACCTGGCACTTGGATGGTATTTGCTGCTGCCGTTGATCGTTTACGGGTCGGTTTCCGCGTTTTTTGAACAGGATAGGGCTGTCCGGAATAAAATGCTATGGCTGACTGTAGTCATCTGGTCCTGGATCATCATATGCTCCACCAGAGCGGGAGGTGACATGTGGGATAATCCCCGTTACCGGACTATCATATTAGTATTTTTGGTCATATTTGCAGCCTGGGCCTGGGAGCATGCAAGAATAAATATGTTCGTCTGGTTGAAACGAACGATCCTGGTGGAAGGAATCTTCCTATTATTCTTCATGCAGTGGTATGCTGCCAGATACTACAGGATTTTTGGTAAAATGCCCTTCTTTACAATGGTTGGAGTGATCCTTGGATTATCTTTGCTGGTGATCATTGGCGGGTTGATCAAAGATAAGGTTCTAGCCAATCGCCAAAAAAGTATCCCGGAAGAAATAAAATAACCGATCATGAACCAAACCATTACCGATTTTTTTCACTTCGCCCGGAGAATTAAAAGAGAAGATAGCCGGTTTGTTATTTAGCGCTGAAATAACAGCGCTGGCTGGGGTGCTCGTTTATATCATTGCCGCCTTCCGGGATGCTCACAACAAACTATCGTTCCTGGATGAAGGATTGTATCTTTTTAAAGGGCTTTTATTTGCCACCGGGCAATTCACTCCCTTCCAGGATTTTGGTGTATGGACAAACCATATGCCATTGGCTTTTCTAATTCCGGGTCAAATACAGGAATGGTTTGGGGCAGGATTACGGACTGGCAGGTATTTTTCCATATTCCTGTCCATTCTGATGCTGATCGGATTATGGCTGACCGTGAAAGGTCTATCCGGTAAATGGTGGGCAGCCGGGGCGATCTGGGCGTATGCGCTTAATCCTGCTGCAGTAAAACTCTACACGATTGCCATCTCTCAGGCGATTATTGCCTGTATGTTTGTCTGGATGCTATTCTTTTGCCTGGGGAAAGAGAAACGAATATGGCAGTTGATCATTGCCGGGGCGATTTCCGGATTGATGATTTTAACCCGGGAGAATATGGTTCCGGTTTTCCCCATCCTCATCATATATATATTGTTGAGATTTGGATGGAGATCGGGGACTGCTTCGTTCCTGAGTGCCATGATAGTGCTGATCATTGGTCATGCAGCATTCTGGCCGGGAATATTGCAAATATGGGCTAATTGGATTCCTGCCCGTTATAGTCCATTCCTTGATCCATGGCGGCTGATCACAGATGGAATCCAGGGTCAAACCCTGATACCCGATAAAGCCGGTTTCCTGGTAGAGCGGGCAACATATATTTGGCTGGTGATCAGGCAGCATTTTGTGAGTATAATTGGCGTGGTTGCTTCCATATTATTATTTCCAAAGAAACAGGAATGGCAAAGTAATTGGAAGCGGCAAACTGCTATTTTCCTTTTGGTTTTGTATCTGGTTCTTTTTGCTTTCCATCTCTATGCAACATTCGGGATGGATTATTGCGTTTCCTGCATTCTGCTTTATATATCCTTCTTTGACTTTGTGGGTATCATACTTTTTGCGCTCACCATTCCATCAGTTCAGTGGGCATACCCGAAATGGCGAAATATCCTGAACTGGCTTGTGATTATTGCTACGACGATCGGTATTTTATTTAGCAGCCTGGAAGATTTTATTCAGCCGTTATTTTCGGGAAATTCAGGTGGATTAACACAATTCAGTCAAAGATTTCTACCTGGTCTCATTTCGTCAATTCAGGAAGTGTTCCAAATCCGATACTATCCAGCCGTTAGGTTGGCAATATCCTCTATATTGCTGATTGGATTGCTACTGATTGTAGTATTACTGGTCTTTCTTAGAAAACGAATCAAGTTTTCCGGGATTATTCAAAAATCAGCCAATGCCATGGTTATTTTTGTTGTTATCGGGTTTCTACTCAGCCCGACAGTTTTATTTGGATCAGGGAATAATTTCTTTAACTGCGGAGGGGATGTCCTCAAGAGTTATGAGGAAACCGGAAAGTCGATCAGCCAGGCGATACCCCCGGATCTACTGTGTTTTGGGAAGGCCGTTCGGATGCAATATTCCTTTACCTCCCCGGAATAAAGATTTATCCGCCGCAGTTGAATCATGTCCATGGCTTTTATCAGGAAGGTGATGAGACCGAGTTGTTGAGAATGGGTCGTTATAATAATCATTCAGCCGGGAAATGGTTTGCCCAGGCAGATTTCATCCTTGTTGAGCAGGAATGGGTGAAAAAGTGGCAGACGGAAACATTGAATAGCGGACTTTTTAAAGAAATTGGCTCGGACTTTCCATTGGGGCAATGTGATTTTGCCGGAAAACTGCGACTTTACCAGCGAATATCACCGTAAAACACCCAACTCATTCTCTGTTAGAATCACACCATGAAATCAATGAAAAATATTAGTAATTTCCCTTTTCATCCGTTTCTTCTGGCAATTTACCCAGTATTGGCTCTGCTGTCCTATAACATTGATCAGGTGGGAGTATGGGTTGTCTGGAGATCTCTTTTAATTGTTATCAGTGCGGCTATTATTCTTACAGGTATTCTGGCTTTAGTAATTAAACCCTTTCAAAAAGCTGCGATAATTTCATCTTTCATTTTGATTCTGTTTTTCTCTTATGGACAAGTTCATGAGCTATTGTTAAATTCCAAGGGGTTATTATTTGAAATTAGCCACCATAAATATCTTGGAGCGATCTTTTTAATTATTTTTGTATTCGGAATTATAGCTATCATCCGAAAGATCCATCAATACCAAACGATCACCATCACTTTAAATATTATTTCGGCAGCTATTGTAATTTTTAACAATTATCCCTATCGTCAGTTATTCCTATAACCTGCAAAAAGATAAAAATAGTCTCCAAGGTAAGGAAAATACCGACATCAGCTACGGTGG
This sequence comes from uncultured Chloroflexia bacterium, assembly GCA_963709535.1. Classification (GTDB taxonomy): domain Bacteria; phylum Chloroflexota; class Anaerolineae; order Anaerolineales; family Anaerolineaceae; genus PNON01. The sequence continues at coordinate 308,249 of CAVPWY010000004.1, read as the reverse complement.
TGATGCCAAGGATACTCCTGATATTTACTACATTATTCTCAATTCATATACCCGGGCAGATGCTTTGCAGAGGGATTTTAATTTTGACAACTCCCCATTTACGACAGAACTCGAAAAACAGGGTTTTGTTGTAGCGAATTGCAGCAGAAGCAATTATGGGTTTACAGAAGTCGCCATGGCGTCCACATTGAATTTGAATTATTTGTCGGAGATAGACCCCAAATTGCAAACAGGGAATAGCAACCTCACATCTGCAACAGCGCTAATTCAAAACAATTATCTCAGAAGACAGCTGAAAAGTATTGGATACAAGATCGTGGCGTTCGAGACGGGTTATGATTGGAATCAATGGACAGATGCCGATTTGTATCTGACACCGAATAAAAACCCTTTATCAACGGCAGAACTTCAACCTTTTGAAAAAATGTTAATTCGGAGTACAGGTCTCAGACTTTTAGCTGATACCGATAAAAAATTCCTATCCGGAGCTGTTAGTACATTAAAATTAACCCATCACGAACCGCACGTAAAACGAACCATGTTTATTTTACAATGGCTGGAGAAGTTACCATCCATTGCAGGACCGAAATTCGTTTATGCCCATATCAATGTTCCGCATATCCCCTTTATATTTAAGCCGGATGGCAGCCTGGTGGATGATCCAAATTTTTATCGTGGTCCACAAGATTACCCGGTCAATGAGCAATATTTTAAAGAAGGATATATCAACCAAATACAATTCATGAATAATCGCATTCCTGAAATTGCAGATCAAATCATCAAGAATTCAACCAGGCCAGTTATTATCGTCATCCAGGGTGATCATGGAATAAAGGATAATAATCGGCTGGAAATATTAAATGCGGTTTATTTCCCTGGTGCCAAGACAAATATAGACAAAGCCTTAACCCCCGTGAACACCTTCCGGATCATATTCAATCAATTCTTTAATGGGAATTATCCCATCCTTGAAAACCACAGTTATTTGTCCACCTACGAGCTTCCGTACGATTTGACTTCAGTCCCGGAAACTGCACCGGATTGTATAAAATAGTTGCTAACAATGTGAGAAACGAAATTCAATTCAACATTATCGTCAAATAATTATCACCTTTGCAGGTTATAATTTAGTGAGCAGGAAGAGTTGGCTTCGATTTTGGCTTTAAATTAACCAAACTGAGTTCTAACAAAGGTGATAGATGGAATTATCAATAGTTATTCCAGTTTATAACGAGGCGAAGAATTTACCATTGCTTAATGATGCCATCCACCAGGCAATGAAGACCTATAGTAAGGACTGGGAAGTAGTCTTCGTCGACGATGGCAGTAAAGATGACAGTCTAAAGGCTCTCGAAGAAATAGCAGGGGCTGATCCGACCCGGGTTCGAGTGGTGGAATTGCGGCGGAATTTTGGTCAAACCGCAGCACTGGCTGCCGGGATTGACCATGCGCAGGGAAGTATTATCGTTATGCTGGATGCAGACATGCAAAATGATCCAGCTGATATTCCCATGATGCTGGAAAAGATCGATGAGGGATACGACGTTGTCTCCGGTTGGCGCAGAGAGCGGAAGGACACCTTTATTAACCGAACGCTACCATCAAAAATTGCAAATGGATTGATCTCCTGGGTAACCGGAGTGCATTTGCATGATTATGGCTGCACACTAAAAGCTTACCGCCGGGAAGTGATCACCGGGTTCAGGCTTTATGGAGAAATGCACCGTTTTATACCAGTTTATGCCAACCGGTTTGGTGCCAGGATCATTGAAGTACCTGTTCAGCATCACCCGCGTAAGTTTGGAAAAACGAAGTACGGGTTGGAGCGGACTGTCAAAGTCTTGCTAGACCTTTTTACAGTCAAATTTCTCATCAGTTATTCCAGTAAGCCAATTTATCTTTTTGGCGGAGCAGGAATTGCGATGATGGGAGTGGCAGCCCTGGTTTTACTCTTCTTATTCATCCGCAGGGTATGGTTCTTAGTCTCAGTCACACAATCACCTCTTTTTCTGATCAGTGCAATAACCGGCTTAATGGGATTCCAATCTGTAATGATGGGATTGATCGCAGAATTACTGACAAGAACTTATCACGAATCACAGGGTAAATCCATCTATAACGTGCGGAAGGTTATCTCCGATCAACCCATTCCGGAACCCAAGCACAGAAGCTAATGCGCATACTTGTCCTGATTCATGAATATCCTCCGGTGGGAGGTGGTGGCGGACAGGTCGCTGAGGATATATGCGAGGGGCTGGTAAAACGCGGCCATGAAGTGCGAGTGATCACATCCCACCTGAAAGGGTCTCCCACCTGATGAAATTCGTTGTGGTGTCCAGGTAATTCGATTACATTCAGGTCGGAAATTTGCATATAAAGCGACATTCTCAGCGATGTTGTTATTTATCCTTGCCGGATTTTGGCATGGATTAGAAGAGATACGCAATTGGAAACCGGATATTATTCATGTACATTTCGCAGTCCCTGCGGGGGTCGCGGGATGGTGGTTATCCATTTTCACCAGGGTTCCCTACATACTGACCGCACATTTAGGGGATGTCCCCGGCGGAGTTCCAGAAAAAACAGATAAATGGTTCCGCTGGGTGGCTCCATTTATTCCACCCATTTGGAATCGAGCTAAAAGAGTTGCCGCAGTCAGTATATTTACGAAAAACCTGGCTTTGCAGCGTTATCCGGTACCTATCCAGGTAATTCCCAATGGCGTTTCCACAAGCGAATTTGACCCCGGATTAATATCGGTTCATGAGCCACCCGTTATCATCTTTGCGGGAAGGATCGTTCCACAGAAAATCCAATTCAAGTGATCAGATCATTGTCCATTATTAAAGATCTTGAATGGCATGCTGTGATCATCGGGGATGGATCATTGAAACCCGAAATGGAATCAGAAGCAGTTCGCCTGGGAATAAACGACCGGATCACCTTTACAGGATGGCTCACTCCAGACCAGGTTCACGAATGGTATAAAAAAGGCGATATTCTTTTTATGCCATCGTTATCTGAAGGGTTACCGGTGGTTGGGGTTCAAGCATTATCCATGGGATTAGCTTTCGTGGCCGGAAAAGTAGGTGGGTTTATTGACCTCGTGGAAGAAGGGAAGAATGGTTATTTACACCTCCCGACAGAACGAGATTTGTTTTCACAATCGCTCCGAATCCTCCTGGAAGATCACCAACAGCTCTACAAATTTCGATTAGCGAGCAGGAAAATTTCCAAGAAATTCGACCTTGAACGGATCGTGGAAGATTATGAAAAAATACTCCTGGAGTGTAAAAGGTGAAATTTGTCATCCCAAGAGTAATATTTGGTAATCGTGGAGATTTAGGAAGCCGGTGGGGTGTTCTTGCTGCACTGAAAGACCTGGGCTTGGAAAATGTCGTTGTTTTCAGAAAATATCCTGAAGATGTTCCAAACTTTGGTTTTACATCGTTGCCCTATGGAAAAGCCCGAAATTTAGTACTCCCTCCGGGTTATTGGAAGTATTTCAAAAATTCAAATGTGATCCTTTGGGCAGTCGGATTGGATCTTCAAGATGATTCGAGCCTGGCAAAGCTTTTTTACCTCTGGGTAATATTCAGCCTTTACAGGTTAGCTGGCATGAAAATATATTGCCTCTTCCAGGGAGCAGGACCTTTGAAAACAAAACCAGGACGTTGGCTGGCAGCTAGAGCACTTTCTCAAGTAAGCCTGTTCATAGCACGCGACCCTGGCACTTATAGTTTGATCGGGAATATTTCGCCCGGTACAAAAAAAATTCTTGCGCATGATGCGATCTTCCTTCCCGGTTTTGAACAGGAAGTTTCTGGAATCTCTGTGGACGAAAAACAGATGGTGGATGATTATATCGGGGACAAGTCAGTCGGTCCTGTGGTCGGGATAAACATCAGGCAGTGGTTTCATCTGAATTCCCGAATTCTGCCATATCAGATGCACCAGGCAGCCTATGTGAATCAATCGCAGGATAAGATGGACCAGCTTATCCATTCGATGGCTGAACTCATCGGGAAAATTCGCAAGGATTACAATGCCAGGATCCTGCTTATCTCTGCTTACCAACCAGATGTGGTTCCCTGGGAAGATGACCTGCCCTGGCTGAGGCAGTTGGCAAGAAAATTCAAGGAAGAAGATGGAGTGATCCTGACAGATAAACCGCTATCCATGCCGCAATATTATGCTCTCATGTCGAGATTAGACGTTATGATCGGAATGCGTCTGCATTCTTCTTTGATCGCTTTACGCATGGGTGTACCATCGCTCAATATTAGTTATACCCTGAAAGGCAGGGATATCCTGGAGTATATGGGTTTGGGGAAGAATGTGTTGGACTTGAAAGATTTCCTTACAGACCCATCTTTTACATATAACAGGTTCTGTGAAGTAATGGCTAATATTGAAATTGAACGATTGGATGTAAAAAGTCACACCCAAAAATCAATTATGGAGAATATGGATATTTTCTCGAAATTGCTGAAGAACATCGGGAGCAGTTTATAATATACCGATCAAATATACTGATTTACGAAAGTGATATTAATGGCATCTTTAGAAAATGAATCAAAGAATACTGACATTGAGCGCATAAAGCCTCTGTCTGATAAGATCATATCCAGAGTAACAGCTCACCGGTCAGATGCACTTCGAGGGGTTGTTCGGACAGACCCGGCTAAATTAGCACGGGATTATTTGGATCTGAATCGATCACGAGAACTATTCCAGAGGCTGGAAGCTTACCTGCCAAAAGCAGGAGGAACCATACTGGAAATGGGCAGCGGTTTTGGTCCTTTTGTGGCTTATGCCGCCAAATGGGGAAACCTTAACGCTTATGGAATGGAACCCAATCCTCTCTCCGTTGCAGTTTGCCGGGACGTGCAAAAAGAAGTTGGCACACCCCACGACCATGTTCTCAGATCAATAGGTGAAAACACACCGTTTGCTTCAAACTCGATGGATCTGGTCGTTTCATTTACTGTGTTTGAACATGTAAATGACCCATCCAAAGTATTACAGGAAGCAGTCCGGGTATTGAAACCCGGGGGGCATCTTTACTTTACCTTTCCTAACTATGGCTCATGGTGGGAAGGACATTATGCGATTTTATGGATTCCCCATATTTCCAAACCACTGGCAAGGTTATATTTACGGATATTAGGCCGCAATCCAGCATTTGTAAATCATCTGCAGTTAATCGATTATAAAAGGCTCTCAAAAATGGTCGAAGGTCTTGGTGACCGGGTGGAAGTGCTGGATTATGGTGAGAAAATTTGGGAACAGCGGCTTCGCACAATTGGAATTGAAGATTATGCCCAACTTGGAACCCTAAAAAAATGGGTGAAGATATTACATAAGCTTCGCCTGGTGGATCTGGTAATTTGGCTGGGTAAGCGGGCTCATTGGGAAACTCCTTTCGTGTTAATCCTGAAGAAGAATTAAACCATGCAAGATAAACGAAATTATTGGCAGGCAGAAACCAAAAAATTTACGTGGAAACATGCCCGAATATTGTTGATCGCTGAAGAGATAAATCGAAACCCGAATGATTCATTCAGTCCTGGATCTTGGTGCAGGGGAGGCTTTATTATATCGTCTGCTGGATAAACGAATCTCTTACCGGGGGCTGGATATTGCCGGAAATAAAGGGGTTGGCAATAACAACCCTCCTGTGGACTATTTTGATTTTGACAACATGGATGCCGGTGAAGAAGTTATCGGTATCCCTTATGATTGTGTCGTTATTTCAGGATTGTTGGAATACCTTGTTCATTGGGAAAAAATCATTGAGGAAGTAAAAACGAAATGGCTTAAACCAGGCGGTGTTTGCCTTGTCAGTTTTATTAATTCAAGCGGATACCAGCAAAATGCTCCCGTAAAAGGACATCCCCAATGGGTAAACAAATTCCGCTTAATGACAATTCTTACAGATTTAAACCGATTAGGATTTGATATTGAAAAAATCTACCCAATATTTTGGGGTAGTAAAAGCTGGTTGCGGCCATTGATCCGTCTATGGGCAGATTATTCGACAGCAAGGAATAATTATATGAGTATGGATAAGACATGGGTCAGCCAATACCTATGTATTACTCATTCCAGACAGGAAAATGAATAAACGAACTAACCGCCTGCAAATTGCATTCAATATTCTTCGTTTTGTGATTCCCATAATATTAATATACTGGCTGGTTTCGACTGTAGATTGGAAAACAGTCATACCATTGATAAAGCAGATTTCCTGGTGGACAATTTTCGCATCAGCAGGTTTATTCTTTTGTTCTCATCTGATCTTTACGATAAGGTGGCGTTATTTACTCCGCATAAAACAAATATTCATACCATACCTAAAATTATTAGGCTATATCATGATCAGTATTTTTGTGTCCAATTTCTTACCAACCACTATTGGAGGAGATGTTGTAAAAATGGTTGGGGTAGCCAGAGAGAGCGAAAAAAATAAAGGTCTGGCAGCAGCATCAGTAGTGGCAGACCGATTGTATAACCTGGCTGGTATGGCTGCTCTTCTACCAGTTGCACTATTGACCATTGGTTCTCAATTAAGCATATTTCAGACTTCATCAATCAATTCGCTGTCAATCAGCAGTGTGGGCATCATGCACTGGGTAAACAAAATTCTATCAAAAGTAAAAAGTATCTGGGAATCGGCAAAGGATTGGTTTACATCACCGATATGTATTTTCTATTCCCTGGTCCTTTCCATTATTTCCGTTGGATTCAATTTTGCCGCATTCTGGTTGATATTAGACGCCTTAGGAATCAATATCAGTTACTGGCAGGCGATGTCTGTATCCGTCCTGTCTTATTTTGTTGCATTAATACCCGTCGCGATCAATGGACTGGGAGTACAAGAAGGTAGTATTACGTATCTGTTAGTTCAACTTGGCTCCAGTACTGATCAGGCAGTAGCTGCTGCATTTTTAATTCGAATTGTAACGTTAGCTGTCAGTATGTTGGGTGGAGTGTGGTTGATCATAGGCGGTAAAGGTTTACTTACCCTGGCAAACAAAACCGGGAAAGAGAAATCTGTTCTTGAAGAAGGTGAATAGTGGTAAACCCCGCAAAATCCTTCATTCAACGATTTGCCCTAAAGATCATCTTTCAATTGATCACGATATGGATTTCGTACAGTGCCATTGTAGATATGCAGAGTTTTCCAGCCAATTCAGCGAAATGGAAGATGATCTTTTATCTATTATCAGCTGGAATAGGGCTATTAAATGTGCTCGTTTTTTCACAGCTCTTTACTTCCTTCGGAAAACATTACTTCAGGTTACCGGGAAGATTGCCTGTTCCAGTTAAAGATAGTATTGGTTGTAATCCTGAATACCCTTCCGGGAATTTTCTTACTTTATACAGAATGGGGGGGATATTTTACAGGATCATATCTTGCGATTATTGATCTACCTGATTGTCAGTGTAGTTACAGCACTGCTTTTTTTCAAGAGGGAAAATATTTGGCAGACTGCCCAGGGATTATTACTGAGCCTGGGAATCTCTGCTTTTGCTTATACAATAATAATTAACCTTGCAGGTGTGAGTACCTCTCCATTTTCCCTGGGATGGTCTGAAGGCAACCGGTTCTATGATTATTCGCTTACATTTGGAAAGGATCTCTATATTTACACCGGTGACCTAAGGGTGCCGTACAATACTCCCGGCAGGTATGCTTTGTGGGGGTCATTATTCCTGATACCCGGACTTCCCATCTGGGTTCACCGTTTATGGGATGCGCTGCTCTGGGGAATATCCCCATTATTGCTTACAGTGCTGATGACAAGGAAGATCCAACGACCACTGCTCCGATGGGGTGTGATATTTTGGGGCGGTTTATTTATTATGCAGGGACCAGTCTACCCGCATTTACTGGTGCCCATGATATTGTTGAGTATATTCATCTGGTCAGATAAATTATGGGTGAAGGTGGCAGCTGGAGCAGTGATCAGTTATTATGCAGGAATTAGCCGCTTCACCTGGGCTGTACTACCAGGAGTGTGGCTGGTACTTATTGACCTGCTATTTGATTATCCAAATAGAACCGGGTCCTGGAAGAGTAAATTAGGTCCCCCCATTCTTTTAGGGTTGGCAGGAATCCTGCCTGGTGTGCTTGGAACATGGGGAGGTGTCATCAACCCCAACCAAAGCTTTGCCACAACCCAACCCCTGTTGCTCAACCGCCTATGGCCAAACTCGACATATGGAGAAGGCATTCTGCTTGGTTTCATCATCATGGCTTTGCCGTTGATCGTTTTCCTTTATTTGGCTTATCCATGCCAGGTTATGGAAGGTGAATAAACTGGCGATAGCGGCTGCCATTGTTTCCCTGGGTGGATTTATGGTATTGGGTCTTGTCGCAAGTACGAAGATAGGGGGAGGGTCTAATCTTCACAATCTTGATATGTTCATTTTGACATTGTTATTCCTGGCAGTCATCGCTATTTCTCAAATTCGGCTAAAACCTGATTTCACCCTGCCTGGAATTCACCAGTGGATCATACCCTTCATGGTTTTTGTAATGGTTTTTCCTGGCTGGATCGCCTATCGTAGTGGCAGCCCGGTGAAGCGATTGAAACCAGATCTTGAGAATAGGAGTCTCGCCACAATCAGGCAGGAAGTGGAAAATGCAAAATCAAATGGGGAGGTCTTATTTATCGATCAGCGGCAGCTGCTCACTTTCGGGTATATCAAGAATGTTCCCCTTGTACCTGATTATGAAAAGAAATATATGATGGACCAGGCGATGGGGAATAACGAGCAATATTTTGATGAATTCTATAAGGATCTAATTGAGAAACGGTTTAGCATCATAGTCAGTGATGTTCTAAAGACCCAATATCAACAACATGAAGATGCTTTCAGCGAAGAAAACAATGCTTATGTGAAGTGGGTCTCCAGGCAAGTCTTGAAATATTATGAGCCGATTGTAACAATCAAACCGCTTAGGTATTGAACTTCTTATTCCCAAACCATAACTAAATTCCAGTTATTCTGGATTCACTCCAAATAATATATATGCGGAGAAAGCCAATATGCATGACGATCATAAAAATATCGACCAGAACGAAGTATTATTCTTCGACAATTATTATGAAGAAGAACATTACAATCCGGTCGGATGGCGTTTGCGCCTTGAGCGTGAGATTAGAATAATTACAAAAATCGCAAAGTCAAATAATAAAAAATTCGGACGAGTTTTAAGCCTGGGTTGTGGTGATGGTCAATTTGAAATTATGCTTGCTCCATTAGCTGATGAAATTATCGGTATCGACCTTTCACCGGAAGCGATCAAAATTGCCGAGAAATCTGCTGAAGTGGCGGGAATAAAGAATGTTCGATTCGAGTGTGCTTCGGTGAATGATATGCAATGGAAGGAAAAATTTGACACAATCCTGGCATTGGCTTTTTTTCATCACATACCAAAAGCTGATCTATCTGAACTAATCAAACAACTACATCACTGCCTCCAAACTGGAGGGCTTCTCTACTCCTCTGATCCAAATGAAAAAGCCCTTCTCCGGAAAGTTGGCCGGGCTCTCATGGGTAAAAAATATGATAATTTTCACAGCCCTGATGAACATGAAATGGATCCAATTCAAACATCTACAACTGTTCGTGATGTCGGGTTTAAAAATGTTTCGATAACCTGGACAGATTTTACGCTTATTCCCGCTTTGTTTATTTTGAAAAATGGTCCAAATTGGCCGCTTTACCTGGCAAAATGGCTTGATGATTTTCTCTACTATACCCCTTTGAGGCCGTTGGCCAGTGCATTCAGCCTGAGTGCGATAAAAGATAAGTAAGAAAAATATCTATATATCCAACTCAGGTTCACTCTGTTTTACATAATTTATCAACAAGTCTTTACGTGGGTGAGATATTTGTCCTGATACCGATCATAGGATGGAATGGGTGAGAGAAATAAATATCGCCACTAAGGTCTCAATATTTGTATCCATAATTAATTTTCTTGCAAAAAACAACAAAATATCCTGGAGGCTCACATTGCCTCTAAAGTAGGGCATTCCTTGATTTTATTAATTTTCTCAAATATACTTGTTCCATCCAGATAAATAGGAATCATTTGAAAAAATACCTGCGATTTGAACTGGTTTCACCCATCTTCTTACTGATAATCGCCGGGTTAACTTATGGGCTAATGATCAGGAGCCTCGGTCTATACTGGGACGATTTTCCTTACACCTGGTTCGGGCATATCCTGGGAACGACACAATATCAGAAGGTCTTTTACGACGAACGCCCTCTGCTTTCGGTTTTGTACAATATTACCGCTCCGATATTTGGCGAAAACATTCTAAGCTGGCAGATCTTTGCTATCATTCTGCGCTGGTTGAGTGCCCTATGTGTAGGCTGGATCGTACGCTTGATCTGGCCGGAGAAAAAAGAAGTTGCCTTTGTAGCTTCTCTCCTATTCCTGGTATATCCGGGGTTTGGTCAGCAATGGATTTCTACAATTTATAGCCGGACATTCATTCTGTTGTGTTTTTTCCTGCTCTCGCTTGGGTTCATGGCCAAATCTTTGCGGACATCGCAGAAATATTTCATTTATCTTGCATTATCAATTTTGTTTGGCGCATTATCGCTCCTGGGGTCAGAATATTTTATCGGGTTGGAATTAGCACGTCCAGTCATTATCTGGATCTTGGTCAGCACAGTACCAGACACAATAAGGCAAAGATTAAAAAAGGCTGCATTGCACTGGCTGCCATATTTTGCCGGGGTAATGGCATTTGTGATCTGGCGGGTACTGATAGTAAAGTCTTCGCTGTATGATGTGAATGTTGGTGGTACATCAAATGGGGGAGTATTTGGAGTGTTCTGGGACCTGATATCAAGCATGGTCTCAAATGCATATAAGGGTGGGATCCAGGCCTGGATTCAGGTATTCTCAGTTCCCCCGGTTCAGAAGTGGCAGCAATCGATAAATATAATATTTTTTGCTATTATCCTATCAACCTTGATATTCGTTGCATGGATCGGATGGAAATATCTGAATTCCAAAACGGATCACCAATGGACAGTAAGGTTCTGGCAGAATTGGCAAATTCAATCCATTGTTCTGGGGATTATCATGCTTTTAGGCGGCAGTCTACCAGTTTGGATAGCAGGACTTCCGTTCAATCTCATTTTCCCATATGACCGGTTTATGCTGGCAATGATGTTTGGTTCAGCGATCTTGTTGACCGGATCGATCTATTTGATCCCCAAAAAACAAATCAGGATTGGAATTATTTGCATTTTAGTTGCACTCTCAGCAGGTTGGCACTTCCAAACGGCGAATACTTTCAGGGTTGAATGGAGGCAATTGGCCGGGTTCTTACAACAGTTGACCTGGAGGATTCCAGGGATGAAACCTGAAACCATGCTGGTTGCGTATGAACTGCCATTTCGTTATTACAGTGATAATTCACTTACTGCACCAATCAATTGGTCCTACAGTCCGGATTACAAATCAGGGAACATTCCATATGCATTATTCTATTTGACCGTAAGGGGAAATAGCGCCTTAAAACAATTGGATCCAAATATTGAAGTTGTGCATAAATTCCGTTCTCTTGAGTTTCATGGAAATACCTCAAATATGATCGTTATATATCAACCAGAGAATGGATGTTTGAGGATACTGGACCGAAAATTTTACCAACCAGGATACACTACCCAGGCTGAAAGATCCCTTACCACAGGCGATCGCACTCTCCAATTTGGACAGGATAATACCAAATCCTTTGAATGCAGCTCAACCAATCCCGGCATATTTTACTCAACCCAAAACAAAACCGTGGTGCTATTACTTTGAAAAAGCAGATCTTGCCAGACAAACAGGTGATTGGAAACAGGTTAAAACACTTTGGGATCAGACTATAAACTGAATCTCTATCCGCTAGTGATGTGTCTGAATACTACCCATTTATCGAAGGTTTGGGTTTTTCCGGAGAAGTAAGTGAAGCCATCGATCTATCCAGGATGGTCAATGAGAAGAAACCTTCATTGCACAAAGGATTATGTCAGATTTGGGGTAGAATAGAAAGCGAATCAGGTATCGGGGATTCTGAAAAAAATATGATTGACGAGATTAAAGTTGAGCTAAGATGCAATCAATAATAAAAAATATCAATCAAATTAATAAACCGAATTGCTCAATTGTTATTCCTGTTTATAACTCGGAGGAGTCGCTCCCTTTCTTAGCTGCCCGATTGGAACAGGTTCTGCCTGAAATAGCAAACCAATTTGAAGTGATCCTGGTCAATGATGGCAGCCGTGATAATAGTTGGAATGTGATACTGGGATTAACAAGTAAGTATTCATGGATTCACGCAATCAACCTGATGCGGAATTCTGGACAGCATAATGCCCTGCTTTGTGGCATACGGGCTGCCAATTATGAAGTCACCATAACCCTTGATGACGATCTGCAACAACCCCCCGAAGAGATCCATAAGCTCCTGGCAAAATTCAACGAAGGATACGATGTGGTTTACGGATCACCCAACAAATTACCGCATGAATTCTGGCGGAATTTTTCATCCAGGTTCACAAAAAGGATCATGGCTTATGTAATGGGAATTCCAAATGTGATCATTATTGGTCCATTTCGAGTTTTCCGGACAGACCTTCGAAAAGCATTTGCAGCCTATCAGAGTCCAAATGTCATCATCGATGTGCTTCTTTCATGGGCAACTACGAAATTTGCAGTTACTCATGTAGATGAACAACCAAGGATGTATGGAAAATCGAATTACACATTCAGCAAATTGGCCTCGGCCGCTTTCCTCGTATTAACCGGCTATAGCACCATCCCCTTGCGTTTCGCCAGCATGTTGGGTTTTGCTGTCACCCTCTTTGGTGTGGCAGTCTTTTTATATGTCATCATCCGGTATATTCTGCAGGGAAGCTTACCCGGTTTCCCTTTCCTGGCATCGATCATTACAATTTTCAGCGGAGCTCAACTATTCACTCTTGGAATTATTGGTGAATATATAGCAAGTATTTTTAACCGTTCAACTGATCGTCCCCCCTATGTGATAAACCAGGAAATTAATAACACTTTATAGACAATTCAATTAATTGGATGATGTTATAAATATTTTTGCGGGAGGAGAGGCAATGGTAGAGAATTACGTATTAGTAACTGGAGGAGCAGGTTTTATCGGGGTAAATCTTGTTCACCGGCTATTATCGAACAACTCTCTGGGCGTGGTCAATCTTGATAAGTTAACTTACGCCGGCAACTTGCAATCGCTTGATGACCTGTCTTCAAATCCTAATCACGTTTTTGTCCAGGGAGATATTGGTAATAGAGAATTGGTCAGGTATCTCCTCAGGCAATATAAACCCAGGGCAATTTTTAATCTGGCGGCAGAATCACATGTAGACCGATCGATCGTGGATGGGGCTGCTTTTTTACAGACAAATGTCATGGGAACTTATAGCTTACTGGAAGAGGCGCGTTCCTATTGGTTGGACATGGAAAGTGAAAAAAAGCCCGCATTTAGATTCATACATATCTCAACTGATGAGGTTTATGGATCACTGGGAGAGACGGGCAAGTTTACTGAAACCTCAAGGACATTACCGAATTCACCTTATGCAGCATCAAAAGCAGCCAGCGACCATTTTGTCAGGGCGTTTTTTCATACGTATGGATTTCCAACTGTAACGACAAACTGTTCCAATAATTATGGGCCATTCCAGTTTCCGGAAAAATTGATACCACTGATCATCAATAATGCTTTGGATGGGAAATCATTACCGATCTATGGGGATGGTGCAAATGTTCGTGATTGGATCTATGTGGAAGACCATTGTGCTGCATTGGAAATGATCATGGATAAAAACCGTCCGGGGGAAATTTATAATATTGGTGCAAGCGATGAAAGAAAGAATATAGACGTTGTAAGATTGATCTGTTCAATTTTAGATGAATTGAAGCCTGTCTGGACGAATGATAAATTATCCGGACGGGGATTAAAACAATATTCAGACCTGATATTTTTTGTTCCAGATAGACCGGGACATGACCGCCGATATGCCATAGATTCCACCAAGATCAAAAGGGAGATCGGCTGGAATATGGAAGTTAACTTTGAAGACGGATTGAAGAAAACGGTGAAATGGTATTTGGATAATCAGGAATGGGTATCAAATGTTAAGAGTGGTGAGTATTTGAACTGGATCCACAAAAATTATTCTTGGCGGTTTGAGGAGAAGAAATGAAAGGTGTAATTTTAGCAGGTGGACAGGGAACACGGCTTTTTCCGCTGACTAAAGCCACCAACAAACATTTACTGCCAGTCGGTCGGGTTCCCATGATCTTTCATGCGGTGAAACAACTTGTGGATTCTGGAATTAGCGAAATAATGGTAGTCACCAGCACAGAACATATGGGAGATCTGGTGCGATGCTTAGGGAGTGGAGAAGATTTCGATTGCACATTCAGCTACAGAGTCCAGGAGAAGCCGCTAGGAATCGCACACGGCTTATCCCTGGCGAGTAGTTTTGCCCGCGGTGATAAAGTTGTGGTCATCCTTGCTGATAATATATTTGGCAGCAGTATTAAACAAATTGTTGAGAATTTTGCCAAACAAAAAGAAGGTGCCAGGGTGGTATTAAAAAAAGTGAGCGACCCAACAAGGTATGGGGTTGCCGCCCTGGATGAAAAGCAGGTGATGTACATTGAAGAAAAACCAAAAGAACCGCCATCAGATTTTGCTGTGGTCGGCTTATATTGTTATGACGAAAAAGTGTTTGATATCATTCAAAACCTCAAGTATTCTGAAAGAGGTGAATTGGAAGTAACCTCGCTTAATAATGAATATATAAAATTACACCAAATGGAATATCAAATATTTGAAGGTAAATGGATGGACGCTGGAACGCCAGAATCCTGGTTCGAGGCAAATAGAATATTTTTTGAAAGTGAATGAGGGCAAGTATTATGACTGGTTATTCTTATGATGAAATTAGAGAGTTCTGGACCAAACAGGCTCAATTACATGGAAAATCTTATGCAGCATCATGGTCAGATCAATATGCAATTGAGCTGGAGATACGGACAATTCTTGACTGGTTGGAGGATGGCGATAAGGTTTTAGATGTTGGTTGTGCAAACGGATTTTCGACGCTTGAATTTGCTGCACATAAAAATGTGGAAATCAAAGGTTTGGATTATATCCCGGAGATGATTCTGCAAGCCAATAATAATCTGGTTGATCTTAAAGGGAAGTTGAAAGGAAAAGCCAGCTTTGATGTCGGCGATATCACTAACCTGGTGGAACTGGAAAATTCTTTTGATAAAGTGGTTGTCATTCGAGTGGTAATCAACCTGTTTAATTGGGAAACCCAGAAAAAAGGGCTTCGGGAACTCCTTCGAATGGTTAAACCGGGCGGTCTGTTGTTGTTATCAGAAGCAACTCTGCAAGGATGGCAAAGCCTTAACCATTTCCGAAATGAATGGGGATTGGAGGATATCCCAATGCCACCATTCAACCACTATCTTGATCAGGATATGGTTATAGAAACCATGAAACCTGAAATGGAGCTAGTCAAACTTGATAATTTTTCTTCCAGCTACTTATGTGGGGACGCGAATAATTAAAGTCTTGCTTAGTCAGGCATTGGATGGAAAAGTGAATCCTAATAATCCTGATATGGATTGGAATAAATGGTTTTCCATGCTTCCGGCGGCTGGAGATTTTGGCACACAGAAATTATTCGTTTTCAAGAAAATCGGATGATCAGTTAAATTCGAGGATTAATGGATAAAATACCGTTTAATCGGCCGTTTTATACAGGGAAAGAAAAGCAGTATATTCAAACTGCATTGGAAACTGCCCAACTTTCGGGTGATGGAGCATTTACAAAGGCCTGTCATTCTCTATTGGAAGAAGCGTTGGGTGTAAAAAAAGTATTGATCACAACTTCTTGCACACATGCCCTGGAGATGTCAGCAATATTATTGAATATCCAGCAAGGTGATGAAGTGATCATTCCTTCATTCACGTTTGTTTCTACGGTGAATGCATTTGTTCTTAGGGGAGCAAAACCAGTTTTTGTGGATATTCGACCTGATACGTTGAATATGGACGAGACAAAGATCGAAGCGCTTATCACAGATAAAACCAAAGCCCTGGTTCCAGTGCATTATGCCGGAGTTAGCTGTGAAATGGATGCAATTCAAACCATTGCAGATAAACACCACTTGAAAATTGTGGAAGATAATGCGCATGGTCTGTTTGCCAGGTATAAAGGAAAATATACAGGGACTTTTGGATCCATGGCAACCCAAAGTTTCCATGAGACCAAGAATTTTACCAGTGGGGAAGGTGGTGCTTTACTCATCAATGATCCGGAATTGATCGACCGCGCAGAGATCATCAGGGAAAAAGGAACCAACCGGAGCAGGTTTTTTCGTGGTCAGGTGGATAAATATACCTGGGTGGATATGGGTTCCAGTTATTTACCATCAGAATTGTTAGCTGCATTTTTGCTTGCACAACTTGAAGGGCGTGAAGAAATTCAAACCCGTCGAAAAAGGATTTGGGAATACTATGATGTACACCTGAACGCCTGGACAGAAGAAAATAATATACGCCGACCACTGGTACCTGCTTATGTTGAACAACCGTACCATATGTATTATTTACTGCTTCCGGATCTTCAGAGTAGGACCGCATTTATCAAGCACATGAAGGATCAAGGAATCATGAGTGTTTTTCACTATCTTCCTTTACATTTATCTCCCATGGGCATGAACTTTGGAGGAAAGGTAGGCGATTGCCCGGTTACCGAGATGATGAGTGACCGCCTGGTCCGTCTACCTTTCTATAGCGGAATTTCCCCTGAAGATCTTCAGAGAGTGGTCAAAGCAGCCACAGCTTTTAAAGCTTAATTGGCAGAAGATATGAATGTTGAATACCTCTTGCTTCGTTTTCTCCGGCGTAACTTGCCGGAAAAAGCCGTTAAAGCTCTTCTACGTAAAAGACTGATTATCAAACCGGGATTGGAGACACGGGAGCCACGAAAAGCAGTTGAGAGGTATCAAGCTTTATTAAATGAGCACTCCATGTCCTTTACTGGTAAGAATGTTCTGATCTTTGGATATGGGGGAAGCCTGGCTGTTGCTGTTGAATTACTGCGTTCGGGCTGTGCCCACGTGACTGTGTGCGATCTTTTCCCCCCTGTGGATAACCATATCGATGATTCTCTCCTCCCGGAGTATTCGCAATATCTGGAGAGCAAAGCGAATTTAGTAGTACCAAAACCAGAATTTATCACAGTCTTTCATGGTGATATCCGTACAGTACCGGATTCTATTCGATTGGGACCCTTTGATCTGATCATAAGTTCCTCTGTTTATGAACACCTTGATGATGTTGATGGAATTACTGCAGCCTTAAGCCGGTTGTTGAAACCATCCGGTCATTTCGTAGCATATATCGATCTAAGGGATCACTTTTTCAAGTACCCATTCGAAATGTTGTGTTACAGCACA
The DNA here is from genome assembly GCA_963709535.1 of uncultured Chloroflexia bacterium. Classification (GTDB taxonomy): domain Bacteria; phylum Chloroflexota; class Anaerolineae; order Anaerolineales; family Anaerolineaceae; genus PNON01. The sequence goes on along the minus strand of CAVPWY010000004.1, from coordinate 290,710 downwards.
ACAATATGGAAGAAATGGCTGAATCCAACGAGCAATTTGAACCGTTACCGAATTTGGGATTACAGGAATATCTTCAATCGATATTTTAAGGATACCCAGATCAATATTTTAGAGACGGGATCTGGAACACTTTAATCGAGCAAAGAATCGTATCAGGCAGGAATTTTAAATCGGGGAATGAAAGCCAGGATGCTGTCGTGAATATTGTGGTTATTTCATCTCAACCTTTCCGTCAAGACGACTGAGAATGTCAACTGAAGTTCGCAAATTTTTTCAACGAAATTACAGATTAATAATATACAACCTCCTGTTGGTTGGCATCTTATTTCCAATTACATATCAGCAAGTCGTCATGTTCGCCTAAAAGTGATTATCCGGCGCATATTATTATGGCTAAAGGCTTACTGCTTACCGGTAGTCTTTACTTCGGGGGAACAGCGTTACCTCATCCTCTGAATGCCCTTGGGACGATATTATTTAATCAAGTCTTTGGGCTTTCACTCGAATATGGACAAATAATTGTCATCCTACTAAGTTATGCATTACTCGGAAATGTCATATACTCCCAGGTCAAAAATGTAACAGATTTACGTGAGGATTGGAAAAGAATGATGGTTTCTTTTGGGATTATCATTGCTGGACCTTTATTTTTATTGGTGGGAATTGACCAAAAGTTTTATTTTGGATATACCGGTTTTGCTTTATATCATAATCCCACATTAATCCTCCTCCGCCCGTTAGCATTGTTAATGTGGCTTTTAATCTTAAAATACTCGTTTTCCAAAATAAATACAGGTATGGGGATATTCCTGGGAATTATCGTGGTAATTCTTTCAACTCTGGCAAAGCCCAGTTATATTATTTGTATTTTACCGGCAATAGGATTGGTCGTGCTGTGGCGGAAAATCCGGGGTCAACCTATTAACTGGTGGTTTATACTTTTTGGTTTATTTGTTCCGGCAATTATTGTGCTTCTCTGGCAGTATAAATTAGCGTTTATGGGATCCAGAGATGCCAGTGTCATCCTTGCCCCATTCAAAGTAATAAGCTGGATGAGCCACAAAATTGTCATTAAATATCTTCTTTCGATCATTTTCCCATTGAGTGTTTCCTTAATCTACTTAAAGAGAGTCATTCATGACAGGGCTATGGTGATAGCCTGGATCATTTTTGGTGTTGGATCATTCTATGGATATTTCCTTGCCGAAGAGGGTATTTCAATCTACTCTGGAAACTTCCTTTGGAGTACACATATCACTCTCTTTATCCTATTTTTTCAGTCGGTTGTTTTTTTCCTTAGCCAGAAACCATTAGGCAAATATAATAATATAGCAAGGATCATCCTCTGGTCGGTCTTTTGCGCACAAATAGCCTGCGGCATCATTTACTACATTCATTGTTTTACTAATGAAGTATATATTTAGAATGAACAGTAGGAAGTAATGGAATTTCAAGGTTTGATCTTAATTTTCTTTTGGACAATATTATGGATAATGGGTGGATTATTAATTATCGCAAATTTGTTTGTTACAACTGAAAACGAAACATTTTTCCTGGGAGCAGCCACAGGCTTAGTTCTGGAAAACTGGCTTGCAAATTTACTCGGACAAATCATCAATCCATTATTTGGATTCTGGCTGGCACCCGGTTTGGTATTGTTAGCCGGGGTTTTATTAGAATACAAGTTGAAATATTTTCGAAAACTCCAAATCAAGAAAATATTCATTACGACATCAACTTTCTGGTTCATAGCTGCCCTGGTATTATTTACTTTAATTGGTCGTGGATTACCAATTTTTGATGATTTTCAAAACCTGCCGACAGTCTCACGTTTAGCAGCGGGTGACATTGCTCCACATTTCCCCCTAAATCCGGAAATAAGATTTGGATACCACTACTTTTTATTACTGGTAGCTGCTCAGATAATGCGAATTGGGGGATTATTCCCGGCTGCTGCCCTGGATGTAACACGTGCTTTTTTTATGGTGGCGACAGTTTTTCTCGGTGGGAAATTCATTTTGCGTATGACCCAGAGTCGTATAGCTGAAATGCTTGGGATGATATTCCTGCTCTTCAGTTCAGGGATAAGGTGGCTGCTTCTACTTGTACCACCTGTTATTCAAAATATACTTAATCCTCAAATTCATCTGATTGGTTCGGGAGCCGACACAGGAAATAGCTTATTTGAAGCTATTTATAAACCTTGGATGATAGAAGCCGGTCCCATTCCATTTCCATTTACCTTCGCCAGCGGGATTAATCCACCATTAATTCTGGCGCTTGGAGGAATAGGCGCCTCAGCAGTGATGATTATTTTGCTAATCCTGATGACGTTTCAATCCAGGAGAAGCAGGTATTCATTAATCGTGATAGGAGTTTTTGTTGCAGCTTTAGCGCTTGCAGATGAGGTCTGGTTTATCCTATTTGGAGCTGGCTTAGTCCTTTGTGGCTTTAGCTTGTTCTGGAAAAAAGACACCCTTTGGAGAATGGAAGTATTGTCACTTCTTTTACCTGCTTTCACAGGTGCGGTGATTGCTCTGTTCCAGGGGGGTATGATAACTGAAAAATTCTTATCGACTTATAAACGCGCAGACTGCATCAAATTCATACTTCGACACAACTGTTAAGTTTATTTTTCCACCAGCACTTGTATCGGGCCACCTGGGGATCTTATATTTTAATAATATTTATCAAATACTTATTGGATTAGTAGAGATAGGCCCGATAATTCTTATTGCCCCATCGATCATTGTGTTTATGATCAGCTGGATTCAGAAGTAATAAAATAACGCGTGTCGTATTGGGTGCTAGTGCCCTGGTAAGCCTACTTACAATTTTCCTCTTATATCAGGGCAGTGGAGGAGTGAGCGGGACAACGCGTTTATTGGAATCCTTCCTGTTTACTTGTACTTTGATTGCTGTACCATATTTATGGTCCATCGTCCAAAAAGGTAACACCCTTCTTAAAACGATGATTATTGTTGTATATGGCACAAGTATATTGAGTGGTGTTGTGATATTTGCCATAAGCCTGGCTGGTATTTCACGACCGACGAACGGGGAACTTACCGATTCCATGGATTTGCAAATATTCATTGAAACCTGGAATAGATTACCTGAAAATTCGCTGGTGTACGACGCATTACCAGAAAGAGCGGTAATAATCTTTGGTCGAGCGACGAAATCCAGCCCGAATTGGTTTACTGATTCACCTGAATGGCTTACGCTGAAACAAGATCCATCACCATCGAAACTGCAGGGAGCCGGGTTTGACTATGCATACTTTGACCTCCAGGATTGGGAAAAATTATCACTCGCAACGAAGGCAGAATATAAAAGTGATTGTGCAGTTCTCCTGAAGAAAATCCAAATTGATGACCGCGGCAGACGCTTGTACCAGATCACCGATTGCGCACAAAATTAGCTTTTCGTAAAATGACCGATTTCATACACAACTCCAAACCACGGAGGTGTTGATCGCATTTGTCTAATATTCTCTTTCCTCATTATTTTAAGAGCAGCATCCGATACGTTTTTTTCGGTTGAAAAATGTGCCTTGCGAATGTCATAGCCTAACAATTTGAACATTGTGACCATAAACGGACGCTCCACCGGAACACCGTAGACAACCTGACCATGTGGCTTGAGTACCCTTGAGATTTCTGAAAAGGCCTGGTCCTGCTCACCGGGTTGTAAATGTTCCAAAATTGAGATCAAGAGAACAGAGTCAAATGTGTTGTCCGGATAAGGAAGATCAAGGATATTGCCGTTTTTAAGGTAAGTCGTTACTCCGATCTCCTGAAATGCTTTGGCTACCTTTATAATGTCAGTAGTAAGGTCAATGCCATGGATCTCTTTATATTTCTCAGCCAGATTTAGAAAAGCTAGGCCGGTTCCAAATCCGATTTCAAGGACTTTCTCCCCTCCATTGCATTCATTCAAACATAATTCAACTCGATGACGGTACATCTGGCCAATTATTGGATAGTAATAGAAACGGATAGGATCATCAGAATTTACACCACGATAAAAACTGGCAGGCATTAGTTTCAGAGAGGAAATAGAGGTTTGTTTTCCAGTCATTAATCACTACCTTTTCGGGCTGAAATCAATAACGAACCCGCAAATTCTTTAACGACAGGAATTTTCTCGAAGACACCTCCGATACTGCTGATAGTGGTAATCAATGAAGAAGGAATCAAAGGGTGGAGCCAGTCGAATGGAGTGACTTGGATATCAAAAAAACCTGCAGCCAGCAGGTAACTCGATATCTGCCACCTAAAGAATGCCGTTTCATCCGGCGAGTCACCCATTTTCTTTTTGATCCAGGGAATATTCTTCTGAATCATTATTTGCGGGTTAAGCATATTTGGTTCGGCAAAGCAGATTACACCTTTGGGTCTGAGTAATTGGAAGATATGAGCTAATGCTGGCTGGATATCCAGATGATGTAATACGGAAGATCCGATAACAGCATCATACTTAACATCCTTAGGCAGGTCCTCAAAACTTGATGTGATAACACCTACATTTGGATAGTTTGAAAGGTTCTTCCGGGCGATTGCTGTCAAATCCTCTGATATATCCACAGCAGTGATTGATGCACCAGATTGGGAAAATAACCGGGTAAAATCACCTGTCCCACATCCAATCTCAAGATATGATTGTTTGTTTCCTGATGGTATCCTGGAGATGATAAGGCGAGCCCTTCTTTGTGCCCTTACCTTTCCAGCCGGAGATTCCCATCCCCAGATACTTTCGGCACCTTTACTGGCAAGCATTCTACCATGTTCAATTTCGTTTCGATTCCGCTCACTAATCAATGATTCACCTTTATATGAATTTAATTCTTCCAGCAGCAAATGCCACCATTTTTAGTAAAAGCCATCCATGTGACCAACGTGAGATATTGGTGGTTCCGTAGGTTCTTTCATGATACCGTATCGGCAAATCAATGATCCGAAGATTCAAACGGGCAGCACCAAAAAGCAGGTCAAAGTCCCCAAATGGGTCGAAGTCACCAAAGTAAGCACGACCCGCTTTAATCCTTTCGTAATCCCTTTTCCATAATACTTTTGTCCCGCATAATGTATCCTTGACTGGCTGCCCGAGCAGCCAACTAAATGCAATGCTGAAAAACTTATTCCCTAAAAAGTTAAAAAACCTCATCGCTTCTTTTTCCATCGGGTAAACCAGGCGGACCCCGTTAATAAATTCTCCCTTGCCTGTAATCAGGGCATTGTAAAACCTCGGTAAATCCTCTGGAGGTACAGTTAGGTCGGCATCCAAAATCATTAAAATTTCACCTTTAGCCAAATCAAAACCTGCACGAACTGCATCACCTTTTCCTTTGCCGGGCTGCTTAATTAGCTGGGCATTGATTTTTGGATGTAACAGTATTTCACTCTTTATAGTTTCAAAAGTATTATCCGAGGAATTACCTTCAACAAAAACCAATTCAGTCCGCTCACCCATTTCTGGAATGCGATTAATAATTGAAGAGATATTGCCGGCTTCGTTTCGAGCAGGAATTATTATAGAAACAGCAGGTTTTGATATTTTACGATTTGATTCAGGTCGAGCAATAATAAAATTGGTCATAGCAAACCACGAAAATGGCCATATTTTTACTAATAATTTATCAAAGAAATCAGCAATGATTGGTATGGAAATAGGGAAAAGTATTTCCCTCCATGAATGAATCATTTCGAATCCACTTAACTTAAGAATATCTTCCATATCCGACAAAATTAACCAGTTTTGCTCCAAGGTGGGAATTGCAAGATGTAATGCTTCTGCAATTTTTATGGGAACTTGCCAAATTCGGCTGTAGTGGTTAATGATGATCCTGGTAGATGGCTTCGATAGTTTATTAATTTCCTCAAAAACTCTTTGAACATCCCATAAATCGTTAACAAGGTCAGAAAGAATTATGTAATCAAATTTATGCTTAATTTCACCGAGTTGGTGGGCATCCTTGCATAAAAATCGCAAATCCGGATGATTTTTCGTTGCTTCTTTTATCATATCCTCGGAAAAGTCTATCCCCATACCATAGGATGGGTGAAGTGCATCCAATAAATCACCCTGCCCGCACCCAATTTCAAGAACTTCGCTCCCTTGTGGGATTGCATTCGAATAAATTGCATTTACTCGAGAGTGGTATCTACGTTTTAATAGGTTTTGAGAGGTAGGATATATGGAATATTGGTTCCAATGATGAATTCTTTCTGCTGTATATTTTTTATAACCGTCTTCAAAAATAATTTCTGCCATCTGTATTCCCTTACGTAAATGAACATGAACAAATCTTGTTTATCCACTGAACATCACATTCTCATCCAATGTCAAAAATAAAATTTGATTATATTAATATCTTCTTTACTTTTTGCCTTTCAATGTTCCTGTAGATACAAGAACCAAGCTCATCTATCGATACTCGCAATTAAAATGAACCTTCATTAAGGCCAGGTATTTTTCTTTCTCCAATGAGGCAGGCAAAATCTGACCTAACCTTGTAAGCCTGGCACAGAAAACGGGTTCATCGGAAGGAGCAGCCTTAATTTTTTCAGCGAGGTTATAAGCATTATTCCATTCATTAAAGTAGGCGAATGAATCTATAAAGATCATCATTTTCAATGGATCCGGATTAAAATCTTCAATGTTAATTTTATCAGCCTGTTTTCTTACGAGACTCCATTTTCCGGATGCCCCATTATTTTCTGCGATTTGATAATTCAAGCACCAATTGGATTTAGGTGGCGAATAAAACACTTCGTTGAGATTGGAAAAATCTGCAGCGGGTTTGGTGTTGATGAGATCAGAGGGATTTGAAAGGTAGAGCATTTCTTTAAAGACTTCCCCTCCTTTTCTTGAAAGATAGTCAGTCTCTGGATCTAATACTCGGATACAACCGCGCTGGTCGAGTTTCATACTGATGATCTGGTCAGTGGTACCAAAGAACTCGCCGATAAGATGTGGCTTAGTAAAAGCTCTTCCTGGAACAAATGCTCCAACATCAAATTGAATCCGTTCGGGGATGAAATATAGATAGAAATTCACTTTCGCAGGAGAATCAGGTTGTGCGTACGCCCAATTGATTCCAGCCGACAGCGAATTCTCTTCGCCATTTTTTGTTGGATTTTCGCTGATGACAAAAAACGTGTTTGGCGTCACTTCTGGCATGCGCTCTTTGAGTTGGTAGAAAAATGACTTTTGCAATACCCAATCCTGTCGGAAGGAATTGCCAATTAGGAATTGAAGACCGATGGAAAAACCAATAATTAATGCTATAGCAATCTGATTTATTCGAAATTTGGATGGTAAAAGACCGATCAGACCAGCAATTAGCATTCCCGAACCCATCATAAAAGGCAGGTAGAAGCGTGTGGTTGAATAATCTTTTAATATCTTAATACCAGTTAACCAGAATGGAATTCCAGCTAATATAGCAGAAATGAGTCCGACAATGATAAATTGAAGGGAAATTTTTGAGTTATTTTGATCCAAGAAAGACTTATTCTTCCATGAAGCAAGAACAACAAGTAGTATTCCGAGCAAGACGATAGCGATATAAATTACATGGAATGTGGTGCTTTGCTGGGAGATTTCAACCGGGTGAAAAATATAGATCCAGCAATAGACCATTGTGTGGTAAATGTCGGTGAAAACCTTCCCAACCAGGTTTTGTAAAGTTAGCCAGAAATTTTGTTGCAAGCCATCAAGAAGGATAAACTTATAACTCCCGGTGATTTGTGCTTGATTAATAAGCTCGCCAAATACTGACTGAAATGAATAAAAGGAAGTATATAGAAGAATGGCAAGTATGCGTTTAGCACGGCCAAAAGATCCGGCAAATCGATTTACTGCCTGCCAGATTATTAGTGGTCTTAGTAATTCCAGAAAATAAAAATATTCTGATCCAGTTAGATTGATAAACGACAACACCATACCCAGAATTGTTAGCGGAATAAGATAACGGGGATAGCGGATGGCATAAAATTGCGGAATAAACGAGAGGATAAAAACCATCAGAAAGAAAAAAACTATTGAGAAGGTGACAGCATTTGCCTGAAGGAAAAATCCCGGATAGACTGCAAACAACAGAGCAGCGGATTGGACGACACGATTGTCTTTTCCCCATATTGAACTTAAGAGCCACCAGAATGCCAATATGGTGAACCAGCGCAGGACAAAAATAAATAAATGCCAGTGCCAGGGAGTGGGACCGAGGATTGGATTAATTATGTTGTAAAAATACACCAAATTTGGTCTGTTACCTTCAAAAAAATGTGCCAAATCATGGACTTTAAACGACAACCAGATATAAGACCAATCATCACCATAATAACCAAGAAGAGGAATCCAGATACCATAGGAAATAATGGCAATACTCAATAAGAGCCATGGCATTCCATCTGTCATCCATTGGAAAGTCCAAACTTTCGATAAAATTGATTTCATATTGATTGATTATATATCACGAAGGTGAACAATATGGAATGGTGTGATCCACACAGGTAATGCTATAAGGTATTATTGTGGATACAATAATTTCCGTATTCAAAATAACTAACTTAGCCTTCATCTTGACCGGTATCTCAAAAAAAGGTTATAATTCATTTGTTGAATATTGATAATAATGGATGAAACTTCTATCACTGCGCATGACCTCAGCCTGCTTGAGGGAATAGAAAAAGATCCGGATGTGAACCAGTCGATGCTGGCGAATCAGCTGGGCATAGCTGTGGGTACAGTTAACTGGCACCTGAAGCGATTGATCGAAAAAGGCGCCATCAAGGTAAAACGGGCATCCCGTAAGAAATTGCGTTATATTATTACTCCCGAAGGAATTGCATTGCGAGCGAGATTAGCTGTTGATTTTGTTCAACAGTCCTTTTCCCTTTATCGACTAATCCGCGGAAGAGCAGCGGAACTGATCCCTACTATCAAAGAAGCCGGATACCACCAGGTACGGTTGGATGTGGTTGGCGATATGGCAGATGTGATCCGCCTTACCTGCCTGGAGCATGGGATAACGGTAGGGGAGGATGAAAACACTCCTCTCATCCATATGGATGGTTTGAAGGTTTTTGTCGATTATCCAGAGCAGGCGCATAAATGAATCCTCCTGCCTTATTGGCGATCACCAGTCACGGAAACGCTCCATATTTAATGGCCTCCCGATTTGCCAAAGCCCTGGGAAATAACTCGGTTGTAATTCCGCATTATTATGGCGATGCTCAGATATCCATTCTGCGAGATGAAATTCCGGAAATGTCTGGACAGATCTATCTTTCAACTGAATTAGGTGAACTCTTTAAACCGTTACTGCTGGATGCTGAAAAGGGATTATCTTTTTCTGAATTTGGTGCCATGCTGGCAAGGGACGATAATCCACTCAGTGCTCGGGCGATTGAAAATAAGCTTGCAAAATTATTGGAACAAGGTATTCCAGCTACATCACTGGATGGTGTGGAACACAAACGTTTTTATAGATCTGATTTTTCCGCAGCAATCAATACGACGTTACCCATTCGAGTGAATTTACCCCGGAGTTATTTCTTCTTTACCGCAAAAATGTCTGATCTATATGGTTTGCCACCGGATGGAGACCATTCGGTTGAAACCATGAAAGCTGTAGCTGACTTGTATCCATATGCGAAATTGTGGTCAGACGTGGAAGATACATTTGATATTGAATTTATTCCCCGGATAAATGCCTTCAGTTATCGGCAGAATTATCATGCACAGAAAGTGGTTCATACTCCCCCATTTGCTTTCGCGCGCCCGGAAGTAAAGGTCCTTGGGAGGGAAAGCTATTTAATCGTTCCATCCGGAACTCGGACCGATCTGAAAAAACTCCACCAGATCGCTGATTTAATTCCTCCCGAATATGAACGCCTCGTTTTGGGAAGTAAAGGATTAAATCGGGATTTTCCTGAAAATAAATACCGTTATGTAGGTGCAACTGTTTTCGGGGACCCGAAATTAAAAGGAGTGATCTCACGTGGAGGCTGGGGTACGATTTGGGAATGCCTGGCAAATGTAAAACCAGATGCCCTGGCACAAACCTCCTTTGTTGAAGACCCGGAAATGGGACACACTCAAAAGACGATGGAAAAACTCGGATTGGCTGAGATTATCAATGGATCAGCAGCCTCGTTCCTTAACGAAGAAACCCGGGAAAATATCATTTTAAAAATGAACAAAGAGAAAGAAATTGACCTCCAGCAATTCGGAGCTTATGCGAATGACGGATTTGGATATATTGCCAATAAGATCAATGAGATGGAAAATTAACCCGCAACTGATTGAATTGAGGAATAAATGACCGAGAATAATTTCTGGAAAAATAAAAGAGTATGCGTTACAGGCGGAGCTGGATTTTTGGGCACACATTTAATTAAGAATATCAAAAACCGCGGAGCGACAGATATCTTTGTACCCAAAATTGAAGACTACAACTTGGTTGAAGTCTCTGATGTCAAGCGGATGTTGGAGGATGCCAAACCAGATCTCATCATCCATCTTGCGGCACATGTCGGCGGTATCGGGGCAAATCGCGAGCACCCGGCTGAATTCTTCTATGACAACCTGATGATGGGTGTCCAATTGATCCACGAAGCCTGGAAGCGTAACGTGGAAAAATTTGTTGCCATCGGTACTGTCTGTGCCTACCCGAAATTTACACCAGTCCCTTTCCGGGAAGATGATATCTGGAATGGTTATCCCGAAGAAACAAACGCTCCTTATGGATTGGCAAAGAAGATGCTATTGACCCAATCGCAGGCTTACCGGCAGCAGTATGGTTATAATTCTGTTTTCCTGATTCCTGTGAATTTGTATGGCCCGGGGGATAACTTTAGACCAGAATCATCGCATGTGATCCCAGCATTGATTAAGAAATGCGTGGAGGCTGTCGACCACGGTGATAAGGAAGTAGTAATCTGGGGAGATGGCTCACCCACCCGGGAGTTTATTTATGTTGAAGATGCAGCCGAAGGGATTGCTGCAGCTTCAGAAAAGTATAATAGTTCAGAACCGGTCAATATTGGTTCAGGGAATGAGATTAGTATCAAAAACTTGGCGGAGCTGATCGCTAGACTTACCGGTTTCAAAGGTAAACTGGTGTGGGATAATAACAAACCCAATGGCCAACCACGGCGCGGATTGGATGTAAGTCGGGCTGAAAAATACTTCGGATTCAAAGCCAAAATGTCCTTCGAGGAAGGCCTGCACAACACCATTGAATGGTATTTGAAGAATAAAATTTAAACGCAAAGAATTGCTGAGTGTGACTGATAATTGTGATCAATTACACTCCAGTAACGTTGGAGTTCTATGACTGATGAAATTACAATGATCAAACCGTCACGAGGGTGGGTGGCGCTGAATCTGAAAGACCTGTGGAAGTACCGTGAACTTGTGTATTTCCTGATCTGGCGGGACATCAAAGTCCGGTATAAACAGGCTGCTCTCGGTGTTGCCTGGGCGATCATTCAACCTATCCTGACGATGGTCATTTTCAGCGTAATCTTCGGGAAATTTGGCAAGCTCCCCACGGATAACAGCATCCCATATCCATTGTTCACCTTCGCAGCATTGCTCCCGTGGCAGCTATTTGCGAATGCACTACAAAGGTCTGGCACCAGCCTGGTAGGTTCTGCCCATCTGATCACAAAGATATACTTCCCTAGGCTGATCATTCCCATATCAGCAGTGGTGGGAGGTATGGTTGATTTTGCAATCTCATTCGTTATCTTAATCGGGATGATGATCTATTACAAAGTTTATCCCACATGGAACATTCTATGGATCATCCCATTTACCATCCTGACTTTGATCACCGCTTTAGCGGTTGGGTTGTGGCTTTCTGCGATGAATGTACGATACAGGGATGTCCAGCAAATGATACCGTTCCTGATCCAGGCGTGGATGTTTGCTTCACCTGTCGCCTATTCTGCGAGGATGATCACTGATCGGGCATGGCAATTGGTCTACGGGCTAAATCCTTTGGCGGGGATCATCCAGGGTTTCCGCTGGTCATTATTAGGAGGGACTCCACCGGGAGAATTAATGTGGATCTCAGCCACCGTGATGGTGATCTTATTGATCAGCGGGCTTTATTATTTCAGGCGAATGGAAAAAACCTTCGCGGATACGGTGTAATCATGAGCGAAATCGCGATCCATGTTGCCAATTTAGGAAAAAAATATCAACTCGGTGCGCTGGGTACCAACTATCGCACCCTGCGAGACAGCCTGGTGGATACATTTACCTCGACCACCCAGGCTTTACTGCATGCCGGGGAGAGAACAACCCAGAGCCAAAAAACTGATGAGAACCGCTTCTGGGCTTTGAAGGATATCAATTTTGAAGTCAAACAGGGACAAGTTCTGGGCATCGTGGGCAGAAATGGGGCAGGAAAGAGTACGCTGCTTAAAGATCCTCTCACGAGTCACCGAACCGACAGAGGGATATGTTGAAATTCATGGCCGTGTTGGCTCATTATTGGAAGTGGGCACAGGGTTCCATCCGGAGCTAACGGGGCGGGAAAATATTTTCCTCAACGGTGCAATTCTGGGTATGAAGAAGACTGAGATCGCTGCCAAGTTCGATGAGATCGTCGCTTTTTCTGAAGTTGAGAAATTTATCGATACCCCGGTGAAGCGATATTCCAGCGGCATGTACCTGCGCCTGGCTTTTGCCGTGGCTGCACATCTGGAACCGGAGATATTGGTTGTGGATGAAGTGCTGGCGGTCGGTGATGCTGAGTTCCAGCGCAAGTGCATGGGTAAAATGACCGATGTTGCCCAACAGGGTCGGACTGTTATTTTTGTCAGCCACAATATGAGCGCCATCCTTCGGCTGACAGAGGAGACCATGGTCCTGGATAAAGGCAAGCTGGTGATGCGCGCACCCACCCAGCAAGCAGTGGATTACTACTTATCCAGCGGATTCTCAAACCAGGGAGAGCGCACCTGGTTGGCAGAAGATATTCCCCTGGACGCTGCCCCTTTCAAACCTGTCGCACTGAGGATCAAGGATGCAAAAGGCAGATTGGTGGATACAATACGCTCGACCGAACCATTCCAGGTGGAGTTTGAATACAGGTTGGATCAAGCTCTGACAGGGCTGAGGGTGGGGCTATATTTTATGAGTACACGCGGAGAGCATATTTTTACCAGCTTCGATACAGATGATCCACAGCGTTTTGAAGAGCAATCCACCCGCAAGAGCGGCCGCTACTTTAGCCGCTGCATCGTGCCGGCAAATACATTCAACGAGGGCAGGATTGTCCTTGGAGTGAACGCCAGTTCATACCGCATTAAACGTTATTTCCAGGACGAACAGGCTTTGGTATTCAGTGTGGATGCTACAGGTGCTCCCGGAACGCAATGGAGCGAAGTACGCATGGGACCTATTCGACCGGCTTTGAACTGGGAGATCGAGGTTCGTTGATGGTAAAAGCTGAAGGAAATCCTTTGAAGGAACTTCTAGGAGAGCTGCCATTTTCCGCAGAACTATTATGGTTGTTTCGGAACAGAGTAAAACCGCTCAACAGCCGTTTCTCCCTTAAGAATCTCCAGCAACATCTGCCAGAGATTATTACCCAGGTAAAGGGCAATATTAGAGAAAACCAAACTGGAAAGCGGGTACTCCTATTTGCCTCCTTGCATTATTGGATCGAAGAGACTGCCTTATTGGGATTGACCCTGGCTGGTGCGGGATATCGCCCGCATCTTGCGTATCTGCCATATTTTGACTGGCAGAAACCAGTCAGCAAGTTCGACCTGCGTCGGAACAATCTGTATGCAAAAGAAGTGCTTGCAGGCACACAGCCACTTTTACAGATCACCCCCCTGTTGGATTACCCTAAAAAGCGAAAATTACCTGCAGAGCTTATGAAAGAGATCGAGACAGTCAGTTATTATGATGCTCAATACACACTGCAGGTTGAAACTGTAGATCAGGAATTTGATATCTATAAAATGCGTTTACACCGGAATATATTCGCAGCTGAAAGATTCTACGCGCTTCTGGAAGATGCGAAACCGGATGCTGTCGTTGTTCCAAACGGCACGATCCAGGAACTGGGAGCGGCTTACCGGGTGGCAAAATTTGCTGGGGTGCCAGTCACTACCTATGAATTTAGCGATCAGAAAGACTGCATCTGGATGGCACAGAACTCAGAGATCATGCGACAAGATACCAGCTCGATTTGGGAAACGCGAAAAAACAAACCACTGACAGAACCACAGCGTTCCAGGATCGAATCCCTCTATAAAGCCAAAGTCCAAGGCGATCTATTTGAAAACTTCGTCAGGCACTGGCAGTCGTCAAAACGTAAAGGCTCAGAAGAAGTAAAACAAACGCTGGGGTTGGATGACCGCCCGATGATCTTGCTTGCTACAAATGTATTAGGCGACAGCCTAACCCTTGGCCGCCAGGTCTTCAGTAAAACCATGGCAGAATGGATCGAACGCAGTGTGGAATACTTTGCCAAACGGAAGGATATCCAACTGGTGATTCGCATTCACCCGGGCGAGATTCTGACCCACGGTCCTTCCATGGTGGATGTAGTGAATAAATTACTTCCACAGCTACCTGAACACATACACCTCATTGGTCCACGGGAAAAGGTGAATACTTACGACCTGATCGACATGGCAGATCTGGGTTTGGTTTACACCACCACAACCGGGATGGAAATGGCGATGAGTGGAGTGCCGGTTATCGTTGCCGGGGTGACACATTATAAGAATAATGGATTCACCTTTGATCCACAGACATATCCAGAATACTTCGAATTATTGGATAAAATCCTTATGCAGCCGGCAAAGTATCTGTTAAGCAAAGAGCAAGTGGAACTGGCGTGGCGATATGCTCACACCTTTTTCTTCGAATTCTCTCTCCCATTCCCCTGGCGTTTATTTAAATTGTGGGAGGATGTGAAAGACCGCCCGGTATCTTATGTCCTTAGGGATGGATACAAGAAATACGAAAAAACCTTCCGGTATTTAACCGGGGATCCCATTGAATGGTAGAAAATATGACTAAACCTGATGTAAAGCAGCAAGTGAGAAAATTCTATGACCAGGTAGGCTGGCAATTGGAAGCCGACGGACTGTATCAGAATGCGCATTATGAAGACCTGCGACCGGTTTCTGCCGAGTATATACATCGCTGTCATGAACGCGTAGGCAGGCATTTGAAAACCAGCGGCAAATACCTGTTGGACGCCGGATCCGGACCAGTGCAGTATGAAGAGTACATGGAATATTTGCGGGATTACAAATACCGGGTATGTGCGGATATTTCCATTGTTGCCCTAATGGAAGCAAGGAAAAAGCTCGGCGAAAAAGGTTTGTATGTTGTCTCAGACATCGCCAATCTACCCTTCAAAAGGGAAGTATTTGAAGGTGTGATGTCTATGCACACCATCCACCATTTGCCGTGGGAGGATCATGTCCGGGCTTACCAGGAGCTATACCGGGTGCTGGCATCAAATTCCACCGGGGTTGTTGTAAATGGTTGGACAGATCCGGCTTTGATCGGCTGGCTGGATCGGCTGGTGAAATTGGTCAACCGGACCCGCCGCAAATTAGGCAAGAATTCTGCATCAATTAAGAAAAATAAACATGACGACCACGAAAAGGAAAAAGGCACTTTTGTAAAAAAATACAATGCAGCCTGGTTGAAAGCGGAATTAAATAGAAAGGTACCTATTGATATCCTGGTATGGCGCAGCGCCAGCGTCCGTTTTCTGCGAACTTTCATCCATCAGAAACTGGCAGGAAAACAATTGCTTCGATGGTTATTTGCTTTGGAAGAAAAGTATCCACGCTACTTTGGCGAAAACGGTCAATATCCTTTGATCGTCATTAACAAACCTTAACGAGTTCACAGAAGGGAATTGAACATTGGAACCCGGTATACTCAACTTTCTCCTATTTGTTCTGGTCGGATTTTGTGCTCAAATGATCGATGGAGCGCTTGGAATGGCATATGGTGTCAGCTCAAACACTTTCTTACTAAGTCTGGGTGTATCGCCGGTCATTGCAAGTGCGAGTGTTCATGCGGCTGAAATGTTTACCACCCTCGTCTCAGGATTGTCGCACCTCAAGTTCGGGAATGTGGATAAAAGTCTGGTATTGAGGTTATTGATCCCCGGAATAATCGGTGGCGTCACAGGGGCATATATTCTGACACGGGTGGATGGGGATGCGATCAAGCCGTATATTTCAGCTTATTTGCTGATCATGGGTATTGTGATCATCCTAAAATCCAACCAGGAAACAATTGAAAAGCATTTCCGGACACGCTTTATCATACCTCTGGGACTAGCGGGTGGTTTCTTTGATTCAATTGGCGGTGGAGGTTGGGGTCCGATAGTCACCACAACTTTACTGGCAAATGGACATCATCCCCGAAAATGCATTGGTTCAGTGAATTTTGCCGAGTTTTTTGTTACCGTTTCTGAATTCGATCACCTTTTTCCTTACTTTAGGATTATTGAAGAATTGGATGAATATTGCAGGTTTGATCCTTGGTGGGGTGATTGCAGCGCCATTTGCAGCTTTACTAACCCGTAAACTACCAACTCGATGGATCATGATCGGGGTTGGAATTTTGATTGTAATATTAAGTATCAGGACTCTGTTGTTGACGTTTTTATAGTGAAGGAGATGTTATGGATTGGAAAAATAAAGTCATCCTGGTGACAGGTGGAACCGGTTCCTTTGGTAAGAAATTCATTGACATTATGGTGAAGGAATACCATCCTGCCAAGATCATCATTTTTAGCCGGGATGAATTGAAGCAACATGAGATGCGGGTGAAAGGGTTTGATCACCCTTCGCTGCGGTATTTTATCGGGGATATCCGAGACCGCGATCGTCTTCTGAGAGCCATGCAGGGTGTAAATATTGTGGTGCATGCAGCCGCTCTGAAGCAGGTACCGGCCTGTGAATACAATCCGATGGAAGCCATCAAGACCAATATCCTGGGCAGCAGCAATGTGATCGACGCGGCTCTGGATGCGGGTGTTGAGAAGGTGATGGCTTTGAGCACCGATAAAGCAGTGAACCCTGCGAATTTGTATGGCGCAACGAAACTGGCCGCTGAGAAACTCTTCATCCAGTCGAATGCTTATGCCGGAAACAAACGAACCCGTTTTTCCTGCACCCGTTATGGAAATGTGGTTGGCAGCCGTGGTAGTGTTGTCCCGGTTTTCCTCAAGCAAAAAGAGAGCGGTCGGGTGACATTAACAGACGATCGTATGACACGGTTCTGGTTATCACTGGAGCAGGGAGTTCACTTTGTGATTGAATGCATCGAAGAGATGCACGGAGGGGAGGTATTTGTACCCAAGATCCCATCCATGAAGATGATCGACCTGGCAAAGGCGATCGCACCAAATGCACGCATCGAGGTCATTGGCATACGCCCGGGTGAAAAATTGCATGAAGTATTGATCTCTGAGGATGAAGCCCGTACCACGATTGAACTTGAGGATAAATATATCGTCCAGCCGGCAGAGGAAATGTGGTTTGGACAGGAGTGGAGCGATAAAGGTAAGAGAATGGCGGATGGTTTCAGATATGCCAGCAATACCAACCCGGAGTGGTTGAATATTTCTGAAATCCAGAAGATCGTGGAACAGGTGGAGATAGAGTAACCCGGATGCGTGTTCTCATAACAGGTGCAAGCGGTTTGTTGGGAGTTAACCTGGCTTTGGAAGCGGCAAAGGATCATACCGTTACCGGTCAAATCAATGAACTGTACCTTAAATGGCGCTCCATTTGAGCAGCTATCCGGCGATCTACTTAAACCGGGAGCCGTTGATTCCCTGCTTGATGCTGCCCAACCGGATTGGGTGATCCACTGTGCTGCCCTGGCAGATATCGACGCCTGTGAAAATAATCCAACACTGGCTGAACAATTGAATGCAGAGTTACCCGGAACATTTGCGAAGTCATGCAAAGGCCGGGCAAAACTGGTTTATATTTCCACCGATGCAGTATTTGATGGCACCAGAGATGAATATTTTGAGGATGATGTTCCGAATCCGCGAAGTGTATATGCACGGACAAAACTTGCGGGTGAACGGACAGTGATGGAGAGTAATCACGGACTGCATTGTCGCCACGGATCAATTTATTCGGATGGAGCATTTATGGCAACCGCAGCCTGGCAGAGTGGTTTTTCTATAATTTACAGGCAGGAAAACCAGTAAGAGGTTTTTCTGATGTCTTCTTTTGTACACAACTGGTGAATGACCTGGCTGGTGTACTGCTGCAAATGTTATCCCAAAACCTATCAGGGCTATTCCATGTAGTAGGCGCAGATTGTGTAAGCAAATATGAATTTGCCTGCGAGATCGCAGGCAGGTTGGGAATTGCTGAAAATATGGTAACCCCCATACGTGTGGAAGAATTTGGTTTGAAGGCTGCGCGAAGTCATAACCTTCGATTGAATACTGGTAAATTGCAAAAAGTTTTGCACAAATCCATCCCCCGGTTATCCACCGGTTTGGACCGTTTTTTCACACAATATCAACAGAGTTATCCACATCTTTTACGCAAGATGGTGGATAACTCAATAGAAGACCCGAATCCATATAGACATGGAGGAAATGATGGAGCTTAAGATTGGGAAACACCAGATAGGTGAAAACCACCCGACATATTTCATTGCAGATATTTCCGCCAACCACGATGGAGATTTGGAACGGGCAAAATTGTTGATCCGACTTGCCAAAGAAGCCGGAGCAGATGCGGCAAAATTCCAAAACTTTCGGGCGAGCCAGATCGTTTCTGATTATCGGGTTTAAGAGTATGAACCAGCAGGTTTCACACCAGTCAAACTGGAAGAAATCTGTCTTTGAAGTCTACCAGGGAGCTTCCATCCCGTTTGATTGGACCCCCATCCTTAAAGAAGAATGTGATAAAGCAGGGATTGATTACTTTTCATCACCCTATGATTTTGATGCGATCGATATGCTTAATCCGTATGTTCCAGCCTTCAAGATCGGTTCGGGGGATATCACCTGGGATGAAGCACTGATCCGCATGGCAAAAACAGGGAAACCAATATTATTAGCCACAGGCGCATCGAATATTGGTGAAGTGCAGCATGCGGTGCAGATTATTCGAGAAATCAATCCCCAAATTGTGCTGATGCAATGCAACACGAATTACACCGCCAGTATCGAGAATTTTGAT
The DNA here is from genome assembly GCA_963709535.1 of uncultured Chloroflexia bacterium. GTDB lineage: Bacteria > Chloroflexota > Anaerolineae > Anaerolineales > Anaerolineaceae > PNON01. Next base: position 271,481 of record CAVPWY010000004.1, on the reverse strand, counting down.
CATATCCACCTTCGGGTCCTTGCCAGTTACCATACATTGTTCCCGGATCTGATATTGGGTTTATCAGATCACACCCATGGACATGCAACTGTACTAGGCGCTGTAGCACTAGGCGCGCGAGTTATCGAGAAGCATTTCACAGATGATAATTCCCGGGTTGGACCGGATCACCCCTTCTCCATGACACCATCCTCATGGAAAGAAATGGTGGACCGTACCCGTGAATTGGAGCGGGCATTTGGTTCGCCGGAGAAGGTGGTATGTGAAAATGAACAATCAACGGTTATAGTACAGAGGCGTTGTTTGAGAGCTGCGAGGGAAATCAAAGCGGGAGAGACATTTACCCGCGAAATGATCGATGTACTGCGCCCGGCAACTCCTGGGGCGATCCTGCCGAATGAAATACAATCTGTGATTGGTTTGAAGGCATTAGTTGACCTGCCTATGGGAAAAGAATTACGGTGGGAAGAATTGGGAAAATAATGCGCATACTATACTTCTCCCGGGATTACTGCCCGCATGACCATCGCATGATTGTCTGCCATTGTGGCAGGCGGTCATGAGGTTTATTATCTTCGCCTGGAAGATGCGGGACGAAACCTTGAATCCCGCCCGATACCGGAAGGAGTTCAGGTGGTGCAATGGCGCGGTGGAATGAAAAAATTCCATTGGTACAATATTCCCACCTTCGTCTTAAGCCTTAAGGAAGTGATAATCGATGTGAGACCGGACCTGATCCATGCTGGACCGATCCAGAGTGTGGGTTTGGTGAGTGTGCTCAGCGGGTTTCATCCTCTGGTTTCCATGTCCTGGGGATTCGACTTGATGCAGGATGCGGGAAAAAATATTTTTTCCCGCTGGGTTACCCGGAATGTATTATCACGATCAGATTGGCTATTCGGCGATTGCCAGGCAGTATTAAATAAAGCAGAGGAATTCGGGTATAACCTGAAACGAAGCTCATATTTTCCCTGGGGAGTGGACCTGCAGCATTTTAATCCGGGAGACGGAAGCAGGTTGCGCAAGCAACTGGGATGGACAGATAATACCATCCTGTTTTGTAACCGTTCATGGGAACTGCAGTATGGAGTAGATATTGTTGCTGAAGCCTTCGTGAAAGCATCGCAAGTGAATGATAATTTACGTCTATTGCTGCTAGGAAGTGGTTCACAGAAGGAAAAAATCGAACGGATTCTAAACGATGGAAATGTATTAAATAAGGTGGTCTTTGCCGGACAAGTTCCCAATTCTGAATTGCCGGATTATTACCGGGCAGCAGACCTTTATATCAGCGCTTCCCATACAGATGGTTCTTCCGTATCGCTAATGGAAGCATTGGCATGTGGACTGCCGGCTGCAATTTCGGATATTCCATCCAATTTGGAATGGGTTTCACCGGGAGAAGAAGGCTGGCTTTTTACTGATGGGTCAGTCGAACAACTATCGGCTCTTATGCAAAAACTGGATCAGGAAAAAGTCAACCTGGCAGTGATGCAGATCAAAGCGCGGCGCAAAGCGGAAAAATTTGCTGACTGGAATTCCAATCAACGAAAGATGCTGAAAGGATATGACATGGCGGTGAAAAAATGAAACGCAGCTTCAGGCATTGGACTTTTGAATACTTATGGAGCCGTTTGCAGGACAAGCTGCATCGCCGCCTCCATCCGGATGAACCCTGGTTGACCCCGGCTGTGGTTCAAACATTGGATAATCACCTTACAAAACAGATGAGCGGACTGGAATTTGGCAGCGGAAGAAGTACGATATGGTTTGCTCGCAGGCTGGGTAGATTAACCAGTGTTGAGCATTCAGTTAATTGGTTTGTCAAAGTAAACAACATCCTGAAAAAATCAGGTATACAAAATGTGAGTATGATTTTGCGGGATAACTCGCCAGATAATTCATATTCCGACCCGATCAATCAATTCAGAGATGAAAGCCTTGATTTTGTCCTGGTGGATGGAATTGACCGGGCAAAGTGTGCATTATTCAGCCTACCAAAACTGATGCCTGGCGGAATTCTGGTCATAGACGATGTTCACCGTTATTTGCCCAGTAAGAGCCGTGCCCCCCTGGCTCGAAAAATTTCTGATGGGGCGGTGGATACGGAATGGCAGGAGTTTGCAAACAGGGTAATAGACTGGGAATACATTTGGAGTTCCAACGGAGTAAAAGATACTGTGATCTATCAAAAACCGGTCGAAGAATGAGAGGATTACATGTTAACAAAAAATGACCTTGTCATTGGTTTCAGGCAAACAGGGCTGACTGCCGGTGAGGTAGTACTTGTACACAGTTCCTATAAATCCCTTGGTCCGGTGGATGGTGGTCCACAGGCAGTGGTTGATGCTTTGTTGGAGGTAATCACTCCGACAGGAACATTGATCATACCTACTTTCAATTTTAACTTTAATAAGGGTGAGCCCTGGGACGTACGGACAACCCCTTCCCATATGGGTGTATTGACCGAGATCGTACGATTGAATCCTGATAGCCGGCGGGTATTTCATCCTTTTTATTCTTTTGCTATCTTGGGCAAATTAAAGGATGAACTCACCAGGGTCCGCTACAAAGACAGTTATGGTCCAGACTCTATATTCATGCAGCTGCGCAAGCTGGATGCGAAAATCATGGTCATAGGATTGAGCTATACCCACTCGATGACATTCTTCCATCATATAGAGCAAATGGAAGGCGTGGACTACCGATTTATTAAAGCATTTACCGGCCTGGTAACAGATGAAACCGGAAAAACTTATGAAGATACTTTTACCATGCTGGTGAGAGATGTCGACCGGGGAGTACAAACCGAAGTGGATCCGATGGGAGAAGTGCTCGAGAAGCGGGGAGTAGTTACCATCCACAAGATTGGCGATGCTGAAGTTAAGATCATGAAAGCCAATGAAGTATACCGGGTCACAGCCGAAGAAATGAAAAAGAAACCGGGATTAATGTACAGGATTGAAAAGTAGAGGGTAAGTATGAAAGATTATCCAACGATAAAATCAGTCCTTGAAGAGATCTACCCATTACATCGAACGCTTGTATCAGATGGGCTGGATGAATCCCTGCGTATCGTTGGTAAATACTTTCCTGATTCGGCGAATTATCAGATCGAGAACTATTCTCCTGGTAAAAAGGTTTGGACCTGGAAAGTTCCGGAGAGATATATTGTCCAAAAGGCAATTTTGGAAACCGAAACAGGCGAGAAGATCGTGGATTTTAAGGATAACCCCTTACACCTGCTATCTTATTCCTTACCCATCAATTTGACCTTATCCTGGGACGAATTACTGCCGCATTTATATTTCAGCGAGAAACGACCAGCGGCGATACCATGGCAGTTCAAGTATTACGAAAGAGATTGGGGTTTCTGCCTGAGCAAGGATCAATTTGATGGTCTTGACCGAACAGTAAAATACCATGCGGTGATCGATGTCGAGTTTGGTACAGATGCAGAGCAAGGCTTTCGTGTAGGCGCAGGGGTTGTTCACCCAACGGGAGGTGAAGTAATTGGTGCCGGTGAGATTCTCGTGTGTACCCACGTGTGCCACCCCAATCAAGCCAATGATGATGCAGCCGGGGTGGTGACGGCCATCGAGATAGCCAGAAGATTGGCAGCAAACCCGCTCCCTGCCGGCTCGATGAGCGTGCGTTTCCTTTTCTGTCCGGAAACGATAGGCAGTATATCTTACCTGGCACACCACGAAAGCTTGATCCCTGGATTTAGAGCAGGAATATTTATTGAAATGACCGGCAACGATAATTCGCTCATATTACAGCGCAGCCGGCAGGATAATGCATTGATCGATAGGGTTGCCAGGACCGTTCTGAATCGGACCGGAAATGAATTTCGGGAAGGGGAATTTGCCCAGGTTGTGGCAAATGACGAACGGGTCATCAATGGACCTGGCGTAAATGTACCATGCATATCCATCAGCCGTTGGCCATACGATGAGTACCATACTTCTGACGACAATCCATCCATCATGCATGAGAATAAATTGCAGGAAGCGGCAAATATAATCGAACAAACCATTCGGATGTATGCATCCAATTACATTCCCAGACGCAAGTTCCGGGGACCAGTATTCCTGTCGGGTTACGGTTTGTGGGTGGACTGGCGAAAAAACTGGGCTTTGAATCGTGCGATCGAGAAGATCATGATGCATTTCGAAGGGACAGATTCGATCTTTGAAATTGCAGAGATCACCAAGCTGGCATTTGAAGAAGTTTATGATTACGTGAATAAATTCCATGAGCAGGGGTTGATCGACAGACTGCCGCTGCCCCCGATTGCTGAAACCAAATAACAAGATGAGTTATAAAACCATAGCCATAATTCAAGCGAGGATGAAATCCAGCCGGTTACCGGACAAGGTAATGTTGGACATTGCCGGTAAACCCATGCTGCAACGGGTTGTGGAAAGGACTGCCCGGGCAAAATTGGTGGACCAGGTGGTCGTGGCAACCACTTCCGGTGCAGACGAAGACCCGATAGCGCAGCTTTGTGAAAATATGGGAATTGCCTGCTTTCGAGGTAGTTTGCAAGATGTATTGGATCGATATTATCAATGTGCTGTTCAGTTCTCTCCCGATATAGTGGTCAGGATAACGGCAGATTGCCCGGTGATAGACCCGGAATTAATCGATGAAACGATCGGGGTGATGACTGGCAAGTCGAAGGGAAATGGGCTGTGGAAACCGCAAGGCAACCCTGAAGCATATCCAACACCAACTGTTATGGGGATTCCTTGGGATTATGCTGCCACCCGGTTACCACCACCCTGGACTCGAACTTACCCTATAGGCCTGGATGTGGAGGCATTTACCTTTGCTGCATTGGAAAAGGCACGGAAAGAAGCAAAAGCTCAACATGAACGTGAGCACGTTCTACCTTATTTATACGAGGTTGAAAACAGATTCCGCTGCATCATTGGTTCATATAAAACAGATTATGGGCAATATCGCTGGACCGTGGATACAAAACCTGATTTGGAACTGATCCGACAGATCTACCAGCGATTGGGCAGGGATGACTTTACCTGGCAGGACGTCCTTGCATTGGTGCAAAGTAATCCCGAATTAGTTAATATGAACGCTGGCGTTCCACATAAAACCTATCTTGATGTGGATAAAAGAAAGTAACCATCGATGCCATTGATCACTATTTTTTCAGCTCCAAAACCTTTCATAGATCCGCACATTGCGATGATCCAGCGAAATGCCATACAATCCTGGAAAATGCTGGGTGAAGATGTGGAAGTACTGCTGTTAGGGGATGAAACAGGATTGGAACAGGCTGCCCGGGACTTGGGGGTGAGGTGGATCTCTGAATTGGAACGGAATTCAGATGGAACTCCATTGATCAGCTCGATGTTTGAACAGGCTGTAATTAATGGGCAAGGCAAGCTTTTGGCAATTGTCAATGCGGATATTATCTTGCAGCCTGATTTTGTAGAAAAAGCACAAATTATTGCAAAGCAAGGAAAACCATTTCTGCTGATGGGTCAGCGTTGGGATCTGGATATAAGAAAAGCACTCTCTTTTACAGGAGAGTGGCAATCAGGGTTGTATGAGATGGTGCAACGGGAAGGCAAACTGCATAAATCGAAAGGCAGTGATTATTTTATTTTTCCGCGGGAGGCATTTCCTCATTTCCCCAAATTTGCAATAGGAAGAGCCGGTTGGGACAATTGGACCATTTATCACGCCCGGAAAGAAGGATGGATGGTAATCGATGCCACAGATGCGATCACAGTCATCCATCAAAAGCATGATTACAAGCACCTGCCGGGTGGGAAGATCCATTACACCCTGCCGGAATCAGACGAAAATTTGCGAATAGCAGGGGGTAAGAGGCATATATTTACCCTGTTTGATGCAAACTTCAGGTTGGACAGGGAAGGTCGAATACGAAATGCATCGCTTAACCCTGTTAAAATAAAGCGGGAGCTGGAGATATATTCAATTCTGCATGGAGATATTCCGGCAGTCAACAATTTCATGTTCTATTTGCTCAACCCGAGGAAATTCATTCGTCATAAATTTCCCAAATTGGCAAAAGCGCTTGGTATAAAAGGGAAAGCAGATGAGATCAGGGAAGACGATCTATGAGGCATATCATGACCACAGAAGCGATTATTATCGAAATTTGGAGCATCAATGCCTAGAACAGGGATGAATCCTTCGCGAAACCGTGACACGGGGTTTTCCCCGGCAAAGGTCACTGCAGCCATATTAACCCATGTTCCCCACGGAGAAGGATATTTTGAACATCGTTTTGAAGTGCTGCGCTTGTGCATTGAAAGCCTGATCATCACAGCTGGTGAACAGGTGGATGTGATGATATTTGACAATGCCAGCAACCCGGAGGTCGTTGAGTATTTGAATGTGTTGAAGGCTGCCAACAAGATTCAATACTTAATTCTTTCCAGTCGAAATATCGGTAAAATGGACGCATTGCAGATGATCATGAGGTCAGCACCAGGGGAGATCATCGCTTATTCTGATGATGACGTCTTATTTCTCCCGGGATGGTTGGATGCCCACCTAAAGGTACTGACGACATTCCCGAAGGCTGGCATGGTTACAGGTTTCTATATCCGGTCCCAAATGGCATTCAGCGTCAAGTCAACGATGGAATTTGCCAACCGGTTTGACGTGCAATCTGAACGGGGACAATTGATCGAACGTAAATGGGAACAGCACTACCTGGATAATATGGGTCGAACCTGGGAACGATATCATGATGAAACACGTGACCTCGAAGATGTGCGGTTGACGTATGAAGGTGTTCAAGCGTTGTCTTCTGCCGGGCATCACCAGTTCATGGCCTATAAAGAGGTATTATTGAAAGCGCTGCCTGAGAGCTGGACAGGCAGGTTGATGGGAAAAATGCGTGAATTTGATGATATGGTGGATAAGCTTGGATATTTAAGGCTTAACACTCCTACTCCAGTCACCCGTTTATTAGGAAATGTATTGAGCGAAGAAAACGCAGCCGAAGCACGATCCTTGGGTTTGGAAGTCAATGATGAAATAAAAACTTCCCACCCCGCAGGAGCGATCACAAAGCTGGGCCGTTTACCGCTGATCAATGGAATAGCCCGTAAAATATATAACTGGCTCTACAAGTTCATAAATGCGTAACAGGAGCTTTAATCATGGATAATATATTCACCCGAATCAAGCTTGCTGGAAAGATAATGATCAGAGGTACTGCTGTCATTAAGCCTGCCCAACGGGAGATTCCGGTAATTTCAGCGGAAGAAGTAAAAGAAGCCCGGGCATTTTTTAAACGCGAAAAATTCTTCATCTTTGGTCATGCCAGGTCTGGTACAACCCTTCTGGCGCGCTTGATCCGTTTGCATCCTGAGGTACATTGCAACTGGCAGGCACATTTTTTTACCCGTGCCCCTTTGTTAACCTCCCTGGTAAATGATCCTGAAGTAGGAAAATGGTTATCCCATCGCAGTAACCGCTGGAACAGGGGCAAGGACCTTTCACCGGTGGTATTACGTGCCGCTGCAGACTTCATCCTTGAACGGGATGCCCTTGCCGTAGGCAAGCAGATAGTAGGTGATAAAAGCCCATCCAGTCTGTTTGATGGTGATGCTGTGCGGAAGATGGCAGCTGTATACCCGGATGGGAGGTTGATCAACATCATCCGGGACGGCCGGGATACATCGCTTTCGCACAGGTTTCAGGGATTTGTGGATAGACAAGAGCAAATGACCAGCGAAGATAGAAAGATACGAGCTAACTTTATTATTGATCCACAGCCATATCTCCATGGGCAAAAATCCCTTTTTACTGAGAAAGAAATGGTGGAAACAGCCAGCAGCTGGGTTAAGAATGTGACCGAGACAGAAGCTGAAGGAATTAAGCTGTTTGGCGGCCATTTTTACCAACTACGCTATGAGGACCTTATGGCGCAGCCCTGGGAGGAAATGCGCAAAGTCTGGCAATTTCTGGATGCTAAAAAACCGGATAAGAAAACCCATGCTGCTTTGCTGGACGAAATGAAAACCAATCCGGATAAGGATTGGCAGCATGAAAAGAGCAGCAGCCTGGCACAGTACATCCCCAAAAGTCAACAAGGTAGTTGGAAGAATTTATTTACCAGCAGGGATAAAGAAATTTATAAACAGATAGCGGGAGAATTGCTGATCAAATGGGGTTATGAAAAGGATATGAATTGGTAAGAATATGAAATTTGTCATTGCTGGTTTGGGTTCAATTGGCCGCAGACATCTGCGCAACCTGGTTAGCCTGGGAGAGAAGGATGTTCTGCTATATCGGACGCATTTAAGTACCATGCCCGATGAAGACCTGAATGGATTTAATACAGTAAACGATTTTCAAAAAGCGTTGGATACCAAACCTGATGCTGTTATCGTATCCAACCCTACAGCCATGCACCTGGACATCGCCATTCCCGCTGCGAAAGCGGGAGTCCATCTGTTGCTTGAAAAACCTATTTCCCATTCGATGGAAAGGGTGGATGAACTTGCAGCCCTGGAAAAATTGAGGAATCTCCAAATACTGGTTGGATTTCAATTCAAATTCCATCCGACATTAATAAAGATGAAAGAATTATTATCTGCTGGCGTCATTGGTACACCGGTTTCGTGCCGGGCGCACTGGGGAGAGTATTTACCCAACTGGCATCCATGGGAAGATTTTCGCAATAGTTATGCGGCGAAACCGGAATTGGGCGGTGGCGTGGTATTAACGCTGAGCCATCCATTCGATTACCTGCGTTGGATCATGGGAGAGGTTGATTCGTTATGGGCTTTTACCTCTGAATCTAAAGATCTTTCGATTGGATCAGAGAGCACAGCCGAGATTGGGCTGCAGTTTTCGGGTGGAGCTACCGGTTCAGTGCATCTTGATTATATCCAGCAGCCGGGTTCGCATACGTTGGATATCATCGGGTCGCGTGGATCCCTACGCTGGGATAATGCAACCGGAGAATTGAAACTTTTCCAGGCAGGAAACAAAGAATGGACCAGCTTCTTTCCCCTGAAGGATTCGACCGAAATGATCTTTTTGTTGCCGAGATGAAAGCCTACCTGGCAATGCTGCATGGAGAGGCTCCTTCACCGTGCACGTTAGCTGACGGTATTTCTGCCCTGGAGATCGCCCTTGCAGTACATCAGTCGGCAAATGAAAAACAAATTATTAGTTTAAGAAGGTAATATGGCAGTTTTACGTGACTCTCCCATCTTTATATGCGGGCATCCCAAATCGGGGACAAGCCTATTGCGCTCCATCCTGGATTCACACCCGGAAATTATTGTTTATCCAGAAGAAACTGGATTCTTCCGTCGCTACCTGCCTAATTCGCTGGGTAAATCACTCGAGAAAGAAGCTGGAACTAGCTGACCGTTACCTGATCCACATCTTTGAGTGGAACCAGGTTCATCCGCCAGAGCACCAGGAAGGATTTCCGGACCGGGATTACTCAAATATACCTTTTGAAGATGTCCGGAAAGAATTACGCAACCAGGTTACCCGGCAATTTGCACACGATGGCGACATGTTAAGTGCAGCTATGGCTGCTTTTGGTGTTGTGACCGGGCATTTGACAGAAAATACAAGATATTGGTTGGAGAAAACTCCGTATAACGAACGATTTGCCAGGCAGATATATCAATGGTGGCCGGAAGCCCGCTGCATCCATGTTGTGCGTGATCCACGGGATAATTTTGTTTCATACCGCCGGAAGCATCCGGATTGGACTGCAAGTTTTTTCGCCCAAAACTGGGAATCAAGTACACGGTTGGGGCTGCGAAACGAAAAGGAGTTTGGAAAAGAACGTTATCTGCTGATAACGTATGAGGAGTTTGTACTAAAGCCGGAAGAGAACCTGGCTCGTTTACTTTCTTTCCTTTCCATTAGCGATCATGAAGCATTGCGGCAGCCTACCCGGGAGGGCAAAGAATGGAAAGGCAATTCCATGTGGTCGGATCAATTCAACCAGATCAGCGCTGCGCCAGTCGGACGATGGAAGGACACTCTCACTACACCGGAAGTTGCATCCATTCAAGGCATCGCAAGCTATGGGATGAAATCGATGGGGTATAATCAAGCGGTTGTTAACTGGAAAAATACGGATATCATTACCCGAATTCAGACATCGGTACAGGTAATTATAAAAAATCTCAAGGAGACTATTAAATGGCTATGAAAACTAATAAGGCAAACCTCATTCCTCCCTACGGCGGAAAATTGGTCAATCTTGTCGTGGAAGGCAATGAGCGGCTGGCATTGATCGAAAAAGCCAGCTATTTGCCCTCGATCAAGATCTCACCCCGCAATCTTTGCGATCTTGAACTATTGGCAACCGGCGCATTTTCACCGCTTGACCGTTTTATGGGTCATAAGGATTATGAACGCGTTCTGGAAGAAATGCGATTGGTGGATGGCACCATGTTCCCATTACCGATCACCCTGACTGTAGATAAAGACGCATATGCTTCACTGGGTGAAGAAGTTGTTTTGAGGGATAACCAGAATAACCTGATCGCGGTAATGAAAGTTGAAGAAGCATTTCCATATGATAAAGACCGGGAAGCATTGTTAGCGTATGGTTCAAATGATTCCAAACACCCGATGGTTTCAGAAATGGTGCGCTGGGGTAACTTGTGCATTTCGGGCGAACTCAAAGTTGTGAATATGCCCAAGTATTATGACTTCAAAGACCTTCGTCAAACCCCGGCAGAAGTCCGAAAACAATTGGAGGAGATGGGAAATGATAATGTGGTCGCATTCCAGACCCGCAACCCCCTTCACCGTATTCATGAAGAACTGACCAAACGGGCAGCCGCAGCAGTTGGCGGAAGTTTGATCATCCATCCAGTGGTTGGGTTGACCAAGCCTGGTGATGTGGATCATTACACCCGAGTCCGTATTTACAAAGCGCTGGTTGAAAAATATTACGACAAGAAGAACACAACCCTCAGCCTGCTGCCACTGGCCATGCGTATGGCTGGTCCGAAAGAGGCATTACTGCACGGCATCATCCGCCGCAACTATGGCGCCAATCACTTCATCATAGGTCGCGATCATGCCGGACCTGGCAAAGACAGCACCGGAAAACCATTTTATGGTCCTTACGATGCCCAGGAAATATTCGAAAAATATGCAGATGAGTTGAAAATGAAAGCCGTTCCATTCCAGGAACTGCTGTACCTGCCTGATACCAAGGAATATGTGGAAGCCGACAAGGTTCCTGCTGGAGCCAAGGTGTTAAATATCTCCGGCACCCAGGTACGGGATGATTATCTTGCCAAAGGCAAGCTGCTTCCGGATTGGTTTACCCGACCGGAAACAGCCAAAATTCTGCGCCAGATGTACCCGCCCCGCCACAACATGGGCTTCTGCGTCTGGTTCACCGGTTTGAGCGGAGCAGGAAAAACTGCGACTGCCGAAGTATTGACCACGCTTTTACTGGAACATGGAAAACAGGTATCACAACTGGACGGAGATGTTGTCCGCACACACCTCTCCAAGGGACTTGGATTCAGCAAGGAAGACCGCGACACGAACATTCTTCGGATCGGATTTGTTGCCAGCGAGATCGTTCGACACGCCGGTGTGGTCATTTGCGCAGCCATCTCCCCTTACATAGCCATCCGCAATGAAGCCCGTAAAATGGTGGGAGAGGATCAGTTCATCGAAGTCTATGTCAATACACCTATCGATGTATGCGCCTCCCGCGACATTAAAGGACTGTATGCCAAAGCATTCCGCGGTGAGATCAAAGGTTTTACCGGTGTGGATGATCCTTACGAAGCACCTGTAAACCCCGAGATCACACTGATGACCGTCGGTGTTACCCCTGAAGAAAACGCCCGGATCATTATTAAGCATCTGGAAGAAAAGGGTTTTCTCTTAACAGACGTAGTAGGTGTTGTTGATTAACTAAAATATCCCGGCAGCTCTATCATAAACTGCCGGGATAACTTTGATCACTTTGTCTAGTAAGTTAGTGGTTCGTGTATTGAGGTGAGATGTCCAAAATTCAGGATAAGTTTAATCTGACCGGAAAAACTGCAATCGTCACCGGCGGTATCGGATTGCTGGGTAAAGAATTCTGTCGAACGCTAGCCGAAGCCGGGGCATTTGTCCTGGTTGCTGATATCGATCAAAATAAGGCCAGGCAATATGCCCAGGAATTAAACACCACCGGATACAAAGCCGAAGGCTGCGGTGTCGATGTGACATCTGCCGAATCTGTTCAAAATTTGGCTGCGAGGGCAGCCGAACTCACCGGGCAACTGGATATACTCGTGAATAGCGCTGCAATGGATCCTAAATTTGATGCGGAACATGCCAACCAGCAGAATGGCACCTTCGAAGATTTTCCGCTGGAGATGTGGCGTTCAGCATTGGATGTCAACCTGACTGGAATGTTCTTATGCTGCCAGGCTGCAGCCAGGCAAATGGCAATTCAAGGTGAGGGCAGCATCATCAATATATGTTCAACCTATGGGCTTGTCGGACCTGACCAGCGAATCTACATCAAACCCGGGCACGCCGCGACGGGTCAAACCGGTTTATTATTCGGTCACCAAAGCCGGTGTACTGGGGTTAACCCGATACCTGGCAACATATTATGCCGGAACAAAAATCCGGACGAATGCGCTTACACCCGGCGGCGTCTATAATGACCATGACGAAACATTCACCCAGAATTATTCTGCACATACAGTGTTAGGGCGAATGGCTCGTAAAGACGAAATGAACGGGGCATTATTATTCCTGGCTTCAGATGCATCATCTTACATGACGGGTTCGAACCTGGTTGTGGATGGAGGCTGGACAGCATGGTAGAAAGACCGGAAGTACTCGCCATCATCCCTGCGAGAGGCGGATCAAAAGGAATTCCACGCAAGAATATTCTCAGCTTTGCGGGTCAGCCATTGATCGCCTGGAGCATCGCTGCAGCGAAACAATCTCACCTGGTCACCCGTATCATTGTTTCAACTGATGACGAAGAGATTGCGGTCGTTGCCCGCCGTTTGGGGGCAGAAGTTCCTTTCCTGCGTCCATCCGAATTGGCACAAGACCTGTCTGTGGATTTACCGTTATTCGAACATGCACTTTCCTGGTTGAAAGAGCACGAGGGATATCAACCGGATATTTTAATTCAACTGCGGCCGACTTCTCCCATCCGTCCGATGAAAATGGTGGATGGAGCCGTACAAATGCTGCTTGATCATCCAGAGGCACATTCCGTCCGAGGAGTGATCCCATCCGGCCAGAATCCGTATAAGATGTGGACTATTGGTTTGGATAACCGCTTGAAACCATTATTAACAGTTCCTGATGTGCCAGAGCCATTTAATGCTCCGCGACAGCAACTGCCACAGACCTACTGGCAAACAGGGCATATTGATGTAATCAGGACAAGTACGGTGATGGATTTGAAGTCCTTAAGCGGCTCGGTGATTTTGCCTTATATGGTTGACCCGGCGTTTACTGTAGATATTGATTCCCCGAGAGATTGGAACCGGGCAGAATGGCTGGTGTGGCATTCCAATTTGGATATGGTTTACCCCGGGAAAGCCCCCCGACCACTTCCCGAGAAAGTGCGCCTGGTGGTGATGGACTTTGATGGAGTACTGACCGATAACCGGGTATGGGTGGATGAGTCAGGTAAAGAAACTGTGGCTGCTTACCGAAGCGACAGCCTTGGACTGGCGATCATGCGCCAAAAAACCGGCATCGAATCACTGGTGCTATCGATGGAAACGAATCCGGTGGTGAGCGCACGGTGTAAAAAGATGAATGTGCCTGTGCTGCAAGGGATCAACCAAAAAGATGCAGCACTAACCAAATTCCTGGCAGAACGTAATATAAATCCTGCAGAAGTTGTTTATATTGGCAATGATGTCAATGACCTGGTTTGCTTCCCGCACGTGGGCTGCGCTGTTGTTCCAATCGACGCAGAACCAGATGTGATCAAACAGGCTGATATCTCCCTGACCCGTCGAGGCGGGCATGGCGCTGTGCGTGAATTATGCGATATTTTGATCAGTAAATTTTCAAAACAGATATAAACCAAAATATCTACGCTAAAGATGCGACCGTCAAAATATTAATTTGACTCATAGTACAATTGACCAGGTATTAGGTATCTTTGTGAAATGCAGAAGTAAATGATCCAATTGAAAATGATCAGGATCAAATTATGAGAATGAGAGAGTAATAATGTCCCGAACAATACAAATCGGTTCAAAAAAAGTTGGAGACGGGTTTCCTACATATATTGTCGCAGAGATTGGGATCAACCATAACGGTGATCTCAACCTGGCTAAACAGATGATCGATGTGGGAGCACGATACGGGGTGGATGCGATCAAACTTCAGAAGCGTACACCAGAATTATGTGTTCCACCTGAGCAGCAAACTCAAATGCGCGAAACACCCTGGGGATACATCAGCTACCTGGATTACCGCAAGAAGGTTGAGTTTGGTGAAAAGGAATACAGCGAAATTGACCGGTATTGCCGGGAATTGGATATCACCTGGTTTGCGTCTGTATGGGATGTCCCAGCCGTGGAGTTCATGGAACGCTATAATCCGGTCTGTTACAAGATCCCATCCGCATCATTAACGGATCATGAATTATTAAGGCGGGTACGAAAGACAGGAAAACCGATCATCCTCTCCACCGGGATGTCGACTCTGGAGCAGATCAAAAAGGCTACAGCAGTCGTCGGATTGGAAAACCTGCTGCTGACTCATACCACCAGTTCTTACCCCTGTGAACCGGAAGAATTGAACTTGAGAACGATCCAGACATTAAAAGATACTTTCGATGTACCGGTAGGATACTCCGGACACGAAGTGGGTTTGATCCCGTCAGCAGTGGCTGTTGCCATGGGCGCCTGCCTGATCGAAAGACATATCACCCTTGATCGTGCAATGTGGGGAACAGATCAGGCTGCTTCAGTGGAACCGGTTGGTGTAGAGAAACTTGTAAAATATATTCGAGTTACCGAGAGATCATTAGGCGACGGAGTAAAACGAGTGTATGACAGCGAATTACCATCTCTGCGGAAACTCCGCAGGGTTCAGGATAAATAGTAAATTTTGGAGGATTCACCATGTTAATGAGCATATTATCGTCAAGTGTATTGGCAGGAATTGTCGGCAGTAAATTGGCTTACCTTGACCCGGGATCCGGCAGCTACCTGATCCAACTGCTTATCGCGACATTGTTGGGTGGAGCATTTGTGATCAAAGCATTCTGGCGGCAAATTACTACTTTCTTTGTAAAATTATTCAAAGGTAAAAAGGAAGAAACAGATGATGAGCAGCCAAAATAATCTGGCTTCTTCATTTCGCGACCCTAGTGGATTCATGTTCCGCAGGGATGGGATTCTTTACCGGCAAGTAAATAAGCACTATCAAGATGAATACGACAGACTGACCCAAGCCGGATTGTTGGATGAATTAACGCTGTTGGGCATTTTAATAAATGCAGTAGAAGCGGATGTCAAACCAGCAGTTACCGGAATTGGCGTACAAAATATTAAAACCGGTAGAATTACCTTTGATATCCTATCCATATGAGTGGTCATTCTCGCAGTACAAAGATGCTGCTCTGGCCACATTGGAAATTCAGAAACGGGCGTATGCTAAAGGATTTGCCCTCAAAGACGCCAGCGCCTATAACATTCAATTCTACGAGGGAAAACCGGTCTTCATAGATACGCTTTCTTTTGAGACATATAAAGAGGGTGAACCCTGGATAGCCTATAAGCAGTTCTGCCAGCACTTTTTAGCTCCATTGGCATTGATGTCTCAGGTGGATATTCGCCTATCGCAATTGATGCGGGTATATATTGATGGCATCCCGCTTGACCTGGCAAGTAAATTATTACCAGGCAGCACCAAGTTTAACCTGGGATTGAATTTACACATTCATACACATGCTTCAGCCCAGCTCAAGTATGCGGATAAACCGGTTGCCAAAAAAGAAGTCAAAGGCCAGATGGGGCGTAATGCGTTTTTAGGCCTTAATGGATTCGCTCGAATCAACCATCAAAGGATTGACACTGAAGGGCGTCAAAACCGAATGGGCTGAGTATTATGATGCGACAAATTATTCTGACAGTTCTCTGGCAGAAAAGGGTAAGCTGGTAGAAGCATACCTCTCCCGTATCAAACCATCCACAGTATGGGACCTGGGAGCAAACACCGGGTATTTCAGCCGCATCGCCAGTGATAAAGGAATTTTTACTGCTGCTTTTGATATCGACCCCATGGCAGTGGAACAGGCCTACCAGGTAATGAAAGAGAAGAAAGAAAAAAATCTCCTTCCACTGGTACTAGACCTGACCAATCCCAGCCCGGCGATTGGCTGGCATAATGCTGAGAGAGATTCATTCCTGCAGCGTGGACCGGTGGACTGTGTCATGGCCTTGGCTTTGATCCACCACCTTTCGATTTCGAATAATGTTCCGCTGCCCATTCTGGCCCAATTCTTCTCATCAGCCGGCAAATACCTGATCATTGAATTTGTTCCGAAAGAAGACTCACAGGTGGAACGACTGCTGGCAACCCGGGAAGACATCTTCCCGGCATACAATATCCAGGGTTTCGAGGCTGCATTCACAACATTATTTAAGATCCTGGACGCCCAGCCGATCGGCGGATCCAAGCGGACACTCTACTTACTGGAAAGAAAGTAAAAAGGCATGCAAGAAAAGACACATAAGGGGATGATTCCGTTTCACCCCTTACTTTTCGCGCTTTATGCTCCAATAGCACTACTGGCCAGCAATATACTGCAGATCAGACCGGTTGATTCGATCCGCTCGATAGTAGTTTTCTTCTTACTGGGGGCATTCGTATACCTGTTATTCCGCATCATCTTAAAGGATTGGATACGGGCTGCAATGTTCAGTTCAGTCCTCATTTTACTCTTTATCAGTTATGGACAAGTTTATACTGCTTTAAATCCAGTAGTGATACTGGGCGATACTCTTGGCAGGCACCGTTACCTGGTCCCTGCATGGATCGTTATCAGCGCTCTGGCTTTTTGGGGAGTATCCAGATTGCGGCGAAATCTGGTGACAATAACCAATGTTATGAATATCGTTTCCATCGCACTGATCATTCTGCCGGTTTATCAACTTATCAGTAATACAATAATGACCCTTCGAAACGAAAAGACCAACGCTGCCTCTGTATCCACCATCACGCTGAACGGTCAGAATACAACAACTGAGAAGCCGGATGTTTACTATATCATTCTGGATATGTACGGCCGTGATGATGTATTGCAGGACCGATTCCAATACGACAATTCAGAATTCCTTAAGTCACTGGAAGAGTTAGGTTTTGTCGTAGCACGCTGCAGTGTCTCAAATTACAACATGACAGAACTCTCCCTGGCTTCTTCTTTCAATATGAATTACCTGGATGCACTGGGAAGCCAGTACACTGCAGGTAATAATGACCGCAGCGGATTACCATCATTGATCCACCACAGTGCAGTGCGAAAAATCTTTGAAAATATGGGTTACCGTTTTATCAATTTCGAGACAGGTTTCACTTTTACAGAGGTCCGCGATGCGGATGAATTTCTCGTCCCGCCGGATAGTGACCCGGAAACCGGGGAAACCCTAAGCAAGCTGAATGAATTTGAATCTCTTTAATAAAGACAACTGCTTTTGTGATTGTTACGGACGCACAGACAAAGTGGCTGCACCCGATCACAGATGCCCTTGACATGAGAAGAGAGCACATTGTGCGGGAAATGTACCTTTTGGATAAGCTGCCCAAACTAGCCACAGAAAAAAGCCCCAAATTCGTTTATGCGCACATTCTCATTCCACACCCGCCATTTGTTTTCACAAAAAACGGTGTCGATCTGACCCTTCCAACCAGCTATCGTCCGGACGATGGAGGTCCAGCAGCCACCAAAGATTATGCGGTCGGATATCGGCATCAATTGGATTACATTAATTCACGTTTGATCCCGATTCTGAAAGAAATTATCGACAACTCGAAGACTCCACCCGTGATCATTGTTCAGGGCGATCATGGGGTTGATCCAAAGCGGACATTCATACTCAATGCTTATTACCTGCCTGGTGGAAAAAACGATGTAATCTGGCAAACCATTTCGCCTGTAAATACTTTTCGAGTCATTTATAATACTTACTTTCAGGAAAAATTTAATATACTACCGGATATTAATTACGCTTCCAAAGCAAAAAGACCTTACGATTATGAAGTGATCGAGAATAAAAGGATCTGCCAGTAATTGTCCAATGATCAATAAATCATTATCTGTTTTACGCAATAAGGTTCAAACCACTCTCTCCAGGAGAGTCAATGATGCACGCATCCGTGAGATGGCGCGGGCAATAGCTGGAAGATCAGTAATCAATGCAGATCAAAAACCGATCATATTTTTTAATGCTTCGACAAGGCTGGGAGGATTAAGCCTGAATGCCGGATTCTCTCTCATTAGCGCATGGGCATTGAGGCTGCAGGGAATTCCCGTCATTCATTTTGTGTGTAACAGTGGGATGAGCCGCTGCGTTTTGGGGACATATCGCGATAATATTGAAAAACAGCCTCCCTGTAAGAAGTGTATTGCCCAATCGAAGACCGAATATGGAAATGCACGAGCGATCTGGTTTGACTATCATCCGGATCCAGTTGTGGAACGAGATTTGGAGAAACTATCCATTATTGAGAACTGGAGGAGTTTTCATACGAATCCATCCCGTTAGGGAAATTAGTGATGCCTGCCCTGCGTTGGGAACTCCGTAAGCATCACCTGGCTGGATGACCAGGCCACCCGATACCTGTATCGGGAGTTTATTCTATCTGCCTGGAATGTTGCCCGCAACTTCATGAAATTGCTTGAACAGATCACTCCGCAGGTTGTGGTTGTGTTCAATGGACAATTCTTTCCGGAGGCTGTTGTTCGATATATCGCCCGTGAGCGAGGCATTCGCACAGTTGCACATGAAGTCGGCTTGCTGCCATTTACAGCTTTTTTTACGGACGGAGATGCCACAGCCTATCCGATCGATATTCCGGATGATTACCAATTGTCTCAAAAGCAGAATCAACAATTGGATCGATATCTTGAAAAGCGGTTTCAGGGTAACTTTAAAATGGCTGGAATTCAATTCTGGCAGGGAATGAAGCCATTAAGTCCGGAATTGATCAATAAAATGGCAGGGTATAAACAAACCATCCCGGTTTTTACCAACGTAATATTTGATACCAGCCAACCTCATTCCAATGTGGTTTTTTCTGATATGTTCTCCTGGTTGGATGCAGTCCTCAAGCTGGCGAAAGAACATCCGGAAACATTGTTCGTGATTCGGGCTCATCCGGATGAATTACGGCCGGGAACGGCAAAACAAAGCCGGGAGACTGTAGGGGATTGGGTGAAATCCAGTGGCGTTTCCCAACAACAGAATGTTCACTTCATTGATGCACTGGAATATGTCAGTTCATACGAGTTGATCCAAAAATCCAAATTTGTAATGGTCTACAATTCCAGTATCGGTCTTGAAGCGGCGATCATGGGAGCAGCAGTATTATCTGCCGGCAAGTCCAGGTACACAAGCTATCCCACTGTATTTTTCCCGCAATCCATCCCTGCATACATGAAAAAAGCAGAAGAAATGCTGAGCACCAAAGATGTTGATGTCCCCCCTGAATTTATTGTCAACGCGCGAAAATTTCTGTACTTTCAGTTGTTCAAAACAGCATTACCTTTTGATGAATTTCTGGAAGAAAGCCGCCGCCCGGGTCTCGTTTTCATGAAGAAATTTGCAATTGAACAACTTTCACCTGACAAGTCTGAGACATTACAGGTAGTTACCGAAGGCCTGATCGAAAACAAGCCGTTCCTGCTTGGAGATAGTTGATGTCAACCAGGGTCAGGAGTGCATTGAAGCTTTTACGGTGGAAGATGCGCAGATACCAGGCGATGCTGCATTGGGGTTCTGGCGAATTGCAGCGTATGCCTGTTGTAATTGGCAACTCCATGCCGAAGTCAGGATCGCATCTCATCATCCAAATCCTGGAAGGCTTACCGAAGATTGGACCATTTGTGAACCCGGGTGTGCCGCCTTTGAACAGGGATGAAGAAAATGCCATCCAACCACCGCAGAGTATTTTGCGAAATATTCAGCGGCTTGCACCAGGTGATTTTACATATTGTTATTTGAAGGCAGTTGAACCTTTTTTATCAGAGTTAATCAAACCTGGCATCGCACCTATATTTGTATACCGCGATCCACGCGACATGATCATTTCGCATGTGTTTTATGCCACCCAAATGAACATGGTGCATAATATGCATCGTTACTACACGGAAGTATTGAAGACAATGGAAGAGCGGATCAATGCAGCCATACAGGGAGTGGAAGACGAGAATTCGCCGCTCTCGGGAATTGCCTTGAAATACAGCCGATATATGGGTTGGTTGAGCCAACCCTCTGTATTGAGTTTACGGTTTGAAGAATTGGTACTGGAGAAAGATCAAGCAATAAACAAGATCCTTGATCATCTGGCTGGTCACGGGTTTTCACCAAAGGTCCCGCGAATTGAAGCTATGAATGCGATGAAACTATCCATCGAACCCAAGCGTTCGGGTACTTTTAGAAAAGGACAGCCGGGAAACTGGCGGGAACATTTTACAGAAGCGAACAAGGAATTTTTCAAAAACCAGGCAGGAGATCTATTACAGCGGCTGGGATATGAAAAGGATCAGGACTGGTAGGATATCGACTTGATCAGCACAATTAGAAGCAATATTAAATATCAGGCGAAACTCCTGCGCAGATCATGGCGAAGGCTGATCAGGGAATCCCAGGTAAACCGATATCAAACCAGCATCATGGACTCACCGATACTTTTTGCTAATTCTTTCCCTAAAAGTGGAACGCATCTTTTAACCCAGGTATTGGAAGGTTTTCCGCAAATTGGTCCAGCGGTGGATACAGGACTGCCTGCAATTGTGATGTACGAAGGGGCAACAGGCAGGGAACGTGAAAGTAAAGAAATATTCAGTGATCTGAATCATTTATCTGGTGGTGATATCGGGTATGGACATTTGCATGCCAGACCGGAAATCGTTGAATTCCTTATTGCAAAAGAAATGTGCGCATATTTTATGCTGCGCGATCCACGGGATGTAGTTATCTCTCACGTACATTACGTCACTAAGATCGAGCCCAACCATGTGCACCATGACTATTATGCGAATGTGCTGAAAAATTTTGATGAACGATTGAAAACCAGTATTCTGGGCAGACCTGAAGCGGTGAATCCATTTCCGGATATTTCCGGAAGATTTGCACCATTTATGGAATGGTTGAATCAACCGGGTGTTCTCACTCTGAAGTATGAAGATTTTCTGGAAAACCGCCGGATGGCTGTCAAAAGGGTCCTTTCCCATGCCATAAACCGTGGATTCAAATTATTTATGGAGGAAGACCAGGCAGTAGAATTGTTGGAATCCATGATCAACCCTCAGAAGTCACCGACTTTTCGGCAGGGCAAGTCGGGAGGGTGGAAGACCCAGTTTACACCAGAAAATAAAGCACTTTTCAAAGAAATAGGTGGGGAATTGCTAATAACAATGGGATATGAATCCGACCTTAACTGGTAAGCAATCAAGGCAAGATATGAGGTAGATAAGTGACTGTAATTGAATTTATAAAGAAAACCCCATATTATTTTTGCCTCTTTGCCCTTTACCCGGTTCTATCACTATTCAGCAACAATACTTCAGAGGTGAATTATATTTTTGTTGTCCGGCCATTGCTATTTTCTATTGTTTCAGCATTATTGCTTTTTGGGATACTAAGATTAATCACACATAATCCAAACAGATCGGCATTGATGACTGCTATTGGATTTTTGCTTTTTTTTAGCTATGGCTTGATTTTCCAGGGTATAAATGGAATAAGCATATTTGCTTCAACGATCGGAAAGAGGCAGGTATTTTTACCTTTATATCTCATAATTTCCGGCGGGCTTATATTCCTGCTTTCCAAAGTTCAGGATAAACAAAAGGATTTTAATTTTGGGATGAATCTGATTGGCATTATTCTGGTCATTATGCCGATCATAACCATAATCACACATCCAATGTCATTCAACCCCAAAAGTTCCAACACCCGTACAGTTAGTCCTATACAAGTGGAAAATAATTCATCGTCCCCGGACATTTATTATATTATTTTGGATGCGTATGCCCGGGCTGATTATTTGAAGGAATACATACAAGTTGACTCCTCAGAGTTGCTGCAAGGCTTAAAAGACCGGGGTTTCTTTATTGGGGATTGCAGCCTGAGTAATTACGCTTTTACCCGATTGTCCCTTACCAGCTCACTAAATATGGATTATTTGGAAAACTGGCCGGGAACATATAAGCCTTCAAACACCAACCACAACCTTGTGGATGGATTGATCAAAAATAGCCTTGTCCGACAAACTCTCGAGCAAGCTGGTTATCAGACCGTGGCATTTGAATCGGGTTATAAATTCACATCATTTTCCGATGCTGACTATTATTTTGCACCAAATAATAACCCGCTACTTATGAAGGCATTATCAGCTTTTGAAGCAATGGCACTGGAAAATTCTTTTCTGGGTGGGTTGAAGAGGTTTTCTTTATTCAAACCATTATTGGGATGGATAAACCCGTTTCACGAGAAATTCCTGCGCGAAAAATACATGATCGAGCAGGTAAAAAATATTCCGGATATTCCCGGAAAAAAGTTTGTATTCATCCATCTCGTAACATCTCACAGACCTTACATATTCAATTCTGATGGGAGTCTTTTGACAGATGACGGGTATTTCAGCAATAACGGAAATCCATTAAATGAAGAGTATTTTATTCGCGGCTACCGGTATCAAATTGAATATACAAACAGCTTTTTACTGGATGTTGTGGATAAAATAATCACTAAATCAAAGACCCCACCTATTATCATCCTGCAGGGAGATCATGGAGTTCAATCCCCGGCCAGGTTTGCCATCCTCAATGCTATTTATTATCAGGGGCAGGATTTGCATCTATACCCTTCCATATCTCCTGTTAATACATTCCGAGTTATCCTAACAAAATTGGGAATCGGAAGTTATGATTTACTACCAGACTATAGCTATTTCTCCAATCAGAATAAATCTCCTTATAAATTAACCAAACTAAAGGGAGAAGCATCCCAATGCAGGATTCGATAATGTGGAATCCCGACTCGAAATATTTTAGTCGTTTTAATATGGTATGGTTAATATGAGGATGGATGGAAGATGCCAATTTTCTATAAAAAATTATACCCTTTCCATGGAAATCGCCGGGAAATTGCTTATAAGGATGGGATATGAAACGGACACAAACTGGTAGCAGATTTCGTTGGCTTTTTTCTATAGATGGCTACCTGCCAGAATTAATCATTATTGTCCTGGTTATGTTCGCCAGTTTATACGTTGCGTTATCACCTGCCAACAGCCTGACAAATTGGTATAACAATGATGATGGGTTCTTTTATTTCAAGGTTGCGCAAAATATTGTTGCCGGGAACGGAGTTACATTTGACGGGATCAATGCGACCAACGGGTTCCATCCACTCTGGATGTTAATCTGTATCCCTGTCTATGCTTTGATAAAAGGAGATCTGATCACCCCGTTGAGGGTAATAGTCATCCTGTTTGGAATTATGCAGGCTGTTTCCATGGTGGTAATTTACCGCCTTTTCGTTATAAGGCTCTCAAAACAAATGTCATTTTTACTAACAATGACATTCGGGTTTTCATGGCTGGTGTATAGCAATACATTCACCGGAGGCCTGGAATCTGCATTAAGCTTTATGCTGCTGGTAATACTGATATGGAAGGGTCTATGTTATCGATACAGCAAGAATCAATCGGTAAAGTCCCTGATTATTATTGGTATTATTGCCGCATTGACAGTATTAAGCAGGTTGGATAACCTTATTTTCGTTTCTTTCTTCGGTATGTGGCTGGTTTTTGACAGCAAAAAGGATGCCGGCTTACTTCTCCTTGATTCCGTCGCGTCAATTATCATCATTACAATATCAGCCATAACTGCTTCGAACTATGGAATATATCCATTAGCAAAGCCCATTTTAATAATGACTGGGTTATTAGCTGCAAGTGGAATTCTGTCCTTCTTTATTACCGGATTTTATTCTGTTTGTCCATTTAACCTGAAGCTAAACCGATTTCATCAGAGGATTTTTTGCCAGTGTAATTTCGATCATCATCCTGGCTGCCCTCTGTTTGGTGTTCTATCTTTTAGGATTACTTGAAAGATTTCCATTCAGCATTCTTATTTATTCGGGAATAGGATGGATAATCTATACGACAATTATCAGGGGAAGCACAGTTCAACTGGTTTTTCCAGATAGTACTCAGCAGCTTGTCAGGTTACGCGGGTGGTTGGGTTCGATAAAGGACTGGGTGAAAAAACCCGTAGCTTACTTTTTACCTGTCGTGGTCCTAACTGGTCTTTATATGATCTGGAGTCAAGTAAACTTTGGAACACCCATGCCAGTGAGTGGACAAATTAAACAATGGTGGGGAACTTTAGCAGATGCCATCTACGGGTCACCAATTGATTCTCTTGATGAGATCAGGAGATATATTCTGGGAAGTGAATCGCCATTTCTTTTATTGTACTCATTCATTTCCCCATTGTTTTCCTGGATGAAATTGGACGATTATGTCATCGGATTGATTGGTTGGATGATACTTGCGGGAACCTGCGTTTTATTAACCATTAAAAAACAACAAAAATCCTTACTTCAATGGACAGATTACCTGGCGATAATCCCATTAATGACAGCATCGATATTCCGGATGCTTTATTTCTACATTTCCGGATACGTGCATATGCGGATCTGGTATTGGACCGTTGAAACATTCTTCGTATTTTTCTTAATCTCGATTGTCGTGGTTGTAGGTTGGGAATTTGTCTCAAAAATCAGAATCACACGCATAGTGATTAGGTCTACAGCTGGTGTGATTATGCTGGCCACGTTATTATTATTTATTAATAACCTGACAATAACTTATCCATGGAAAGTTAATCCAAAATTGACGGAAGATTACTTGGTAATACCCAGGATGGTTGAAGATCAAACCGAACCGGGCTCGGTCATTGGAACTCCAGGTGGCGGGTCATTAAGCTATTTCATAACTGACCGTGTAATTGTCAATTTGGACGGTTTGATGAACAGCAAGGAATATTTTGATGGACTGCGTAAACTCAGATACATACGAAATAATGAAGCGAAGTAATATTCAATATATATATGCTAACAAGTATGCAGTCACAGAAAGTACACCTTATGCTGCAATCTTCAACGGCAGGCTCACTCGCATAGGTAAAGTGTTTAATAAATTAATATACTTATACCAATGAAAAAATATCCCTATTTTTTGATATTTGCTGCTCTATATCCAGTTATTTCACTCTATGTATTGAATGTGAGTGAAATAAACCTGATCTATATTATCAGACCCATACTTGCTGCGCTGGTTGGAATGGGGGTTATATTTGGTCTTTTATATACTCATTTTGCGAAATTCCCAGAAAGCAGCTATCGCTTCCACTATTGGATCTTTAATATTTTGTTCATATGGAGCGTTATTTAATGTAATAAAAGGACTAAGCATTGGGGGAGTTACCCTTGGCAACCATCGAATTCTATTACCAGTTGTGATCATTCTTACTGTAATCATCCTTTGGTTCGTCATCACCCGAATGAAGCCGCCATATACCCAAATTTATCAGGGTTTTAATATCGTGCTGGGAGCATTGATCCTTTTTTCGATAGTCCAGCTTGGCTTGAAATACAATCAGATAAAGCTTCCATCACAATCAACGAATAATCCCGCTATTATAACTACGCAGGCAACCACAGATTTACCCGATGTGTATTATTTCATGCTCGATAGTTATCCCAGGGCGGATTATATTAAAAAAGTTTATGGAATATGATAATACTCCATTCCTGAATGCATTAAAGCAGCGCGGATTTTATATAGCAGACTGCAGCATGAGTAATTACTCATTTACCAGGCTATCCCAGGCTACCACATTAAATCATGGAGTATTTTGAAGATTTAGGATTAAATGTTTCTCGAGACGATAAAGATGAATCCAAGTTGGATCCATATATTTTGCATCCAAAAATCCGCACGGATTTGGAGAAAGCCGGGTACTCCACAGTGGCATTTGAAACAGGATACCCATTTACAGAGTGGAGCGATGCAGATTATTTCTTCCGGTCAGAATCCAACCCACTTACCATGCCTGTTCTTACTGCATTCGAGAATATGTTGATACAAAACACGGGAATCTCTGCTGCATTAAATAACCAGCAAATCCGCAGGTTATTAGGATTTACATTTCCATATTATGAAAAATGGTCCAGGGAGCATTATATTATTGAACAGGTGAAGAAAGTCCCTGAGTTGCCAGGTCCCAAATTTATATACATTCATCTGGTGACCACCCATCGCCCATATATTTTTAAACCAGATGGCAGCATTCTAAATGATGAACGATACTACCTTGACGATGGTGTGCCAATAAATGATGAATTCTATATTCGTGGATTTCAGTATCAATTGGAATTCACAAACGACTACCTGCTGGATTTAATCGATACGATCAGTGCAGATTCAAAAATTCCACCTGTTATTATTTTGCAGGGTGATCATGGCGTGAGAGCTCCTGGAAGACATTCGATACTCAATGCTTTACTCGTACCCAACTTGAAGGACACATTGTATCCCGCCCTTTCCCCGGTGAATAACTTCCGGGTGGTTGAAAACAGCATTCTTGGAACGAGTCTTGACCTTTTAGAGGATGCCACTTACTTTTCCAATACAAATGTTGCTCCATATAAGTTACGTCCAATTCCAAATGATAACCCATGTAAAATACAGTAACACCTAAATTGGGATAACCGGGGAAGTGCTTATAATGATAAGATATGAAAATGTTAAAAACTGGTAGCAGGTTTCCCGGCTTTTTTTCTAATATTAAGCGCCTGACGGATATTCAATTTAAAAGTCGCTGGTCTTTAATAGTTTCAATTGCTGCCTGTATCATTATTGGAATAGCAGCTATCTATCCACTAAATCCCAATATTATGAAATTCGCTGGACAGGATTCCGGCGTATTTTTATATACAGGCACGAAAATATTAAATGGAGAGGTACCTTACATCGATGTTTGGGATCATAAACCACCATTGATCTATTTCATAGATGCGTTGTCACTATTAATCACCCCTGCATCATTATTTGGAATATTTATTATTCAAGTATTATTCCAAATCTCCAGCAATATATTGTTATATTTCCTGCTTCGCAAGTACATTCCTCTACCGCTGACGTTGTTATTAATTTGTGCATTCAGTGTTTATTGTCTTGCAGTTTTCCGGGGGAGGAAACCTGACCGGATTCTATGCATTGCCTTTCCAGCTTCTCATGCTGCTTGTTGCTTTCTCGATTATCGAAAAATTACTCCATAGCATCAATAGGTTTTCTTACGGGTTTCTCGTTTATTTGTGCATTGATGTTCAGGCAAACATCAATTAGTATTTTTATTGGCTTTGCACTCCTTTCACTTCTCCATTTTGGAGAAATTAAATCCAATATTTTCCAGTTTATCGGAAAAGCTTTGCTGGGTGCAGCTATTATTTTGGTGCCGTTGTTATTGTATTTTGGTTTCAATCACGCATTAATTGATTTTTGGGATCAAGTATTTCACTTCAATTACATTTACGCTGATGTTCGGTCTGTGGCAGATAAAATTGGAGCTGTTACATCCGGACTGGAGACACTAACAGAAAATGGGCTTTTACCTTTTGCGATTTTAGGAATGCTCATGATTTGTTACAAAACCATTAGAAGAAAAGAACATTCTCTCCTTGAAGAGGTTGCAGTAGTATCGTTTGTCATTGAATGGATTTTTCTTTATTCTGGTGGACGACCTCGGATCACCTACTTTATGTCCCTTTTACCAACCTTCATTTTCCTTGCATCGGTTTCAATCGGGGTAATTCTCAATAAAATTAATCGCAGAGTAATTGACGTACATATTCATTGGGATATCCCTGGTATTTTTGTCCTATAAATTTATTACCTTTTCCAATTATTTCCGTTCGGTTTCAAGTTCAATGATGAATGATAAGCAAGAAATGATTGATTTTGTTTTTGAGTCATTCGGATCTCAAATGAGAAAATACTTGTATGGGGCGCCGAATCTTGGATATACTTTCATACAGGTCGGGATGCATCATCAAAATTTATCTATCAATATCCATTATTTTATGAAGGATATGCAGACCGGGAGATGTTAAAAGAGTTCTTCAGTTCAGTTCTGACCACAAAACCCGCTCTTATCATCGGTACAATCAATAACGGAACGATTTCTAATGGATTTGGACTGAATAAAAATGATGAAACGAAACAGATTTCCGCCCAGATCCGCGAATTATATAAGCCGATCACCCATATTGGTAAATGGGTAGTATATTCCATGGAACAGGATTAATTTATAGAGATATCACCTGCTACAGTATATTAGAATTAGGCGATGACTGATTTATACCGGGATTTGTAAGATGAATTTATTAAAATCGAAATTGAATACCCCCTTAATCCTCCAGATCCTGATCGGGTTATATTTGTGTATCTATCTGGTAAGTGGTTTCTATACCGAATTACAATTTATCACGTTGAAACCTCTTCCTGAAGATTTGTTTCAAGATTATAAAATTTATCAACGTGCCTTAAATGATGCCCTTGAAGGTGATAATCCTTACGAAATTCAGAAGATAGGTTCGGGTTTTGTCTATGCACCTCCAGCGCTCTTGATAATTGAATTTTTTCAAATTATTAAGAATCCCGACGTACAAAAAGCAATTTTTATAACCACCAACATTGCATTCATGCTATTAATTGCATACGGAATTGCTGAATATTATGAGTTAACGGCGAAGAAGGTATGGTATTGGTATATATTGTGCCTGGGCTTTGCTCCATTTCTTGAATTACTTCATATCGGCCAGATCAATGTCATTACGATGTTCGGAATATTCCTGATGTTCATTCTGGTAAGAAGATCGCCATATTTTAGTGGTTTTGGATTAGGGATGGCCATCATTACCAAGATAACCCCTGTTTTTTTCATGGGATATCTTCTGGTGAATCGAAAATTCAAAGTACTCATTACAACTTTTGTAGTGTTAGCATTGCTTACCGGTTTGGCGATCTTACGTTACGGTTTAACCCCAATCCTTGAATACCCTAAAACTTTTTTATGGCTGATGAATCAATTTCACCTTACGATCAACTCTCAATCACTGGTAGCAAAACTGGCAATCGCCAATACAGTTCAATTTGAGAGGGCCATAGCATTAGTACCAGAACTGCTAAAACCTTCTATTATTGGTCTGTTTACCTTTTTTACGAATCAGTATATTCTGATTCAACGGATCCTGACCATTTATATTGTGTTGGTAATCGCAATCAGCTGCATATTGACATATGTGAAAAAATTACCGGGAGAACCCTTATTTGTTGTGACAGCATTAGGTATGATGATCTCTCCCAATATTGCCTGGTACCATCATTACGTTTTTATAATCCTTCCTTTATTGATATGGATGGGATGGAGCAGACTTAATTGGCGGGTTGTTTCCTGGTGCTTTTTAGGTCTTTTGATAATCCAACTTGATCGACGGCTGCTAACATCGGGATTATTAATTCATGTTTATTGCCACATCACTATATTAATCATGCTATATTGGCAGGCCAGACAATTCTTTACCCGTAGAATAGCAGATGCTCCATCTGAGTTAGTTATTGTAAATCATGGATAATAAAAATCGCTGCTCCATCGTCATCCGCGCATATAACGAAGAAGAGCATATAGGCAAGCTGCTTCAAGGAATATTGGCGCAAACCATCCGGGATGTGGAAATTGTGCTGGTAGATTCAGGGTCCACGGATAGGACAGTGGAAATTGCCTGTGAGTATCCAGTCAAGGTGATCCATATCAACCCGGAAGATTTCTCCTTTGGGTATTCGTTGAATCAGGGTATTCAAGCCTGCAGTAATGAATTCGTTGTCATCGCCAGTGCACATGTTTACCCGGTCTACCCGGATTGGCTGGAAACGCTTTTAAAACCGTTTACTGACCCAAAGGTAGCTCTTGTTTATGGGAAACAACGGGGTAACGAAACCAGTAAGTACTCTGAACATCAATTGTTCCGGCAATGGTTCCCGGATGGAAAGACAACTCAACAGGAGCATCCATTCTGCAACAATGCCAATGCAGTAATACGAAAACCACTTTGGGAGAAATTCCCATATGATGAAACATTGCCTGGACTTGAAGACCTGGACTGGGCTTTCCGGCTGATGAGCCAGGGATACAGCATACTCTATGTTCCGGATGCCGATATAATTCATGTGCATCAGGAAACGCCATCTGGCATTTACCGCCGTTATTTGCGGGAAGGTATGGCATTCAAACGGATCTTTCCGCATGAGCGGTTTGGAATGTGGGATTTTTTACGTTTGACGACAACAAATATTTTTTCAGATTGGAAAGCTGCAGGCAAAGAAAGAAAACTAGCTGATCACTGGAAAGATATCATCTGGTTTAGGGTGATGCAGTTCTGGGGAACATACCGGGGTTATGGCAGATCAGGCCCATTGACCTGGCAGTTAAAGCAACGGTTTTATTATCCCAACCTGGTTGAAAAACAGGTTCACAACGCAAAAGAACGTAAAGTGGAACCGATTCAGTATAATAAACAATAAAGAGGATAAATCATGCGATCCGAAAAGATTGCCGCACTTGTACCCATGCGCCACCATTCACAGCGGGTTCCGGGAAAAAACTTTCGAATGATAGCCGGAAAACCGCTTTACGCACACATCATTGAAACGTTACTGCTTGTGCCAGAATTATCCGCTGTGGTCGTAGATACAGACAGCAATGAGATTCTAGACGGATTGGCAAAAAACTACCCGACTGTTACCCGCCTGGTGAGGCCAGAGCATTTACGGGCAGATGACATCCCCATGAATGAGATCCTCATCCATGATACCGGTGAAATCCAAATGGATTTCTATTTGCAGACCCATAGTACAAATCCCCTCTTGAAGGCTGATACCATCTCATGCGGGATCAATGAATTACTTGATCACTATCCGACCTATGACTCTATGTTCGGGGTCACCCGCAGACAGGTGCGATTATGGGATCAACTTGGTCGACCGATCAACCATAATCCGGCTGTCCTGCTTCAAACCCAGGATCTGCCTCCTTTTTTTGAAGAGAATTCGTGCATGTATATCTTCACCCGATCACATTTGACCGCGAGGCGGAATCGCCTGGGAGAAAGACCCATGATGTTCGAGATCGACCCATTGGAAGCATGGGATGTGGACAACGAAGTGGACTTCAGCATCGCTGAAATGATGTTAAATATTCGGCAAAAAGATATTGCCAAATCGAAATAGATAAGTAGAAAGTAAACAAAACCGGGACAAAATTATTTATGACCACCATCTTAATTTCCGCACCTTATATGCTGCCATCCATGGAACGGTTCAAGTATATTTTTGATCGACTCGACATTGATCTGATCCTGCCAGAAGTTCATGAGAGATTGTCTGAGGACCAATTATTGAAATTTGCCGGTCAGTTTGATGGAGCGATCTGCGGGGATGATCGCTACACAGAAAAAGTGATCGCAGCCTGCTCACCGCGTTTAAAGATCATCTCAAAATGGGGTACGGGGATCGATTCAATCAATCAGGATGCAGCCAGGGATCACAATATAAAAGTCTGCCGGACAACCAATGCTTTCACCATTCCGGTATCGGATACAGTGATGGGATATATTTTAGCTTTTGCCCGCCGCCAACCCTGGATGAATTCAAAAATGAAACAGGGAGAGTGGGAAAAAATCCCTGGAAGAGCTTTAAGGGAATGCACACTGGGTGTGATCGGTATCGGGAATATCGGGAAAATGCTCCTGCGCAAAGCGAAAGCTTTCGATATGACCCTGCTGGGCAATGACATCATCGAGATCGACAATGCTTTTATTAGTGAAACCGAGGTCGAGATGACATCCCTCTCTGACCTGATGAACCGCTGTGATTTTATCAGCGTCAATTGTGATCTGAATCCAACCAGTTACCACCTGATCAACATGCATGCATTGAGGGAGGTGAAAGCAGGTGCAATTCTGATCAATACCGCCCGCGGACCGATCATAAACGAACCTGATTTGATCCAATCCCTGCAAAATGGCAGACTTGGTGGAGCGGCATTGGACGTCTTTGAAGACGAACCACTACCACATGACAGTCCTTTGTTGAAAATGGATAATGTGATGCTGGCTCCGCATAATTCGAATTCCAGCCCGGAAGCTTGGGAGCGGGTACATTTCAATACGATCATTAACCTGATCGATGGGTTGGGTTTACAGGACAAGGATACTGATCTTTACCAGGAACTACGGAGATCACTGAAATGACAGAAAAAAATACAGTACTTATCACCGGAGCTTCCGGTGGAGTGGGACGCGCAACCGTTTTGCTTTTCGAGGAAAAAGGCTGGAATGTTGTGGGTGTGGATCGGTCTGATAAGGTGGAAGAATTTCCGAAAGACGGACTGTTCATCAAGGCTGACATTTCCAACCCGGACGATATCAAACGGGTATATGACGAAACCAACCGATTTAGCAAACAACTGAACGCGGTTGTCAACAATGCTGCATTGCAGATATCCAAGCCGATACTGGAAACAACCGTGGAAGAATGGGATGCTGTCATGACATCCAACCTGCGTTCGGTTTTCCTGGGTTCCAAGCTGGCACACCCCATGCTGGTTAAAGCTGGAGGAGGAGCGATAGTCAACGTTTCATCGGTGCATGCCATAGCCACCTCAAAGGATATTGCAGCTTATGCAGCCAGTAAAGGTGGATTATTAGCGCTCACGCGAGCCATGGCGATTGAATTTGCGCCCCAAAATATTCGCGTCAATGCAATTTTACCAGGCGCTGTTGATACTCCCATGCTGAGGGCGGGTTTGAACCGCAGCCATGCAGGAACAGGAACGATCATGGATAGATTGGAGAATTTGGCCAGCAAGACCGTTAACGGCCGAATAGGGCAGCCTTCCGAAATCGCCCATGCCATATATTTCCTGGCAGACAACATCCAAAGCTCCTTTATGACCGGTCAGGCGATTGTTGTTGATGGTGGAGCCACAGCAAGGTTGAGTACCGAGTGAGCACGTTTCGCGAGAAATTAATTAACAGCATACCGGACCAATTGAAACCTACGGCACGCACCTGGTATGATGGATTGCGCCGATTACCAGAGTTGCCAGCGGCGTTCTTGCATCCCTGGCGGCTGGAAAGCATCAAGAGACTCCGCACATATAAAGATATTCACCGGGGGAAGAGGTGTTTCATAATTGGCAATGGCCCAAGTTTGAATCAATTGGATCTGACCCTGCTGAAAAATGAGTACACCTTTGGCATGAATCGCATTTATATGGCTTTCCCGGAAATGGGTTTTAAAACCAGCTACTACGTCTGCATGAATGACCTGGTGGTGGAGCAATGCGCCAGCGACATCCAAAAAATAAATATTCCACGGTTCTTATCATGGCGGGCACGAAAATGGGTCAACCTGGATAATGAGCTGCAATTCATATACACCACCTACACCGGACCGGGATTCTCAAAGGAAATCACAGGTAGAGTCTGGGAAAGCGCAACGGTCACTTATATTTCCCTCCAATTGGCTTATTATATGGGTTTTGACACGGTCTATCTGATCGGTGTGGACCATAACTTTATTACCCGGGGAACACCGAATACTACAGTGGTCTCACAAGGAAACGACCCAAATCACTTCAACCCTGGTTATTTTGGAAAGGGTTTTCGCTGGCAGCTGCCTGACCTGGAAACATCCGAAATTGGATATCGAATGGCAAAGGAAACCTTTCAACTTGATGGTCGGCAGGTTTTGGACGCGACCTTGGGTGGAAAGCTGACGGTTTTTCCCAAGGTAAATTACTCTGAACTCTTCAACTGATATGGAAAAGGCAACCCCGCTCGTTTCGGTTGTGATCAACTCCTATAACCAGGCTCAATTCCTGGAACAGACCATACAATCTGTCCTGTCACAGGATTATTCAAAAGTTGAAATACTTCTGGTCGATGGCGGCTCCACGGATGGCAGCCTGGAGATCATCCAACGGTACGCGGACAGGTTCTCCTGGTGGGTTTCTGAAAAAGACAGCGGCCAGGCTGAAGGGATCAATAAAGGTTTGAAACGGGCAAAAGGGGAATTGGTAGCCTGGTTGAATTCGGATGATTATTTTTTCCCCGAAGCAATATCACGTGCAGTTGAATGCTGGGATTCTCGATCCGACGTGGTATTACTTTACGGGGATGTCATGGCTGTCGATGAAAACGATAAGATGATCAACCGGATGCGGACCGGGGACTGGCAATTAAGAGACCTGATGGAATTCAGGATCATTAATCAACCCGCTGTGTTCATGAATCGAGCTGCTCTGGCTGGATCGGGATATCTGGATACAAGCTACCATTACCCGATGGATCATCACCTGTGGCTGCGGATAGCATCTCAGGGCAAGATGGTGCATGTACCTGAGTTGTGGGCGGCGGGGAGGTTCCACCCTGCAGCTAAAAATGTTGCCGCCGCGGCCAAGTTTGGCGAGGAAGCTTATCGCATAGCAGACTGGATGAAAAATACCCAGCCATTCAAAAGGTTTTCAGAGAGACGATGGAACCGGATCATGGCTGGAGCACATAGGTTCAACGCCCGTTATTTACTTGAAGGCGGCGATGCAGCCGGGTCATTTAGATCATATTGGAAGGGTTTGATGGCCTATCCACCGGCAGTGCTGCCGGAACTGCACCGCATGTTCTACACACTACTCTCAATGATTGGATTGGGGCGAATGAAACAGCTATATTTTTTCCTGCGCAGATTAGTTCGCCCGGTAAAGATGGATTAGAATCAGGTATGATGCAGCAAAATTATTCGACTACCACTGGATTATTCACGCAAAACATCACTATCAGGAGGATCACCATACTCTTGCTGTTATTGTTGGGCTTGGGAATTCGGCTGTTGGATTTGACAGATCCTCCGCTGGATATTCACCCCACCCGGCAACTGCATTCGGCATTGATGGCTCGGGGAATGTATTACCGGGTAAGCACAGAACGTATCCGAGGACTGGAAGGTTACAACAGCTATACAACAGTGGAAACGGGAGGCAGTGATCGAACCTCCGGTCATGGAAACCCTGACAGCTTATCTATATAAAGTAACAGGTGGCGAATTTGTTTGGATAGCCCGGATTCTGTCATCATTATTCTGGGTAGCGGGCGGGTTGGCGATCTATCTTTTAGCCAGCCAATTAACCAATGCGGATGGGGGAATCACAGCATTGGTCTTTTATCTTTTCCAAACCTATGGGGTGATGGCATCGCGTACATTCCAACCCGACCCATTAATGGTCAGTTTGATCTGTTTTGCCTGGTGGTCATTCCAGCGTTGGCTCAAAAAACCTGACTGGAAATGGACCATCATTGCAGGCTTGATCACCGGTGCTGCGATCTTTGTCAAGAATGTATCTGTATTCTTCCTGGCGATCCCATATATTGTGCTCTTATTCAGGAAAGACATCAAGGCACTCTTTAAGGATATCAAAGTATGGGTCCTGGCTATTGTTGCGTTGCTGCCGGTAATTATTTATACAATTTATGGAACTTTTGTGGCGGGATATCTTGGCCAGCAGTTCAGTTTCAGGATTTTCCCCAATTTGTGGGTGGATATATCCAATTATTCGCGCTGGATGGGACAGATCAAAGATACCGCAGGAATCCCGGCTCTGATTTTGGGATTAGTGGGAATCTTCTTATTTGAAACGGGACAAAGCAGAAAATGGGTCCTGGCACTGTGGTTGGGCTATGCGATCTATGGTTTTACGTTTGCCTATCATATCGGCACCCATGATTATTACCAGCTTCCGCTCATTCCAATCCTCGCCCTGTCCATTGCTCCATTCGGTTCGATCATTATTTCAAAAATACTATCCATCCATACCTGGAAGTATATTCGCCCCGTGATTTATGGATTAAGCGTGGTGATCGTATTGACCTTATTGTGGCAAAACAGGAATATCCTTACCAGCCAGAACCATCGATCAGAACCGGCTTTTTGGCTGTCGCTGGGAGATAGACTGCGGGATGTTTCGGTGATCGGGTTGACAGAGGATTACGGTTACCGTATGGCATATTACGGATGGGACAGTATCGATAATTGGCCTGGGACCGGAGACCTGGCTGTACGTAAATTGGCAGGCAGACCGGAAAAGGAAATTCAAACAATGATCGAAAAGGACATCAAAGGAAAAAACTACTTCCTGGTGACCTGGTTTGAGGATTATGCCCGTCAAACGGAATTGAAAGCATACCTGGAAAAAACATACCCGGTTGAGGCAGGTGAGGGATATCTGTTATTTGATATAGGTCACCCTTATTGATCCAGATGACCCGAAGAAATACTGCAAAATTAAGGACAAACAAGAAATATTGAAGGATATAAAATGAAGAAAAGGATCTTCTCTGCACCAACTTCTGACAACTTTGCTGATGCACTCAGTGCATGGCGTTTATTGTTGGTGGCTGCTTTGATAGGTGGATTAATTGGAGCAGCAATATACCAATTATGGACTCCTCCTTTCCGGGCGGTGTCAAAAGTAATAGTCGATCAGAACCTTGAGCAGGCGTTACCCGCTGCACCAGACAGAGAAGTATTTTACTTCCTGGAGCGGGAAACCCAAAAGCTGGAGGAATTGGCCTGGTCTGACGCTGTGCTGGAACAAGTAACCCTGCAGGTTGAAGGTGTCAAGATTTCCGATCTCCGTGGTGGATTGCTCCAACTTTCACAGCCAGGTGATGGTGGTTGGCGATTTTTTGGAGTCAATAGTTCACCGGAAAAGGCAAAACAGCTTGCTAAATCCTGGGCCAACATATTCACCGAAGAGGTACAAAAGGCAGTTAATTCTGCAAATGAATTGATTGCGGTAAAGAAGGAATTGACGGGATTAACTGAAAACTTGTCAGCGGAAACGGAATTGAAACGCACTTCTCTTGAAGCCAGAGGAAAAATCCTGGAAGCAGAATCCTTTGGATTGCATCCTGAAATTCAGGTCTCCCAAAGTCAAAAGAAGGAAATTGTTGCAGAACTTACCATCCAAATTGGGGCATATATCTTTACTGGCGCCATCAGCGCATTATTCATCACTCTTCTGATCAATATAATTTCTGGTGGAATAAATAAAATTGATGCGAATGAAGATTGATCTTGTCCGGCTATCACGCATTTTCTGGGCGCTGGTGCTGATCAGTTTACCAGTGACCAGCTTCAAGTATTTCCCGTTCCTTGGGAAGGAAACCATGGTTCGACCTTTGGCTTTCTACCCGCTGGCAGTTCTCATTGTTCTACTCATCATCCGGATATTCCGAAGGTCTATCCATGTAAAGTTCAGCGGGAGTATGGTTATCCTTGGCTTGTTTCTGGTCGGGGCTTTTGCATCAACCGCCTGGGGTTGGGCATACGCTCCCATTCCCATGCATGGACAGGAATACATAGGCCGCAGTTTTCGAGCCTGGGCAACACTTGCAGGAGGCATTGCATTTTTCCTCACTACGATATTAATGAACCAGACAGAAGACGATCTTCGGTATAGTTTAAAATGGCTTTACGCCGGGTTGCTTTTAAGTGTTGTATGGGGTGGAATTCAGATGATCTCATACTATACCGGTTTTCCAGAGCGGATCGACCTCAACAAGATCCAGGAATCCTTTTCCATTCGAAAGCTACTGGCTAAAAAAAGAGCTGCCGGTTTTGGTTTCGAACCTTCCTGGCTGGCAAATCAAATAGCAACCATCTATTTACCCTGGCTATTTGCAGCGATTCTTTCCGGCTACAGGGTTTTTCGTAGGAAATGGATCGAAGTGGTTTTGTTCCTGGCTGCGATAATTTTGCTCATTTGTACATTCTCGCGCGGCGGGATTATCATGGCGATCACTTCGATGATCCTGGTATTTTTACTGACTCAGGGGAAAAGGATGCGTGCCTGGACTGAATGGTTTATTCGACCATTTCGCAATGAACCGGGCAAACATCGCTTCGCAGGTTTACTTGTAAGAACTGGAATCATGGTATTCCTTGCAGGAGTAATCGTTAGTACGGGTTTGATCCTATCCACTAACAAATACTTTGCGCAAATTTGGCGGTCACAAAAGGGGACAATAACAGAATATGCCGTCGATATATATGCCGGTCCACGATTGGCGTATGCCACTGCTGGATGGGAAATATACGTGGAACACCCAATAACGGGAGTGGGACTGGGAGCAAGCGGCTTGTACCTGTATGACCATATTCCGGATTGGGCAGTAACCACACTTTCTGAGATCACCAGGCAGTTGACCCCGAATGCCTGGTTGTATCCCAACCCGAAAAATCTATACATTCGGCTGCTTAGCGAAACCGGGATCGTCGGGTTTGTTTTGTATCTTCTCTTCTGGATGAGTATCCTGGGGATCGTGATCAAATTATTAAGGAATGATCATCATTTTTCCAGGTATATTGGAATTGGTGGATTGTTTACCTGGTTTGTATTGATCTTTTTTAACATCACCCAGGATTCCTTTATCGATCCAAATCAGTGGCTGGGAATGGGTATATTCCTGGGGTTAAGTAGCTTCTTTTTTGCGAAAAGTAAGATTCCAAAGGGATCAACTTCGCAGGAATGATTTCAGTGTTATGATTAATTATTCCTATTTATCTTCGCAGGGACAACTATGATCATATTATCTGTCGGAATGCCCAGAGCAGGTTCGGGCTGGCATTATAACCTTATTCAAGATCTGGTGATCGCGAGCGGCGGCAAAAATGCGCGTGATATACGCAAGGAATTTCATCTTGAGAGTATCTTGACTGAGGTTAATTGTAATATCAGCGCATTGACTTTACGCAGATTATTCTCAGTGCTGCCGGCATCACTTGCAGGAAACACATTCGTCCTCAAAGCCCATTCTGGTGCAACTACTGTGAGTGACCTTTTCATAAATATGGGTTGGATGAAGGTGGTTTATATCTATCGCGACCCCCGGGATGCCATGCTTTCGGCGATGGATTTTGGCAAACGGACACTTGATAAAGGGCATCCAAATGCGTTCTCGCATTTGACGGATGTGGATATGTCACTGGATTTCATTTTAAAATACTGCGTGATCTGGGAAAGTTGGATCAACAGAAAGTCAGTATTAAGCGCACGATATGAAGACCTGTTGAATGATTATGATAATGAAACGACGAAATTAACAGATTTTATCCACCTGGATAAACGTAACAAACTCATTAATGACGTCATTGAAAAATACCGGCCGGGTCAGGCAAGAGAAGGCAAAGACGGATTGCATTTCTTTAAAGGACAGATCGGACGATTTCGCGAACGATTCTCACTCGAGGAACAGAAGAGAATTTCGGATAAGCTTGGGAAATACTTGCCAAGGATGGGTTACGACCTGTAACCTGAGAACAATGGATCATTATTAGTAAAATTCAATGGACTGAGCAGCGAATCATTCGCTTCGTGTAGATTAAAGGTTTTCTTCATGTTTATTACACCACTCCAAAAAAAATACCCAAAAATTGATGATGGCTCCCCAAAATGGCACAACCCGATCCTGGCATTAATGGTCATTGTCCTCATTTTGTCGATCTTACCTTTTATATATACAGGAACCTTTTCCCGCTACCAGGCGGATGATTATTGTTTTTCAAGTTCTCTGATTTAAAATGGGTATCTGGGTGCACTTGAGGAAAGCTATCAAACCTGGTCCAACCGCTTTTCAACCATTTTAGTCATCGGGTTGATCGACCCATTAAAAGTAATTGGTTTACGGATTCTCCCGGGCATAATGATCAGCGGAATGCTGGGTGGGTTATACCTGCTGATCCGGGAACTTAAGAAACGAATGGGATGGAGGATCGGACGGACCGAATCCTTCATTCTGGCGGCCATGATCACTTTTTTTACCATTTACACAGCACCTGACCAGTTCCAGTCATTCTACTGGCGATCAGGCTCGATCACATATACTCTCCCAGTTGTCATCCTGCCATTCCTGCTTGCGTTGATTCTGAGGGCAGATCGTCAAACAGTAGCTCCCCGGTCCTTGTTATTGGCAGGTGGAAGTATATTTTTGCTTGCTTTGGTGAATGGAGGTTTTTCTGAGACCACTGCCGCATTTCAGACTGTGATTTTCGGTTTGTTATTTGGATGGGTGCTGCTGAAGGCGGAACAGGATAAAAAGAAACAACGGTTGGCACTTCTGCTTTGTGCAATATCAGGTGTTATCGCTGC
Source organism: uncultured Chloroflexia bacterium (assembly GCA_963709535.1). GTDB lineage: Bacteria > Chloroflexota > Anaerolineae > Anaerolineales > Anaerolineaceae > PNON01. The sequence continues at coordinate 230,920 of CAVPWY010000004.1, read as the reverse complement.
GATGATCATCATGATCCTTTCTCCAGGGAATGTTGTCAGGTTGGAAAATATGCCTGAGCCTCCCGGGGTTTTTATGTTAATCTATCTATCATTCCGGTTTGCAGCCGGTTTCATCGTAAACACCATCCAGGGTTCACCACTGCCGGTTGTAATCAGTTTCATTTTCGCATTCACACTGGCGATGCTCAGATCATGGAAGGATGTTAAACTCCACGGCTGGACCTGGTTGTTCTGGGGTATTCCGGTAGGAGCATTTCTACTCGTTGTTGCTGTGTGTGCACCCAGTGCTTACGCTGAATCTGCCTACGCAGAAGCACGAGCTTTCCTGCCAGCCCGTTGGATCTTAACAATTGCAGGTATAACCTGGTTTTATCTCCTTGGAATTGTCTATCAAACCTGGAGGTATAAAAACCCCCAATATCAACTCATCAAAGAACAAACACTCATTGCCTTCGTTATCGTGCTGCTATCTTTTTATATTATGCGGAGCGCTCTTGTAACGTTGGGAAGTATTCCTGATTATCAAACCCGAGCCAAGGCATGGGATGCACGGGCAGCCAGCATTGACCAGAAAAAAAATACCGGAATCCTGGATATTGAAACCACAGAACTCGATTCTTTTGGCCGAATTCGGGAGCTCTCTGATAATCCCAAGTTATGGGTAAACAAATGTGCTGCAATCTACTATGGCGTGAACAGTATCACCGCGAAATAACGGTTAACTATGACATTAGTGTCGATCATTACACCTTCTTATAACCAGGCAGTTTTCCTTGAAAGAACGATTCTTTCAGTGCTAAACCAGACCTACCCAAATATTGAATATATTATTATTGATGGCGGGTCGCAAGATGATAGTGTGAATGTGATCCAACAATATCAAGATAAACTCAAAGGATGGGTTTCAGAAAAGGATCAGGGTCAAACCGATGCGATCAATAAAGGGTTTGCGATGGCAAACGGTGACATCCTGGCATGGATCAATTCGGACGATACCTATGAACCCGATGCGATCAAACTTGCTGTTGAGTATTTGGATGCCCATCCGGAGGTGGGTTTGGTTTATGGTGATACCAAATTCATCAACGAAAAGGATGAGGTGATCGGAACTTTCCCGGCTGCGCAAACCAACTACGCAAAACTCCGCCAGGGATATGTACATATTCCCCAACAGGCTGCTTTCTTCAGGGCAAGCCTTTGGAAACAGGTCGCTCCTTTGGACCCTTCTTTCTATTTTGCGATGGATTATGACTTATGGGTCCGGCTGGCGAAATTATCCGGAATTGTTTATATTCACAGACACATGGCTAATTTTCGGCTGCATGGTGAGGCAAAAACCATACATTCAGATGACCGCTGCTGGCCGGAGATGTTAAAGGTGCATTACCGTGATGGTGGTAACTTTTTCTCACCCATAGTCTTTAAGTATTATTTAAGGTTAGTGGCGGGTCCTTACTTAAGGTGGAGAAGGAAGCAACAAATTCGACGTTAATGTTTCCACTCTGGTTTATGTTATGATAATACTGTTCAAATAGGAGCAATATATGAATAATAAAACCCCAAATAAACTGGCTCCATCCAACCCCGGCTTTTTCCAGGATATCCTTTTACAGATCAAACTCATTTATCGCCTGATGGGAGATAAGCGGGTGAATCCATTTATTAAACTGCTGCCAATTGGTGGATTAGCCTATTTTATCATTCCAGACCTGGCTATCGGACCCCTGGATGATGCGGCTGTGATCGGCTTGGCATCTTACCTTTTCATTGAACTTTGCCCGGATAACGTCGTCCAGGAACATAAGCAGAAATTAAGGTTGAATTCACAGACGCAGCCTGTCGATATCAAGGATGACGACACGGTTATTGATGCCGAATTTAAAGAAAAAGACAAAGAAGAGTAGTGATCTGATATATGGTAAAGTGAGGTAATATGGCAGATAAGAACTGGGAAATATTTCAAACACGTTTTTGTGCACAAGCAGATATGGATGTAAGTTTGGATGTAGAAGTAATTTATCCTGCGGAGTATCTGGATCACGAAGCTCCACGATTAGGTGCACACAGATGTTCCAATGGAATGGTGTGTAACCAGTTTGATCAGGGAGTTTGCGTTTGGGCGGGAACCAATCCAATCGTAGATCCATTCAAGGACGAGTAAAAGCGAAATTCAACTAATGATTAAGAAATAAAGGAGACAATCGTTTACTTGCGATTGTCTCCTTTTGATAGAGTAAATTAAATAACAGCCAACTTTTTCCCCACTTTGGCAAAAATTTCCAGGCCTTTATCCAAATCTTCCTGGGAATGGGCAGCAGAAATCATAACCCGGATGCGGGCCTTTCCCTGGGGTACAGTTGGGAACCCAAGAGCCATGGCGAATAAACCTTCATTGAACAGTTCACTGCTGAATTGCTTGGCGAGGGGTACTTCTCCCAACATGATCGGGGTAATGGGTGTCACACTTACCCCGGTATCAAAGCCCAACTTCTTCATCTCTGCCTTAAAGTAGCGTCCATTTGCCCACAGTTTATCAACCAGTTCAGTGGAGTGCACTAATAAATCCACAGCAGCGATGCATGCTGCGGTATCCGGCACCGTCATTGCTGAAGAAAAGAGGAATGGGCGGCCACGCTGCCGAAGCCAATCGATAATGATCGGATTACCGGCTATAATTCCGCCGACAACACCAAAAGCTTTCGACATGGTGCCAATTTCAACATCCACTTTACCATGCAGGTGGAAGTGATCAACAATTCCACGTCCACCGGTTCCAAGGACACCTTCGCCATGAGCATCATCCACCATTAACAGGAATTGATTGGCGGAAGCTACTTCGTACAGTTTATCCAATGGTGCAATATCGCCATCCATCGAAAACACACCATCTGTGATGATCACTGCCCGACGATAGGTACCTTTTGCCTCATGAATTACGCGCTGCAAATCATTAATGTCGCAATGTTTGTAGCGAATGATCTTCGCACCAGAGAGACGACAGCCGTCGATGATACTTGCATGGTTTAGCTCATCGGAGAAGATCACATCATCCTTACTGACCAGGGCGGGAAAGACAGCCAGGTTTGCACAATAGCCGCTTTGGAAAGTGATCGCTGATTCGACGCCTTTGAATGCAGCCAGTTTCTTTTCCAGAGTGAGATGCAAATCCATTGTTCCAGCAATGGTACGGACTGCTGCCGGACCAACACCGTATTTGGCTATTGCTTCAGTTGCGGCTTTACAAAGGACAGGATGATTGGCGAGACCGAGGTAATTATTGGAACAGAAATTCAAGACACTTTTCCCGTCAACAACCATGCTTGCACCCAGGCCTGACCCGATGGTGCGTATACGATTCAACGTACCGCTTTGTTGAAGGTTATCCAGTTCATCTTTTATCCATTGGATTTTAGAGTCCATATTTTCCTTTTTAATTTGAATTGGGTTGAAGTGTGATTTGCATCATTATAATGCTTATTTAATCTCGCCTAAATACCCCGACTCAATTAACATCCGAACTACTTTTTCCTTGGCTCCCGGTTTCATGATTACGGCAGTTGGACCAAGTGGTTCTGCCAGGTATCGCGCTGCCTTGGATTTCATGATTTCCTTTAAAATCTCAGGTGAGGTAACTCGAAGTACTTGCATGCTTTCCAAAGACACTTCACTCCCATGATCTTCCCAACGCTGCAACGCGCGGATCAAGCTCGGTGTCGGAGGAACACTACCATATTTTCGTAGAAGGGTTTCAAGATGTGTGACTCGCAGAGTTTGTTTTCTCGCGGAGGCAAGGGATTGAGGCGTAAACTGGTAGGTGTATCCATCATTGGTGAATTCCTGCCATTCTGCCATCCTGGCCAGCAAATACCTTACCCACCGCGGTAAAAGCACAGGACAAAGGATCTGTGACCCACCCTTGAATTTTATTCTTCCATTCTCCTCTCGTCCTGTTGGAGTAGAACCCAGCAGCAGCATGTGGCCTGCTACTGTCACCCTGAAGGAACCGGGTACCCTGGCATGTGAGGAAAAACCCAGGTCGATTATTCCAAGCCAAAACAGTGGACCCTGCAGAAGATAACGAATGTAAGATCCTTCCACTTCCGCCCAATGTATGAACCCATTTAGATACTCGCCTGTATCCAAAGAACGGATAAGCCAGGAATTGAAATTCCCATCCAGGCGGAGGAATTCCGCAGAAGACTCTTTAATATGATCTGTAAAATCGCCGATATCGATCCACTCTCCAACGGGTAAGCTTGATATCATCTCAAGAATATATTCCCGCGGTTTTATCGGAAAATATTCATCTGCCTTTTCGACAATTAAATCTGGAATTGAGAATAAGTCTTTGAATAGAACAGAAGTCGACCAACTGCGGAACAGGAATTGCCAGGCGGCTCCACGCAGCGATTCCAGGTGTTGTTTTATTTCTTCCGGAGTAGGATTGCCATCGCCATCGAGCAATTTTGCAAAAACCAGTAGAGGATTGAGGAAGCTTTCATGGTCACTGGAAATATGCAAATGGTTGGACTTATTTACTGAATCTCCCGATCGATTAGCTGCCAGGAGAGTGCAGCAGTGGTCTACTATTCCATCATTGCAACTGGCTGCCAAATAATCCTGTGAGTGAGATTTATTAAATTGCAGCTGTGGTATTGGAGAAGTGATCAACGGGGGAGGGAGCTGCTCCAGGACATCGGATGGTATGAAAGCAAATTCCTGAAGAGAACCTGATTTTTTCATAAAAGCCCGTGAGATCAAAGCGCGATACCACAATATTTCCACCGGACTGACCGGCTGCAGATATGGCTGTTCGCGGTCCCTTCTACTGGAACCGAATTCGCGAACCTCTCCAAATTTCCTGGTGAAAATATTCCACAAAATTCTCCCGTCGTTTTGTTGGAGCTCTGAAATTGCTTTTCCTGCTTCATCAGGTAATTCTGAAATCATTTTGGTAAAGGTTGACGGTTCCAACATTCGTCTCACCAAAGCTGCTCGTTCCTGTGGAGAATCCATGACAGGTGATTCAACATGCCAGAAGTCAGCAATGATCTGTAGAAAACCGAAATCTTGTTCCATTAAACTTTGAAGCAGGTCGGCCATTTTTTACCAGTTTCCAGGGCGTATATAACCAATTTTACACTATCGGCGGATTAATATTTCCGAAGTACTTCGAGGCAACACCCAGTTAATTGGGTTTATCTTGTTGATCTACTATGCCGGGGTAATAACTCTTGCTAAAATGATAACAGGAGGAATATCCTATGCCAAGAATTGCTGTCCTTACCGGTGGGGGTGATGCCCCAGGATTAAACGCTGTCATCCGCGCTGTTGTGAAGACAGCTGTGCTGCAATACACATGTGAAGTTTTGGGAGTGCAAGATGGGTTTGATGGTTTCGTCGAGGATCAAGGCGTTTTTCCATTAACTCTGGAGGATGTCAGGGGAATCCTACCTCGCGGGGGCACAATATTAGGAACTGCAAATCGGGGAAATCCCTTTGCGAGAAAAGTCCTCGTCAATGGCCAGTGGGTGGTTGAAGATGTTTCTGATAGGATACGATCAAGGATCAAAGCGCTAAGCCTGGATTGTTTGATCGTGATTGGTGGAGATGGCACTTTAAGGATCGCCCAGGAGTTGTTCGAATTGGGAGTGCCGGTAGTAGGTGTACCCAAGACGATCGATAATGATATTGGCGGGACCGAGTTTTCATTCGGTTTTGATACCGCAGTGAATACTGCCATGGATGCTCTGGACAAACTGCACACGACCGCAGAATCACATCACCGGGTGATGGTGTTGGAATTGATGGGAAGGGATGCGGGGTTCATCACCCTCAATGCCGGCCTGGCCGGCGGTGCGGATGTGATATTGATTCCAGAGATCCCATTCAGTTTTGACAAGGTCTGCAGGAAAGTGATGGAGAGGCAAGGCAGCCGCTCAAAATTCAGTATTATTGCGGTAGCTGAAGGTGCCAAACCGATGGGTGGCGAGCAGTTATATTCTCTACCTGCGGATGAAGTCTCAGTTGCACGTTTGGGAGGCGTGGGTGAGCTTGTTTCAAGGGTAGTTTGTGAACAAACCGGGGTGGAATCACGTCTGACTGTACTGGGTCATCTACAGCGCGGTGGAACTCCAAGTGCCTTTGATCGCTGGCTGGCAACAAGGTTTGGTGCAGCGGCGATCCGCCTGGTTATGGCAGGAGGGTTTGGCCGCATGGTATCCCTCCAGAATGGGGCAATAAAAGATGTCACCATTGCTGAAGCAATATCCAAACCCAAACGGGTTTGGCTGGATGGGGATGCCATTATTTCAGCCCGCGGATTGGGAATCTGCCTTGGTGACTGAACTTATCTGATCAAGATCGCATCCAGTACGATCGTTGTACCGGACATATGACGGAGTGTCAGTGTATGGTCGCCTGGAGCGAAATCACCACTTACCCAGGATTGACCGCGAATTTCAGATGCAGCATATTCATTCACCGTACCAACGGATACATTATCCACCAGGATTTCAACTACCCCAAAGGTGGCAGCTCTTCTGAAGAAAAGTGAAAAGCCAGTTCCATTAAATATCATTGAGGCAGAATTATTTAGTTTTTGGGAATAATGCTCAGTGTCCATAAACATACCAGTTAATGAATGCCCAAGCCAACCATTATAATTGATCACTGGATTTGAATCATCATATTTTCCGGCAGTTGAAGGTTCCGGGGTTGCGGAAGGTGTGGGTGTAATACTGGGAGTTAGCGTTTCGGTTGGAGTAAGGGTCGAAGTAGGTGTGTAGGTGTAAGTAGGAGTGAACGTTTCAGATGGAGTTGGGGTTTGGGTCGGAACACCTGAGACCGTCACAGCATCCAATGACACATATGTGCCTGTAGAATGAGTAAGCAATACGGTGTGTAATCCGGGACTTAGTGTTGGACTGGTCCAAATAATCCCTTTGTATTCAGCACCGGATTGTTGATTAACGATGGTAATCGAAGGCCATCAATATTGACAGTTAAGATACCAAAAGTCATATAACTACGAAATTGCAGCGATAATTTTTCTCCACTGAAATTGAACATCACCTGATCACCTATCTTCGGTGAATAATGTTCTGTACAGCAAACATTCCTGAAACAGGATGTGAGAGCCAACCGATAATAATGCAAATTTGTATTCATATCGTCGACTGTGCCTAAACCTAAAATGCTGGTGTGGGTGTAGCTGTTGGGGTTTTCGTGATAGTAGGCGTATTCGTAGGAAGCGATGTTGAACTGGGGGTGAAAGTATTCGTTGGAGGACGAGTACTGGTAGAAGTTTTAGTGGATGTAGGAATAGGTGTACTGGATGCAGTAGGAGTGGCTGTCGCTGGCCCATCAACACGAATTGCATCCAACACTGTATAGGTGCCTGAACTATGGGTTAATTCGAGAATATGTATTCCCGGAGCAAGGATATCACTTTCCCAATATTGTCCCCGTACCTCTCTGGCTTCAAATTGGTCAATATCACCGACAGAAACACCATCGATCTTTACATTGAGTAGACCGAATGTTGCATATTTGCGAAAGTAAATGATGATGCCTGTTCCATTGAACGAAGAATATACAGTTTCGCCAATCTTTTTCGAATAGTGTTCAGTGTTATTCTGCATACCTTTTACAGCTTGCTGCACCCATCCTGAATATTGAAGACGGTAATCGGCATCATCCAACATGCCGGGATTAATCACAATCGGTACTGATGTCACAGTAGGTGTATAACTCGGAGTCGAGGTTTTTGTATTGGTTGGTGTCCGGCTTGGAGTTGTTGTCAGAGTGATCGTGGGTGTCTTACTTGGTGTGGATGTTCGAGAAGGTGTATAGGTCATGGTAGGAGTGGGTGTGGCTGTGGCTGGACCGTAAACAGTGACAGCATCCATCACCGTATATGAATTTGATAGGTGCTCGAGCATCACAGTATGCAATCCAAAAGCCAATAATGGGCTGGTCCAGACCTGCCCACGTTGCTCTATTGGCGCAGTTTGATTGATGGACGCTGTCAGACCACCATCAATATAAACATTCAATGTTCCAAATGTGGGGTATTTCCGATAATAAATGCTCAACCCGGTGCCATTGAAGCGAAAATTGACTCTTCCCCCTGTCTTATTGGAAAAATGCTCACTATTAGCAATCAAACCTGACACTTTGTGATAAAACCAGCCTTCGTAACCAAATTGCCCGCTCAAATCATCCATTAATCCTGGTTCCATTGGTGAAGGAACCGGTGTTGGGCTGAGGGTGAAGCTCGGAATGGGAGTCTTTGAAGCGGTTGATGTGACAGTGGCTGTGCGAGTGTTCGTGGCAGTCGGGGTGTTGGTAAGGGTAGGTGTTGGTGTAGCCGGACCGCTGATTATGAGCGCATCCAAATTAACGTAGAGTCCATCAAGATGGGTAAAAGTGATGGAGTGCGAACCTAGAGCGAGCGGTTCGCTGAGCCAAGACTGATTACGCATGTCAGTTTCAGAGAATTGGTCAAGATCAACCACATCAACACCATCGATATTGATCCTGACATTACCCATTGTTGAAAATCTGCGGAAAAGAAAGGTAACTCCGTTACCATAAAAACTGAGAATTGCAGTGCTACCTGGTGTGGATGAATAGTGTTCGGCATTCTGAAAAGCTCCGGTTAACGCATGCACTATCCAGCCATCATAACGAATCTGGAAGTATTTATCATCATATGTGCCCGGGTCGACAGGAAGTGGCGTAATTGTTGCTGTCGGGGTTGAGGTAGCAAATGGGTTCTGTGTAATTGTACTGGTTGGAGTATCCGACGGGACCTCCGTGAGTGTTTCTGTTGGAGTCTCTGTGATTGTTGGTGTGGGTGTCTCGGTATCCACTCCCTGGGCAGAAACGGTTGGAGTCATCGGCTGAAGGAATGAAAAAACCAACGATAGTAATAGAGTCAGGCTGATAATACGAAGTTGATTGCATGTCCGATAATTTGAGGCCATAGGTTCACCCGAAACGAGAATAACCACCAAGATAGGAGGAATGTTATTATTGTTATCGGATGAATATAGGTAACATTTAATCTACAGTAGTGATATAAGCGTAAAAAATATGTAAGTTTTTATGAGCAGAGCTGCTGGTGTGGCGGTTCTATGAGTACCCTGTGGACCTGATCAATCGACAAGCAGAATGAATGCAAAAGTGTTAAAGGTGGGTAAATTACTAGTAAAGCATTTTAGGAAATCCCCCCTGCTTATGTGATGGGATTAAGTGAATAAAGAGGGAATTAATTACCGATGATGTATTCGTAAACAAGTATGAATGTCGATGATCTTCGTGGAAAATTAAAATAGCAATTATAATTAAAAATCAAGGGACTAAATTATCAATGCCAAGATCAAACAAACAATTATTTCTTGACACTATCACATTTCCTCTTCGGGCAATCAGCATTTTTGAAGAGAATAAATGGGGGTTGTCTTCTCTACGAACGGAACGCTATGATTATTGCTCCCGGGAAACTCGGGGTTACACGCTGGATGTTGGCTGTGGTCGCGATAATTGGTTTATTAAAAACCACTTAAACGGTAATGGAAAAGGTATCGATGTTTATAAGTATGAAGGACTAACTGAAGAAAATATTGTTGAAGACATTCGCCACTTTCCATTCGATGACAAGATGTTTGATACTGTCACTTTCATTGCTAACCTAAATCATGTTCCAAGCTCTTTAAGAGATATTGAACTTGCAGAGGCTTATCGAGTATTAAAACCTGGTGGCAATATTCTGGTTACCATGGCTAACCCGTTGGCTCTTATTATGGTACATAAAGTTGTTGCCTGGTATGACGCTATTTTTAAATCACATTACGATGTAGACCACATCCGAGGAATGGACGACGAAGAAGCCTACTTTATTAGGGACGAAGAAATTCGTGAGCGATTAACCAAAGCAGGTTTCACTAACCTGCAAAAACACAGGTTTGGCACACAATGGGGTTTAAATTGGGTAACAATCGGATGGAAATCAAAACAAATTCTCTGACAATAGTAATACCTGCCTTTAACGAAGCCGAAGGGTTATCGATCAATCTCCCTGATGTTCTCGAGTTTTGCAAAGCACATCATTGGAAATTGATCATAGTTAATGATGGGTCCACTGATAACACACACGAAATATTGCAGAAATTTGAAAGCCAACCCAGATTAACTATTATTCACCATAAAATCAATCGTGGATATGGTGGAGCGCTTAAAACTGGTTTGATGGCGGTTGATACCGATTTTGCAGTTACTATTGATGCGGACGGTCAGCATCAATTGAGCGACATCGAAAAACTTCTCGATCTAATGTTGGAAAAAGATGCAGACATGATCGTTGGCAGCCGGGTGGGATCAAAGCAAAACCATTGGTACCGGGAGCTGGGAAAATGGATCATACGTCGGGTCGCGGCAATGATGATGCCCATGCCACTTAAAGACCTCAATTCGGGTTTCAAACTCTACAGGACAGAATTAGTAAAACGATATATACCCTTGTGCCCCAATTCCATGGCATTCAGCGATGTGATAACCCTCATATTTCTGAATGAGCATCATAAAGTTATAGAAACACCTATTGAAATTCACCCGCGCCGCTCTGGCAAAAGTAAAATCAATACACGCACTGCCTTTGAGACTGTTCTTGAAATCATCAACCTGGTCATGCTTCTGGCGCCATTACGTTTCTTTTTACCAGCCTCGATCATCTGTTTCCTCATCGGTTTTGGCTGGGGAATACCCCTGATCATTTCCGGAAGAGGCGTGAGCGTTGGCTCCATGCTGGCAATCGTTACCGCCCTCATTTTTTTCACACTGGGATTAGTTTCTGAGCAACTCTCTCAATTACGCAAAGAATTATTGATATCCCCCAAAGAGACCAATAAGAATATATAAAAATTAAAGAGTAGAGCCGCTCCCGATGGGGCGGCTCTATCCGCGCTGTGGCAACCTGATCATTCGACAATCAGGAGGGATGCCACAGCGCTAAGTTGGGTACTAAAACTATCGTTCATTTTGGGCATCACCTCCTTGTCGATGGGATGGTGAGGAAATTGCAAATTTATTGTAGCACTTATTTGTGAAAATAATATAAGAATTAATCAGAACATTGTAGAGGGATTTGTGTAGCAATCTCCAAAATAGCGGGGGATAAATGACCAAAGTCAATGCATGGACAAAAGTGTACGCCAATAAAATTTGACGCATCGATTTCTACAAGATATAATTTAATCATTCAGGCGTAGAAACTTACGTAATTTTTTGCCGCAAGAGGGCTGTCAATGGCATTACAGGGGAATTTGCGTGATTTTTCGATTACGCAATTACTCAATCTGATCAACCTGGCCTGTAAAACAGGTATGCTGGTGATCGAAGGACCTGTGGAAGTTGCACAGATCACTTTTCGAGACGGCAAACTTTCGTATGCCCAGATCGGTCAGGAAGAGAACAATCTGCCAGCGATTTTGTTACTGACAAAAAAGATCACATCCCAACAATCAGCATCGTTAAAAAGTCCGTGCAGCACAAATGACAGACAAAGAACTTGGTTTGTTGCTGATCAATGCTGGATTTTTTAGTCAGGATGTCATACTCTCCAGTCTGCAGCAATACTACCTGGACCTGGTAAGGCGAGTGTTCACCTGGGTGGAAGGATATTTCCACTTCGAAGCGGGGATGATGCCACCGGATGGCAAGATCATGGTGCGGGTGGATCTCGAAAACCTGATCATCGAAGGATCACGCCAACTCAAGGAGATGGTGTTACTCCAGGAGGAAATTCCCAGCCTTGACATGGCATTGAAGTTCACCGCCCGGCCGGGAGCAAATTTGCGCAACATCAACCTCAACGTGGAAGAGTGGCGGGTGGTATCGTTTATCAATCCCAAGAACTCGATCAAGCAGATCGCCAGGACTACCAAAATGGATGATCTGCAGATAAGAAGGGTTGTTTACAGTCTGCTACAAGCAGGATTAATCGAGATCGTTCGGCCTGTGAGTGCCACGGCTTCATTAGGGCGAAGCGTATTCCCAACTCAAAATCGCGAGGAGCAGAGGTCGCTTGTGAATCGTTTGATTAATAGAATAAGGTCACTTTAATTTCGGTGTGAGGTCGATGCATTATGCAAACCGTTAAGATGGTTGTTACCGGTCCCTTCAATTCAGGCAAGACAGAGCTGATCAGTTCTGTTAGCGAAATTGAAGTTGTCTCCACCGAAAAGAAAGTATCATTGGAAAGCGAACAGATCAAAGAGACGACCACTGTGGCAATGGATTTTGGCAGGATCACCATTGATGAGGATCTTGTCCTTTACCTCTTTGGAACACCGGGGCAGAAGCGTTTCGATTTCATGTGGGAAATATTATCTGAGGGGATGCTCGGGTTTATCGTTATGGTGGATAGCACACGACCTGAGACTTTCAGGGAAGCTCGCAGCATTCTGGAAACATTCAGAGCATATGCTCCCACCCCATACATTGTTGCAGCGAATAAACAGGATCGTCCGGACGCCTGGGAAGTGGATGATATTCGGCATGCTTTACGACTTGATCCTGGAGTAAAGTTGATGCCTTGTATTGCGATGGACAAAGAATCAGTAAAAACAGTTTTATTGGAACTTTTATACAGCATTTTAATGGAAATGGATAAAGAAGGAACGGGTAAGAATTCATAAACATCAAATTCTTGCCCTTATCACCCTCCCGAAATCAAAATAATAAAACCCTTGTCGAGCCTGAAGTTTTAAGGTTATAATTCCGAAAGTAAGTTAGCGGGTGTAACTCAATGGTAGAGTCCTTGCCTTCCAAGCAAGTTGTTGCGGGTCCGAGTCCCGTCGCCCGCTCAGCCCCCACCCTGCCCTCTCCCACTGGAGAGGGTTTTGATTTTGTTGCGGGCATCATCGAGGTATTCATCCGAGATCCGTTGTCTGCTCAACCGCACCTTGCCCTCCCCCTTAGGATAGGGTTTTGATCTGACGATATTACTAATAACAAATATTCAGAAATTGGAATTAATAGTGCATTTTCTCTTGATTTTATTGTCAATTAGTGTAAAATATTCCTGTAGATAAGAGCGATCTTATCTGCAACTCACATCCGATGCCCCCCTCATCGGGTGTGTTTTTATTCAAGAAGGAACGGTTTCATCGGGGACCACTTTTCTTTCCACTCACCGGGGACGAGGTCCTCGATGATCACCTTTGGCAGCAAAGCAGCCATCTCAGCCCGATCTACTGGATTAAGGTTGAACAATACAAAGGGCATCGCGATGAAAGGTGCCCCGACATGCTCCTGTGAGTGTTTTCCTAACAAAGCTGATAATTGACCTTGTTCTTCAAGGGTCATCACTCTAGCTATGGCTTCCGAGGAAAATGATGATTCCTCGATGTCGATGTGCGGCGTCCATAGCTTCAGAATATTTTTTAGTCCATCTACTGTCTTTACCAATGCTTTCGTAGGGTTTGTCCCGTTCAAATCAGGAAATGTGCTCTTGATCTGATTTATTGTGGTTTCAATCATGACATGATCGGTGGCTAAGCGGTCAAAAGGTGTGGCTGGCAACTTATGTTTAAACACTGGAAAGGAGACTTCATCTTCGCTCTGATGATGTGCTGTGACCACTGAAGTCAAAGCTTGAATATAAAGGGAGAAGCCTGGCTGCATTTTATTATCAGGGAAACCATCCCTGATGAAGTCTACACCCCGGGTGACCCCAACAGTGAGACCACGGGTGATCACCTTGTGAATTCGTTCAACATCCTTTGCTAGATTAGGCACACTGCTCATCTGATCCATTTTCCTTCTCCTTTATTGATTAAGAATTAAGTTGAGACTTCCCAATAATGAATCATTAATTATTATAGCAATCGAAATGTTAAATACCCATTGAGGAGATCAAATATCCAACCCTATAAAATATCATTACTTTGAATAGCATAGAGGTATCCAACCCATCTTACTTTTCTATGCGAGTTTTCAGTGAGGTCAAACGTAATTGAAAATTTCTCTGCAAAATGGAGATTATGGATTATTTCTTCATCCCCATTATGGCGGGCAAAACCTTATAAAATTTTAAGATCGACTCGATTTCCCCCAGCTGTAAGTGTTTTAATGCCTTGGCGAAGGGATAAACCCCGGTTTTTGGATTGATGCGCACTAAAAGGGAAGCGTTGTGAGGATCACTGGCGTTATCAATGTGCCATTCTCCACCATAGCCATTAATGAGACACTGGCCGAAGTATGCACCGATCTGTGCAGCAAGAATTTCAATTTCCTCGATTGGAATGCGGGTGCGGTAGACTTCGATCCAGGCATCCGCCCATTCCAGCGATTCCACGCCATAATCCAGATCTTTCCCCATATCCAACTGGACCCGTGCGATGAATTGTCGGGAAAGTTCGATGAGCTCTTCTTCCATGTGAACAATTATAGCAAAGAAGGGAATTGAGAATTGAGAATGGAATGATAAAAGGATCAGTAAATTCAGCAATTGGCAGGAAAGCCTTATCTGCACATAGAAGGGAGAAAGAGATTTTCGAATCCCATGTGGAAATTTTACGACCGTCTAACCTAGTAAAATTAATTCGCATTGGGTATGATCGGCATCAATTTCGCTTGGTCCACTTCGGGATCATAAACGGAGTTTTCGCCTTATAATCCAGATAGTCCTGACCGAAACGTGCAGCCAGTTCGTATTCCTCAATTCTTTTGAGGTAGACAATTAACAATCCCCCACAGAGCGCAACAGTAAACAGTGAAACCAATGATCCGACAGCCACTGCGACGCCACCATAGGCACAGATCGTGCCGAAGGTCATCGGGTTACGGCAATACCTGAATGGTCCGATAATCAGCAGCTTTTGGGTGGGTATTATTGGAAGCGGTGTGCCATTGGCTTTAAAGAGCTGCATGCCAATAGACCACCAGGCAAAGAACAAACCGGTCAGAAGCATAATTCCCCCCACCAGAAAATTGACAATTCCATAGAAGAAGGAGGGCAAGTGGAGCAGGGCATCCAGTTTGGGGATTGCGATGATGAGGGCGTACGGGATCAGAAATATAAAGAGAATGCCTGCAAATATCATGGCGATTACTCTTGTTAATAAGGGTTGCTCATTTTTTGACCACCGAAGGAAAATATTCATCGATTCCACCTCGTGCATTCGAAGATATTAACATTATTGCACGAATTACCCATAAATTTACACCAATTTTGATATAACTGGAAACCCCGGCAGCTTTAGTGGTTGGTGTAACACACAGACCAGCGCGATCTTTAATTGACCTGTTCACAACGGATAAAAAAGCTGTATGATGGAATTGCAGACACATACTCGTGAAACTGGGAGGATAGTATGGAAGCGAAGACAGGTGTTAAAAAGCAGGTTCAAACATTTAACGTCCGCCAGTGGATGAGATTACTCTTTGTATATCTCCTCATTCCGGTCAGTTTGTTCATTTGCGCAGGGGATTTGGGCTGGTGGCAGGCATGGGTCTATTCATTGTTGATCATTGCTGCCGGATTAGGCGGACGAATTTGGGCAGAACGGCGTCACCCGGGATTGTTGGTTGAACGCGTTAAGAGTTTTAAAATGGCCGAGGGTGTAAAGCCCTGGGACAAGATCCTTGCCCCATTAATGGCAGTAAGCGTCGGTTTCCCATTGGTGATCGTGGCGGGATTGGATCACCGTTTCAGGTGGTCGGCTGAGTTACCGCTATGGCTTATTATTATTGGCTTCGCCTTGGTCACACTTGGATACAGCTTTGCTTGTTGGGCCTTGGTGGAGAATCGCTTCTTTTCGGGATCAGTGCGTATCCAAACCGATCGCGGGCATGTGGTGTGTGACAGCGGACCGTACCGGATCATGCGGCATCCGGGATATTTCGGAAATATTTTAGCACTGGCAGGCATTGTACTAGCTTTGAGTTCAATTTGGACGATCATCCCAGCGATGATCGCTTTGGTCATCGCAGTGGTGAGGACAGCGCTGGAAGACCGCACCCTGCAGGAAGAGTTACCAGGGTATAAGGAATACGCTCAGAGCGTGCGCTACCGGTTGATCCCCGGTATATACTGAAAGGCATTCTTGTTTATCTTATAATTAATCCATGAAAACTATTAACGATTATTCCATTATTCAACCTGACCAGGATATGCACATACATCGAATCGGACAGCTTTGTGCAGACACATTTTCCGATGGTAAGTATGTGGAACAATACTGTGAAAACTATATCGGAAACAGTAACTACGATTGGAAAACAACCCGGGTTATACTGGATGGCGAGAAGATGATCCACCACTGGGGGGTTTGGGGTTACCAGATGCGGTTGGAATCGGTACGTCTCAAAGTTGCCGGCATCGGTGCTGTTGCCACTCATCCTGATTACCGCAAGCAGGGTTTGATGCATTTGGCAGCACAAGAGTCATTTTCTGCAATGGAGAAGGATGGATATGACAT
Source organism: uncultured Chloroflexia bacterium (assembly GCA_963709535.1). GTDB lineage: Bacteria > Chloroflexota > Anaerolineae > Anaerolineales > Anaerolineaceae > PNON01. Next base: position 214,433 of record CAVPWY010000004.1, on the reverse strand, counting down.
AAGCATATTGCGCGGCAGGCACTATGTGAAAATGGGTTATGCCCGGGCGTGGAACTACATCCACTACAACATAAAGCCAGAGGATATTGCGAAACATAAGCTACAACAACCTTATCAGCGGTTGACTGTGGAGCAGATAGGTGAAGTGGAAGAATTATATAACCAGGCATACTCCGGTTATAGCGGTACTGCCATCCGGCCCACATACTTGAAATAAGCACCCGGATGACCTGCATATGTACGGCTGGTTCGATGTACAGGGTAAACTCGTGGGATACATTCGGGCGATGCCGGATGAAGATAATCCCAAAGAATTCCAGTGTGTGGAAGCTGTAGGAGATCCGCTGCAGGGATTGGCGGTGTTGGCTGACCTCTACCAGGGCAAGGATTATGAAAAACTGACCTGCTTCACCCTGCCGTACCTGCACCCAATGCTGCAGTACCTACGCAATGGGGCAGTGATCGTCGAAGATCGGTATTTTGATATATCCGGCTGGCGGGTACGGGTCATCAACCTGCAAAGAACCTTAACCAAACTCATCCCCCAGTTCGAGGGGCGGCTGGTAGAATCGCGATATGCAACCTGGCAGGGAAATCTGCTGTTGGATGCCGGCTTTCAAAGGTCGATGATCAACATGGATCGAGGAAGAGTTGAAATAACTGGAGAAGGAATCTCAGAGAATGTTCTCCACGGAGGAGCTGATATTGCCCGATTCCTGATCGGTTCGGATGAGCCGGATGAGATCATCCGGCAGGCAGAGATGGAATGTAGCGGTTTATCTGTAGCGCTGGCACGGGTGCTTTTTCCCAACCTGCATCCCATGATGAGCCAATGGGACGAGTTTTAATTATGTGGCATACCATTCAGCCTGGAGGTCTTTACAAAATGTCAGGACTAGTCATAATGAAGCTGGGCTGATCTATAAGCATATGTGAGTGGAGAGGTGGATTACTAATTACCTCCCGCTTGAAATTATTGTTACGAGAGGAGTTTAGACGAATGCCATTCAATAGTAAATCCCGATTGGATTCATCACAGGTTGATGATCGGCGTGGCCGGAGAACAGGAACTGCAGTGGCTGTAGGGGGCGGCGGAATTGGTCTGGTGATCCTGATTATTGCTTTGTTAACCGGAGTGAACCTTAACGATCTATTAGGCGCAACCGTGCAGCAGCCATCAGCATCGATTGATAACACCAGCGAGATCAACAACCTGGCGGATGAATGCCAGACTGGAGCAGATGCGAATACCCGTCAGGATTGCCAGATAGTAGGTTTTGTCAACAGCATCCAGGCTTTCTGGACTGACGAATTTTCAAGCCAGGGAGCTGAGTATACACCGGCCAAGACAGTGCTTTTCACAGGGTCAACGGATGGGGCATGCGGATATGCATCGGCTGCTGTAGGTCCGTTTTACTGCCCTAACGATCAGCAGGTTTATCTGGATCTCAGCTTCTTCGAGGAATTACAGACGCGCTTTGGTGCTAAGGGTGGGGCGTTCGCTGAAGCTTATGTTCTGGCTCACGAGTACGGCCATCACATTCAGGACCTGGCAGGTGTTCTTAATGCGTCGGGGAACTCAGGTGCTACAGGACCACAGAGCCCGTCAGTTCAAATCGAACTCCAGGCAGACTGCCTGGCTGGTGTCTGGATGTACCATGCCACCGAAACCGGCTACCTCACAAAGCTGACAGATGCGGAAATCGCCCAGAGTCTCGATGCCGCGGCCTCTGTGGGCGATGATCGCATCCAGAGCATGACACAGGGGTATGTCTCCCCTGAATCATGGACGCATGGATCGTCTGAGCAGCGACAGCAAGCTCTAATGGCAGGACTGCAGTCGGGTGATATCAACTCTTGTGATGGAAATTGATAAATACTTTATAACCTGAGACACTTTGACTTAACCTAATAGTTGGAATGATGCCCGGATTTGCGGATTATCAGCAGAAAACTACACGAATCATCCCGATGATTACTTCAGCTCGTATCAAATGATTATGGGTTCAGAAGGACATCCATTGTTGATAAACCCTTGATACCAACTAAGTGAGGTGAATTATAAGATAAGGGGGAGAAACAATAATAAAGTTGTGAGGGGAGAATCTAAGCAGCATTTATTTTTCAGCGTTCCTACAAGGGAAAGCAACTGAGTTCGACAGGAAGCTAAGCCCGAAAAACAATCTCCAGTCAATTGTCCACTCTCACGCAGCATTTGATAGGTCTAAAGCAACCCCATATAATTAAAAATTGATATGTAAAATATACTTGACACGAAGTATAGTATATGATACTATATGTACATCAAATAATACATATAAAAAAAGGAGTATATCTACCATGTCTTACCAGGAAAAAAGAACTATAACAAACATGATCACCATGGCTTTGGTCTTAGGAGCATATTGCACCTATGCATTCGGAAAATATCAGGCGGGGGCGGTCGCTGAAGGTGACCTGAAATTCTGGGCAACCACCATGCTCATATTCATCGGCATCGGAATCGCTGCTGGCATTGTCATCCAGATCGTATTTCACATTCTGATTTCGATAGCGATAGCTGTGAAAGAAAAAGTGCGGGATGTCAATAAAGATGGCAAGGAAATTGAAAGATCCATTGAAGCGGAAATGGTTGAAGATGAAAGAGACAAGCTGATCGATCAAAAATCCATGATGGTTGGTTTTGCCATTGCTGGATTTGGTTTTATCGCGGCGCTTGTATCCCTGGTCCTAAACTATTCCCCGATGGTCATGCTCAATATCATGTTCATATCCTTCAGTGCCGGTTCAGTTTTGGAAGGATTTGTCCAACTGTATTTCTACAGAAGGGGTATTGCCCATGTCTAGAAAAATTGAGATCACGAACAACATCCGAAAATTACGCTTTTTTGCAAATGAAATGACACAGCAGGAGTTAGCTGAAAAAGCAGGCGCAAGCAGGCAGACCATCATCGCAATTGAAGCTGGAAAATACTCACCTTCATTGGAACTTGCCTTCAAAATTGCAGACGCCTTCGGTGTCAATATCAATGAAGTTTTCGATTATGTAGTGAAAGGTAATTAAATGACATGGCAACACCTAAAATAAACAAAGTATGTGTCATAGGAGCCTCCGGAAAGCTTGGGCAGTATATGGTGCAGCATGCATTGGATAAAGGCTACCAGGTGGTGGGAGTATGCCGGGAACGTAGCGTCAGTAAACTTGATGCGTTCAAGACGCGCATGACCATCATTCCCGGACCGACGAATGATCCCCAAGTTATCAAGCAGGCGGTCGCAGGTTGTGATGGAGTGCTCACCGTCCTGGTTCCCTGGGGAGCCAATCACTATGCTTCAGGGACTGCCCAGGCTGTCCTTGATCATGCCCAACCCGAAGCACGACTCATCTTTTCGTGCGGCTGGCACATCACCCGGGATGGTAAGGATGTATACCCTCAATCATTTAAGAATGAGGAGAAAATTGGCCGCTTGATCGGACGACTGACCCACCTGGTGGATATCGACGACCAGGTGGAAGCATGCCGCCGGATCTTTGCCAGTGACTCGAGGTGGACTGTTGTACGGGGAAGCGATCTCAAGGAGGGGGAGAGTCAGGGATTACCGGTGTGGAGCAAGCATGTGGGTGACCCGATCCTGGCGAGCAATATGACTTATCGGGTGGATTATGCTCTATTCATGGTGGCAGCATTGGAGAATGATGAACTTATCCACGAGGCACCGGCAATAGTAGGGTGCCAGACCCCCTCAGCCCTTGCTTACAGGGCAAATGAAAAATAATTAGTGTACCAATTTTGGTGTGCTAACCCCCGAAAACTGGGGGTTTGGCACACATAATAGAGTCAAATCAAATACAGGAGATGTTATATGAAAGCAGTTGTATATGAAAGAAGGAATTCCCCAAATGTCCTTGCGGTGAGGGAAGTGGAAAAACCTGTTCCCCAGGACAATGAGGTCCTGGTAAAAATCCATGCAGTATCCTTGAACGCTGCTGATTATCGTTCGATGCAGATGGGAATTATCCCGAAAAGGAAGATCTTCGGGGCCGACATCGCAGGCCGGGTCGAAGAGGTCGGAAAAAATATCGAAAATTTTAAGGTGGGGGATGAAGTATTCGGGGATATCGCAAGAGCGGTTTCGGAGGTTTAGCGGAGTATGCTGCTGCACCTGAACGGTTACTGGCATTGAAACCGTTCAATGTATCTTTTGAAGATGCTGCAGCCATACCTATGGCGTCAGTCACAGCTTTGCAGGGTTTACGTGACCTGGGGAACATCCAAAAGGGGCAAAAGGTGCTGATCTGTGGGGCAGGTGGTGGTGTAGGTAATTTTGCAGTTCAACTGGCAAAATACTTCGGGGCAGAAGTAACAGCAGTATGCAGTACAGAAAATGCAGAGCTTGTCCGGTCCATCGGAGCGGATTATTGTCATTGACTACAAAAAAGAAGATTTTACCAAAAGTGGCAAACAGTACGACCTTGTGCTGGCGGTAAATGGTAACCATTCGCTCTTTGCATATAAACGTTCATTAACACCCCATGGCATTTTTGTGATGGCCGGAGGGTCTCTGGCCCAGTTATTCAGTACCATCATATTTGGATCACTTTTGTCGATCGGCAGCAAAAAAATTCGGCACCTTTCCACGAAACATAACAGGAAGGATCTGGAGCTGGTCATGAAGCTGGTGGAAGCAGGAAAGGTTAAACCCATCATCGACAGGCGTTACTCTCTTGACCAGACAGCTGAAGCCATGCGTTATGTTAGCAAAGGTCATTCTCGCGGGAAAGTAATTATTACAGTTATCCAGGCTTAATGGATTTACAAGCCGTGTTTTACGATTTTAATATGCAGGTTTTGAATGTTTGGTAGAAGGATTCTTTCCGGGTTCCGTGGATCCTCTCAATTTTTTTAGGAAGCTTCCAGATCCGTTTCACTTCGGGGATGATATCGCAGTTATTGGCGCAAACAGATGGTAAAGGGCATTTTGAATAGTATCACGGAGGTAAAACAGGGTAAGAAATATATGGTGAGTTGTATAATTGACTCATGTCCATCCCCATTCTGACGACAAAACTATATATTCCTTTGCCTCGTCATAAGACAGTCATTCGCCCTCGTTTGATCGAGCAACTGAACGAGGGTCTTCACCATAAACTGATCCTTATTTCTGCTCCCGCAGGCTTTGGAAAAACCACACTGGTCAGCGAATGGCTCGCCGGCTGTCAGCAGCCATGCGCCTGGTTATCACTGGACGAAGCGGATAACAACCTAACCAACTTTCTGACGTACCTCATTGTTGCGCTTCAGACAATCGATATAAATCTTGGAAAAGATTTGTTGGGTGTTCTACAATCACCGCAACCCCAATCAACATCCACTGAAACCCTTCTGACAGAATTGGTCAATGAAATTTCAACTTTCCCGAACAATTTCATTCTTGTCCTGGACGATTACCATATGATCGATTCTGAACAAGTCGACCATGCCCTCACCTATCTGCTCGATCACCTTCCTCTGCAGATGCACCTGGTTATCACCACCCGCGAGGATCCCTCCCTGCCACTGCCCCGCTATCGCGTACAAGGGCTATTGACTGAAGTGCGTGCCGCCGATCTACGCTTTACACCTGATAGAAGCCAGTGCATTTCTTAACCAATTAATGAACCTTAACCTCTCGGTGGAAAACGTCGCTGCCCTCGAGATTCGCACTGAAGGGTGGATCGCCGGGCTGCAACTGGCCGCCCTCTCCATGCAGGGGCGGGAAGACATCGCCAGTTTTATTCAGGCTTTCACCGGAAGTCATCGTTTTGTGCTGGACTATCTGGTCGAAGAAGTTCTTCAGCACCGGTCTGAACATATCCGCAGCTTCTTACTGCAAACCGCGATTCTCGACCGATTTTGTGCTACTTTGTGCAATGCTGTCACTGGACGAGAAGATGGCAAAGAAATGTTGGAAACCCTGGAACGCAGCAACCTGTTTGTCGTCCCGCTTGACGATAAGCGCCTTTGGTATCGGTATCATCACCTTTTCGCCGATGTGCTACAGACGCACTTACTGGAGGCACAACCTGGGCAGGTATCCAGTCTGCACCAGAGGGCAAGCGTGTGGTATGAGCAAAACGGTCTGCGATCCGATGCCATCCGTCATGCATTGGTTGCAGAGGACTTCGAGTATGCAGCCGGTCTGATCGAAATGGCCAGGCCGGCTATGGATATAGGTTACCAATCCTCCACGTGGCTTAGCTGGGTCAAAATGCTGCCTGACGAATTGATACACACCCGGCCTGTGCTCAGTGTAGGATATGGCTGGGCGTTGCTGGATGTCGGCGAGTTGGAGTCCAGCGAGGCCCGCTTACAGGATGCCGAACGCTGGCTGAATGCGCCGACGGAACAAATGGTTGTCGTTGATAAAGAACAATTTCGATCGTTGCCAGCTTCGATCGCCACCGCCCGAGCCTACCGCTCTCTTGCACTTGGCGATGTTCCCGGCACTGTAAAGTATGCCCGGCATGCGCTCGCACTCACCCCCGAAGATGACCATATCAGGTACATCCAGGCTACCTCGCTCCTGGGGCTAGCCGAGTATACAAGTGGAGACCTGGAAGCAGCTGAGCGTTCCCTGGCCGAGTTTTGTATAAACCTTCAGAAAACAGGTGAAATCCCTACCCTTCTAGGCATTACATTTCTTCTAGCCGATATCAGGGTGGTGTTGGGTCGTCTTCAAGATGCTGAAAGCATCTATCAGCAATCATTGCGCCATGTGGTTAGCCTGGGAGAGCCTAAATACATCGGATCAGCAGACTTGTATCGCGGTCTCGGTGAGCTTTACATTGAACTAGGCGACCTGAAAGCCGCTGCGCAACACTTACTGACCAGCCAGAAGTTGGGTGAGCAAACCGAACCGACGGATTTTCACCATCGCTTATGTGTTTCACAGGCATGTTTGAAAGAGGCACAGGGAGACCTGAATGGTGCCCTCATTTTACTGGACGAAGCCGAGCGTGTTCATATTCGTGGTCCTCTACCTGATGTACGACCCGTCACGGCTATGAGGGTGAGATTATGGCTCAAGCAAGGCAAGCTGGCTGATGCCAAACGGTGGGCGAGTGAGCAGAGACTTTCGGTGGATGATGACTTGAGCTTTATACGTGAATTTGAATATATCACGTTGGCCCGGGTGCTTATTGCCACCGGAAAAAACGATCGAGAGTATGGTTCACTTGACGACGCTACCCGGCTGCTGGGACGCCTCCTGCAAGAGGCAGAAACCGGCGGTCGAATTGGTAGCGCCATCCAAATCTTATTATTGCAAGCCTCTTATTCCATACGCAGGATAACCTCCCTCACGCTCTGGTATCGCTGGAACACGCTATGTCACTGGCTGAACCTCAGGGCTACGTCCGCACTTTTGTGGATGAAGGTGAAGCGATGCGAATGTTAATTGAAAAACTATCGCGAAATCGAGACCATCCGCTAAGCGTTTATGCAGACAAGCTCCTGGCTGCTTTTGCACAAACAGAGACTTTACCAAAATCAACGATCTTCAATCAAAAGTCAAACATAATTGATCCTTTGAGCGAACGCGAGCTGGATGTGCTCAAGCTGCTCCGAACCGAATTAAGCGGCCCAGAAATTGCCAAACAATTAATTGTGTCACTCAACACCGTTCGTACTCACACTAAGAGTATTTTTACCAAATTGGGAGTCAACAACCGGCGAGCGGCTGTGAGCCGTGCTGAGGAACTCGATTTATTCTAGTTGGCCATAATTACCAGTCCTGTCCCTTCAGGTGTCACAATCCACCTGAAGGGACTTTTTTTGTTTTCGACAGTAAATCACCACATCAATCACATCATATGGTGATGACACCTCACCACCTCAGGCAGTATCCTATGACAGATCAACCACGAGAGAAAGAAATGAGACACCATATGATTGCGAAACCGAATTCGAATAAACAGTATTGCGAAATCCGATTAAAGGGACACCTTGAGACTCGTTGGGTGGAGTGGTTTGACGGCCTGGACATCACGCTGGAAGAGAATGGCAACACCCTTCTAAGCGGGTTTTTGGCAGATCAGGCTGCCCTGCATGGCTTACTCAAAAAAGTGCGTGATGTGGGTTTGCCCTTGCTCTCAGTAAAAAATGACGTGCCAAATAACAAGGAGGTAAACGAATAATCGTTCTTATTTTTGTTTGACCTTCATAAAGTAGTTTATGAAAACAGAAAAATCAAAATTAATCAAAAAAAGGAGTAATAAAAATGAAATCGTTACAGAAATATGGTGGTTTTGCAGCACTTTATATGGCATTGGCGCACTTGATGGGATTAATTATCTTTATTGTTATTCTGGATTACATCAGCATAACCGATTTAGCTCAGAAGGTCGCCATGAATGTCGACAACCAGGCGGTCGTTTTTTCAACCAACCTGCTCATGTATGTTTTCTTTGGTTTTTTCCTGATCGTATTTTCACTCGCTTTATATAACAGATTGAAAGCTGGTTCGCCCGCTCTTATGCAAGTGGCAACTGTGATCGGGGTTATCTGGGCTGGCTCATTGATCGCAAGCGGTATGGTCGCGAATGCCGCGCTCACCTCAGTTGTGGCACTCAATGTCACTGACCCAACCCAGGCTGCCTTGACCTGGCAGGGAATTGAACCCGTAATTGATGGATTGGGCAATGCAAATGGTGAAATACTGGGTGGTCTTATGACGTTATTGATCAGCCTGGCTGCACTGCGAGCTGGTGACCTTTCCAAGGGATTGAATATCCTCGGGTTGGTGGTTGGCGCAGTGGGCATCATCTCTCTTGTCCCCAGTGCTAACCGGCACACTGGGTCCAGTTTTCGGCTTGACCCAAATTATCTGGTTCATCTGGATGGGAATTGAGCTGATACGCGGCAGTAAAACCATGGCGGCTTAATAATATTTGGAATTCAAGGCTCAATGGCAATGGCTGCCCTGTACGCCAAACCAGAATAACGGAGTGATTTTACATACATAGGACTGGCAGTTCTGAGAATTAAGCTTGATTGCCAGTTCTGTAAAACAAGAGCAATAAGATTAATTCAATGAAACTAGAATAATCGTTCAATAAAGGAGACAAAATGAAGAATTTACTAAAAATGGGAGGCATTGCTGCACTCATCGGAGCAGCTACAAACCTCATGGCCATTATAACGTTTATAACCTTAGGACCCAAAGGCTTCGGTTCCAGTGACCCGGGTCAGGTCGTGGCTTTCCTTGCCAATAACCAGGTTTTCATGCGCATTTTTGACATAATCAGCTATTTGGTCTTCGGTGTGAGTTCGATTTTCCTGTCACTAGCGCTGTATGAGCGATTGAAGGTTGGATCCTCAGCTGCGCTGGCACAGGCAGTGACCGCATTCGGCCTGATCTATGCCGTCGTGGTCCTTGTGGTTGGCACACTCGAGATCAGCAACTTGAACACAGTCGCCAAACTCTATGGCGAAAATCCAGCTCAAGCTGCAACGGTCTGGTTGACGCTCAACTCTGTGGCCTCTGGTTTGGGTGGTGGTGGCGGAGAAACGTTAATTAACGCCTTATGGATTCTTCTACTAAGTTGGGTATCCTTGCAGGCAAGGGAACTTCCCAGAGTATTTAACTACCTTGGCCTGGTTATCGGTGTAGCTGGAATCCTCACGGTTCTCCTGACATCGTTTCTCCCGATGGCTGTTGTTTATGGATTGGGCCTTATCATCTGGCTCGCCTGGCTCGGGATAGTCATGCTGCGCAAGAGTCCAGTCTCGGTGGCATAAAGAACACGACCAAACAACAACTATTTAACTTCAAGACACAACAGCAAACAAAGTATTGGAGAGGTTGAGAGTCATCCTCTCCAATACTCAAATTATGGAAAGTAATTTTGGAGAATAACATGAAAGCAATTGTATACACAAGATTTGGTCCACCCGATGTACTTCATCTTCAAGAGGTGGATAAACCCAGCCCGAAAGCGAATGAGGTGCTGATAAAAATAGTTGCGACAACAGTCGTAAAAGAAGACCCGGACATGAGAGCTTCCCCAGGTTATAACGGTCTTCTGAAACCTAGAAACCCGATCCTGGGGCAAGAGCTGGCCGGGGAGATTGAAGCTATCGGCAAAGACGTAACCCGGTTTAAACCAGGCGACCAGGTCTTTGGCATAGACTCGTTCGGCGCATATGCTGAATATAAATGCATGCCTGAAAAAGGGGCTCTGGCTAGAAAACCGGCTAACAAAAGTTATGAGGATGCAGCCAGTATTCCGAATGGGGCATTAACCGCACTGCCTTTCCTTAGGGATAAGGGTAATATCCAGAGTGAACAAACTGTGCTGATCTATGGCGCTTCTGGTTCGGTTGGCTCTGCTGCGGTACAGTTGGCCAAGTACTATGGGGCAGAGGTTACCGGGGTATGCAGCACCACGAATTTAGAATGGGTCAAATCTTTGGGCGCAGATCAGGTTATTGATTACACCCGGGAGGATTTTACTGAAAACGGCAAGACCTATGACATTATTTTTGATACTGCAGGCAAGCGTTCGTTTTCAAAGTGCAAGGATTCACTGACGGATAAAGGCATCTATCTTGCCACTGTACCTACCCCGGAGATAATGCTTCAAGCGTTATGGACTGCAATAGAGCGGCAATAAAAAAGTAAAATTTGCGGCTACGGGTCTGAGACCTTCAAGTGAGAAGATCAAGGATCTTGTCTTTCTCTCTGAGTTGATTGAAGCGGGGAAGATAATACCGGTCATAGATAGATGCTATCCGTTGGAACAGATCGCCGAGGCCCACAGATATGTCGAAACAGGGCATAAAAAGGGAAATGTAGTCATTACGGTAAACCATAATGCCAAAATCTGAAATGTTTACGATAAAGACAATAAAGAGATAAAAAATGGAAGAAAAAATGAATTTACTTAATAAAAACACAAGAGGCGCAGGTATCCTGTATATCATTATGGATGTATTCATGATATTCGGCGGGATGTATGTTTATTCAAAAATTTATGTACCCGGCGATGCCGCGGCTACAGCCAGTAATATTCTGGCATCTGAGTGGCTATTCCGCCTCGGCTTCGTGAGCTTACTAGTCGGACTAATCCTTCAATTGTATTTGGTCCATGTTTTATACGAGTTGTTTAAGTCAGTAGAAAATGGCCAGGCCAGGATGATGGTGATACTCATTGTTGCCGGTGTCTCAGTAGCCTTCATGAATATGCTATTTCAGTATGCTCCCTTTCTACTATTAAGCAATGCCGGACATCTCTCAGCTTTCAATCTGTCTCAGTTACAAACGCTGTCAATGGTATCTCTCGATATGTATGAACATGGACTTCTGATAACCGAAATTTTCTGGGGTCTTTGGCTCATTCCCCTCGGGATCCTTGTGTACAAATCGGGATTTGTACCTAAAGTGTTGGGCGTTCTGCTGGTCGTCGGTTGTTTTGGGCATCTGATCATTTTCATGTCGACTTTTATGTTTCCAGACTTTAGCACAATTCTCACACCAATAGGAGAAACGGTTACGATTGGAGAGTTGCCGATTTTCTTATGGTTGTTGATTAAAGGCGCAAAGGATCAAAAACCAGCCTTGGAAAGCGTTTTTTAAATCCAATTTTACGAAAGAAAAAAGGAATAAACACAGAGAACGCGGAGACCACAGAGTATTATGAGGTTTCTCCGCTCTCTCTGTGATAAAAAGTCATTAAGAAATTGCAAACTTAGGGTGGCTGAGATACTCATCCACCCGATTCATAAATAGGAGCGAGAAAATGAATAAAGCAAAACAATTTGGTGAAACCGTGGAAGGTTATAACATCCCAGTATTAAATGAGCGGGAAATAAGAGCAGCAGCAGGAATACTATTTTTGGTCATGTTCTGGTCCTGGATGCTGGTAATATTTCAAGAGAATTACTTCTGGATAAAGTGTGTAAACACGATCTTCCTTACGGATTTCATAATACGCGTATTAATTAGTCCTAAGTATTCTCCAACATTAATCATTGGACGTTTGATCGTTGGCAATCAAAATCCGGAATATGTCGGAGCCGCTCAAAAAAAGTTTGCCTGGACAATCGGTTTGGTTATGGCATCAACCATATTCCTTTTATTAGTTTTAATGAATTCATTTAGCTTCATCACCGGTATAATCTGCCTCATCTGCCTCATATTCTTATTCTTTGAATTTGTATTTGGCATTTGTTTGGGGTGTAAATTTTACCCAATGTTCCATAAAGAAAAAACTCAATACTGTCCGGGTGGAGTTTGTGAGATCAAGGTGAAACAGGAGATCCAGAAAACGTCGTTCCTGCAAATCGGCGTTGTCATTGGATTTTTCGTGTATGTAATAGCAGCAGCAATCTTGTTTAACAATATTTTTAGTGCAATACCGACAGACCTGGGAATTATTATAAAATCTTTTCTTTCAATATAGAGTTTTGGGGAACATTATTGACCTGGCCTGCGTCCAAGTATATATAGTCCATGAAATCAAAGGAATCATTTTATGAAATTATTTCTTACCAGTCGTATTATCATTGCCCTTATTATCGGGCTGATGCTTTCGGCATGTGCGGCAACCACTTCAGAATTGATCGACACCAATTGGAAACTGACCGAACTCAACGGCCAGAAGCTGCCCGCTGAAATTCAGATCACCTTAAACATCAAGAAAGACCAGGCTGGTGGTAATTCATCCTGCAATACCTATGGGGCAGACTTCACCCAAACCGGGGATAAACTATCATTCTCCCAAATATTCAGCACGATGATGTACTGCGAAAAAGGGATGGAATTTGAGACAGATTACTTTGCTGCCCTTGGAAAGATAAAAACCTTCCAATTGGAAAATGATCAATTGAGCTTGTTGGATGATACGGGAAATGTAGTTCTGATCTTCATCAAATCCTGAACAACTATTAAGTAATTAATAGTTGGTACAAACATAGCTGATAGTTGAGAGGCATACAGTTGAAGGTTGAAACGAACAAGGTTGAAAAAGCAGAAACTTCTTCAATGCCTAACTGGTGTACAATAGCCACAAATGTCCAAGCGAACTTTCTACCTAATTCTACTTACAGCCGCTTTTCTCACCGGCTGCTCGCAGGCGGAAGCAACCCCCGCCATCGATTCGCCCGCTGCAATCGCTGCAGCCGTGTCCACCCAACTGGCAAGCCTGCCTACCGCGACGGTGGCGCCTTCTGCCACTCCTGAAACGCCAACAGTCAACACCTTCACCAACTGTTATTACGATTGTACCTACACAGACAATTACTTCCACCCCGCCATATCCATACCCATATATCACCTGGACACCCAGCACCTGCGATTATTCAGCCTTCCTGGCTGACCTGGATATTGTCGACTACTCCAAGATACCTCCGGGCACCGCATTCACCAAAACCTGGCGGATCAAAAACATTGGCACCTGCACATGGACTACGCAATACCGGTTCCAATACATCAGCGGCAATCCGATGGGTGCAGACACCATTTATCTACCCAGAGCGGTGCCCCCGGGTGAAACGATCGATCTTTCACTGCAGATGATAGCGCCGGATATCGAAGAGGATTATTCCAATTTTTGGCGGCTGCGCAACACAGCCGGAGAGATATTCGGGACAACCTTTTATGTGGCGATCGAAGTCAGCAAAGGCGCTGGAGAGTCCCACCCCCACCGAAACGCTGATTTTGGCAACACCTACCCCTTAGGTGCAAGTAGCTCGGATGCGGAGGGGGATACCCTTTACGATGACCGTGTAATTTGTTGGGGGATATTGTATATATAATTAATCCATGAAACTTAACAAGAAATCCTAATGAAAGCGCTTCCATGCTGGATGAGCTTCGCAAAAAGGTAGCGTTTTTATCGATGGTAACAGAGAACGGAGGTAAAGCGATGCGGAAAATTATCCTTGCTTCTACTTGTATTCTTGTGATGGCCTGCAATTTAGGAAGGGTTGCTTCAACCCCTGTTCAACCGGACCCCGTGGAGCAACAGGTATCCACACCCATGGTCGTTCAATCTACCGGGCCGACTGCCGCCGCCAATTCTATCCCCAGTGCGACTCCTCCTAGCCCAGATTGAGGCAACATCCACACCCATCGTGGTCGTCCCCATCCCGGTCACCTCAGTTCAAATTGAGGGAATGCCGTACAATGCTTATCAAATTCCCGGCGACCCGTTCCGGTTTGTCTGCCCGGAACCCTGCCCGCTGGATCCGCAGTACATTTATGCGGCATATGCCGGCTTTCGTGCTGCCCATGCCAGACTGATCGAGTTGACCGGGATCGATACCCTGACCGAGCTGCAGCCGGTGGACATGCATTTGGATTTGACAGACAGTATCTGCCGGGATGCTCCATACGGGCATGCCTATGTTTACTCGAGCGCCCACCAGGCATACACCTGCAGTGAAGGACCCGGTTATTACCCCACGATCGAGGAAAAGATCCGCATGGCTGCCACACTCGATGGGCAATATTTTCCCCTGCACGAGTACATGCACACCTTTTTCTTCGGACGGCTCTCCGGGAAGGCAGGCGATTTCGAGGATTATAAAGCACCATTTTTCCATGATTATGTCGTGCCGATACCATCTTATGCCATCGGGATCCTGGACCCTGCCGAATTCTGCACCTACCGCGAACTTGCCCCCGGGGATTATGGCGGCTGGTTGATCAATGAATTCTGCCGGCAAAATGGTTTCCAACTAAAGGATCTGGCTTCCAGCCTGATCGAACTGGATAAGATCTATCAATCCGGCGCGGGCCAGGTGGAACAGGAAGGGTACGCGCGTCCTGCGGCGAGTGTGACCCAATACCGTGACATCCTCAACCGCCTGCTGGGCAGCGACACAACGCAGGCCTTTGCCGATGCATGTTGGCCTCCCGGTTTGTTTGGAAACAGTTACAGCCCGGGTCCTGCCTGTATTGTTGCTCCTGCAATAGATGCGACGCCAACGCTTGTGCAATAAGCAAGGGCGAAGGTATTGTGGAGACCTGCGGTCAAAGACGCGCGTGCACCCCAAACACTGGCGCGGACGGAAGGTTTGGGGTGATAGATGAATATATGAGGGAAACCTTGCAGATAGGAATGCATTCCCGGTGATAATACCAGGACGAAAAGAGGATTTTTTGGATCATCTCAAATACAGACGTATGCAATTTGTTTCAGATCGACTGGTTCAACAGGTAGTGGATGGAATCAAAACGGCCAGCGTTGTCCGCCTTGGGGAAATTGAAAGCGGGGATGGCGAATACGATGATCCCCTGGTAGTAGGCGAGTACTATGATGTGTACGACAGCCATTTGAAAGCTTGTGCTACCATCCGTGTCACGGCGATGGAGTTGTGCCGCTGGGAGGATATTCCGGAGCGTTTATGGAGAGGTGAGACAAATAGGAGCGCCGATGAATTCCGTGAAGATCACCAGGAATACTTCCAATATCCGGGCCCTGGTTTTGAGTTTGTGGCATATTATTTTGAGCTAGCTGAAAGGAAAGAATAAGTAGGGCTATGAGAATAGTTCCATCGTGCGCCTGGCGAAAATATGATCCGCACAAAAGACCGGGCGGGTCTAAAGAAATGGCGGGCTAAAGCCCACTCTACCGCTGCAAAAGGGCACTTGGTTGGGTCTACACTACTAGTGAGATGGAGGATCGATCATGGATAAAAAAGCAGATATAGCACGCAAATTAATCACACCCAAATTGGAAGCAGGTGAACAACTCCGGGCGGTGGGTTCATTCAGGAGCGGGCCTTTCTGGGCAATGATGCTGCTCTCCAGTTTATTCTCATTTGCGATCAAGTATTACTATATTGGGGTTACAAACGAACGACTGATTATCATCCGCATAGATGGCTGGGGTAAACCAATGGTTGAAGGCAGCACAGCCGTACCGCTATCCCAGGTTATTCAGAAAGGCAACGCGCTGATAGTCAAACTGCCGGAAAAAGAAAAACCGCAAAAGTTTGACATGTATTTCGGGCTTTCAAAACTAACCGGATACAATAAAGAAGAATTTATTGCTTCGTTACCTGTACAATGAAATAACCTGCAAGGCAGCCTGATCCAGCATTTAATGGTTGTTCGGAGACGGTGCGTTCAAATGTACGCGCGGGCTCTGCAAACACCAGCGCGAACGGAGATTAATCAAAAAGGACTAAAAAAGATGAACAATTCAAGAATTTTCAAAACACTTGAACCATTCTATTTCACACTAGGTCTTGTAAATAGTGTGTTACTAATTTTCATTTTTCTTATTCGACAGAATAATCTTGATTTTGTGCAAAGAATTGGATGGGTATATTTATTATTAGCGTTTCCAGCTATTTATGCGATTTTCCTCGTCCAAAAAGAGCATAAAACACAGCGATACACTATCTTTTTGGGAATATTTTTAGCATTTCTGGCGATAGAACTTTTGTATGATTGGATTTTAAAGATTCCATTCAGGGAGACAATGGATTGGAAACAATTAGTGCCATATGTTGCGCTCTACATTTCGATGAATTATGGATTTGTGATAATGACCTGGAAATATTATTCCGCGAGAAGGGGAATGATTCTGTTTGTTCTTTTTGTTATCCAAATCATCGCAAATATAGCCACACATCCTTAATTCTCAATCGAAAAGCTTCTGTAAGACTAGTAATTCATTGAAATATTAAAGCTCCAAACACACCTCGTTGGTGGGATGGTCTACACAAAAAAGCGGGGCGGGTCAAGGGAGAGGGCGGGCAGATCGAGATGGAAATGTAAGTGGAGACCTTGCGGTCAAAGACACGCGCACGGTGAGTACACCAGCGCGAACGAACTAGAATCAATCTATTTCAAAACAATTTAGAAATAAAGGAGAGCTTAATGAATAGAAGGTTTTCGATAATAACCATTTTAGTTTTCATCAGTTCAATTGTCTTCTTATCTGGCTGCCAGACAAAGCCACCCGCTGAGGTTGAACTCCAACCCAAGCTGCCACTATTATCCGGCCAACAGAAACTTCAACTAAACAACCAACAGAAATACCACCAACAGAGAACTCCCATTCCTGTCCCCACGTCAACTGAAACCCCCATCATATTGAATGGATCTGATCAGCCCATCAAAATACAAGATTATTCTCTTGTTATTGCTTACAATGGACTGATAGATATTGGGTATAACCCAACTGGTGACAAAATAACCACGGCATTAAGCTTCGGTGTGACGGAAGAAAACGGGAAGTTGAAGGAGGTAATCGCTTTGGGGGTATTGGTCACTGACCGCCTGGGTGCCTGGATCAATACTTCAATGAGTGAAACTGGAACAAATTTCAAAGGCGAGGAAACACTTACCTATAATATATTTGCCACGGAAACCAAAGGGGAGTATTTCCTGTTATTCCCCGGAGGTGAAATGATTGATCTGACACCTCTTATCAAATAAACATCCATTGATTTAGGATACCGCTGATATGACCAAAGCGATATGCTTTCATGAAAAGGTGTGTGCTAACTGACCAGGAATCACCAGGGTTATCAGGATCGGAGCGGATCAGGGAACGATCATCTTTGATGATTTCAAGGAATTTACCTTCGAGAGCATAAAGATGAGTAGTTAATTTTTCATGGGTGGGCTGAAACCTGTCTAGCATACAGGGTTAGCCCTCCTTTTTTTATTTCTCCTCTATAATTAACCCATGAAACCAAGAGCACGCGCTCGGTGAGGACACCGGCGCGAACGGAGAATATCAGCGCGAACAGAGACAAGATGATTGGCTTTTTTCATCATAATTCCTGTTTAATGTTAAATGTAAAATAAGACTCGATAATTAAGGAGATTGGGAATGAAAATATCGAACAGATCATTGTTACTGGCTACATCCTTGCTTCTCATTTTAGTAAGTGCCTGCAGCCCAGCGCCAGAGGTGATCGTACCCACGGAAACGCCTTTACCCGTTGACACAGCAGTGCCCCCAAGTAGTACACCAGTTCCACCCACGAATACCCCACTTCCAACAAATACGCCGATACCTCCTACTGCTATACCGGTTCCTGATAAAGCAAGCGAATACCTGAATGGTATAGAAATCACCACATTAGATATGTTTGATAAAACTAATAATCCCAAATGGGGATTGGCCGCAGGGACCTTCAAAGATGGTGGATTGGAAGTCCTTGGAAATAATTGGAATGGACTCAAACGCGAGAGGACTTTCAATGAAAATCAAGGCGCTTTGGTGGAATTTAAGTACAGCAAGGGTTCGGTGTTTGAAGTGTTTTATGATACTGGGGCTTTTTATACAGACCCTTACAAGCGGTTTGGTGTCTATTTTGGGGGCAATGTTGCTAGGGTAAATGTTTG
Source organism: uncultured Chloroflexia bacterium (assembly GCA_963709535.1). Taxonomy (GTDB): domain Bacteria; phylum Chloroflexota; class Anaerolineae; order Anaerolineales; family Anaerolineaceae; genus PNON01. Next base: position 196,082 of record CAVPWY010000004.1, on the reverse strand, counting down.
GGCTGGTAAGAACCCGCTTGGTGGAGCAAGATTGTCTGGAAATTTTAAACTTGTACCTGATACAACCTACACTTTATTAATGGCCTTATTACCTGACGGAGGTTTTATGGCTGTCATTTGGGACCCCGCTGATACTACCAAAGCGATTTATTACCATGAAAAAGTCGGCGCAAACTGGTCCGGCATCACCTGGGATTTCAGGATCGGAGCGGATCAGGGAACGATAATCTTTGATAATTTTAAGGAATTTACATTTGAGAGCAAAATAGAGTAAATAAATATTTCATAATGGTGGGATGGACCCGCTGGTCTGCCCACCTTTTTTGACTCTTCCCTATACTCAATATGTGACAGCGATCACGAAAAATACCCTGTTTACTGGCGACACACCAGCGCGCTGGTTGGATGATCCACACAAAAAGGCGGGACGGGTGAAGGATGAGGGCGGGCAGATAGAGATGGAGATGTGAGGAGACCGAACAGCCGCTCGGTTAACACTGGAGCGACCAGAGAGGATGGTTCAAAGGCTCACCTTGCCATGTTGATTTACTCCTTTGGTGATAACCAATAGCCTGGAAATTCGCAATTTCCTCTATTATGTTTTAAAGTTTCGCATTTTGCTTCTTCAATTGAACAAAGGAACACTTTTCGGCTTTTGATCTCAAAATCGTATAGCCCTCCTAAAAACCATTTTCCATCAGGAGACCATTTATGGGAGTATCCCAAACCAAACATTGTTTGCCCCCTGCCGGGTTTGATCACATTAATGGTGCCTGTTTCAAGATCAATCAAATCCCATTCAGTACCATAAACAAAAAACGTGATCATCCTTTGTCCCGGGGCTTTTACCCATTCCGGATAACGGATATCTTCAACGGAATCGGGTAAGAAGTCAATTTTTTGGATATTAGTGCCATCGGGATATGCAGTGTATAGGGCGTCATCTTTTATAAAAACCAGCTCTTTGCCATCTGGTGACCAATCAGCATCGCGGGCAGCCTTAATAATTAGTTTTTTATCTTTACCGTCAATGCCCACTGACCAAACACCATCAGCATCATAATACAAAACCCGGTTTTCATCTGGGGAGATTGATACACCACCTGGAGTCTTATCCAGATTGCCCGGGGTAATATCAATGATTGATCCTGTGGTCATATCAATAATGAATATTGTCTGGCGGCTTTGAAGGATTGCTCGCACTCCCACAAATCTCTTGGATTTACTCTGAGCTACCTCTTGGATCAAACCACCATCTGGGCTGTATACTTTCTTTTTTATTGCTTTCCCTAAGGGAATCCAGTAAAGTGTATTTGAACTTGTACTGTCAAACTGATTGTAGGAGATTAATTAATAAAGTGTTTCCATCACTGGATGCTGCTAACATCTGGGTCAGAGAACCTGATTCAAAAATATCCTCAGGAAAATTTGTAAATAAAAAGTTGATCAATTCTTTTGATGCACCAATAGCAATTAATTGGATAGTATCGCTGCTTTGGTTCGACCCATCATAAGCCGGGTTCCTTGTGTATTCCCTTGACTTAAGATCGTACTCAAAATTTCCGATAGAATCACCTGACTTATAGCTACCACAATAAACATTTATCTTCCCACTGCCGGCTGTCAGGGTTGGTGATGAGGTTGGTGTTATTGTTGGAGTATCTGTGATAGTTGGTGAAGCTGTATTTGTTGGAATGAGTGTAAAAGTGGGTATTAACGTAGATGTTGCCGTGATTGTAGGTGTATCCGTGGAAGAAGGAGTGCTTGTTGGTTTGATTGATGGCGCTTGTTGGCATGCAGACAATATGAAGCTTAGCATTATGAAGTAATAAATTTGTTTCATATTTCTTCCTTCTTGATGTTATTACCTTTATTGTGGATTTATATCTTAATAAATAGCATAAATATTATACATAATATGTGATTTGTAGGATACATGTGACCAAGAATGGCCATGGTCAAGTTCTAATTCTCTAAGCTTCGTTCGCGCCGGTGTCCTCACCGCGCATGGAATTTGACCACCGGGTCTCATTCTTTTTTTGCGGGCGGACATATCATGCCCGTAGGGTACGCAGGTCCGCTCCCTACAAATTCTCCTTCACCCTCTCCCACCCTCACCCTACCCTCCCCCAAAGGGGGAGGACTTTTTTGCCTACCTGTCATTAATGACAGGTTGACAGCGCGGCATTTCCCTTTATACTAGATATAGAACAAAAGTTCTATATTCTCCTTCCCTCAACCTCCTTCCGCCTTGAGCAAGCGGGGGAGGCTATGAGGAACACTCCAGACGAGGTGAAATGAGCGATTTGGGCGACACAGAAAACACACAGGTCCGCAGGCGCGGGGCACCGGAAGGCAACTTCAATGCCTTCAAGCATGGGTTCTATTCAAGGCGCTTCCGCAATGGCGAACTGGACGACCTGGTCAAGTCATCGCCCGAAGCCCTGCATGACGAGATCGACATGCTGCGCATCATCACCCGGCGGGTGGTGGATATGGCGGAGGAAGGCAAGAGCCCGGACGAGATCCTGGAATTCTACAACTTCATCGCCCTCACCACCATGCGGTTGTCTTCCCTTCTGCGCACCCAGAAACTGCTGGAAAAGAGCGAAAATGCCGCTGACACCCTGTTGAGCGCGCTGGAAAAGATCATTGAAGAGACGCTCAGGCCGTATAAACGGGCAGATGATTCACGAGCAGGTATTTGAGGAGAGGGATAGTTCGATGGATGAGATTGCGAACCTGAATGCGGGATTGATCGCGGAACGGCTGCGGCGGGCGGTGGATCTGCTGGACAGCCGCTATACCCGGCTGGAGAACGACCAGTCGCACCGGTCACAACTGCTATTGCAGCGCATCGAAGCGCTGGAGAAAAGCCAGGCAGACCAGGAGGCGCGCCTGCGCACGGTGGCCGATGGTGTGATCCGCTTGAACACGCAGGGATCGCTGGCGGCGGTCGGGCAGAGCATGCTGTCATTGATACTGGCGGCCATCGCCGCCTGGATCGGAGCACGATGAGCCCGGTGGAACGCACTGACCTGGAAGAATACCTGCGCCTGGCACTGGCCGACCCGTGCGCTTTCTCGCGTTTGAGCGCGGGCATGAACCTACGCAGCTACCAGCAGGAAGTTGCCGCGGCAGTGATCGAACTCGGTGCTGCGGCAAAAGGGATTGAGCTTCGTGGTGATGTTCCCGCGCCAATCCGGCAAGAACGAACTGCAGGCGCACCTGGAAGCCTATCTGCTGACCTTATTGAGCCGCTCGGACTGCGAGATGGTGAAGATCAGCCCGACCTGGAAACCGCAGAGCCAGAACGCCATGCGGCGTTTGGAGCGGGTCTTGAAGAAAGGGCTGGTGACGCAGACGCTGTGGGAGAAGGAAAGCGGCTACATCTACCGGGTCGGGCGGGCGACCATTTATTTCTTCTCCGGCGAACAGCAGGCCAACATCGTCGGCGCGACCGCATCCACGCTGCTGGAGGTGGATGAAGCCCAGGATGTGAGCATCGACAAATATGACAAGGACATCGCCCCGATGGCCGCCAGCACCAATGCCACGCGCGTCTTCTGGGGCACCGCCTGGACCAGCCAGACCCTGCTGGCGCGCGAACTGCGCTCAGCCAGTCAGTTGGAGCAGATGGACGGCATTCGGCGCGCTTTCGTGATCGACGCGGAGCGGGTGGCGCAGGACATCCCCGTGTATGCCCATTTCGTCCGCGAGCAGGTGTTGAAACACGGACGCATGAATCCCATTGTGCGCTCACAGTTCTTCTCGGAGGAAGTGGAAGCTGAAGCGGGCATGTTCCCCGAAGCCAGGCAGTCGATGATGCACGGCAGCCACCCGGCGCGTGAGGTTCCCCTGCCCGGGCGGTTGTATGCTTTTCTGCTGGACGTGGGCGGCGAACAGTCCGGCGGCGAATCTTTTCCCGATAGCGGGCTGCTGGAAATTGGCGCGGTCAAACGCGATTCGACTGCATTGACGATTGTGGAGATCGACCTTGCCACGCAGGCAGACCCGGTGATCAAGGCGCCGACGTACCGGGTGATAAATCGCCGCCTGTGGACGGGCACCCATCACACCCGCATTTATGCCGAGATCCTCTCGCTGACGGAGAGCTGGCAGCCCAGGCGCATCATCGTGGATGCCACCGGCATCGGAGCCGGGCTGGCTTCCTTTCTTCAGAAGGCGCTGGGCGGGCGGGTCATCCCCTTTATTTTCAATTCGGCTTCCAAGAGCGCGCTGGGCTGGAATTTCCTGTCGCTGTGCGACACCGGGCGCTTCCACGACCACGCTGACGATGGTTCCAAACTGCAGAAGGTGTTCTGGCAGCAGGTGGCTCTGTGCCAGATGGAAGTGGCCGAAGGTGCGGGTCACGCCCTGCGCTGGGGTGTTCCGGACGGCACGACCGACCCGCAGACCAGGCAGCCGGTGCATGACGACCTGCTGATCTCTGCGGCGTTGTGCGCGCTGCTGGATGACATCAAATGGACCGTTGGCGGCGGCGGGCAGAGCATCATCCGCGGCAGTGATCCGCTGGAGCAGATCAAGATGGAGTTTTGAGCTTTTTGTCATCGCGAGGAGGAACGACGTGGCGATCTCACAAGATGAGGAAAGAGATTGCCGCAGTCGTAAAGAAACACTCCCTCGCAATGACGGACGGTTGAGGTTCGGAATAACAAATGGAGTTATGGATTATTTTTTTGATAAATATTAGAACAAATGTACTAATAATCCTCCCCCATGGGGGAGGGCAGGGTGAGGGCAAGGAGCAATACATGAATGTAATCACAAGAATATTGAATCGAAAACCAGAAAAGCAGCGGACGAAGCTGGCGGTATCCATCAACGACGGGTTCATCGAACGCCCGGCGGGCGGAGACGCGAACCGCGACCGTTACACCGGCGACCGGCAGGAGATACTGCGCCAGGCGCTGGAAGCCTGGCAGACCAATCCGCTGGCACGGCGCATTGTGGAATTGACCAGCCAGTACGTGGTCGGCGGCGGGATCCACATTGGCAGCAGCCACCCGGCCACGGAGGAGTTCATCCGGCAGTGGTGGGATCATCCACTCAACCGCATGGATGTGCGCTGCAGCGAGTGGTGCGACGAGTTGGCGCGGTCGGGTGAGCTGTTCGTGGTCATCTCCACCGCCCCGGACGGCATGAGCTACCTGCGGGCGGTCCCGGCGGCGCACATCAAGGAGATCGTCAGCGCGGAGAATGACCTGGAGCAGGAAATCGAGTTCATCGAATACCCGGGAGTGGATGGCGACGAGCACCGGTGGGCAGCCTGGGATGCGGCATCTTCGCGGACGGAGGAACTGCCTTTCCAACCTGTTATGAGGCATTATGCCGTAAATCGCCCGGTCGGCGCGCTGCACGGTGAGTCAGACCTTGCGCCTTTATTGCGCTGGCTGGCGCGCTATTCCGCCTGGCTGGAAGACCGGGTGCGCCTCAACCGCTACCGGCAGGCCTTCATGTACCAGGTCAAGGCGGCATTCACCAGCGAACAGGAACGCCTCCACCGGCAGCAGGCTTTGAATGCCGCGCCGCCCAATCCCGGGTCGATCCTGGTGACGGATGAGACCGAGACCTGGAGTGTGATCCAGCCGCAGCTGGCGTCGCAGGAAGCCGGGGAAGACGGGCTGGCAGTCAAGAGGATGGTGGCAGCCGGGGCGGGCATCCCGCTGCATTTCCTGGCGGAACCGGAGAGCGCCACGCGCACCACCGCGGAATTCGCAGGCGGTCCCACATTCCGGCGCTATGAACAGAGGCAAAAATTCTTTTTGTGGCTGTTGGAAGACCTGACCCGCATTGTACTCATCCGCAAGGCGCGGGTGAGCCGCCGGGTGAAGGCGGACGCGGAATTGATCGTGCGCGGGGCAGACATCTCCGCCCGGGATAATGGGGCACTGGCAGAAGCGGCGCAGTCGATCGTCAATGCGTTCCTGCCGCTGCTTGAGCGCGGCCTGGTGGATGATGCCGAACTGCTGAGGCTGGCTTACCGCTTCGCCGGGGAGGTGTATGCAGAAAAACGGGTAATAGAGAATAGTTGATTAGGGATTAGGGATTAGTGATTGGTTGATCAGTTGATAAGGAACGATTGAATGCGAAATATTAGCCATATCCCTCTCCCTTGGGAGAGGGTGGGGTGAGGTGGTAGGGAGCGAGTAGGAACAGAGTAAGAATACGGTGAGGGAAGAAAGGAGGAAGATGGAAGAACAATTTCGGGACCGATTTAATGTCGGGATGGATTACAAGCCGCGGACGGACAGGCAGGCTTCGAGATCCTGGCGATCACCAGCGGAAACGGCAATGGCTGGCAATTCCCGCCGGAAACACTGCAGGCATCGCTGGCGCTGTGGGAAGGTGTGGAGAGCTACATCGACCATGCCCAGCAGCCCGGGTGGAACCGGTCGGTACGCGACCTGGCCGGAATCTGCCAGTCGCCGGAATGGGATGCGGGCTGCCAGGGGATCAGGCTGCAGCTTCATCCATCCGGTCCGGGGGCGGAATTACTGACCCGGCTGGGAGCAGAGTGGCTTGAGGCGTCAGACCGCAAGAGCGATATGGGTTTTTCGGCGGACATCACATTTACAGCCGACCGGGAGAAGGTCAACAGGATCATCAAAGTACATTCATTGGACCTGGTGATGAAACCCGCCCGCGGGGGCAGGTTCCTCGACAGGATCACAGATCAAGGAAAAGGAGCAGAAGAGGTTATGGATAAAGAGACTTCAGGAACGGAGCAGGCCGACAATAGTGATGCGAGGATCAAATCGCAGCAGGCACAGAAAGCCCGGGATCTAGGCCAGGGAGCAGCGCGCACAATTGGCCGGGGACCCAAAACTGGTCAACGTGGTACCGGAATCCTTCCAGACGCAGATGTGCGGGATGCTATTGGAAAGCACCCTCAACGCAGCAAGATTGCCGGAAGCGGTCGCCACACGTATCCGCAGGCAATTTTCCGGGAGGATATTTGACCTGGCAGAATTGACCCTGGCGGTGGAGGATGGACGTGAGCTGGCAGCGGAACTGGCTGGCGGCAGGGTGGTCAACGGTGGGCGGGTGGAGCGCATGTTCGACACACGCGACCAGCTCCAGGCGGCCTGCGATGACCTGCTGGGTGCTCCGCGTGAAAAAGGCATCGAACATCTGCGTCCGGCACGCTTGAGCGGCATCCGCGAGATGTACCTGATGCTGACCGGGGATGACGACCTGCACGGCGGGTACCATCCCGACCGGGTGCGGCTGGCTTCCACCACCGATTTCACCGGGCTGGTCAAGAACTCGTTGAACAAGATCGTCGCCAACCGCTGGGAAGAACTGGGGCGGGCAGGCTACGACTGGTGGCAGCGCATTGTCAGCGTGGAACATTTCAACACCCTCAACCAGATAACAGGCACGCTGGTGGGTACGGTCGGCACGCTGCCGGAAGTTTCTGAAGGCGCGGCTTACACCGAACTGGTGGTGGGAGACAGCCCCGAAACCGCAGACTGGAAGAAATACGGCGGCTACATTCCGCTGACGCTGGAGCTGATCGACCGGGATGAGACCCGCAAACTGCGGGCTTACCCGCGCGAGCTGGCATCCGCCGGGCTGCGCAAGATCAGCGCGCTGGTGGCAGCATTATTCACCCAGAACAGCGGTACTGGTCCGACCCTGGCAGATACAGGCGCCCTCTTCAACAACACCGCAGTGACCACTGCCGGCGGGCACAAGAACCTGCTGACCGGGGCGATCTCGGCTGCGGATTGGGAGACGGTCAGCACGGCCATGTACAACCAGCCGATGCTGATCAAGAATGCCGCCGGGGTGTACGGGACTGGTCCACGCATGGCAGTCAATCCACGCTTTTGCCTGGTGCCGCGGGCACTGCAGCTAACAGCCATGAAGATCCTGTATCCCACCCTGGAGAATGCAGCCAATATCTACAGCGAGAACATGCAGCGCGGCCAGCCGGGCGATGTGATCACCGTACCCGAGTGGACGGATGCGACGGATTGGGCGGCAGTGTGTGATCCACGCATTGCCCCGGCGATCTTCCTGGGCGAGCGCTTTGGCTTGATGCCGGAGGTATTCATCGCTGGAGACGAGTTGAGCCCGGCGGTGTTCACGAACGACGAGCATCGCTTGAAGGTGCGCCATTTCCTGGCAGTCTGGGTGAACGACTTCCGCCCGCTGCACAAGAGCAATGTGGCATAGTTTTACCCCCCTGGCTTCGCCATCCCCCCAAATTCTAGAATTTGGGGGGAACAAAAGGGGGGCGTGAACAATTAGGAGGAACATGAAAGGAATTTTGACTTCAAGAAAATTCTGGGCGGCGGGAATCGGGCTGCTGGTGATCATCATCACCGCCTTCCTGCCCGGGTTCCCGGCCATCCAGCAGCCGCTGACAGATGTCACATTACTGGTCAGCGCGTACATCCTGGGAACCGCCGTCGAAGGGCAGCGCCTGTCCACCGGATCGGCAATCCAGGGGTTGATGCACTCGCGCAAGTTCTGGGCGGGCACTGGCAGGTCTCATTGTCATCCTGCTGCGGGCAGCGCTGCCCGACCTTCCACTGGAAGATGAGCAATTGACGGCCATCATCATCACCCTGTCGGCGTATATCTTCGGCACCGGCGCGCAGGATGGGCTGGCAAATCTTGGCGCGAGCTGGCTGGAATCGGATAAGGAAAACAGCCATGCCTGAAAAGCATAAGCATTCACAGGACAAACAAATCATTCCCCGCGGGTTATCCGCGGGGAAGCAGGCTTATGGCGACGAACTGCTGGCACGAACAGCCTCCCGGACTGCAGACTGGCCGTTTGAGAGCCTGCTCGCCTGGAGAGTCTACCCGGAGCGGGTGGTGTTGATCGCAGAGGACGGCAGAAAAATTGAAATCCCGGTTTCTGCTGTTGAAAGTATCTTATTGGAGGAAGTATGAGCACGATCATTGAGATCGAAAACAGGGTTTCCACCCTTTTATTGGATATGACCCATTTGAACTTCACGGTGGATGTCATCGACGAAGGCATCCGCCAGGCGCTGCTGGAATACAGCAAAGCCAGCGGACAGAACGAGACCATCACCGGGCTGGATGGGGCGGAAAGCACCACTCTGCCAGACCTGGATTCCGGCATGATCGTCCTCGGGGCAGCCGGTTTCACGGCTTCGGCTAAGGGAGTTGACCGGAAAGAAAGCTACAACCTGAATGAGCAGATCGCGCCGCAGGTGAAGCAGTTGGGTGAACGCTTCCTGGACCGCTTCCAGATCCTGATCCTCACCGTCCGCTGCGATCGATTGCGCTCCCCGGATGTTCAAGCCTGGGGGGCAGGATGGCCGCTGGCCATATAAGGAGGTTATGATGCTGCTTGGAATCGATGTGTCCCATTATGACGATGCCGTGGATTGGCCGCTGCTTGCCCGATCCGGGGTGGCTTTTGCCATCGTGAAAGCCAGCCAGGGAGATTACTATCGCGACGACCAGTGTAAAAAGCACCTGGCTGGAGCACAGGCTGCCGGATTGCGCCGGGGGATTTACCACTGGGTGGACCCGCAGTGCAGCCCGCAGCGACAGGTAAATTTTCTGCTGGATGCCACCCGCGGACTGGATTTTGAATTCATCTGCCTGGATGTGGAGCAGCATGCTCCCTGGCTGGCAGCCTACCCGGCGAAACCTGTACCCAAAAAATCGAAGGTAAAACCCGGCCAAAAAGGCGCATGGATCAGGAAACAGGCAGCACCGGCGGTGTCGTTTTCCTCCAGGCAGATCAGCGACTGTGCCGAAAAGATGGCCAGGCACCTGACCGAACGGGTGGATGTGCCCCTGGTCATCTATACCCGGGTCAGCTTTATTGTCGAATATGCCAGACCGATGCTGCAATGGCTGCCGGGGTTTCCATTATGGCTGGCGCAGTATCCGCTGCTGCCGCTTCCCAAAGGTAAATTGACCTGGGAAACCCTGCCTGAGATCCACCCGCGGCAGGCTGCCCCGCTCCTGCCGTCCGGTTGTTCCACATGGACATTCTGGCAGTGGAGCGGTGACCGGCTGCGTCTGCCGGGAGTCAGCTCCTGCCTGGACCTGAATTTCTTCAATGGCAGCATGGATGACCTGGAGACCTTTTTACACCCTCAACCGGGATTGCGGGCGAAAGAAGCTCTTCCAATGGAAGCGGGGATGGCATGACTGCGATCGGGACAGATTGCGATATCGTACTCTTCAACCCGGAGCTGGATGCCGGAACAGGCATCGGCTGCCTGCTGGATAAAAGCCGGATCGCACGCGGCGGGGTGAACGTCTTCCGGGCGGCATATAAACAGGCGGACGGCAGCTACCAGGACAGCCAGGTGATCACCTTCACCGTTCTGCTGGGAGATGGGCTGACCAACCCGGACGGCAGCCTGCATACCTCAACCAGATCGGATGCTTACGGAAAGCTGTTCGAGATCCTCAACCGGCGCAGCCAGATCGGCGTGATGACCGGGGAGGGAGTTTACAGCGGGTTGTTTTCCAATGGGCATTATGCCATCGAAGACCACACTGCCAGGGTCAGCCGCATCACCCTGCAGCTCAGTTCGGAAGGGGACATCTTCGCCCCGGCAGACCGCGATCGGTTCGAACAGTCGGTCTGGGTGGATGGCGATGTGTATGCCGGCAGCATGAGCTGGGACAATTCTTACTGGCGGGCTTGAAAGGAGCAGCATGACAGCACCAACTTATCCTTCTTCACTGGATGTATCCCCCGGTCAGCCGACCAGCATCGTCCAATATAACCGCCTGCGGGCAGACGCGCTTAGGTTGGGGGCTGCATCTGCAGACGCAGTCAACCTGGGCAGCTTTTTGAGCAGCTATTCTTCCGGCGTTTCCATCTCTTACCTGGCAGCAAACAGGCTGCGCATTCAGTATGATGCACACTTCCCGCCTACCCTGATGATCCGCGGGGTGATGTGCCAGGCGAATGCCAATGTCGACCTGCCGGCCAATTCCTTCAGCGGCGGCGCAGCGGACTGGTACATCTTTGCCAACCGCACCGCAGGCAGTTCTGCGTTCACCTTAACTGTCAACACCAGCGCCACCGAAGGTGCAGACCAGCGTTTGATCGGTGTCTGCCACTGGGACGGCGCCGCGCTGGATTCCTCATCCATCCAAACGTATACCTCAGGGCAATCCGGCGGGAAGAGTGCGGTCATCACACTGCAATCCTGGGTGTATTACACCAGTCAAACCACTTATGCCAGCACAGGTGTCTGCCATCAACTGCTGGATTTTACCCGGTTGAAGACAGGTGCGAAAGGCCGCCTATTTGGTGGCGAATTTGTTTGCAGCCAGCGCCACCGCTTATGCACGTTTCTATAATTCGACCGATTCGCTGACCATTGTGGAGATCTCCACCACCGCAACCGCAGCAGGGACGATGGTGAAAAGCGCTGATATTCTATCGGCGCTGCCAAATGGACCGGTGGAGACGCGTTTCGAGTGGAAGACCAGCGGCAGCCGGGCAGACTGCTACTGGGGGGCACTGGTGATAGAATATTGATTTTCAGTCCCCCCCATTTTCTTGAAAATGGGGGGATAGAGGGGGGCAGGAGGAAAGATGATGAATTTTGAACAATTTACCGAGGAATTAAGGGCAGCATATCCTGGTGCGAGTGTGATCAGTGCCACGGAACAACCCCTGGCTGTGTGGTGGATGGTCAATTGGTGGATGTCAATGGGCTGCTGGCAGCCCACCAACCCTGCTGGCTGCGGGTGGATAAGGCAGAGATCACCGCGGATGGGCCGGATGCAGCCCTGGTCAGCGTGGAATTCCCCTCGCGGGCAAACCTGGAGGTGATGCTGGTGATCACCCACGGCGCGTCGGTGATGGAAGAATCGCTGATGTGGATGGGACAGGCAAGTGTGAATTGGAGTTGGTGTCGTCCACTCCGGGAGAGATACTGGTGGCAGTGAAAGATAAGCCGGTTAGGACGAGCTTACTGTGAAAGAGGTAGAATGACGAAACGGATTGTGGTGGATGACATTAAGAAAAAGGATGACCGGGAGAAAGAGAAAGCACTGCGGGTAAAGCTGCAGGGCAAGCTGGTGACAGAACTAAAACAGTCCGAACTGCTTGATCTGGTGCTGCTGCTAGCCCAATCCGCAAATCTGGTGGATGGGGAGGGGAGGGTAAACTAAATGGTGGGAGTATCCGTTGATTATAACAATGTCGAGACTGTATAGCAGCGACATGGCTTCGGGCAGGGAGAATTTTGCTTTCTTCACATTATTATCGATCACCGAGATGGAATAATTCGTAGCATCGGTGAAATTTGTTTCAGCCAGATTGGTATTGTGGAACCGGCTTTCGTTAAAATCCGTTCGACTGCAATCCGCCAGACTGAGGTCTGCATCGGTGAAATCCACTGAATGCGCTATGCAATCGATCATCTGGATCTTCCCAAGATGCAATCCGGTAAAGGTTGAATAATTAAGCGCGCATTTCAGAAAATCGACCGTTTTCAGGAAATTCTTCTTTGCAAGTGATGTTTCCATCCAGTTTATCCCGATCAGCTGGCAATTCTTGAAGACCACTTCTGTGAACAGGCAATTATTCAGTTTGGATAAACTAAAATCACAATCCAGAAAGGTGCAGTTGTGGAATTTACACCCGATCAAAGCTGGCTTCCCGGAATGTGCAGCGGTTGAATTTGCACTCATTGAATTCCACTGATCGCACCTCAGTGGACCGGCAATCGATGGATTTGAACTGCTCATTGTTGTATTCTGTATTTGGGAATGGGGATTTCATAGTTGTTATATGCTCCAGAATTGAACGATTACATCTGGTACTCATTATTCAAAGGTTGGTCACATCAGATAATTATATGGGAAAAAAAGAAAAGAAAAGGTAAGGTCAGGGATATCCAATTTATCAAGCAAGGAACTTATTCCATCAACCTTGCGTCTGTTAATCGGAATAAATGCTATACTTTTTTGTATGGGATAAAAACGCCATTATCCCAAATTCGTTTTCCATATTTGTTCAACGCGGGGAGGATGAAATGAAGAAGATGATCAAAGCTGTATGTCTATTGGGGATGGCCTGCATCATATTGATCGCGGCCTGTGCACCTGCCCCCAGCAGGTCAGAGGTACTGAAAGAACAGGCGGTTGCCGCCGCTCAAAAACCCGAGATGGCCTTGCCTCCAGCGGCAGCGCCGGCCAGCCAGGCGGAAGCGGATGTTGCTAATGCGGTTAGCGGGGCTTTAAATAGTGGTGCGCCGGCAAATGGTCAGAAGATCATTAAGAATGCTGAAGTCGACCTGTTGGTAAAGGACACAGATATTGCGATAGACCGCATCACCCAGATCGTAGGTGATGTAAGAGGGTATATCGTAAGTTCAAAAACCTGGTTTGAAACCATAAATGGTGAGAATATGAAATCGGCAACCATCACTCTGGGTGTGCCGGTAGATGAATTTGAGCTGGTTTTACGCAGATTAAGGGAAATTGCGATCCAGGTTAACAACGAAACCGCATCCGGACAGGATGTTTCGGAAGAATATGTTAAACTTACAATCCAATCTGGACAGTCTGCGGGCAACCCGCGAACGGATAAAAGGATTTCTGGATAAAGCGGCGACTGTGGAAGAGGCATTAAAGGTAAACGATCAGCTATTAAGCATTGATAAGCAGATCGATGAAATTACCGGTCGGATGAATTACTTGAGTGCAAAAGCTTCCTTCTCCTCGATCACGATCACTCTTCATCCAAAGGTCGAAGAGAAAACACCCACACCAACTTATACACCCACACCAACACTGACTCCAACCCCATGGAATCCCGGGACAACCTTCAAAGAAGCTGGCAGTTCACTGGGTTCCGCGTATCGCGGCCTGGGCACCATATTGATCTGGCTACTGGTTGTCATTATTCCCGTTGCACTTCCATTCATCCTGGTGGTCTGGGGAATCAAATGGGGAATTTCCAAGCTGGCTAAAAGAAAACCCCAAAAAGTGCTGCCGGAGATAAAAGAATAGAAACATGATAACAACAAAAAGGGTGATCTGAGGATCACCCTTTTCATAATGAAATTCCTTGTCTGTTTCTCACGATGCATACTTGTATCGACTGCCTTGCGGGTCTCTAACAGGGAACAACCCTTCTATACTGTGCAAATTACTCACGAGCCATTTAGCTGTTATTTAGTATGATTGGTTTTGTGAATCCCAACCGATTACTACGGAGTTGCCTCTACAACCTCTTCTGTCACAACGGGTTCCGCAGGCAATTCAATTGGATCGATTATGGCTGGGATTTCGGTTGGCAGTTCGATCATTTCCGTTGGGACAGGTGTGGCTGAAATTTCTGTCGGGATGGGTGTTTCTTCGGTAGGCACAGGTGTTTCGGTAAGGATCGGAGTCTCCAGCTGTAAGGTATCTTCGACAATGCAGTTATTAAGCCAACCGGGATCGATGGTAAAGTCGGCTTTGGGATCCGGTCCGAATGGACATAGATCAGGACCGGTGCAATGCGGGCTGCCGGGAAGGTAACCGGAATGGTTGGTAATGGTCACATGCGACACCATCCTGTAATTAACAACACCTTCCACCGGGGCGAAACCGACCCGGTAAGTGTAGCAGCGGCTGGTGTCGGCGGCTAATTCCTCAGTCGGGATAAATTCATAAGTAGCATCTACCAAATCCTCAAATGGACCATTTTCTGGGTTTGAACTGCACCGTGGAACAACACCCTCAGGTCTTGTGCGGGTAAATCACCGGAATTTGTCAGGCAGACCTGGCCATAGGCATTCAGAACATCCTCTTCCTCCACCGCGCCCGGGTCGCCGGGGGGAACATCCGCGCATCTTTTTACTCCGGAATTGTCACCTTCCGGCAGCTCAACGTCAGATGGAATGCAGACTCCATCGACGGTCACGCTGGCTGTGATCGATGTGCCGGACTGCCCGGGTGTGATCGGTCGGCTCCAGGACCCATTTTCCGGATGTCAGATCCAGGTTGATCTGGTGTGCATCCACATACCAGCCGCCGGTAGCTTTCTGATTGAATACTCCCCCGATCTGCGACATATATCCCAGGTAAGGGATCCGTCCACGCACGATGCCGCCAATTTCCAATTTGCCTTGATCCCAGCTATCCAGAGTTTTGTTGGCGTCCCCTTTGGTGATGACCAACCCGTCACTGCTGATACCCAGCAGCCGATGGGTGACCAGTTTGCCATCGACACGCATAGTCAGGATCATACCTGGCTCGAGAACCTTCGTCGGCGGTGTGATGATGATCAGGTCGCCGGGATTGATGGCAGGCGACATACTGCCGCTGTACACATACAGAATGTGATACCAGCGGTTGGGGAGGTTGCCGTACGCCAGGAAGAGCAGAAAGAAGATGATCAACCATGCGCCTGCCCAGCCGGTGCGCTTTATTCCGTGGACGATATCCCTGCGCCAAACAGAGTCAGGTGCATGGAGAACGATCTGTTCAATTAAGGCGGGGTCTGTGACTGTGGCTGGATAATTTTTCTGCTCAAGGGCGGTTTCTGGCGGGATGGGATATATAGAAGGGGGGAACTGAGTGTGAGACGATCCAATCACCTCGTGATCGGGTGAGGGTGGGTTCGTTGCAAATATGTTCTGTGAAAGGCGGCATGAAACGGCTGGTATCCATCTCATCAGCCATGTGTGTATCAATATGGCTGGTGAGTATCAGCTCCCGTGTCCGGTAAGTCAATGCCATGCTGCCTGTCTCTCTTTACCGGGTTAACACCGATCCTGCTGTATTTCTCCTCGCATTTCAATATCCCGGTTTACCAGGGAGCGATCCACTGGGTGCCGAGCAGGTACAATTTACCGGTGAGCGAGCCTTCCTGCTGTGCGTTGCCCGCATCATCTCCAAGCCTGGCTTCAAGCTGGTAACAGATCTTCGATCCCGGTGTAAAAGCCGGGTCTCCGGCTGAAATGGTGGTTTCGTCAAGCAGGATGGTGGTATTGCTGTTGGATAATAATTCGGTGAAGGGTACATCATTCACCAGGACCGTATTCAGCGGTCCGTAATTTCCCTGGTGGCCGGTGGGATTGAGGGTCACGCGGATGTGCAGGTAAGTCGCGCAAACCTTTGGGATCATTCAGATCGTACATCCAGCCGCGCCACTTCAGGTCATAATTGCCGTTGTTCGTTGCGCAGAACCAGCCCACATTGCTCCACCCGGCGCCGGGCTGCAGATCCGACGCGGCGAAAGGACCGCCTTCCACGCCCAGGTCGAGTGTTCCGGTGGAAATGGAATTTCCGGTCAATTCAGTGACAGATGTGAACCAGGCACCGGAGCCGGTCATGCCGAAAGCTAAAACACTCAACACCCCTACAACCAGGATCAACAACCCGACTTTTTTCATGGAATACCTCCATAATTAAACTAAATAATTGCAAAAGAGCTTATCCGCTGCCCCGGATCAATTGCCCGAGGTTATTGAAGAAAATACGGATCACATCAATGACATACCCGACCTTTGGAATGGCGAAGAGTAGTTTGCCATCCACCCGGGTAATTTTTTCCTTCTCTGGAGCGGGATTGGCATCGCCCTGGGTGGTGATGACCCCATTTCGACGTTCACAGCCCGGTGCAGGGTTGGATAACCATCTGACGAAAAAAAGACAACATCCCCGGTGTTCACCTGGATGTTTTTGCCGACATACAGGAAAGCCATGTCGCCCGGTTCGTAAGTTGGCCGCATGGACCCGCTGAGGAAGTAGGTAAAACGCAGCGGGAGCAGCCCAACCTGGCAGGCAACCACAAAAAGCAGGAGAGCGCAAATGCCATAAAAGAAGATGTTTCCAATTGTTTTTATCATAGTGTTTTCGATGTTGATAAATGGTTTTGGGGTGTTGACAAGCCAACACCCCAAAGATGACCTTGTACAAAATATCCATGTTAATATTTTGGAACCTGTGATAACCTATGATATTGAGGAGTGTAGTTGAAATTCAGGTTTTGGAATTCATTTCCAGCTGCCGGGTCAAATTGGAAAGTATATTGACCCATTGCACTTCGCCGACTGGAAGGAATTATCAGACTCCGCCAACCCAATACTCGTCTTCACCACCACGAGCACCAAGTTCAGTTAATGACATTTTGCCATCAGCGCCACCATAAGCTGCAATATAAGCACCAATCTCATCTCCGGTTCTTGAGTTGTAAAGGGAAGTCACAAAAAGGTGATCAGCGAGGGTCCCTGCCATACCGGTCCAATCAAATCCAATCTGGGCAATTGATGGTCCCCGTGTTTTTCATGCATAATTTGCCTGTGATTACATCACCAGGCGCTAAATTGTCTAAATCCCACAAAGTGACGTCTGTTGCAACGATTTCATTCGCAGCCGGGCAAGCCGCAGAGGGACTACAGCTGCAATTCTGAGGTCAACGTTACCAGATTGAATATTCCCGTGAGCTGTCCGAGTTGAGGGTTGTGAAGTAAGCAAAAGCGCCGGTGGTTAACATAGCAACTACGATGAGCAGTGAAACAACGACCAAAATTTTCTTTTTCATTATCCATTCTCCCTAATATATGAATTGATTGGTTATGATCGACTGAGCTTGAAGCTCAAAGGATACAATTGCCAGTTATTTTCGGTTCTGCCGATAAACCTCTTTCCTTTCCCTTCAGAGGCCGTGGGAGACCTGCTCGATACAGAAGCGCTTCCCGTTACCCTGAAGAATGGATCCGGCGGATGGCTGCAACCATGCGCCTTCCCAATATAATGAAGATAATGAAAGGGTTTCTTGACATCGATGTCCCCCATCTGTATAATTAAATGCGATACAGAGGGCGCTTACCGGTTCCCTTTTATCCTGTCTCGATTGGCTGCAACCAGTCGAGACGCTTTTTAAGATGTCAAGTTATTCCTTGACTACCTAAACTTTCAGAAAATTCGAACGACCTCCTGAGCGCTGCATGCAATTAAAAAACCGACCCAGATTAAACCCGGCCGGTTTCGCAATTCGCTCCCTAAGAATCTCGCCTGCGCAGTCTCACTCCCCCGCGCAAACCGTGCGACCAAATAAAATTCTTAGTTCAAAGCTTCCCTATATGCAACTAAAGAAATTATAAGATATTGTATCGATTTGAAGTCAAGTAGAAGATATTAACTATTCCTTACGCTTTCCTTAAAATATTGCGAAGAACTTTATTATCTCACTAATTTCGACCATCTACCCTGGAACTTCCTTCAATATAAGCTGGCCGATCTTCGGGTTCAGCTTTTCTCGGTCAAAAAATCATAACCAATCTGGTATATTCGCGGAAATTATTCCTGTTCCACTTTCCATGTTGGAATACAACAATCTTTAATCCCCCTGGCGTTTTTTCATGGATGATTGAATTGATCAAGTAATTAGTGGACAAAACACCTGATCAAGTCCGATTACCGGCTAAGATAACTGCCTGGTATTAAGATTTCGCCGTTTTTTCTCGTGGTACATACTTGCATCGGCGTCCTTGAGCGTTTCTTCCAGGGAATCACCCTTCTCTGCGGTGCTAATTCCACAGGAGATCTTTAGCGGTGATCCAGGATGAGCTTTATTATCCTCTTCGAGGCAGTATCTAAACCGATCGACCGCAACTTCTGCCTCGACGGCGGATGTGCTGGGCAGCAGGACGACAAACTCATCTCCGCCTATGCGGGCGACCACATCTTCAGCACGGAATGCTTTGGTCAATACCAGAGCTGCGCGTATTAATAGGTCGTCTCCTGCGGCATGGCCGGCACGGTCATTGGTGCTTTTCAGGTTGTCCAAATCAGCCATCAGGATGCTGATTGGGAATTGCCGGCTATGTTCGAGCTGCTGCATGTTTTCTTCGAAATACCCGCGGTTATACAAACCAGTCAGTTGATCATGCAGACTCAGGGTCTGAAGTTTGGTTTCCGCCTCTTTGCGCTCGGTGATGTCTTTTACTGCTCCAATAATGTTAACAACACGATTTTGTTCCTCATTCATTTCTGGGCGGGCAACGATCTCGATCCAGCGCAATTGGCCGTTACCAGTGTATGTTCGACACTCCAATTTTCCGGGTTGGTGGGAATTGATCAGATCTTGCATAAAGAGGATTGCTTTGCTAAGGTCATCGGGATGAAAGATTTCCACCCATTGTTCGAATGTCCTGGTTTTATTAATATCCCGGCCGGTTGCGGAGTAATAACTATCGGTCACAAAATCCAATGAGACTTTCCCCTCTGCTGATACCCCGATCTTATAAATATAGTCTGAAGTGAGTTCCGAAACTAATTTAAATTGCTGTTCACTCACGCGCAGCGCTTTGAGAACGGCCTCCTTTTCTAATTCAGCCTGCTTGCGTTCGGTAATGTCAATTATGTTCGTTATGAAATATCGCGGTTCATTTTGCTCGTCCTTCAGCAATGTTGAACTGATGAATACTTCGATCATGCTTCCGTCTTTGCGGAAATATCGTTTTTCAAAAAAGGTGGAATTTTGTTTACCTGAAAGAACGAGGTTAAGGATCCGGCGATTTGGATCGATATCCTCAGGAACAGTGATATCTGCCCAATTCTTTCCAACAAGTTCATCCACTGAATAGCCGAGCATATCAACAAAAGCATGATTGACCTGGAAATACTCGCCTTCAATTGAAGTGAGTGTATACCCAATAGGCGATTTTTCGAACATAAAGCGAAATTGTTTTTCGCTTTCTTTCAATACTGCCTCAGCCTGATGCGTTCCTGAATATCGGTGATAAATCCCTCATAGAATAAGATATTCCCCAGAGGGTCTTTGACAACCCGGGCGGTCGTCTGTGTCCAAACAATACTCTTATCCTTTCGATAATTTTCCCCTATATATTCAAAAATATTTCCATTCTCGACCAGCGAATGCTGAAAATCGAGTCTGTCTGAAGGATTTACATAGATCTGTTTACTGATATCGGTAACACTCGCGATCATCTCTGCTGGTGAATCATAGCCAAAAATATGCGCCATAGCTGGATTTATCAGGCGGTACTTCCCCTGCACTGTCGATTGAAAAATTCCTATCGGTGCGTCATCAAAGATGACCTGGAATTTGGCTTCACTTTCCCGCATTGCCTGAAGCGCAGTCTCCTTTTGCGCCTCCGCCTTACGTCGTTCAGTAATGATGGTACTTAATATCAAACCAGAGAAAGTCTCTACCGCGAGGAAAATCTGCAGAGACAGCAGATTTTCTGCCTGATCCTGATTGATAAAGCTAAAAATGCCGAATCCATGTAACGTGTTCCAGGTGGCAATCACTGCGACCAACAAAAGTACGCGAGCAGCACCCCGCGGGCCTAGCAGGAAAGCCATCCAAATTAATAACGGAAAGAGCATGTAATTGCCAAGGAGCGGATTTTCTGCAATTGTGAATGGACCATATAACAACCAGGCGAACACAGCCATAATGACCACAAGGAAAGAAGTCTCTAAAATTTGCCGCAATGAAGCTGACGGAATTACCTTATTTTGTGTTGTCCAACTGATGATAAATGGTGTGATCAGTATTATTCCCAATCCATCTGACGCCCACCACACATACCAGGCGTTCAGAAATGTGGTATGGAAAGCCAGGGAGGAGGTAAGAGCACCCAGCAAGGCAGTGAAAGCATTGACCACAACTCCAACTAAGAACAATACTACGATTTCCCTGGTGGTTTCAAAAGTAATTTTTGATTTACAAAAAGTGACCATTACCCATGCGCCAAGAGCCGGCTCCAAGCGTATTTGCAAGAGCGAAACCCAGGCTGACCAAAGGGGGGTTGCCAAAGCTCCAGTTTCCAAATGCGTTTGTAACAAAAATAATGGTAAGTAAAAGCGGCCACCTGCGTTTACCATTTAGTAATAATATTGCCAATGCAAACCCGCTGACCGGCCAAACAGATGCTATTCCTTCAGATTGTGTCACCAGCATGAGCCCAAGGTGAACCATTATCCAGTACCCAATCGTGATAACCAGCAATTCAAGCACTTCTTTCCAGCTTACAATTACTTTGCTGGATACTGATGGAGTATCTAGAAATTGCCTTTTCCGGGGGATTATGATTCACGGGATTTCTCACTGATATAGCTGACTGGATAAAAAGAGATCCCAGGAGCCAGGGTTGGAGCATAACTCATGGAAATCAGAAGAGATCATATTGGTTTTATTACTGTTAATATATGAAATATTCCCCTGACAGTTTTTCAATCCCGCCATCCACACTCTGAAATATTCATGATTTGTCGAATATAAGAAGGATCTGGCTTACGCCAAAGTTGTTGCTGCTTAATCTAATAGTATATCGAATCCTGCGAAATATACAACCCGCGAAATATAAAACCTTTGAAATATTCAATCATATAATAATATAGAATTATGATATTTTTATCCAATTAATTGTCAGTATTTGGTTGAAATTGCATATGATAACTTATTCCATATTTTCGATAGTTCCAATTTATGAAAGAAAATGCAGGTTAGGTGCGAATTAGGTATTGAGACTTAATGAATATTAGGAAGAAAACGAGAAGAATAGCGGGAAATCTTCGACTATGAAAGAGATCCGACTTTCCTCATAACGCCAGTAACAGGATACCAAGTGCCGTTTCATCCTGCGGTTACTTCAAAACCAACCCCTGAATTCATGATTACCCGGGTTCCAGAGCCATACGGCGCTTTGCCCGCCAGTCAATGAAAACCCAGGGTAGATACAATATGCCAAACATGACAAAACCAACTACTTCCAGTGAAAGGATATACCACGGCCATGGACCAAGGACATCCAACAGACTGGCAGTGACGGGTTTATGCATCAGGAACATATAGTTGCCCCCCACCAGTAAATTGATGACATACACGACTGCCATGGCGATATTTCCGTAAATAAATACATTCAGGAAAGATTTGATTTGCGGACGGAAGCCTTCCACAACGGTCATATATACACCTTCAGTAATGATCAATCCATGCGCTACCAGGGTCTGTATGGGGCGGAAGTGCCATAAGCCATAGACGCCAGCATCCGGGGTCAGGAACGCCTGTAATGCACCTCCAATCCCCAGGAAGTAACTGAATTCATAGACGCGGTAACTGCGGGTAAATAGCATAATGCTGTTTAAGATGACAAAGATGGAGCATAGGTGCAGCGGAAGCATCTCTGCAACTGTCCACTCTCCCAGCCATATTTTCCAAGAATGCCAGGACAGTTCCACAATGATGGAGGTGAACGCCATACCCCAACGCATGTTGCGGCGGAAGTGTTCGCTTTTAATACGCCGCATCCAGATAAATGAAATGTTAATTAAAAGGAAGAAAATAATAAATACCAGGTGATCTTTACCAAACACAACAAAATCACCGCCGTCCCAAATTTTTGCGAAGTACCTGCCGATGCCGTCCATGATGTGCCTCCAAGATAATTTGAAAATTGAACTAACACTATGATGAGCTGAAGTTTTTAAGCCGATAAAACCATTTTCCTGCGATTCCGGTGGATCATTCTCCAAATCTCCCAGG
The DNA here is from genome assembly GCA_963709535.1 of uncultured Chloroflexia bacterium. Lineage (GTDB taxonomy): Bacteria > Chloroflexota > Anaerolineae > Anaerolineales > Anaerolineaceae > PNON01. The sequence goes on along the minus strand of CAVPWY010000004.1, from coordinate 173,578 downwards.
GTGCGACCAATAACAGCATAATGACCAGTGCTGCTCCAGCCATGGATAGCAAGTACCAGGGATATGGACCCAGGAGATCCAGCAGGCTGGCAGAGGCAGGTTTGTGCAAGGTGAATATATAATTGCTGCCCAACATACGGTTCACCAAGTAGGAGAAGAGCAATGCAGATACCCCGAAAAAGTAAGTTTTGGGAATGGAACTCCACCTTGGGCGGAATCCTTCCACGATGGTCATGTAGATGGTCAGGGAGACGAGCAAGCCATGCCCGAAAATTGTCTGAACTGCGACGAAATGCCATAATCCGTAGGGTCCCGGGTCGGGGGTCAGGAATGCCTGTAACCCGCTGCCTATCCCTAAACAGTAGGAAAGCTCATATAGCGTTCTGGAACGGGTTAACACCATGATCGAATTAATAAAAAGGAAGAGCGAGCACATATGCAATGGAAGGTTCTCGCGTATATTCCACTTTCCTACGCTTATACTCCAGGTCTGCCAGGCTGCCTCAAAAATCAGTAATGAGATTGCCAGACCCAGCCGCAAACGGAATCGGAATTGCTCGCTCTTGATCTTGCGCAGCCAGAAAAAGGAAAGGTTCATGAGCACGAAAAATCCGATGATGGCAAGATGATCCGGACCAAAAAGTATGAAAGGACCACCGTTCCAGTCTTTAGCAAAGAATCGTTCCAAGACTCCTCCAGCATGTGATATAAAGTTATAACCCCACCGGGTCAACCAGGTGCTCCTCATAATTGTATAATAAGTCACAGAAATCGAATGGAGGAATGATGACCGAATACCTTTACCATACCGACAGCTATCTGCGCGAATTCGAAGCAGGAGTCTTATTCAGCGATCCAGCCAACCGTTTTGTCGTATTGGACAGGACGGCTTTTTATCCGGGTGGCGGAGGGCAGCTTTGTGACCTGGGTACACTGTCGATGGGAAACCAGACCTGGCAGGTGGAGAAGACCCGCAAAGGTCCGGAAGGGAATTGAACACATCCTGGCCGGGGCAGACCCATTGCCGGTGACCGGAAGCCTGGTCAAAGGGAGTTTGGACTGGGAGCGGCGTTACAGGTTAATGCGCACCCATACGGCAATGCATATCCTGTGCGGTGTGATCTTTCGAGATTTCGGGGCGCAAGTCACTGGTGGCGATATGGATCTGCAGCAGGGTCGGATGGATTTTGAATTCGAATCGATGACCCGCGACCTGGTGGATGGCATCGAACAGGCAGTCAACCGTGAGGTGGAAAAGAATTTACCGGTACGGGTCAAGATCCTGCCGCGGGAGGAAGCTTTCAAAATCCCGGACCTGATCCGCACCAAGATCAACCTGCTGCCGCCAGGTATACCGGAAGTCCGGACTGTGGAGATCGTCGGGCTGGATCTGCAGGCGGATGGCGGAACGCATGTCGCGTCCACAGTAGAAGTGGGACGAATGAAGATCGTGGATTATAAGAGTAAGGGCAAGATCAACAAAAGGATCTATATTGAGATCGAGTAAACAAACCTCTCTTTATACTCCTACCCTGGTGAGATAATGGATAATAAGCTCAAGTTAAGTTGCTGATGATGGGCAATAACTTGTCGATGCTTTGAGTGTACTCCGGGTCATCCTCTTCTGCATCAATGGTGATGATCCGGCTGTTATTTTCAGCTGCCAGCCAGGTTTCGATCAACACTTTCTGCGCGGCCAAATCTTCAAGGCGGGACACCTCCACCTGCCGCTGCCGGCGCAGAAAACGTTCACCGATCACATCGAGAGGAGCTTTTAGATATACGATCAAATCCGGTGCGGGTGTCAACGACCTGAAAAGGTGAAAAAAACGGGTGCAAAGATTAAAACCTTCTTCCGAAAGCAATCCGCGTTGGAGGAACAGGTGTGTAAAAACATAATAATCAGTTTCCAGACCACCATCAACGATGCCAGCTTTTGCAGATTTTCGAATTTCCTGCTCCTGTTCAGCCCGATATAATAGGAAGTCCATCTGGTTTTGCAGCATGAACGAACCGGGATCTGATACAGCCTCATTATGGAAAGGGCGTTGGGCATGCTGTTCCAGGTAAACAGGTATGCCGGTTTTTTCTCCCAACTTTTGCGTAAAAGTGGTTTTTCCTGTTCCAGATACTCCAGTAATGGTGATCAGTTTTCCCATGGAATTAAATGAAAGATTGTTTGGGGATGAAAATAGGAATGTAAAATATAACCCCGGGAGATAATTTGACTATTTTGATGATGTGGATTATTTCCCCGGTGAATTATCCGAGTTGAATGCTTTCAAGAAATCCTGTTTTGAGATACCAGCGCGGCTGAGGATCATTCGCAAAGTTGATGCCTTGAAATCCGGAATATCCGGGATGGTAAGGGGCAGCTGCATTCCATTGGATGTATAGCAGGACATGGAAATATGGGTTCCCTGGCGAACCAGGCGATAACCCAGGTTTTCCAATGCATGGATCACTTTATCCTTTGGAGCAGATTCCGGGATGGATGTTGTCATACGCTGATGCCTGTCTCAGTCAAAACAGCTTCCATTACCAATGGTCCGCTTCCAAACACTTCCTGACCGAAGGTTTCCACATGGAATAGAATTGCCGAGCGGACATCCGTTAATGCTTCAGATTCTGTCTCTCCGGTACCAATAACAACACCTCGTAACCCGAGGGGATAAGCTAAATATCCATCCGGATGTTTTTCAATCAGGATTTTTAACCATTTTTTCCATGTTTCCTCCTGCCGTACAATATTATTATACTCATTTCCAATTCAATTACCATCAGATGTATGCAAGTTTTTGACCTATTTGCATATAAATTTGCTATAAAGGGTAATTATCCGGATAAATGTGGCAATATATTGAATACGAGTTAGTTTTGAAGTACAGTGAGAGAGATATCATTTACCATTACCCGGGAGGAATAGAAAATGACTGGAAGCACGATAATTGGATTAATCGTCGGAGTAGTTTTAGTCGTCCATTGTTTTGATATTGATCATCTTTCTGAAGGCAGGGGAAAAGCAAGCGTCTATGAAAGAAACCACCAAACCGAGATCAACGAATGGCAGCGTTCATGTGAAGCATGATGATCTGACTGCAATAGAAGGCATTGGACCAAAAATCTCCGGGATGTTGAAGGATAATGGAATTACCTCGTATAAAGTCCTTGCCAAAACCGATGCCAATAAAATTGCGATCCTATTAAAAAAAGCAGGTTTTGTACTCGCAGAACCATCTTCATGGCCGGAGCAGGCTGCTTTACTCGCGGAAGGGAAAATGAAAGAGCTAAAAGTGCTCCAGGCAAACCTGAAGGGCGGGCGGCGAGTATAAATATTTCTATAATTTCCATATAATAAACCGCCTTGATCAACAACAGGCGGTTTATTTATTAAGGACGGTTTTCCATTTGGTATAATCAAAACATCTTATCCATCCTGGAGTAATTATGGTTCAATCCCTTGATTTTCAATCCATCATCATGAAACTGCAGCAATTCTGGGCTGACCAGGGCTGCCTGATCTGGCAGCCTTATTACTCACAGGTTGGCGCCGGGACAATGAATCCCGCCACCTTTCTACGTGTGCTGGGACCGGAACCCTGGAATGTGGCTTATGTCGAACCCTCTGTCCGTCCGGATGATGGCCGCTACGGTGAAAACCCCAATCGTTTGCAGCAGCATTACCAGTTTCAGGTGATCCTGAAACCTGATCCCGGTAACCCGCAGGAGATATACCTGAAATCCTTGGAAGCAATTGGTATCGACCCGCGCCAACATGACATCCGCTTCGTGGAAGATAACTGGGAATCACCTGCTCTTGGAGCCTGGGGTCTTGGCTGGGAAGTTTGGCTGGATGGCCAGGAGATCACTCAATTCACCTATTTTCAACAGGCTGGTGGACAAGTTCTTGAACCAGTTTCGGTGGAAATCACTTATGGCTTGGACAGAATAGCGATTGCTTTACAAAAAGTACGCTCCTTCCGGGACATCCAATGGAGCTCTACCCGGACTGCCGGGGATGTGAACTTAATGGGAGAGCAGGAACATAGTAAATATTACTTCGAATTGGCTGATGTGGATCGATTGAGGGAAATGTTTAAATTGTTCGAACAGGAAGCAAATGCTGCTCTTGACGCTGGACTGGTATTACCGGCGCATGATTATATTTTAAAGTGCTCCCATACATTTAACATCCTTGATACCCGCGGTGCGATCGGTGTAACCGAACGCCAGGCATTCTTTGGACGGATGCGCGATCTTGCCCGCAGGACTGCGGAATTATATACAATCCAGAGGCAGGACCAGGAATTTCCATGGCTGAATGAGGGGAAAAAAGCAGAGGAAAACCCGGCTGTGACGGGGAAAATGGATGTTGTTGAGAACATCATTGGAGCGGATCAGGCTGATCTGCTGCTGGAGATCGGTACGGAAGAACTCCCGGTGGCAGAACTGGATTCCGCAATTTCACAGATTACAGACCTGGCCGGGGCATTATTAAAGGAAACCCGCCTCTCTTATAAGAGTTTACAGGTCTGGGGCACACCCCGGCGCCTGGTGATATATGCTCAAGGTGTCGATTCTCATCAACCGGACAGGGAAGTGATCGTAAAAGGTCCACCGGCCAATCGGGCGTTTGATGCCAATGGAAAGTTAACGCCAGCAGGCGAGGGATTTGCCAAAAGCAAGGGATTGGAGCCAGCTTTACTGAAAACGCGCGAGATGGATGGCGGTACTTACGCTGCGATCGTCGTTCAGGAGAAAGGTAAATCTGCGTACTCCATTTTTATGGCTGAATTACCGAAACTCATCGGGAAGATAAAATTTGATAAGACCATGCGCTGGAATAGCAGCAAGGCGGCATTCTCACGCCCCATCCGCTGGTTCCTTGCGCTTTATGATGGAGTAGGAATCCCATTTGAATATGCCGGGATACCTTCAGGGAAAACCACCAGGGGGTTGAGGTTCCTGGAACCTCAACAATTTGTGGTCCCTTCAATTGCAGATTATTTTGCTATATTTAAAATCTCAGGGCATTCTGCTAGAGCAAGATCAGCGAAAACAGGTCATCAAAGAGCAAGTGTCCGGGATTATGCAAAAAGCCGGGGCAGATATTGAGATCGATGATGGTCTATTGGATGAAGTGAATAACCTGGTGGAGGCACCAACTGCCTTCAGGGGGAGCTTTGAAGAAACACACCTGAAACTTCCTCCCGAAGTACTCATCTCGGTGATGAAAAAGCACCAGCGATATTTTCCGTTGATCAAAAATGGAAAACTGCTGCCCTATTTCATCGCGGTTCGTAACGGTGATGAGTTGGGTCTTGAAACTGTGACGGATGGGAACGAACAGGTGATCCGTGCCAGATTTGCTGATGCATCCTTCTTTGTGGAAGAAGATCTAAAGTCAAAATTAAGCAATTTCCTTCCCAGGCTTGGAACCCTTACTTTCCAGGTGAAGCTGGGATCGATGAAGGATAAAACCGAACGGATCGAAAAGATAGTCGAAGAACTCATCCCTGTGTTGAAGATGGATGATGAGAAAATCGCGATCACAAGGCGGGCTGCCCAGTTATGTAAAGCTGACCTGGTGACAAAAATGGTCATCGAGATGACTGCACTACAAGGTGTTATGGGACGGTTTTATGCACTTCATTCCGGTGAACAGGCAGAGGTGGCTGAAGCGATCTATGAGCACTACCTGCCGAGAACTACCGGTGATAAAAGCCCGGCGAAACTACCCGGTTTTGTTGTTGGCATTGCAGACCGGCTGGATACGCTGGCTGGTCTTTTTGCTGCCGGTCTGGCTCCCACCGGTACAAAAGACCCCTTTGCTCAGAGACGGGCTGCACTTGGGCTTGTGCAGAACCTGATCGCCTGGAATTTGGATTTTGACCTGCGGCAAGGGTTGGAATCAGCATCAAAATACCTGCCCATAAAGGCTACACCAGAATCACAATCAGCCTGCCTGGAGTTTATTATTGGACGATTACGCTCGATGCTGTTGGACAAGGGTTACCGATTTGACGTGCTGGATGCAGTTCTTGCAGAATGTGGTTACAATCCGGCGAAAGCTTATCGAACCGTAGCAGAATTGACTGCCGCGGTTGCCCAACCTGACTGGCTGGTCAATCTACAAGCTTATGCAAGGTGCGTACGCATCACCCGAGATCAGAAAGAAAGATTTACCATTTCACCGGAATATTTTGTCGATCCATCTGAACGCGAACTTTACCTGGCGCTTCAAGCGTGCGAAGCTCATATAACTTATGACTCATTTCCGGAATTTATGCAGGCGTTCACACCGATCATTCCTGCCATCAACCAGTTTTTCGAAGCTGTAATGGTGATGTCAGATGATGTGCATCAAAAAGAAAACCGGCTTGGGCTGCTACAAAGAATTGCTGCCCTTCCTAATGGTCTGGCTGCGTTATCAAAATTGGAAGGATTCTAAAGCGATTTCTACCCCAAACCAAGCAAATCTTGTTGGAATTGAATTGAAAAAATAAAACTCGCCTGGAGGGCGAGTTTTTCTATGCTTGAAATGCGGAAAGTTTATTTTGGATTTCCTTCTTCAGAAGGTGTTAATCCCAGTTTACTGGCCTGGTCAAAATTAAGCAGACCCGGGCCTGTGGATTCTCCAAACGTCGTTTTGGATGTCGCTTCATCCCAAAACGTATTCACTTCTTCAATTTTCAGTTTCTTCTTGAGGCTTTTTGTAAATAATGATTCAAGCTTTTTTTCCGGTTCATCTGGCAATTCGCTGACTAAAGACTCTTCCGGTTCTGCTTCACGAGTGATCTCTTTATCAAGACTGGTTTCATAACCCTGCGAAGCCTCTAAAGATTGCGATATCTTTGATTGAAGATCTGTGATAACTGCACCGATAGCGTCAAAAGCGATTGCCAACCGCAAGGAGGATTTAGTTTTCTTCGTCACAACTAATAATAAGTAGCCGGCATTAAGTGTGGATATGAGCAAATCAAACTGGTTCCCACGAATGGAAAACAAATTTTCGGGCTTCTCCACAGCCATCTCGGAATTAACCCTTTGCAGGCTTGTGATCGCAGAAAGTAAATAGGGCAAAGCTTTTGAAGAAAAACCTTCATCGGGAAAATCACCTGCGCTCGCTATGATCTTCCCGTTGTAATCCATCAGGGTTACAGCCTGGGCGGATAATTCCTGGCGCAGGTTGATCAATGAATCGATGATCAAGTCTGAATGCAGGTCAATACTCACATCCATGGAAAACGGATGAGTTTGAGTGGTTAATCCCAACAGGCGGGAAGCTGATTTCCAGAAATTCACGCATTTCCACCGGTTTTGGGAAAAATGCATCTGCACCTGCTGAAAGGGCTTTTTCTTTTAATTGTGGATCATTCATCCCGGAAACCAGGATGACTTTGAGCGCAGGTAATTTGGATTTTAATTTACGGGTAAAATCGAGCCCTGAGATGCCAGGTAATTTTACATCGCATACCAATAGATTAATATCTTTCCCCTTCATCTTGCTGGCTGCCTGTTCAGCCGATGGCAGGACGCTTACGTCGATCGAGCCACCCAGCGTGGAAAATGCTGCCTGGAGCAGTTGTCCAAGCACCATTTCATCGTCAACGATAATGACTCGTTTTGCTTCCACTAAAAAAATTATATCATTAAGCAAAAATCAAGCTATTTAAAAGTCATTACAATTTTTGAAATTTCACTACTGATTTACCATGGAAGTAAATTTACCGTTGGAACGAAATGTCGAAATCGCGGTCTCAATGAACTTAAATACTGCCAGGCGGGGGTTATAATGGATGGCGAAAGTAATCAAGCTATGTTACAATCTCGTTGGAATTGGGGCATGGTGCAATGGCAGCACAGCAGACTTTGGATCTGTTGATCTTGGTTCGAGTCCAGGTGCCTCAGCTCGAGATAAATCGAAAATGACATTGGATCATAGTTGGCGTTAGGTTCCATTGGCTGTGCTCGGAAAAATCCGGACATAGCCTATTGTGTTAAAATGGAAGAAGACCAGATTGATGTGAGTTAAGGAAATAATTATGGATACGATCGCTATTATCCTGGCTGCCGGGCAGGGGACACGAATGAAATCTCAGACCCCTAAAGTGCTGCACACTCTGATGGATAAACCTTTGGTTCGCTACAGCGTGGAAATGGCCATTCGAAGTCACCGGCAACAAACCAATCGTAGTGATCGGGCATGGTGCAGAGATGCTGGTAAAAGAACTTGGCAGTGATACCAATTTCGTAACCCAGGAGCAGCAGCTCGGCACCGGGCATGCTGTTTTGCAGGCGGAAAGAGTTTAAGCAGGATTCAGTGGTCAGATAGTCGTGATCAGCGCGGATATGCCATTACTCCGAAAAGAAACCATTGCAGGACTGATCCAAAAACAAAAAGATAATCCCGGTTCGCTCACGTTTTTGACCGTGACAGGGGAAGAATCGCGTGGTTTTGGCAGGATCATTCGAGATTCTGACGGGAATGTAACTGGAATAGTTGAAGAAGCCCAGGCAACAATAGAGCAGCTTGCGATAAAAGAATACAATGTCGGGGCTTACTGTGTGGATTCCCAGTGGATGTGGGAAGCTCTAAAAGAATCCAAAAATCCCCCAAGGGAGAATATTATCTGACAGATATCGTCCAGATCGCGTCAGATGCTGGCATGGAGATCCTGGCGAGTGAAGTGGCATCTCCTTCTGAAGCGCTGGGTATAAACACCCGACAGCACCTCGCTGAAGCCGAGACTGCTTTACGCCATCGGATCAATGTGGATTGGATGCTCAATGGTGTAACGATGATCGACCCGACACAGGTATATATCGAACCTGGAGTAAAGATCCAACCGGATACGACCATCTGGCCGGGAACATACCTCAAAGGAAATACCGAAATAGGCGGTGGCTGTATCCTTGGTCCAAATACGATCATAAATCCAGCCGGGTGGGGATGGACTGCCATATTTTATCTTCCGTGGTAGAGTTCGCTAGTCATTGAAGATCATGTGGAGATGGGTCCATATTGCCATTTACGTAAGGGAGCTCATCTTGCATCGCATGTACATATGGGTAATTTTGGCGAAGTAAAGGATTCTGTACCTTGGGGAAGGCACAAAAATGGGGCATTTCTCCTATATCGGAAATGCAGAGATTGCAGGCAACGTGAATATTGGGGCGGGTACGATCACCTGCAATTATGATGGTAAATCGAAGCATCCAACCATAATAGAAGAAGATGTTTTCATTGGCAGTGACACCATGCTGGTCGCGCCTGTGAAAATTGGCAGGGGAGCGAAGACCGGGGCTGGAGCCGTTGTTACCAGGGATGTAGCGCCCGGGGAAGTGGTTGTTGGCGTTCCGGCAAAGCCGATCAAGAAGACAGGAAAATGAACACAAACACCTTTCTAATTTCCATGGCAATACTGGTCTTTCTGGATTTTTTCTTAACCTTGATCCGTTACAGCCTGGTCAATGCACATTTACCCCGATTGTTGAATTTACGGGAAGGTAAAGAGGAACTGGTTGACCGGACGATCAAGACGATTGAACGCCCTCGCATCAGGGTCAGCTTACGGTTGGCAGCTTCACTCTTGCATTTATTTATCGGAGCTTTGTCGATATTCTTCTTATCGCTGAGGGTTACAAACGAAAATTCACTCCTGGCTCATATTCCTGATCGTCCTGGGAGTGGGAATTATCCTGGTCTTTGGCGAAGCACTTGCTGAACGTTTGGCACTAGTTAATCCGGACAACTGGTCATTACGAATTAGCGGTTTTGGAAAACTCGTGGATATCCTCATCTCACCCCTTACAGCGATAGTAGTGAGATTTTCCGGGCAGTCAAATATCACCATGCAGCAGTTCACACCACCCACGGATGACGAATTGAAGAGCTGGGTCGAGACCGGGCAGTCGGATGGCGCACTTGAAAAAGAAGAACGCCAGATGATCTATTCCATCTTCCAATTTGGTGATACCCTGGCGAGGGAGATCATGGTTCCACGGATGGATATGGTATCCCTGGATGTGGTTGCCCCGCTCGATGAAGTAGTCGAGGCAGTCAGCGGATCAGGCCATTCACGCATTCCTGTATATGAAGATACGATCGATAATGTCATAGGTCTTTTATATGCGAAAGACTTACTGCACTATTTACATAACCAAAATACATTCTCCTCCTTACGTGAGCTTATCCGGCCTGCTTATTTTGTCCCAGAAGCAAAAAAACTGGATGACCTGCTGACCGAAATGCAATCCAATCGAACGCATATTGCCATCGTTGTCGATGAATATGGCGGGGTCGCAGGTTTGGTCACCCTTGAAGATATTCTTGAAGAGATCATTGGTGAGATCAGGGATGAATATGACCAATCGGAAGAATTACCGTTTGTGAAGATCAAAGAAGATGAGTATGTTTTCCTGGGAAACATCGATCTGGATGATTTCAACGAAACCATGGGAACTGAGATCGAGAAAGACATGGCTGACACGCTTGGTGGTTTGATGTATGGGCTGATGGGCAAGGTGCCGGTCGGTGGGGAACAGGTGATCGTGGAAAATGTACAATTGACCGTTGAGAAGGTGGTAGGCCGACGCATACAAAAAGTACGCGCGATTGAAGATGCCTAATGAAGAAACTGAGGTAACATGATGACAAATAGCCTTTCCCGGGAACAGAGGGAATTATTGATCGATGCTGCACAGCAGGTGCGAAAATGGGCTTACATACCATATTCTCATTATGCTGTCGGAGCGGCATTACTTACAGCTTCAGGCAGGGTCTATGATGGTGTGAATGTGGAAAACGCATCCTTTCCTCTCAGCAATTGCGCTGAACGAACTGCCATTTTTAAAGCTGTTTCTGAAGGTGAAAAAGAATTTTTGGCAATTGCTGTTGTGACAGATAATGGCGGCACTCCCTGTGGGGCATGCCGGCAGGTCATGGCGGAGTTTGGGATGGACACTATCGTTATCATTGCAGACAAAGATGGCAAGATCAAGTGGGAAGCACCTGTGGCTGAACTGCTGCCTGGTGCGTTTACCCCGGCTGATCTACCCCATTAATATTTTAATTAATCAAGGTACACCAAGGTGATGATGAGCGAAGGCTCTCGTTCTTACAGGACTGAAGCTCTGGTGATCCGCCACACTAATTTTGGGGAAGCAGATCGCGTATTGACCTTGTATTCCCGCGAGAAAGGCAAGATCAGGGTGGTTGCCAAAGGGGTGAGAAAATTAAAATCCCGTAAAGCCGGTCACCTCGAACCATTCACCAGGGTACAACTGCAGCTTGCCAAAGGCCGGGATTTACCCATCGTAACCCAGGCAGAGACGATTGAAGCCTATTTAAATATCCGGAATTCGTTGGAAATCACCGCCCAGGCGGCATATGTCCTGGAGATCCTGGATCGGTTTACATTCGATGAAGAAGAGAACCGTGAGCTTTACCGGATGGCTTATGAGGCATTGGAAAGATTGGATTCTGGGGTTGAACCATTCTATGCCAACCGATATTTTGAACTTCATGTCATGGATACGCTCGGATTTAAGCCGGAATTATTTGCGTGTGTAAAATGCCGCAATCCAATTGAGGCAGTGGATCAATATTTTTCAGCTGAACAGGGTGGAGTGGTTTGTCCGAATTGTGTTGGAAAGGTGGAGGGAGCTCGACCCGTTAGTGTAACCGCCCTGAAATTCCTACGACATTTCCAACGCAGCGATTTTCAAGGAAGCAACTCGTGCCAACCCGGACCTCATGGTGCGGGGAGAGATGGAAGACCTGCTGCAGCATTACATCAGCATTCAACTTGATCGCCGGTTGAATACTCCGGGCTTTATCAGGGCGATTCATCATCCATCATAAATACTTGATATTCGTAAAAAGGTGACTTATGGAACAGGTAGACCATCGGACCGCGTTGATCACTGGAGCATCTGCAGGTATGGGGGCAGAATTTGCCCGCCAGTTGGCCAGACTTGGATATAACCTGGTTCTGGTTGCCCGCCGTCGTGAGAAATTGGAACTTCTCGCAGGTGAGATCCGAATTGAAATCTGGAGTGGAAGTGGAAGTGCTGCCGGCTGACCTTTCCTCCGAGGCTGGAGTTGCTGCAATAGAAGAAAGGATAAAAAACATCCCTGATCTGGAAATGCTGGTGAACAATGCCGGTTTCGGGATTCCAGGCGGTTTCATTGCAACGGAAGTCAATGTATCCATGACCATGCTCTGGGTGCATGTGTTGGCTCCTGTGCGGTTTTCACGAGCTGCACTGCCAACAATGATAGGTAATGGGCGCGGATATATCATCAATGTGTCATCGACCAGTGCTTTTTCTGCTGCCACCGGCAGCTCGATCTATTCTGCAACGAAGGGCTTTTTGAACAACTTCAGTGAGGGGTTATCCGTGGAATGTTTTCGAACGGGGGTGAAGGTGCAGGCGCTCTGCCCGGGTTTTACGATCACCGAATTTCATGATACCCCTGACTATAAACCGTACCGGATCAAAGAGCGAATGCCGCGCATCTTCTGGATGAAGAGTGAGGATGTGGTGCGCGGATCACTGCGGGCTTTAAGTCAAGGCAGGGTCATTTATGTGCCGGGGTTTGGGAACAAGCTGATCGCCCTGGCTGGTAAGTTGGGATTGGCTAGTTTATTTATGAGGATATATATGTCCATCACCGGCAAACGTCCGGTGGATGTGGATTAGCCCGGCATGGTTTTGAACACGTAATCCCATATAGGTGAACTGACGCCGAATCGGGCGTTGGGTGTCTTGTAATGGTGCTGCATATGATAGCGCTTGATATACTTCGCATAGCCTGAACGCATGGGGAAGTGATGAGTAGCATAGTGGGTCAGGTCATAGATCAGGTAACCTACCAAAAATCCGGTGAACAGTGGTCCCACCCAATCTGGACTGGCAAGCAGATTCCCGATGATAAACACAAAAGCAAAATAAAATAGAGCAGCCAGCGGGATGCTCAATGCGATCGGCATCACCAAGCGGGATTTTTCCTGCGGTTGGGCATGATGCACTCCATGGAAAAGAAATGCTAATCGTTCCTGCCGGGGTGTACGGGGTTTGAAATGAAAAAGAAAGCGATGCAGCAAATATTCCGAGAGTGTCCAGAGGAATAGACCGATCAATATCGCCGACCGGGATGAACCATCCGCTTTGGCCTTGCAGTCCGGCAATCGCCGACCAGGTGAAATAGATTGCTAAAGGCAGCCAGATTACGATTACCGTTATTGGGCTGATGTGGGTAAAAAATTCCAGGAAATCAGATTTGAATAATCGAACTGGTGTCTCGTCATGAATAATTTCAGGATGAGTCATAGTACCTACCTGTATTAAAGAATAAGAGAAGCCTTTGCCTATAATGTGAAGGCAGAATATAGCCTATTTTGCCAGTTGTTCTGCTACTACCAGGAAATCTGTCGCAGAAATAAAGCCCACCAACTCTCCAGCTTTATCCACCACCGGCATATGGTGAACATTGTGTTCTTTCATCAGTTTAACACAGGTGATCAGATCTGCATCCTGACTGATCGTTATGATGGGAGTATGCATGATCTCACTAACCCTGGTTGTGGCTGGGTTCTTCTGCTCCGCAATGATCCGGTCACAAATATCTGTAGACGTAATAATACCGTAATCAGGATTGGTCTTGCTTTTATTTACCAGGATACTATTAATGTAGCGCCTGCGCATCAGGTTTAACGCCTCAAGTACGCTGGCATCCGGATCAATAAAGACCAATAAATTTACCATCCAAGCTTTAACATTATGCTGCATGTCTCGCTCCTTTTTATGAAGTTATATTATCAGTATAGTGGAATCTTATTCGAGGGGCAAGATAATTATAAAAGTATGGTTGAACTAAAAGAAGACAGAAAGTAGAAAACCATTCATAATAATAAACCATTACGGGTTGGATAGCTTCAATCCTCGTAATGATTTTGATCCTTGATCATTTATAACTAATTGTTTATCGTCTCAAGCTGACAACTGCCGGCACCAGATCAAACATCCAGAAACCGATCGGCAAACCGATCACAGACATGCACAGGGCATAAGCTGCTTCCATCCAGAGGGCGCTTAACCACCAGCCAACCAGGATAAAGTAAATTGCCCTGAGCAGGAAATTGACCTGTTGTTTATCAATTTCACGTTCCACCAGGCTGCCGTCTGCACGTCTGGTCACCCGGACACGAACGGGCTCATTCCGCAAAGCGATGATCCAGGGTAGTTTATTCAGCATCATCACGCTTAGAGGAATACCCACGATGGTGATCATCAAGATCCAGGCAACGATCATCCAGGCTTGTCCCAGCCACCAGCCAATGAAAGCGAACCACAGGATCTGGAACAGGCAGCCAGGGTTCTTTTTGGTATCGATTGTAATATTATTTTCCATAGTTACATCTCCTTCTTCACTCTCATATACGTTGATTGTTGTTCCAGGTTGCAACAATTAAATGTTGCAGCCAACTTTTTTGGTTGCTTCACAATTCATCCTATCCATTGTGTTCCGTAAAATCGAAATTCCGCCTTTTACACCTAATTTTGTCGAATTTATACACTTCGTGTATAATGGACTAAATTCATCCAGTCTTCGCTAAAAGGTGCCGTAATGCTGGAATATCTCCCCCTTCTTGTCCTAATTGCCCTCGCTACCGGTCTTGCGATTCTTGTTGTAGTTCTGGGTACCATTTTTGGTCCGCATCGTCCTACAGCCAGGAAATCTCAACCTTACGAGTCAGGAATGACCCCCTACGGTCCGGGAACACGCAGGATGTCTGTTCGTTATTACCTGGTCGCTGTATTGTTCATCCTGTTTGATATCGAAGTGGTTTTCTTCCTGCCCTGGGCTGTTGTTTTCAAAAAATTAGGATTGTTCGGGTTTATCGAAATGTTGGTCTTTATAGGTATTCTCCTGGTGGGCTATTTGTATGCCTGGAAGAAGGGAGCCTTGGAATGGGAATAGAACAAAAAGCTGGCAACCTGGGTATTGTCACTGTCACACTGGAACAGGCGGTCAACTGGTCGCGAACCAATTCCATGTGGCCGATGCTGTTTGGTCTGGCCTGCTGCGCGATCGAGATGATGGCTTCACAGGCAGCAAATTATGATATGAGCCGTTTTGGTATGGAATTAATGCGGCCTAGTCCCACGGCAATCAGACCTGATGATCGTTGCCGGACGGGTCAGCCGCAAGATGGCGCCTGTGCTGCGCAACCTGTATGATCAGATGCCGGATCCCAAGTGGGTGATCGCCATGGGAGATTGTGCGGCCTGTGGTGGTGTTTTCAATAATTATGCTGTAATGCAAGGGGTGGATGAACTTGTTCCGGTGGATGTTTATGTTTCGGGTTGTCCTCCCCGCCCTGAAGCGTTGATCCACGGGGTCATTACCCTCCACGAAAAAGTCAAAAAAGAAAATCTTTCAAAATGGAAATGAAATCCTTTGAGGGGCTGTATGGATGAGAAAATTAAACCCGTTGTAGATGCAATTCAAAGCCGCTGCAAGACTACCCTGCACGAATTCCGCGGCGAAGTTACCCTGGTCATCGCACCGGAATGTTTGATCGAAATGTGCACATACTTGCGGGATGAATTCGCATTTCGATATGCTGGAAAACGAAACCGCAGTCGATTATTGGCCGGAACAAGCAACCGCGATTTCACATTGTCTATCACTTTTATTCCCATTCCCGAAACGTCACATCTATGCATCCGGGTTCCATTAAATGGTAACTCACCGGTGATTCCAACCATCGAGACGGTATATCCCAATGCAAATTGGCAGGAGCGGGAAATCTGGGATATGTTTGGCATCCGGTTTGAAGGTCACAGTGACCTACGCCGTATCTTAATGCCTGAAGATTGGCGCGGCCACCCGCAGCGCAAAGATTATCCGTTGGGGTATGAAGAAGTACAGTTTACCTTTAATTTTGATCAAATTAGCTTGAAAAAACCTGCTCCAAAAGAATAGTAATGTTTAACCCTGCCTGGAGAGATTTATGACGGAAAAGAAAACCATCGAATTAGGCGGAATGGACCATTTATTCTCGGAACGCGCCCTGACGGGTGAGACCATGGTGTTGAATATGGGACCGCAGCACCCATCCACGCATGGTGTTTTACGCCTGGTACTGGAACTTGATGGTGAGATCGTTCAAAACTGCGTGCCGGATATCGGCTTTTTGCATACCGGCATCGAAAAGAACATGGAAGCCAAGACCTATCAAAAGGCCGAAGTGATGACCGACCGCATGGATTATATGAATA
This sequence comes from uncultured Chloroflexia bacterium, assembly GCA_963709535.1. Lineage (GTDB taxonomy): Bacteria > Chloroflexota > Anaerolineae > Anaerolineales > Anaerolineaceae > PNON01. Next base: position 157,285 of record CAVPWY010000004.1, on the reverse strand, counting down.
CGGTCGGGAACAATTTGGTTTACTGCCTGGCAATTGAAAAGCTGTGCGATCTGGATGTTCCAGCGCGAGCACAATCCATTCGGGTTGTCCTGACAGAACTGCAGCGTATTGCCAGCCACCTGTTATGGTTGGGTACTTCAGCTCTCGACCTGGCCGCCATGTCAGTATTCCTGTATGCAATGCGTGAACGGGAAATGATCATGGATATACTGGAACTGGTTTCCGGTCAGCGCATGATGACGACCTATATTCGTCCGGGTGGTATTTGGCGGGATGTTCCAGTGGAGTTTGATAGCGCAGTCCGAAAATTCACAAGATTCTTCCCGGCAGGATCGATGAATACGAATTCTTGTTAACCAAAAATCCACTATTCCTTGAACGAACTGTTGGTATTGGTCACATCAGTAAGGAAGATTGTGTCCGCTGGGGAATCACTGGTCCAGTCCTGCGCGGTTCCGGGATGGCTTATGACCTGCGAAAATCCAGACCTTACTCTGGTTATGAACAATATGAATTTGATATACCCACCTCAGAAGGCTGCGACATCAACGCCCGCTATACGGTTCGGGTCGAAGAAATACGTCAATCAGTCCGTATTATCAAGCAGGCCATGGACATGATGCCCTTTGGTCCAGTCCGGTCGAATAACCGTAAGTATGTTCCACCGCCGCGTTCTGAAATCGGAACCAGCATGGAAGCTCTGATCCATCATTTTAAACTTTGGACAGAAGGATTCAATCCACCTGTCGGTTCCGTCTTTGTTGCGATTGAAGGGTCACATGGTGAGTTGGGCTGCTTCCTTGAATCAGATGGCGGTCCGAACCCTTACCGGGTTCACTTCCGCACCCCTTCATTTTCCAATCTTCAGATCATGCAGTTGTTATCTCGTGGTCACTTTGTTGCTGACCTGGTAGGCATCATTGGCAGCATCGATATCGTCCTGGGAGATTGTGACCGATGAACCAAATTGCAGATAAATATTCCAGAGGAAATTGAAGAACTTCTGGCTAAATATCCGACTGATCGGAAACAATCAGCGGTAATGCCATTGTTGCACTTAGTTCAGCGGGATTTTGGTTTCATCAGCAAACATGCGATAAAAGACATCTCAGAAATCCTGGAAATGTCATCGACAGAGGTTGCCTCAGTGGTCGGTTTCTACACCCTGTACCAGGATCATCCAGAGGGAAAATACCGTTTCCAGATTTGCACTGACCTGTCCTGTGCCTTGCGGGGAGCTGACCAATTCCTGAAAGACCTGTGCAAAGCACTGGATATTCAACCTGGCGAAACCACCAAAGACGGATTGATCACTGTGGAGCAAGTGATGTGCCTGGCAGCTTGTGATAAAGCACCCATGTTCCAGATGCAAGGCAAAGATGGGATCAGTTATCACGAAAACCAGTCGGTGATCAGCACAATGGAATTTATCAAAGAATTGCGGGAAAAGGAGAAAAACGCATGAACAAACACCTCCTTTTTCGCCATCTGGATACTCCCAACCTCAACCAGATAGCCACGTATAAGAAACAGGGTGGGTTTGCAGGATTTAAAAAAGCAGTCACCACTCTCCAACCAACGGAAGTTATAGATCTGGTAAAAGCATCAGGTCTGCGGGGAAGAGGCGGTGCCGGTTTTCCGACCGGTTTGAAATGGTCATTCCTGCCCAACAATCTTTGGCCGCATTATGTGGTTGCCAATGCAGATGAATCGGAACCCGGGACATTTAAAGACCGCGAGTTGTTGGAGAGAATCCCTTTCAGTTTCTTGAAGGCCTGGCGATTGCCTCCTATGCAGTGCAGGCTCATGATGCCTATGTTTACTTGCGAGGTGAATTCTGGCAGCAGGCGGAATTCCTGGATAACTGCATCGCCGAAATGAAAAAATCCGGCTTCCTGGGCAGTAAATTATTCGGAACAGAGTATTCTCTCAACATTCACACCCATCTTGGGGCAGGGGCCTATATCTGCGGCGAAGAAACAGCGCTGCTTGAATCGATCGAAGGCAAACTGGGGCAGCCACGTCTGCGCCCGCCTTTCCCTGCGGTCGAAGGTCTATATAGCCGTCCGACCGTGATCAACAATGTTGAAACCCTGGCAAACCTGCCTTTCATTCTTGAAAATGGCAGCTCCAAGTTCCGCGAATATGGAACTGAGAAAAGCCCGGGGGTAAAGATATTCTCGCTTTCCGGGAACGTGAATAAACCCGGAAATTATGAATTGCCGCTGGGCACATCATTCAGGGAACTGATTTTCACCCATGGTGGTGGAATTCCTGATGGACGGAAAATCAAAGCGATCATGCCGGCTGGCGCTTCGTCAAGTTTGATCCTGGCGAACGAACAAGCTCTCGATACACCATGGATTATGAATCCGTTCCAAGCCTGGGCGCACAATTAGGATCGGCCTCTGTGATCATTGTGGATGATTCGGTCAGCATGGATTGGTTGATCAACAAAACCGTCCATTTCTTCAAACATGAGTCATGCGGAAAATGCACTCCATGCCGGGAAGGCACTTTTTGGATGGCTCACCTGACAGAGAAGGTGCTGAAGCCAGACCATACCAAGGAAGATGTGCAATTATTGAATACCGTCGCGCGGCAGATCCAGAATAAATGCCTGTGCGCTCTGGGAGAATTCTCCATCATGGCTGTGATGTCAGCCATCGAGAAATTCCCTGAAGATTTTGCAGTATCCAACGGGAGATAGCAGTATGGCGAATGATGTGACCTTAACCATTGATGGTATGCCGGTAACAGTTCCCGTTGGTACGTTGATTGTGGATGCGGCCAAAGAGTTGGGAATTGATATTCCGGTATTTTGCTACCATCCCAAGATGGAACCGGTGGGCATGTGCAGGATGTGCCTGGTGGAAGTTGGACGACCGGTGATTGACCGGACCACAAACCAGGTGGTTTTGGATGAAACCGGTAAACCTAAATTGCAGTTTGGTCCCAAATTGGAAACTGCCTGCACCACTCCTGTTTCCCCGGGCATGGTTGTGCTCGGGATGACTGAGAAAGTTAAAAATGCCCGCAATGATGTGCTCGAACTATTACTAACCTCCCATCCACTGGATTGCCCGGTGTGTGACAAAGGTGGTGAATGCCCGCTACAGAACCTGACCATGGGTTTTGGCCCAGGCACCAGCCGTTTTGATTACAACGATAAAAACCACAGTGCCAAGCATGTTGCGCTGGGAGAATTGATCTACCTGGACCGCGAGCGCTGTATTCAATGTGGGCGCTGTGTACGCTTCCAGACGGAGATTGCAGATGACCCGGTGATCGGATTCTATCAACGCGGACGCTCGCTGGAGATCGTCACAAATTCTGAACCGGGTTTTGACTCCATATTCTCAGGTAATACCAGCGATATTTGCCCGGTTGGAGCTTTAACAACTGCTGATTTCCGCTTTGGCGCCCGTCCCTGGGAATTGAAATCAGCGGCATCCATTTGCAATCATTGTCCGGTCGGCTGCAATTTGACCTACAATACCCGCCGGGAAGCAAAAAGCCAGGGCAAGGTGGTCATCAAAAGGGCAATGCCGCGTCAGAATGAATCTGTAAATGAGATCTGGATCTGCGATAAAGGCCGATTCGGTTACCACTATGCTGAAAGTGAAACCCGTCTGACACTACCACTGATCCGCGAAAACGGCAACCTGGTCGAGACCTCCTGGGAAAATGCACTGGATCATGTAGCTCAGAAACTGCGTACATTTGGTTTCCACTTCGTTTCAGTGGCCGGCGGCAGACTGGCAAATGAAGACCTGTATAGTTTGAAGGAACTCACCGACAACCTCAACGGTAAGGCATATCTTTACAGCCGCATGGCGGGCGGAGATCTCGTTTCCAAGGTCGGTTTCACCGGACCGGATGGATTGTCAAAATTGGGCAAAGGAACAGTGATCCTGGTGGTGGCATCTGACCTGCACCAGGAAGCGCCGGTTTGGTGGCTGCAGGTGAGGAATGCGGTAAAACGCGGTGCTTTATTGCTCGTGGTGAACGGCCGCTCCACCCGACTGGATAAATATGCAACTGCTTCCGTTCGGTACCATTATGGACGTGAAGCCGAATCGATCCTCAGCCTATTTCCTGACACCGAGAGTGCAGGTGAAGCTGGAAAAATGATAACAGAATCTGAAAACCTGGTCGTGATGTACGGGTCAGATGGTCTGGGATTACAAGGCTCAGTGGAGTTAACTACAGCCTGCGCACAATTACTGCAAAAAACCGGAAAGATCGGAAAACCAGGCAGTGGATTAATACCTGTATGGCAAAATGCCAATGATCAAGGTGCCTGGGATATCGGTTATCGCCCTGATGACCAATTGGAAAAAGTGATTTCCACCGCAGACGCGGTTTATATTGCTGGTGCTGACCCGGTTGGAGATAATCCTGCTTTCAGGACAGCTCTGGATGAGGCAAAGTTTGTCATTGTTCAGGAATTATTCCTGACCGAGACAGCCAAACTGGCAGATGTAGTTTTCCCGGTGCAATCGATGATCGAACGGGAAGGAACATACACAAATGGAATGCGCAGAGTGCAGCGCTTTACGCCTGTGTTGGAGAAACTACCGGGAACCCGGGCGGATTTCCTTGTTACTGCTCAAGTCAGGCAGAAAGTGATCCATTCCAACCTGGAGATTGGTTCAGCCGGACAGATGTTCATGGTGATGGCGTCACATGTACCTGATTACCATGATCTCACTTATTCAAAATTAGCTGAAACAATAGAACAACGCCCCATCATAGGTCGAAGCGATTTGTATTATGGCGGCACAGCCTATGAGAATCGCCAGGGACTTGGAAAACAACTTTCCAATGCTTCCCTTCGGAGTGAAAAGGTTACCTTGCCGGAAGTTTCCATCGGAAATATGGTGTTCCCTGATCCGCAAAAGGACGTCGATTTGCTGGCTGTTCCGATCAGTATCTTATACGATAGGGGTCTGCTGCTTCAAAAAACAACATTATTGGATCAGCGGATTTCTGCTCCATTTATCATCATGAATACAAAGACATCAAATGAACGAAGTTTTATTGCCGGGGAAACGCTGAAGGTAACGATTGATGGAGAGGATTACCCGGTGGAATTAAGAGTGGATGAAAGTGTATCCACCTCGCATGTCCTGGTTCCAACCAGCCTGGGAATGCCCCTGGAAAAACCGATCCTGGTCAAGGTTCATCGATAGAGGTGCAAATGGTAGTGGATTGGGCGCTAATACTTGAGTGGGTCTTAAAAGCGGTGGCAATCTTAATGTTTTGCACCATCGGATTTTCGTATACGACTCTCTATGAAAGAAAAGTCCTGGCTCGAATGCAGGTCCGCTGGGGACCAAACCGGGCTGGTTTTAGGGCTATCCTTCAACCTGTGGCGGATGGCATTAAATTGATCTTCAAGGAAGAATTGATCCCTGCCAAAGCAGATAAGATCATCTTTGTTGCTGCCCCGATTATCACTGTGATACCAGCACTCATCATTACCGGCGTTGTTCCGTGGGGACCGCCTATTCAGCTTTTTGGCCGGGTCATACCTTTATATCTGGTGAATATCAATATCGCTGTTTTATATATCATGTCCATCGCCTCCATTTCTGTGTACGGCATCACACTGGCAGGATGGTCATCCAATAATAAATATGCCATGCTGGGCGGCTTACGTTCCACGGCGCAGATGATCAGCTATGAACTGGCGCTGGGGCTGGCATTTGTCGGTCCGATCCTGATTACCGGTTCCATGAGCCTGGTGGATATTGTGCACGCCCAGGCAAAAATTCCATTTATCGTGCTTCAGCCTCTGGCAGCAGTGATCTATATGATCGCCATCATCGCTGAGGTGAACCGGGCGCCTTTTGATATGCCTGAAGCAGAACAGGAACTGACTGCCGGTTACCACACTGAATACTCAGGCATGAAGTTCGCATTGTTTTTCATGGCGGAATATATCAAGATGATCGCAGTTTCCACCATTGGTGCAACGGTCTTCCTGGGTGGGTATCTGGGACCATTTCTTGACGTCGCCCCCTGGCTTGGACCGATCTATCTGACGGCAAAAGTAGCGATATTACTCTATGGACTGATCTGGATCCGGGCTACGCTGCCCAGGATCCGATATGACCGCCTCATGGCATTTGGCTGGAAAATCCTATTTCCATTAGCTTTATTGAATGTCGTGCTGACCGCTTTTGGAATAGTATTGTTTGGAGGAAAATAACATGTTTAGAGGTGTTATCGAGATGCTGCGTGGCCTATGGCAAACCTTTCGGTCTGCCTGGACCAAACCAGTCACCATACAATATCCCGAAGAAAAGCGTCCGGTCAGCAAGCGTTTCAGGGGACGGCATGTGCTCAAACGCTATGATAATGGATTGGAGAAGTGTATTGGTTGTTCCCTGTGTGCAGCAGCCTGCCCGGCTGACGCGATATTTGTTGAATCTTCCGAGCAAACTGATGATGAACGTTATTCTCCTGGCGAACGCTATGCCAGTACGTATGAGATCAATATGCTGAGGTGTATTTTCTGCGGCTTCTGTGAAGATGCCTGTCCGACAGAGGCGATCGTTCTCGAAGATAATTATGAATTGTCATTCCTTGATCGGGCAACAGCCATCTACGATAAAAATATGTTGATCGAACCGGTCATGCCGCCAGCGAAGCCGACACCCCAAAAAGTGAAACCGGGTGTTTATACCCGTTCTGTCCCTGCAATGCAGGACCCTGTGGATTAAGGAGCGGATATGCCTCAATTGACACCTCAGCTCATCATTTTCTTTACCCTGGCCGGGATTGCGGTAGTCACTGCTCTGGGCGTATTGCTCAGCCGCAGTGCAGTATATTCTGCCATCCTCCTGGTGGTGAACTTTACCACTGTTGCATTTATTTACTTTATCCTGGGAGCCCCTTTTATTGGCCTGGCGCAGATCACGGTGTATGCCGGTGCGATCATGGTGCTTTTCCTGTTTGTGATCATGATGTTGGGTACTGAGAACATTGCCCAGTACGAACCGATTGGCTTCCAACGGATTGTCACGGTTTTCGTGGGTTTGATCGTTATCGCAGAGGCAGTGTTCATGTTCCTGATCAAAGACCCATCAACCCTTCTGGTCACTGCCGGGGGAAGTGTGGTTGAAGTGGAGACGATCGGCATGCTGCTCTATCAGAAATACCTGCTGCCATTTGAGATCACCTCTTTCATCCTGTTGATCGCAGTTGTTGGTGCGATCGTATTGACCAAACAGGAAAAGAAGAAGATCTCGATCAGCCAGGGGGAGGCAAAACTATGAACACCATCCCGATGAGTTATTACCTGGTTTTATCGGCGATCTTATTTTCGCTCGGTGCGATTGGTGTGATCACGAGACGCAATCCATTGGTTATTTTTATGTCGCTTGAATTGATGTTCAATGCAGCCAATATTACTTTTGTTGCATTTTCCAATGCGTTCGGAAAACCGGATGGACAGATCTTTGTTTTCTTTGTCATGGTGGTTGCGGCAGCCGAAGTGGCGGTTGGCCTGGCATTGATGGTGGCCATCTTCCATACCAAGCGCAGTATTGATATTGACCTGATGAACGGATTGAAGAACTAGGTGGAGAAGAAAATATGCAACTGGAAACTGTAGCACCGGCAACTTTCTTTACCCTGGTTCCCTGGGTGGTTCTCTTTCCACTGATCGGGTTATTGATCAACCTTGTTATTGGAAGGAAGCTTGGCGAAAAAGTAGTGGGAACAATTGCCAGCGCTGCATCAGGGTTGGCATTTGTGATTGCTTGTATGCTGTTCATTTCCCTTCAAGGCCATCCGGAAGCGTATATCCACCATTTTGCTGATTGGATTAAAGTTGGCAGCCTGGCAGTGAATTGGGATTTCAGGGTGGATACTCTTTCGGTAACGATGATGCTGGTGGTCTCCGGAGTTGGCACCCTCATCCACATTTATGCGATCGGGTATATGCATGAAGATGTGCGATTAAATGAAGATCCAGGCAGGTTTACACGCTTTTTCATCTATATGAATTTGTTCATCATGATGATGATGATCCTGGTCAGCGCTGAAAGCTACCTGATGACATTTGTCGGTTGGGAAGGTGTTGGACTTTGTTCATACCTTCTGATCGGATTTTGGTACGAAAAAGGCAAGGATGGCATTGGGAATGCGATTGCTGCCAAGAAAGCCTTCATCACAAACCGCATCGGAGATTTTGGTTTCCTGATCGCCATGTTCATGATCTTTCTGCAGTTTGGCAGCCTGAATTTCACCCAGGTATTCCAGGGAGGGACACCACCCGGGGATGCAGGCCAGTGGGTGGTGATCGGTATCAGCCTGTTCCTGTTACTGGCCGTCACCGGGAAATCAGCCCAACTGCCGTTATTCGTCTGGCTGCCGGATGCGATGGCAGGTCCTACCCCGGTTTCTGCACTGATCCATGCTGCGACCATGGTGACCGGTGGTGTCTATCTTGTCGCACGGTCAGCACCGATCTTCGCCATGAGCCCTGTCGGACCACAAGCGGTTGCCTGGGTGGGTACCATCACTGCACTGTTTGCTGCCACAATTGCCATTGGGCAGTATGATATCAAGAAGGTTCTGGCTTATTCCACCATCAGCCAACTGGGCTTTATGGTGGCTGCAGTTGGGATGGGTGCATATACAGCCGGGATGTTCCACCTGATCACCCATGCGTTCTTTAAAGCATTGCTTTTCCTCTCCGCCGGTTCGGTCATCCAGGGAGTGGAATTCGGACATCATCATCTGGCACATGCTGAACACAGCACCGATTTTGATCCCCAGGATATGCGTAATATGGGCGGGCTGCGCACAAAGATGAAAACCACATTCTGGGTCTACCTCATCGGGGCATTGGCGTTATCCGGCATAGCTCCCCTGGCAGGTTTCTTCTCAAAGGATGAGATACTGACATTCGCTTTTACCAAAAATCCGGTCATGTTTGGAATGCTATTGTTGGCTGCATTTTTTACTGCGTTTTACATGACCAGGCAGGTCTGGATGGTTTTCTTTGCCAAACCCCGCTCTGAAGCTGCAGAAGGCGCAAAAGAAAACCCACCTTTGATGACCATTCCTTTGTTGATTTTCGCATTATTATCCATAATTGGCGGATTGATCAATCTGCCGGGTGTTGATAACCTTGGCCACTGGCTGGAGCACAGCATTGCCGGAATGCATGCCGGGGAATTCAACCCGATGGTAGCTGGCGTCTCACTGGTGGTGGCAATCACCGCCATTCTCATTGGCTGGCTCTTCTATGGACGAAAAGCCTGGCAGCCGGGGCAGACTGATCCATTGAAAAAGTTATTGGGTCCGCTATTCACCGCATTTGAACGCAAATGGTGGGTGGATGAGATCTATGATTTCTTCCTTCTGCAGACATACAAAGATGCCTCCGTTATCCTGGCTGAGCCTGTTGATCAGATTGTGATCGATGGAACTGCAAACGGATTAGGCAAATTCGCCAGCTTGCTTTCACGCGGATTTGGTGTCATTCAAAATGGATTGGTTCGTTCTTATGCCCTGATGATCTTTATCGGGGCAGCAGCGATTCTTGGATACTTGATCTTCAGGTAGAGGACGGGAAATGAACTCTGGGATGAATCCTCTGATTTTCTTATTACTTTTACCATTGCTCGGTACAGCCGTATTATGGCTCATACCATCTGATCGAAAGGGTGCAATCCGCTGGACGGCGTTGATCACCAGCCTGGTTGCTTTTGTGGTATCTCTGTGGATGCTGGCACAATTTAACCGGGCTGATCCGAACCTGCAGATGGTCGCCAATCGTATCTGGCTGGAATTCGGGAAAGTCTCAGTGAATTTCCACATTGGTGTGGATGGATTGAGTATTTTGATGGTTCTGTTGACCACTTTCCTGACCCCGATTTCGATCCTATCCACCTGGACAGCCGTGCAGGATAAGGTAAAAGGCTTCATGTCTTTCTTCCTGCTCTTGGAAACCGGCATGCTGGGTGTCTTCCTCGCCCAGGATATGATCCTTTTCTATGTGTTCTGGGAATTCACCCTGATCCCGATGTACTTCCTGATCGGCATCTGGGGTGGAGAGCGCCGTATCTACGCTGCCGTGAAATTCTTCCTGTTCACCATGGCAGGGTCTGTCTTAATGCTGGCAGCCATGCTCTGGCTGGGTCTTAACCGGGGAACATTCTCCGTTCCTGACTTGATGAACATTACCGGATTGCCGGCCAATATTGCCTGGGCTCTTTTCCTGGCTTTCGCACTTGCGTTTGCCATCAAGGTACCCATGTTCCCCCTGCATACCTGGCTGCCGGATGCCCATGTGGAAGCCCCGACTGCCGGCTCTGTAATTCTTGCCGGTGTACTGCTAAAAATGGGAGCTTATGGCTTTCTGCGCTTCAATCTTCCGATCTTTCCTGAGATTTCGGTGAAAGCTGCCCCCTGGATCGCCATGCTGGCTGTAATCGGTATCATCTATGGAGCAGCCACAGCTTACGCGCAGAAAGACGCCAAAAAGCTGGTAGCATATTCATCGGTCAGCCACCTCGGTTTTGTCATGCTGGGTATTTTTGCCCTCAATTCCCAGGGATTGCAGGGTGGAATATTACAGATGGTCAACCACGGTCTCAGCACCGGGGCATTATTCCTGGTGGTGGGGATGATCTACGAGCGCAGGCATACACGCTTGATGGATGATTTTGGCGGATTATGGAAGGTCATGCCTGTCTATGGAACACTCTCCCTGATCATCGTGCTCTCATCTGTCGGTCTGCCGGGACTTAACGGTTTCATTGGAGAATTTACCATCCTGGTGGGTTCTTATACCAGCACAGCCATTAATAATACCTTCACTACCATTTTGGCTGCCATCGGAGTCATCCTGGCGGCTGTCTATTTGCTTCACATGTTCCAAAAAATCTACCTTGGACCTGTTACGCATGAAGAGAATAATGGATTGAAAGACCTGAATACCAGGGAGATCGCCACCCTGGCTCCAATTCTGCTGCTGATCCTTTGGATCGGTGTTTATCCAAAACCATTCTTTATGCTCATTGCCCCGGCAGTGGATAAATTGGTGGCATTAATCCAACCTGCTCTTGCAGCTGTGAAATGAGGGAGTGACCATGACGGGAATAGATCTTAAGTCATTTTTATCTTTACTTCCTCAAACAGTGTTACTGGTCTGGGCATCCCTGCTCTTACTGGTGGACCTGTTCATCCCGAAAAATAAAAAAGCTTGGACAGCGATACTTGCTGGTCTTGGTCTATTAATTTCTCTGATCCTGATTTTGCTCGAATGGGGACACCCGTCACTTAATTACAATAATATGGCGGTTGTTGATAATTTTGCAGTTTATTTAAATGTATTATTTGCTGTGAGTGGTCTGGTAGCCATTGCCATCGCCTACGATTACTTGAATCGGATGGGAATCCAGCGCGGCGAATATTATTCGCTATTGATGTTTTCTGTAAGCGGAATGATGCTGATGGCTTCTGCCGCCGACCTCATCATGTTCTTCCTGGCGTTGGAGCTATTATCCATCCCGCTATATATTCTCTCCGGTTTTGCCGTCCCCAGGTCAGAATCGGAAGAATCAGCCCTGAAATATTTCATCCTTGGTGCGTTTTCATCCGGTTTTGTGCTTTACGGAACGGCGTTGATCTATGGTGGTACGCAATTCACAGCCTTGAGCGATATTATTTCAGCGATCAAAAATGGACAGGTTGATACAGGTCTGGTGACGATCGGAGCCGGATTGCTGCTGGTTGGTTTCAGTTTTAAGGTGGCAGTCGTACCTTTCCACATGTGGACACCGGATGTATATCAGGGAGCACCTTCCCCGGTTACAGCTTTTATGTCGATCGGGGCGAAAGCAGCCGGGTTTGCAGCACTTATCCGGGTATTCACCATAGCTTTCCCAACGTTATCACCTGTCATGGCACCGCTGTTCGGGGTTCTGTCAGCCCTCACAATGATCGTGGGAAACGTCGCGGCAGTCTCCCAAAGCAATATTAAACGCATGTTGGCTTATTCCAGCATTGCCCATGCCGGTTATATCCTCATGGCGCTGGTTCCATATGGAAATGTGAAAACTGCAGCCAATTCGACCGCTGCTGCCATTCTCTATCTGGTTGTATACGGGATGACGTCCCTGGGGGCTTGGGCAGTGATTTCTGCAATCGAAAAAGCAGATGGGCAGGGACTGGGAATTCGGGATTACAGCGGGTTGGGCAAGCGCCACCCCTGGCTGGCTGCTGCCATGGCAGTGTTCATGCTCTCATTTACCGGGGTTCCACCCTTGATCGGCTTCTGGGGAAAATTCTTCCTGTTCCGCACGGCAATTGAAGGCGGCTATATCGTTCTTGCTGTCATCGGTTTACTTACATCCATTGTGTCTGCCTGGTACTACCTGCGTGTGGTTGTCATGATGTATATGCGCGAAGGAGAAGTCTCCTCCAGCCGCGATTTCTGGGTGAACCTGGCTGCTATCACCATGGCAGTGCTCGTGATCCTGGCAGGATTAATTCCTACCGGGTTATTCAACCTGGCTCTTCAGGCAATAGCCAACGGGATTGTCTAAACAAAATTATTTGTAAACAAAAAAGACCCGACAGGTCTTTTTTGTTTAGTATCCCATTTCTGTTAGAAGTTCTTGGGCGGGCTCAAATCCCTCATGGAATTTCAAGGCTTGCTGAACGTCTTTGTAAGCTCCTGCCGTGTCACCCAGTGCCAATTCCGCCCGGGCGCGCCAGTAAAAACTCTCTTCTGCAGTTGCTTTGGTCATTGTGTCCAGTGTAACTGTGGCAAGGTTGATCACGTTCCAGTAACGGCCGGTGTAATAGTAAGCTTTATAAGGTCCAGTTTGATACCATAATGCCCGGTAAGGACGGTCGGCTTCAGGAACATCACTCTCGTAATATAGAAATGCTTCATCATAGATCAGTGCAGCCCCACCGTAATCCTGCAACTCGACCAGATTGGTACCCCGGTTATACAGGGCGAAGAATTTTTCCCTGCCGCTCAACCCCATCACTTCATTGGAAGCTTTCAAAGCAGCGTATTCAAAATTGGCTTTTTCATCAGCTTGTGGACCCAGGATGTGCATGACATCGGCTTCCTTTTCCGCTGGATAAATGACCATGTAAACGTAGTTGAAAGCCCGCCAATCCGTCTCCAGAGTTTCATATAAATATTCCTGGTCAGGTCCTACCAGCGAATCCTGTGCAACGAGGAATTTCCCGGCATCATCGTATCCGTTGAATACCATGTAATGCCCCATCCAGCCTGTTGAACCAGGACCGTATTCACCATGCAGCACTTCACCCTTTTCCACCAACACCGGGAAGCCTGCACTAATAAATGATTTGATCATTTCCAAATCTCCACCGAAACGGATGACTGCCTTAAGGTCTGTCTGGCTTTCGACATAATCTTTCATTTCATAAGGCATTACATTTTTGTCATCACTGTATGGTTTTAACCAGGGACCAGTGGTAAGCCGGTCGCCTTTCCAGCCCCAAAAGGATAATGCCATGGCCAGGTTGGCAGGAGCGCAGTAATTCATCATATATCGTTGAGATTGGAAGTTGATCCCATCCAGTGTGACCTGAGCCGGCAGAGGAGTGGGTGTAATGGTTGGCGTTGCACTGGGTTGTGGGCTCAGTGCGATGGTGGGCTGAGGTGTCTGGGTGACTGTAGGTGTCAACGCCATCATAGTTTGCTGGACGATTACATCCACCTGGGATTGTTGATTTTCTGGAATGAATACAGCCTTTTGTGGTGGATCGACCATGTATTTGATTTGCGTTCGGAGACCATCCCAACGATATGTGATGCTGCTACGTATCGAGGGAAACAGTGCAAGTACCAATAAAATGAATAAAAGTATGCCGCCTGCTATCAGGCCGAGCCACTTGAGCTTTTTTAACATAGTCCGATTATAACACCCGGATATTTAATTTTAAGATGTGAAGAAAACAATGTTAAATTAATTCATTCAGTTACTCTTATCGTTTATAATTCAAACAAATGTCAAATTTTCGTGGAATATTGGCAATTGTTATTGGATCATTATTGCTTGCTGGTTGTTCCAATATCGATTCCTCCGGAAATTCCCCCTCCCAAACTGAATCAGTTCTCAGCATAGAGAATAAAGGATCTGATACCATGGTCAACCTTGCGTTGGCCTGGGCAGAGGCTTATCAAAAAGTGAAACCAGAAGTAAGAATATCCGTTACCGGTGGTGGATCAGGCACAGGAATAGCTGCTTTATTGAATGGCACCGTTTCCATTGCCAACGCATCTAGGGCGATCAAACCTGAAGAAATCGATACAGCTAAGAAGAACGGGATCGAACCGGTGGAGTTCGTGGTCGCTCGTGATGCGATCGCAGTGATCGTTCATCCAAATAATCCTGTCAATCAGCTTACCTTACAACAGATCAGCGACATTTATAGTGGAAATATTAAAAATTGGAGCGAGGTTGGCGGGGAAGACCGTCCCATCGTTCGCCTTTCACGCGAAACCAATTCTGGTACCCATGTATACTTTCTTGAAACCGTCTTGCGTTTAGGCAGCAAAGACAATAAAACTTTGTTCAGTATGGATACATTGCTTCTGCCGTCTTCCGAAGGTATCACTGCTGAGGTGAGAGACAACCCGAACGCCATTGGCTATGACGGGCTGGGTTACATCGTACCTGAAGTCAAAATGTTGGCAGTTGCAAAAGAGGCTGCAAGCGGATATATTATTCCATCCGCTGAAACTGTCAACGATGGTACATATCCCATCTCGCGCGATCTGTATATGTATACCAATGGTCAGCCGTTGGATGAAATAAAGGTGTATTTGGATTGGATCATTTCACCTGTCGCCCAGGAAATTGTAACCAACCTAGGTTTTGTTTCAGTAAAAAATACCTCGACGGGTAGCACTCCATGAAAAACCAAACACCCTTATCTGAACGCATCATCACCCGCGGAATTCAAATTACGGGTTATTCATCCGTCCTGTTTGTAGTGCTCATTTTATATTTCCTCATCAGTGAAGGTGCACCCGCGCTTTTAGAAGCACCATTGAAAAGCCTGGCTGGAATTCGCTGGTACCCGATCGAAAATTACTTCGGGATCATTCCACTTATTCTCGGCTCGCTGGTTGTTACCATCGGTGCTGCAGTGATAGCCATCCCCTTTGGGGTTGGAACAGCCATTTTCATATCCGAGGTGGCTCCGCAATGGCTGAAGGAAATTCTTAAACCACTTGTCGAAATCCTGGCCGGGTTCCCTTCAGTAATGTTGGGATTTTTGGGAATCCTGGTCGTTTCGCCTTCTCTCCGCAGGTTGTTTGATCTGCCCACCGGATTAACCGCATTGGCTGGATCGCTCCTTCTAGCAGGAATCGCCATCCCAACTATCGTATCGATCTCTGAAGACGCCTTAAATACTGTTCCACGATCTTACAGGGAGGCAAGTTGGGCTATTGGAGGCACGCAGTGGCAGACCATCTGGGGTGTAACGCTGCCGGCAGCCAGATCAGGCGTCTTGACCGCGGTCATCCTGGGAATTGGACGGTCGATTGGTGAGACTATGACGGTCATGATGGTCACCGGGAATGCGCCAGTGCTGCCGATTCATTTGAATTCATTCATTTCACCCATCCGCACCATGACTGCGACCATTGCCTCTGAAATGGGTGAAGTGGCTACCGGCAGCACCCATTACCACGTCCTGTTCCTGATCGGGATCATTCTTTTCCTGATCTCCCTGATCGTCAATGTGACGGCATCAGCTATCGTCTTCCGCCAACCCAAACGAGCCGAACGGATCTTGTCTTAGGAAAATATGATCGAAAAGGGTACATCTCCACAGATCAAACGTATCACCCAAAATATTGGGTTTGGACTGCTTGGATTGATGTCTTCCATGACTGTTGTTCCCATTTTGATTGTTGTTGTATATATCATTCAGCAAGGAGCCCCAGCAATTTCGCTTGAATTCTTATCCGGGTTTCCATCCGATGGAATGCGGGGCGGTGGTATCCTGCCAGCCATTATCGGTACTTTGTACCTGACCCTCGGCACAGCAGTGTTTTCCGTACCCCTTGGGATCGGGGCGGCTATCTATCTATCCGAGTATGCACCGGAAAACCGCTGGACCCGGGTCATACGCATCGCAATTACCAATCTGGCGGGGATTCCGTCGGTTGTGTATGGTTTATTCGGTCTTGGAATATTCGTAATTTTCCTTAAATTCGGCACCAGCATCCTGGCTGCCAGCCTGACCCTTTCCATCATGACCCTGCCGGTCATCATTAGCACCAGTGAAGAAGCAATCAGGGCTGTTCCGAATAGTTTCCGGGTGGTGAGCACATCACTCGGTGCGACGCGCTGGCAGACCATCCGCAGGATCGTGCTTCCTCAATCACTGCCGGGCATCCTGACTGGTGTCATCCTCGGCCTGGAACGGGCTGCGGGCGAAACCGCCCCGATCCTTTTCACCGGGGCTGCATTCTTTCTGCCACGGCTGCCTGGTTCGCCGCTGGATGCGACCATGGCTCTTCCGTATCACCTTTTTGTGATTTCCACCCAGGTTCCCGGAATGCCGATAAAGATCCAATATGGGACCGCACTGGTCTTATTGTTCTTTGTCCTGATCATGAATATAGTCGCTTCAGTCATTCGCTCCAGGGCAAGAGCCAAACGGATGTGGTAGGTATGAATATCATTGAAGTGGATCATTTCTCCTTAAGCTATTCAGATGGAACCGAGAGTCTGAAGGATATCACTCTGTCCATACCAGACAATAAGATCACTGTGATGCTTGGCCCGGCCGGAGGTGGCAAGTCGACCCTGATGCGGGCGATGAACCGTTTGAATGACCTGGCTGATGTCACCTTTGTAAGTGGAAAGATCACTGTGGATGGATTGGATGTCATGGACCCCAGGACCAATGTGGTAGAGTTGCGCCGCAAAGTTGGGATGGTCTTCGCTCGCCCTGTTCCCTTACCATTGACCATTCGCCAGAACATCACCTATGGGTTGGAAGTAGCCGGAGTACAGGATAAGAAAAAACTGGATGAGGTGGTCGAACAAACCCTGCGGGATGCTGTCCTTTGGGATGAAGTCAAAGACCGCCTCGATGATCCAGGTGTGGCAATTTCCGGCGGGCAGCAGCAGCGTTTGTGCCTGGCCCGGGTACTAGCACTGGATCCAAAGGTGATCTTATTGGATGAGCCCACCAGTGGATTGGATCCCATTTCAACAGCGAAAATTGAAGATTCTTTACAGGAACTCAAAAAAAGATATACCATTATCCTCGCACCTCACTCTGTCCAACAAGCATCAAGGACTGCAGATTTTGCGGCGTTCTTCCTGCAGGGTGAGCTGATCGAGACTGCACCCGATAAAGACCTCTTTACCCGGCCAAAAGATAAGCGTACTCAGGATTATGTGGAAGGACGCTTCGGGTAAAAGACTAAATTCTGAATCTCCAAAGTTGAGATAGATGAATAATCTTCCTGAAGATAAGCAAATAGTTATGAACCAGGTGCTTAGCCAGCCATTGATCGCCCGGCTGGCAACAGCGGATCAGAACAATCAGCCGCATGTTGTGCCGGTTTGGTTCGGATGGGATGGAGAGCTTCTATGGATCAGCTCATTATCCAATACCCGCAAGGTCAGAGATTTGCAGCAGAACCCGAAAGTCTCTGTGGCTATAGATGTTTCCGGAAAAGACGGTAAAACGCAAGCGGTCATCATGGAAGGAAATGTAGAATTGGTTTTGGAGCCGCGGGATTTCCTGAGGAAACAGTTCGAATGGATCTATTCCCTGTACCTGGGGGAAGAAGGGGTAAAAGCAAAAGACCCGCAGGATTGGATCGAAGATTCACACAATTTGCTGATCAAGCTTTCTCCAGAACAAGTTTATGTATGGAACTGGTAAAAATCCTTAC
Organism: uncultured Chloroflexia bacterium; assembly: GCA_963709535.1. Lineage (GTDB taxonomy): Bacteria > Chloroflexota > Anaerolineae > Anaerolineales > Anaerolineaceae > PNON01. The sequence goes on along the minus strand of CAVPWY010000004.1, from coordinate 139,344 downwards.
AATTTTGTCGCTTGTAAATCTTATTTCCTACCTTATAATAAAAATATGGAGCGTTTCCAATTTAAGAAATGAGGTAATATGAAAACCTGGATCATTGGTTTACTAACCCTTGTATTCCTGACCGGGTGCACTCCAAAGCCGAAAGTCCCAGCAGACCTTGAAGCTTTCATCCAAAAAGAATACAAAAATCAGATCGCAGTCATCAGAACCCAGGAGGATGTGCCCCTTAAACTGGTTACCGAACCCCAAACAAAGGATTTAACCGGTTGGTGCGTGGCATTCTCTGTTAAAGATGACAAAGGCGAACTGTGGAAATACGAAAGCCTTTTCATCAACCGCAATTCCAAGTGGGAGGACGTCACCGATTATAATGACGGTCTGGCAAAATACTCACTCGGGTGGATTGTTGATTCCAACTGGTGTCGATACTAAAAAAAAATAATGAAATAAGAGAATAAAGTCGAAGAACTGCCACGATGGTGGCCGGGGTTTTGGCTTAAGTATATTAATGTTATTTATGGAAACGCTCCATACTTTAATTTATATCAGTTCAATCTGACAATTATTCAAGGCATTTTCTCATCTCGTTCTTGTCTCTGTTTATCAGTTCAGTCATTCAAGTAATAACTGCTTCTGGGGATCTTCGCTGTTATCAGAAGCACTGCCAATGGATATTCACGCCTTAGTTCAGAGATTACAGCTATTTGGTCTCTTTTTCGCGTTTTTCCCGCTCTGCAACCAAGGCGTTCAATTTTTTTAGGTAGGCGTTCTCTGCTTCCAAATATAGAATCCTATCCAGTAATTCTTCTTCCCTGGTTTTAGGTAGTTTGGGCTTTTGTTTTTTTGGCTTTCTGCCCTTTACCTTGCCTTCTAACCCGCTTATCCCGTTGTCCAAGTATCTGCGCTCCCATTTACTGATTGTTGCCGATCCACTTATTCCAAATTTTATACCTGTTTCTTTACAGGATAAGACGGTTTCTCAACATTTCTTCATTATTTCCCAAAAGTATCTTAATAATATAGGTTTCTTTCGAAAGAGAAAACACTTTTTCGAAAATTGTGTTTCTAAAGAATATAAATGTAATATCGTTACTTGGCCAGTGTCCAATCCTGAACACAAATCTCAAATCACACCTATTCTTACAAATTCCAACAGTTTGTTAACGAAAATCTATCATTAAAAGGTGTATTTTTAACTTATGCAAATGTATTGCTGGAGGATGATATGGCTAAAATTGTTGGTATTGATTTAGGAACAACGAATAGTGTTGTCGCAGTGATGGAAGCGGGTAACCCTGTGGTCATTTCCACAGCAGAAGGCTCACGCTTGCTGCCATCTGTTGTTGGGTTTACTAAAAATGGGGAACGGCTTGTCGGGCAGACTGCAAAACGCCAGGGTGTGATCAATGCAGAAAATACTGTGTATTCGATCAAGCGTTTTATGGGGCGTCATTATGATGAAGTCGAAGCTGAACGGAAAATGGTCCCATTTAATGTGGTCAAAGGTCCCACCGGAGATGTGCGTGTAAAAATCCCGGTAACGAACAAGGAATATACCCCACAGGAAATTTCAGCGATGGTTCTATCAAAGCTCAAAACAGATGCTGAAGCCTACCTGGGCGAACCTGTTACTCAGGCTGTAATCACGGTTCCCGCTTACTTTAATGACAGCCAGCGCCAGGCGACCAAGGATGCCGGTAAGATCGCCGGTTTGGAAGTCATGCGCATTATCAACGAACCGACTGCCTCCGCACTAGCCTATGGATTGGATAAGAAAACCAATGAACGCATCCTGGTCTTTGACCTGGGTGGTGGTACATTTGATGTTTCCATCCTGGATGTAGGCGAAGGGGTTGTGGAAGTAAAATCAACCAATGGTGATACCCACCTGGGTGGTGACGATTGGGATGAAAAAATTGTCAACTGGGCTGCAGATGAATTCAAGCGTGATTTTGCGATTGACCTGCGCCAGGATAAACAGGCGTTGCAGCGGCTGCGTGAAGCAGCTGAAAAGGCCAAGATCGAACTATCCACATTATTGGAAAGTGAGATCAACCTGCCATATATCACTGCTGATGCCAATGGGCCGAAGCACTTACAACTAAAGCTAACCCGGGCGAATTTTGAACAAATGACAGCAGACCTGCTCAAACGCTGCAAAAAGCCATTTGAAAGTGCGTTGAAGGATGCCGGATTGGCAGCCAAAGATATCAACGAAGTTGTCCTGGTGGGCGGAGCTACACGTATGCCCATGGTGCAGGAATTGGTCCGCTCACTCATTAATAAAGAACCGAACAAGGGTGTGAACCCGGACGAAGTTGTCGCCATCGGTGCAGCGATCCAGGCTGGTGTATTAAGCGGAACTGTGAAGGATGTTCTCCTCCTCGATGTGACTCCATTAACACTTGGATTGGAAACCCTGGGCGGTGTCATGACTCCGCTCATTGAACGTAACACGACCATCCCGGTGAAGAAATCGGAAATATACTCGACCGCGGAAGATAATCAAACTGCAGTGGATGTTCACGTTTTGCAGGGTGAACGCCCCATGGCAGGTGACAATATGTCGCTGGGACGCTTCCGTTTGGATGGCATACCTGCCGCTCCGCGCGGTTTACCTCAGATCGAGGTGACTTTTGATATCGACGCGAATGGCATCATCAATGTGACTGCCCGGGATAAAGCTACCGGAAAAGAGCAGAAAGTTGTGATCACTGCCAGCACCAACTTGAACAAATCAGATATCGACCGCATGGTGGAAGAGGCCAAGAAGCACCAGAGTGAAGACAGTCGTCGTAAAGAACTGGTGGAAGCCCGCAATAATGCCGACAGCACCGTGTACCAGGTGGAGAAACAGATCAAGGATCTAGGTGACAAGCTGCCTGCTGTCGATAAGACCCGGATCGAAGAAAAGATCCAGGAAGTAAAGACAGTGATGCAAAAGGATGATCTGCAGGTGATTCGCAGCAAGACAGAAGAGTTGACTCAGATGCTGGGTGCAGTCAGCGCCCAGGCAAATGCGCAGACTGCGCCTCCCGAACAAACAAGTCAGCAAGGTCCACCGCCGCCGGACGGAGACGTTGTCGAAGGCGAATTCAAAGAGACGTAGATTATCAGGCTGTGGTGAAAACCACAGCCTTTTTTATTGCTCAACCAATGGAAGTGCTGGATTGTCCTTTATTTGAGAAAGATCTTCCGCGGATGAGAATTTATGCCCTGCTTTCAGGTGAATACCCCAGTACCCTACTGCAGATATCAAGGCTAATATAAAAGAACCGTACCAAACCCAGTTTGGGTTGGTGTTATCCATGATCAATCCGGCAAGCAGGGGACCAATGGCTGAGGGTAGGATCCAGGCATAACCAAAAATGGCCATATAACGCCCGCGCATTTCTTCCGGAGCGAAGTATGAAACAATGGTCTGAGCAACCGGGACAGTGAACATCTCACCGATGGTGATAATGGCCATGGCAGCCAACATCATCCAGTATGCCGAGATAACTCCGTATAACCCGAAGCCGATCGCATACAGAAGATTCCCCAAGCATCATGATGACCATGGGAGGCACTTTCTTTAATCCACGGGATATCCAGTACTGAAAAGCCACAACCATCGCTGCGTTGAGGGAGAGAATGTAACCAAATCCTTTAGGCGGGATATCGTGTACCTTTAGCAGGTAAACCGACAGCGTGCTGTTCATCTGCAAATAGACGATCACACTGATGATGGATACCAGGATGAACACCATGTAAAGCCGGTCTTTGAATACAACGATGTATCCGATGATGGTTTTCCCAAGGCTCATACCAGATGCTGATTCTTCAGCTTTGGCTGGCATGGTTTCCGGCAGCTTGAACAGGATGATTCCCGCAGTGATGGTGCTCATGATGGCGTCAATGATAAATAGAAGCAGGTAATTCACCCCGGCTAACAGTCCACCGATGAGTGGGCCGATCGTGACTGCGAGATTGGCTGTCACACGCAGAACGGCAAAACCCTCGCTGCGTTTGTTTTCTGGCAGCAAATCGGAGATCATCGCCATATATGCTGGTCCGCCGGTATCTGCCAGAATTCCAACCAGGATCGCCAGAACATAAAAAGTACGCAGATCATCGACCAACCCCATGAGGACAGTCGATGAAGCGGACATGATCAACGAAAAAATGATCAGCTTCTTGCGCCCGTACTTATCAGTCAAGGCACCGCCGATGGTCTGCCCAACCAGGCTGGAAACCGAGAAGAAAGCATAACAGGATACCGACTTCTGTCATGCCGACATTAAAGTGCTGCGTAATATACAGGGCAAAGAATGGGAAAATTAACGCACCACCGAGGCGGTCGATAAACATTCCAAACGCAAGTGTCCAGAATTTATTCGGCAGGCTATGGTAGAGGTTTGAAATCTTGGTGATCATAATAAATAGGTAAAAACGGAATAATAAGATCTGTATGGCTTACCTGGGAATACCCCACACACGGATGGTGTTGTCTTCCCCACCGGAGATCAGCATCCTGCCATCTGGCGAGAAATTCAATGTGTTCACATTTCCCGCATGAACATCCAAAATGATAAGAGGGCTTTCCTGCCCGGATTTGTAAACCCGGATTATACCATCAGCTCCACCTGGAGGCTAAAAGTTTCCCATCAGGCGATACTGCCAGGGAATTGATCTGATCTTTGGATCCTTTTAAGTTGGAAATCAATTCGCCATTAGCACTTTTAACCACCCGGACATTCCAACCTGTACCGGCCAGAGCGAGTTGGCTGCCATCCGGGGAGTAGACCATGGACAATACCGGGAATTCACTTTTGATGATCAGATCCGGTTTTTCCAGCAGATACTTGCTTTCCCCGGCAGCTACCGCCAGAATTGGTTGCCGCCGAAATCTTATCCAGATCCCAGAAATGTACCGTATGATCAGCTGATCCGGCTGCCAGAGTCAGGCTGTTGGGAGCGAATGCCAGCACTTCGACCGGATCAAGCATTCCACCCAGATTTCCGATCAGTTTTCCGGTTCGGGTTTCCCAGAGCTGGATGGTTTTTTCCATCAGATTAGAGGAGGCCAGATAATCACCGTTCGTGGAAATGGCTATCGTTTGGACTGTTCCTCCAGTGTCGATCCTTCTGGTGGCTTGAAGGTCAACCAGGTGTTGTAACGTAGAAGCCGATAACTGATGCAGAAGGAGATCCTGAAATTCAGTGGTTGGCAGCAGGTAAATGCCGTCAGCCCCACAAATGAGCTGCTTTCCATCCGATGAGAATTGTAGATCCTGGGTGGGCTCACTTTGGCTGATCTCGACCTCAAAATAGTTCTGCATATTTATAGCGTCCCAGATGCGGACAAGACCATCCCCATGCGATGTTGCCAGGAACCTGGAATCAGGTGAAAAAGCCGAAGCGATCACCTGCTGCCCCTGTGGTTCGCGGGAATATGTCATCAGAATTTCTTTAGTACCCAAATTGATCAGGCTTATTTGAGCCGGATAACTGGCAACCGCCAGCCACTTTCCATCTGTGGAAAGCGAGGCAGAAACGACTTCAGTTCCCAAATCCAATGAAGATTCCTTTTCAAGCCTGACCCCGGTTGTATCATCCGGGGAAGAATTCAGCACCTGCAAGGTACTGTCTTGAGTGATATTCATCAGGTTACTATTTGCAGAGCTGATGAGTGAATATATAAATATCTCATCATTTTTCATGATCACCTGTGATTCGTTTTTCTTATCCCGCCAATCCCAGGCGGAAATTTCACCATCTGCCCAGGTCGATATCAGCCAGCCATCCGGGAGGAAACCCAGACTTAGCGGGTAGTGATCCACCTGCCTGCGATTTCTTTCAGGGGTTCCCGTACTGTTCAAGACTTCCCCTGTGCGGATCCGCCAAATGCGGATGCTTCCATCCACCGAACTGCCTGCCAGTAGTGTACTATCGCTGGAATAAGTGATTGCGCTGATCCCCAGCAAAAAACCACCCAGGCTGCGGATGCGCTTCCCGGTGGTTGGATTCCAAACCAGGATGGTCCGATCCAGTGAGCCGCTTGTTAGCGACTGGCTGTCTGGTGAAAAAAGCAGGCAGGTGATGGCGAAGTTATTGGCTTTGATCTCCCTTACTGGTTTGATCGGATTATTATTGCTGTTGAGCAGCGAATCGACGGTATAGATCTGAATCTTCCCGGATTCAGTACCAGCTGCCAGCAGTTTGCCGTCTGGAGAAAAAGCCACCCGGGTGACTGTCGCTGTGCTGGGGATGAAAGCGCGCTCGATCAGGTCCTGCCCGCCATGGATGCGGATCCCGATCGATGATCCTGCTGCGATCAATCCGCCGCCCGCTGAAAAAGCCACATCCCGGATGCGCCCGTCACCGATCAGTTTGACCTGTGAAAGTGAGGCAGCGATTCTCAGTGGTGATCTTTTCCAATTTAAGAGATGGAATAGTTTTGGTGGGCGTGGGCAGGAAAGTGGGTGATGCTTGCGGTTTTGGAGTCGAAACCACAGTATTTGTTGGAGATATGGTTATCTTTATAGTTGTGGTTGGTGTTTTTACACCCACAGTGGGTGGTGTTGGAGAGCAGCCCCATAAAAAGCTGATAAGGAGCACGTTGACTATGAAACCTTGAACGATCTTCATGGTTTCAATTAAACCATAAGAATGCAAGTTGAGAGGCAGTAATTCCAGGATATGCTAGAATTTACCTTATGCCCAATCGTATTTATTTTGGAGATAATCTCCCCATCTTACAGATACTGCCATCCGAGAGTGTCGATCTCATCTACATCGATCCGCCGTTCAACACCGGTAAGAAACAATCGCGCACCCAGATCAGGACAGAACGTGATGAACTGGGAGATAGGGTCGGGTTCCAGGGGAAACGCTACCAAACCATCAAGATCGGCTCAAAAGGATATATAGACCTGTTCGATGATTACCTGGCATTTCTCGAGCCGAGATTGAGGGAAGCACACCGGATCCTAAAACCAGATGGCAGTCTCTACTTCCATATAGATTACCGCGAAGTACATTATTGCAAGATCTTATTGGATGCAATATTTGGCAGGGAATCATTCCTGAATGAGATCATCTGGGCATACGATTATGGAGCCCGATCGAAAAGCAAATGGCCGGCCAAACACGATAACATCCTGTGGTATGCAAAAGATCCGAACCACTACACCTTCAACCTGGATGCGGTCGACCGCATTCCCTACATGGCACCCGGATTGGTGGGAAAAGAAAAAGCTGAAAAGGGGAAAACCCCGACCGATACCTGGTGGCATACCATCGTTCCTACCAACGGGAAAGAAAAAACAGGCTATCCCACTCAGAAACCACTTGGAATTCTGCGCCGCATCATTTCTGCCAGCTCAAACCCGGGAGAAGTAGTGCTGGATTTCTTTGCTGGAAGCGGTACGACCGGCGCAGTCTGCCTGGAGCTTGATCGGCAGTTCATTCTCATCGACGAAAACCCTCAGGCGATCGAGGTGATGCACAGCAGGTTTGCCGATCAATCCGATATTGAATGGATCGGTTAATTTGAAATACCCCACATAAACGATCAAATTTCATAATTGGTACAAATTATGCACTCTTTTCCATATCCACCCGCTTTGGAGGGATATTTGCCCGTATTCAAAGGTAGGAGGTAGTTATGAGTGAAGATGCATTAAATCAGGGAATTGAGTTGATCCGCTCAGGGAATATTCCCATGGGATTAAAAGTGTTGGCGGAACTTGTGAAATCGGATCCGCAAAATGACATGGCGTGGGCCTGGTTGTCAGTTTGTTATTCGGAGAAAGAGCGCAAGGTTTACTGTCTCAACCGTGCAGTTCGGATCAATCCCAAAAATCCGATCGCACTTGAAGGCCTTGCACGTCTTGGTGAGCCCTTGCCGGTTGTAGCACCAGTAATTGAAGAGGCGCAACAAAACTTGAAACAAACAGAAGAAGTACCTGATACCACAAGCGAAGACCGACCGTCAGTATTGTCAAAATTCGAGACAGCAGAGTCATCAACCACTGAACTGGAACCGCCGGACTGGAGTGCAAAAGGCAGGCGTCCACGCCTTGCTCGAAAAAACCGCGGAAAGACAAATCCACTGCTGATCATACTTCTCATCGTTCTATTGATCATCCTGGCGGTTGCCGTCTGGCTTTTACTACCTCGCATAATCAGGCAGGTTTTCCCTGAAGCGAGTCATTTCAACGAAAATACGCAGGCTTTGATCCAGGAAGTGGATCTGCTCATGGCGATCAGTGATGGCAGCAATAATTTAGGAGCATTTAAAACACAGCAGGCACTGGTATACAAGTCTTATGACCGACTGCTGCCTGAATGGCCAGCTTCGATGGTCTATCAGAAGAACGAGATCGATACTGCGTTGAAAGGCTGGAGCGCTGTAGGGGCGATAGCTGATGTCGCCAAAGGGTCAGCTGAGTGCAAGGTGGAAGGCAGCCTGTTGGAGGAAGTAAAATCATATACCAACGCCCTGGCGATCGATCTATCCTGCAGTGAGTGGGCAACAGCTGTGTTGGATATTGCGAATAAACACTTTAACCAGGCCCGGCCAGGGCTTGAAAGTTATTACGCCCGCAAATAAAATTGACAATGGCAGTACCCGAAGAATTGCATGAAATTATTTCACAATTGAAAGCCCTGGCTGTTCCAGCTAATATTAGCGGAATGGCCAGGTTTGGTATTAACCCGAATAATACACTGGGTGTTTCCATGCCCAATATCCGGAAATTGGGAAAGCGAAAAAAGGATCATGCTTTGGCTTTGGCGTTATGGGACACCGGAATCCATGAAGCACGTATACTTGCTTCCATCATTGACCAGCCGGCAATGTTGACCAGTCAACAAATGGATTCGTGGACTGCGGAATTTGATTCATGGGATGTTTGCGACCAGGTGTGCGGTAACTTGTACTCAAAATCCCCGCTTGCTGTTGAAAAAGCACTGTTCTGGTCAAAATCGGAACAGGAGTTTGTGAAACGGGCAGGGTTTGCTTTGATGGCATACATTGCAGTTCACGGTAAAAAAGTACCGGATGCGGTTTTTATTCAATTTTTGGATACCATAGAATCCTCTGCTGAGGATGGCAGGAATTTTGTAAAGAAAGCTGTCAACTGGGCATTACGGCAGATCGGTAAACGTGGGGGAGAGCTTTACCAGCCAGCATTGGATGTCAGCAGGAGATTGGCACAATCCACTAACAAAACCGCCCGGTGGGTGGGATCGGATGCAGTGAAGGAATTGGAAGCTCCATCCAAGTATGTAAAGAAACGTCTGGAAAATCAATAACTAGGTTTTATCCATATTTCACAGCACAAATTGAATTTTTATCCATTTTATATGGATATACTTTCTTTGGCGACAATAAAATATAATTTAGTAATTAATCCCTATAAAGAGGCTTCCATGAAAAAAGATCCAGGTTTTTCTGATAAATTCCGATATTATTTTGATAATACTCTTGCCCGTGGAACCATAGCTTTGATTGGCTGGCTGGCAGTCATTTCGCTTGTAATCATTGTTATTGGAGCAGGAATCCTGGCCATCGGTGGTCTTCACCAAACGGGCGGTGAACCCCTGTCTTTTGGCGAAGCAGTCTGGGAAAGCTTAATGCGGACCCTGGACGCCGGGACGATGGGTGGAGATGAAGGCTGGGGTTTTCGCTGGGTAATGTTCTTTGTGACGATCGGTGGAGTATTCATTATCAGCACTCTGATTGGAATTCTGACCAGTGGACTGGAAAGTAAGATCGAAGAACTTCGTAAAGGTCGTTCTCCGGTAATCGAAAAAAACCACACCATTATTTTAGGGTGGACCGATCAGATCTTCACGATCATATCTGAGTTGGTGGAAGCTAACTCGAATCAAAAAGATGCCTGTATAGTCGTGTTGGGAGATAAAGACAAAATAGAGATGCAGGATGAGATCCGGGGAAGGATTCCAGACACAAAAACAACGCGAGTCGTAGCCCGAACCGGATCGCCAATAGACATGGAAAATCTTGATATCGTGAGCATTAACACATCGAAATCCATCATCATCCTTTCACCTGAAACAGATGATCCCGATTCTGAAGTGATCAAAGCTCTATTGGCAATTGTGAATAATCCTGGCCGCCGAAAACAACCTTTCCATATTGTCGCAGAAATTCGGGACCCACAAAATCTAGGAGTGTCCCAAATGGTGGGAAAAGACGAAGTGGAACTGGTGCTTGTTTCCAGCCTTATAGCCAGGGTCATTGCACAAACCTGTCGGCAATCCGGATTGTCTGTTGTTTATACTGAGCTAATGGATTTTGGTGGGGATGAAATTTATTATAAAAATTTGGATGAGCTTTCGGGAAAAACGTTTGCTCAATGCGCGTTATTGTTTGAAGATTCCACGGTGATTGGTTTGATGCCTGTTGAAGGATCTCTTCAATTAAATCCTCCAATGGACACAATACTCCAGCCCGGGGATAAGTTAATTTTTATCTCCGAGGATGACGACAAAGTAGTGTTATCAGGAAAACAGGATAAAGAAATCGATGGATCATTGATCGTTCAGGGGTACTCTGAAGCAGGAAGACCGGAGCGAACCCTGATACTGGGTTGGAACCGCCATGGATTGGATATTATCCGGGAATTGGACAACTATGTTCCAGCAGGTTCTGAAGTGTTGGTTGTAGCTGAACCGGTTTCAATCCAGGATTTATCTACAGAAGATCTTAAAATCCTTGTTCATCAAAATGTCCAAATTAAGTCCGGAGAAACCACCGACAGAGGATTATTGGATAGCCTGGATATTGGAACTTATCAACATGTAATCATTCTGTGTTATTCAGATACTTTATCGATTCAACACGCTGATGCTGAAACTTTGGTGACTCTGCTTCATTTGAGGGATATTTCTGAAAAAACTGGAAAAGTGTTCTCCATTGTTAGTGAGATGCTTGATATCCGTAACCGCAACCTCGCAGATGTTACCCGGGCGGACGATTTCATTGTGAGTAATAAGTTGATCAGTTTAATGCTCGCACAGATCTCAGAAAATAAACAATTAAATGCTGTTTTCACAGATATATTTGACCCCGACGGGTCAGAGATATACCTGAAAAAGGCATCCCGATATATTCAGCCCAACCATCCAGTAAATTTCTATACAATTGTTGAATCTGCTGCCAGGCTTGGGGAAACGGCTATTGGTTACCGCATCAAAGCTCAGGCGAATGATCCATCCAAAGCGTATGGTGTGGTTATTAATCCCGATAAATCAAACAAAATAACATTAAATGAAAATGATAGGATCATTGTTCTCGCAGAGAGTTAAATGAAGTCTCAACTTTGCTCTATCCTGGGTTTTGACCCGATACAAATAGTCATCATCGGTTTTACACAGGTCATAAAAAATGTGTGTAAGTAAAAAGTTTTGATCGGATTATTGAAGCCTATTATTTTTATTGGAAAAATAAATTTATAAAAAGTGGTAACTTAGCTATCGTTACCACCTTTAATAATCATCCACGAAAACTACTTATATTTGATCAACGATTGAAAACGTGACTTGGCAGTTGCCATATACCAGGCTCTGAATACATGGCTGTACATTTTTATCCGGTTGGCCAACCCTTTAATGCCACCGCGATGAATTTCACTAATGGGGTGACTCATACCTCGAAGGGTTACTTTTATCACTTTCCAAGATTGTTGATGAACTGCCACTGTCATGGCTGTTTCAAGACCATATCCGGCAGCGGCATCATGATCAACATATTGCAGCATGTTTCGCCGAAGACAGCGCTGACCGGTCAACCAGGGAGTTGCCCAATGGGAAAAATCCGATTTCCAATTGCCTCCCTTAAATAAACCCAAAGTCATATCATAATTTCCGGAAAGGACAGGTTCGCAAAGAGCCAAAACATGCTCAGGTTTTAATCCACGCAAGTCTGCATCCAGCATGAGGACATGGTCAGAAGTAACAGCCGCCCAGGCTGTGAAGATTGATTGACCTTTCCCCATATTATGGGAATGCTGGAGCAGTATTAATCTAGGATCTTGAGGAAGATAGGATTTGACAATCGCATAAGTATCATCTTTGGAGCCATCATCTAATACGACGATCTCTTTTATTTGAGGGATCTCACGCAAAACACGCAGGACGGTTAGGATCCTTTGTCCTTCATTGTATGCTGGAATAACGACTGAAACACTGCGCATATTCTCCCTTGTCATGGCGGATTTCTATTTTATCACAATGAAAAACTATTAAAATCCAACCACCGAATCCCCAAAGCCCGATTCCATTATGAGGATATTGTTGTTAATAATCAATACGCAAAAGGAATTGTATAGTTGCAAATAAAAAATCTGCTCTTGACATTATTTCTTAATCCGGTAAGATAGTAATAGATGTTAGACGTTTACCCTCTTCACGGATCATTGCCAATTTATGATTGAAAGATCAGAACCGGTAACAATAAAGATCAACCAGATTATCCGTGAAAGAGTAAAAAACGGTTCCTACCGCCCTGGATCACGTTTACCATCGGAGGTTGAGCTCGCTGATGAATTTGGGGTGAGCAGATCCACATTACGAATCGCAGTCAATTCATTGGTCACCGAAGGAGTCATTATCCGCAAACATGGAAATGGCTCTTTTATTAATCAACATGCTGTCCAATTTAACACACAATTACAGAACTTATGGAGCTTTCCCCAGCTTATTCGTGAAAGCGGCAGAAACCCAGAAATTAGATATTTAAATGGGTATTTCCGTCAATCCACCAAAATAGAAGAAGCAATTCTCGAACTCGATTCCCCCCAACCAGTATATATTCTTAAGCGGCTTTTCCTGGCAGATAATTTCCCCGCAATTCATTCAACGAATATTATTCCTTCTGCCCTATTCGTCGCAGCTAATCCAATCCTGGATTCCCAACTCTCCATATATGAGATCTTATCCGATTATTGCAATCTTGATTTGATCTATTCTGTGTCAGATCTACACGCCGAACCAGTACCGGTGGACGTGAATAAACATCTACAAATTGGAACTGATCGTTCAGTGATTGTTTTTAAGGATGTATTTTATACGAAAGAAAGTCAACCGGTGGTCATGGGTCTGAACTATTACAATGACCAGATCCTGGCATTACGGTTGGTTCGGAGCAAGGCATAATGATCTCTGTCAATACTACGAGAGGATAAGGATCAATACGTAATGATGAATAGGGATAAGATAAAAAATTTCCTTGACCAAGCAATTGATGCTCTTCTTCCCCTCGCTGCTGTACCATTTGCTTTATTAATTGGTGCTGCTTTATTACTATTCTTCAAAGTAAATCCGTTAGAGGCATACCAGTCCTTATTCCTCGGAGCGTTTGGGGATAGGACAGGGATCACACAAACCCTCGTTAAAGCTACTCCATTACTGCTTGTTGGCCTTGGCGTGGCGATTGCTTTCCGTGGTGGTGTGATCAACATTGGTGGAGAAGGACAGGTGATTGTCGGGGCATTGGCTGCCACCGCTTTCTCTATTGCTTTACGGCAATTGCCAGGTTGGATCCTTATACCATCAACAATTCTTGTTGGAACTTTAGCCGGGGCTGCATGGGGTGCCATTCCTGGAAGCCTGAAGGCCTGGCTGGGGGTAAACGAGATCCTGAGTACAGTGATGATGAATGCAATTGCTTTACAACTGTCTAACTATTTATTGCGCGGACCTATGATTGACCCGGCGGAAATTGAAGCGGGAACCCGTATCGCTCAATCTGCTCTCCTGCCAAAAGCTGTTTGGCTTGCCAAATTGGTTCCAAAAACGCTGCTGCACAGCGGGGCAATTATTGCTGTCGTTTTGGCAATCGTTGTATATATTTTCCTGTGGCGGACGAGTATCGGCTACCGCATCCGGGCAGTCGGCTTAAATCCTAACGCATCCCGCTATGCAGGCATACCGGTAAAACTTTACCAGATGCTGGCATTAACCCTGGGGGGAGCCTTCGCTGGAATGGCAGGTTCAATAGAAGTGATCGGGGTCCAACACCGAATGATGGAGGGGCTTTCCAGTGGATATGGCTTTGCCGGTATAGTCGCTGCCTTATTTGGCAAACTACACCCTCTTGGAGCAATTCCAGCGGCGATATTTTTTGGCGGGTTGATGGAAGGTGGAAACAAGATGCAGCGAGCCATGCAGGTACCGTCTGCCCTCATCGATACTATTTTGGGATTGATCGTTCTGTTCGTTGTGAGCGCAGAAATTTGGAGTCGATATCGTGCTCGCAGGAGACAAATGAATGGATGAGCTTTTTAAATTACCTGTTCTTTTAGGGATCTTATATAGTGGTATTCGACTCGCCACCCCTTATTTATATGCCTCCATTGGTGAAACAATCGCTCAAACTTCCGGAGTTTATAACCTCGGTGTTGACGGAATAATGCTCATGGGAGCATTCACAGGATTTTATGTCGGTATGAAATCCGGCAACTTATGGCTGGGTCTGTTAGCTGCGGCCATCACAGGCTTTCTGATGGGTTTGTTGATGGCGTTTATTAGTGTTACTTTAAAAGCCGAGCAGGGTATCAGCGGAATTGGATTACAGCTTTTCGGACTGGGGTTATCCACACTTTTATTTAAAATGACGATGGGTGGTGTGGAAAGCATTGCCGGTTTCCCACCCGTGAAAATACCATTCCTTGGCGATCTACCTTTTTTGGGTGAGGCATTTTTTAATCACAATATCCTGGTGTATGGCGGGTTTCTTCTTGTTCCAATTGCCAGCTTTGTTTTGAATAAAACCACATTTGGACTGCAAATAAAGGCAGTTGGACAAAACCCGCAGGCAGCTGACTCATTGGGTGTGAATGTGGCTCGAATTCGTTATACGACCGTATGCCTGGGTGGAATACTTTCAGGTATCGCTGGCGCTACCCTATCCATTGCTCTGATCAATCTGTTCCAGGAAAACATGACCAACGGAATGGGTTTTATTGCTGTTGCACTGGTTTATTTTGGGAGTTGGAAACCGGGTGGCGTCCTTGTGGGCTCCCTCATATTTAGCTTTGTGAATGCCTTTCAGGTTTGGTTGCAGATCAAAGGCATCAATATTCCATCAGATTTTGCAGTCATGCTGCCTTACTTGCTAACAATTGTCGCGCTGGTTTTTGCTGTGCGCCGCTCTGCTCAACCTGCAGCTTTGAGTAAGCCATTCGAACGTGGGGAAATGTAACCCCATTAAGAACATTATAAACATAGAGGAGGTGATGGAAAGACAAATTTCATATCAGAGGATGTAAAGAGGTTTCAACCTATTAATCAATTAGAGGAGAATAAATGAATACAAAGTTCCACAAAATTAGCATATTGGTCGTGTTGTTTTCAATTTTACTAGCCAGCTGTGCTCCTGCTGCGCCAGTCGCCCCGGTAGCTCCAGTGGAAGTGACCAGGTTGGTTGAAGCAGCACCAGTGATTCAGGAAGTCGTGGTTACAGCAACCCCGGAAGTCATGGTAGAAAAACCATTCCGGGTTGCCATCGTTATGCCGTCCACGATCACAGATGCCGCTTTTAGCCAATCCATGTACGAAGGATTGTTGGTGGTTCAATCTGAAATGGGCAAAGATAAAATGGAAATTGCTTATTCAGAGAGTTTATTTAAAGTTCCGGATGCTGCCGCTGCCCTCCGAGATTACGCAACACAGGGTTTTGACCTTGTAATTGCTCATGGCTCCCAGTATGGTACTTCTTTACAGCAGATTGCCCCAGAATTTCCCGAGACCAGTTTTGCCTGGGGAACTTCCTTGAACACTTTCCAGGCGGATGGCATTAATAACGTTTTTGCCTACCAGGCAGAAGCACAACAAGGTGGTTATGTTCTTGGGGTTCTCGCTGCAATGATCAGCAAATCCGGAAAAATGGGCATTTGCGGACCAGTAGAAGCCGGTGATGCCAAGCTGTATGTCGATGGATTCAAAGCTGGTGCAACCGCTACGAAACCGGAAGTTGTCAACCAGGTAAACTACACTGGTTCATTCTCTGATGTTTCCTTAATGGCCACTTGTGCCGAGACCCAAATAGCTGCTGGTGCAGATATTCTCACCGGTTCATCACAATCAGTAGTTGGAGCCATCGGTATCGCCAAGGATAACAATGTACTTTGGTTTGGTACACAGTGGGATCAGACCAGTTTGGCCCCCGAAGCAGTTGCCGCCAGCCAGATCTTCGACTGGACCGGGATCATCAAAGATATGGTCTCCAGCCGTAAAGCTGGTGTACTTGGTGGTAAAGCCTATACCCTTACATTCAAGAATGCAGGCTTAAGGATCCAATATAATGATGCAGTTACCATCGCTGATGATGCTAAAGCTGCTGCCCAGGCAGCCATTGATGGCATCATGGGTGGAACCATCGACCCCCTCAAGGGACCAATCGTACCGTAGTAAATTTTACTGATAGATCTCTCCCTTTATCATCGATTTTGATGATAAAGGGAGAGTAGTCATTATGAATTAATTTTAGGAATTAAGATGAATCCTCCAACAAATACCGGCATACACAAAAGAATTGACCAGTTGAAGATGGAAAACATAGTAAAGAGATTCCCTGGCGTTCTTGCAAATGATCATGTCAGCTTTGATGTGAATTCCGGAGAGATTCATGCCTTACTCGGTGAAAATGGCGCAGGGAAAAGTACCCTTATGCGCCAACTATATGGTCTGTATCGTCCCGATTTAGGAAAAATTATAATTAATGGAGTCGAACAGCAATTCCGTTATCCGCAGGATGCAATTCAGGCTGGAATTGGAATGATCCACCAGCATTTTATGCTCGTTCCATCATTAACCGTCGTAGAAAATGTAGCACTTGGACTTAAATCAAGTAAAGGACCGTTGCTGGAATTACCCAAAGTTGAAGAAAGGTTGATGTTATTAAGCGAGCAATACCACATAAAAGTGGATCCAAGATGCTTTGTTTGGCAGCTGGCAGTTGGTGAACAACAAAGGGTGGAAATATTAAAGGCGTTGTATCGCGGTGCAGACTTATTAATTCTGGATGAGCCAACAGCAGTGCTAACTCCGCAAGAGGTTGATGAATTATTTGTCACTTTACGGCAAATGACGACAGATGGCCATACCCTAATTTTTATCTCGCACAAACTGCATGAGGTAATTGATATTAGCAATCGCATAACAGTATTGCGGGATGGAAAGGTGGTTGGGACAACTATTAATGAAAACATCACTAAAGAAGAGTTGGCAACCATGATGGTGGGTAGACCTGTAATTTTGCAGTATGATAAAAAACCTGCTCAGCCAGGTGACATCAAGTTAAGCGTTGAAAACTTATTTGTAGTCGGAGACCGGAAGAAAGATGCCCTCAAGAATATTTCCTTCGACATTCGATCCGGAGAAATCCTCGGGTTGGCGGGTGTTTCCGGAAATGGTCAACGCGAACTGGCTGAAGCATTGGCTGGCTTACGAACAGTGCGCAAGGGAAAGATCACTATCAACGGAAAAGATGTCACAAAAGTGACTCCTGATAAAAGGATCCAATCCGGTCAATCTTATATACCGGAAGAAAGAATGCGGGAAGGTGCGATCAAAGATTTTACCGTAGCTGAAAACTTTATTTTAGAAGACCATAACCATGCTCCATTCTGCAGGGGTGTATTTTTGGATTTCCAAAAAATCGAAGAGACCACCCGAAAAGTTGTGGATGAATATAATGTAAAAACACCATCCATAAAAACACCCATCAAGAATTTATCGGGTGGAAATATCCAAAAACTGATCCTTGCAAGAGAATTGTCTCGAAAACCAAATGTTTTAATTGCAGCACAACCCACCCGCGGAGTTGATATCGGTGCGACGGAATATATCCACCAAAAGCTGCTCGAACAAAGGGATGCTGGAACTGCAACAATTTTGATATCTGAAGATTTGGATGAGATCAGAGCATTGTCTGACAGGATTATGGTATTCTACGAGGGGGAGATCATGGGCATATTACCCATTTCCGAAGCAAATCCGGTTAAACTGGGTTTGATGATGGCTGGTGCAGCAGGGTAATAACCTTCAATCCGTGCTCAAAGTTCTTGACATGGTAAAATTCTGGTATATACTGACATTAATCGCTCAGGCAAAGAGTGTATTTGTGTTTAATTAAAAATATAAGGATCATGCAGCTATGAAAATGTCAATTTGGAATTTGCTCACAATCCTTCTTCTCATAGGCACTTTTGGAATGGTGGTGGTTTTCGGGGCTGTATTTATCCTACCCAACCAGCTATTACCCGTAGGGATGCGACCCATTAATGTACCGCCTGCATTGGTGCTTCCAACAGCTACTGAAACACCCTTTCAATTTCCACCGACCTGGACAAAGGTTCCACCATTACCCACTGATACAAACACTCCTTTGCCGACGGATACTCCAACCCTGACAAATACTCCTACGCCTACAAATACGATTTACGTAACCCCCAGTACGACATTAACTCCTTCGAAAACATCTACATATACAAGAACTGCAACCAACACAAAAAATCCGATATTTGTTGCCACAGGCGCTTCAAAAACAGCAACCAAGACAAAGGTAAAGACACCTACTAAAACACCGACTGCTTGCGCACCAGGAGTGTGCAGTATTCTAGCAAAAGACGACATAGTCAATCCTGTACCATTCCCGGCATTTGTTGATATTAATGTGATTGCGAATGATACTATTCACTCAATACCCGTAAAAATCCCACGGCTATTTGATTGTGCCAATCAATGTGAAACTGATAAATGGGACCAATACACTACACACCAGGGTGGAAAGGTAAGCATATTAACCAAAGAATATTCAGCCGTGGATGGAGTACTCCGATATACTCCTCCGGTTGGATTTATGGGAATGGATTCGATCGACTATAAGATCACTACTGAAGGCGGTATGACATCCATGGCTACAGTTACATTCATGGTTTCTGATGGATCCGAAGGACCACCAACAAATATTACTTCTGCTCCAGACCCCTTGACTCTTCTTGAAAATGTATCTGCAGGAACATCAGTAGGCACACTTTCAACCACCGATCCACTTGGTGGTGGACCCTGGATCCATACACTCGTCAGTGGAACAGGCAGCACGAATAACAGTTATTTTAGTTTGTCCTCTGGTGGTAACCTGACATCTTCAGCCACGGTCAACTGTGAAACATTCTCTACTTTAAGTTTCCGCGTCCGAACCACCGATTCGGTAGGATTTTATTTCGAAAAAGCTTTCAGTGTAAATGTAATTGATGAGAATGAATTCGCACCAACTATTACTAGCGGAACTACATCTACTGGTTCAGCTGGTGTACCATTTACTTACAATGTTACGGCTAGTGATGCTGATTGCGCAGATGTTTTGACAATCACTGAGACAGGATTATTAGGAAGTGGGTTGACATTAGGTGGGACGAGTGCATCTGGAGTAGCGATTATTTCAGGTGCTTCACCTGTTGCAGGAACATATACTGTTAACCTTTCAGTTACAGATGGTGTAAATACCGGAACCAAAACATTAACGATCACGATCAATCTTTAGAGGTATTAATGGCTGAGGAAATTACCAAGGATATTTTTATTAAACTGGTTTCCCTGGCTGCGTTGGAGTTAAATCCAGACGAAGGTGAGTATTTACGCGGGCAGCTTAATAAACAGCTCCTGGCAGTGCATGAATTGGAGTCAATTCCCCTCTCGGCTGACGTACCGTTGGCACGTCATGGTGTTCCTTTTCCGGCAGAGATAAGTCCGGAACTGCGAAAAGATGCCTGGCAGCCTTTTCCTAATTCCAGCGAGATCATGCAGCAAGGACCTCAGACGGCTGAGAATTATTTTGTCGTTCCAGAAATTCCGCATACCCGTTTGGAATGATGCTGTTGATGAAAAAATTACCGATTGGGTGAGTGGATAAGTTATTCCCTCACCCTCTCATTTTGTAATAAGGTGAAGATAATATGCAACTGTGCGACCTCTCTGCCCTTGAAATTTCCCGTCTAGTAAAAAGTAAAAAAGCATCCGCTGTGGAAGTGCTTGAAAGCTGCCTTGAACGGATCGGGCAGGTGGACGGCCGACCCGGATCCATTGACCCCGGTCCCATTACAGATGCAGACCGGCAGCAGGTGCATGCTTTTATTACCGTTACACCCGATTCTGCTCTAGAAACCGCCCAAAAGGTGGATAAAATGATCGCCAATGGCGATGATGCAGGAATTTTCGCCGGCGTTCCATATTCGGTAAAGGATATATTTTGCACCAGGGGAATTCCGTCCACCGCTGCCTCACGAATCCTGGCGAATTTTTCACCCCCATATACTGCAACGTGCGTTGAGAAGATGGCAAATGCCGGAGCAGTTATTCTGGGGAAGGTGAACCTGGATGAATTCACTTACGGTTCCTCCACAGAATCTTCAGCTTTTAAGCCTACCACCCGAAACCCCTGGAATCCTAACTGTGTACCGGGTGGATCTTCTGGCGGAAGTGCAGCAGCAGTGGCTGCCGGAGAAGGTCCCCTTTCCCTGGGTACCGATACAGCCGGTTCAATCAGGCAGCCTGCCGCTTTTTGCGGTGTTGTGGGGGTAAAACCCACCTACGGCAGGGTAAGTCGTTACGGGGTGATCGCCTTTGCTTCGTCAATTGATTGCCCGGGACCTGTTGCAAAAGATATTACAGACGCTGCAGCCATGCTGCAAGTGATTGCTGGAGTCTGATCCGCATGACAGCACCGCAGCCACCATGCCTGTGGATGACTACCTTGCTGAATTGGAAAAAGGTGTGAAAGGTCTGCGCATTGGGCTCTCACCCGATTACTTCATGATCACCTACCCCGACCCCAATACTGGCGAAATGATCGAACAACCCCTGCCGGATGATATTGCCACCCCGGTCAGGCGGGCTGCCAACCTATTAAAAGAGATGGGTGCTGAAATTATTGAAGATATACCCATGCCCCATAACCGGTATGGCATTCCTGCATACTTTGTCATCTCCAGGGTCGAAGCATCCTCCAACCTGCATCGATATGACGGGGTTAAGTATGGATACCGCACCACGGGGGAGGTCGATGATCTGCAATCCATGTACAGGCAGTCCAGGGCAGAAGGATTTGGGTTGCAGCCAAAATTACGCATCCTGATGGGAATGTACGTCTCGGCAGCACAATATTCTGAGCAATACTATAACCGGGCACTTAGGATAAGATCCTTGATCCGGAATGATTTCGATGATGTTTTTGACCCCGCTGGGAAGTACCGGCTGGATGCCCTGTTGACCCCTACTACCCCCACACCCGCCTTTGAAATTGACAAAGTGTACGGAGATTCTGTCCTCATGCAATATGCCGATCAGTTGACCGTAGCCGCCAATCATGCCGGCATACCGGGACTTTCCCTGCCCGGTGGATTAAGCAAGGAAGGGTTGCCGGTTGGAATTCAACTTCTGGGGCAGGATTTTTCAGAAGCGAAATTGCTGCAAATCGGTCGGGCTTTTGAAATGGCGACCGAAACAGATGAATGGCGAAAAGTAAAACCGGCAGTCCTGCGTTAATATGGCTCCTTCTGAATTGAAACCAGCCCCTTTACCTCCGATGGATGCAAGGATAGCCTCTGCCTTTGCGCATGCTTCCATCCTTATCCCGGGTATTGGAATATTCGTTCCAGTCATTCTCTGGACCTATCGAAAAAAATATTCCCATTTTGTCAGAAACCAGACATTACAGGCGCTGATCTTTCAATTATTACAATGGATCTGGATCCAGCTGATCGCCCTGGTCGTTTTCTTTGCAGTCTTCATCTATGCTTCCATTTCAACTGCCAGCCATCTGACTCCAGAGGTTTATTCCAGCCGCATGTTGACTGCCATGGTCGCATCCAGTATTGTGATTGCTATTGGATGGTTCATTTACCTGTTATTTGGAGTGATCGGGGCAGTAGTTTGCCTGTCTGGACGCAATTACCGGTATCCTTGGCTAGGCCGGTGGATCGATAAATTTGTTGCTGGAATGCAAGGTATATCATCTGAGCCTGGCAATAACGCAGAACCTGAATAGTGCAGCCTTTCCGGAGAGCATTGCCAACAGAGAGGACCAATTGGTTGCTGCGGTATCACATGCTGCGATTCTCATCCCTTTGATGGGTTTCCTGGTTCCTTTTATCCTTGCGACCATGGATAAGGAGAAATCGCAGCAAAACCGTTTCCAGGTGATGCAGTCTTTGATTTTTCAATTGCTGGGACAGGTGATCAACTTTGTATTATTTGGGTGCCAGTTGGTTATGGTAATTATTATCGGAGTTCCGATGGTACTGTTGAATTTGGGTGGGCAACTCTTAACGAGTGAACCAGTTATCCTTGGTATTGGATTGATAGTCATCATCCTCACTGTTAATTAATTTTTTCATTTTATTAGTTACGCCTCTGCTAGCCACTTTTGGAATCATTGCTTCTGTGCAGGTATTGAGAGGCAAAATATATTATTATCCACTACTGGGCAGAATGCTGGCGAAAAGGATGGGTACGTGACAATGAATTGTCACGAATGACCTAACAAAGTAAACTTATATCAGGAATTATAAAAAAGGATATAACATGACCGATTATGAGCCAGTCATTGGACTGGAAACCCACATCCAGTTGAACACAGCCAGCAAGATTTTCTGTTCCTGCAAGGCGGATAGCTGGAACGATGCCCCCAATACCAACATCTGCCCGATTTGCAGTGGGTTGCCGGGAGTACTGCCAGTTTTGAACGAAAGGGTGGTTGAAAAAGCAGTTTTACTGGCTCAGGCGATGCATTCTGATATCCAGTCTGTCTCTTTCTTTGACCGTAAGAATTATTTTTACCCGGATCTGCCCAAAGGCTACCAGATCACACAATATGACCAGCCGATCGGCAAGGGCGGGTATATGGATGTTCCTATGCCTGATGGAGAGACCTGCCGCGTAGGAATCTGGAAGCTGCATATGGAAGAGGACGCCGGGAAAACGAAGAATGTCGCCGGCGAACGCTGGGTGGATTACAACCGCTGCGGCGTACCCCTGATCGAAATGGTCACTGCCCCGGATATTCGTACAGCAGAAGAAGCCGGGCAGTATCTGATCCGGTTACGGCAGCTGCTGCGTTGGCTGGGAATATCTGAAGCGGATATGGAAAAAGGGCAGCTGCGCTGTGATGCGAATGTCTCCATTCGGCTGAAGGGTGAGACAAAGCTCAATGCGAAGACTGAGATCAAAAATGTGAACTCCATTGAAGCGGTCAAGTCAGCAATTGAAAAGGAAATTGAACGCCAGATTCGTGAAGTTGATGCCGGAAATCGGGTGGAAGCCTGGACCCTCGAATGGGATGAAGATGCCGGTGTTCTGAAAAAGATGCGTTCGAAAGAGACCGAAGCGGATTACCGGTATTTCCGCGAACCAGATCTGCTTCCCGTCCGGTTGGATGATGAATGGCGGAACAAGATCCTGGCTGACTTCCCGGAATTGCCTCTGGAACGAAGGTCGCGTTTCGTCACCAAATATGGCCTGCCAGAGTACGATGCGGAAGTCCTCACTTCCGAACGGACACTATCGGATTATTTTGAAGCAACAGTAAAGAACTATCCGGGTGATCCGAAACGGGCGTCCAATTGGATTATGAACGATGTATTGCGGATGCTCAATGAAAAGGGAATTACAGCCGGGGATCTCAAGCTAACGCCAGTCTATCTTGCTGATATTATAAAATTGGTTGATACCGGAACAGTGAATACATCCACGGGAAAAACGCTGCTTATCAAAGTGGAAGAATCGGGTGATGCTCCCGGGAAGATCGTTGAACGGGAAGGTCTGGCACAGGTGAGTGATGATTTAGCCATCCGGCAGATCTGCCAGGAGCTAATCTCTGAAAACCCGAATGAGGTGGAATCTTACAAAACAGGAAAGGTCACACTGATTGGCTGGTTTGTAGGGCAGGTGATGAAAAAAATGCGCGGGAAAGCTGACCCGAACATGGCGCGCCAGGTATTGGAAGAATTATTAAAGTAATCCTGAGATTTAATTACCGAACAAATAATAAAGAGGAGTGTCTCAAAACACTCCTCTTTGCTTTAAATTGGTTGATATCGGTAAGTATTATTCTTTCCAACTGGCTGTCATCTTTTGCAGGGTTTCATCCAGGGTTTCCGGCAGGACTCTTGTTTCCCCGATGGCGGTCATAAAATTGGTATCGCCCAGCCAGCGTGGAAGGACGTGGAAATGAACATGATCAGCCACACCAGCACCGGCAGCTTCGCCAATATTGCCGCCAAGGTTAAACCCTGGGGTTTATAGACTTTCCTTAAGACAGTGATTGCTTTGGATAACAACTCCATCATCTCTGCCCTGGTCTCTGGTGCCAGATCCTCCAATGAACTTTTATGGTCATTTGGAACGATCATTAAATGTCCATTGGTGTATGGGTAGCGATTGAGGATAACATAAGCCGTTTTGCCATGATGAACGATCAATGACTGGCTGTCTTCCTGATCCAAAGCACAGCAAAAAATACAACCATTTTGAACTTTAGGTCCTTGCATATATTTTTTCCGCCAGGGTGTCCAGAGATGCTTCATGATGTTTTATTTTAGCATTGATTATGCTCACATGATAGTATATTCAAAAATGTTGACACTGGAATCCACCGCGAGTATGCTATATCTATGGAACAATTACCTCTCTTCACCCAACGCTTTTGGACCGTAACAGAATTAACGGCATATATCCGAAGGTTGTTGGAAAAAGAACCTGCGACCCAGGATTGTTGGGTGAAAGGGGAGATTTCCAATCTTTCCCGCCCTGGTTCCGGTCACATTTATTTTACTTTGAAGGACAGCAATGCTGCTCTGAAATGTGTTGTCTGGAGGACAGATGCCAGCCGGATCCGGATCGCCTGGATGGACGGGTTGGAGGTGGATGTTCATGGGCGGATCACTGTCTACGAGGTGAGCGGGCAGTACCAGTTGATCGTGGATGCTGTTCAACCTGTAGGGGAAGGATACCTTTTCCAGGAATTCTTAAAATTGAAAGCCCGCCTGGAGGCAGAAGGACTTTTTGATCCAGACAGGAAAAGGCCAATCCCGGGTGTTCCGAAAAGGATCGGGATCGTTACCTCGGCAACCGGGGCGGCTGTTCAGGATATGCTGAATACTATTCGCAGGAGATTTCCGATTGCGGAAGTAATTCTTTGTCCAACTCCGGTTCAGGGAGTTGAAGCTCCAGCTCAAATAATAAAGGCATTGCAAAGGGTGATCCGGGAAGGAAAACCGGATGTCGTGATCATTGCCAGAGGGGGAGGATCTCTGGAAGATTTGTGGGCATTCAATGACGAGCAGGTGGTTCGGGCGATTGCGGACGCTAGTGTACCGATTGTTACCGGCATTGGACATGAAACGGATTTCACGCTGGCAGATTTTGCCGCAGACCTGCGTGCACCAACGCCAACCGCAGCAGCAGAACTGGTTACTCCGAATCGCATGGATTTGATCGCCCAGTTCCTGGGATACCAAAAGTATTTGCTGGATATGCTCCATAACAACTTCCAACAATTGAGCCGTGATAATAAACAGCAGTCCTACCGGTTAAAATTGTCATCCCCACTCTCAAAGGTTCAGATGCAGCGCCAAAGCCTAGATGATCAATTGGACAGTATGCATTTGGCTGTGGCCCATCAGGCAGATTTACATAAATTACGCCTGGCCGGAATTATGCATCGATTAAACTCGGTGAACCCTTCATCGGTTCTAAACCGGGGGTATGCCATTGTTACACATCAGGAGTCTGGCCACATCATTACAAGCGTCCAGCAGGTTGTGAAGGGTGATAAAATAAATATCCGCGTGAAGGATGGCGGTTTTAATGCAGTGGCGGGAGAAGAAGGATGATCCATGTCTGATAAAAAAGGCGTTCAAAAAGAGGTTTCAAGCTTGAAATACGAAGAAGCTGCTGCAGAATTGGATCAGATCATAGAGCAGCTTGAAGAGGGCAATTTACCTTTGGAAACTACACTGGTGTTATATGAACGGGGACAGGCATTATCCAAACACTGCGCTGAGTTATTGAACCAGGCTGAATTGAAAATACGCACTTTAGCTGGAGATACCCCGCCAGGTTATCAGACTCAAGAAGAATAACATCGCAAAATATCATGGGAAATCTATTAGATAACAATGTATTGATATGTTGTATGATCGCCTGGTTTTTGGCTCAAATCCTAAAGATCCCGTTCGATCTGTGGCGGACACAAAAGATCCACTGGGGCATATTCTTTAGCGCAGGTGGAATGCCAAGTTCTCACTCAGCCATGATGACCGCCACGACTCTGGGAATTGGTTTGTTTCACGGTTTTAACGATCCATTGTTTGGATTGGCAGTTGCCATCTCAATGATCGTTCTCTATGATGCAACCGGTGTTCGCCGCCAGGCAGGCATGCAAGCCCAAAAGATCAATAAAATTATCGATGAGTTATTACAGGGACACCCGATATCAGAGAAATCAATTAAAAGAAGTCCTTGGCCATACACCGATAGAAGTTGGGGGTGGGGTGATTTTGGGGGTCGCTATAGCTCTCAGTCGTCTGGTTTGTTCAACGCTGAGAACTAAAATCGCATGGCATCCATATACAAGGCAGGGAATTTATTGAATGTAGTTAATTCTATATACTGAGATCTTTCAGCAAGTTCTTCCCCGTTTTTACGTTCCTTAATTGAAAGCAGCATATGCCTGGCTCCAGCCCCGGCAGCATTGCCAACCTGGAAAAATCTCTCCATTGGCAGATCTGGAAACATCCCGATCTGGATGGCGCTTTTTATGCTGATATAGGTACCGAACGCGCCGGCGATGATCATCCTATCAATGTCGTTGTCTGTGATTCCCGCCTGTGAAAGCAACGATTCAATCCCGGCTCGGATAGCAGCTTTAGCCAGTTGAATTTCATTTACATCTTTTCTGCTGACCAGGATATCGTGGTTATTTCCTGAATCAGGTTTTTGTGCCAATAAATATTTCTTCTGGTTGTTGATCTCCACCATTCGCGGATGAGTCTTTTGAAGTACTCCCCGAGAATCAATGGCGCCATCCCTTAGCATGACTGCCACTGCATCCAGGATTCCCGACCCGCAGATCCCGACCGGGGGGAGATCGTCGATGGTGCTGTATTCCAATTTTCCGTGGATCAGATCTACTTTTTCAATCGCTCCCGGGGCAGCGCGCATTCCCATCTCGATCCGTGCTCCCTCAAAGGCAGGTCCGGATGCGCAGGAACAGGAATACAGTTCACCCCCGGTTTTCAAACTGATCTCTGTATTTGTCCCGATATCCAGGGCGATTACTGTTTCAACAGCGGATAGGATCTGTGTGTCCAGAAGCATGGCGATATGGTCAGCCCCGACATACCCGGCGATATTGGGCGGCAGATAGATCAACCCCGCAGAAGAGATATCCAGACCGATCTCCCGGGACAGTCATCTCCATGGAGTGGGTGACCGCCGGAACATACGGAGCCTCGCCAAGCTGCCGGACGGGCAAGCCGGCAAAAAAATGGTGCATGGCTGTATTCCCGACAATAACAGCATCCACGATCTGGGCAGGGTCTATGGAGGTTTCTGCGCAGCATTCCCGGATGGTCTTGTTCAGAGCCTGGACCAGCAAAGAGTGCATCTCATGTTCATTCCCGGCGGATTGGTTGGCATAACTGATGCGGGAGATCACATCTTCGCCAAAAGCGATCTGCGGATTCATTATTCCAGCCTGGTACCGAATTTCCCCGGTCTCCAAGTTCAGCAAGTAAAATGCGATCTTTGTGGTGCCGATATCGACCGCAATTCCATAGATGGCTGATTGATATGGTAAAAATCCAACCACCTGATTTCTGCGAACCAACGCCCTGCCTTTCCATTTGGAATTATTACTATATTCAGGGAGTTCGTTCATGATCTCTGAAGGACAGGTCAGACCAGTAATCCCTGATTCAGCCAGTGTCTTGAGCAGCAGGGTGGCGCGGGCATTTGGATCTGAGGGTATGGGAGATGGAATTATAAAATCAACTGGTCTGACCAATGGATACGATCTCTGATGGTCGCTCCAGGCTCTCCAGTTGTAAACGTTGCGGTCCGCTCAGTGAATCGGGTGGAACATCTAGTTTAGTGTCTGTGTAAACCCTGGTTTGACACGCCAGGCGAACTCCGGCTGCGATATCTGCGCCTGATAGAGCTTCTTCTTCATCGGTGGTAATTTGGGAGACTTTCCCCTGGATCACTTTCACCTTGCAATCCTGACACAATCCGTTGCCGCCGCACACTGATAGAAGGGCAATGCCGCCTTTTTGGGCGGCTTCCAAAAGGGTTTGGCCGGAATTGACGGTCACCCGTTTGCCGATGGGTTCAAAATCCACCTGGACAGTATTCTTCTCAGGCATGTTCGTGATTCCCTTTGTACCTGCAGGTTTCTTTCAGGTTGCAATACTCACAAGTGCTGCCCGATTCAAAATGGAGTTCCACTAATGCCAAGAATGAAGGAAGCAGACTTGATCGGATCCATCAGCATTGATTTAGACAGGTAAATCCCGGCACTCGCCGCATCCACCAGTTTGAATATCAATGGCTGCCCTTCCTGCACACTCCAGCCTTCCAACCCGGGGCCGAGTGGTTGGGAAACAAATTCTGACCTTTCAGAAGCTTCAAGTTCGTACCGCCGGCAGACTTCCATGATGAGTTGTTCGACAGCCGCCGACCCAAGTGCATCCAGTGCCATCGAAAGAACCGGATCCTCGGAGGATGTTTGCCTGGCTAATTTTTCAAGGTCATTCCCGATGGAGCAAACAAACGGAATGATGGTATGGGCATTCTTCAGTACATTGGCAACAAGCGAACTTGGAATCCTGGTTTCATCTTCCAGGATGATTGCATTGTGGACAATATGCTTTACCGTGTAAGAATGGCTAACGACAACTGGTTTGACCAGTGGCATTCCCATTGCAAGTGCCTGCGAGGCTATCTTATAGATGCCCGGTTTACGGGTACGGATGATATCAGGATCTGCACCCTGTGCGCGAATGATCTGTTCCTCAGTGATGGGAAGCACCCACTTCTTGTCGATACTCATAACAAATCAGTTTCTCCCTCAGTCAGTGGTCAATTGTTTCTTCTCGATCCATGATTTAATAATTGATGCATGGATTTATAACTCAGATTCTATCAACTGGTTATCATTATACATTCTTCAGTATAGAATACTTATAGAGCTTACTAAAATACGCTGGCAAGAAGATTGCACTATAATAACCTTGAGGTTAAACCTGTTGTGCATGGGGTTGTAATGGAAGAGGAAATTCAGGATAAAACTGAAGCAATAAAAAATAACAGTTTCCAGGTGACTACGCTGATCGGTGGGGCGGTAATTGCCGTATTGGCGCAATGGGTACGCGGTTTTGCCTACCTTGAACTGCGTTGGGTAACCTATATTTTCTTTGTCATCGGGATTGCCCTCTTCCTGTTTGGTGCCTGGACCATCGATAACAACCGGATGCCGAAATGGGTGGAAAAAGGTGTGAATGGTGTGTCTGGTTGGTTTCATATCTCACCAACCCGATTGATCTACTTGTTCTTCAGCATCTGTCTGGTAGTGATAGCCACACTTGCGGATGGCTACGAAGCGAAAATGTTGAATCCACTGGCAACCATGTTTTGCTGGGCAGGGGCGATTTTCCTCGTCATTGCAGCAGCCTGGGAACAGAAACTTCAAAAGATCACCATTTCGCGGCCTACTCTGATCTGGTTTCTGGCCATCTTTTTGGTGGCACTGGCTTTGCGGATATTCAATATGACTTATATCCCGGTGGTACTATCCGGTGATGAGGCATCCTCCGGTCTGCACACGGTCAACTTTCTGAAGGGATATACAAACAACCCGTTTAATGTGGGCTGGTTTTCCTTCCCCTCATTGTATTTTCTTGTGCAATCGGTAGGAATAATAATTCTTGGGCAAACCACTGCGGGTTTACGGATCACTGCAGTTATCGCCGGCGCTTTGACCGTTGCTACACTTTACCTGGCTGTACGGGCTATGTTTGGACAACGCACTGCCCTGATCGCCGCTGCCATCCTGGCCTTTTCACATTTTCATATCAATTTCAGCCGGATCGGTCTCAACAACATCTGGGACGGATTGGGGTTTGTCGTCGCGATCGGAGCCCTCTGGTGGGGGTGGAAAGCGGAACGGCGGGCGGCTTTCCTTCTCTCCGGCCTGGCGATGGGTTTCGCCCAGTATTTTTATACAACCTCCCGCGGAATTATAGCAGTCGTATTCATCTGGCTTATTCTGGTTGCCATCCAGGATTGGAAGAAATTCAAGCGCATGCTGCCAAACATCCTGATCATGTTCATCAGTGCTTTTATTGTCGTACTGCCATTGGCCTGGTTCTTCATCAAACATCCGAATGAATTTATGGCACCCATGTCCAGGGTGACCATTCTCGGCGAATGGTTAAGTTTCAATATGAAAGAAACCGGCAAACCGATGTGGCGATTGCTCTATGAGCAGTTTAGTTCCGGATTCCTGGCTTACACTGATTTGCCGCTGAGAGCCTGGTACACCCCCGGAACTCCATTATTACGCAGGCCGGAAGCTGTGATCTTTCTGCTTGGTGTGGGTCTGATGCTGCTCAAGATCAAAGATAATCGCAACTGGCTGATCCTTTCATGGTTACTGGTTTTTGCAGTATCTGGTGCATTAAGTGAAAGCACCCCGGCGGCACAACGCTACGTGGCAGCCATTCCCGCCTGTGCTGTGGTGATCGGATATGGTTTTAATCGCATGATCGAACTGGCGGCAAAAATATGGGAGAAGCGAATCAAGCTGATCACGGTCATCGTCCTGGTTTGCGCCATGGTGGTGGCAGTGGATGATGCCCGTTTTTATTTTTATGATTACACTCCCAGAAGCGATTTTGGCGGCTACCACGGGCAGATCGCCCAGCACCTGGTTAACACACTGAAAAGTTATGATAGTTCCTGGGAAGTGATATTCTCCGGCTGGCCTGAAATGGGATACTATTCGATTTCCAGCCTGCCATACCTCGTGCCCAATATTACAGGGATCGATATATTCAAACCATGGGGCGATCCGGAAAATCCGGTAATAAAACCGGGTAAGTATCTGTTTGTGTTTCTTCCTGTGCGTCAGGAAGATTTCGAGGCATGCAAAGCGCAATTCCCGGGCGGCACAGTCAGTACTGAATATGGTCCCGCACCCTGGCATGAACTGCTGTATTACCTCTACAAGGTCGAAGTACGCTAACTGCCTGCTATAATAAGCAAGCATATGATCACAGAATCCCAAAACGAGAAACCGGGCAATAAACCACAGCATAAATCCTCGTTGTTTATGACCATTGTGGTTTGCTTTATCATCCTGGGGTCGGGTTTTGAATTGTATCGTGTGGTCCAATATGTTCAAAACTGGCAATTTTTACTCACCATCATCGATCCCATACAACTGTGGCTCCTGGCAAACCTGGCGTTTTTCCTTTTTGCAGCCAGCATACCCATTTTTGCGGGTCTGATCACCCGTTCCGCATGGGCGCCTGTTTGGAGCATTCGATACCTGGCATTTTCCACCCTGGTTGGGATCAGCCGGACGGTACTATTTTCAAAGGATCCATTTGCACCCATCCACTGGTTGAGTCTCGGATTGCAGGTTTTGGTATTGATCACCCTGGTAGTTGTATTATTTGTTAATGGTGCCCGAAAGGTAGTGTATGCAGACAAGCAATGATCGCGAAATTGAAGTCAAATTTTACCTGCTCAACCCGCAGTCCTTTATGGAAAACCTGGAAACCAATGGAGCCGTCTTATCCCAGCCGCGGGTGAATGAGTGGAATCTGCGATTTGACTCGCTAAACCACGGGTTGAGTTCCACCGGCCAGGTGCTGCGCCTGCGCAAAGATCAGATCAGCCGGTCTGACTTATAAAAGCGAAGCCGCGTTGAGCGAGGAAGTCTCTGACCGCCAGGAATTGGAAGTGGAAGTCAGTAATTTTGATACCATGCGGAAAATACTGGAAGTCCTTGGCTACTCGGTATTCGTGATGTACGAAAAATTCCGGACCACCTGGCATTATATGGATTGTGAAGTCACCCTGGATGAAATGCCTTTTGGCTTTTTTTGTGAAATTGAAGCCCCGGATCCCGAGAAGATCAGGAGTGTGGTCGATTCCCTGTTTTTACACTGGGATGCCCGCATATTAACCAGCTACCTGGGAATTTTCACAGCTCTAAAAAACAGCAGAAAACTAAAGGTCGAAAACCTGATCTTCTCTGCTTTTGAAAAAACAAAAATTTCCCAATCGGATTTTGAGGCGATCAATATTCATCCGGCCGATATGTAAACCGGAATATCAACCTCAACTACTTTTCTGACAGCTCTTTCCCCCACGTAATTTTTACCGGAAGCACCGTTTGGCTGCATAAGAATTCCACCAGCGCCTGCATTTTCTCGCTGCTGCCGGTGGTGTAGTAGCTGTTCGGTATGCCGGTATTTCTGTTTGCCAGCCAGCTGTGTTCCTGAAGTAACCTGGCCACCTGCTTGGCAATGGCCGGAGCCGGATCGATCACCCTGACTGAGTCCCCGGCGATTTGCCTGATCTGCGGGATCACGAACGGGTAATGCGTGCAGCCCATGACGATCGTATCGACATTCTGCTCCAGCATGGGGTCGATCGCATTGTGCAGGATCTGCATGGTCACCGCATCGTCGAGCTTTCCTTTTTCGATCTGGTCGACCAACCCGGGGCAGGTGTTTTGCAAAACCTTGACCCCCTGGGCGAAGCGTTCGACCACGGATGCATATAATTCGCTTTGAAAAGTGGCCGGGGTAGCCAGGACACCCACCACACCGGTAAGGGTATTTTCCGCAGCAGGTTTGACTGCCGGTTCCATGCCGACGAATGGAGTGTTCGGGAATGTCATCCGCAAATGATGCAAAGCCGCCGCCGAGGCTGTATTACAGGCCACCACGATGAGTCCGGCACCCTGTTTAACAGGAAGCGGGTGATCTCCTCGGAGAATGCCCTCACCTGCTCAAGCGGGCGGGAACCGTAGGGCACATGCACCTGGTCTCCCAGGTAGATGGTGGGCTGGGCAGGTAGAAGCGCCTGGATCGCCTGCAAAACTGACAATCCGCCGATACCGGAATCGAAAATTCCGATTGGCAGCAGCGGTTTCAACCTGGAATTATTTTCTCCCATTCTTTTCCCTGTAATCGCTGGCGGCAGATATCAAACTCGAAAAGAGCGCCAGGGCTGAAGGATCTTCAGTGAGCGCTTCAGGATGCCACTGTACACCCAGCAAATATCCGCCTCGATCGGTTTCGACCCCTTCGACCAATCCATCACTGGCGATCGCATTCACGATCAAACCTGAGCCTAAACACTCGATCCCCTGGTGGTGCAGGCTGTTGACCTCCAACGTCACAGGTTCGACTATTTTCGACAGCCGGGTACCGCTTTGAACAGCCGTGGTGTGGATGATGGTGGTGAATGATTTATTGGAATGCTGGATGACCTTGCCAAATTGATCGTCAAGATCGGTAAATAAGTGTTCCCCCCATGGCGACATTGATCACCTGCAATCCGCGGCAGATACCCAGCAGGGGGATGGACTTCTCGCTGGCCAGCCGCACAAGTTCCAGCTCCATACGGTCGCGGTCTACATTAACATCATACACTTTGGAATGTGCTTTACCATTGAATGTATCCGGGTCGATATCTCCCCCGCCCGAGATCAGGATGCCATCCACCTGGGAGGCGATCTGCTCCACCTGCCGGCTGTCCAGCCCGACCGGCAGCAGGACAGGTATTCCGCCGGCTTTTATGACAGCCTGAACGTAATACTCCCAGATGGTGATATGGGGTTGTTCGATGTTTTCCCGTTTGGTGGTGATGGCGATAATTGGCTGCGGCATGTTCAGGTCTCCCGTTTCATTTTATCCATAACAGCAAAAGGGTGCAACCCAATAAGGCTGCACCCGGTAAAAGTCGAATCAGTTGGTATTAGCTGAATTTCTGCTTAAGTCTTGCACCCTTGCCTGTGCGGTCGCGCAGGAAGTACATGCGGGCGCGGCGGACGACATTGCTGCGTTCCACGACCACTTTTTCAATGCGGGGTGAGTGCAGCAGGAAGGTGCGTTCCACA
This sequence comes from uncultured Chloroflexia bacterium, assembly GCA_963709535.1. Lineage (GTDB taxonomy): Bacteria > Chloroflexota > Anaerolineae > Anaerolineales > Anaerolineaceae > PNON01. Next base: position 105,137 of record CAVPWY010000004.1, on the reverse strand, counting down.
CCAATGCTGTTGCTGGCAACACGCCGAACGGTAAACGTGGCGTTGTTACCGCTCTTGGCGGTGTAGAGGACGGTGCCCTTGAATTCCTGAATACGTTCGCGGGTGCCTTCTTTGATCTTCACATGAACGCTGACCGTATCGCCCGGACGCAGGGCTGGAATATTTGGATTATCGGGTGCCTGAACGGCTTTCATTAAGTCTGTCATTTTCTCAGTTCCTTACATTACAAACTAATTACGCCATCTCGGCGCGAAGGCAAAGTATATCACAGGGTGTATGACTCTGCAAGGAATCTGCTTTGACAGGAATCAACCATTTAGCACTTTATTTATCCATGAATATAATTAAACATGCAGTGATTAGTGATTAGTGAGTAGTGAGTAGAATGGGTTTCAGTCCATCAACCAGGGAGACCTACGGTTAAAACCAGGTGCTCGGTGGGGGCACCAGCGCGAACAAAGAGAAAATGAATAATATCAAAATATTAAATCCTGCGATAAAAAAAATCGTTCCAGCTTTGATTTTAGTTACAGTAGTAATAATATTGTTGGCACGAGTTAATTGGCTGGCTTCTCAAAATGGTGTAATACAGCCGGGAGATATCGCAGATATTTTTGAAGAAAATGGTTTTCATGTATACAATCAAAAAGAAATAGATAAAATTAACCCTGGTCCAATGGATTTGAATGAAAATGGAATTATTTCAACCTTTACTATGAAGATACTGAATATAAATTATATGTTGCATTAATAGATCGATGGCAAGATGCTGAAAAAGAAGTCAAATCAATGAATTACCTTAACAAAAAAATGAATAATTCGTTTTGTTACGCATTTCGAATTCAAATCATCTGTAATATGCATGTAATCTTCCAATATAGATTTAGGTAAATTATTACAACAAACCATTCAACCATAAACCCAGTGACCACGATGGGCTTCAGCCACCAACCAAGTAGACCTACGGTCAAACCCGAGTCTCGGGCAAAACACTGGGATCTACGCCTCGCTCCGACGCTCGGTGAGGACACCGGTGCGAAAAGATGAAATAATAGACCCATTTGGGCCGACACACAGGTCGACCCCTACAATTACTTTACCGTAATGTCTATCGAAAAGGTCTGGATCGGGGGAACGTCTGCTTCAAAAGAGCGGTAATACTTCAGATCCACCCGGGTGGTACCCGCTTTGATAGCTTTCACATTAAAGCTATACTTACCGCCTGAACCAACCAGGTTCCCGGCTGGACTTATATTCGGGGTCACCCTGCAGTTCAATAATGCCATCCGTGTTCGGCAGCATCTCCCACTGGTAGCCGGTGGTCGGGTTGCCGTCCAGCGTGATAACCAGCATATCCCCGGTTTGCAGGTCCACGCTGCTTCCGTTTTGGGATTCATTCACGTTCACAGTGGATTTCCCCACGCAGCCGGAAAGCAGGATAAATAACAAGATGCAGGTAAAAACAAATCGTAATTTTCCAAACATTCCATCCCCATCCTTGGTGATCTTTCCAACCCCAAAAGCTAGCTGCTTATGCTGAGGCCAGGTAACCGATCTCAGTCATCCAATCCAGCATTTTGCAGTCGATCTGGTCGCGCACCTGGCGGAACTTGTTCAGTTTTTCCTCTTTCGTCCCTGCTACTGCGGCCGGATCATCAAATGCCCAGTGCAGTTTGATCCCCTTACCCGGGAAGATCGGGCAATTTTCTTCAGCCTCACTGCACATGGTAATGATATAGTTGAAGTCGCTCACACCTGCAAATTCGCTCAAAAACTTGGAGCGATGCTCACTCATGTCATAACCCAGTTCATTCATCACCTCGATGGTCAGCGGGTTGATCCCCTTGGGTTCCACACCAGCGCTGAACACCTCGAATTGTTCACCATTATGCCAGCGTAATATCCCCTCTGCCATCTGGCTGCGGGCAGAATTCCCATTGCACAAAAATAATACTTTGCATTTTTTCATAATCATCCTTAATTCTCCCTTTCATTATTATATATGACTATGATTAAGGACGTATCAAGGTGGTGTTAACAAATAGTAATGAACAAATTGTTCTGGAACTGCCAACTCATCCGCTGTGTGTCTGTATCATAGTTCAAGTGTAAGGATATTATATAATTCCCCACATGTTGTTATGCTTTACTTGTAGAACATGTCACCTCTGTAAAAGGAAAGTAAAACCTTTATAAGTAATCTCTTGCGGATTCTGGGATAAAATAGAGAGACAAATCCACCAGATACGAAACAGGCGGGCAGATTGATGATCGATCTTGACACAGCAGCACCTTCCACTGAAATAGCCATAGAATCGCGGGACCTGAATATCCATTATGGAAAATTTCGGGCGGTGAAGGATGTTTCGTTAAAAGTGGAAAAGCAAAAGATCACCGCCATCATCGGTTCGTCCGGCTGCGGCAAGAGCACAGTATTACGCTCCTTCAACCGCATGAATGATTTTATCCGCATTGCCCGCATCAGCGGCGAAGTGATCTTTCACGGGCAAAACCTGTATGATCCATCGGTGGATCCGGTCCAGGTTCGGCGGCTGATCGGGATGGTCTTCCAGAAACCCAACCCGTTCCCAAAATCGATCTATGACAATATTGCCTGGGGGGCAAAGATCAATGGCTACCGTGATCACACCGATGAGCTCGTTGAAACGACATTACGGCAGGCAGCACTCTGGGATGAAGTGAAAGACAATTTGCATAAAGGCGCCCTGGAACTCTCCGGCGGACAGCAGCAAAGATTGTGCATCGCCCGGGCGCTGGCAGTCAAACCTGAGATCATCCTGATGGATGAACCCTGTTCGGCGCTTGACCCGATTGCGACATTGAAAATTGAAGACTTGATGCGCGAACTATCCCAAAATTACACTATAATAATCGTTACACACAATATGCAGCAGGCAGCCAGGGCTTCTGATAAGACCGCTTTTTTTACCATGGATCATGACCGGGCGGGCATTATGGTGGAATTCGGAGATACAAAACAGATCTTTACGAATCCCAAAAACCGCATCACCGAAGACTACATCACCGGAAGGTTCGGATGAATCCTGATCATTGTTATCTAGAGAGATGAGGAGACGACATGCCCCGCGAAACACTAGATAGAGAAATTAGAGAACTTCAGGATGATATTCTCACTCTGGGCAGCCTGGTCGAAAAAAATATTATGGATGCGATGATCGGGTTAAAGACCAGGAACACCAAGCTTTCCCGGGAAGTTTTTCTGGCGGATCAAAAAGTAAATCAGAAGCGTTTTGACATCGAAAGCAACACATTACTTGTCATCGCCACCCAGCAGCCCATGGCACATGACCTGCGCCTGCTTGGCGGCAATTTTGGAGATCGCCGGCGAATTGGAACGCATTGGCGATTATGCAAAGGGGAATGCCAAGATCAATACCCTGCTTGAAAATACATTACTGCAGGCCCCCATTCTGGAGCTTGAGGCGATGTCTGATCTGGCTGTATCGATGCTGCACAGATCGATCACTGCCTTCATCAAGGAAGATGAAAAAGTCGCCAGGGAAATACCCGAAGAGGATGACAAGGTCGACGAAATGTATAAACGCATTAATCGACAGCTGGTGGAGATGATGATCCAGAACCCGAGTTTTATCGACCATGCGAATTACTATATGTGGGCTGCGCACAACCTGGAACGGACAGCCGATCGGGTGAGTAATATTTGTGAAAGAACAATATTTGTGGTCACCGGAGAATTGCTTGAAGTCGCCACAAATGATGAAGAATTCATATAAGAGGAGGCTCAGATGCTGCAACCAAATCCGTATCCTGGTAAGTTGGTCATAGTGGAAGGCATTGATGGTAGTGGAAAATCCACGCAGATAGATTTGCTTGCCAAGTGGATGAGATCCCAGGGCAGGTCGGTCTATTTCTCTGAATGGAATTCATCCGACCTGGTGAAGAGCACGACCCGCCTGGCTAAATCGGAGAAGATGTTTACACCGACTACTTTCAGCCTGCTTCAGGCTACCGATTTTGCTGAACGGTGGGAAAACCGCATCTATCCGCAATTGAAAGCCGGCGCGTTGGTCCTGGCGGACCGCTATGCGTTTACCGCCTTTGCCAGGGACGTCGCCCGCGGGGTGGACAGGCAATGGGTCAGAAATTTGTATTCATTCGCGTTGCAGCCTGATATTGCGCTTTATTTTTCTGTCCCGCTGGATATTGCCGTTGAGCGCATTACTTCCAGCCGGGCGAAGATCAAGTATTATGAAGCGGGCATGGATCTGGGCCTCTCGGATAATAAGGTCACCAGCTTCAGATTATTCCAACAAATGGTCATTGATGAATATGAAAGCATGATCCCGGAGTTCAACCTCACGAAAATTGACGGGACGTTGCCTGTACAGAAGCAGCAAAAATTGGTGCGTCAAGTTGTGAAGGGTATATTAAAAGATTGGAAGGGCCTGGTGGATCCATTCCCTACGCTCCAGCATGTGCAGACAGAATTAAGCCCGATCGATGAAACCACAGAGACAGGGGAAGGGGAAGGTGTGGCATGAAAAAGAATAACTATTTTGGTGCAGGGTTTCCATATATGGTGAATAAAGGCCTTCCGGGTAAATTGATCGTGCTGGAAGGCACAGATGGAGTAGGCCGTTCCACGCAAATTCAATTGCTGCGAAAATGGCTTGAGGATGAAGGCTTCGCAGTTTCCGATACCGGTTTACGGCGTTCTGCCTTTGACCCAACCGGGATTGGAAGCCGCCAAGAGCGGGCATACGATGAGCAAGAAAGCACTCAGCCTGTTCTATGCCACCGATTTCGCGGATCGTCTGGAAAACCAGATCATTCCCGCATTGAAAGCCGGTTTTTATGTACTTTCAGACCGGTATTTCTTTTCGGTCATCGCCCGGGATATCGTCCGTGGAGCTGATCCGAAATGGGCTCGGGATGTATATGGGTTTGCCCTCAAACCGGATATTGTGTTCTACTTGAAATGCGACCTGCACCATATCATTACCCGTATGATCAATGGACGCGGTTTTGATTACTGGGAATCAGGCATGGATATTCGCTGTGCTGACAACTTATATGACAGCTTTGTGGTGTATCAATCCAGGCTGATCGAACAGTTCGACGGCATGGCGAAAGAATACAAGTTCAAGACAATTAATGCGAATTTGCCGGTGCCGAGTGTTTTCGAGGAACTGAAAAAACAGGTCAAGTTATTTATCCGGCGCCAGGAACACCGCTAGCATCAAACGACCACACTGACAACAGAGCCGCTATTTGTCTTTTCCACCTCGATCCGGGATGGAAAAGCATCTTTTAATTCTTCCAGGTGCGTGATCACCAGGATCTTTGCAAAATCAGTCTGCACCAGGTTGATGGCTTCGACCAATCGCTGTCGGCCGATCGCATCCTGGCTGCCAAATCCTTCGTCAATGACCAGAGTCTGCAGCCTGGCTCCCGCTCGTTGAGCCAATACCCGGGAAAGCGCCAGGCGGATGGCGAAATTCACCCGGAAAGCTTCTCCACCGGAGAACATTTCGTAATCCCTGACTCCGGTCGCATCGCTGATCTGGATATCCAGGGTCTCTTTTTTATCTTCCCGATTTTTATCTTTATAATCCCGCTGGGTTACAAAGCGCACGGACATTTCTCCGGCGGTCAGGCGGTCCAGCAGATCATTGGCTTCGTTCTCGATCTCCGGCAATGCTTGTTCGATCAGCAGGGCAGGTACGCCATCTTTCCCAAAGGCGCGTTCGAGTTGTTTATACTGGTCGATCTGTTTCGCAATTGATTCGCGCTCCCCCTGGAACTCTTTTCTTTTTATCCTCAAAGATGCAAGCACTTCCACCTTCTGGCGGGCTGCGGCTGTGTCATCCCTGAGGGCATTTTCCTGTTCAATTGCCAGGCGGAATTCCAATTCTGCTTCAGCCAGGTTTGGCATCCCGGCAGTTTTACTGGCATAATCGTTTTCTGCATCCAAAGTACTTTTTTCCAATGCATCCAGCTCCTCTTTCGCGGAATTCTGTTGGATCTCCAGGTCGTGGATCTGCCTTTCGAGAGGAGCGATGGCGCTGCGGGTGTTTTCGAGGCTCTGGTATTCAGCATCAATATTGCGCAGGTTTTGTTCCTGTTTACGCAGGTCCTCATGCACAGCAGGCGTCATACTTCAGGGCAAGGATGTCTTTTTCTATCCTTATCAGGCTGGATCCGTTCATCCAGCGCATAAGATTTCAGATCTGAAGAGTTTCTTCCACTATTGGTAAACGGATCTTGCCGGTGTTCTCCCATCTCTCAACTTCCGGTTCCCTGTCGCCCAACCAGGCGCGGGTCACATCGGTTTTTCTCTCCAGGGCATGTTTTTCCGTTTCAAGCCTGGCAATGGTTTGCAGTTCGCCATCCAGGGCTTTCAGGCGGGCATCGATCGCATTGATCCGGGTTTGATTTTCCCGGTATTCATCGCCCAGCTTTTTACCGTCCGCTTCGATCTCTTCCACAAGGGTTGCCCGATGGTCGGGGCTGAGATCTTGTCCGCAAAAGGGGCAGGTGGGTTCGTGGGTGGACTGCATATTATCCCGGCGGGCTGAAAGCAGATCCATCTCTGCCCATAAGCGTTTATTCTCTGCCGAGATATCTTCCTTTTCCAGGCGCAGTTCATCTTTTTGAAGTTCTAATCCCGGTTTTCGGCTTATTTGTTCGCCTAATTCTGCTATGAGTTTCAATTCATGTTGAAAATCTTTTTTCCGGGCAGGAATTTCCTTCAATAGTCCTTCCACACTGGCTTTTGTTTCCAGCAGGTATTTCAGCTCCTGCTCCAGTGAACTCCGGGCTTTTTCAATGGCAAGGAAGGGAGCTGTTTTTTCTTCGCGTAGTTTATGGTACTTTCCCGCGAGAACTTCCAACGCTTCCAGGGAGCTGCGTAATTCCTTCCACTTCTTATAATTTTCTGTGATCTCTTTTGACCGGGAAAGCAGCTGATTCATTTCTGCCTGTTCACCTTTACGGAGTTCAAGCAGGGCAACAGTCGAATCGAAAGCTTTCCGTTTGACTGTCAACTGGTTTTTGAAGGTTTCCAGCTGCTTTTTTTGTTCTTTCAACATACCATCCAACAGCCGTAAACTGTTGAGAGAGTTCTCCAGGCTTTTCTTTTGTTGGGAAAATTGGATCAATGACTGGTTTAATTCCTCGATATCGCGCTTTTCGTGTGGTCTCTTCATTCAGTTCTTCATCTATTTCCGCGACTCGCAGGTCGATCATGGATCGATCTGTCTCAAGCTTCTTCCTTTTTTCAGCAGCTTTTTTATTGTACGCATCCCAAATATCCAATCCCAGTATGCTGCCCAGGATCTTCTTCCGTTCGGTGGGATTTTTCTGCGCGAATTGGTCCGCCCGGCCTTGCAGGAAGAAAGAAGCGTTCGTGAATGTATCAAAATCCATACGCAAAATTCGCACGATACTTTCCTGGGTTTTTGAAATGGATTTTTCAGTGAGCGGTTTCCATTGGGTATTGCCATCTTCCAATACGGATTTCAGGAAAAGATCAAGCACACCGGTTTTGTTGCGCGGCTTTCGGCGTACAATTCGATAAACCAGTCCCTCATATTCAAAATCCAGAGTGACTTCAGCCGTATCAGCGCTGGAAAAAATGAGGGCATCATTGGTACTGCGGGCTTCACCAAACAGAGCCCAGGTCATGGCATCGAGGAGGGAGGATTTACCGGCTCCATTCTGGCCGGAGATACAGGCCAGATGCAGTTGGGTAAAATCGACATCCACCGGCTCATGGTACGAAAGGAAATTGGTTAGTTGCAGCCGGATGGGGATCAAAGTTCACTTCCTTCATCGTTGACTTCGAGTGATGACCTGTTGAACGAGATCCACCAACGGGGGAATATCCTCCGGGGATACATGCAATCCCTGCCAGTATATTTTTGTCAGGTCAGCCGGGGCAAGAGCAGCGATAGCCTGGTTTTCAGCCAGTCGCACGCGGATATCCATTTCCGGCCGCGGGACAAAATGGAATTCGAATGCTGAAGAGGCATGATCCCGTAAAGTCTTTTCATCGATCTGTGATTGTTTGTCCCGGGGAAATCTGGCGATCAAACGCACGATCGCACCCGCAAGTTTTTCTTTGGCTGGCAATGCCTGGATCAGTTGATCCGTAACCGGACTATCATCATTAATGGAAACTTCGCAAGTGATGAACGGCCGGATCCCGGTAAGCTGGCGAAAATCCACTTTGGTGTTCTTCTTATTCACATCAGCGATCACAAAGAATTTATCATCAGCGGCTTCCCCAAAGTCCACCCGTTCGATGGAGCCGGGATAGATCACGGGAGGTTGGGATCCATTGTTCACATCCTGCTTCTTGTGGATATGCCCCATGGCCACATAGTCCAGGCGTTTATCTTTGACCAGCGAAGGCGGCAGGGTGAAATCACCGCCCAGCATGACGCTGCGTTCACCACCATATATTGCACCTTCGATCGATGCATGGGCTAATAAGATTGTGGGAAGTGCAGGGTCAAGTTCAGTCAACCATCTATCCACCAATTCGACCGAGACTTCCACGAGTGACTGGTTGGCATCTTTTTCGGTTTCTTCACTATTTTGGAGGGCTGCCGCGACTGCAGCGCGGTTAATCCAGGGCAGGGCGATTATCTGGATGGGCAATGCCTCAAGTTGCTCCGGAGTCAGCAGACCCGGTTTGGAGACGATTTGAACATGCGGCACTTCAAGGGTATCAAATTCCTGGAAGGAAAATGCCCGCCCGGAGGACGGAGAAACATCATGATTCCCGATCAGCAGCAGGGTTGGAATGCCTGCCCTGGATAGGCGCATAATTCGTCTGCCCCATTCCCGTTGGAAGGTTGGGGCTGGAGAGCGGTCTTTATAGGCGTCTCCGGCGAAAAGCACCAGATCCACTTTTTCAGTGATGGCGGTTTCGATGATGGTATCCAATGACTTCAGAAAATCAAGCACCCGCAATGGCAGACCCGTCACGGGATCGTGCCGGCCATAGTTTGCCATATCAATATGTGCATCGGCGAAATGGAGGACTTTCATTGCGCTTTAATTGGTTTCGTTCTCTTTGATCATCCGGTTCTGCCCGGCTCCAAGTTCGAGCGAGCGCTGGTAGGCTGCCCAGACTGCCCTGGAAATGGCTGTCCGGAAACCGGCTTTTTCCAGGTAATAGAGTGCTTCGGCAGATGTTCCGCCCGGTGATGTCACCTGGTTGCGCATGGCTGCCGGGTGTTCGCTCATGGATTTGTAGTATTCCACGCTGCCGAGCAGGGTTTGAACAACCAATTCTTCAGCGATACGGCGCGGGAAACCCATATGCACGCCTGCATCGATCAAAGCTTCCATAAATAGGAAGACATAGGCTGGACCGGTACCGGAAAGAGCGGTAGCCATATCGAGATATGATTCTTCTTCCACAAAGAGTTCGATTCCCAGGCATTGCAGCGACTGGCGGGCAAGTTCGAGCTGATCCGGTTTGACATGCTGTGTACCCGTCCACACGGTAATACCTTCACCGATCCTGGCAGGAGTATTAGGCATCGCCCGGACGACCGCATCATGCCCCAGCATTTTATTCAGCAACTCAAGGGAAACCCCGGCGACAATGGAGATGACAACAGCTCCCGCAGGAATTTTCCCCTTTAATCCTTTGATGACAGATTGGATCTTTTGAGGTTTCACCGCCAGGATGATCACCTCGGAGCCGGTTACCACCTGGAGGTTTTCTTTGACAACCTGAATGCCGTACTGATTGGCGAGTTCCTGCCGGCGGTCTTCCCGGGACCGGAAGCTGTGATATTTTTGGGGTCAATACCGCCCTTCTTGATCAAACCGGATAAGATGGCTTCACCCATCACACCATATCCGATAACAGCAATTTTCTTAGTCTTTAACATAATGTTGACTCCGTACTGAAAGATAGTTAATCATACAATAACTAATGGGTAATTCAAACCTATTTTTATGGGATATCTATTAAAATTGGAACTGTTACCATGACCGGAGAACTCACTCCCAGTTGGTAATGGTCATTGGCTCCCCAGCACCAAAGTTGATTATTTTCTGTAAGGTAGCAGGCATGGCTTGCCCCAAGCGTCAAGCTGATGATTTCTGTTTCAGAGGTGCTTATTAGTTTAGGGAAGAGTTGATCCTTTGCTATTCTATCGCCCACCTGGCCGTAATCATTTTTCCCCCAGCAATAGACCAGGTGATCAAGCGTGGCAGCACAGGTGGATCTTCCTCCAGCGGACAGAAGACTTACTCCTGCCTTGGTATGTACCCCGCTGATCGTTACAGCTTCAGCTCGAGAGACTGCCGAGCTATTGCCCAGTTCACCTTCATAATTTTTCCCCCAGCAAGAAATTTCACCACTGGTGCTTAATGCACAGGTATGGAACCAGCCGGAGGATAGTTGGTCAACTTCTGGAATATTTTTTGCGATCTCTTGCGGTAATGGACTACTTTGATATATTTTGTTCCCGATCTGGCCGGAACTACCATCACCCCAACACCAGGTCTGCCCAGTACCTCCAACCGCGCAGGTAAATGTAGCCCCAGCTGATAAGCTGATAACCTGATCAACCGGTTCTAAGACAAGTACAGGGATGTCAGAATATACTGCTTCAATACCTGCGCCGAGTTTGCCATCGCGATTTGAACCCCAACACCAGGCACGCCCCTTATGTTCATATGCGCAGGTATGTAATGAACCACTTACGACTGAGTTCTATCTTGATTCCCTCCAGACCTCGGACTAAAACAGGTACTGAAGAATTTATTGTCGAATCGTTTCCAAGCTGACCCATATTGTTCCGGCCCCAGCAGTAAACCTGGTGGTCCACATTCACAGCACAGGTATGGTATCCACCTGCAGACACCTGGACCAACCCGTGTAGATCGATCCAATCAGTCGACATCATTTGTTCCGAACTGCTTTTATGGCCGGTCTGACCAAATTGGTTCCAACCCCAGCATTTTACTCTGCCGGATGAGGATAAATAACAGGTGTGGTAATCGCCTGCGGAGATCTGCGGCTGGACTGGTGGGTATGGCGTGGCAGTCAATGTCGGAATAGTTGTTGGTATGGGTGTATTAGTAGGCAATATGGTAGGTACTACAGAAGAAGTTGGTGTAACAACAGATAGTGCTTATTGGCGTCGACTTATCCAGGCTCACCGATGGGAAACAAGCTGTAAGAAATAATACTAAAATGAGAACTGTATAAACTTTTTTTCATAAAGTGCATCTTATAACAAGTGAATAATTTGCTAAGATTTCAATCCAGGAAATTTGGATATATTCAGCTCCAGTATAATACATGGAATACTGGAATATATAGGTTTAATATGTTGTCATATGAGGTGTAAATGACTGAATCAAGTAAAGTGCATGAGACTATCCTCCACCATGATACTGGCAAACCACAGAATATCATAATCGAATTGGTTGATTCCGGTGAGATTCAAGGTAAAGTTCTGGAGATCGGATGCGCCACGGGGGAAAACTCACTCCATATAGCCGGTGCCGGGTATCCCACCCTGGGAATCGATCCATCCAAAGAGGCTATTCTAATCGCAAAGCAGAAATCAGAAGTCATGCTGGCCAGGCGTGGAATTTGTGCACGGTTCAAGCAATTTATCCCCCACAATCTGGGTCTGATAAATGAATCCTTTAATGTCATTATCGATAATTCATACCTTTCAAACGATCCCAATTGAAGAGAGAGAAAACTACGCCAGATCGATGGTTCCTTTGCTGGAACCTGGAGGTTCAATCATATTGATCATTACTTCGGCTTCAGGAAATTTGACAGTCCGGTCGGAGAGCGATGTTATAAAAGCGGTCGAACATAATTTCCCTCAAGATTTTTGCATAAAATATATCAGGGAAATACTTTACGAAACCGGTCATAACGAAGAGACATGTCAAAGGCTGGTATGCTCAATTATCCAAAGGAGAAATCATTACATGCAAAATCAATTGCAGAATAAAAATATCATCGTAACCGGTGGATCGACCGGTATTGGTTTAGAGTCCGCCAGGGGACTGGCAGAATTAGGTGCATCTGTTTGGATAGTTGGCCGTGATGAGTCGAAATCAAAAAAGGCAGTGGAAGATATAAAACAATCGATCTGGAAATGACAAGGTTGATTACTTTATCGCTGATCTTTCCAGTATTGCTTCGATAAAAGATGTATCCCGTTTGATCCTATCAAAACTGGATCATCTTGATGTGTTATTGAATAATGCCGGGGCGATCTTTATGACCCGGAAAGTCAGCGTAGATGGCTTTGAAATGTCCTTTGCACTAAACCACATCAATTACTTCCTGCTTACCAAGTTGCTTCTTGATCTCGTTAAATCCACACCCAAAGCCCGGATCGTGAATGTATCTTCCTCCGCCCATTATTCAGGCCATATCAATTTTTCAGCTCTTCAGTCAAATAATTACAGCTCTATGCGTGTGTACAGTGCATCAAAATTGATGAATGTGTTGTTTACCTACGAACTGGCAAAAAGGTTGGCGGGTACCGAAATAGCTGTGAATGCACTTCACCCCGGGTTTGTCGCTTCTAACTTTGGAAAAAGTAACGGCGGAATCATGGTGCCGATCTTCAAGTTATTTCATCTTGGTGCAATCGATTGCCGTGAAGGTGCGAAAACAAGCATATTCCTGTCTTCCTCCCCTGAAGTTGAGGGAGTCACAGGCAAGTTCTTTGATAAATGCAAAGCGGTGAAATCTTCAAAAGAATCGTATGATAAGGATGTGGCTTTAAGGCTGTGGGATGAAACTGAAAAGCTGATAGCCCCCTTCGCGTGATCACTTCTTTATCAAGCCGGCTGCTACGGCATCTAATAACGCTTTTAAGGCAAAGGGTTTGACGAGGTAACCAGCTACTCCACCAGTAAGAGCTGCAGTTACAATTTCCGGCATGCTAAGGGCGGTGACGAAAATTATGGGTACATTTTCGAGATCCGGAATGGTGCGGAAATCTTTCATCAGGGTGAGGCCGTCTTTACCCGGCATGTTGTAATCAAGGAGGATCAGATCTGGTGGATTGCTGCATGCTTTTGCCATACCATCCCTGGGATCATAAGCTGTTTCAGCGGTGTACCCGGAAGACTCCAATGCGAACTTCATGATATTGCATATATTGCGGTCATCATCGATCACTAAAATGCGTTCTGGAGTCATTATTCATCTTCTCCGGCAGTTAACTTTTGATTTCAGAGAATAATTCGTGAATATTTCCATCGGGATCCGCGAAAAATGCAGTTTGTTGACCCCACTCCATGGAAGCAGGCGGTTGAATAGGTTTGGCTCCCTTGCTGACGATCCACTCATATGTGCGGTTGACTTCTTCAGGCGAATCACACGGGAAAGCAAGTTCAAAAGCTTGTCCGTCAGGAGTTTTTAAGTAGGTCGCATTGCTGGTTGCTTTCAACATGATCTCACGGTCGCAGATCGCAAACCGGACACCATCATTCTCCAGTTCAACATACTGACCCATATTGATTTTCACACTGAAGCCCAGCACCTGTGTATAAAATGTCAGCATATCTGGAACATAGTCTGTTAATATGGTAATTAATGCGATTTTTGGCTGCATAATGCTCCTTGATTCTAGGTTAGTAAACGAGGATCAGGAATAATTGGTTAATTATTGGATAAATTCATTATTAGTATGTTCTGTTTGAAAGAACAATACTGGATATTACTTCTTTTCCCACTCTGCAACAACCTTACGGATCATTTGTTTGGCTTCCCCTTCAGGTACAGTATCCAACCCCTGATAGGACTGATTCCCTATCCACACAATTACACCCTTGGGTGTTTCTTGAAGTTTAATCCCGGCTTCAGCAAGAGGTGTATTTATGATCTTGTCCTGGATAAGGTCATTTATCTGCTCAACAATACTTTTAGTCACCTGAACGTTAGTCTTAGGTTTGGATTTTAATGAAATCACAGCGGGAATGGGTTTTACCGGTGGGGCTTCCTCTTCGAGTATCGCGGGAATTGTTGGTGCAATAACTTCCACGACTTTCTCTTCAACGTGTGGTGGTTCAGGCAGGTTAACACTCACGGGGGTATCAGGAAGCTCAACAGCAGGAGGTTGTTCAACAACCGGTGGAACCATGATTTCTGGTTGGGGAGGTAAGGCACCCGTATTTCCTGTTCTTAATATTGGCCTGCCTAACCACATTTGGAAATTATTTATTGCCCGGTCAACCTTTGCCCGTTCTACTGGAGAGAGTTCAGTGGGCGAATGTAGAGGTTTACCGTTGACATCTGCATAGAGTGGACCATCATGGGTCTTGCTCCAAAGCACCATTAATAAGCGGTCAGATTCATAGCGGGGCCCCTGTTCAACGGGTTCTGTTGGTACTGTTTCGGTGTCGGATTCGGATTTGTTCTTTCTATTATTGCTGAGAATATAGCCTGCAAAATAACCAATCGCAACGCTGACAATAGCGACAATGAGAATTGTCCCAATATCCATAAATTAACCTCCGATGGAAACCAAAATAATCCCTATCACTTAATCATACAATATTCATGCCATTAATAATAGTATTAATTTGTCAGAGATCGTTAAAGATTACCCTAATATTCGAGTGGATTTCCTTCATCCGGCGTTAATTCTGTTGGAAATCTAATTACACTTGGCAAAAATAAAAGACGATTGAAATAATTATTTCAATCGTCTTTATATTTAATTGAATCTTTGGATTAATGATCGTGCGGAGTAATATTTGCTGCACCCGGCAATTTGCTGACTAATTGTTCAGGGTGATGAATGAGTATCGGCAGGTGTCCCGGGCAGATATGATATTCCTTTCCGGCATAATTCAATGTGATCAAGGGAACTTCTTCACTGGTTTGTTCGCAAACCAGGCATTTCATGGTTTTAATGTCCAAAATAATCCTCCTAAATAGACAAATATTATCCTATTATTTTACCTCAATTAATTTTATTGGTGAGAAAGGACTTTATTCTGGTATAACCCTGCCATCGGGAAGGGTCACCCCTTTTATCGATGCAGCACTCATTAGTTGTTGTTCAGAAATTTTTGTTCCAACCAACCGTGCCCGGGAGAGATCCGCCCCGGAGAAAATGGCTCCTTCCAGTTTGGCTGCTTCCAGGTCTGCATCCATCAGATTCGCCTTATATAAATCGGCACCTTGAAGATCAGCCCCGAAGAGGCTGGCACTTTCCATGTTGGCTCCGCGTAGATTTGTTTTTTGCATGATCGCCCAACGAAATCCGGTTTTCACCAGATTGCATCTTTCCAGATTTGCCCCGGTGAGATTGGCATTCCAAAGGTCAGCTTTCTGAAGATAAGAATAAGAAAGGTTGGTATTTATCAGGTTGCAGTAACTCATTTTCGCTTCAGCCAGGTAAGCTTGAGAAAGATCCAAATTCGAATGGTCTTGTTTTTCTGCCCCGTGATTGATAGCCAGCATCACCACCCGCCACTTGGCATCCATCCTGGTACCTTCATCCCAGATTACATCCTTGAAATTTACCAGGATCAGATTGCAGCCGATCAAATTAATATTCGAGATATTCGCACCCTTTAGATTCGCGAGGCTAAAGTTGGTATTCTGAATTCTGGCATTGGAAAAATTAGTTTTTTCACAGTTCGCTTTGGAAAAATCAGCACCCGCCAGATTTGCATGTTCGAAATCAGCTTGAATTAGGGTTGCCTCGCGTAAAATGGCATTCTCAAAATTTGCATATGACATGCATGCCTGGGTCAGGTCAGCCCGGGTTAGGTCACGCGTTATCGCCCCATGATTCACTATTTCCCAAACGAGTCTATACCGGCTTTCCATTTGTGTATTTTCATCCAGCCGGGTATTGTGGAAGTCCACCCCCTCCATTTTTGCCATGGAAAAGTCAGTTGAATTTATTTCGGCATTCCGGAAATCAGCATCTGTAAGGTCCGCTCCACCAAAATCGGTTTTGACCATTCGTGCTGATTGGAGATTGGCTTTCTTAAGGTTGCACTGGATAAGGGATGTTCCTTCCAGATCCACCCCTTGCATATTTGCATCGCCAAGGTTGGCGTTTTCGATGTAATTGCCTTTCATTACCGTGAATTCCAAATTGGCGCCGCTTAAATTTGCACCAAACAATCCATTACCCAGTTTTATTTCTGCTCCTGCGAGAATTGCTCCTGAAAGGTCAGCCCCCTGCATACTGCAATTGTGTAGAATGGCACGGCTAAGATCTGCCTGCTTCAGTTTTGTTCCCATCAAATTCGCGTTAGTGAGGTCTGCCCCCGAGAGGTCAGCCTGTGAAAGATTTGCTTTACCCAGGAAAGCAGAGTGCAGGTTAGCCTGGGACAAATTAGCTCCGATTAAGTTCACCCCTACCAGGTTCGTTTCACTAAGGTCCATTCCTTGAAGCCGGGCTCCCGGCATGATCAGATCTGGGTCTATGTTTCGCACCTGGATTCTCCTTGATCCTATTTGAGGGTTGCTTTCAAAGGAGTAGTAAAACTACTCCGAATATAGCCTCACTTAATAAACTGATCAGATTTGATCTTTCAAAACAAGGTTCACTGACCATGTTTCCAATTCGGGTGACTGCAATACCGAGATAAACAATCCCCAACATCTTGTACGCTGCTGGAGTACTAAGGATGAGTGGAGCTGCCCCAAGTGCTACAAATAATCCACCAAAAATTGCCCGGATTTCAGTAATACCTCTGACCCCATTTGCGCTGAGCCCGGTGAATTTATAGATGGCAGTAGGGCGAACAATCACAAACGCTCCCAGGATGATCGTGAGTACAGCAATTAGTATTTGGATTAAATTAGTCATCATGCTCATACTATTTCACTATCCGTTTGAATTGCAAGATTATCGCCAACCGTGATATCCGTTGATGGTTGTAAACCAGTTTTGGAGAAGAAAATAATCGCTGCGGCAGCCAACCATCCAAATCCACCCAGTATTCCAGTCGCCAGAGGACCGACCAATGTGGATGGTTCACCTTTGGTTAACAGTATGGAAAAACCTGTAACCCCGTTGATCACCGCGTGTGCAAGCACAGCCGGCCAGACCGTATTTGATTTAAGAGTGACCCAGGCTAAAAATATGCCGAGAAGGGTAGTAAACCATACCATCATTAAAATACCCGCCCATGGAAAC
The DNA here is from genome assembly GCA_963709535.1 of uncultured Chloroflexia bacterium. GTDB lineage: Bacteria > Chloroflexota > Anaerolineae > Anaerolineales > Anaerolineaceae > PNON01. Next base: position 87,957 of record CAVPWY010000004.1, on the reverse strand, counting down.
AATGGATAACTAAAGCCATAATTGTGTCCCATGGCGATCACCGGAGCATGCCAGATTCCCCATATCACACCCAGTAAAATGACTGCTTTTCTGGGTCCCATTGGTAAAAGCTTTTGCAGTAGATACCCACGCCAGCCGAATTCTTCTCCAAATGTGAACAGACTGTTGATAATTGGGGCAAAGATCAGACCCTGAGCCATCTGAATAACGAGTATTAGATACAAAGGAATTGGAAAGCCTTCGCCTGCATTCGGTAGCATCGATTTGAGGGTGGTCATTTCCGGATCGAAGTATTTCGGTAGGATCAAAAAGAAAACTGCTGCACCAACGATCACAAAAACAGGTGGAAGAAGCCAGGCTGCCAGCCAGAATTTCCATGATTTCTTGATTCGAGGACGTAACCAGGTATTTTTCCAACCTTCCCGGGTAATGATTCGGGTAAATATATTGGCCAGACCAGGAGCCCACATATAAGCTACAGCTATTAAAACGTAAGCCAGGGTAATTTGAGTTCCGGGAATGATCTCAGGACTATTTACAATTCCACCTGTCAGAAAAACCACCAGCCCGACTATCCATGCGAGTCCAAAGGCGATTGCGATAAACATATAGATCCGTTTATGTTCCAATTGATTATTCATTTATTACCTCTTTTATTTACCTTCCTAATGTGTGATGAAAAATAATGATCAATGGTTCATATATAAATGAAAGCTGTGATGGGTTCAAAAGTACGTTATAAATTATAAATGCTAATCATTTTTATCATTTTCAATCATAATTATAGATATAAATGTTGCTGAATATAGCATCATTGGAACGAGGAAAATATGACTGTCGATCAGAAAGATATGCGCTTATTTTTTAAGTATTTCAATAGGTTCATGCTCATCATGTGGCGATTGGGATTGGATCGATGGTTGTCATTCTGGCCATCCGGTCTTGGGCAATTTATGGTCATCAATCATACTGGCCGGAAGAGTGGTGAACTGCGCAAGACCCCTGTGAATTTCGCCGAAGTAGATGGGGAGATCTATTGTGTAGCTGGTGCAGGACGTATTTCTGATTGGTATCAGAATATGCTTGTAGATCCAAATGTTGAGATCTGGCTTCCGGACAGCCGCTGGTCTGGAAACGCTGAGGTGATTCCATTATCAAGAGAGGTTTTGCCTATCTTGAGGGAAGTTTTACGATGCAGTGGTTTCGCGGGCAGAATGGCTGGAATTTACCCGGGAATTTCAGATGATGAACTACTTTCTGTTTGTAAGGATTATGGACTTGTTCATATCATACGGCAGCAACCCAGGACAGGCAAAGGCGGCCCGGGAGACCTGGCCTGGGTCTGGCCTCTGGCAGTCATGTTAATGCTACCAATGATCTGTTGTAAAAAGAAGAAGTAGCTTCCGATTCGGAATTTGATAATAATCCCGAAATATTTATTACCTTTGTTATTTTGTATGACAACTTAATTCGTTATAATAAACATACAATTAATTATTAAAAATTCCATAGAATTATTTCACATTTCCTTAGTTTCAATTCGTCTGATTAATGGTCAAATTTCAGGTCTTTGTGATAGACTCTAGGATGAAAGGAGGAAGAAACCAAAAGGTAATTTCCAAGTCCCAGTATAAAATTTTGTCAATATATATTCCTTTGGAGGAGAAAGATGTTTAAAAATATTTACAAATTAGTTGCTGTCTTGATGTTAGCCACGATGGTATTGGCTGCTTGCGCTCCCGCTGTTGTTCCGACCCCGGAAAAAGTTGTGGAACAAGTGGAAGTGACCAAGCTGGTTGAAAGCCAGGTGGAAGTTGTCGTAACAGCCACTCCGGCTCCAGCAAAATTGATCAAAGTCTTTGGAGCATTTGCTACCCCGATTGAAGAACCCTGGGATGGCGTCATTCACGCTGCATTGCAGAAGGCTGCTGACGAAGGAAAGATCGAATATACCAAGCAGGAAGCATTAGGTTACTCTGGTGATATGGAACGTGTCCTGCGTGAAGTATGTGATCAACAGAAACCGGATCTCATCCTTGGTGATGCTTTCGGTAACGAAGAAGCTGTTCGCCGTGTTGCAGCAGATTATCCCGAAATTGCCTTCGCATTTGGTTCCGGATCTGGCCCAACCGAGCCCAATGTTGCCGTATTCGATAACTGGATCCATGAACCTGCTTATCTGATGGGTATGCTGGCTGGTGGACTTACCAAAACAAATAAGATCGGTGTCGTTGGTGCCATGCCGGTACCTGAAGTAAACCGATTGGTTAACGCCTTTACAGCTGGTGCGAAAGCCCAGAACCCGAATTCCGTCGTAATGGTATCCTTTATTAATAGCTGGTTTGACCCGGCTGCCGCCAAGGAAGCTGCTATTGCCATGATCGATAATGGCGCGGATATCCTCTATGCCGAACGCTTTGGTGTCATCGAAGCTGCTGCAGAAAAAGGATTATTTGCCTTTGGTAATATGAGCGACCAAAATGAGCTGGCTCCAGATTTCGTAGTTGCAAGTGCAGTCTGGAATATGGACCCAACCGTAGATTACTTAATCAAACAGGTTGCCGCAGGTACATTCACTGCCCAGGACCTCAAAGACTTCTCCATGATGGGCAAGGGAGGCGCAACCCTCTCTTCATTCCACAATACAGAATCCAAGCTGCCTGCCGAATTGGTTGCAGCTGTCAAAGCCAGGGAAGCTGAGATTATGAGCGGTATGTTCCGTGTCGACGTCTCAGAAGCTCAGCCTGCTGGATCAAATTAACACTGCACACAGGTTTTTGCTCAATCCTTGATATTTCCAGAGAGCAAAGACCAACATAATTGTTTTATCATGAGTGAAGCGAAGTCTCTTCTTCAATATTAGGAGAGCCTTCGCTTTCACTCCTCTGAAGCTTCATAGTATAAGCAAATATCACAGTTTATTGAGGTAGTCTCATGTACTCTGTTCAAATGAAAGGGATCGTCAAGCGGTTTGCCGATCTATTAGCGAGTGATCATGTCGATTTTGATCTAGAGCAAGGTGAAATTCATGCGTTACTGGGGGAAAACGGTGCCGGAAAAACGACACTGATGCGTATCCTTTACGGGTTATATCATGCAGATGCAGGTCAAATTTTGATCAATGAAAAACCGGCGATCATACACTCTCCACGCGAAGCAATTCAACTGGGAGTGGGTATGGTCACCCAACACTTCACCTTAGTTCCCACATTGACTGTAGCAGAAAATATGGTTTTGGGAGAAACAGGAGGTTTTAGTCTTAACCTTCCTGATATCGAAAAGAAAGTAGCTGCGGCTTCTGAAAGATTTGGTATACCGGTCAAGCCGCAGGCATTAATAAAACATTTATCGGTAGGTGAGCGTCAGCGAGTGGAAATATTAAAAGCACTTTATCACGACGCAAGAGTCCTTATCCTGGATGAACCTACTGCTGTTCTTGTCCCCCAGGAAGTGGAGGTCTTATTCGAGGCGCTGCTTCGTCTTCAGCGGGAAGGTCTGTCAGTTATTTTTATCAGTCATCACTTGAACGAAGTCATGCAGATATGCAACCGCATCACCGTCTTACGGGATGGCCGCTCAGTAGGTACTGTCCAGAAGGATTGACCAGTCTGAAACAACTGGCGAACATGATGGTGGGACGTGAAAACTTTGGTGTGACCAGGCAAGGGGAGCGTGAAAAAGGCTGCATTGAGCTGAAACTTGAAAATATCAGTGCGACAGATAAAAAAGGTCTGCCTGCATTAAAAGATGTTTCCCTGGAAGTTCATCAGGGAGAAATCCTTGGGCTCGCAGGTGTTTCCGGAAATGGTCAGACAGAGCTTTCAGCAGTCCTTTGCGGGACGCACAAAGCCACCAGTGGCAAGGTATCTGTGGAAGACCTGGACCTGAGTCGCGCAGAACCGGGAGATGTTTGGGCGGCAGGTGTTGGACGCATTCCTGAAGACCGGCATACGAACATGGTGGGAGAATTAACTGTTGCTGAAAACCTGGTTCTGGACCAACTTGATAATTTTGAACATAATGGCATCCTGAACCAGGAGAAGATCCATCAGAATGCGGTAAAACTGATCAAGGAATACCAGATCAAAGCCTCACCAAATGACAGGGTACGAACCCTTTCCGGGGGCAACATGCAGAAGGTTATGCTGGCAAGAACATTAAGCCAGGAACCACGCGTGGTGATTGCCAGTCAACCTACCCGAGGACTGGATGTTGGCGCAACGGATTATGTCCGTTCAAAACTGTTGGAACAGCGGGATCGGGGAGCAGCAGTATTACTGCTCTCAGAAGATCTGGAAGAGATCATGGCGTTATCTGACCGTATTGCTGTCATCTATGCAGGTCGTATTATGGGTATTCTTCCTGCCCAGGATGCTACAGCTGAAAAACTAGGCTTGATGATGGCCGGCTCTCCGCTTGAAACAGGGATGGAGGAACTCAATGTTGAATCTTAAAGTTGAACGTGCCCCCGCTCCTGTCTGGATGCGATCACTAATACCGATTATTGCTATTCCGGTAACTTTTCTCATTACGTCGCTGATCATCCTGGCAGCAGGAGCGAATCCATTTACTGCCTATTATCACTTTCTAATTTCACCTCTGGCGAGTAAAACAAGCATTATAGAAGTATTGGTGAAATCGACTCCTCTACTCCTGACTGGTGCTGCTGTTGCATTCGCTTTCAATAGCGGTTATTGGAACATTGGAGCAGAAGGGCAATTGTATGCAGGAGCAATTGCTGCAGCCTGGATAGGCACATTGGTGAAAGATGTATCGCCTTTTATTGGCATTCCAGCCATGATCTTAGGCGGATTTGCTGGCGGATTACTATGGGCGCTCCCTCCAGCATTATTAAAGGTAAAACTGAATGTGGATGAGGTGGTCACCACATTGCTTTTGAATTCGGTGATCCTTTTTGTGACCAGCTTTTTACTGAACGGACCCTGGCGTAATCCAGTATCCATGTGGCCGCAATCACCGGAGATCGCGGCTGGAACTGTCTTCTTGAAGCTGATTCCCCGCACCAGACTTCACTTTGGCTTTATCGTTGCGATTATTGTCATTTTGGTTACATGGTTTGTCATAAAGCGAACTTCATTTGGATTAAAAATGCGGGCGATTGGATTAAGCAAGGAAGGCGCTCATTTTGCTGGCATAAAAGTAAATAAGACCATGATGATCGTTGCATTGGTAAGTGGCGGAATTGCCGGCCTTGCCGGAGCAGGAGAAGTGGCAGGGATACACTTCCACCTGATCGATGCGATATCCGATGGGCTGGGTTACAGCGGTATTATCATTGCCACGCTCGGAGGTCTGCACCCGTTTGGAGTGGGTATTGCAGCCTTATTCATCGGGCTGATCGATACCGGAGCGCAAACCGTTTCCAGGGTGATGGGAGTTCCAGTTTATTTGGGTGATGTGGTTCAATCGACCCTGCTCCTTGTAACCCTTTCCCTCTTCGTTTTGCAAAATTTCCGCATCCGGAGGGTAAAATAATGACCCTTACACTCTTTTTAGTTGGATTGATCGCAGCCATGCTGCGAGTTGCTACCCCACTGATCTTTGGAACGCTGGGAGAGTTATTCTCCGAACGAGCCGGGATACTCAACCTGGGCATTGAAGGAACCATGTTCCTGGGTGCTTTTGTTGGCTTCGCAGTGGCGGCTCAAACTGGATCACTGTGGATCGGTATTCTGGGTGCTATTGCTGCTGGAATAATCTCTGGTTTATTGATGTCCCTATTAACAGTTCGTCTGGGTGTAAACCAGCATGTATCCGGGTTGGGATTAACGTTATTATGGACTGGTCTATCGTTATATGGATTCAGGATCATCTTTGGCGAATCCAAAGTCCAACCGTCCATAGAAACCTTTCCCCAGCTGCACATTCTGCCTGATTCCTCCATTCTTGCACCGATCATAAATCAATATTTATTGACCTATATTGGCATTGCGTTGATCTTTGTGGTCTGGTGGTTAATTGGCAAGACTCGATTTGGTCTTCAAATCCGAGCTGTAGGTGAAAATCCTGAAGCGGCAGATGCCGCCGGATTAAATGTCTATGCCATACGCACCTGGGCATTATGCATAGGTGGTGCATTAATGGCTGTCGGTGGTGCTTTCCTGACCCTGGCACAGCTAGGATCTTTTACATTTGGAATCGTAGCCGGTCGCGGCTGGGTTTGCATTGCACTGATCATCTTTGCCAACTGGCAGGCGATCAGCGTTTTATGGGGAGCTCTGCTCTTCGGATTAGTACAGGCTTTACAGCTTCGACTGCAAACACTGGGTTTCAAGCTGCCGTATGAATTGTTCCTGGCATTACCTTACATTGTCACGATCATTGCATTAACAATCGCTGGACGGAATGCTTCTGCGCCTTCCGCCCTTCTAAAAGCTTATCGCCGCGAGTAAAGCGGAGATATTACACCTCAAGAGTTTTCAGGAGGCAAAAGTATGAAATATAAATATGTTGGTAAACCCTATATCCGTCCGGATGCGATCAGCAAAGTCACCGGGAAAGCGATCTACCTGGATGATATCCGCTTACAGGATATGCTGTATACCGCGATCCTTCGCCCGCCAACTGCACATGCGTTAATTGTGAGCATTGACACCAGCGAAGCCGAGGCTTGCCCCGGGGTTGTCAAAGTAGTCACCGGTAAGGGCTGTAAATTCCGTTATGGCGATAATATCAAAGACCTGCAGCCGATGGCTATCGACAGGGTCCGCTATATTGGTGAACCGGTTGCCGCAGTGATCGCTGATACGCTTGCACATGCTCTGGCAGCCAAAGAAAAGATCAAAGTCGAATATGAACCTTTACCTGTATACACTGATGCGCGTAAAGCAATGGAAAAAGATGCCGTTTTGATCCACGAGGATCAAATGGATTACTGGCGTCTGCCAACACTCACACCGATAGCAGGTACGAACGTGGCGAACGTTTACCATCTCAAAAAAGGCCGCGGAGAAGAAGGTTTTGACGAAGCTGAAGTTACAGTCGAGGCTGAATTCAATTATCCATTGGGCTCCTGCGCCGCGATCGAACCGCATGGTTCGATCGTCTGGTTCAAGGAAGATAAAACGATCGAAGCCTGGTCATCCTCCATTTGCCCGTTCATTATTCGTGAAGACCTCGCCAACAGCTATGGTGTTCCGGTGTCTGATGTGCGTGTACATATCCCTGATATTGGCGGCTGCTTTGGATATAAATCCGACATCACTGTTGAACAAACAATTGCATGGATCGCCAGCCATGTTCCCGGGCGACCGGTCAAATGGGTGGCCACCCGTGAAGAAGATTTCACCAGCAGTCTCATCGCCCACGGGATTCGCTCAGTCATGAAGATGGGTGCAAAGAAAGATGGCACCCTGGTTGCCTTCAAGGCCACCATCTATCATACCGGTGGAGCATACGCGGATACACCTGTGAATGTCACCATGGCATCCACCCATAACTCCACCGGTCCATACGAATTTAAACATGTGAACAAACCGGATACACTGTCTACACCAATACCCCAGCAGTAGGTGCTTACCGTGGTTATGGGCATCAGGAATCCCAGCTTGGATCAGAGCGTATGATCGAACTCTTGGCTCGCAAGTTGAAGATGGATCCGTTCGAGTTGCGCAAGAAGAATTATCTCGGACCAGGCAAGATGAACGCCATGGGTGAGATGATGTACGAATCCAATGGGGATTTGCGCAGCTGTGCAGACCAGGTGCAGAAAGCTGTTTTCAGCACTCCCAAGCTCAAAGAAGACAATGATTACTACTATGGCCGTGGTTTTGCCGCTGTCTTCAAATCCCCCAAGGGAGCACCATTCTCGACCAAGGGTTGTTACATGAAGATGAATATTGACGGCAGTGTCAATGTCAATATGGGTGGTGCAGAAGTCGGCCAGGGTTTACGCACGGTCATTCGCCAGGTGGCAGCAGAAGCACTGCAGATCCCGCCGGAGAAGATCCGTGTTTATACCGAGATCGATACACAATACTCCCCCTATGAGTGGCAGACCATCGGTTCGATGTTCACCACTCAAGGTGGCCGCGCCATTATCCGCGCCGCGAAAAAATTGATAACTTTACTCAAAAGCACCGCCGCCCAGGTTCTAAAGACGGATGAAGATTACCTGACTTATGATGGTGAATTTATTTACCTGACCAATGACCCGCGGATTCGCGTGGCTGTAGGCGATCTTGCCCGTGGATATATCACCAGCGACGGAATCACCATTGGCGATCTCGCACAATCCACATCCGACGCCCGTTTGCCACGCTACTCCAACCCGGACAAGAATGGACAAGGGAGCATCGGTGTGGAATACACTTTCGGGGCTACAGGGGCTGAGATCCGCATCGAAAAGAAAACCGGCAAGGTATTGGTTGACCGTTTTGTCTCCACCTTTGATGTTGGCCAGGTGATCAACCCGCTGCAGATCCGCGGATCAGTTCTGGGCGGTGTGACCATGGCGATCGGTGCCGCTTTGTATGAAGAGCTCAACTTTGACGAGCAAGGCCGTATCACCAATCCGCAGTTGTTCAAATATCACATACCCACTTATAAGGATGCAGTGAAACAGGAGATCAATTTCCTGGAGAATCCGGGAACTGTCGGACCATTCGGTGCACGTGGAATAGGCGAACATTCGGTGATCGGCCCTGCACCTGCAATACTCAACGCTGTCTATGATGCCATCGGGGTGGATTTCTTTGAAATCCCGGTTACTCCCGAGAAGATTAAAAAGGCGTTGGAAACCCGAAAGGAGTTGAAATAATGGCTGAAAAACTTACCTTTAAAGTAAATGGTATCGAGCGTACCGTTGAATATGAACCGGAAATGATGCTCATTGATGTGATCCGGGATGTCCTGAATCTCACCGGCACCAAACGTGGTTGTGATAATTCCACCTGCGGCACCTGTGTGGTGGTCATGAATGGCAAACCCATCAAGAGCTGCAATACCCCGGCGATTAAAGCTGCAGGAGCTGAAGTAGTTACTGTGGAAGGACTGGCAAAGGGTATGGAACTGCACCCCATCCAGACCGCGATCGCAGAATCAGGAGCTGTTCAATGCGGTTTCTGCACTCCGGGAATTGTTATGGAACTCTATGGACTGCTTGAATCCAACCCCGACCTTCCTGAACAGGAGATGTCGAATGCACTTAATAAGCATCTTTGCCGCTGCACAGGTTATGAGCCCATCCGCGATGGGGCTCTGATCGCTCAAAAAATGGTACAGCAACGGAAGAAAGTCGTCAGCAAATCTTTGTAATTCACTATTAATCTAACTTTCGGAGGAAAAACCATGGCATATGATATCTTAATAAAAAACGCGAAAACCCGGGCCTCTGGCGGCAAGCTTATGCAAATCGCCATAGAGAACGGAAAGGTCGTAAAGATCGCCAACCAGGTGACCGGTGATGCCAAAAAAGTGGTCGATGCTGAAGAGCATTTGGTCACCGAATCGTTTGTAAATGGACACCTGCATCTTTGCAAAGTCTACACTCTCGCCATGATGGATGATGAAGCCCTTGGAGCATATACCGGTGAATCCATGGGTGGCGCAATGACAGCCATTGAGCTGGCAGCCTCTGTCAAGAAAAAATACGACGAGAAGTGGATCATCAAGAATGTTCGCAAAGCTCTGGACCTGGCTGTCCGTTATGGCAATACCCATATCCGTGCATTCGCTGATACCGACACCACTGGTAAACTGGAAGGTGTCAAAGCATTGTTGAAAGCACGCGAAGAGTACAAAGGCCGGGTGGAAGTTCAGGTTGTAGCATTTCCACAGGATGGTGTGGTTCGCGACCCGGGTGCTGAAGATTACGTAGAAGAAGCCCTTAAACTTGGTGCTGATGTGGTTGGCGGCATACCCTGGATAGAGTATACCGATGCAGATTCTCAGGAACATATCGACCGCATGTTCAAACTTGCCAGGAAATACAATAAAGACGTTTCCATGCTGATCGATGATGCAGGTGATGCGACCCTTAAGACATTGGAAATGCTGGCGGTGACAACCCTGCGCGAAGGCTGGGAAGGGCGGGTAACTGTCCAACATGCACGCGCGATGGCACTATACCCGGAACCATATTACCGCAAGATGGAATATTTGTTGAAGAAAGCAAGAATGGGTGTTGTCTGTGATCCGCAGACTGGTCCCCTGTATGCCCGGGTTAAATCCCTTTACAAAGCTGGTGTAAATGTCGCTCTGGGTCAGGATGATATTGCCGATGCGTACTATCCCTTCGGTCGCAACAATATGCAGGAGATCGCATTCCTCGCAGCGCACCTGATGTGGATGACCAGCCGGGACGAGTTGGAAATATTATTTGACCTGATCACAACCAATGCTGCAAAAGCATTGGGCATCAAGAATTATGAATTGAAAGAAGGCAGCAATGCAGATCTGGTGATCCTGGATGCCGGCTCAGTTTGGGAAGCTATCTGGGCTCACGAAGCACCTTTATACGTCTTCAAAGATGGTGTGGATATCACCTGGAAAAAATAAACCTAAAGTAGTATTTACCGAAAAGGACAGTGAGTTGAAACCTGTCCTTTTTTATTTTGTTATAATTATTCCAGTGGGCAATGACCAGCTCCTGGGAGGCTTTCTATGGATATTATGGTGCGTGAAGCAAAAATGAGTGATGTGGTTGGCATTACGACCATTTTGCGCGAGTTGCAATGGTTCGATACCATAGATTCTAAATCCTTCGAGGAATCAACAAATAGGGTGAAAGAACGATTATTATTATGCCAGGAAGATAATAGTCATACGGTCTATGTCGCCGAGGGCGATGACAGCCGGGTAATGGGTTACGCCAGTGTTCATTGGCTGCCGTATTTTTATTTACCGGGACTGGAAGGTTACATTTCCGAACTGTTCATTTTTGAATCGGATCGCGGTCATGGAGTAGGTACACTGATCCTTGAATCCATCAAATTGGAAGCAAAGGAAAGAGGATGCTCCCGCTTGAGGTTGATCAATATGCGTAAAAAGGAATCTTACCACCGGGAGTTTTACAAGAAATTGGGATGGGAAGAGCGCACCGGCGATTTCTCATTTGAATTGCTGCTTTAAAATATTTCTACAAAATTTAGTACAAAAACGAAGGGCTGTAAATGTGTCAGCCCTTCGTTTTGTTTTTTCGCCTTGCATAACATAGTACGTAACTTATCTATTTCCAGTAATTATCATCCATCCACAAGAACCGAATTCCCGGGAAAGTGCTGACCGGAGAAAGGATATATCCCTTGACATAGGGTTTGACGAGGATATACGATATCGAGTGGGTCAGGAAGATCGCTGGTGCATCATCCACGATGATCTGTTCAGCCTGTTGATACATCCCAATCCTTTTAGAAACATCGGGTTCCACTCTGGCTTGCTCCAGGAGAGTATCCAGGGCGGGATTGCTGTAATTCCCGTAATTCATTTCTTTGCCGGTATGGAACAACACATCCGCAAAGTTTTCGGGGTCAGGGTAATCAGCGCACCAACCGCTGCTGATGATCTGTCCATGATTTCCGGATGCTATCTCATCCAGCATTTTTTCGGGCTCAAGGTTTTGAACCGTGATGGTTACTCCCAGGTTCTGTTCCCACATTTGGGACAATGCGGCAACTTCGGCATTCAGGTAACTGCCGTACCCGCCATCAGTATAGATGATCTCCGGCAGACCTTCTGCCGAACCGTATTTGGATTCCTTCAATAACTGGCGAGCTTTTTCGGGATTATATTCCAATCCTTTCAGCTCAAGGTTGTATCCGGGTAATGCAGGGGGGTAAATACCTTTTGCAGGTAAAGCCGCATTATTCAGGACAACCTCGATATACTTGTTCCTGTCGAATGCCATTGAGAATGCCTGCCGGACTTTTGCATCATCAAAAGGCGGCTGGGTGACATCAAATTGAACGAAAGAAGTGCAAAGGTCAATCCCGGTCATTAATTCTTCATTCAAAGGATCACTCGGATCGGTGACCCTCTGGACATTGTAACTGCCGATTCCAGTGATATCAATTGCACCTGTCTCGTACAACCGTATACCCTCACCTGTATATAGGGTGAAGATTATATTTGGAATGGCTGGTTTTGTGCCATAGTACTCATCAAAGCGCTGGTATACTTTTTTCTCCATCGAGTCCCAGCGAACCAGGCGATATGGTCCCGTCCCATTGGGTGTACGGTACCATTCTTCTCCACTTTCCACATTTTGGCGATCAACAACGTTGGCGGTTGGATAGGTGAGTTTGAGGAGGAAATATAGTTTGGGTGCATCAATGGTAACCTGAAGGGTATGCTCATCCAGTATCTTCAAACCTGAAATTGTTTCCGCATTACCATCATGTTTTTCTTTTACCCCAACGATGTCGCTCATATAGGTCATCACAGTATCTGACCCGGTGGCAGGGTCTGCGGCCCTTTCCCAGGAATACACCACATCTGCGGCAGTAACTGGTTTTCCATTATGAAATACTGCGTCAGGCTGTAAATGAAAGGTATAAATTGTCCCATCGGAGTTGACATCCCAATCGGCAGCCAACTCGGGCATGATCTCCAGCTTATCATTGTAGGTAACCAAACCATTGAAGACCAGCTCGTCACCAGCACTATGGGTTGTGGCAGGGTCATTTTCCCGTGGATTTTTATTCTCTCCACCTTCCAGGATCAAGACCTCATTTCTGGGATACCCCAGCACAGTTGGAATCGACAACTGTATCGAATTTTGCATTTCCTTGATCTTACTTGACCAGGGCAAAAAGTACTCCGGAAGCGAATAGAGTACTAATACGACTGCGCGGCCAGCATTTTGAACGGTGGTTAGCCGGACTTCTATGGTGTAGTCGTCACCCGGAACATAACCCTGGAATTGGCTATACCAGGCTTTTATTCCATTGGAAAGAGTAATTTGCTCGTTGGTTATAAAATTCAGTTGTTCCAAGCCCGTTGTCCAGAAATCACGGTTCCTTTCTCCAACTTCTTGTAATGTATCGCCTGCCTGCATATTGGCTGGAAATAGATATCCAAATATCTCTCCATTACCAAATTCGTATTCCTGGAAATTTCCGCTATCGGGTAGGTGAGTTCGTGGCATTTACATTTTTTGGAATTTTTATACTGAAGCCGGATTCTTCATTTACAAATATGTCGCTTGCTCCGGATGATGGTGCATAAACTGTGGCAGTCGGAAATGGCGGGTATGCAGGGGGAGTAGCTGTGGCAGCATTCACATTCTTATGCAGAGGAAGGATAGAGGCCAGTAAAAAGAGGCCGATGAATAATCAGCGAAAAAATGATTACCTTTTTCATTGCGAGCCTCCTTTCTGGTTCGTTCGTTTTCCATTTCTAACGAGCAATATTGTAATTCCGGCGATCAATAATATTCCAAATACGCAGGTGCCGCCTAAAAAGATGATCAAAATTGATTTGACTGTATTGCTTTGCAGGAAATTCTGAATATCCGGAGAATTAGGTGATACAGGGGTCTTTTCAACGATTGTTGTTGGAGAAACTGGTCGTGGAGTAGTTGTCGATGCAGGTTGCATTCCTTCTATGGGAATGATCGTAGGAATAATGGTGGGCGTGGCAGTAGCCTGAACGGAGTTGACTTCAACAATGGGCAAACTCAAGGAAGAACGCCATTCGTTTTCAAAACCGGTCAAATCGAACCCATAGCTTGATTTCAATGATTCATTCAATTCCCCACCGGTCTTCAGCAATTTTAAGAATCCAATTAACTTATCCTTGCCGTATTTTTCGATCAAATAATTAACCATGTAATAAGATTGGCTGTATGAAAGATCAGCCTGGTTCGGGTCTTCCGAGAATCCACCGGATAGAACTTTGAAAGAAAGGAGTGTGTTATCTTTTTTATTCTGCTCGAAGTATGTTACTCCTGATGGTTCTGGACCTCCCTCGCCATACACCGCAATACCTTCCACCATCCAGGTTGGCATGGATCCCAGGCATGAGAATGTAAAATCACCCACCAGAACATGAGTCAATTCATGGGCTTCTGTCCGTTTTCCCCATTCGACATCTGCCGGTGCAATACCAATGATCACGATATTGTACTCAGGGTAAGCCAGACCGCCTGTCCACCCTGGCTCATAGAGGACTGCGTCACGCATGTCTTGAGTCTCACCATATATGTAAAGATCAATTGGCTTATCTGTTGTTATTCCGGTATCCGTACCCAGTCTATCCAGGGCAGAAACAGCAGTGTCTTTCAATGTATTCCCGAATGCTTCATTCCCCATGTAATAATGGATCCTAATCATGCCCTCGCTTAATTCATGCCAGGAATGGATTTTGTCCAGCCAGATGATTTCCTTTTTATCGGTCAGGAGTGTATTCCCGGATTTATCTTTAATTTCCCATTGCCACCAGATCGTTGCTCCGGGAGGTTCGCCGCCGCTTTGACGCATATCCCATTCCCATTCTGTATAAACATCTTTAGCACTATCAAATTCAGGGAATGCAATGGCAGACACTTTACCACAGGTATCCTGCGTTGTCCCATAGTGTAACCTTATCTGAGTGATCTCAGAATCGGATTTCGTGTAGATTTTGAATGTAATTTTATTTGGGAATGCCATTTCTGCTGCATTAGAGGTTACAGAAATGTTTCCTCCTTGAGCGGATACTCTTTGTGGTAAAAGGATAAGGCAGAAGATGAGTAGTATTCCGATGCGTTTCATGGAGTTCCCCTTATTAATGGTATTTTGCTTGTTAGCAATTAATGCGCTGATGAATATTCTGATAAATCGATGGGTAGGTGGCAGACTATATCATCCTAAAAGATGTTCAACTCGGATGACCCCTTCCGCAATACTATCTCCCAGATATTCCCCGGGTACTTTATTTTTAAGGTCTGGTTTTAACATGAAGGCTTGACCCCCATATCCGAATAATGGCTTGGGTTTGACTCTGGATAGTTTTTCCTGAACACGAGTTAATCTTAAAGCATTTTCTTCCACTGTTGCGCTGATGCAGAGCATGGCTGGTTTTTCCTGGCGGGCATAATCGATCAGATCGTCGATAGGGAGGTCGGGTCCAAGATATTCGACCCTGTAGCCGCTATGCCGCAGAAGTACCGACATCATCAAACAGGCGATCTCATGCGTCTCCTCCGGAGCACAAGTCATTAAGATCAACGGGGCTCCCCGTCTATTGGGATATGCCTGCAATAAATTGAGCAGTTTACCTTGCAGGATGCGGCTGGCGAAATGCTCATCTGTGATGCGCATTTCCCCACGGTGCCAGGCATCCCCAATTTTCACCAGGGCAGCCCCGATGACATCCATGCAAACAGTAGTAAGGTCGTACATTGTATTCGATTGTTTTAGCAACTCATTGGCTGTTGCTTCATCATGTTTGAAAAGTGCTCGAAAAAGCTGGTCCGCCAGTTTTTCCGGTGGAACAGGCTGATAGCTTCGGGAACGGGGAGCAATAGCCGGTAGGACTTCAGGGAATTCACCGCGATTAATGATCTTTATTTAAATCCCGGACAACACTGGAAATGGATATACCCTGGTCAACCTGGCTTTTCACCCAACGTAAGGTGGCAACATCCCGGTCTGAATATAAGCGATACCGATTTTCTGAGCGTTGTGGATTTAGAAGGCCATAACGATTTTCCCAGGCTCGTATTGTGACCGCACGTATACCTGTCTGAGTGGTAACTGTTTTTATCGTATATCGTGCGTCAGACGAGAGTTCAATTAATGTTGTCATATTGGCACCTCTAAACAAACATTATACAATAAAACCTTATAATATCTGTAACTCTAATAAAAATATAATACTGAACGAATATTGGATACTAATCCCATTACTGTAAGATCGATTGTGAGGTATTTGAAATCTGTGGGAAAATAAGGGCTATGGGTAGAGCTAAGCGTCTTTGGTCCGGGATAATTATGTGCTTCTGGATCGCATCATTTACTCTTTTTCCCATTAATTCCATAGTATCAGGGCAGGATGAATTGCCTCCTGCTGAAGGCCAACCCTCTGAAACACCTACTGATACCCCTACTGACACCCCGGATACATCACAATCCGTCCAGGAAATTGAGACAGCAACAGCAAGTGTAACTCCTTCACCTACCGGAATCCCAGAAACTCCCACTGTGACCGAGACTTCCGTGACACCGGATGACCCTGTAGCTTTTACTCGATTACTCGTACGCACTACCGGATCATATTCACCTGAACGATTGATGGCCAAAGGAGCAGAGCGGATTCTTAGATTCAACTGCCATCGAATTGGCGAAAATTGGCGTGGTCATCATGGATGTTCCTGCTGATCAAGTCAGCCAGATAAAAAAAGATCTCAAAGCGGATCCGGATGTGATATATGTAGAAACAGATGGTGAAGTGCAGGCTCTGGATGTATTCCCCAATGATACAAATTTTGGATCCCAGTATGGATTGTTCAGAATTCATGCACCTCAGGGATGGGAAATTTCGACAGGTTCCCCATCGGTTACTATTGCCGTGGTTGATTCAGGGGTGGATGCATTTCATCCAGACCTGGTGATGAAGGTATTGCCGGGAACGGATTTTATTGATGGTGACAATTTACCTCAGGATGATTATGGGCATGGGACACACGTTGCAGGTATTGCTGCCGCATCTTCCAATAATAGTACCGGGGTAGCAGGCGTATCCTGGGGAGCGCAGATCCTGCCTGTACAGAGTATTAAACGCAGTTGGAGATGGCAATTATGCCAATCTCTCTGCGGGGATCATCTGGTCAGTCGACCATGGCGCGCAGATCATTAATTTAAGCCTGGGAGGGTTGTTACCCAATGATACCCTTAAAACCGCAGTTGACTATGCAATTAACCATGGAGTCATGCTGATTGCTGCCGCGGGTAATGATGCATCAGGCAATTTGAGATACCCTGCCCGGTACCCGGCAGTGATCGCAGTTGGTTCAACGAACAGTCTGGACCAACGCTCCGGTTTTTCCAATTATGGGACAGGATTGGACCTCGTTGCTCCCGGGGAGGCGATCTTCTCAACTAATCCTGGTGGTGGGTATGGCAACCGGACAGGAACAAGCATGTCAACGCCTTATGTAAGCGGATTGGCAGCCATTTTATGGGGTATGGCTGGCATGCCCGGGCCTCAGCGGGTCGAAAGTATTATGGAGCAGAGTGCGCTGGATCTGGGAACACCGGCTGGGATGCAGAATATGGGTTCGGTTTGATCCAGATGGATGCGGCTCTACTGACGAAGATAAATCCACCCAGGCCAAAATCGCCTACGCCCCAATACAATTATGGTTACCCGGGCAATCTGACCCCCACTGTGACATTAACCCCTACTCCAACAGTATTGCAGACTATTGCCATAACAACAGTCATAACCGGCGATTCACCGGAGGTAAACGCGTTAACCGACGCTACAAGTACATTAATAGTTGTTACTCAAACCGCTACTCCAGTAGTCGAACCAACAGTATCTGGCAACACCCTAGGCGATCTGCCCGGGAGTACTTTACTATTGACCGGCGGATTATGCCTGTTGTTGGGTGGATTAGCGCTGGTTATATTCCTTTTCATAACCCGCAGGCGCAGAGAATAAACAGGGTTTTACTCGCTATATTATTTGAGCTTCCTGGAACAAATTTCATTTCAAATGTAAACTCATTCGTTGACAATTACCAGCACGATCTGCATGTTTATTGTTAATAATCCTGTAATATCTACTTCAGGATAAATGTATCCATTAATGATAAACTAATATAATGGAGATTACAGCATAATTAATATTCATAAGATTTATGTAATATTATTATGTGGTAAATAATTTCCTAAAAATAGAAATGAACCGATAATACTCATAAGCAGCATTAATCACACAAGAATAAGGCGGGAAATATATTTTTGTTCCAACGGTTGAAAAGCCAAAACTCGGGAGGGTTAGCATATGTCATACTAGGCAAGGGTATTATTACCAGGCGAATACTATCGGTTGCATTAAATGTTTTGATGATCAGCAGTCTGATGTTTGGGACGTTCACATCCGCTTTCGCACAAGACGGTGTGACACCAACACCAACGGAGACTCCCACTGTTACTCCGATTGTGACTGCTCACCAACCGTTGAGCCAACCCTGGAACCGACAGTTGAACCTACATTTGAGCCGACGATTGAACCCACATTTGAACCAACTCCTGAACTCACCCCAAGCCCAACTAGTGAACCCACACCAGAACCTACAGATACGACCACCCCGGCCTTATACTGGGAAGTTGTTATTGTAATTTCACCCGAACAGATCGCTGCTCTTAAATCTTCTCAATACAACTCTTTCGCCAACCTTACATCTTCGGGAGTACAGTACGAAATCTTGGATAACCAGATCAAGCTTTCAGGCAGCGAAAGTATCGAACAACTTCGTAAAGCGGTCTTTGAGGATATCTCACCCGTTGTCGATTTTCTTGGTGGTCCGATCGAACTCAATATAGGTATGCCCGTTGAATCCAATCAGGAATTGGTTATAAACCTGGAGACCCGGCTATCGGCTGGTTACTCATGGAAATTCTCACGATCTACAGAGGATGTCCAATTCATTCAATCCACTGAAGCTACTTTCTTCCAACGCGGTGAAGGATACCAAAGTTCATCCATTGAGACTATTAAACTTCACGCTATTGGAGTTGGAATCGGAAACCTGCAGCTTAAATACCGCCAACCATTTGACCCAAATTCGAACCTGCATGCAGCCTTGAATATCACGTTATCAAATGTAGTCAATTCATTGGATCTGACCAATCCAAATCCACTAATTTCGAATCCTGCTGATGAACTTTCATCCAATTCCACGGATACAGAACAGATCCAAGATCTACCCCAGGATGTATCTCTACCCTCATCATATGATTGGCGAAACTTTGGTGTAATCCCAGATATTCGTAATCAAGGTTCGTGTGGATCCTGCTGGGCTTTTAGCACGGTAGGCGTTATGGAATCTGCTATAAGAATTGCCGGTGGACCACTGGAAGATTTATCTGAGCAGTTCCTTGTTTCCTGTAATAAAAATGGTTGGAATTGTGATTACGGTGGATATGCTGCTCACAAGTATCATTACAATACACTTGGTTATAACCAGACAGAAATTGGTGCTGTGTTAGAAACATCATTCCCATATTCCGGGACAAATGGAAGTTGTTCTATCTCTTACACTCATCCGTATAAACTGAGCAGCTATTCTTTTGTTTCTGGAAGTGAATTTACTATTCCAAGTGTTGCTGCGATTAAATCAGCAATTTTCCAATATGGCCCGGTTTCAACCAGGATTTGTGCGGGAGATTCTTTTGGTGACTATACTGGAGGAGTTTTTACTACAGAGGAATCTGCCACAGATTGTAATGGCGGAATCAACCATTATGTAGTCTTGACTGGATGGGATGATTCCACTCAAACATGGAATTTACGGAATAGTTGGGGTACATGGTGGGGAGAATCGGGATATATGCGTATCCGCTGGGGAACCTCACGTGTGGGCGAAGGTACTTCCTGGGTTAGATATAACGTGGGTACACCCATTCCCTTGGCACCAACCCTCACTTCACCCAGCAATGCTATCGTAACCGATGATCCAAATGTTGTATTCCAATGGTCAAGTGTTGCGAATGGAAATACATATCAAATCCAGGTGGATGATCTTAATACATTTGCCAGTCCATTAATTGATAATACAGGCACTGCTGGTCAATTATCCTTTACAGTAAATCCGTTACCTGCTGGAATTTGGTATTGGCATGTAAGAGCGATTAATACATTCGGACAGTATGGACTGAAATACTGGCGTGTGCGCGCGGTCAATGTTCATGGAGAACCAGGTGCCTGGAGTGCGTTACGCAGCTTTACTTTTTACGAATCATTCGACTCCCAATTTAATGGGAGCATGGCAAATTGGATCAGTGTTCCCAGTGGATATTGGACAGTTGACGCCAACAATATGATAAGCAATGGAGTAAATGATAATTTTACAACCGCCTACCATAATTCCACCCATTCCGATTTTACTTATCAGGCAAACGTATATAAAACTGAAGATAGTAATGGGTATGATTGGTATTCTTTTGGATTGGTTCTTCGTGGGAATGAACCATTAAATTCATATAATGGATTTAATACAGATTATGAGTTTTTGATCAATAATGCCGGTTATTTTAGCATTTGGAAAGCAGTGAATGGAACTTATTCTGCAGTAAAACCATGGACATATACATCAGCGATCAATCAAGGCGGTTGGAATACGCTAAAAGTATATGCAAAAGGTCCCACGATGGTCTTCTATATTAATAATATTCAAGTATTTTCCAGTTCAGTTTTCATTGTCCAGAATGGTCGTGCAGGAGTAATGATGTTTAGGGGTGCAGAAGCCAGTGAAACCATGAAGGTCAATTATGCCACCCTCGGTATTCCGGTATTAGGATCCATTCAAGCCTTTATCAACGGAAGCGAAGTCTTTGGGGAGACCCTTTCCTGTATGGTCCAACGGGAATTCCAAAAGTTAGATAGATACCCGGATTTAGAAGTGAGATACTCTGCAATATGGATGGAGTATCTCATTTTTTTTGTTTCAACTTCCGATAGGAATTCTCCTCACCCAACCGGATCGGTATGTCCGCATGTTGCTGGCTGGATCATCTTTAGTTTGATCCAGAAATGGAAGAAATGATCTGTGGTACGATTCAATAAATGAAGGAATGGATAATGCCAGTTTTACTTTCCATTTATCTGGCATGATAAATGCAATTGAAAGACCAGCATTAGTAGAGGGTGGTTATCATCTAAATACCCGGAAAGAATATAAGGAGTAATTTATGGGGCGGAAAAGCAAATTCTTTGTTGTCAATATAACTTTTATTTTAATATTTATCTTCGGTTTAGCCATATCATTCAATTCGAAGGCTTTGGCGCAGGAAATCCCGGAGACATCTGGAACCATTGACACGGCAACCCCATCACCAATTCCAGTGGATCTGTCATCCACGGAAACACAAATACCGGGCGATCCGGCAGTGTTCCCGGCAAATGAAATCGAACTATCTGGCACAAGTACACAGACTCGGGAAGAAGACCTGTCATCCACGCAAGTCAACGTTGTATCCGGATGGTTTAATATCATTCGGGGTGATTCAAGAAATTCGTCAATTTCCAAACCCGTCTCACGTTACATTCTCACAAATGATGCCGGCGAGTCCATTACCCTGATCCTGTCGGAAAATGTAGCAGGCCTTGGCAGTGGAATTCAATCCTTCAATCATATGTATGTGACCGTTGAAGGCATTTGGTCGGACGCAGCAGATAACCAGATCAATCCAACGTTGCAAGTGACCGGTATATCAATGGATGATGTACAGACAGATAGCATATCCGCAGAGAGTCTGACAGGCTCAAGGCCGTTTATCTCCATTTTGTGTAAGTTTAATAATATTTCTGATGAGCCCAAAAGCCAGGCTTATTTTCAGGACATGTACTCCTCCAGTTATCCGGGATTAAGCAATTATTGGAATGAGGTAAGTTATGGTCAGTTTAACCTCGCAGGCAGTGCAGCGGCCGGCTGGTTTACTTTACCTCAACCCAGATCTTATTATGTATATGATACGAACAACGACGGATACCTGGATTTGGATTTTATCCGGGCGGCTGACGACTGTACCACAGCAGCGGATCCCACAGTCGATTTTTCTGCTTTCCCGGGTGGTATAAATTTAATGTTCAATTATGATTTGGATGGTTATTCCTGGAGCGGGAGATACAGGATCAATCTGGACGGAGTTGATTATGAACGCTGGACGACGTGGTATGAGCCCTGGGGATATTCCAATATCACCTACCTTGCCCAGGTGATGGGGTACTTTTTTGGACTCCCATATTCAACCGGTCATGGAATTGAATACAACAATGTTTGGGACCTGATGGGGGATAACTGGGATTCTTGTGATATTACCACGGACCCTACTTATGGTTGCCTGAGTCAACACCCAAACGCAAACAACAAAGCCCAGCAGGGATGGATTCCACTCGAACAACTTTATGTACTGCCAGATAATTCGGAAGCCACAATCAATATTGAGCAGCTAGCTTTACCAGCCTCAAATAATTATCTGATCGCCTATATTCCAATCCTCGACTCACAAGTGAACTTTTATACAGTGGAAGTCAGAAACAAGACCGGTTATGATACAAAACTCCCTGCGAAAGCAGTGATCATACACAAAATTCAAAATACGATATCAACTCCATCAGATGTGATCGACCTAGATTCTACCATTTACACCGGGGATGCTGGAGCTCAATGGCTAGTTGGTGAGAAATTTGTTGACTTAGAGAATAGAATATCTATTGAGGTACTGTCAGAATCTGCCACTGGTTTCCAGGTGAAACTGAAAAGGGGTTTTACACCTGTGGGTTATGGTACCTATGATGAACGATCAGCGGATGTTGTGTATACCGGAACCTGGGTTGCTCAGACTATCAGTGGGAACTATATGAACACAGAGAAGTATTCCAAGGTGGTAGGCAGTACATCCAGTATCTCTTTCTCAGGTGAGGAGATCAGTGTGATCTATCGTGGATATCCATCCGCGTTTGGGACTATGGGAGTAACCATAGATGGTGAGGATTTTGGTACTATCAACCAGAACACATCCACCCAGACATTGCAAAAACAATGGCATTCCGGAAATTTAGGTCCGGGTATCCATAATATCGTATTGACCCATCTGACCGGGACATATGTTTCACTGGATGGATTCGTAGTCAGCGGACCACCGACAGCCACCCCGACGGTGACAAATACATTCACTCCGACCATGACACGCACCCCCACCGTGACAATGACCCCTCGTCCACCGGTTGGTTATGGCACTTACGATGAGCGAAGTATCGATGTCGTGTATACCGGATCGTGGGTGGCTCAAGCCCTTACCGGCAACTATCTCAACACGGAGAAATACTCCAAAGTGCTCGGCAGCACAGCCAGTTTCACTTTTACAGGGGAAGCGGTCGGTGTCATCTATCGCGGTTACCCGTCAGCTTTTGGGAATATGGGGGTTGCTATTGATGGAGTGAGTGTAGGGACGATCAATCAAAATACATCTACCCAGAAGAAACAGCTTCGTTGGTCCTCGGGCAATTTGGGAACAGGGACACATACCATTACCCTAACGCATCTGACCGGGACTTATGTTTCCCTGGATGGATTTGATATTAGCGGCCCGCCAACCGCCACGCCAACTAGAACAAATACCTACACACCGACTATGACACGTACACCTACGGCTTCATTGACTCCCCGCCCGCCGGTTGGTAATGGTACCTACGATGAACGAGCAGTCGATGTCGTTTATACCGGTTCATGGGTGGCTCAAGCTGTTACCGGCAACTACCTAAACACAGAGAAATACTCCAAAGTGATCGGCAGTACTGCCAGCTTCACCTTTACAGGGGAAGAGGTCAGTGTCATTTACCGCAGCTACCCTGTCCGCTTTGGAAATATGGGGGTTGCCATTGATGGAACGAGTGTAGGGACGATCGATCAAAACACAACTACTCAAAAGCTGCAGCTTCGCTGGGCCTCAGGACCTTTGACTGGAGAAAATCACACAATCGTATTGACCCATCTGACCGGGACTTATGTTTCCCTGGATGGTTTTATTGTAAGCGGACTGCCAGCGGCTACTGCCACAGTAACGAATACCCTCACACCGACCATGACGCTGACCGAGACACTTACTCCAACAAGCTCCCTTACCCCGACTGAGACATTCACTCTTACCCAATCCCTTACTCCAACCGAGACATTCACTCCTACTCAATCCCTTACTCCAACTGAGACATTCACTCCTACCCAATCACTTACACCAACCGAGACATTTACTCCTACCCCTTCCTTTACACCCACAGTGACATCCATCTCTACCTCTACGAACACTACTACACCAACACAGACTTCAATTCCTCCGGTTGGTATTGGTACATACGATGAACGAAACACGCAAATTCTGTATACTGGTACCTGGGTGGCTCAACCGGTCAGTGGCAACTATATGAATACTGAGAAGTATTCAAAAGTAGTAGGCAGTACAGCCAGGTTCACCTTCACCGGTGAGCAGGTCAGTGTAATTTATCGTGGATACCCGACTGTATTTGGCAATCTGCGGGTAAATATTGATGGCATTGATGCGGCTACAATAAACCAATCCACATCCAAACAGATGCTGCAGCTTCGTTGGATCTCAGCCAGCCTGGGAACAGGAACGCATACCATCGTGGTGACCCATCAGAGCGGGACTTATGTTTCTCTGGATGGATTTATTGTCAGCGGATCACCTGCTGTAACTGCGACTGTTGGACCAACACCAACAGCCAGTTCAACACCAACTGCCAGTCCAACACCAACTGCCAGTTCAACACCAAATGGTAGTCCAACAGCCACTTTGGTACCTATATATGCTTACAATCTTGTCCATTCAGGTAATTTTGGCAGCCAGACACTGGCAAATTGCCATGCAATCGGTTATGCCCATAAAGTAACCGGTGGTACTGGCAGCTTATATATCCGTATTTATGTGGATAATATTCTCGTCGGTGGCAAATTTTCAAATACCGGCGGAAGCATCGATTTCGATCTGACCAATTTGCCGAGCTTTACTTTTACTCCAGGTGTTGAACACGAAGTCAGAATGATGGCTATTCTCGAAAACTCGCAGCCGTATGATCTGATTAATCCCGTCACTCACCAACCGGGAGGGCTATTGACCTGCCAATAGGATCCTTCTTCATTTGTACCTTATTCAGGCACCTTTGCTGGAATCCAACCAGTGAGGTGCCTTGCCTTATAACAAATTAGGTAAACCAAATCCTGAGCAGGTAATGCAGTAAATGGAAATTCGAAGCGCAGAAATCCCAATGATCCTTCGTTTTGGTACTGGCCTCCGACGGCTATTCGATGGTCAAATTCCTACAATTTACTTACAAACCAGAAATCCCGATTTTGTTGCAAACAATCCTATGCGATAATTGTTATCAGCTAATTTACCCTTCGATCATTTTGTTCAGGTGATGAAAATGATAGATCATTTTGAGATTCTTGTACTTCTGGCTCGTCCTGCAGCCGGAAAAAGCGAGGTGATCCACTACCTCAAATCACTCCCAGCGAAAGAGAGATTGGAAAAGTTCCATATCGGGGATCTGCTGGAACTGGATGATTTTCCCATGTTATGGACCTGGTTTGAAGAGGACGACCTCCTGGAACGCATGGGCCATCCCCGCCTCCACACAAGTATAGATGGTTACTTTATCGCACCTTACCTGTGGAATTTGCTCATCGAACGGATTGGGCTGGACTATCATAAGAAGCTACGGGACCAACCGAATCTTCATCAGCGGTATACCCTGCTGGTTGAATTCTCGAGAGGGAAGGAACATGGCGGTTATGCAGAAGCATTCAAACACATCCCGGCTGATATGGCTGCCAGAATGTCCATCCTTTTCCTCCAGGTAAGCTGGGAAGAATCACATCGAAAGAACCGGAAACGATTCAATCCAGACAAACCTGACAGTATCCTTGAGCATGGTTTATCCGACGATAAGATGGTGAGATTATATAAGGAGAATGATTGGGAAGAATTGACAGCTGGATCACCTGAAACCATTAATATTCAATGTTACAGGGTGCCTTATGTGACCATGCCAAATGAAGATGATGTTACAACGGCTGGCGGAGAAACTTTAGGGAAACGTTTGAAAGACTTGTTGGATCAATTATGGCACATTGCTTGCAAGGTAAATCGGTAACAAACTATCGGGTTGTCTGTTAATATTTTGTTTTGTAGTAATGGATGAAGGTTAGTCCGTATGATAATGATGAATACTCTACCGCTTGTACCAGACTTGAAATGGGTCTCCCGTGAAGACAGTCAGTTTAAGCTGCGTTACCTGGACGTGCGTAGTTTTACTACGACCATGATTTCCACTAGCACAGACCAGAAATTGTCTTCCAAGTTTATTGAACTTCGTAAATCAAACGGAGATCATATTAAAGATACCCAGCCTGATCAACCTGTCCATGTAGACTGCCAGTTGATCTATCCACACCAGGGTCAAACACGGGATGGAGCATTATACCTGGCGCGTGAAATGGAAGACAAGTGGGATGTTTACCTTTTCGATGGAATAATTTATTTCGCACGCAGCTGGTCGGGGGTCCTGGTTTATAAAGCAGCCATCACTTTCATGGATACCCAGGCGATCATTTCAAATATTGATGCTATTCGGCAAACCACAATCGGCGGC
Organism: uncultured Chloroflexia bacterium; assembly: GCA_963709535.1. Taxonomy (GTDB): domain Bacteria; phylum Chloroflexota; class Anaerolineae; order Anaerolineales; family Anaerolineaceae; genus PNON01. Next base: position 61,620 of record CAVPWY010000004.1, on the reverse strand, counting down.
TCATGGGTGACAATTTGCGCTGTGGATTTCCTGGTAAAAAGCCATTTGTACCGGCGTGAGGCACCGCACATATTACCGCCTTCGATTCCAGACGATGAAATGGGAATCGCGGCATATTCTTTCCAGGAGTACGGGCGTTGGGCTTCCTTTGCCACATATGAAGATACCACCCGCATCCACATTGATGATATTCCCCGCCGAGGGTGATCAGTTCTCCACAAATAAATACAACCCGGTCAGTAAAATGGCCGGGTTGTTTATTATATTGATCAAGCTGATTGATACAATTCGTGGTGCACTTTACTCAGCGCTCGCACCTGATCCGCTGCATGGTAAGAGGACCTGACCAGGGGAGCACTTTCGACCCACCTGAAACCTATGGACAGACCAAATCGTTTCAGCTCTTCAAACTCATCCATGGTGTAATATTTCCGAATAGGCAGGTGCTGCCTGCTGGGTTGAAGATATTGCCCGATGGTCAGAATATCCACACCCCATGACCGTAAGTCTTCCATCACTGCTTTGACTTCTGCGATCTCTTCACCCAACCCGACCATCACCCCGCTTTTGGTAAGGACATCAGGATTGAGGATTTTTGCATTGACGAGTATCGACCGGGACCAGTCATAATGATCCTGCGGTTGTACTAATTTGAATAGACGGGGAACCGTTTCGATATTGTGATTTAAAATCTCGGGTCGTGACCGCATAACCATGGCCAATGCCTCAAGGTTAGCTTTGAAATCCGGTATGAGCACTTCCACGGAACAACCGGGCAGCAGCTGACGAATTCGACGTATGACCATGGCGAAAATCGGTGCGCCGCCATCCTGGCGTTCATCGCGGTTTACGCTGGTGATGACTGCATGCTTTAGGTTCATAGCTTTTACAGCCTGGGCAACGCGCTCCGGTTCCAACCAATCCAGGATCTCTGGTTTTCCATGTTTCACATCACAAAAACCACAGGCTCGTGTGCACGTGTCACCCAGCATTAAAAAGGTGGCTGTTCCACTGCCCCAACACTCTCCCATATTTGGGCAGCCGGCTTCCTCACATACTGTGTGCAAAGATTTCTGTCGCATCAACTGGTCTAACCACTCAGAGGTCTGACCAGATGGAGCGCGTACTTTGATCCATGGCGGTCTGCGGAGTGGAGTTGTATCAATGATCTCGGGATTTACCCGATCGCGAGTTGGTGTATTAGGCATAGCAAGATTATAACATGCAGGTCGGATGGACTTAATTACTGTAGAAGGAAATACCAGATTCTTTCAGCACGATCAATAGGATATGTGACCGTTACTGTTGGATATCTAAATAACACTATCTGTTTTCCCTTGAAGAACAATGCAAATATTGGCTATTATTTATCGTTAGGAGGCGAAATCTCTCTGACGATGAGCTTCAATCCTTTGACAGTTACAACTTTTACTTTCGTTCCAACTGGTATGACCACTTCGCTTTCAGATTCAGCGCTCCACAACTCTCCACCCAACTGAACGCTGCCATTCGGGTCCAGCACTTCCCGGACTATGCCGATCTTTTCAACAAGCGATTCCTGTCCGGAGATGATTGGCCTTTTCCGCGCTCTAAGAGCAAAACCTACAATAACGAAGAATATTGCTCCAGTCACCACTGCTGATCCGATCACCAGCGGCACTGAGACCTTTTGGAAATCTGGTATCCCGGGGGAATTAAAATAAAACCAGGCCTCCAACGATAAAGCTTCCAATACCGGCGACGGTGAGTGCTCCATGAGTTGGTGCTTTTATATCCAACATAAATAATATAAATGAAAGGAGTAAAAACACGATCCCAAACCAGTTGACGGGGAGTATCCCCAACCCGTACGTAGCCAGGGCGAGGCAGACCGCACCGATAAATCCAGCCACCCAGCCTCCCGGGCTGGATAATTCGATCAGGATCGCCTGAACGCCGACAGATAATAGTAGAAATACGATATTTGGATTGGTCAACATTTGCAATAGCTGTTCAATGAGGGAACTGTTGAGCGGTACCTGAACGAGATCCTTCGTGGATAACACCAAATCGCCATCCACAGTATGGACCTGGAATCCATCCAATTGAGTGATCAGGTCAGATGTGTCATTAGCAATAAAGTCGATCAATCCGATCTTCAATGCTTCTGCAGAAGACACAGCCCTGGCATTCTGAATGGTGTCTTCTGCCAGAGCAATCGCTTCGGGACTGCGCCGTTCTGCCAGTGAGCGGACAGTTGCTCTCAGTATTTCCTTGGCTTTTGTCTCCATAGTTTGGCCAATATCTTCACCCTGCGATCCTACCGGTGAGGCTGCCCCGATGGCTGTTTCCGGTGCCATGGCCGCAACATGCCCGGCAAGTGTGATCACCGTTCCAGCACTGCCTGCCATCGCTCCGCGCGGAGCAATGTAAATTACCACCGGTATGTGACTCCCACGGATAGCAGTGACCATGCGGGTAAGAAGCTCAATTTCTCCACCGGGAGTGTTCAACTGGAATATGACCAGTTTTGCACCTTGTAATTCGGCATAGTTCAAGCCGCGGGTGAGGTACTGCAGCATGGCAGGTGTCAGCGGCCCGGAAGCAGTCATCACGATCGCCTGGTTTCCGTTTTTTAAACTACTGTATGCAAACACCGGTTGGGAAAGACTGATGCTCAGGATGATGAGGAGAATACTAACGTTCAGGAGGTGAAGAAATTTTCTTTTCATTGGATTTACCCTCATTTAGATTATAAGTCAAAATGCTATGCTTAGAATGCTATGTGTGAGGTTAACACTACATTGGAAAGGCAAATTCCTACGCAAAGGTGGTTGGTTGTGATAGAATCCTGTCTGCCCAGCCCCCATTGTCTAGTGGCCCAGGACGTGGCCCTCTCAAGGCCAAAACGAGGATTCGAATTCCTCTGGGGGCACAATAACTAACAATTTTGTTTCAAAACGAGGATCCCCGGAAGGGGATTCTATTCGTATCCCACTGGGAGCGCTTTCCAGTTTAACAAATCATCCTGCCACTCCAATTGTTATCCTGAACGAAGTGACACCTGCGCTGCACTCATGTGCAGTGGGGACCACTATCATCGTGCGAGTAAAGCACAAAACGATTACCTGAAGGAGGATGATATTGCTCACATCGGCTTAATTATCATTAAATGCGTTATGGTGCACTAGGAATGCACCCTACGTTTGATTAATTGCTTTTCAAAGCAAAGATCCTGGAAGGGAATTCAATTCGAATTCCAACGGGGGCACTTTCTCACTTTTACTCGCCAATCATGGCTGGTTTTCAAAATATGTTAAAATTTTTAAAGACATATAATAAAAGTATATGTCCATGGCTTTTATAATTAGCCCTGATTTGAGCAAGTAATAGCCGGAAAGCAGATAGATCGATCTATGAATGATAAATTTAATTTCTTAGATAATCACACCATCTTCCGCGAACCACAATGATATTCCTCCTTCCAGGAAAATGGATATTTCATATAAATCTATTTTCTCGCGCCTATCCACAGCATTTAATATTTTCCGCTACTTACTTAAAAAAGCATTATTAATTTCAATCACCATCTTTGTTGGTATATTCATTACAGTAATTATCATTAACCGGCCGGTCACGTTAGGATTCAGAACGAATCCGCCGCAACTAGAAACAAACCTGCGAAAGCAAATTTCGCAAGCTAAAGATTTGTATAAGTTTGACAATCCCACATTTTACACACTCTCAGAGAATGATCAAGAACAGGTCATGGACCAATTGGAAGAGAAATTGACCGATAGATGCAGGTCTAAACCTGCCTTATTGGCCGCGGCATCTATTATGGACAATCAATTCAATGAAATTCGATTGGGGAGAGTTACGAAATGTAACTATTGGTTTATTGCCCATGTTAGGTTATGGGCGAACAACCATGAATTTGAACGATATTATCGTAAAGCACATGCCGAACACCATGCTACTGGCGGCAACAGCAAACTTACTTATCTTTCTTTTAGGTGTTCCACTGGCACTGACTCTTTCCAGAAAATACGGCAGTTGGTTGGATAAGTTTTTTGCGCTGCTTGCACCGATCTTTTCCATACCAAGTTGGGTTATTGGTATCATATTGATCGCAATTGTTGCGTTTCAGCTCAAATGGCTGCCATTTGGAGGAATGCTGGATACACTTCCTCCAGATAAACCCATTGGTTATATTCCCATTATTGCCAGGCATATGGTATTACCGGTTTTGTCAATTTTTCTAAGCATGTTCTTTCAACTTGTTTATTCCTGGCGCACTTATTTTCTGATCTATGCAGAAGAGGATTATGTAATCCTGGGACAGGCTATCGGGTTACCAGCAAGTAAGTTGCAGAAACAGTATGTTCTTAAACCCGCATTTCAATACATCCTCACCAGCTTTTCCATGATGCTGGTCACATTCTGGCAAATGACCATGGCTCTGGAAGTGATCTTCAATTGGCCTGGAATTGGGTGGCTGTTTATTAAAGTAGGCTTGCCGAACTTTTGGGGTGAAAATATGTATCCGGGTGAGATGATCGTTGCAATCTCCCTAATTGTCATATTCGCCTATATTCTTGGACTGGTCGTATTTCTTCTGGAGATCATTTACGTGATGGTGGATCCAAGGATCCATATGATGAAAAATGAGCCTTCCCTCCATCAGAGGAGAAGCTGGTGGAAAGCGAGAGGACCGCGAAGGCATTTTCATCCACGTTCGCAAATTGAGGTTACAAAAGCAGGCATCACTCAAGACAGACGAATAAATATCGATTTACTGACCTGGTGGAAATCAACGAAATTGTTCCTTTCAAGAATATGGTTTGGGATCAAAGCCGCCTGGTTCCAGATAATCCGTTATCCTGCAGCCATGTTCGGGTTAACCATCATTTTATTGTTATTCCTGGGTTCTCTCTATGCAGTCTTCGGATTACCTTATGCAAAAATTGGCTCTGAATGGCTTGGAAGCCCAATGACCGGGCAGCCGCTTGTCCCGAAAACAGCCCTTCCAACATGGATAAACCTATTTAAAGGAAAAGATTATCTTTCCACATTGATCCTGGACAGTGAACAAAGGAATGCCAGTCGTATAGAAACTCCGGTAAACAAGGATACAAAGCAGATTTCTCTCACTTATACTTTTGATTACTATTATGGAGATTTTCCCACAGAAGTGTTCCTGTTCCTGGATGGGAATTTCAGCATTAAGCGGCCTTTTGCTTCTTTAGTTTGGACAACCCCGGATGGCAGGGAATATAATTTGAAAAATACCTCAATAATTCCTGGTACGACATATAATGTGGCTGAAAATATTTCGATCCGCAGGATTGTCAATAATAATCCGCATCTCCAGAAATGGTTTACGTTTGGCCAGATCTATCCCACCCCTGCATTTTATGTGTTGTTTGCTGATCCAAACTTGGATTATGCGAAAGTAGTTCCTGGGCGGTATACTCTTCAATTGAATGGGATGACTTTTGAAAAAGACAGTGATATCCAGGCAAAATTGGTCTTGTTAGGGCAAGTATATGGATTAGCCGGAACAGACAATATGCGGCGGGATCTTTTGACTCCGCTTTTATGGGGTATGCCGATTGCACTCGGGGTCGGTTTGATCGGTGCTGTTATCACTACCATTATTTCCATGATCCTTTCTGCAGCCGGGGTCTGGTTTGGCGGATGGGTGGATAATTTGATTCAGCGATTGACTGAGGTCAACCTGGTTTTACCTATTCTGGCTATGAGTGTTCTTGCATATGCATACTTGGGGGTGAATCTGTGGATCATTCTGATAATTATCGTACTGTTGAATGTATTTGGCAGCCCGACCAAGAATTTCCGCGCTGCTTTCCTGGTCATTAAAGAGGCACCTTATATTGAAGCTGCTCAGTCCTACGGAGCAAGCAGTTTCAGGATCATTATGCGTTATATGTTACCCCGCATAATACCGACAATGATCCCCCAATTGATCATCCTGATTCCAAGTTTTGTCTTTATTGAGGTTACGTTGGGGCTATTTAATATCAACACCGGTTACCCCACATGGGGCACAATAATTTACCAGGCAATTGAGGCAGGTGCTCTTTACCACGGCCAATACCGGTTACTGGAACCGCTGGTTTTGGTGCTGCTTACTGGTATTGCTTTTTCTTTGTTCGGTTTTACACTTGAAAAAATATTAAACCCGCGATTATTAAATGAGTGATTCCAGGGTTGTGTAAACCTTTTTGAAAAAAGAGTAGTTATGATATTTTGGAGGTCAAATGAACTATAGACATTTAGGAAAAGCGGGTATAAAAGTGAGTGAACTATCGCTTGGAGCCTGGGTCACTTATGGTGGTCAGGTGGGCGAAACTGTTGCCAGGGATTGCATGATCGCTGCTTACGAGAATGGGGTGAACTTCTTTGACAACGCTGAAGCTTATTCAGGCGGTAAAGCTGAGATCGTTATGGGGAATGTCCTCAAGCAGACCGGTTGGAAACGTGAGTCATATATCATTTCGACCAAGATATTCTGGGGTGGTGATGGCCCGAATGATAAGGGGTTAAGCTATAAGCATATTGTTGAAGGTGCAAACAATGCCCTTAGGCGACTGCAATTGGAATATGTGGATTTTATTTTTGCGCACCGGCCGGATCCTGAAACCCCCATTGAAGAGACGGTTCGTGCTATGGATCTGATCATCCGACAGGGGAAAGCATTCTACTGGGGTACATCTGAATGGTGTGCAGCTGATATTATGAAAGCCGATTCCATTGCCAGGCAATACCATCTGACACCTCCCAGTATGGAGCAGCCGCAATACAATATGCTGGTCCGTGAAAAGGTGGAGAAAGAATTTGCACCGTTATATAAAGAACTAGGCTATGGAACGACAATCTGGTCCCCACTGGCTTCAGGTATTCTGACAGGAAAATATAATGATGGCATTCCGGATGACAGTCGGATGGCTCTGAAGGGTTATGGATGGCTGAGAAAAGAACTGACTGAAGAAAAAATCAAAATTGTGCGTCAATTGAAATCGGTATCAGATGATCTCGGAATTAGCTTGCCCCAAATGGCAATTGCCTGGTGCTTAAAAGATCCCAATGTGTCTACAGTGATTACCGGGGCGAGCCGGGTGGAGCAGGTTCACCAGAATATGAAAGCTATGGAAGCTGTTTCCATGTTGACCAAGGATGTTATGGGCAGGATTGAAGCGATATTAGGGAATAAACCTGAATGATTTAATCCTTACTTTTGATTGAATTTGAAGAACCAACTAATCTGGGCTGCCATTGATATGGCAGCTTTAAATTTAAACCATCCAGATAAATACGATTCTTCTTAAAGATCAGAATACTCAGTGAAGCCGGATCAACAGAAAAACTATAATATCTTCTCATTGGAGCATCCATCGCTTTTGCCAGCAATAGTTTAATGCAGTCGGAGTGCGAGAAGATAGCCACAATTGCATTGTCATCATGCGAATTAATAGTAGTTTTCAAGGCATCCCATACACGCACCTGCGCATCAGCAAAAGTCTCTCCTTCTGGAAATGTATGATTTTCAGGATCTTCCCTGAGCTTCTTCCAGACCGGATCCTCTTTGATTTCAGTAAAATTTTTCCCGGTCCACGAACCGGTATTCATCTCTATAAATCCCTTTTGGATATCCACACTGAGGTTAAGTTTTTCTGCCAGTGGGGTAGCGGTTTCAACCGCTCTTTCCAGGGGACTGGATATGATCGATGTGATCTGAACATCTTTTAAGCTTTCAGCAACAAGCAGGGCTTGAGCTTTTACCGCCTTCATTCAGATGGATCCCGGTAAGATGCCCGGGCAGGTATTTGCTAAGAGATTCATTATCACCATGTCGTATGAGAAGGATTGTCGTCATTGATTTTTTCCTTTTGGCTCCCCATTTTTTGAATTTCTTATATCGTTATGTTTCTTTTCGAAATCCAGTTTTTTCTTTATTTCCTTCTCATATCCTTGATCTGAAGGCTCGTAGAATTTCATTCCCTGATAAGCATCCGGCAGATATTGCTGATTCACGTGATGATCGGGGAAATCATGCGGATATAGATATCCCTTTCCATGACCCAGTGCTGCTGCATCCCGACTATTATCCATCAGATGTGCAGGGACGTTCGCTGCCCCTTCTTTATTGATCAATTCCAAAGCTTTAAAATCTGCTCCTACTGAATTAGACTTTGCGGCCGTTGCCAGATATAGAGTTGCTTCTGCGAGAGGGTAAATGCCTTCCGGGAGGCCGATATAATCAAATGCTGTAGCTGCAGATGTAACGACAACCAGCCCCATTGGGTCAGCCAGTCCGATGTCTTCACCCGCAAGAACGATCAGCCTTCGCAAAATAAAGCGGGGATCCTCGCCAGCCTGAATCATCTTTGCCAGCCAGAACAAAGCCGCATCAGGGTCTGACCCGCGAACAGATTTGATAAAAGCAGAAACTGTATCGTAATGGGCATCCCCGTCTTTATCATATAATACTGCCCTCTGTTGGATTGATTCCTGGGCAACATCCAGGGTGATCTGTATATTCCCTATTGCATCCGGCGGAGTGGAGAATACAGCCAGTTCCAGCGCATTCAGAGCATTGCGGGCATCCCCTCCGGCAGTTCGAGCAAGGTGAGCGCGGGCATCGTCCCAGAGTTTTACCGTCATGGATCCCAGCCCTTTTTCCTGGTCGCGAACGCGCCCGGGTAAGGATTTCTTCTATGTGTATTTCCTCCAAGGAATTCAATTGAAATATCCGGCTGCGGGAAACCAGCAGCTTTGATCACTTCGAAGTAAGGATTCTCGTGGTCGCCCCAATGAGTGTCAACACTCCGCTTTCCACATGCTGCAACAAGGCATCCTGTTGGGCTTTATTCCAACGGTGAACTTCATCAACAAATAAGATGGTTCTTATGTTATATAATTTCCGCCTCTCCTGTGCTTCAGAGATCACCCGGCGTAATTCGCCAACACCAGCCAGAACTGCAGAAATGGTCTCGAAGTGGCTTTTCGTTGTGAGAGCAATGACCTGAGCCAAAGTGGTTTTACCAGTACCAGGCGGACCCCAGAGCATGATGGATGAAAAAAGCTTATCTGCTTCAATTGCCCGCCGCAGAAGTTTGCCTTCTCCGATGATATGATCCTGCCCGATAATTTCATCCAACGATTGGGGGCGCATACGGGCTGCCAGGGGAGCTTCCTGTCGTAATTTTTTCTCGAGAGAATGTTCAAATAGATCCATTCAATCACCTTTTCATCCACTTAGCTAAAAATGACCATATATCCTATTGTAATATCCTTTAACTATTATCAGTTACCATCATGGTATTCGGAATTGGGAATAAAAAAATATCCACACTATGATTATAGTGTGGATATCGATTTGAAGGAATATAATTTATGATTATCCTTTGAGCCTTTTCATTGTCCTGTGCCAGGCTTTGGTTGGATTCACTGGAGGGACTGTCCGGTCTTCTTCTTTGCTCATTCCAAAAGCCAAGTTTTCAATCATTTCTGATATTTCCTCTTCCGGTTTTGTAAGCAAGGAATGGTTTTCCATAGTTTAATTGCTTCAATAGTTATATCCGGAACAAATGGTAGAATAATATCCACTGAATGGTGCAAAGCAACTTCGATATTCTTTCTCACTAATCCATGTCTTTCAAATATCCAATTCATTATCAGTGTGATCTTTTCAAGGTCGTATTCTAATTTCTTATAGGTTTCAATTGCCGCAGCTGCTGCACGTATCGAGGCCATTTCCGGAGCAATAACGATCACAATGTTATCGGAGATGTCAAGCGTGTTGAACGAAATTTCTCCAAAATCATGAGGCAAGTCGATGACCAGATAATCATATTGTTTACGTAGTAATTGCATACAGGCCTTGAAGTGCTCTATGGTGAGAAGTTCTGCCTCTGGTGGAAATGTAGGTGCAGCGATGTAATCGAATCCCAGATCATGCCGGTTGATAATACTTTGTAACGCAGCCAGATCGATCTCTTCAGGTTTAAAATTAACGATATCCGCCCAGGTTCGGCGCAGTGTACCATTGACCATTAACGCGACCTGACCGGCAGTGAGAACAAGATCCAGCAGGATGGTGGGTTTTGCCCACAAACCGGCAATGCCGACAGCCAGGTTGACTGCTACGGTGCTGCTGCCAACTCCTCCCCTCAAACTGTGAACAGCGATAATTTCCCCGTTTTTCTCTTTTCGCCCTTGTGGAGATATCTTATAGGATTCAACTTTTCGGAGCAAAGTCCCTACTCGAGCTACAAGTTCAGGAGGAGCGAATGGCTTGGTCATATAGTCATCTGCACCTGCTTCGAAACCAGCCAGCTTCTCGTCAAGATTGGCTTGAGCTGTAAGCATTAAAATGGGTGTTTGTGCAAATTTGGAGTTTCTCCTCAACCGGCGGGCTACCTCATAACCATCCACGTTTGGCATCATTACATCACAGATCACCATGTCGGGATCAATCGCATTGGCCTGCGTCAATCCAAGGAGTCCATCATTTGCATAGAAAAGCTCATACCCGAGCGGTTCCAATGTGTGCCCGATCATTTTTTGGAATATTGCATCATCATCAATCACTAATATTCTGGCCATGGTACCTCCAAAAACAAATTAATTAGGACTATTTTGCACCTATCTCCATTATTTGTTAACTAGAGATTCATAATACTTTATAATTTTTGGAATTTCATCCTTAATTCGAATGATCAATACAGAAACATTAGTCATTTCACCGTTATACCCATTAATTTCAATTTCTGCAGCTGCTGACCTAACTCCTTCTGCAGAGAAATTAGCTGAAGCTCCTTTTAAATTATGTGCCAACCTTGTCACACTTTTAATATCGTCCTGTTCGACAGCTTCTTCCAGTTTTTCAATTCGTTCAGGAAGATTCTTTGTGAATTCACCAAGCATCGTCTTAAAGAATTCCAGATCGTCTCCAAACCGTGGCAATGCTTCGACCAAATTTACCGGGTCATCGGTAATTTGCACGAGTTTCTGGAGAATAGTTACGGGTTGGGGGATGCTATCGAGGTCAAGAGTTCCTGTTTTAGGAAGGCTTAAACTGATCCATTTGTTTAGCGTCTGATAGAACTCCCTGGGTTCCAGAGGTTTGGAGAGATAATCATCCATTCCTGCAGCGAGGCACCGTTCACGATCACCTTTCATGGCATGAGCAGTCATGGCAATGATGGGTGTCTTCTTCCCGGCAGTGTCTTTTATTCGAAATTCCTGCGTTGCTTCAAATCCATCCATCTCCGGCATTTGAACGTCCATTAATACCAGCGTGTAAGCCTGATTTAGCATGGCTTCAACCGCCATTTTCCCGTTATCCACAACATCAACGGAATAACCCGATTTTTGTAAAAGATTTACAGCCAATTTTTGATTGATCGCATTATCTTCAGCTAATAGTATATGTACCAGTTTTCTGCGACGTTCAGAGATGGTATGGCTGGTCACAAGCGGGGTAGTTGGAGTTTTGAGGGTTGCTTCATTTGGTTTTTGACCTAGGACCGTTAAGTATCATTTCCTTCAAATGGTCTTTTTTGACTGGTTTGACCAAATATCCATCACAACCCAAGGCAGTCAATTTTCCTGCATCTCCCCGGTGGCCCATGGATGTAAGAATGATCACATGTACGTCTTTCACCTTGTCATTTTGTTTAATTTCCGCCAGAGCAGTCATTCCATCTTTTTCAGGCATCTGCATATCCAGCAAGACGATCTTGTAAGGATCACCGATCTCAACCGCGCTGGTCAATTGCGGAAGGATAACCATACTATCGCCAATTGAATTTGCCCGGCAGCCGAAATATTGCAGTTCCTTTGTAAGGATCAAACGGTTGGTAGGATTGTCGTCTACGATAAGTATGTGTGTATCCTTTAGATCACTTGGAATTTGTAAAGGTTCAACGATGGGTGTGGTGCTCTTCTCGAACTCAGCCGTGAACCAGAAAGTACTACCAACATTGGGTTCGCTGATGATGCCTATCTTGCCATGCATTAGTTCAACCAGTTGTTTGGATATCGCCAACCCAAGTCCAGTACCACCAAATTTTCGGGTCGTGGAACTATCCACCTGGACAAAACGGTCAAAAACTGCAGCTTGCCGGTCAGCTGGAATTCCAATCCCTGTATCAGTAACAGCAAATTTAAGGATAACCTTGTTTTCCACTTCTTTTTCAAGGGCAACCCGGATCACGATTTCACCATGGCTGGTGAATTTGATCGCATTTCCTGCCAGATTCATCAGGATCTGCCGCAGCCGGCCGGGATCGCCAATTAATCGGGAAGGGATATTGGGTTGGATCAGGCAAAGAACTTCCAGCCCTTTAGTTTCTGCGCGTGGGGCAATGGACATGGTCACGCTCTCCACAGTATTTCCAGGATCAAAATCAATTTCTTCCAAAGACAAATATCCAGATTCGATTTTAGCAAAATCGAGAATATCATTTAACAAACTCAGGAGGGCATCGGCACTTTCCTTGGCTGTATTCAAGTAATCTTTCTGTTCAAGGGTCAAGTCGGTTCCCTGGGCAAGTTCAACCATGCCGATGATTCCATTCATGGGGGTACGTATTTCATGGCTCATATTCGCCAGGAACTCGCTCTTAGCACGATCAGCAGCTTCGGCATCCCGGCGGGCTTGTAATATTTCGGTGACATCGTGATAGATACCGAGTATTCCATAGCCTTTGCCGTCAACTATTACAGGAACACCAAATATCTCGACATCCACTTGTGAACCATTTTTTCGTATTCTTTGTCCATATCCATGAATTGTTTTTCCTTGAGCTACATCTTTTGAATATTGATCCGCTTCTTCAAGGTCAGCTTTTTTACTTATTAATCGATCCAGGTTCTTTCCAATTACTTCATCCTGCTGATATCCATACAAGACTTCAAAAGCAGGATTGCAGGAGATGATGTTGGACTCCATATCCATGATTACGATGGCTACCGGACTGTTTTTTACGAGCGCTTCAAAAAATTCTTTCTGGCGGATGATCTCATTGTTGGCAGCATGCTGATGGATATATCGCGAATTATGAAAACTGTTGCCTGAAGGTTGTCCACAAGTTCTACGGTAAATGAGTTCATTGTGAACCAACCGGGAATATTCTTGAACTGTAAATTGGATTCAATTGTAGGAGAGGATCCGTCCGTACAGCTAAACACGGTGTTGAATTCCTGCCCTAATAATTCCTTAAAACTGGTATTTAGAACGTCGATTGTGGCTCTATTACACCGTATTATCGTGTTTTGCGGATCAGTTTAATACGATTAGATCGTTGACTGCATCAAAAATGGTTTCCCAGGTTTTCTTTGCATTACTGATCTTTCCTTCGGTTTCCTTTTGTTTTTCAATAGACGCTTTATTATCTTCAACGAGTGATTGAAGGTCCTGATTAGAGGAACTTAATTTTCCTTGCAGGACATTGTAAGTTCTAATCCTGGAATCCTGATACCTTCCCACAAGGTATCCGACAATGGAAAGCAAAATTGTATTTACAAAATAAAACCAAACTGGTGTTGTTGGGAGAAATAATATAAAGCAGAATAGATAAGCACAACCCCAATGCAACCCCCACAACGGTCAATATAGGCATCATGTTTCGGTTGTCTTTCATCAAATTCATTATAGTTGCTTATTGGTTGGTAGTGAATAGCCGTTCATCGAATAAACTTGAACATAGCTCAAGAAATACAATTACTACCGTTGATGAAAAATCAAACCATCTACCCGTCTGATTGTTTTGTTTCTTCCAATGGTTCTTCAGTTTCCGGTTGAACAATGATCTTTGGATCCAATTGAACAGCATATTGGCTGATGTTCTTCACTGGTTGAGGGTAACGCATTTTCAGTTTTTCCAATGTATCCACCAGAATGGAAGAAATGACCAGGTTGCGGTACCAGTTGCGGTTGGCCGGAATAATATACCAGGGAGCCCAGGGTTTGCTGGTTTTTGATAGAACATCCTGGTAGGCTTCCATATAATCTTTCCACAGCTTGCGTTCCTCCAAATCTCCAGGGTTGAATTTCCAACGTTTTTCAGGTGTACTGATTCGGTCCAATAGTCTTTGTTTTTGTTCATCCTGGCTGATGTTCAAATAAAACTTGAGGATGGTTGTTCCTTCATCTTTCATCATTCTTTCAAATTCATTTATATGCTGAAAACGCTTCTTCCACACCTTTTGGGGTGCCAGGTTATGGACACGCACCACCAGCAGGTCCTCATAATGGCTGCGATTAAAAATGACAATTTCGCCTTTACCAGGTGCTTGTGGATGGACTCGCCAGAGATAATCATGGTCAAGCTCTTCAGGTGTGGGTACTTTAAAGCTTGCAACCTTTAACACCTTGCGGGTTTACTCCTTCAAAAACACTCCTGATCGTGCCATCTTTCCCCCCGGTATCCATGGCTTGAAGTATGATCAAAATTTTATGTTTGTGTTCTGCGTACAGCATCTCTTGTAAAACCTCCAGCTTCTCATTTAATTTCTTGAGGACGGTTAATCCTTCTTTTTTGGTTCCCTCAAACCCGGAAGTATCATCAGGATCCCAATCTGAGAGTTTTATCTTACTGTTTTGTTTTACCAAATACTTTTTCATTTTTCCTCCACGATAGATAATTCATTATATCCAAATGCTCTGTTTGATAAAACAGGATACTGGCATAGTTCTTGTTATGTTTTAGGTATTGTTACCCTTATGGAGTGCTTAGTGATGCGTTTAAAACTTTTACTTGTTATTTCGATGATTACCTTTATCATATCAGCCTGTGGTATCAGCCCGCAATACCATCCAATCCTGGATGATCCGACCGCCACGCCTGAACTCGTCTATATTGAAGAGGCGACCCCTGAAGCTCTTCCATCACCTTATCCTCAGGTGCTGCCTGCGGTCAATCCTACGTATACCGCTTTTTCCGTCCACATACAGGCAGTATTCCTTGCAAATGATGATGGCTCCGATCGGTCAACCATTGCTCAGGATCAAATCATTCATTGGGTTGACCAGGCAAACCTGATATTTTCTCAGGCAAGCCTTCGATTCTACTTTGATCCCGGGGTTGATACCTTAGATTATGGCAATTCCATCTTGAATAATGTAACCGGAACGCAGGATCCTAACTGGGACAAGGCTATTATCGAGGGGGAGAAAATAGCCCGGGCAAATGGCGGAAAAATCATAGTTTTATTTAGAAATCCTCCCATGGATGGAGATGCAGGAAGTTTGGAGGAAGATTTTATCTTCATGCCTTCAACTGTTCAACAAATTTGTGGACAGCCGGATGAATCTTTGCTAGCGCATCAATTGGGTCATTACCTGGGATTAAGTAATACATTTCCAGAATTATTTGCCAGTATCAATGAGGCTGAAAAAGCTTATGAAAAGAGTGGCTTTGATGCAGCATTCTTTGATGGAGATGGAATATCGGATACTCCAGCGGATGCTTATGTAAACCAGGCAGAATTTCAATGCGGAGAAAAGGTGAGTATTAAGATCAGCAATGCAGATTTCAGCCTGACCCGTGGCAACGTGATGTCTTATTACATTCCCCGCAGCCAGCTCACTCCAATACAAATCACCCGGGTTCGTTTTATTTCTGCCTTACGGTCACGTAACGATTCGATGATCCCCACAAATCAAGGCCCCGTCTCACCGATCCAATTTGAAGATCTACCGCTGACTTATCGATCATGGTGTGATCCGCAAACCATGGATATGTCCGGGATCTTAAACCGGGGCTGGAATGGCGGTAAATCCTTAAATATTCCTGCCGGGTACGGCTCCATCTGTACTTTCTCCATTGATTTTCCTGAAACTAAATCTTACGAATTAGTACTTTATGCCACAAAAATGCCTGAATACGGTGTAGTTGAAATTATGATAGATGAATGGATCCTCAACGATGGGATGGATCTATATTCCTTATACCCAATGCCGACCGGTCCCGTGTCATTTGGAAAACTATACCTTGAAGCTGGCAGTCATACCCTCTCGTTTAGGGTTGTCCGGAAAGCATTAGAGTCAACCAATTACAATTTCGGATTGGATGCATTGACTATCCAGGCACAAGACCAGTAATCAAGGGCACATTCCACAAATACTTCAAATGATTATCCTCCGGTAGTAGAGTCAATTCATAACACATCCGGAGGAGACAAATATGAATGACGTCGAATTATCACCAGAAGTCCACCGCAGACTGGGGATTGAATTATTTAATAAGACCTGGGGGTTAATGGATAAAACGGATCGGACTCCGACTGAAGAAGCAACCATGCTGGAATTCGTTCATTCTTCTGCTTATCACTGGTCTTTTGCTGGAACAGTGGTCAATCAACAACGGAGCTATTGGATCATAAGCAGGGTCTATGCAGTTCTTGGGATACCAGAGGCCAGCCTGCTATTTGCCAAATTATGCCGAGAGTGTACCGAATCCGGCTTAAGTGAAATGGAAGACTTCGACATAGCGTTTAGTTTTGAAGCACTGGCAAGAGCATATGCACTAAATGGTGAGTTGAAAAAAACTGCGGAAATGTTCAGATCAGCATTTGATGCTGGGAAATTGATAAAGGATGAAGAGGACCGGAAAATATTCTCAGAAAGCCTTCATTCAGGTGTGCTTGCCCAATTCGGTTGATAATGATCACCATTAACCAATAAATATTTCTCATTATCCTGATATTCTTTTTCATACCCGGCATTTTTATTCAAATGCCGGGTATGATTATTTATCATCCTTACATTGGGAATTGAAGGATAACTATGTGCATGCTACACTAGTTTAGGCATATATTATAGAAACAGAGGGCGATGAATGGATCTTACCAATGAAATGAAGCTTGAGATGTTTTGGACGATGCTGCTTGCCCGCCGATTGGACGAGCGAGCCTGGATGCTGCATCGTCAGGGGCGGATAGATTTCCATATTTCAGGTATCGGGCAGGAAGCTGCCCAGGTCGGGGCGGCATTTGCATTGCGGAGAGGTTATGACTGGATCGCTCCTTATTATCGTGACCTGGCCTTAATGATCGCCGTGGGATACACACCTCAGGATTTTGCTTTGAGCATGATGGGAAAAAAGGAAGAGCCTGGTAGTGGCGGCCGGCAGATGCCCAGCCATTGGGGTCTGCGCGCGGCAAATGTGATCAGCCATTCTGCGCCAGTCGCCACACAGTGTGTCCACGCAGCTGGTGTGGGGCTGGCAATCAAAATGCGTAAGGAAGACAAGGTGGTATTCACATCGTTAGGCGAAGGATCCACTTCGCAGGGGGAATGGTATGAGGCGGTCAACTGGGCGGCTATCCATCAACTGCCAGTAATTTTTATGGTCGAGAATAACCAGTATGCCATCTCAGAATCAATGGATAAGCAGATGGCAGTCCCAAGTGCGGCAGATAAAGCCTGTGGACTGGGATTACCCGGCGTCCAGGTGGATGGAACCGATCTATTTAAAGTCTATACGGTGGTAAAAGAAGCGGTGGATAATGCCAGGGCAGGTAAAGGACCAAAGCTCATTGAAGCAAAGATGTACCGGATCACTCCGCATAGCTCGGATGATGATGACCGGTCTTATCGCACCCGTGAAGAAGTCGATACCAACAAACTGCTTGATCCGATGATCGTAAACACCAGGAATTTAATGGCAGAAAATGTCCTCACTCAGGAAAAATTGGATGGGATGGAAGTAAAAGCAAAGGGGCTGATCGACGAAGCCATAGAATATGCCTCAAAAGCGCCGTATCCTGACATACAGGATGGCATGCACCCGGTTTATGCTGAAGAGGTGACCTATGCCTGAAATGATTTTAGTGGATGCCATTCGTTTGGCAATGGAAGAAGAACTGGCAGCCGATGAACGCGTTTTTATTGTAGGTGAAGATGTGGGGAAACGTGGCGGAGTATTTCGAGCTACGGTTGGTCTTTATGATAAATTTGGCGCTGAGCGGGTGATCGATTCCCCGCTGGCTGAATTATCCATTGTCGGGGTAGGGATCGGAGCAGCCATGTATGGCATGCGCCCCGTCTGCGAGATCCAGTTTGCTGACTTTATCTACCCGGCTATGAATCAGATCATCAGCGAAGCAGCAAAGATGTGTTACCGTTCAAATGGGGACTGGACGGTCCCGATGGTGATCCGGGCGCCATATGGCGGCGGAATTGGTGGTGGTTTGTATCACTCACAAAGCCTGGAAGCTTTCTTCACGCATGTACCGGGATTGAAAGTGGTTATTCCATCCAATCCATACGATGCCAAAGGATTGTTGAAATCCGCAATCCGGGACCCAAACCCGGTGATATTCTTTGAGCCTAAAAAAGGTTATCGCCTGATCAAAGGTGAGGTACCGGACACCGACTATACCGTGCCCATTGGACCTGCGCAAGTCACAAGATCCGGAACTGATGTGAGTGTCTTTGCCTATGGCATGATGCATTATTACACCCTGCAGGCAGCGGAAAAACTGGCTTCTGAAGGCATAAGCGTGGAAGTGGTTGACCTGCGGACGCTTTACCCTGTGGACAGGCCGACAATTTTGGAGAGTGTGAAAAAAACAGGGAAGGCATTGATTGTCTACGAGGATAATCTTACAGGTGGTTACGGCGCAGAGATAGCGGCTACGATCGCGGATGGTGCCTTCACCGACCTGGATGCTCCAGTAAAGCGCTTGGCCGGGCCGGATGTTCCCGGTGTCCCATTCAGTCATCCGCTTCAGGAATGGTTCATGCCGAATCCGGAAAAAATTGCCGATGCGATCAGGGATTTGGCCAAATGGTAAGGAGGGTCAGGATATGCCAGTAAAAGTGATCATGCCGAAATTAGGTGAATCTGTTGTGGAAGGCACAGTGAACCGTTGGATAAAACATGAAGGAGATCCGGTAGAGGAGTTCGAATCTCTTCTGGAGGTTGAAACAGCCAAGGTCACCACTGAAATTCCCAGCCCGGCAGCAGGAGTGGTTATTAAAGATAATTGTTCAAGAAGGGGAGACAGTGGATGCGGGTGTCATCCTGGCCTGGGTTGGTCAGGCGGGGGAAGAAGTACCTGATGTTCCTGCAGATAGTAAGCCCGGTGTTGTTGCGGCTCCTATTGTCACTCCTATAATGAGCGATGAAACCACTAGTATGACAGGTCAGAAGCAATCATCAGAACGAGAACTGGGCTTCATTTCCCCGGTAGTTGCTAAACTGGCAGCAGAAAATAAAGTGGATCTGGCTAATGTGCCTGGAACAGGTGAACATGGCCGGATAACAAAAAAAGATATTCTGGATTACATCGAAAAATCCAACCAGAATAAAGGAGCAAAACCAGAGCCTGCGCCATGGGAAACACCGGGATCTGGAGATCTGTTTAAACCGACAGTCGATCTGTCAACACCGCCCACAACTGCATCGACTCCGCCTTTGGCTGCCACCCGGGGTGGAGATACCCTGCTTCCGATGACCACAAAACGGAAAGCGATAGCTGACCATATGATCATGAGCAAACATACTTCTGCGCATGTGACTACGGTTATGGAAGCAGACTTGAGTCGTGTGATAGTACATAAGCTAGGCTAATCAGTCTCAATTCGATGGGGATGGGCTAAAACTGACCTACACCCCCTATTTCGTTGCAGCGGCTGCCCTGGCATTGGTGCAATTCCCTCTACTTGAATTCCTCCTGGTCTGATAAGGGGATCATACTTCATCGCGATATAAATATAGGTATGGCAGTGTCACTAGGAGATGAAGGTCTGATCGTCCCTGTTATTCGAAACGCAGATCGTCTGTCTTTATCCGGGCTTGCGCGGGCGGTCAATGACCTTTCCGCACGGGCGCGATCGAAGAAATTGACCCCGGATGAAACGACTGGTGGAACATTTTCAATCACAAATCATGGTACCGGGCGTTCTTTGTTTGCAACTCCGGTCATTAACCAGCCGCAATGTGCCATTTTGGGTGTGGGAGCGATCACGAAACGCGCGGTTGTAGTATCTGATGCGATTGCCATCCGCTCCATGGTCTATCTTTCGCTCACATTCGACCACCGGATCCTGGATGGCACCTCCGCGGATGGCTTCTTGAGCAAGGTGGTGGATATTCTCGAAAAATGGCAATAGATACAATTTAAAAGTCGATATTTATTAAAAGTTACATAATCAGTAATTAATCTACCCCGCCACTATGAAAGAAATGGCGGGGTTGCTATTTTTCGAATAACTTGCGGACTCTTCTTCCAGCACCTATAATGCAATGTAATGGAAACAACTCCTCCCGTAAAACATCGATCGATCCAATGGAAATACCTGGTTTACCTGGTCTGCCTGCTTGTCATTGTAACCTGGTGGATCGAGACACCCGCAGGCTTGCTGGGAAAAGCAGATGCCATTGGGTATGCGGTTTGTCATCGTATCGAAGTGCGTTCTTTCTTTCTGGAAGACCGGCCTTTACCGCTTTGTGCACGTTGTTCAGGCATGTACCTGGGGGTGGTTGCTGGAATACTATTTCAGCTTATCAAGTATCCCCGGAAAGGCGGCATGCCGGGTTGGAAAACCGGTATTCCATTTATTCTCTTTGTTCTTGCTTTTGGAATCGATGGCTTAAATTCATACCTGCACTTATTCCCCGGATTACCCAGTGCCTATGAACCCAACAATGTCCTCCGCCTGATCACAGGTACTGGCATGGGTATTTCCATTGCCGCAATACTTGTCCCCGCCTTCAATCAATCGGTCTGGAAACAATGGGATCCTGGCTCAATATTTACCACCTGGCGAGGATATGCTGGATTAATTGGCATCCCATTCGCTTTTTCAAGCCTCATCCTTTATAACAATCCATTTTTTAGGTACAACCTGGCTCTCATCAGTGCCGCTGGAGTATTAATGGTATTGGGTATGGTTTATGCTATTATCTGGTTGATGGTTTTCCACAAGGATAACCAGGCTGAACATTGGAGACAGCTTGTCCTACCTCTTTGTGCTGGACTACTTACAGCCATAATTCAGATTGGTGCCATTGATTGGCTGAGGTATGCCCTAACAGGTACATGGGCAGGCTTCAAGTTCTAAGGAGGTAAGAATGGAAATACTTGGGATCTTTTCTGCATTTGGGCTTTCTGCCAGCGCCGGTTTGAATGCGTATATCCCTTTATTGGCAATAGCGCTCCTGGCAAAGTTTACCGATCTGATAAAACTCTCCCAGCCCTGGGATACATTGACCAGCTGGTGGATCATAGGGTTGATCCTTATCCTGGCTGTGGTTGAATTCTTCGCTGATAAAGTTCCGGCAGTCAACCATATTAATGACATCATTCAGACCATCGTCCGCCCGGTTGCCGGAGCGATCGTATTTGCAGCCAGTGCTCATGTGATCACGGAAATTCATCCGGTCCTATCGATCGCAGCCGGGCTTCTGGTAGCCGGGGGAGTGCATGCGGTGAAATCCCTGGTTGTCCGACCTACGGTAACCGCTACAACTGGCGGAGCAGGTAATGTGCCGGTCAGTATACTTGAAGATTTTATTTCTTCTTTGATCTCAGTTTTATCAGTGGTCGTACCAGTGGTGATTGCAGCAATCATTATCCTTTTGACCTCATGGGCGGTTTTCGCACTTCTGCGCCGTCATCGGAAGGCTGATTTGCCTAATGATTATTGATTGTAGTTTGTTGTATATTCTCATATAATGAAGTTGCGATAATTAACCATTTGTTAGGAGGAGAATATGGAAGCACCTGAAATGCCTGTTATGCCCGAAGCTGAAATGCCCAAAAAGAAAACAAATGTTTGGCTCATAGTTATCATTGTTTTGGTAGTACTTTGCTGCTGCTGTGTTATTGGTGGAATTATCAGTTATAGAATGTTAGGCCCGCAAATAGGTGATGTTTTTAGCGAGATCACCAATCAGATTTATTAAACAATCTATAACTAACAAGCAGGACACTTATGTAGATTTAACTACATAGGTGTCCTGTTGGGTTTAAATAACTATGTAATTTGCAATGTTCGTTATTCGCTATTAAGCTTTGGCTTAGTCTGATGGAACAAACCGCTGATCCTGCTCGAAACAAATTTCCAAATCGGACATCGGTCATAAACTGCTGAGAATAACACAATTCCACCAAGGAGCAATAAGGGTATTGTATATCCCGTAAAAAATGCTGCCGCGATAAATACAGTTCCCGCTGCAACCCTGATTATGCGATCTGTTGATTTAATACCAAGTGTACTTTTTTGGCCTGCCTCTGCCATCATAAACAATTTCCGAAGTTGGTCGATACTCATTGCTCCGGTTTTCCGAGTAATCAACGTTCCTTGATGATAAATTAATATGGTAGGAATGCTATATACTGTTAATTCCTGCATCAACTTGGATTCAGAATCAGCGTCAATTCTAATCAAGTCAACTTTTCCTTTAAATTCACTTCTCACTTGTTCCAAGCCTGGAGCCATCATCTTACACGGTCCGCACCATTTAGCCCAGAACTCAACTACGACTGGCTTATCAAATTTATTTACTTTATTGTTCCATAATTTTAGATTCATATATTTCAGTCCGATAGATTGCTTAGTAATCCTGTGAGCGGATCGTTGATGATTTTATAAATTATTATGCTTTTATCGTTTTATACTTCAACAATGCATAGATTGGGCAGAAACCCACTAAACCGGTTATCAGCGGAATTAATCCAAAATATTTTAAGAATACTCCAAAACCGCCAGTTACAATATTACCCCAACCTAAAACTAAGAGTACTACTCCGATTACAACACGAACAATTCGATCCCATCCAGCTTCGTTTATAAATTTCATTTGATTTTTCCTTTCACGATTGATTTATAGAATTAGATGAGATAGTTTGTATAAAGATACAATTAATGTTGGTACCACCATATTATTCATGTCTCTTGATTAATTAATCAAAAACCGACATAATGAGTTTTAGGAGAATTATATGGCGGGAAAAGTGAATGGAAGTATTAGCGCTTACGGCGCTGCTTTCATGTTGAATCAGCTAAAAAACCTGCAAAATGAGGTGCAGGGAGTTCAGAACGCGATGGATATTGAGTGCATCCACCGGATGCGTGTAGCTTCGCGTAGGCTTCGTTCAGCACAGGAATACTTTGATTCATTTCTATCCAAAAAGAATTCTACAATCTGGGAAAAGCAAATCCAGTCAATAACAGCTGCATTAGGGAATGCAAGGGATCTGGACATACAAATCGAGGCGATCCAAGAGTATCAACATCAGAATGATGACATCAGGCTTCAGCCAGGGTTCAAACGACTTATTCTGCGTTTATCACAAAAAAGAAAACAGGCACAGTTGTCTGTTCTCTTATCGGTTTCGAAATTTACATCCAACCAGGTGATAAAAAGAGTCCAGAAAGAGTTAATAAACCTGGTTGGATCGGGTGGAGATGAACACTTCATTTCAATGCCATTACGTCTGCTCGCCAATCAAGCGATAAACGAAAAGTTGACCAATTTCTTAAGCTATGAGCCTTTTGTTCATTTTCCTGAAAAAAAGCTTGAATTACATGCAATGCGAATAGCTGCGAAACATCTGCGATATACCATGGAAATTTTCGCACCGTTATTTCCGGGAGAGTTAATTGTTTGGCTTCAACCCATCAGACAAGCGCAGGAACAGTTGGGCGTGATCCATGATTGTGATATGTGGATCGATTTCCTGCCACAGTTTCTGGACTCTGAACATGAGTTATCCCAGAATTATTATGGTCATTCACGCACCCATTACCGGATCATTCCGGGCATTCTTAACTTCCAGCAGAACAGGCAGGATATCCGCAATCAGACTTATCAACAATTTGTTGAATTTTGGGATTCTTTACAAAAAAATCTATTGTGGCAAAGCTTATTGGACTATCTCTCTGAAAATTATCCCGTGGAGATGGTCAGTACTGTGCAAATACACCGTAATATCAGCATTTAGGAGGAAACAAATGAGGATAGCTTTGATCAGTGACATTCATGCTAATCTACCGGCTTTGGAAGCGGTTCTTACCCATGCGAAGTCTTTAGGAATAAAAAGATACTGGTGCCTGGGTGACCTGGTACAGTTTAATGCATTTCCCGAGGAAGTTGTAAAAAAGATACGAAAATTGAAGGCAGTCTGTATCCACGGGAATATTGACCTCAAAGTATTGGAAACGAAGCAGGAACTGAAACAAATACCTCTTGAAGAATTAACGGAAGAGATAAGTCCTTTTGCCTGGTCATATCTGCAGTTGTCCAAACAGAGTAGGAAATTCTTAAAAAAGTTACCGGAAAAAACCAAGATAAAAATACGTGGATTCAAATTCCTGCTTGTCCACGGCAGCCCAATTGCCAATGATGATCCTATCTATAGCGATACACCAAAGGAGAGGCTTGAAGAATTAGTGGAAGGAGTTAATGCAGATATCATCCTTTGCGGACATACCCATAAACCATTTATTCACGAGGTAAACGACATTCATATCATTAACCCTGGAAGTGTGGGCAGACCCATCGACCATGATCCACGGGCGAGCTATGCAGTATTAACCTTAAAGAAGAAATATGTCGGTGTTGAGTTTTACCGGGTGGAGTTTGATCTGCAATTGGCTGTGGATGCAATCCGGGAAGCAGGTCTCCCTGAAACTTATGCCCGATTGGTGGAATCTGGAATATCACTGGATGATCTTAAAAATCATGATTCAGAAGAATCAAAGGTGGAGACATAATGGATCTCAGAAATCTGACCTCCGATTCGCTGGCTGCGGTCAGACAATTGGCTGCCTCATACCTGGGTGACCTTGAGCATACCAACCAGGTGACGATGTTGTCATTGCGGCTATTTGATGAACTGCTCCCATTGCATCAGTTGGAGGATACAGAAAGGTATTTGTTGGAATGTGGTGCATTATTGCATGACATTGGCTGGGTTCAAGGTTGGAAAGGTCACCATAAAAGCTCTCTGCAAATGATCCTCGATAACCAGTTGCTTCCTTTCGATGGAAAAGAAAAGCTGATCATCGGATCCATTGCGCGGTATCACCGCAAGGCTCTGCCTTCATTAAAGCATGATCATTATTCTGCACTGGAATCAGATGAACGCAAGATCGTTTCAAAATTGGCGGCACTATTACGCATCGCCGATGCATTGGATCGTACACATACGAAAGCGATAAGCGATCTTCGCTGTGTGATCAGTAAAAAGGAAGTATTAATTAAATGCACCGCATCTCATCCGGCTTCACAGGAAGAAAAGAATGCCTACGATAAAGGGGATCTTTTTGAGAAAGTATATAAAAAGAAACTTGTGATCAGAATGTGATTAATGAACAATCGGTAAACTGACTTTTAATTCTCTTCACTCTGTGCTTATAAATTTTATCTACCAACGGTTAAATTTAACTACGAGCAATAAATCCATTCCAAAATAAAAATCGCCAACCATAATTTTTTGGTTGGCGATTTTGTTCCTTCTACTTTGTTTTGATGGGTATCTTTTTAATCTGACTTTCAGTATTTGCCGTTTTTGGAATAATGATCTTTAGAACACCTTTGTTGAAAGAAGCATCGATTTTGTCGATTTCAACCTTGACAGGAAGTGAAATTGAGCGGGAAAAAGAACCATAACTTCTTTCTATGCTATGAAATTGAGCGTTTTTTGTTGTAGTATCCTTAACTTTTTTTCCACTCAGCGTCAAAACATCGCCTTCTATGGATAGCTGAATATCCTTTTCATCCATTCCGGGCAGATCAGCGGAGATTAAGATTTCTTTATCAGTCTCACTGACATCAATTCCAGGGATGAATTTGTCTTGCATTTCCATCCCTCTCCGAAACGAAGCCATACTGAATGGATTGGAAAAGAACTCATCAAACATTGAATTCATCTCATTTCGCAGATCAACGAGATTTTGATCATCCTTTCGTTGAAGTTCGTATTTAGATCTTTCGCGATTCCAGGGTAACAGATCTGAGATTGGCATGATAGCCTCCTTTCTCATAAAAACATCAACCAGCTTTTATAGAAATTCTTTGAGTTTTTGCTGGTCCAGCTTTAGGCAGTATCAATCGTAATACACCATTTTTTACTTTAGCTTCAATTTTTTCACGATCAATCTGATCGGAAATTACAAAACTGCGATAGTAATCACCTATTCCGAATTCAGTCAAGATCAAGGTTTTTCCTACCGGAAAATCAGAAGTGGTTGTTGCATTTATTGTCAGGACGTTTTTTTCAAGGGTAATGTTCACTTTCTTCTCGCTGCAACCAGGTATATCTGCCACAATCAGATATTGATCCCCGGTCTCAATAATATCAGTTCGAGGAGAGAAGACTCGGCGGTCACGGGTTCTTTCGATCGTCCCCTCAACTATCTCTGGTTTTACTTTTTCAATAGATTCACCATTGGCCATATCACACCTCCTATGACGTTTTTACACTGATTCGTCGCGGTTTATCCGCTTCTGTAGGCGGCAATACTATTTTTAAGATTCCGTCTTCCAATGAAGCCTCTGTTTTTTCTGAATCAACCTGGTAAGGCAGTTCGATGCTCCTTGAAAAGTAACCACTAGCACGTTCTTGGCGGTGATAAGTTGTATTTTCGTCAGTAACCTCAGGTTCCCGGCTACCGCTGATCGTAAGATTATTCCCAACCACGCTGATCTCCAGGTCTTTAATATCCACTCCTGGCACTTCTGCATTCACTAAAACCTCTTCTTCGCTGGTAAATATATTCATTGAAGGTGAGTTGTCTGCCCGGTAATATGCTCCGGAGAGGGAATTGTCAAATACGCGATTCATTTCATTTTGAAACCGCTGCATTTCTCTCCAGAGACCGGGAATTGAAGATCTTCTATTCATCATATAAACCTCCTTTGAACTATTCGTTATATTTTGCATAATAATCCTGAAATATTAGAAATTTATAAAAGGAATATATGAGAAATTATAGAAAATCCATTGCAATTTCCAGGGAGGTGGCATTTTGGACAATACGAAGATTTGGTAAAAAACCAGAGAAAATCGAAATTCCTAATATTAAATACATTAATACCACTTGTTAAGCGGAAGGAGATTAATTTTGTTTGTTCAATGGTAAGACTACTTAATTAAACGAAACGCTCTTATCCCCACATCTACGATCATACCCAACAGATACCAGATACCGAACTGACGGTTATGTAAAAATCCCATTGCCACAAAGTAGAGTGGCCAGGTGCTCTCGGGAAACCAATCCGGACGTTCCTTGGGTTTTGCTGTTTTATATACCTTCCAGACCAGGGGAACTGTTGTAAGTGCCAGAAAAACCAGGAGCAGCACCGGGGAAAAGAACCGGGTAATGACAAGGTAAACTACCAGCAGGTACTGCAATGCCATCATGGCTAGTGTGAAATATCTGGCTGCCTTTTCTCCCATTAATACCGGCAGGGTGTGGATACCTTTCGCCTTATCAGCATCCAATTTATCGATATGCTTGCCAAAGATCACCATGGTTGTACCAAGCGCATATGGCAAGCTGGCGATAACGACCTGCCAGCTCCAGGCTCCAGTGATCACAAAATATCCGCCGCCGATCATCAACGGTCCCCAGACTAATATCACCGCAATTTCCCCGAGGCCGATATATTTTAATGGATAGGTATAAAAAAGGACAAAAATGACACCCAAGCCGAGGAGTATCCAGGCAAATACACCATTTAGCAGGACGAGAGGTAAACCGGCTGCAAGTGCGATCAGACCAGTCACAGCCGCATAGGTCCACATTTGTTTTTCGGTCAATAAACCCATTTCCATGGGCTGTAAACCATATTGAGTCCGGAAGTAATTATCCTTATCCACCCCTTTTTTGGAGTCGGTGATGTCGTTTATGATGTTATTGGTTGCGTGGGCGAAGATCAGACCGATTGCCAGCAATATCCAACGCCACCAGACAAAATGACCGTCACGGTAAGCCAGGATCCCGGCAAAGGCAGCAGACAGAAATGTCATGATCAATACTGCTGCCCGGGTGGCTATCAGCCAACGGCTGATAATATCCAAATTTTGCCACTCATCTTTATCCAGCCGGATAATCCCCTTTAGAGCCTTACCCCACATCTGAATGTTCATGTTGCTTTCCTTCCCTATACCTATATAATTAATAATTATTTGCATTATATCAAGAAGAGCTCAACAAAAACATAGAGGATGGTTATATGACCCAATCATCAGTTCCTGATCCATTGACAAAACTACGAACAGATATACAAACTGCTCAAAACAAGGTGAATTCGTTACAAACTGGAGTCAGGCTTACAGATATTCGAGATCAAATTGAAGATTTTGAGACAAAGACAAGCATGCTGCCCTCACGTATTGCAGCTGTGAGAACGAAAGGGTATGTATTTGGAAGGAATATTGAAAATCGGGCATCGACATTGAGGTCAGATTGGGTAGGCCTTTCATTAAAAGTCCTGGAACAGACGAACCTGCATTCAAACCGGCTGGATATGGATATGCGAGCCTTGGAATCGGTCATGTTTCAGCTTACATCCCGAGCCGCCAATGTAAACGCTGCAGCTCCTTTCTTATATCAAGTAAATTCCGGGATTAGTACACTCGAAAGCAAAGTGCAATCTACTCAAAATACTATTCGGGGAATGTACGATGAATTCTCCACGGGATTATACAAACTCTCTTCCGAACTAGACCATATCGATTGGATGTTAGTGCAATTCTCAACCGCGAAATTTCCTCTTTTGAATACAGAAGCACCGATAAATGCCGTAAAAGCAACCTGGGAAGTCACTGGCAAAGACGGAAAAGGTGATCCGAAAGGAATCCTTTATCTCACCGATCAGCGCATTCTTTTTGAACAGAAAGAAGAAATCGCTACAAAAAAAGTCCTGTTTATTACTACTGAAAAAGAACTTGTGCATAAGCTGCTCTTTGAATTTCCAGCTGTTTTAGTGGATAAAATGAATGTTAGCAAGGAAGGTTTCTTCAAAAATGAAGACCATATCGACCTGGAATTATTATCCGGTGGTCCTTTCCCCGTGGTACATTTCCATTTGGATGGCCAGGATTGTAATGAATGGCTAAGCCAAATTGGTAAAGTAAAAGCAAAAGAATACGACCAGGATCGAGTAGTAGCGGTAAACGAGAAAGAAGTTGAAAAAGTAAAAAAAGCCCCGTCCCAATGTCCTGGTTGCGGTGGAGGGATCAGTAAACCGGTACTGCGTGGAATGGATACAATCACCTGTGATTATTGCGGGTATGTGATTCGACTTTAGATTATACAAATTATCGACAAACCGGCTACCGAGATGCTACCATTGGCTCATGGAAAGCACGGTTTATTCCGATTACGATCTTCCTTCATATAACATAAAAGCGGTCGCGCAAATGGTGGGTTTGCTACCGGTGACATTACGCGCCTGGGAGCGCCGCTATGGACTACCTTCCCCTTCCAGGGGCGGTCAGGGTTATAGGTTGTATTCAGAGCACGATCTTCAGACTCTTCGATGGTTGAAACAACAGTTGGAAGCCGGAATGAATATAGGTCAGGCTGCCCAAAGGCTGCATCAATTATTGGAGGCCAATAAAGACCCAACCTCTGCAGAATTTATCCACAATGAACATTCATTGACAATGACCAACTTGCAATCCCAATTAGAGTCGAGTCTAAGATCATTCAATTTATCGACTGCAGCAGAAGCATTGCACCAGGCATTAAATACTTATGTTTTGGATGATGTTTTTTCCAACCTCATTGAACCGATATTAGTCAAAATTGGAGAAGGATGGCATAAAGGGGAAATTACTGTAGCTGAAGAGCATTTTGCCACTGAATTTTTTCAGGAGCAATTGTTAAGTCTTCTGTCGGGCGCTGTTAAACCTTTCAGATCCGGTACAATCCTGGCGGGTTGCATGCCAGGTGAACAACACCAAATTGGATTGATCATGTTGGTGATCCTGTTACGGATGCGGGGATGGAATGTGATCTTTATGGGTCCGAATTTACATTTGGACCGTCTGGATGAGATAGTTCACAGCCTCAATCCACGCTTAATACTTTTTAGTGCAACACTGCCGGAAAATGCTTCGCGAGTGAATGACCTGGTTGATGTAATGAAAAAAATCGATAAACCATCCCCAACCATTCTACTGGGTGGTCAAGGGTTTAAAGATTTATCCCAAAAAATGCATATTCCTCATCCCATAATGACAGGAACCAGGGCGGAAATGATTAACACCATGGAAAAGTTGATCGAGCAGAATAACAAGCACTAGTTTTAGCTTGGAAGCTCAAATAATACGCATAGTTCACTTGACTATAAAAATCTAATAGGTTTATACCTTCATAATCAGAGAATCCTGAAATTATTCACCTTGTCAATAAACTTGACGATAATTATTATGCTCAGCTATATTTTAATTCAAAATATTATCCGGTAAATAAATTAAGGTCAGGAAACCAATATGTCGGAATCAGTCAGGGATTTGTTGGTACGTGGAACAGCTGCCGCAAGGTCAGGTGATGAAAAAGAAGCAAAATTCTTTTTAGAGTGGATGTTGGATCT
This sequence comes from uncultured Chloroflexia bacterium, assembly GCA_963709535.1. Classification (GTDB taxonomy): domain Bacteria; phylum Chloroflexota; class Anaerolineae; order Anaerolineales; family Anaerolineaceae; genus PNON01. Next base: position 31,048 of record CAVPWY010000004.1, on the reverse strand, counting down.
GGATGCTGACCTGGAACAGAAAATTGAAGCCTGGTACTGGCTTTCAAAAGTTACTTCAGATACCAGGCAAAAACGAAATTACCTGGAAGATATTCTTGCTAATCAGCCTTTTCACCTACTCGCCCGACGTGATCTAATGATCATTGATGGAAAATTGGATCCTAATGAGATCATTGACCCGAATCAGCCCCAGATGCATCAAGGCGTAAACGGTGAACGAAATGCGGAAATCATGTCTTTCACCTGTCCAAATTGCGGTGGTAGGATGGTCTATACGCCTGACGGCACTGCCCTCACCTGTGAATATTGCGAGTCCCAAAAAATGAAATCGGATGAGAACAGGGGGACAAACCTATCCGAACAGGATTTCCTGCTGGCAATGGCAACTTCAACAGGGCACAATCAACCATCTGAATCGTTGTCGATTGAATGCAAAGCATGCGGGATTCAATTTCTATTACCGCCAGCCACTTTATCATTTACCTGTCCACATTGTAATACCGCCTATGTCGTGGATGATTTCACCGTAAAAAACACGATCACCCCGGGGGGAATCGTCCCGGCCAGGGTCTCTAAAGATGCTGCTTTTGCCATTCTTGATCAATGGGTGGTTGATAATGGGCTTATTGCTACACCCGGATTCCTACCTCTTCAAGGTATTTATTTACCTGTCTGGTGGTATTCTTTTGGAGGACAGGTCAATTTTCGATACTACGTGGATAAAGACGACAAAAGGAATAAATCCCAAAGGGAGATTATCCAGGATTGTCATCCTGTCTTACGGGAAGATGTCATGATTCCTGCTGAATTGAAGTTTGAACAACAATTATTCTGGCAGATCAATGATACAAAACCGGATAGCATCATTTCTTATCTCCCGGATTATCTATCCGATTGGGCCGCTGAGACATATCAGGAAAGCGTTGCCGATGCTTCACTTAAAGCCAGGCAGCTGGCTTTCAAGTTGGAAAAACAGGATATCAACTGCCTATTACCGCCGAATTCCATGGATGTTTCATTCGATTCACACGAACTGATGATTGCTGCGTATAAAATGGTCCTCCTGCCAGCCTGGATTGGAGAAATTCACAATTCTACTGGAGATATGATGTTTTACATAAATGCGGATAATGGGAAAGTATATAAAATAGCTACTAACCAGGATAATAAACCCTGGTGGAAATTACTATTTGACCCAGATTAATCCCGTGAATGATAATGATACTTATAATTATCGTTACTGGCAGGCTTCCATGACTTGCTGAGCCTCGCCGGTCCGATAGGCATCCAACGTGCGGTTCTTAATTAATTTATGATCCACAATAGGATTGGGGTAATCGGTACCAATTATGCATTTGGCTGTTTTTTGCACATTTTCAGGCATCAACCATGGCTGGTGGATAAATTTAGCGGGTACATTGGTAAGCTCAGGGATCCATGTTCGGATGTAGGCTCCATCCGGATCGAATTTTTGACTTTGTAAAACCGGATTAAATATCCTGAAGTATGGAGCTGCATCGGTACCAACTCCAGCTGTCCACTGCCACCCGCCATTATTTGTAGCCGGATCACCATCCAGCAAGTTTTGCATGAACCACGTTTCCCCTTCCTGCCAGTTAATTAGCAAGTCTTTGACCAGGAAAGAAGCTGTGATCATCCGGGCACGATTATGCATCCAACCGGTTTCTTTAAGTTGACGCATACCTGCATCAACTACAGGAAAACCTGTCATACCCTGTTTCCAGGCATTAAGTTCTTGTGGAGCATTTCTCCAACGAATATTTCGCAAATCTTTCCTGAATGATGTTTTCAGAACTTCCGGGAAATAGTGCAAAATGGAAATGTAAAATTCCCGCCAGATCAATTCATCCAGCCAGGATTGAGCATTCTGGCGAGCAGCCTCATTAGGTGCATTTTCAATTGCAAACCTTGCTTCCTGAACCACTCCCCGGATGGATATCATCCCAAAACGCAAGTAAGGTGAAAGCATGGATGTACCATCTATCGAAAGCAAATTACGCTGATCTTTATAGTCATAAATGGGACCGGATATAAATTTTTGTAATCTATCAAAAGCAGGTTTTTCGCCCGCATCAAGGATTACTTTTGTAAAGGAAGAACTCGGAATTTGTCCGTTATTTGGAAGCGAAATGGGCAAAGGAGGGATGCGAAATTCATATTCAGAACAACAGGGTGCCGGTAATGGAAGAGATTTCCAGGCACGGCTAAAGTGAGAATAAATGGTGTATGGGCAGCCACTTTCTTTCTCGATCATTCCCGGGGGGAATACTGTTAATCCGTGTACCAGCCATAGAGGTAGGTTATCAGCAATATTATGGTCTCTTTTACGAGCATATGGAGAATAGTCTGCTTCGGCATAAATTGCTTCAGCCCCGGTCAAGGCAACCAGGTTCTTTAATACGATTTGTGGTTCACCGGAAATGACAAAAAGCCGGCTGCCATGTTTTTGTAATTGTGCATCCAATTTACGTAAACCATCAAATAAGAAAGCTTTACGGTGTTCTGCCGGGTGCGCAAGAATTGTTGGATCCAAAATGAATAACGGTAACAGGTTGGTGGAACGATTTACCGCTTCCTGTAGTGCAGGATTGTCTTCAATACGAATATCTCTCCGGATCCACCAAATTCCAGTTGTCATAAGCATTCTCCTCTGTCACCAATTGTCATACAAAACTCAAAATTTGGCAAAGGAAAATATAAGGATTGTAAAAGATGAAGAAGGAATTAATGAACCTGGCCGCTATTTGCTGAGACCATCAGGCTTGAAGTATCGACAGCTTCAAAATTGGAACCGTGCAGCGTGTTGAATGCATCCAGAAGCATTTCATTGTTCCACCGTTCATCTGGGGCACCGCTCACATACCAGTTGGATCCGTTATCAGCCAGGATAATGCCATACCGTTTGAATGCTGTAAAGATGATCTGTATTTCCGGGGGGTAGCTGGTAATATCAAAATTGGCTTTTAATCTGAAAACCTGCCCCATGGGAGGAACACTTGTTGAAGAAGTAGAGCCAGCCTGGTGACGCGCCGGCCATACATATTGGTTGCGAGTAAGAGCCGCAGTAAATCGGATGGCATGGGTTATCTCACCATTGAGGATTTCATCATAACGTACTAATCCGGGTAGGATAGGTAACCCGGCTGCGTCTGCAGATGTCCACCCTGCCGGGCGGAGTAAGTTGGAACGCAAGTCATAGATGGCCCCGGATCCTGCCTGCCAGGTATTACTCCCCTGCGGGTAAGCCGAATATAGTTCATAAAGTTTGCAGGCACCCGTATCCCAGACGAGGATATGCCTGTCCCCCGTACTGCTATTTCCACCTTCGATCAATGGATTGGCGGGAATGGGGTAAGGTCCTGCATCACTTTCATCAGCGTAATCAAAAGTGACAGTTGAAGGGGTAACAGGGGAGGAGATCACGTTATATGGTATTCCGATGGGGGCTCCATCCCAGGTACCGGAACCAAAATCCGGGTGAAATGTAGTTGACGCACCTATTGAAGAAATATAGGCGTTTGAGCTGACTGCGGTGGGAAGACTATCCACCCGGGTGTTCCATATGTTGTCATCTGGAAAGATCGTACATCCTATGGCAGTGGACTGGGCAGTTGGTGTGGCGGTGAGCAGGGCACTGACTGAGATCCCATCCAGTGAGACATAGGTACCCGGTCAAGTGGGTAAAATGATTGTATGGGTGCCGGGACCAAGGTTACCTGAATTCCATCGAAGCTGTTTCTGTTGGTGGAAGTGTTCTGGTTGATTGTGGCAACCACACTCCCATCAATGCGAACTTCCATGTTGCCAAAGACATTCGGGTATCCCCGGTAAATGACGCTGATGTTCTCACCGGTGAAGGTGAAACGTGCACTGCTACCGATCACCCTGGAATATTTCTCAGTATTTGCATAATTGCCGCTGATACTCTGGGCTACCCAACTTCCGGAATAAACGATCTCTGCTGAGCGTTCATCATACGTACCGTAACCCACAGGTTGACGGGGGGTCAATGTTGGGGTGGGTGTACGTGTATTGGTCGGGGTATATGTGTTGCTGGCAGTGGGTGTTGCAGTAGGCGGGCCGCTGACGATGATTCCATCCAGTGTAACAAAGGTCCCGGTCAGGTGCGTTAGGGTCAGAGTGTGCGTACCTGCTCCCAGGTTACCTGAACTCCAACGTTTCTGCAGGGATTGTGTGGTCGTATTCTGATTGATCGTTGCCGCCACACTCCCATCAATGCGAACTTCCATGTTGCCAAAGACATTCGGGTATCCCCGGTAAATGACGCTGATGTTCTCACCGGTGAAGGTGAAACGTGCGCTGCTACCGATCACCCTTGAATATTTCTCAGTATTTGCATAATTGCCGCTGATACTCTGGGCTACCCAACTTCCGGAATAAACGATCTCTGCTGAGCGTTCATCATAAGTACCGTAACCCACAGGTTGACGGGGGGTCAAGGTTGGGGTGGGTGTACGTGTATTGGTCGGGGTATATGTGTTGCTGGCAGTGGGTGTTGCAGTAGGCGGGCCGCTGACGATGATTCCATCCAGTGTAACATAAGGTCCCGGTCAGGTGCGTTAGGGTCAGAGTGTGCGTACCTGCTCCCAGGTTACCTGAACTCCAACGTTTCTGCAGGGATTGTGTGGTCGTATTCTGATTGATCGTTGCCGCCACACTCCCATCAATGCGAACTTCCATGTTGCCAAAGACATTCGGGTATCCCCGGTAAATGACGCTGATGTTCTCACCGGTGAAGGTGAAACGTGCGCTGCTACCGATCACCCTTGAATATTTCTCAGTATTTGCATAATTGCCGCTGATACTCTGGGCTACCCAACTTCCGGAATAAACGATCGCTGTTGAGCGCTCATCATAAGTGCCATATCCCACCGGCGGACGAGGTGTGGAGGTGGACGTCGAAGTCCTGGTGGGTGTATTTGTTTTGGTCGATGTGGGTGTAAAGCTGGCAGTTGGAGTGAACGTGCTTGTGGCAGCAGGTGTATAACTGAGTGTAATATTTAATAAACCACTCGCGTAGGAATAATAGCCAGCCGCTTCAATATAATATACCTGACCACTTGTGACATTTATATTTACCTGGGATTGAGTTTGACCGGGTGCTACATCGTCATTGCAGGCGATCGAACTCAATGCTCCCCGGCTGCCTAGCCAGACACCTAAAATGGTGTCATATTCACTTCCCGTGGTATTAATATTAATACTACCGGATTGCGTGGCGGTGTACCTGTACCAGACAGATCTATACCCTTTTCCGGCAACACAGGCAAAAACCGGATCATCACCGGCTGTTGTTGCAGCAGTGATATTCTGGTTTGCTGTAAAAACATTATTCGCCAGGGAGATTTCAACAGGTGTATTTAAGGTCATCATTTGCTGGTACCTGCGGGATAGGCGTATTTGTTGCCGTAGGACCTCCTGGTGTGGGTGTTGCTCCGGCGTTATAGACCACATAGTTGGCAGCATAACCAACATTTGAGGTGCCCCATTTAATGCGCATATAACCGGCTTCGCCCCAGTTAGGCCCCCATGAATTTCTTAATACCCAGGATTGGGTTGCATCATCCCAACCCGTAAGAACGATGGCATGATTAACTGTGCTGGAACACGAAGATGTTTCATTCGTAGAGAAAACCCCGGTGCGGTATCCCGAAAAACCTGGTCCGACACAAATAGCCGCTGCAACCGGACCATAAGTAGAGATGGCATTCTTGATTTGATCAACACTTGGAATAGTATTACCTGCAATTGAATACCAGTTTGTTAACTTATACGGATGGTTCGTTATCGTACGGCAAGTCCCATTGGATGCTGTATAGGGCATATCTGCCTCTAAAACAGCTCCAGCTACGATTTGAAGATTTGCCACGGTATTTATGTGGTAATTATGCGCCCACCAGCCGCCATTGCAGCTCCAGCCACTCGCATTACAGCTGACTAAAAATTGTTCTGATAGATCGACTGCCTGACCGCTCTGTATCAAAATCGCCGATTCCATCGCTCCAACTGTGCCAAAAGCCCAGCAGCTGCCACAGGAACCCTGGTCTCTTACAGCGGTTACTTTTCCTTCAGCTTTCCAGTCAAATGTAGCTGGCAAGCTGACTACTGGATCAGTGGTCTGTAATTCTGGTGCTGCATCACTGGTGATCGGAGCCGATGGTGGACTGGAATATACCTGAAACGGATTTGACAGATCGATCACATCCGGCATTTTTCCATCGGCGAGGTCAATAAACCTTGTCTGACGTTCGCCACGATCAAATGGCTGGCGGTAGTTGATGGTAATAGTGGTCATACCATCGGATATTGCTCTTAGGGTGATCATTTCTTTGGAAGGAGCACCAATTCCACTCATCTTTTGCTCGAATAAAGGCTTTCCTTGCTTTTCAAGCATTGTGGCATCAAAACTTACCAGTTCCCAGAGGTATCCGGTCGTAATGTTACTTTCCAGGATGACTGGAATGATCTGGCCGTTTTGAACATAACCGGTGATTCTGAGCTGGATGGGACCATTCAGCAAATTCAGCTGCTCGTTCAGATCAGAGTAAATCGTTTGAACAAACTGATCAATTCCACCGGTACCTTCTAGTTCGACGATGTATGTTGCAGATGTATTTGTGATCCGGGTGGTATTCACATCAAAGGCTACACCTTCATCGGTTATCTCATTTTGCAGCGTATTTTCGAGGTGAGTTTCTGCACCACTGACTCCGCCAAAAGATTGCAGGTCGGCTGATAAGATAGGGACTTCAATACTCACTTTCCAATGAAAGTCGCCTGACGGTATTTCTGCTGTTTCTGTCGGTAATGGCGTCTCAGTATATGTAGGTTCTGGGGTTTGGGTTGGTATTTGGTTTTCTGGCGATGGAGTTGGTGTATTCGTGTTTGTTTCAGTAGGTAAAACCGGAGGAAGTGTTCCAGTTTCGATTATTGGCGGGATTGGAGTTTCGGTATATAAGGAGTCAGGAGTAGGTGTCTCGGTGGAAAGATCTTGAGCATAGACACTATGCATCGGGGATGGAAATATTGCACCAATCATCACAATGATAATGATGACGGTCCCCGCGATAGAAATACTTAATCCTTTTTTCATAAAGAGTCACACCATATAGTAGCATAAATTGGACGATTATTATCTTATAATTATTACATATATATTAAGAGATTAAGGTGTAGTATCGGTATTGCAAGTTGATTGTAAAGTTGTTATGAATGAATTATTATGTTATCGGTCATTTTTAAAAAAGACTTTTGGATGTCATTACAAATTGAAACAGGTTTTTCTTCAATAGGATAATTATGGCAAAAAACATAGAAGTTCTAATAACCACACCATTTAATGAAGCTCAGCAACTGACACTAAAAGAAGCCGCCCCTGGAGTGAAAATAAAAATGGTGAGTGCCCGGAAAACTGAAGAGATTTCACCAGAACTGTGGGCGAATACTGAAGTGTTATATACCGACCGGCTGCTTCCACGAATAGAACAGGTACCCAAGTTACGCTGGTTACAGTTCCATTATGCAGGGATCGATTTTGCCATGCAGGATCCTTTAGTGAACAATCCGCAGATCCAAGTGACCAACCTTAGCGGCACCGCCAGCTCTCAAATTGCGGAATTCACAGTCATGATGTTATTGTCGCTCGGGCACAAGATGCCTGATCTTAGACAGGCCCAAATGTCCCGGGAATGGCCCAAGGAACGATGGGATCGATTCTCACCCACAGAGCTTCGCGGTAGCACTGTCTGCCTGGTCGGATATGGCTCCATTGGTCGGCAGATTGCCAGATTGCTTCAACCTTTTGGCGCGCAGGTACTTGCCATTAAGCGGGATGCCATGCATCCCGAGGATCATGGATACACACCGCCAGGCATGGGTGACCCGGATGGAGATCTTTTTACCCGTTTATATCCTGTCGAGGCCATTAAATCTGTGTTTAAAGAGAGTGATTTTATCGTGGTATGCACAGCACTGACCAGCCAGACGATGCATATGATCGGCACGGACGAATTGGCTGCCTGTAAACCTACAGCATATCTGGTCAATGCATCCCGGGGCGAGATAGTTGATCAGGCTGCCCTCATTCATGCCCTGGAAGAGAAAAAGTTAGCTGGTGCAGCTCTGGATGTTTTTCCGGTTGAACCGCTTCCGGATGATAATCCCCTCTGGCAAATGCCCAATGTCATCATAACCCCACATGTCGCTGGCAACAGCCGGTTTTATAATGACCGGGCTGTTCTACTCTTTGCAGAAAATCTGAGAAGGTACTACTCAGGACAACCACTCCTGAATATAGTGCATCCGGAATTAGGTTATTAGCAGGGGTAATAACTGCGGAATGGGAATTTTAACCAGGAATGGTTTATAAATCTCCAAAGTTTGAATTTACTGGACTCTGCATAATTCTACCAAGGGGCTGCTGCTGGGTAATGCAATGGATATTCCCACCACCTAATAGTATTTCACGGGCAGGAATCCCGACAACTTTATGATCCGGCATTAGCCGTGAAATAGTGTCGATTGCAGATTGATCGTGTGGATCACCAAATATTGGTACTATAACTCCATGGTTGCAAATGTAAAAGTTGATATAGGATGCAGCCATCCTGGCGCCGGCTTCACGTGGCAGTGTACCTTCAACTGGGATCACCCCTGCTGCTTCATCCTGAGATATGAGTATAGGTGCTGGTTGGTGGATCTTATGCACAGTTAACTTCCGGTCATGTGCATCCACTGTCGAAATCAGCCTATCATAGGCATCCCTAGAAATGTCATACTGTGGGTCAGATTTGTCATCTGTCCATGTCAACGCTACTTCGCCCGGTCGTAAAAAGCAGCATAAGTTATCCACATGACCGTTGGTTTCATCATTGAATACGCCCTGCCCAAGCCAGATGACCTTGACAACTCCTGTGTATTCTTTTAACAAGTGTTCGATCTCTCCCCGTGATAGATGCGGGTTGCGATTTTCGTTTAAAAGACATTCTTCCGTGGTGATCAGAGTTCCTTCTCCATCCACATGGATCGAACCGCCTTCCAATACGAAGGGCGCCTGATACCGGTCCACCCATTCGATATTTAGAACTTTACTGGCAACCAGGTCATCCAGATCCCATGGATAATACAGACCCCCTTCCAGTCCTCCCCAGGCGTTAAACTGCCAGTCTATCCCGCGCACATCTTTTTGGCTGTTGACTACGAAAGTTGGGCCACAGTCGCGCATCCAGGCATCGTTGCTGGACATTTCCACCAGGCGAATATTATCCGGTAACATTTTGCGTGCATTATTTAACTCTAAAGCAGATACACATATGGTTACCGGTTCGAACCTTGAAATCGCCACTGCCACATTTATATAAGTTTGCTGAGCCGGTTTACCACCCAACCGCCAATTGTCCGGGCGTTCGGGCCAAAGCATCCAGGTTCCCCGGTGCGGTTCAAATTCACCCGGCATCCGGAATCCATCCTGACGGGGTGTGGAGTTGATCAATTGGCCCATAATGTTCCCTATTTATTTGGATTGGAACAACTACATCGAATGCAGGTAATTTTCGATTGTATCTTTATGGAAGGATCTCATTCCTTCGGTTAGGCTGCTTCAACCGGGGGTATACAAAATAAACCAGCAGTCCCTTCTCGGTGTGAAGACGGTTCTCAGATTGATCAAAAACAATGGAACGGGGATGATCTATCACTTCGTCCGTCACTTCCACACCGCGCGAAGCCGGCAGACAGTGCATAAATTTGCAATGTGACGGAGCTTTATTAAAAGGGTCAAGCTCACCTGGAAGTCAGGCATAAAAGCTGCGCGCCGCTCCGGGATCTGGTTTTCCTGTCCCACCCACCACCAAAGATCAGTATAGATAAAATCAGCATTTTCCACTGCTTTTACCGGGTCATCTGTGATTGTCAGCTTACTGCCGGAAACTTTACAATTGGCTTTTGCCCATTCCATCCATTCTTCTGGCGCCTGGTATTTTATTGGTGCAGCTTGAGTGAAGTTAATTCCCAGCCGGGTACAGATCAGCATTAACGAGCTTAATACATTGGTGGCATCACCAATAAATGTAACGTTCAGATCTTCCAATTTCTTCCCGGCCGGGGCATGCTCGATCATCGTTAACACATCACAGACTACCTGGGTGGGATGGTTATAATCGGTCAGGCCGTTGATGACAGGCACGGAAGCATATTTTGCCAGATCGGTCACCGTCTTATGCTTGAGAGTTCGAGCTTCGATGACATCACACATACGTGAAAGAACCTGGGCTGTATCGTAAAGCGACTCGCGCACTCCCAGGTGGATCTCACCGGGCTTAAGGTAGATCGCATGCCCACCGAGTTCGGTCATGGCAACTTCAAATGAGACTCTGGTTCGGGTGGAAGGCTCTTCGAAGATCATCGCCAGCGTCGCATCCTGCAATAACTTTGGGGTGCAGCCCTGTTTATCGGCAGCTTTCAACAAACGTGTCAATTCAATGATCTTCAGTAATTCATCCTTGGAAAAGTCCTCTGTATCAATAAAGTGCTTTACCGGCATAGTCGATTCCTCCTCAAATTTATTGTTTGTGGATCTTCTTACTGTACAGCAGACGTTTTCCAGCCAATTGGAAGCCGGTCTTTAAGGCGGTTTTCTCCATGGCAGTATTTTCGCTGCTTGCATCCAGGTAGACTTGCTCCATCTCGTACAAACTCATCAATTTAATGGATCGGTTCAAAAGACAGGTGGCGAGTCCCTTCCTTTGATGATCCGGATGCACCGCAATGGTTTTTATACTCCCTTTCAATTGTCCGGAAAGATGATTGCTCAATTTGTCGATTATACCGATAGCGTAGCCGGCTGGTTTATCATCTGGTGTCACCGCAACAATATCCAGAACTGGGTCATAAATAGGAGAATTCATGATCGCTGTCCGTTCTTCCACGGTCATTGTATTGTTCTGGAATGCAGCCTTGTGGAGAGCAACCAGTTCCCGTACTTCAGATTCTCCCTTTAGCTGCCGAATTTTATATCCGGTGGGTGGTTCAACTTCTGCAGGAAGGTGTTTTAAGCTTATACCATAAGTGAGCATCGCAGTTGTCTGTAGACGAAAACCATTGCGTGTCAACATGGCGATTCGTTTTTCATCTTCTTCACGGATAGACAGCTCCAGAAAAGACTCTTCCAGGATCTGAAGATTCTCCTGTACGAATTCGGTTGCCATCCGCACAAGTTGATCTTCCAAGGTATTATTCAAAAATCCCTTCAGAAAATCAAAGACCAGGTTGTTAGCTTTATCCACCAGCAAATACCCCACCGGTAATCCTTCATGGGTTGTCCAGATACGGGTCCTTTTTTGAATTTCCGGTATTTCGAGTAATTCTTTGATATCGATGACCGTCGGCGGGTCCGAAATGGATTTTTTATCACGGCAGCGAGGCAGCAGGTCAGTGATGATCTCCATATCGGACGGGTGATGGTAGGGGAAGATAAGTATTCTGTCGGCCATGGGTCCTTTTTATTATGAATGCATGTTCAATGATTTTATTGAGAATAAGTTGATTATCCCATATAGGTAATGTGAAAAACTATTGCATATGTAAATTTAGTAAGGGGATATTTTGACTATGACAGAAAGAAAAATTTATCATAACTTATGCCAGTTAACTCACATCATTGACTTATATATATTACTAATTCTAATATAAAATTATTATTAATGCATATTTAAAGGGAAATTTCCCGTTGGAGAAAAAACAATATAAATTACAATATATATATTAGGGAAATCAATAACCACCGAATTGAGGAATCATTATGAAAAAACACCGCAATATTCTTTTTGTGATTATGATCGCTCTGGTCAGTTTTGCCTGCCTTTCAAGTACAAAAACTATAAATAATGTTGAATCGGAAATTGATAAAGGAAAAATAGAAGCAGGTGTTTCGACATCGGAAGGGACGAGTTCAGGTAATCAATCCGATGATTTGACTGAATATGTATATGATGAAGGTGGGTTTAAATTTTCACCCATTCCTGATTGGGAGGTGACTTGTTCCATCGGAATTATCCAAATGAAAGCACCGGATGCTGATCCAGATTTTGGACCAGTTTTCATGATCATGGCAGGGGATAATACGGAGGAAATGACCAATGAAGAAGCCTTTGATAAGTTTAAGGATTCTTCAACAGAAGCTGAACTTGGTAAAACGAAAAAAGTCAAAGTTGGAGGCTTCCAGGGATTACAGGTTGAGCTTACAAGTCAACAGGGGGGAACGGAGATCAGAGCCATCGCTGTAACATCCATGTTAACACCGTTACGCCAATTTACCATGTTGGCATCCAGTCCGGCAGATCGGTGGGAAGAAGAGGTAGTTCCATATTTCGATGATGTTTTAACTAGCATAAAATTTATCGATATCGTGCCAGATGCTGGTTGTCCCGCTTCAGAAGATTTGGATGACCAAGAGGCCAACCCTGAACAAACGAATGAAAAACCCGGTTCTGGTTCTTCCGGGGAAGTCGAACAGGTACGCCAATGGGCGAGTTCTGCCAAAGCAAGTTCTGAATATGGAGAAGTTTCCTGGTCGGCTTCACAGGCAACTGGAGCTCCAGATGTACTGAACTGTGAAGATAATTCAAGCGCGTGGGCATCCCTGGAGTCGGATACAAAAGAATGGATCGAGCTTTCCTATGATGTTCCAGTCATTCCAACTGAAATAGCCATCTACACCAGCTTCAACCCATCCCAAGTGACTGAAGTCGATATCATTGATGTTGATGGAAATGAATATATTGCCCGCGAAACTACTCCCCAGCTGGTTGAATTCTGTCCGGACCTTTACCAGGTTTTCCTGGAATTGGACGAAAAGGTCTACGTTAAAAAAGTAAAGATATATATTGACCAGAGCCAATTAGGCCTCGGGTGGAGTGAAATTGATGCAGTAGAGTTGATCGGATATCCTGAAAGTGGATCTGTTTTTGCTGATCAACCTTTCCAGCCCCAAAATCCGGGAGGACAATCTACTGACGACACCGATTCGCCTTATGCACCTGAGGACCTGGATCCGGGTTCATATGCCTATGATGTTTCCGGTTATGAGAATGATGTTGTTATGGGAGCTAATGTCCAATATCAGTCGATTGATACCACTTATGTTGTTGGGTTGATCAGTGGGACCGAACGATATATTGTTAATTTGATGCTCCCAAAAGAAAAATTAAAAAAAGGCAGTATCCAGATGGCGCCATATAGTACATCAGGCAATCAGAAGGAGCTTACAGCAGCCATCTATATTAACGCATTTTTATATATAGCTGAAAGTGGAGAATACAACTTTACTACTGACCCTGCAACCGGCAAGATAACCGGGACCTTCCATTTCAAGGCGCAAAGCAAAGATTTCCCTGACCGGTTTGTAGAGGTTTCCGGTGCAGTGAATTCTGTGCCTTTAAAATAAAATTGAAAATATTCTCCAGGTTGATAAATGGTTGCAGTGTTTTATAAAATTTCATTCGCGGATCCTTTCACTTAAGGCTTCAAATGAATTATGATCCGTGAAATTATTGCAAAAACCCTTTTAAGTTATGTAAAGCAGCCAGATCCATTTTTTGGTTTGAAATATAATCTTAATCTTTACAGGGGCTGCCAGCATCATTGTATTTATTGCGATTCCCGCAGTGAATGCTATCAGATCGAAGCATTTGACCGGGATGTACTGGTAAAGGTAAATGCGCCTCAATTGTTGGCTACCGAATTATCACGCAAGCGGATTAAAGGGACGATCGGGACAGGTTCCATGAACGACCCGTATATGCCTCTGGAGTTTGAAATCCAACTCACCCGCAGGATATTGAAAATTATTTCACGGTATGGTTTCCCAGTACACATCATCACCAAGAGCGATCTGATTGTCCGTGATGTGGATATTCTCCAGGAAATAAATAAAGTCTATGCAACGATCAGTTTCACGATCACTACAGCAAATGATGATTTAGGGAAAAAATTGGAGCCGGGGGCACCTTTGGTTTCTAAACGGTTAAAAGCCATGAAAACTCTTTCGGATGCCGGCATCCAGACTGGCGTGACCCTGATGCCGGTCTTACCTTTCATAGAAGATAATCCCGACAACATTAAATCGATCCTGGAAAAAGCAGCGGATGTTGGAGCAAAATATATCATTCCGGCATTTTCTGTCACTCTCCGTGACAGGCAGCGCGATTATTATTACAACCAGCTAGATAAGATCTTCCCGGGATTATCCTTGCGATATAAGACGACATTTGGCAACCGTTACTCATATTCCACACCAGCTTCGAATAAGCTATATGATTTATTCAAAACCCAATGTCAAAGACTTGGGCTAAAGGATTCCATCATCCCTTATCAGTCTAAAGCCACACCACAGCAGCCACAATTGGGGATTTAACCACAAACACACAAATTGCCATCCAGAATCATCCCCCGGCCATCGCACCTACAATCCGCAATACATCTGTTCCGTTTACAACCGCTTCAGGTAACGGGTTATCGGGGGAATCCTGAGAGAGGTCTTCTCCACAAGCGAAAAACCGGATGAATGGACGCCGCTGAAAGGTAACCTGGTCGCGGATCGTTCCACGCAGCATCGGGTAATGCTCCTCCAATGAGGTGAGGACAGTGCTAACTGATGCCTGTCCCTCCACCTCAAGCAATACTTCACCTTCGACTTTGGCCAGATCACGCAGATGGGCTGGCATGATAACTCTGATCATGGCAAAGTCTGGACCTCCACAGAAAGCACGGGCGGAAGATCGTGTACGATGGGATCCCAATTGTCACCAGAATCAGCTGAAGCGTAAACCTGTCCGCCAGTGGTACCAAAATATATGCCACACGAATCCAGGGTATCCACCGCCATGGCGCTGCGGAAGATGTTCACATAGCAATTGCTCTGGGGCAATCCCCTGGTCAGGGGTTCCCACTGGTTGCCACCGGTGCGGCTGCGGTAGACCCGCAATTTCCCATCAGGAGGAAAATGTTCAGAATCACTTTTGATGGGTACAACGTAGATCGTCTCCGGTTCGTGTGCATGGACAGCGATCGGGAAGCCGAAATCACTGGGCAAATTATCGCTCACCTCATGCCACATAGCCCCCGCATTATCGCTGCGCATCACGTCCCAATGCTTCTGCATATACAGCACATCCGGCCTTTCTGGATGCATGGCGATATTATGGACACAGTGCCCGACTTCAGATGTCGGATCTGGAAGTTCGTAAGGAGAGGTCAAGCCCTTATTGATCGGCAGCCAGGATTTACCTCCATCGTCAGTACGGAATGCACCTGCTGCCGAAATGGCAATGAAGATCCTCTTGGAATTGGATGGGTCCTGCAGTATGGTATGCAAACACATTCCACCAGCTCCCGGCTGCCACAAGTTCCCCTTGGCATTGCGAAGATCAGCCAGTTCCTGCCAGTTTTGACCGCCATCATCGGAGCGGAACAAGGCTGCATCCTCAGCACCGGCAAAGACGGTATCGGGTTCGGTTAATGAAGGTGTCAGGCTCCAGATGCGTTTGAATTCCCAGGGTCGCTGGGAGCCATCGTACCACTGGTGGGTTCCCGGATCACCCTCATAGGTGAACTTGTTTCCTACAGGTTCCCATGTCACCCCGCCATCATTGGAGCGCTGAATGACCTGTCCGAACCAACTGGAAGTTTGTGAGGCATAGATCCGGTCGGGGTTGACTGGCGATCCCTGCATATGATAAACCTCCCAACCGGCAAAGTGCGGTCCATCCACCTTCCAGTCTTTTCGTTTTCCATCTGAGGAAAGGATGAATGCCCCTTTCCGGGTTCCAACCAATAAGCGAACTTTACTCATATAAACTCCTTTTACCTGATCGAAAGCAGGTCGCCTTTTTCTAATTTTAAAATCAAATTTTGTCCGTTTAATCATTCCCGTTACATTTATCTGGAAATTAATTTTCTTAGCATAAAAACATTATGAAAGTAGTAACAAGGGTTGTCAACAGAAGTGATAAGGTCTACATGAATAATGGATACGAAGATTTGGATAACCCTGAAGAAAGCTAATATGAGAAAGGTATTATGAGGTACTTTATATTATTAGTGCGGGATTCAAAATCAATCTATACTTATAGGAACTCATGGGAACGATTACTCATTGGGAGTACCAAAATGCTGATCTTATCTGATGATTTTGACTGGAAGAATTCGGAAGCTCACTCATTATTACTGTCAAAATTTATTGAACCAAATTTTTCATCAATCTTTGATAACTCTCAAGAATGGAAAAATATTAAAAGAAAAACCAGCCAAAGCAATTCAAAGATTTAATCGGGAAGGGTATTTGACTGAGAGGAATTCTCGGTACAGAAAAAGATAAAACCAATATCCAGCAAAGTCAAAAATTGGAACATTTGGGAAATGGAAATATTAATAAGGGAAGAAAACCCGGTTTGCAGAAAGAATTAAAGTAACCCCACCTCTGATTTCTTGGAGGGATTAGTTGCCGGGAGCAGGATATATCATTGTTCAACCATGGGTCTTCAGTTTGCAAAGAAGTATTTACAGAAAAAGGAAACTGAAAAAGAGGAAGTGGAAAAATTATTTATTAACCTCCTGCGTCAAAATCAATTTGAGCAATCCTCTGATTTGGTTACTGAGTACGAAGCCAGACAATTATTTCCAAAAAGAAATGTTGGCACGGGGACGAATCACAAAATTAAAACAAGATGTGGAAGTATTAACACTAATTTCTACCAGTCATCCAAAAATACTAAAGGAAATTTCCAGCCATGAACTTGATGACTTAAGATTGGCTGCTTCCATGATGTATCTCTGGGATACACATACCGGAGTGAAGTGGATACCTTCGCAGGCTAAATTATCAACCAGTATGGGTGTTGATACAGCAGTCAGGATGTTGTGTTCTTATTCAGTCAATCTTTCAAAACTATCAGAACTCCAACCAGGCAAAGATGGTATTGTACGGGTTACCATTTCAACAAAAGAGGAATGTTGTGCTGAATGCAATATGCTGTCAGGTAATATATATCAGCTTAAGGATGTTGTCGAAATTCCATTTGAAAGATGTACAAATATCTTGGGGTGCGAATGTTCTTATTCTCCATTGGGAGTAAATTAATTTATTTTGAAATGCTATAATAATTAAATTAATATTTTTGAAATCATTATCATTTTGACTCAATACTAAAACCATGAACAAAATCAACTTCTCTAATTCAAAATTTTCGATCGGGATTAAGCAGCTTTGGTTGGATCTGCAGCCGCACCGGTTGAAAGCATTGCTGGCATTGGCATGCACCTTAACTACGATCTGGATTGGTTATGCTTATGCCAATCAGGGAGGAATCCTGGGTTGGCAATTCTGGACCTGGCTGGCTTGTGTCGTCTTTATCATCAGTATTTTTTACACTCGCAGTTCAGCACCATCGAAACTTGACCTGTTGATCATGTTGGGTTTACTGGCATCCGCTTTACTGATCCGGGTACCATTTCTAGGCTCGATCCCGGGTCTTTTCCATATAGATGAAGCCGGTGTGGCCGGTTTTGCCAGGGATAACCTCTTCGGGGATCCAATTTTTATCATGAATCCTTTCATTACCGGGCCATCCTCCCAGCCAGCATTGCATCACTATATTTTGTACTACACCATGAAGATATTCGGTTTTACGGTCGCAGGATTACGGGTCTCTTCGGCTATCGCCGGTGCACTGGGTGTTGTCGTTACCTATTTGATGGTAAAGAGCATCAGCGGCAGAAGGATCGCCATTCTTTCAGCCATTATGATGGCAGCCTACCATTTTTCCATCCACTATTCCAGGGTTGGGCTGAATAATATCTGGGATACTTTATGGGTTCCCCTGGTCGTTTATGGGTTTGTAAAAGGCTGGAAAGAACGCTGGACCGGCGGAGCTGTATTATCAGGTTTTGCCCTGGGGATATCTCAATATTTTTATCTTGGAAGCAAGATAGGTGTCTTTTTATTGGTCCTGCTCGTCATCACCCTTTGGAAAGAAAATGGAAACACGAGTCAAAAAATGGGTTTTCTGGGGATCATCAGCCCTGGTTGCCCTGTGTGTAGCCGGCCCCATCATCCTCTTTGCGATCACCAATCCAACAGCCTACCTCG
Source organism: uncultured Chloroflexia bacterium (assembly GCA_963709535.1). Classification (GTDB taxonomy): domain Bacteria; phylum Chloroflexota; class Anaerolineae; order Anaerolineales; family Anaerolineaceae; genus PNON01. The sequence goes on along the minus strand of CAVPWY010000004.1, from coordinate 12,864 downwards.
ACCGTACCAACCAGGTGTGGGGATGGAAACCTGAGGCACTTCTCGCCATTATTGGTGTAGTTGACTACTGGAAGTTCTTCTGGCATCAGGTCCTGTATTCACTGGGGACTTATACAATCTATCCGGATCCATCCGGTTTTTATGGTCCAACCATCCCGCTGGTTTTTGGGCCGGCAGCCATCCTCTTTATTGCAGGTATCGTGATAGCTATTATCAGGAAGAATTGGATTCCGCTGGCCTGGCTATTACTCACATCCTTCTTTGGAGGATTTCTGATCGGGGTTGCCAACGGCAGCCCGCATTATGTGGTGGCCATTCCAGCCATTTGCTGGTTGATCGGCCTGGCAATTGATTGGATCTGGAAAAGCGGTTATGCAAAGATTGCTGTCTTTCTACTGGTTGCACTGGTAGCCATCGACCTGTATTTCTATTTTGTGGTGTATGTCGGTATGCCGCCCAGAGATTTTACAATTCCTTTCCCTCCGCCATTAAACTAGCATTTTCGTTATAAGCGGAAATGACGAAATAACCTTTTTAAAACCAATAAATAGCATATATAATAAAAGATCCTAAAGGTATTACTCACCTTTAGGATCTTTATGCCATCTATATTCAATTCTTCGATAATTCTCTCAAGCACCAATTCGGTGCAACATCCTATCCATTAATATGATGAGTTCGAATGGGAGATCTCCAATCCATTCACCCGCATGAATTTCGGTACCACAATCGCCTGTGGATTCCGGGCAGCATAAGATGATGAAATGTTATAGGCTTCCACTTCTGAGGATACCCAGGCGACTTTATCGCCAAAGATATCCAGCAGGCTCTGGGTGATGCGGTAGTTATAAGGCACGACGATACTGCCATCTTTTTTCAATAACAGCGCACCAAACCGGCTGCTGCCGGTGATGACACCTTTGGAGGGGTTCACAATATTCATGTAATGAATGAATGGGAAATATAACAGGTCGTTATCGCGCGGCTGGCTTACCAGTTCCTTGAGGGATTGGACCTTCTGGCTTCCACCTTTCATCATCAGGCTGTCATGATAAACCGTGTGACCGGTGGCTTTTTCTCCAAACTCATCCGCCTCATCCTGAACGTATTCGAAACCGCGGAAAACACCCTTTTCAACCAGCGGGTATGTATTTCGTTTCATTCCAAGAAGATCGCGTTTGTAAGGAAATGTCCTCCGGTCATTGGCATCATCATATAGATTGACTTGCTCTGAAAAGACTTTCTTGCCAATTTGTTCAGGGGTTAGGAATGAATACCCTCGTTTCATCATTCCACCGTCAAACCCGATATAGTGAAAGAAATGCAGCATATCTGCGATTGCCGCTGCCCCAAACACGATATCATAGGTTCCCAGGGGTACCTGTTGAGGTTCGTCATGCTGATAATGATCCAGGAGGAAAGATAGATCCTCATGCAGCGGGGCGGGGTTCAAGTCGCTTTTTTGCTGAGCTGACTGCTCGGCGATCACTTCCCATTTTAGTTGCTCATGTGAAAGCACAGCATTGACCTGTGTATCGGTGAATTTGATATACAAACTTTTATCGGATAGTGTGCTCACCTCTGCCTGCACATTCGTCCCGCTGGAAAAGATCCCGCCTAGCTTTATATCAGGTGTCTCGAGTCCTTTTGACACCTGGTTGAGAAATTCCAGTTTTTCACTATTGGTCATCGCGGCGAGTGCAGAGTCATATCCACTTTCGTCGCTGAAATTCTCGTCCAACAATGGAATGGTGGGGTTGTAATCCAACGGCATGGCATGTTTGACCATTTCCGCGGCTGTGTCCACTCCTTTTTTCATGATCTCCATCTGATCCAGGCTGGTGATCATTTCATAACTGGCGCGTTTTTTTCCTTCGTAAGCTGTCACTTCGATCCGGATGAGATGTTCATTCGTGTTCAAGGAGATGGCAGAATTGGCAAAACGCATCAGGTTGCTGTCTTCTTCCCGGAAGAGGATGGAAACCACATAACCCTTTATCCAGGGCATAAAGTCGTAATTCGTGCAAGGTGGATAAAATCTGCTCTTTCATGTTTATTCTCCTACCAGCACATGATCAAACCGGCAAACCGGGATGCCGTGACCAAGCTGGATGATCTGATTAGGCTGTCCCTTGCCGCAATTGGATACATAATTTACCTGCCAGGTGGATTTATCTCCCACGGCTGAAAGGGAATTCCAGAATTTGATGGTATCCCCTTTATAAGTGGAGTTCTTGACCACGTGTGTCTTGCGGCCATCCTCCACCAGCCAGCCAATTTCAGTGCCGAAGTGGAATTGTTCGCGGTTCGATCCGATCGACCAGGAGCGGTCGCCATCCAGGATGATCCCCTTCTCAGTCTTGCTGATGATGTCTTCCAGGGTGCCGTCTTCACCGGGATCGATGTTGATATTTGTCATACGTTCGATCGGGACCCGGTAAAAAGCAGTCGCACGGTTGGCTCCGCCACTGCCCTTGAATATTTCTTTTTTAGCACGGGCATTGGCTTCTTCGACCATTTGCCGTCCTGAAATGGCACCCACCAGGATGCCCTTATCGATCAGCACATTATTCTGGCAGGCAACGCCATCATCATCGAACCCGAAACTCCCGGGGCTGTTGGGCACGGTCGCATCTGCACGGGCGGTCAGTTTGGGTGAACCGTAGCGCAATGTTCCAAAATCCTTCAATGTAACGAATGAGCCGCCCGCGAAGGCCAGTTCATACCCCAAAATGCGGTCCAGCTCCAGGGCATGGCCGATGGTCTCATGCGTCTGCAGGTACATGATGCCCGGCAGCAGGATGACAGAGCGTTCATCCTTGGGGCATTCCGGTGCGGCCATCATTTCCTTTAATTCACGGACGATCCGTTCCGCATTTTCTTTGAAGACAGCCAGGTCATAATTTTCCCAACCGCGTGTATCCGCCTGTTTATGCAGCCGGAATTTACGTTCGTGGGTCACACCGTGTTCATCCTGGCTCATTACTTCCATCGTTGAAAAAAATTCAACGATCGTTTTTTCAATTTCGCTGCCTTCAAAATCCACGAAGCAGATGTTTTTCCGGATAAAGTTCATTTCGGAGATGCGCTGACCGACCGCGTCATCTTTTAAATCCCCATCCAATTCCTTAAGGAAATTCACTTTTTCATTCAGGGATACTGTGAATGGGTCAATTTTATTGGGACTGGCAAATTTTGCCTGGATGATGTCTTTTTCTGCCAGACGGACAGGAAATGTCACCCTTTCAGCAGCGATGCGGGCATTATCCAACGCACGATCGTACATTGCCCCCAGGTTGCTCAAGTCGGATGAAGCAGAAAAACCCCAGGCTCCTTTGTAAAGCACACGTATTCCTGCGCCGCTTTCGATTCTGGCGCTGGCGTCTTTTAAGTTGCCGTTCCACATGGTGAGTGAATTGGTTTCCTCGTACGGATACCAACGGGTATCCACATAAGTTGCTCCCAGCTTCTGGATACGCTGGATATTTTTCTTGATTTGATCAAGCATTAACGTTACTCCTTGAATTAATATGTTCGAACTTAGATGCAAAATTGGTTAGAAATTGGGGTTCCCCTAGTATTCCATATTATATCTAAAAAGAGTATTGAATGGAAAAATTAAACACTCAAATATTGTTTTAATTTCTCAAAAGTAACCAAGATGCGATAATATGTTTTATTCAATGATAATTACGAATTTTAAGTTATCTTCTCATATAAAACCCAACCTGATAAACCTGTTAATCAGGTTAGTCTTTCCAAAACACAAGAGTTAATAATATTGGCCAATGAAATAGATTTGCTAAAAGTTAATCTGCTACCAATAATCTTGCCCTGTCGATAATATATTGTTTCGCAGATTGTTCAGAGAGAGGATGTGAAATGAAGTAACCTTGCACGCCCTCACATCCTAATTGATTTATATATACCAGCTGTTCCAATGTCTCGACACCCTCTGCAATAACAGAAAGTTTAAGATCTTTTGCCATTGTTACTATTGCCCTGAGGATCTCAGCGTGTTCCCCATTGGGTTGGATGTTGCTGACAAAGGTCTGGTCGATTTTGATCGTGTCGATGGGGAATTGGTGCAGGTAACTGAGTGATGAATAGCCGGTACCAAAATCATCCATATGGATTTTTATACCCATTTTCTGAAATGCATTTAAAACAGCTACTGCCCCGGTTCTATCCGAAATGATTGCACTTTCTGTAATTTCGAACACCAAACTACTGCTAGGCAAACCAACATCGATTAATGATTGCTCAACTTGTTCTATTAGATCAGAATGTGCAAATAACCTTGCTGACAAATTAACACTGACTGTAATAGGGGGATCACATGGGTATAGATTTTGCCATTGGCTGATCCGGATCAAAGAGTTATGAATTACCCAGGCAGTAATGGGGACAATCAGTCCATTAGATTCTGCTATCGGTATAAATGTGGCTGGTGAGACCATACCAAGAGTTGGATGTTTCCAGCGCAATAGCGCTTCAAATCCCAGGATGCGGTCGGATGGCAGGCTTAGGATGGGCTGGTACTCCAAGCTAAATTCCTGACGTTCCAGGGCGATGCGCAAGTCTTTTTCCAGCATCAATCGCGTATGGGTGTGAGTTTGCATCTCGGATGTGAATATGGCAAAGTGAGATTTTCCGGCAGACTTCGCTTCATACATTGCGATATCTGCATCCCTCAGGATATCGGATGGTAGTGCATAATCCACATTACCTGTAACGATTCCCATACTGGCTGAGGTGTAGACCGCTTGTCCATCAAATTCGAATGGTTTTGTAAATGAAGCCAGAACTCTATTTGCAGCCTGCAACAGATTCTCTTTGTCATGCAATCCTTCCAGTAGGAGGACAAATTCGTCACCACCCAGCCTTGCTATGGTATCGATTTCCCTCACACAGGTTGACAACCGACGGCCGACTTCGATCAGCATTCTGTCTCCAGCAAGGTGACCAAGGCTATCGTTGATCACCTTGAATTGATCCAAATCCATAAAAGAAAACAGCAAAATGATAATTGTCATCCCTGCGTATTTTCCGTATAGCCTGGTCGAGCCGATCAAACAGTAATGCCCGATTTGGCAAATTGGTCAAGGTATCGTGCAGTGTGTTATAAACCAATTTGGTTTCACGTGTACTTAATTCTTGATTTGCGAGAATAAGTTCGGATGTACGTAATTCAACCCGCTTTTCGAGGCTGGCATTAAGGAAACTAAGCTGGTCATTTAACTTTTGATTTTCCCTTAAAACCAGATACTGGCGGACAATGATCATCAGAACGATGAATGCCACACAATAGGCATTTATTTTTGGATCCAATGTATGCTCGGATGATAGACTTACAATCAGGATCCCAAATGCCATTGACACACCGAGGTATGGCATCATCAGGCGTAGGGTCTCCCAATTCCTGGTTTGTGGAGATTCTTCAACGGAACCAACTGGTTCCCCGATCGATTTCAACTGGTGCAAAGCGCTCAATATGATCATTAAGAACGAAACCGAAAACAGAGATTCGCTGACAGTACTGCCACGCATCACTGTTCCATCTACCATAAAAAACCCATTAATGAAGTCGTACATGATCAGGAATAACAAAGAGCAAAACAACCACCAAAGTGGACCACGCTTTTGTTCTTTGAACCGTTTAAAAAGAATCATGAGCATCGCCCAAAATAAAACCATATCTCCGACTGTATTCCAGAAAATGATCGTGTTTGTGCCGGATACCTGGTGGTTAAGGATATCTGAGCCGCTGGCCAGGTTCCAAAAGATCACAGCAGAAGAAAGGCCTATGACGATGGCATCAAATGCCCATTTCATAATTTCCAGACGTTGGGATGATTGAGAAGGCAACAATGCCACCATCCCCAGCATGAGTGGATAAAAGATCAGTACTGCATAATCAATAATGGATGGATACGGGATTACATTAATTAAAAGGTATTGCATGATCCCAATTACTAATGCCATTGGGTTGACTAATAAAGCAAAGAATAGAAGCAACCATGATGGATAGAGCTTAGGGCGATGGATGCGGGTTTGATTGGCAGTATACAAGAGGACAGGTACAACCAAAATACTCAGTGATACGACGATCGAGAGGTTTACATTTCCCCTCAAGATTGCAGTCGGTAATAAAACATTCAATCCAACCTGGAGCATCACCAGCAGGAAAGATGCAACTATTGTCCATTGGATGACTTTTTTCCATTGGATAATGGAGTAGTCATTTATTGTTTTTAATACTCGTTGTATGGAATTCATCAAATTCTATTACCCGTAATTAACCATAATAGTAAAATATTCAGTTCTGGTTCCTTATAATTTCCGGAAAAGTATCAAATAATATATGTTATCGGCAGTTTGGTTGTAAAAATGAGGTTGGAGGCATTATTTCCTGAAAGAGGATTCTGTTAATAATGCCTGCATAGTGATCTATATAGAACATTGGATCCTCAATTATGATTCAGTTCCATTTACTTTATTTATTGCAATTGGAATTACCCAAACCATGTTCTGAAAAAATTGGGATATTGGAGGAATTAATTATTATTGACTCTTTGTCAATAATAATTAAACCACATTCATTTCTGCTACTAACTGAGGACTCTTTATAAGAACCTATTCAATAGTTTATTGCATACTGCTATTCTATATATTTTAAAGGTCTTTAATTTCATGCATTAAATATTTTCTGCATCACTTCAGGTGCAAAGCGATCCACCATATCGGTTGTGATGCCATTCTCACGGCAGATTGCTTCGTACAGGTCCACGCTTTTGCGGCGGGTGCGTTCCTGCGTTTGTGGGTTCAAACCCCATAACCCGAAGCGCTGAGTCCAGCCGCGTTCCCACTCGAAGTTATCCACCAGCGACCAGTGGAAGTAACCCTTTACCGGCCAGTTAAAGTTGACTGCCCGCCATACCTGATGAATATGCTGCAGCAGGTAGCGCGGACGCAGCGTATCCAGATGGTCTTCCACGCCATTCTCGGTCACGATCATCGGCACCTTGAATTTCAATCCCCATTTCAGGGCTGCATACATACCTTCCGGTATATTGGCGATGAATCCTGTCGGGCTAAGGTCCGGGTTTTTAGGATAATAATTGTGGATGAACTGGCTGGATGGTTTGTGAGATCGAACGCCACCTGGTCGCGTGAATAATAATTGACGCCCAGAAAGTCCTGGGTATTGGCTGCCTGCGGGATGCGGGTCTTCATAAACGGTGTATCCAGCGTGCCGGTCATCGCGGCTACCGGGAAAGCGTTATTGAAAGTTTTCTTTTGAATATTGGCTGCGATCTGGTCCGGCAGGAACCAGGCTTTTGCGGGAACAAAGTCGCGATAATTGATGGCAAAGCCCACCCGGGCTTCCTTTTGGATTTCGTGAATAACATGGTAAGCGGCAGCGTGACCTTTGGTCAGGTTGACCATCACATTCAATGCGGTCTTAATGCTCTTCTTCCCGGGCGGGAATTGTCCGTAGATGTAGCCTGAAACCGCATAAACATTCGGCTCATTGATGGTCACCCAGGTGGAGCAGTATTCCTTCAATGCTTCCACGGCTTTGCGGACGAATTTCTCAAACCATACTGGTGATTCGGGGTTTTCCCAACCACCCTGGTCTGCCATCCACAGCGGATCGGTGAAATGGTGCAGGGTGACCATTGCTGATAATCCGCGATCGTACAACCCGCGCAGCATTTCGCGGTAGTAATCCAGGGCATCCTCATCCCAACGATCCTGGGCGGGCTGGATGCGGCTCCACTCGATGGATAGCCGGTGCGCGTTCTGTCCGGTCTCGACCGCCCGGTCGAAATCTTCCTTCCAGCGGCCACCCCACCAATCGCAAGCCAGTCCGCATTTTTCGTCATTAATAATTCGGCCTGGCTCTGTTTCCCAGCGCGACCAGTTGTTATTATGGTTATTGCCTTCCACCTGGTGGGAAGCAGTGGCTGTCCCCCATAGAAAACCTTTGGGAAAATGGTAGGCGGCATCAAACTCGGTCATAGAACGCTCCAATTTGAAAAGATGTTTGTTTTGATAATTGTCTGTGCACTAAAAAGATACAATTTAAGACACTTCCCACACCCGAACAATTTTATCAGCAGATCCACTGGCCAGGAACTTCCCATCCGGGGAGAAGGCTACGGCATACACACCTTTCGCGTCCACTGGCAATTCATCTATTTGAGTTCCGTCTTCCATCCTGAAAACCTTGACCATGAACTCACATCCGACTGCCAGAACTTTCCCGTCCGGTGACAGATTGATGGGAAACAACCCTCTCTGTTTGATGGGTATGGATTTTTCCTCAACCCAGGAGGTCGAATTCCAGTAGCGGATGGTGCCATCATACCCGGTGGAGATCAATAATTTTCCGTCCAGACTGAGTGCCAGGCTGGTTACCGTGGTTGAGTGCCCTTTCAAGCGTTGAATCAGCGCTCCATCCGGAACTGACATCACCAGGATATCGCCGCCGATCCCGCCTGAAGCCAGGAAATGGCCATCCTGAGTAAACTGTACTGCAGCCACATTTTTTGGGTGGTCATTGTAAGTCAATACCAGTTCTCCGGTCGCAGGCATTCCACAGCTTCACTTTAGCATCATACGAGCATGAAGCGATCAGGCTGCCATCCGGCGAATACTGCACGCAGGCAATCGTGTTGCGGTGGCTGCGAAGCACACCCCTGTTTGCCCCATCAGGATAACTCCACAGGTGCATGTCTGTATCCGTCGAACCGGATACCAGAGTTTTCCCGTCGGGGGAGAAAGCCAGGCAGTTGACACTTTTTTCGTGCCCTGCAAATTCACCGGTTGGGCTCCAATCTTCAACAGACCATAGCTTGATCAGGGCATCCATCCCGCAGGAAAGCAGGGTTTTAGAATCCGGCGAGAAGGTCACACCGGCAACATGGCTGGAGTGGGCTACTATTTCGGTTACTTTTTTCATATATTGATTCTCCCGCCTCAAATTTTAATAATCACTAAATTGAAAATCCTATCTACCACTATCATTATCACCTTTATAACTTAAAATGATTATGTAAACCATATTTCAATGGTGTTTACATCCTAATGAGTGACGACGATGGAGTTGATCATCGCGTCCAGGTCGGTAAGTGAAGGTTTGAAAGTCTCCGGCGGCTGGGTATCGAGGTTGGCACGCAGCAAAGTCTTATACTGCTCATAGTTTGCCATGAACTGATCATAATCTGCCGGTAGCGGATCATCGTATGTTGCCTGAATTGATGGATGGTTAACTGGCAGGATGGCGCTGATCCAATATTTTCCATCTGAAGTTAAGCCCTGGAAAGAATAGAACAGGTCGTGGTTATTGATAGGCATGATGGCCTGTCCATACTGGGTTAAATAGCGAATACCGCTGCCATTCTGAAAATCAAGATAAACCGGATTTGATAAGAAAACCTGTGCAGCATTCCACAATGGGAGGATTGGAACGTTTCCGGGATCATCTGATTTTTCCTGGATGATCTTTTGCAGCTCGGTTACACGATCAGCAACTGCCGGTTCGATCGCAATGAAGTCCTGCACCGGATAAACATTGATGCTAGCATCGTGAAAGGTATTGGAAATGATATAACCGGTGAATGACATTTCTTCATGCTGGGGAGAGATCTCCCAGGGAGCGACCTGATCGGAAGATGAGCCGTGGGAGCAGATGACCGCGCTCTTCGAGGCCTGGCGGGAAAGCACGGACGCCGGCAGCGCCTCCGGCTGGAACGACCTGCGCCGCATCCCCGCATTGCAGGCCGAAGGCACCTGGCGCAACGACCCGCTGGCCGCGCGCCGCGCGATCCTCGACATGCTGCGCCAATTGAAGCCGGGAAGCTGGCACAGCGTCGACGACCTGATCGGCTGGATCAAGGCGTCAAACCCCGACTTCCAGCGGCCCGACGGCAGCTATACCGGCTGGTATCTGAAAGAAGTGGAAACGGAGCGCTATCTTTCGGGCTTCGAGACATGGGATGCCGTGGAAGGCCGGCTGATTCGCTTCGTCGTAACAGGGCCGCTCTTCTGGCTGGGCGCGGTGGCGCTCGGCGCGGGCGAAGCCGCAGAGGATCAGCCGCAATCGTTCCGCCTGACCCAGCTCGGAGCTGCCTGGCTGGGCGGCAGACCGCCGCCGAGCTGCCGCGGCCCGCCCGTCTGGCCGTCGACGACCAGTTCGCGATCAGCGCGCCGCTCCTGGTACGCTGCTCGATCGCTTCCGGCTGTTGCGTTTCACCGAGCCCGCCGCTGAACCGGCGAACTGGGCCAACCCACCCGGCATCGCATCACGCGTGGCGGCCTTCGCGCGCCCTGCGCGGCCGGCGTACGCGCTGAGGCGATCGTCGAGTTCCTGCAACGTGCGAGTGGCGGTCATGTGCCGCCGCGTGTCGCTGCGGCGCTCGCCCGTTGGGATCAGCACGGCGGCGCGGTGCGCATCACGCGCGGCGCGGTGCTGCGCGTCGAGGACGCCAGCATCCTGGCCGCGCTCCGCGCCGATGCCGCTGTCGCGCCGCTGCTCGGTGATCTCCTCTCGGCGCAGGCCGCGCTGGTGAGCGAAGCCGATCTCCCCAAGCTGCTCAAGACGTTGGACGAGCTGGGCTACACGGCGAAAGTCGATTAGGTCTCCCCACGGCAGATAGCCTTTTCGTTCAAAAATCCCTTGTGACCTCTTGCCGCACTGTGTTATAATCTAGTCGTCGTGCGGTGCGGTCGTCGTACCCCATTTCATTCACCTCTCGCGGTCTCGAAAGGAGGTCCGCATGGGACATCGAACACTGTCGTTAGGTCTCGTGTTCCGGGCTCTGTTCTTGGACACCGCCGCCTATGACGAGTTGCGCGATGACGACAATCCCTTCGTGGAAGGCCTGTTCCTGGTCGTCATCATCGGCATCGTCACGGCGCTGCTCAACCTCATCGGCCAATTCCTGGCGTGGGCCGGCACGCCGTCGATGAGCGCGATCAAGGATGCCGTCTGGCAGGCATTCCCGCAGATGGCGTGGTGGTCGCAGATGTCGGCCAACGCGCGGAGTTCATCCCGCAGTTCAAGCAGTACTACGACATGGGCTGGCAGATCTTCCCGCGGCTCTTCGGAGCGCCCGACCCGGCCAGCGCTGCGATGAACATCATCACGTGGCCGCTGCTTGCGGTGCTGAGCTGGCTGGTCTACGGCATCCTGGCGCACCTCTTCTCTCGCATGCTCGGCGGCAAGGCCGGCTGAGCCAGACGCTCGGCACGGTTTCCCTCTCGTTCACGCCGTTGTTGCTGCGCGGGCTCGGCTTCCTGCCCTACTTCACGGTCGGCGCCGTGATGAACACCTGGCAGCTCATCTGCCGCTACAAAGCAGTGCGGTCGGCCGGGCAGATGTCGTGGGGCCGGGCGTTCTGGGCCACCCTGCTGCCTTTCGCAGTATATCTCGTGCTCTGGCTGGTGTTCGGCGTGGGCACCGGCTTGATCATCGCCGCGGCTGCTTCGGCCGGGATGGGGAGGTGAGCCATGGCCACATGGATGCGCACGCTGTGGAACGGACTGCTCTTCCGGGATGAGGCATTCACCGGCCTCAGAGATCGGCGGGACGCCTTCCTGCAAGGGTTCCTGATCATCGTGATCGTCGCGCTGGTGATCGGCCTGCCGACGCTGGTCGGCGATCTCGCCAAGGGTCTGCGCCCCAACGCCATCGAGGCCGAGCTGGATCAGGCGATGTCCGAGATGGACAAGGTCATCGAGCAGATGCGGCCGTTCATCGGCAACACGGGCGAGATGGACGCCATCATGGCGCAGGTCAAAGAGAACATGCGCTTCGGCTTCAACATCGCCCAGCAGGTCGAGGGTCTGCCTAGAATCTTGCCGAAGCCGATCAATACCTTCTTCGAGCAAGTCGGCAAGTGGGTCTCGCAGCCGTTCACCGCGGGCGGCTTCCCGCTCGCGGCGGTGGCGTTGGCCACCTGGTTGGGCTACGGCATCTGGGTGATGCTCTTTGCGAAGCTGCTTGGCGGACGCGGCACGCTGGCGGGTTTCTTCGGCGTGACCGCACTGTACGCGGTGCCGCATCTGCTAAGCTTCTTCGCGTTCATCCCGATTCTCGGCGGCATCCTCGGGCTCATCGCCTACTTCTGGGGCCTGGCGATCTACATCAAGGGCACCGCCAGCAGCCACCAGATGACGCTGGGACGAGCGTTGCTGGCAGTGGTTCTGCCGGTGTTGCTCGTGCTGCTGCTCGCCTTCGTCGGAGCGATGGGCTTGGCGGTGATTATGGCGATCAGCATGTCAGGCGGCCGCTGACATCGTTCGATCAAGCGTGAAACGTGGTGAAAGCACATCACGTTTCACGCCATCTCAGTGAAACGCCACAGTGCCGCTCGATTCAGAGGCAGAAAACACTATGACAACGTTGGTCATACATGCTCCTGATTGGAAGGTGCACCAAGAAGACGCGAGGAGCTTCGAGCACGTCTTCGCTTGCGGTATCGGTGACGGCTATGCGATTCCTGAGCGCCTAGCGTTAAAGCTTTACGTGGGGTGTGATGTGGTATTGTTGAGCAAGGACGAGCGGAAACGAGCAGAAGGTAAACTGCAAGAACTTGTCCCGACTAGCAAAACCAATAGCGGGATGCAAAGGTATGATGTGTATGTTGAGAATCTGGAAAGAGTGCCGTACAAAGCTGAGCCCCTTACCAGGACCGGAATTGCTGTTTTCGAGTAAGAGACGAAACAGATCCGGGGCGTTGTATTTGCCATGACAGAATTTCTCAAACTCCGCACTGCTGAAGAGGCATGGAACGTTTTCCGGTCAAGCTTTGCACCTGTGGTCAGCGCAGAAGCCTGTCCGGTGATCGACGCGCT
>CAVPWY010000003.1:0-640475 GCA_963709535.1 uncultured Chloroflexia bacterium | reverse complement strand
GGTTATGGTCATCGCCCGTACTGAAATATCACACCGGAACCTGAATTTACAATTTGACAATCGAATGGTAAAAAAGCAATATCAGGCGCTTATCATAGGCAATCCTGCCTGGGATGAGAAGAGTGTCGATTCTCCCCTTACGGTCAACGGCGACCGTTCACATCGGACCAGGGTTTTATCTCATAAAGGAAAACCGGCACAAACAGATTATTCAAAAGTTTTCTGCTGGCAAACAATTACGCAAGTTAATGCTAAACCCCAGACGGGTTATACCCATCAAGTCCGTGCTCATATCAGCTCGATCGGATTCCCGATACTTTTCGATACACTGTATACACCTCCGAACTTGAAGGAAATGTCGAAAACAATCAGCAGCTCCCTTGATGTCGAAACTATAGATCAGCGAATGATGCTGCATGCCAGCGAAATATCCCTGGTTCACCCTGAAAGCGGAGAATCAATAAGTTTTCAAGCCCCAATGCAGGCTGATATGATGCACATTATTTCTGATATTAAATAAAAAACGGAGCATTCGGATAACCCTCTGCCCCGTTTGCTGGTATTAATCCAAATGCTTTTGAAATACCCTGTGGTTTTTATATGCTTTTCCACCCACATTTTCCAGGTCTTTCCGCATTTGTTTGGTGGTTTCGGCTACCTGGGTCAGGTCTGCATGATCAAAGTGAAATTCATGGATGGTTTTTTCCATCTCTGAATAAAGCAGGGCATTTCCTCCCCGGCCATGAAACTCTGGTAAAACTCCCATTCCATTAAAGGAGACCCAATTTGTTCTGCCCACTTCAAGAAGAATATCGATGATGGAAAAGAGGTTTAACTTGCCTTTAGCTCGCTGAAGGGCTTTAGAAACATCCTGAAATCCAAACAGGAAACCAACTACTTCGCCTTGATGCTCAATAATCTTAATGAGCTTTGGGTTTGCAAAATCGATCACCTGATTTACTGCGAATCTTACTTCTTTCATCGTCAATGGATAGTATTCCCAATTATTTACAAAGGTCTTGTTGTAGGCTTCACAAATACGATCTGCATATTTTACCAGAGGCGGTTTGGAATTAAACCGGATCACTTTAAATGTTCCCCTCTCAACAACTTTATCTGCAATCAGTTTGATCTTCGGATCAAGGTGAAAATTAGGTGCGGGAATGTAGCAGGAAACAAAGTCCACCTCTTTTTCAAACCCAAGTGCTTCGACAAGTTTTGGATAATAATCATAGTTATAATTCATCATGGTCATCATCTGTCGATGTTCAAAGCCTTCCACCTGAATACCATAGCCATCGAATGGGCTCATTCCTTTTGGACCTACAATATGATTTAATCCCCTGGCTTTGGCCCAATCGAATACTGTCTTAAAAAGGGCATTTGCTACTTCCTGGTCGTTGATGCTATCAAAAAAATAGAATTCAGCATCTTTTGTCCCGTGATACGTATTGAACGGCTTGTTTTCAAGAGCAGCGATCTTTCCTACATCTCTTCCATCTTTTACAGCAATAAAAAATTCCGCATCTGAGTGCTCGTAAAATGGGTGCTTGTCATGATTTAGCATCACCCTAATATCTGAATAAAAAGGCGGCACCCATTGCGGACAGTTCTGATAAAGATCAAATTGTACTTTAATGAAACGATCCACCTGCTTTTTGTTTGTAGTGTCAATTTTTTCGATAAGGATCATTATTGCCTCTCAGGAAAATAATAGAATGTTGGATAATAAAAAAAAGTATACACCGCAATAGTAATCATTCATACACTTTTAACCCCATTTTATTCATTTGGTTGTTTTCTACTTGAAATGAAATCCAAAATATGCCGATTAACCAGGTCAGGTTGCTGAACAATTACAGCGTGCCCGGCTTGCGCAATGTAAATTTGATCACACTTTTGTAATTTCTTGGCCAAAGCTGTTTGTGATTTGGGCAGTATGGTAGAGTCCTCTGCTCCTGTGATCATCAAACAAGGTGTAACAATAGAATGAAGATATTTGTCCAAGTTCAGTATACTGATTTTATATAAGGTTTGTTTGTAAACTCCAGGGTCTGTGTTTACTATCTGATTTACGATCATGTCCCGGTATGGTGCATCTACTTCTGATGGAAATAAACGCTTTGCCATGAAAATTGCCTGATCTTCAATTGATAAGAAAATAACCTTCCATAAGCGAGTCACCAAATAAAGCAAACTACTAAATTTTTCCGGTCTGATCTTGGAAAAGGTATTGATCAAGATCGCTTTTTCAAAATTCTCCGGGTGCTCACTCAGCATCTTGAGCACAATTGCTCCGCCCAAAGAAATCCCAAGCAGAAATACTGGTTTGTTAGTGATTTCACGAACAAATAAATACACAATTCTTGCGCAATTTTCGATGGACCATTCTCGTGTGATCGTTGTCGATGACCCAAATCCGGGGAGATCGGGTACTATCGGGCGGTATCCGGCTTCTCCCAATGCTTTTTCCTGGAATACCCAACTCTGACTATCGACTCCAAGACCATGGAGCAATAAAACTATTTGTTTATTATTCGGGTACTGGTCCCGAAAATATAGGGTTTGTTTTATTGAATGATTATCGTAGTTCCAAATTGCCATTTGATATATCCTGACTAAGAAAGGGGAAGTGGATTTATATAATTCTACATCACTCACCGAAACAAAAATTAATTGCACGAGGCGTACTCGCCATAACAATATTTTCAAGCAAAAATTTGATTTCTTTGAATTTTCTTGACTAGGTGAGGATAACAGAATAGAATTACTCGCCACAATGAGGTGGTAAATTATTATATATAGCGAAGGTAACCTGAATTTCAGGTGAGAGGCGCTGGAAAGAAGAAAAAGATGGAAAAAGTAGTCATTAACGCTTCACCCCGAACAGTAGTTGGGAAAAAAGTTGGTGTTCTCCGCCGAGAAGGCAAACTACCTGGTGTTTTATATGGCCATAATTTCAATGCCACCCCGATCATCATGGATCTCCGCCAGGCATCAAAAGTTCTCCATTCGGTGACAGGTTCATCCATTGTAACAATCGATCTCGATGGTAAAGAGCATGCGGTCATTGTTCGAGAAAAGCAACGCAATTTCATCCGTGGTACATTTTTACATATCGATTTTCAGGTAATTTCCCTTACAGAGAAAATCCGCACCGATGTTAGCATTGAATTGGTAGGAATTATCTCCTGCGGTAAAAGATTTCAACGGTTTAATTGTGACCGGTATCGATAAATTAGACGTGGAATGCTTGCCGCAATACCTGCCTGAAAAGATCACTGTCGATATATCCTCACTTTTGAAGATTGGTGATGGTATTTTTGTCCGTGATTTACAGCTGGACAGCAATATCACCGTTTTCAATCATGAAGATGAACAGCTTGTTCATATAACCGCTCAAAAGGCTGAGGAAGAAGAAGTGGTTGAAGCAGTCGCTGCAGTTGAAGAACCCGAAATTATTGAGAAGGGTAAGAAAGAAGAAGATACCCGAATAATTTCTACTACTGGCATCATAAAAACCAACGGAAGTTGTTCCGTTGGTTTTTTATTTTATTAATTCAAGTATCTTTATGGTTAACATTGCGGTAATTCCCCATAAAATATGCCCGTTGTATTCTTTATAAAACACAACATTGCGATGTACATTCGAACTTTTATCTATAAATTCCCGCTCTTCCCGATTGGATTCGTCTGCCAGCCAGGTAATTGGGATGGAAAATACACTCTCCACCTCTGCTTTTTCCAGATGAAAGTGTAATTCTGATGAAATCAATCCAACAAAAGGCGTAATTGTATAATTCGAAATTGTATTAATCGGAGGAAGTGATCCAAGAATTTGAATATCTTCCTTCTTGATTCCTATTTCTTCAAAAGTCTCACGTAAGGCTGTTTCTTTCAGGCACAGGTCCTGGTCCTCCCACGCCCCTCCAGGAAATGAAACCTGCCCTTTATGGTCCCTTACCGAATGAGTGCGCTGAGTATACAGAATATGCCACTGTTCTTTTTTCCTCATGAACAGGACCAATACCGCAGCCGGAAAATATCCTTCATCTCGATCAGGTGGAACATCACAAAAATTATGGTCCAGCTTTCCATCTAATTTGATAATTAGATCAGAAAAGGGTGACTGACTAAAGTTAACCTCATTGCTCATTATTAATCATCTGCTTCGAAAGTTTCTTCCAGCAAATCATCAACACCCTCGTCCTGGGAGAAGTTCACTGGCCTGGCAAATATGAGAAATCCGGTATGGGCTACCATTCGGTCTGTCGGCCTAAAATGGTCAGACTCTGCCTTATAGTAGCGCATCATGATCTCACAAACATCGACGAAAGCAAATTTTTCCTGCCTGAGTGCCTCCAACAGTCGAATTACCTGATTGGTCGTGGGCAGAATGGTTCCAAAAAAACCACCCGGTTTCAAAGCAGACCGTATCTGCGGCATGAAATCGTAGGGATTTTGAACATCCAGGAAGGCAGCATCCATACCCGTCTCAAAAAATCCATTGCGAATATCATGGAGTTTAAATTCCACCCTATCCTGAAGATCTACTTTTTCCAGATTCTTTCGAGCCAGGTTCATCATATCTTCCCGGCTTTCATAGGTGTACACTTTTCCCTCTTTGCCTACTGCATAAGCAAATGCTGTCGTTAATGCTCCAGAGCCTGTCCCTGCCTCCAACACCTTTATTCCTGGTCCAATTCCCAGTCGTACCATGATATACCCTATGTCTTTTGGGTAGATGATTTGAGTATTGCGCTTGATCTGTCGCAGAAGATCTGCAAGGGCTGGCTGCAGGATAATAAAAGGGCTGTGATTATGGCTGTAAATCTTACTTCCCCATGTAAGACCAATGATCTGATCATGTTGAATAACACCCCTGTGTGATTGAAATTCAGCACCGGGAACTAATTTAATAATAAAATGCTTATGATTAAGCCCTACAAGACTAGCCAGGTCACCTGCCTGGGCGGTAGTTCCACTTAAATTCCAGCTCACTGATGTACTCCTTCAAATTTGAATAGTCCTGATTATAACAAGTGTTGGGGTGATTCCTATGGAAATATTCATGGTTTTATGCTAGAATACAATCCGCTTATGGCGAGGTAGCTCAACGGTGGAGCAGTGGGACTCATAAGCCATTGGTTGTGGGTTCAAATCCCACCCTCGCCACTACACCAGTTTTATTTATTTTCCCCTTTCCCATTCTTATGTTCCCAGAGACCTGTTCCTTCGTCATTACCCATTTGTTTCGAACACCAAAAGACAGATTATTATTCGTATTGATCCGTCCAATTTCATAAACATCCAAATTCTCGCGATATTCCCAGAAATAATTGATGTTCCGTTCAACACTGATCCATTTGAGAACTAGGTATACCAAAACAGCAATATTTTTGCTATACTCATTTTATATTCTAAATACCCAATTCAATTTTCAAATTAGGAGGTCAGTATGAAAAAATCCAAGGTCCTTGTAATACTGTTTGTCACTATCCTAATGCTTGTAACTGTGATGCCAGTTTCAGCCATTTCTGACGGAGAGCTGGATGGAAATGGTCACCCGTTTGTGGGATTAATGCTTTTTAAGGCTACGGATGGTTATTACTATACATGCAGTGGTACGCTGCTCTCGCCAACTGTCTTTTTGACTGCAGGACATTGCACCGCCGATGCTGTAGCTGGTGAAGTATACCTCTGGTTTGATCCCAGCCCAGTGGCAGACGATGGATATTTATATAGAAGCTCTGCAGATGCAATGGGAACTCCATATGCTCCCGCTGGTTATAACTTTCCCACATTCGATGTAGGTGTAGTTGTTCTTGATCATAAAGTGAAAATGAGCAGTTATGGTGTACTTCCCAAGCTTGACCAACTTGATGCACTGAAAACGACAAAGGGAAAGCAGGATGTCACCTTTACAGCAGTTGGTTATGGTATGCAGAAGAGCTTCCCCACTGCTGCATCCTGGAAGGATCAAGCTGATTACAACCGTTGGGTGGCTTATCCGAAGCTGAACCAGATCAATGTCCCTGGTTTCACTGGAGATTATTCCATGCTGCTATCCAATAATGCCAACACAGGTGGAACTTGCTTTGGAGATTCCGGCGGTCCAAACTTCCTCGGCAGCACTAATATTGTGGCAGGAGTCACATCCTTCGGAATAAACGGGAACTGCGCTGGAACGGGTGGTGTGTTCCGTATGGACCGGGCAGCTGCCTTGGACTTTGTCAATGGATTCCTAAATAAATAACTATCAATAGCTCTACAATATAAATCTGTTTTCTTGATAAGAATAAACCAAACACTAAGGAAATTAAGTGTTTGGTTTATTCTTAGGTATTAGTTTATATAAAATACTTATTGCTGAATTATCAAAATCAACACCACTCAACCTTTTGGTCCTGCATGCAGTACTTCCAAAGGTACTGCGTCTCTATATTTTTCAAAATTGGCGATAAACATTGCTGCTAAATTCCGAGCCTGGGAATCATATTTCGACGGATCAGGCCAGGTGTTACGTGGATTAAGGACTTCAACTGGAACATTCGGGCAGGACCGGGGTATTTGTAAACCAAAAATGGGGTCAATATCATATTCAACTTCATCCAGCATGCCGCTTAAAAGAGCATCCACCATTGCCCTGGTGAACGAAATCTTCATCCGCGAGCCAATTCCGTATGCTCCACCTGTCCAGCCGGTATTGACCAACCAGCATCGTGAATTGAATTTTCGAATCTTTTCTCCAAGCAGGCGCGCATAAACCATTGGATGATGCACCATGAAAGGACCGCCAAAACATGTGCTAAAAGTGGCCTGGGGTTCTTTCAATCGTTTTTCCGTTCCAGCCACTTTGGCAGTGTAACCGGATAAAAAGTGATACATGGCTTGTTCGGGAGTCAATCTGGAAATGGGCGGCAGCACCCCAAAAGCATCAGCTGTTAAGAATACGACATCTTTAGGGTGTCCACCCATCCCGGTAGGTTCGAAATTCTCGATTTCGCTCAATAAATATGAAGCCCTGGTGTTTTCTGTGATCGAATCGTCATTCAGATCAATTTGCCGGGTTTCCAGGTCAATGACCACATTTTCCAATATAGTGCCAAACCGCCTGGTCATATTATAAATTTGGGGTTCGTCCTGAGCAGAGAGGCGGATCACCTTCGCATAACATCCACCCTCAAAATTGAAAATGCCGCGATCATTCCACCCGTGCTCATCATCCCCGATCAGATGCCGTTTGGGATCTGAGGAAAGGGTTGTCTTTCCCGTACCACTCAGACCAAAGAAAAGAGCTGACTTGTTATCGGAACCAATATTTGCCGCACAATGCATCGGTAGAATCCCCTGCAGAGGGAATAGGATAATTTAGGATGGTAAATACACACTTCTTGACCTCACCTGCATATCGGGTTCCTGATATGAGAGCCAATTTTTGTCCTGGATGGATCGCAATAACAACATCAGAGGAAGTTCCATCAATTTCGGGTTCAGTTTCAAACCCGGTTGCCACCAGCACAGTGAACTGAGGTTTGAACTCATTTGTGCCTGGATCATCAGCATGCCTGAACATATTATAGGCAAACAGGCTCTGCCAGGCTGTATCGGTAATGATTTGGGCCGGGAATCTACAGGATGGATCAGCTCCGGCATAACAATTCTGTACAAATAGTTCCTGGTTGTTACAATATTCCACCATGCGGGATTTCAGAATTTCAAATTTCTCCGGATCAAAGGGTTTATTATCTTTATTCCACCAAATCTTATCCTCGCTGGAAGCCTCGCGTACATAAAATTTATCATTGGGCGATCTGCCGGTTGATTTCCCGGTATAAATGACGATTGGACCTTTTTCTGCGATCATCGCCTCGCTGCGCTTGACGATTTCTTCATAGAGTAATGGAGGTGTCAGATTCCAGTGGATTTTTTTGGGTTCAATTGTATTGACTGCATCCAACTCGATCCGGGAACTAAAATTCTCCATTCTGTTCTCTCTCCTGGCAATCTGTAATTATAAAGATATGGCTTGCTTATCCGGGATTTTTATTCCAACCCGGTAATTAATGCAATGACTGCCATGCGGATGGGCACACCGTTGGCAGCTTGCCTGAAGTAAGCTGCTCCTTCGTAATCATCCACTTCCCTGGCAATTTCATCCACTCTTGGAAGAGGGTGCAGGATGGTTATGCCACGTTTGGATTTTGCTATGAGTTCGTTGTTAACGATATAACTGCCTTTCAGTCGATCATAAATTCCTGGGTCTGGAAAACGTTCTTTTTGGATCCTGGTCATATATAATACGTCTGATTTTGCAGCAGCTTCGTTCAAGTTGGTGGTTTCGATTATATCAATTCCATCTGCCCGTAGAGATTGTGTGATCTCCTCTGGCATGCGTAATTCTTCAGGTGAAACAAAATAAAATCTTGGGCCATACTTCCCCAGCAGCCAGGAAAGTGAATGAACTGTGCGTCCGTTGAGTAAATCTCCGACTAGAGTAACGACCAAATTATTCAGCCGGCCTTTTTCCTTTTGGATGGACAACAGATCCATCAATGCCTGTGTTGGATGTTGTCCTGACCCATCACCGCCATTGATCACCGGAACATTGGCTCCATCAGCCAGTTCTTTTGCACTGCCTTCCACCATATGACGAATCACAGCAACATCGGCATACCCATCTATCATCCGCCCGGTATCAAACAGTTTCTCCCCTTTAACCGCTGAACTGGATGATTTTGCATCCATCACAGAAACAACATGACCACCCAAACGCAGCATGGCAGTTTCAAATGTCAACCTGGTTTGAGTGGAAGGTTCGAAGAATAAAGTGGCGAGCACCTTCCCAGCCATATTGGTCAATCGCCCGCCGGAGGCCATAACTGTTTCAAAGCGCTCAGCCGTCTCCAGGATCAGGCTGATATGCTCCAGTTTTAGGTCTTTTACATGCAGGATATCCTTGCCCTTTAGTACTGTCGTCATATTTCTGCCTCTCGGTCATGGATAAAATTGTTAATTCTACAGCACGTGATCTGAAAACCTTATTTTTTCAAACTGATAACTATTTAACTGGTTACTTTTGTTTGATTATATTTGATTGTATAACACTTCGACGATTTCGTCATTCACCATCAAATTCAATAATCTTAAATGTAAGGTCAATAAGTAATCACAAATAGATATCGATTATTCCAGGCACATGTAATATTCCAAGTTTGGTTATAATTAATCATTATGTTTGAAAGTTTAAGGCGAATAAGCAGACATGTCCGCCGTGCTGGATCAGATAAGTATTTCCTCCTGATGCTTGTCAGCTTTGCGATTTCAGTCTCATTTACCAGGGCATTCTTAAACCTGACGGGTTTTCCACAACTAGGCAGTGAAGGTCTTCATTTTGCCCATGTGTTGTGGGGAGGATTAGCCTTATTTCTGGCTTCCATCATCCCATTATTATTTGCCAACCGTTGGGTCTATCCACTCGGAGCGATTCTATCGGGAGTCGGTGTAGGTCTGTTTATTGATGAGGTTGGAAAATTTATTACCCAGACCAACAATTATTTTTATCCTCCTGCTGCACCCATCATTTATGGTTTTTTTCTTTTAACTGTCTTTTTATATTCACGGGTGAAACGAAAACCTACTCAAGATGCCCGCACAGAGTTGTACCATGCGCTCGACCTCCTGGAAGAGGTACTGGAGCATGAATTGGACCATGCAGAAAGAGCTGATCTGGTCGCCTCCCTGGAACGCGTCCGCAGTACAACAATTGACGAGGATTATCGCAACCTGGCTGAAGAATTGCTCCACTTTCTATCATCACCGAAGTTTAATTCCGGGGAGAAAATCCTGTTCATTTCAGACCATGTAAGCATTTTAATAAATCGCGCGAAAAGCCGATTAATCTCCAACCGGGTATTGCATTACTTTTGCGCTGTGTCATTACTTCTACTAGGCACCTATACGATGATCTATCCTTTTCGAATTTTCTTGTCCACGCGAACACCCGCGAACCTGATTCAATTTATTCAACCATTGATACAATCTCAATTAGTCAGATCGACTGTTGGAATGGATTGGTTTGCAGCCAGACTGGCACTCGAAGCCTCTGTAGGAACCCTCCTCATTGTGTCTGGTGTTCTATTGCTGGTAAAGAAGCTGGTCCGTGGTCTATCCCTTGCATATTTTAGTTTGCTGTTGGTTTTCACCACCGTGGATATGTTGATCTTTTATTACGATCAGTTTTCTACTATATTTTTTGTTACAATACAGCTTATTGTATTTATAGCTGTCACTTCATATCAAGCAAGAATTAAGGAAATGAAAGTTACTTGAGGAATTTATGCCTTTATACGAATATTCATGTCTGGTGTGTGAAAAGAAGTTCGATATGCTGCGATCGATAAAGGATGCAGATTCTCCTATAGCATGTGTATCCTGCCAAAGCAAGGAAACAAAGCGGTTGCTTTCCACATTTTTCTCCCATTCATCTGGAGGAGGTCCTTCAGTATCTTCTTCAGCATCTACAGGTGGTGGTTGTGGCGGCTGTAGCGGCGGATCATGCGGATCCTGTCATCATTAACATAAAGTAATTTACTTCAATAAAACTAAAAAGAACTGGAAAATTTATTTCCAGTTCTTTTATTATGATCTAGTTTATTACCAGGCATTAAGTGGTGTGAAGTACTTTTTCCTGGTTTGCCCGTTCTGATAGATTGGCTCGTAGGCTCTTGATATCTCCATCCACAAAGAATAACGCACCTAAATACAGGAAAAAGCATAATACCCATGCTGATATACAGACGGTCATTATCGCTGTTTGGGTGCTGTATGCATCTGCGATCAGTCCAGCGAGGATTGGTGCGAGGGCAGCACCACTATTCTCAACAAAATATTCCACTGCCTGGGCTGAGCTGCGGACCTCCGGGAAACTGATATCAAATACAGTTGCAATGACATTGGGAGAAGAGAATGGCATGAATAAAGCCGTCAGGCTCATTAATATGAGAAAAGTCGTCTTTTGTTCGACTGGGGTGACCAAAGCAAAATATAGGAAAATTGCACCCAGGATTACTCCGATGCTGGAAATGATGATGCGTCCTTTAAGAGTGCGTTTGAATAACCAATCTCCCAGCGCACCCCCGATAAAATACCCGGCTGCGAGAATAATAATAACTGGCCCCATGGTGAAGAGAACAGAGTCATTATCATATCCCCGTTCAGTCATTAAATAGCCAAAGAAAAAGAATGTGATCACATTCCAGGGGAACACTCCTGCAAATCCCTGCAGGAACACAAACCACATGGTTTTCTTCTTCATTACATCTTTTAGAGAGCTCCACTTGAATCGGAATTGACCGATTTCTTCCATGTCAGCGAATTCGGGCTCAGACTTTCCCCGTGGAACTTCCTTGATCCCAAAAAAGATAACCAGAGCCATAATAATTCCCAGGCTGCCGGTGATGATAAAAATCGTCCTCCATCCTTCCATCTGACCAACTGCACCATTTAGCATAGGTGCGATCATCAACGCCAGGATCATACCCAATAAGTATCCGATCGGTTGTGTTAATTGCAATATGCCATAAATTCGGCCACGTACTTTAGGGGTGAAGTAATCTGCGATGAGGCTGTAAAGGCCAGGATATGCCGAATCATCGATGCCAGTGGAAGCCCGTGTAAATAGAAAACCCGTATATGTCTTCACTACTGAACTCATCCAGGTGGTGGCTCCCCATATGAATGAAGCAAGGGCAAGCAGTTTTACCCGGGAATATTTATCATACAGGTAGCCCCAAATGGGATACAGGATTGTCCCAATAATTAATGCTCCCGAGTTGATCAATCCCCATTGCCGATTGTTCAGGTTAAAGGTTTCACTAATCGGCAGCTGCAGTGACCCGATCAATAATTTGTCTGTCTGATGTAATAACATAAAAAGAGCAAACACTACCACGACGAATACAGAATAAGCTTTGCTTTGTTTTTTCATTGATTATCCTTTTCACATTATTGAGATATTTGATAAAAAATAAAGATAAGTCTGTATACCTATGCGCTTAACAGCGAATTATTGTGTTTGAATCAAGAATTTCCTCAATAAAAGCATGAAACCGTGAATATCGATAGCTCTCCGCATATTTTACACCAGCCTTTTTTCCAATTATTTCTGCCTGGGAAATCAAGGCGAAACTGATTGCCTGGAATGGATCATTCATGGATGATCCCAGAACAGACTGTAAGATCGATGCCTGCAATTTGAGCCTGCCGGTAAAAATCTTCCACCAGGAAAATTACCTGGCTTTCATGGGCTTTCATTGCTTCCAATTTTTTCTCCATGAATTGGGTGATATCCACCACTTTATTATGGATCCTAAAATCTTCACTGTAAAAATACTTCTCACAGACAAAATGGGGTTCGAGTCCCTCCTGGATGTGCTGGGGATACACTAATGGCAGCCCGGCATGATTCACTGCATCGGAGGCTGCCCATGCCAGTGTTCTGTGGTCCGGGTGCGCTTCATTGGAGGCAAACGGATCAATTGTGACCACAATATCCGGTTTTTCGATTCTAATCAGCCGAACCAGTTTTTCGCGAAGTTCTCCCACAGGTGCCTGATCCAGTTCGTAATCATGATATCCCAGCATAATCAACTTTGCACCCATCACTTTGGCTGCATTTTCTGCTTCAATTTGACGAATTCGAATCAGATCAGAACGGTTTTCTTTATAAGATCCACAGCATCCATCTGTTGCAGTGATGATCGTGATCTCCGTTCCTGCTTCGATCAGGCTGGCGATCAACCCGCCGGCAAAAAATTCAGCATCATCCGGATGAGGTGCCATTACCAATGCTTTTTTATTCATTGAACCATTCCTTACGAGAAAATATAGGTTGAGTATAGCTACGATTTCGCTTCTAAGCAATTCATTTTTCTGATTACTTCTCAGTAATTAAATCCATTTTTCTGATGAACTCTCAAACAAGGTAAAATGAATAAACGTATAGAAGATAAATAATTGAATTTTATTACGGAGAAAGAAATGGTGGATCTGACTGGAAAGGTTGCAGTAATCACTGGCGGAACAAGGGGATTGGGATATGCCATAGCTCTTGAATTGGCCAAGTCTGGTGCCAAAGTAGTTATCGGCTCTCGCAATGAGAAATCTGTCCAAATGGCTGTTCAATCTTTACAAAGTAAGGGTTATTCAGCTGCAGGCTTGGCTGGTGATGTAAGTGATCTGAATTACATCAGACAACTGGCAGTAAAAGCCCAGGAAAGCTTTGGACGCCTGAATATCTGGATCAATAATGCAGGAATGGCAGGAGCATACGGGCCCACTCTTGAAATATCGGTATCCGAATATAAGAACGTTTTGGCAACCAATATTACCGGAGTATATCAAGGCTCACTGGTTGCTATGGAGGTATTTACCAGGCAGGGCAGCGGTAAACTGATCAATATCCTGGGGCACGGCTGGAATGGACCCGTCCCTTATCAGAACGCTTATGCACCAACCAAGGCATGGGGTAAGAATTTCACCCTTGGTCTTGCAAAGGAAAATGAAAATAAACGGATCAATATTTTTGCATTCAACCCCGGCATGGTTCTCACGGACCTCCTCACCCGGGTGCATGTAGTCGATGGCTATGAAGACAAATTAAAGGCTTTTCCCATGGTGATCCGACTGCTCGCCAAACCTGCAGAGATCCCTGCAAGAAAGGCAGCCTGGCTGGCTTCTGCTGCTACTGATAATATGACCGGCAAGGTAATTCAAATTCCATTTGTTGGGCGGGCTATTTTCGTTATTTTACAAGTCCTCATTGCCAAAATCTTCGATCAGAAGCTCCCTCCCGTGGATATCCATATCGAGTCTGTGCCAGGTGCACAAAGCAGTAATCAATAAGGCGGCCGTCCTGCAACTCCTTCAAAAATAATGCGTAGATAGTTGTGAAGGAGATTTGAAATGGAAAAGAAAAAACTAACTCGCAGCTTGAACAACCGCATGATCGGCGGTGTCTGCGGTGGATTGGGCAGTTACCTTGATGTAGATCCAACAGTGATCCGTCTGGCTTTTGTGTTGTTAGCTTTGGTTGGCGGGCATGGAATTTTGATTTACCTGGTTATGCTGCTATTAATTCCATCTGAACCGCAAATTGTACTCAATCCGGTCGTAAAAGATTAATACATATTCATTTTCACCAAAACAACCCCCGCTTGGAAATTTACTGGGGGTTGTTTATTTAATTCGAATTCCCTGTTCATATTATTTTGTATACAGAAATATTGGATATTACATATAATCAGTGTATAATCAGAACATATGAGCGGTTTATCGCCTTTGAATAATGTTCTCCGTTCCTGGGCAGCTGATCATGAAATTCAGCCCAATTTTGTTTTTTCAACAACAATTGCTGAGACCCCTCCCATTTTTGCGGATTTCCCATTTGATCTCTCACCGAAAATAATTACCGCTTTGCGCCAAACCGGTATAACCCAACTGTACTCGCATCAACGAATAGCCTGGGACCATTCCAGCAATTCTGAAAACCTTGTGATCATTTCCGGTACTGCAAGTGGAAAATCACTGTGCTATTACCTGCCAATTCTGGATGCCATGCTCAAAGATCCTGCTTCCAGAGCACTGCTTCTATTCCCCACCAAAGCACTCGCCCAGGACCAACTTCACAAGATCGAAGCCCTCCTGCAATTGATTCCTTCACACCAGATCAAGGTTGCTTCCTATGATGGCGATACTTCGACTACCCACCGGCGCAATATTCGTGAGAATGCGAATATCATCATTTCCAACCCGGACATGCTGCATCTGGGAATTCTGCCGCATCACACCCAATGGAATGATTTCTTTGCCAACCTGAAATTTATCGTTATAGATGAGATCCACACCTATCGGGGAGTCTTTGGATCCCATGTTGCGAATGTCTTACGCCGCCTTGAGCGTGTAACAAATCATTACCATTCCCGCCCCCAATATATTATGACATCTGCGACCATTGGTAATGCTGAGGAATTGGCTCAAAAATTGACCGGTCTCCCGGTGACTGTGATCTCAGAAGATGGTGCCGGCCATGGACGTAAGAATTTCCTGATCTATAACCCTCCCTTATCCAATCCGGATCTGGGAATCCGGAAAAGTGCCTTATTTGAAGCCATGCATCTTGGTTCCCCTTTGCTGCAAAACAATCTTCAAACAATAATTTTTGCCCGCACACGGAAGACGGTAGAGCTAATTCTTACTTCTTTTCAACAATATTTTCCCGAATGGCGGGATCGTCTGCGAGGTTATCGCAGCGGATATCTACCGCAAGACCGGCGTGAGATCGAAAAAGGATTACGGGAAAACCAGGTCACTACAGTCATCGCAACAAATGCCCTTGAACTTGGTGTGGATATTGGCGCATTGGATGTATCCATTCTGGTCGGTTATCCGGGTACCATTGCTTCCACAATTCAACAGATCGGCCGATCTGGACGTAAATCTCAAGAACTCGGCCGCAGTTCTCATCGCAACAGCCGATCCGATCGACCAATTCCTTGCGCGAAATCCGGATTATCTGCTCAGTCTTCATCCGGAAAATGCCCTGGTCGACCCGGACCATTTGATGATCCTTTTGAATCACCTGCAATGTGCTGCATTTGAATTGCCTTTTACAAAACAGGATCGATTTGGAAATCTACCAACCGCTTTACTATATGACTTCTTATCCTTCCTGGCACAACAGGGAATTCTGCACGAATCCAATGGCAGTTACTTCTGGATGCAAAGCACTTATCCGTCTTCTGCATTCAATTTACGCAGCACTTCCGCTGACCGGATAGATCTCAAACGAATGACCAACGACCGCTGGGAGATTTTCGGCACAGTGGATAAGATCAGCTCCTACTGGATGGTCCATCCTGGAGCGATCTACTTACACGAAGGTCAAACCTATCTTGTAGATGACTTGAACTTGGATGAAAATTCATCCACCATGCATCCGGTTGCTGAGGATTATTCGACCGAACCTCAGGAAACGATGGAAATCCTGATCACCTCCAAAAAGAAGGAACTTGATAGAACGAGTTACTTTATGGGTTACGGAGATCTGCGGGTTACAAGCCAGGTGGTCGGTTATAAAAAGATCAAGAACTTTACGCATGAAGTACTGGGTGTTGGGGAAGTTGACCTTCCGGAGTTCACCTTTGACACTACGGGTATGTGGCTGGTGCTCAATACTGATACTGTCGATCAACTCCGGTCAAGTGGATTGTGGTTGAATGACCCCAATAACTATGGACCTGATTGGAATCAAACTCGCAAACAGATCAGGGAACGAGATGGTTACAAATGCACGAATTGCGGCCTGCCTGAAAACGGAATATCACACCATGTCCACCATTTAATTCCATTTCGGATGTTCCCGGAACCAGAAAGGGCGAATCAAATTGAGAACCTCGTCACCCTTTGCCCGGATTGCCATCAAAAAGCTGAAATGCTTACCTATGTCCGCAGTGGATTAACTGGCCTGGCTTATGCCCTCCGTCATATCCTGCCCTTACACTTGATGTGTGATTTTAAGGATATTGAGGTGCATTCCGATCCACAGTCTGCTCTCTTTGAACAAAAACCGGCTCTCATCATCTTTGATGCAATACCGGGTGGAATTGGTCTTTCTCAAATGTCTTACGATAAAATAATTACATTGTTGCCCATTCTTTATACCTTTATTGCTGAATGCCAGTGCAGTGATGGCTGTCCAAGCTGCATAGGACCTGCAGGTGAAGAAGGCTATGGCGGAAAAAAAGAAACACTCGCTATTCTAGACCTTATAAAGTAACACAAGATGGAAGATTCCTTAGCTGAGAAACTCAAACGTCTGGGCATGAAACTGGGGAGTGAGCATATTCCTGCTCCTCAACCCCGCGCAGATCAGTATTCTGTCTCCAATGTAATTCCCGGGGAAGAAATTGAAACCATGTTCGGGTATTGTTATCGAATTCAAAAACTGCTGGATCGGGACCATGTCCACGGTCAAACCACTCTGGTCATCGACGGTGAGATTGGTCTGGTGGCAGATTGGGCGCATTCCAGTCATTTACGAAACCAATCAGTTGACCATATGATCTTTCTGGATACTGAAACATCAGGTTTATCGGGTGGGACAGGATCATTTGCATTTTTAGTAGGTGTCAGCCAGGTAACATCACGTGGTTTGGAATTTACGCAATTCCTGCTCAGGGATCCATCTGAAGAGAGAGCAATGTTGATCGCCCTTGCTGAATATATGACCGATGCCCAGGCTGTGGTGACTTATAATGGCAAGTCGTTTGATATTCCCCTGTTGAATAATCGTTATGTTTTGCATGATTTGATTTCTCCCATTCAAGGATCTCGCCCATATTGACCTGCTTCCAATGGCACGGAAAATCTGGAAAAAGAAACTTGCCAGCCGGCGCCTTTCCAACGTGGAAACTGAGATCCTGCGAGTAGAGAGGACTATGGATGAAGTCCCGGGTTATCTTGTTCCACAGGTGTATTTTGATTACTTGAAATCCGGGGATGCTCGTCCGCTTGTGGGAGTCCTTTATCACAATGAGATGGATGTACTTTCCCTAACAACCCTGCTCCAGTACTTCATGAATGCATTCTCCCAACCATCTCTGGAAGCCAATAATGCTCCGGAAGATCTATATCCGGTGATCAACCTCCTGTTGGATCTTGGCCATCATCAAGATGCGATCGAATTGTTTAATAGAACATTTCAACCCGATTTGTCCTCTCATGAGGATGATTGGGAAACAATTGAAAAGGTGGCTTTGCATTATAAAAGGAACAGGGAATGGGAATCAGCAAAATTCATTTGGGAAGCTGCAGCAGAAAATGGGCTGGAATTCGGCTGGTTCGAATTAACCAAATTTTACGAGCACCAGGAAAGAAATTATTCAGAAGCATTGGAATATGCTGAAAGGTTATTGGAATTCATTTCCAACCAGAACTTGCCTCCATTTACAAAGCAGCAGCGTATAAAAGAGCTTCAAATCCGTATTGATAGGATCAAAGTAAAAAACTTCCCACGAGAAAAATAACCTCCGGTTTCCCGGAGGTTATGGTTTACTTTATTAGCTTGGATTTGACGAGGTTTTCTGCGGTTTCCAGTGCTTCTTCCAGTCGTGAAGCATCTTTTCCGCCGGCTTGAGCCAGGTTCGGGCGTCCACCACCGCTGCCGCCAACTATTTGAGCAGCAGCACGCGCGATCTCCCCGGCATTTATGCCATTCTTCACCATGTCATCACTTACCGAAACAACGATGGATGGTTTATCATCAATCACTGTTGCAAGAATGGCAACCCCGGAGGAGTAATTCGCTTTAAAATAGGTCTGTGAGTGACCGTAATGTTTCCAGGTCTACTCCTGGTATCAGGCTGCTATATACCGCAGAATCACCGATCAATGGTAGACCTGTAATCCGCTTTTGGAATTCAGTACCTGCAACCTGTACCTTATAAGCAGCCATTTGTTTTGCCTGTTCAGATGAATCTCTTAACACCTGTTCGATCTTTTTTGGTAGTTCTTCCTGGCTGGTTTGCATCAAGGCAGCTGATTGCTTTAATAATTTTGTCCGCTGTTGCACCAGGGCATAAGCCGCCCGGCCGGTGACTGCCTCGATCCGCGAATTCCGGCAGCAGCACTACCTTCGCTGGTGATCAGGAACAAACCAATATCTCCGGTCTCATCCACATGGGTGCCGCCGCAAAGTTCAAAGGAGATCCGTTCATCTCCACCGATGATCACAGTCCGCACGATCTCACCGTATTTTTCACCGAAGAGTGCTGTAGCCCCATCGTTCATGGCTTCCTGCAATGAACGTTCTTTGATTTCCAATTTGTAATCGTTCAAAATATTGTAATTTACACCAGCTTCGATCTTTTCCAATTGCTCCGGTGTGACAGCTTCAGGATGGTTAAAATCGAACCTTAACCTGTCGGGAGAAACCATGGAACCAGCTTGAAGTGCATGTTTACCAATCACCTTGTGCAATTCTGCATGCAGTAAATGTGTCGCTGTGTGATTCCGGCGAATATCCTGCCGGCGTGCCACATCCACCTGTGCGGTAACCTTTTGTCCAACAGTCAATGTACCTTTGAGCATTTTTCCTACATGAACTATGACGCCGGCTGCCGGTTTTCTCATTTCTGATACTTCAAATATATTTTCATCTGCACCCAGACTAATAATTTTCCCCTTATCAGTCACCTGTCCGCCTGATTCTATATAGAAGCATGTTTCCGGGAGAAGAATTTCACCTTCTTCACCTTCGGTTATTTCATCCACAACAATGCCATCCTGGACGATCGACAGGACTTCTCCGTTCACGGATGTACGGCTGTATGGATCGAATTTCACCCCGCTCCTGGTAAGTTTTCCCGTTATTATCAGGTCATTAAGGATTTCACTATATATCGCTACATCCCCACCGCCCATTTCACCCATGGCTTTACCTCCGCCGGATGCAATGCGGTGTTCATCCATGGCTGTTTTGAAGCCAAAGTCATCGACGCTTAATCCACGTTCCTCCAGTATGTCTCTTGTAATTTCCAAGGGAAGACCGTGGGTGGCATACAGTTCAAAAGCTTGCTCGCCACTTAGCTTGTTGATATTTCCTTTTTTCATCTCATCAATGAAATCATCAAGTTGACCCATCCCTGATTCCAAGGTCCGGTGGAACCGGATCTCTTCCCGGGTAAGGTTATCAAAGATGGTCTTTTTATTCTTTTCCAGCTCCGGATAAGCAGCGCCATAATTATTTATAACCGCCTCTGCTACCTTGGCCAGGAAAGGTTTATCCAGCCCTATCTTTCCTCCAAAACGGGCAGCCCGGCGTGTGATCATGCGGGTAATATAATTCCTGCCAGTATTTCCCGGAATGACACCATCAGCGATAAGGAAGCTGCACGCCCGCGCATGGTCCGCAATTACACGATATGGCGTGTAATTCTCCATCATTTGTTTGTCACTTTGCCCGGCCAACGATTGTATGGTTTTCATTAATGGTAAAAGCAGATCAGTTTTATAATTTGAAGTCACCCCCTGCATGATCGATACGATCCGTTCCAATCCCATACCCGTATCCACGTGCTTGGCAGGTAATGGTTCCAGGACAGAGGCACTCTGGCGGTTGTATTGAATGAATACCAGGTTCCAGAGTTCCAAATATCGAATGCAATCACCATTCACTTTACAGATATGGCCGGGAACGCCCTGCTTATTGCAGCCTTCCGGTCCGCGATCAATATGGATCTCACTGCAAGGACCGCATGGACCGGTTTCTGCCATTTCCCAGAAATTATCTTTTCTGCCACCCCGCAGAACGTGCTCCGGGAGCATTCCTTTTTGTTTAACCAATTGTCCCTGGCTTCTTCATCCGCCGAAATATCACCTTTATCATCGAAAAAGTATGTAGCCCATAATTTGTCGGCTGGCAGCTCCCATTCGACTGTGAGAAGTTCCCATGCCCATTCAATCGCTTCTTTTTTGTAATAATCGCCAAATGACCAGTTACCCAGCATTTCAAAAAAAGTATGGTGGCTATCGTCCCGGCCTACTTCCTCCAGGTCATTATGCTTACCAGCCACCCGAAGACACTTCTGGGAATTGACAGCACGGGTATATGGCCGTTTATCTGTCCCTAAAAATACATCCTTAAATTGAACCATTCCAGCGTTGGTAAATAGTAAAGTCTGGTCTCCGCCGGGCACCAGGGAAGCAGAGCGCACAAAGGTATGCCCTTTGCTGATGAAAAAGTCGATGAAGGATTGCCGTATCTCTGCGCCTGAAAGTTGTTTCATTAGGACTCCTATATGTTTGAACTAAAAGATAAATTATAAAGGAACATGACTTATCTATCAATAAGCTAACAAATAGACAGAAACATCCGTCAATTCTACGATCGCAAAACTGTAACAAAAAGCGAGACATATATTGGAACAAAATGGAAATTAGAATTTCCGATATAAATTCCTTCGATGAATGCGGGACCTATAAGGGAATTAGTTTCCTCTCCCTAAGGTATAATAATCCAAAGGAATCCATACCATGAAGCCATCAAACAAACTTTCCCCAACATACCTTCTTATTACAGTTTTCATCTCCGGATTGACCTCGTTGGGGTTGGAAATGGCTGCTTCGCGCCTGCTAGGCAATGTATTTGGATCCAGCAATCTGGTGTGGGCCAGCATCATCGGTTTGATCCTCATTTACCTGACAATAGGCTACTGGTTGGGCGGTAAATGGGCAGATGATCATCCCCAGGCATCCGTTTTTTACCAGATCTTGATCTGGACCGGAATTTCAGTCGCAATCATTCCTCTGGTGTCGAGACCGGTTTTGAGCTTTGCTGCAGACGCATTTGACCAACTGCAGCTCGGAGTGATGCTTGGGGCTTTTATTTCTGTCCTGATCCTGCTGTTGATCCCTATGATACTGCTGGGTACCGCATCTCCATTTGCCATCCGGTTATCCATTAATGATGCAGGATCCTCCGGAAAAGTCTCCGGAAGGATCTACGCCATTTCGACCGTGGGCTCTTTCATCGGTACTTTCGTTTCCACCCTTGTCTTGATTCCCTTGATCGGAACATACCGTACTTTTATGTTTTTTGCAGTGCTTCTTTGTCTTGTCGCTCTTGTTGGGTTGCTGCTGCAATCTTACAAACCAAAGTATTTATTCTTCCTGATTCCCTTGCTGGGAATGGTCCTTTTACTCATCCTTGGCAAGCAAGGAACCATTAAAGCTTCTGAAGGCCAGGTTTATGAGGCTGAATCGGAATATAACTATATCCAGGTGCTGCAAAGTGATGGCTATAATTTATTGCGACTCAATGAAGGCCAGGGAATCCATTCCATTTATAAACCTGGAGTGGATAATTATTATGGACCCTGGGAACAGTTTCTGGTGGGTCCTTTTTTTAATGCCGCTCCATTCAAAGTTGGTCAAGTCGAATCTATTGCCATTGTCGGTTTGGCAGCTGGAACTACTGCTCGAGCAGCATCTGTCATCTATGGAAATATCCCTATTGATGGATTCGAGATCGACCCGAAGATCATTGATGTAGGTCGCAAGTACTTTAACATGAATGAGCCCGGGTTGACAGCTATTGCTGAAGATGGCCGCTGGGGGTTAGCTCATTCTAC
Organism: uncultured Chloroflexia bacterium; assembly: GCA_963709535.1. Lineage (GTDB taxonomy): Bacteria > Chloroflexota > Anaerolineae > Anaerolineales > Anaerolineaceae > PNON01. Next base: position 618,285 of record CAVPWY010000003.1, on the reverse strand, counting down.
CCGGTTATATTCGATCATTGCAGTGGATGCCTACCGTCCTCCATATATTCCCTGGCATCTTACCACCAGAGAATTTTTCCAATCCGCGTATGATCATTTGCTGCCGGATGGTGTAGTTGTGATAAATGTGGGACGTGCACCCAAAGACCGACGCCTGGTCAATGATCTTACTGCTACAATAAAAAGTGTCTTTCCTTCAGTTTATGTGGTGGATATCCCCAATACTTTTAATTCAATGGTTTACGCCACCCGCTTGCCTACAGAAAAGGGAAATTTATTATCCAACCTGGTTGTCTTGACTTCAGAAGGCAATACCTCCCAGTTGTTGATCGACACAATGCAGGTAGCCGCAGCAAATTTGCAGGAAACACCAACCCTTGGTCAGGTTTATACGGATGATGTTGCTCCCGTTGAGTGGATCACCAATGACATGGTGGTTCGTTACCTGCTAACAGATAGTCTTTCGGATCTGAAGGAATAATATGCAATCACGAAATCTCATTTCAATCATAATTACCTGGGTTTTTACCCTTCTTATGCCGGTTATGATCATCTTTACCATAACCAGGTTGATCATGACGCCAGTTTTTCCGCCAATTGAATACAATATGCCTGGTTTCCCTGATGACCCATACGGCTTCACGAAAGAAGAAAGGCTTAAATGGTCGAAGATTTCCATGGATTATTTATTGAACAATAAGGATATTACTTTTTTAATGAGTATAAACTAGCCGACGGGTCTCCACTTTACAACGAGCGTGAATTATCTCACATGGATGATGTCAAGTCCCTCGTTCAAAAAGGGCTTCTATTTTGGAACCTTTCCAGTTTCGTTTTTCTTCTGGCTATAGCCATAGTGATCCGATCTAATAATTATCCTCCCTTACGAATTGGCTTTCGCCGTGGTGGTTATTTAACTATCGGGCTCATAGCAGCAATACTGCTGTCAGTAGCCATTAATTTCGATGTCTTTTTTGCCAAATTTCATTCACTTTTCTTCACGGGTGATAGTTGGATCTTTTATTATTCTGATACGTTTATCCGCCTTTTTCCCATTCGGTTTTGGCAGGACTGCTTTATATACATTGGAATCCTAAGTTTGTTGCTGTCATTTGCCGTAATTAAGCTGCCTGGAAAATGGATTAAATAAAAAAAACCACCTCATTCGCTTGAGGTGGTTATAGTTGAATTATAAGAAACTACGCGCCAAATTTATTTAGCCGCAGCGAGTGAGCCAAAGCTAATGGCATGGTCTCCAATGCGCTGAAAGTACCTAATCCACCATGGACACAATACTTCTCGCCAAACTGGGTTTGATCATCTGCCCTTACTGTGCCTGGAGCCCAGAGTAAGAACGGCACCGGATGCCAGCTATGGGACTTCAACAGTGCTGGTGTGGAATGGTCACCGGTGATCATTAACACGTCCGGTTTCATTGCCATTAATACTGGCAAAGCTTCATCCACAGTCTCGATCACATGCACTTTCGCATCAAAATTTCCATCTTCCCCATAGCTGTCTGTTTTCTTGATATGGATGAAGAAGAAATCATAGTCTTTCCATGCTTTTTCCACTGCTTTAAATTCATCTGCTGGTGTTTCCCCTGATACATCAATGACATCCATACCAACCAGTTGAGCAACACCTTTATACATCGGGTAAACTGCAACACATGCGGATTTTAATTCGTAACGGCTCATGTATGTTTCCAGACCGGGATCAGTCGCAAATCCACGGAGGGTTAAAGCATTTGCTTTTGTTTCATTTTTTAGTAATTTCCGAGCTTCTGCAATCCATTGATTGAAGAGGTTTGCAGTTTTTTGCGCTGTTAAATTCTTCACTTTTACTTCAAGTGGAGCAACCCCCACCTTTTGAGGATCTGTGTCTTCCAGGTCCGGTGAAAGATCTGCTCCACGCATGACGACTGCAAATCGATGCTCTTTTACATGATTTACTTCAACTTCCACACCTGGAAGCTTCAATTTGCTTAAGTTTATCTACGATGATCGCTGCTTCTTCTGTGGGAATTCGTCCTGCACGTCTATCGCTGATCAATCCATTTCCGTCAACTGTGCAGAAGTTGCCTCTGGCAGCGACATCACCTTTTTTAACATACATCCCCACACCGATCGCTTCGAGCACGCCGCGGCCTACCTCGTGTGCAACCGGGTCATATCCGAATAATGACAAATGGGCAGGTCCGGAGCCAGGTGTAATACCATAATCCAGAGGTTGTGTTTGGCCTAAAATTCCTTCCTTGGCAAGCTTATCCATGTTAGGAGTATTGGCTGTTTCCAGTTCAGTTAGTCCACCTGTTTGCATTGGCAAACCGCCTAAACCATCCATGACCAACATTACGATCTTGGTTTTATTAGGACTCAATAGTGATTTTATATCTTTAAATGGCATATGTTCCTCCGCTTGATAAAATTTTATAGCGCAAGAAATCCTTGCGCTACAAAGTTAGTGTTGACGAATAAGATCAAATATTTTTATCGGTATGCAGTCGGATTCTCTGGATCGGTGCTCGGATCAAAGATATGGAAATTATCCATATCAAATACCAGTTGAACTTTATCACCCATTGAGAATCTTGTGCGTGGATCAACCCGGGCTACAAAATTGTTATTTCCGCTGATCATATAAAGAAGTATCTCAAATCCCATTAATTCCACAACATCCACTTTAGCTTCTACTGGTTCAGCATGAATTCCCGGTGGAACAAACATGGGATTATGGATATTCTCCGGACGAATCCCAAAGATGACATCTTTACCTTCCAATGGCATATAGACTTTTGCCCGCTCATCCGGAATATGAATGACCATCTCACCAGTATCTACGAATAATTTCTCGCCCTCTTTTTTCAGTTTTGCCTGGAAAAAGTTCATAGCCGGTGAACCGATGAAATCCAGCCACAAATAAGTTGGCGGGAAATCATAAAGGGTTTGAGGTGTATCCAGTTGTTGGAGCAGACCTTTATTCATTACCGCAATCCGGGTAGCCATGGTCATGGCTTCTGTCTGGTCGTGGGTCACATAAATAAACGTGGTCTGCAAGCGTTGGTGCATCTTGGAGATTTCCGCCCGTGTCTGGACTCTTAACTTGGCATCCAGGTTTGAAAGCGGTTCATCAAAGAGGAATACTTTGGGTTCGCGTACAATTGCCCGGCCTAGTGCAACCCTCTGGCGTTGGCCGCCAGATAGTTCTCGAGGGCGTCTCTTTAATAATTGTTCAATTCCCAGGATTTTCGCGGCATTTTCAACACGAGCTTTGATCTGATCTTTTGGTACTTTTCTTAGTTTTAACCCAAAAGCCATATTGTCGTAAACAGTCATATGGGGGTACAAAGCATAAGATTGAAAAACCATCGCGATATCGCGATCTTTTGGTGCGACATCATTCACAACATGATCAGCAATCTTAACCTCACCGCTGGTGACTTCTTCCAGTCCGGCCAGGCATCGAAGTGCAGTTGTTTTGCCGCACCCGGATGGGCCTACTAATACCAGGAATTCTTTATCATCTACAGCGATATTCAGGTCGTTTAAAGCAGTAAAATCACCAAACTTCTTTGTAACATGATTATAAGTAACGCTAGCCATTTTATTCCTCCGTTCGGTTGTGTATAGTGATATTATTATATCGCAAGCAAATCAATACACCAACTAAATATTGGCTCAATTAGTTACAAATAATCAACTATGTCAGAAGATATCACACCCATCCGTCAACAATACCTGGATATCAAGAAAAGATATCCCGATACCATAGTCTTCTTTCGTCTGGGGGATTTTTATGAGACCTTTGACCAGGACGCTGAAATCACTTCAAAAGAATTGGATATCGTTCTGACTGGTCGTAATGTCGCCAAGGGGATGCGTATTCCAATGGCTGGAATTCCTTATCACGCTGTAGATAACTACCTTTCAAAGTTGATCGAACATGGATATCATGTCGCGATCTGTGAACAGGTCGGAGACCAACCGGCGAAAGGAATTTTTCCCCGGGAAGTGGTGAGGGTTGTCACCCCGGGAACAGTGACAGAACCAACTTTGTTGTCTTCTAACCGTAATAACTATCTTCTTTCTTATTTTATTCAGGATAATACTGCTGGAATTTCATATGCGGATATCTCCACAGGGGAATTCTATGCAACTGAGATACATTCAGAAGATATCCTGGCAAGCCTCGGAACAGAGATCAACCGTATTTCCCCATCTGAAATTCTACTTTCAGATCAAATCTCAGAGATACCAGGGTATGCCGGTCATGTAACTCGCTACCCAAACTGGCACTTTGAACCTGGACGCTGCCATCAAATCCTTCTAAGCCATTTTAATGTCGCCACATTGGAAGGTTTTGGAATTAAAAACATGCCGCTTGCCGAAAGGTCAGCCGGTGTCATCATCCAATACCTGCAGGACACTCAATCCACAGCGGCAAAACAACTAACAGCCATCCATACTTACAGCCAGGACGAATTTATGATCCTGGATGCGTCCACCCGCCGGAACTTGGAATTGACATCTACAATACGTTCAGGTTCTCGTGAAGGATCTCTGCTGGGAGTGCTTGATCAAGCCATAACACCCATGGGGCACAAACTCCTGGCCAACTGGATAAATAAACCATTATTGGATATCCAGCAGATAAATCATCGTCTGGATGGGGTGGAGTATTTTTCAAAAGACGGTTTGGTTAGGTCAGAATTTCGGAAAATATTAAGATCCATAGTGGATATGGAACGGATTTCATCCAGGATCATCATCGGGACTGCCAATCCGCGTGAATTAATTTCCTTGAAAGAATCATTAAAAATCCTACCATTACTTACTCCCACCATTATCCAATTACAAGAGGCTTTCCCGGAATTTTCATCGTTGGATGAATGCGATAGTATCAAAGAACTGATTGATCAGGCTCTTTTGGATGAACCACCTGCTACCCTTCAGGGAATCGGTATTATCAAGCCAGGATATTCAACAGAATTGGACCAGGTAATTGATGCATCAAAACATGCCCGGGAGTGGATTGCAAGCCTTGAAACTGTTGAGAAAAACCGGACAGGAATTAAAACCCTCAAAGTTGGTTTAATAAGGTTTTCGGCTATTACCTTGAAATAACACACTCCAACTCAGATCAAGCACCAACAAATTACATTCGCAAACAGACCCTGGTGAATGCTGAAAGATATATTACCCCGGAACTTAAGGAATATGAATCACTGGTCCTCAACGCGGAAGCACGCATCCACGAAATTGAACTTAGGCTATTCAAATCACTTCTGGTTGAAATCAGTAAGCAATCTACAAAGCTGCTCTCAGCTTCGAGGGTTATTGCTGAGCTTGATGCCTTATCCGCACTGGCAGAGGTTGCCATTCATCAAAATTACCACCGTCCTGTAATAACAAACACGAATGAGGTCGATATTCGAAATGGGCGCCATCCTGTCGTGGAACAGACGCTCTCCACCGAAGGGTATATTCCCAATGATTTTGTGATCGAAATCGGGGAGATCGTCAGGGTTATCACCGGCCCGAATATGAGCGGAAAAAGCACTTATCTCCGCCAGGTCGCATTAATTGTCCTCATGGCGCAGATGGGCAGCTTCGTCCCGGCCTCTTCTGCGAAAATAGGTTTGGTTGACCGCATCTTCACCCGTATCGGAGCCCAAGATGAGATCCATTCAGGACAATCGACTTTCATGGTCGAGATGGTCGAAACAGCAAACATTCTCCACCATGCGACTATGCGCAGCCTGCTTATTTTAGATGAAATTGGCCGCGGAACCAGTACGTATGATGGTTTATCGATCGCCTGGGCGGTGATTGAATATATACATAATCATCCGCAGCTTGCGTGCCCGGACCCTTTTTGCCACCCATTATCATGAATTAATCCAACTGCCCGAAACATTCCCCGGTATTCGAAACTACAATGTGGCTGTAACTGAAACTGATGGAAAAGTATTATTTCTGCACAAAATCATTCCGGGAGGGGCCGACCGCTCTTATGGTATCCACGTTGCCCAGATCGCAGGGATCCCCGGGACGATCATTCAACGCGCCAACCAGATCCTGATCGACCTGGAAGCTTCTTCCGGGCATCAATACAAGATCAACCCGATTTCCTCACAGCAAATCGCTCTTTTTCCTGAGACCAATCCGCTATTGGATGAGATCAAATCCCTGGATATAAACCAGGTATCGCCAATTGAGGCATTGAATAAACTGTACGAGTGGAAGAAAAAGTATATCCGTAAGGATGGTTAACCCTATTTACGGGTATGATAATCCCCTTTGATCACCCATTTATAAGTGGTCAATTCCACCAACCCCATAGGACCGCGTGCGTGCAGTTTTTGTGTGGATATGGCTATCTCAGCCCCCAATCCCAGGGCACTGCCGTCTGTGAACCTTGTACTGGCATTGACATACACTGCAGCTAAATCCACCTGTTTTACAAATTGGTCAATATTACTTTTATTCTCACTAATAATGCCATCTGAATGACCTGTACTGTGGATTTGGATATGTTGTACCGCTTCGTCCAATCCTGAAACTATTTTTATTCCAAGGGATAGTGACAACCATTCTTTATCAAAATCCCCTTCCATAGCTGCATGAACCTCAGGCATTTTATCCAGCATGCCATACGCCTCTGGATCTGCATAAAAAATTACACCATCACTCCTTAACTTGTCCACCAATGCTGGAATAAATTCCCTGGCTATATTCTTATGAACAAGAACAGTATCAAGTGCATTGCACACAGTCGGACGCTGGATTTTGGCATTTCGGATCACTTCAATCGCTTTGCCAGGATCTGCACTTTCATCAACAAACAGGTGGCAAATACCTATACCCCCTGTAATAACCGGAATCATACTGTTTTCCCTGCAAAACTGATGAAGCCCTGCCCCTCCGCGTGGAATGAGCATATCGATCAGATCATACCGTTTCATTAGTTGCAGAAGGAGATCACGGTCAGGATCATCGATAAATAAAACAGCTTGTGAAGGAACGGATGTACTGCAATAGAGCTTCCTCGATGGCTTTAATAATTGCTATATTGGTTTGTAAAGTCTCTTTGCCGCCCCGTAAAACAACTCCATTGCCACTTTTTATTGCCAATCCAACCACATCCACGGTCACATTAGGCCGGGCTTCGTAAATTACTGCCAATACCCCCAACGGGACTCGCTGTTTGGATACATCCAACCCATTTGGAAGTATGTTTTTTTCAATGATCTGTCCGACAGGATCCGGGAGTTCGGCAACTTTTCGCAGATCGTCAACCACCATCTTCCATCGGCACTCATCCAAAGTCAGGCGGTCCAACATGGCTGGCTGCATACCGCAGCTTTCGCGTTGTCGATGTCTTTTAGGTTTGCCTGAAGAATTGCATCTTTTTGTTCCCACAACCTGTCGGCAACTGACTTGTATCGTATTGTTTTTTTCCTGGGTGGAAAGCAAGGCGAGTTTTTTTGATGCTGTTCTTAATTCTGATAATGGCTTGAATAGATTTTCCATACTGACCTTTATAACAATACCAGGTTGCTGCGATGCACCACTTCATCCCCGAAGTTATACCCGATGATCGCATCAATTTCTTCGGAGCGATGTTTACTGATCTTCTTGACATCATCAGAATCGTAACTTACCAAACCGATGCCAACTGGTTTTTCATCTTCCTGAACAATTTGGACAATATCACCCCGGTCGAATTTTCCACTGACTGATATAACCCCAATTGGCAATAAGCTGCTTCCCGATCTTAATGCCTGAACTGCTCCAGCATCTATTTGAATTGTGACGTGAGATGTCTTCATTCCAGCAAGAAAATACCTTTTCCGGCTTTCTACCTTGGAGATCAACGGCGAAATCGAAGTTCCCAGTTCTTCATGGTTCATCAAACGGGGCAGGATATCTTTTTCGTCGCCCTTGGCAATAATTACAGTAGTTCCTGACCTTCTTGCCAGATCAGCGGCTTTAATTTTTGTCAACATCCCGCCGATGCCCAAACCAGATCCACTCCCGCCGGCAGATTGCCAAATATCTTCCGGAATTTCTGGTTCAGATATTTGTTTAATCAATTTAGCATTGGTGTTACTTCTTGGATCACTTGTATACAGACCTTCCTGGTCTGTCAAAAGAATGAGCAGGTCTGCCTCGATCAGGTTTGCTACAAGTGCGGAAAGGTTGTCGTTATCACCCACCCGGATTTCTTCTGTCGCGACCGCATCATTTTCATTAACGATGGGAAGAATTCTATTATCCAGTAATGCTGTTATAGTGTTCCTGGCATTAATATAACCACGTCGTTGCACAAGGTCCGATCTGGTTAACAATACCTGTGCTACTGAAATACCGTAGATCCGGAATACCTGGGCATAGATCTCCATCAATCTTGGTTGGCCGATGGCCGCAAGCATTTGTTTAGCGGGTATTTGCTGGTTACTCACATTTTTACGCATAAGTTCACGCCCGGCTGCTATCGCCCCGGATGTGACCAGAACTACTTCTTTACCGTTATCCAACAAAATTGAGATCTGCCTGGCCAGGTCAACTATCGTAGGCAGGTTAAGCTCTTTTTTTCCGGCAGTCAGAGTTGAAGTACCTACTTTTAATGACAATCCTCTGATCCGAAGATGGTAGGCTTCATAATCTTACTCTTATTGATCCGCTTATCCACCAATGGATACTCCGATCAGTTTCCCGATGCCAAACGTGAGAGCAGCTGCTATTAAGCCAAAAAACACCTGCCTGAATCCTGAATATAATACACTTCTGCCCGTAAATAGGGTGATCGCACTGCCAATAATAAATAGCCCTACCGTGCTGAGGATCACACTTAGAATAATTGCCTGCATACCTTCAAAGAAAATAAATGAAATTACCGGAATGATCGCACCAATTGCGAATAGAATAAAAGAAGTAATTGCAGCTTCTACAGCTGAGCCACCCAGTTCGAGCGGATCGATCCCTAATTCTTCCCTTGCCAGAGTTTCGATCATCGTGGTTTTGTTTTCCATGATCTTTTTCGCTAAGACAATTGCCTGATCCTTGGGTAATCCCTTGGATTGATAAATAAGAACAAGTTCACCTTCTTCTTCTTCTGGTGCTGATTCTAATTCATGCCCTTCAATATCGATCTGATGCATATAAAGTTCTCGCGAACTCTGCACTGACAGCCATTCTCCCAGGGCCATGGAAGCTGCTCCAGCCAGTAACCCTGCCAATCCAGTAATGAGAATGGTCTTTCCCGAAAGTGCTGCCCCGGCAACACCCATGACCAGACTTAGATTGGATACAAGCCCATCATTCGCACCCAGAACAGCGGCCCGCAGAGCATTCCCTCCACCGGCCTTATGCCTGCCTTCCAACTTTGCCAGCAGACCACCTTCCATTCCTCCGCTCTTCTGGCGAACGATATGGCTGAGCAGCCTGGCATGAGATTGTTCCTCAATCGCCATTTTTCCAAACTCTGGATCTGTCTCAATTTGATAGCTTTTGTTCCCCTGTTGTTCATTTCCGATCAAAACAGACATCACTGCCTGTGGTCCAAGTTTTTTAGAAAGCCATCCGAGGATCTTCGTCCGGGTGTCAGGTTTACCTTTCAATCCACTAACCCCGGCTGCTTCCAATTTCTCTTTCCAATATTGCGCATGTTTTGCTTCCGCTTCAGACATCTGTGCATAAACTGAGAATAATTGGTTGTCTTTTTCCAACTGACTGATCAGACCATATAGGTAAGAGCTATTGATTTCATCCTGATAATGAGACCTGAATGTTTTTATACTTTCTGGTTCTGAATTCATTTTAACCCTCTGGAATATTCATTTATGTCTGAAACCAATCGATCAGTTCGATGATCATATTCTTTGATAAGGGTATTATCTGAGGCTAATTCGCTGCAGTTTTTGATCCAGGACATCATTCACCGGGGTCGGTATTTTCGCGTTCAATCCATTTCTGCTGATTGCTCCATTCAGGAAACTGGATTCTAATATTTTCCTGCCGGAATGCAGATCTATGTGAAAAGAGGGCATCTTTCCACCACGTCCAGAGCCTAGTACTTTTCCCAGTAAAGGTCTTGATACAGCATTAGGAAGTCTCAACATGACCAATAAAAGCAACCGCATGGGAACGCCGGGAAGATTTACAACGTGAATACCTAATCCTTCCATCACATCTACAGCTTCCATCATTTCCAAATATTCAATTTTATATACTTCCGGAGAGCCAAATACCTCCGCCGGTGTCATATTCAAAATTGCAGAAGTTGCATTTCCAAGAAGGTTGGATAACATTTTTGACCATTTCAGGTCCATTAAATTGGGAAACAGTTCCGCATTCAATCCAGCAGCATTGAATTCATCAACGATTGATCTTGAAAGGGTATGTGAATTTGTTATCCCTATTCCCCGCTTCTTTTCGAGTGTCGCCTGTCCGCTGTCCAAACGTTCGATGGCACTGGTTACACTACCCCCAATTACCTTGTCCTCCCCGATAAATCCAGCGATTTTCTTTTCATTCTCCACCCCGTTCTGAAGGCATAATACCGCTTTGAATTTATCCTTTACCGGTAATAGCATTTTTGCTGCTGATTCCGTATCAAAGGATTTCATGGCAAAGACCACAATATCGACCGGGTCGGACAATGCCTGCTGAATATCAGAATAAACCTGGATATTGGATGAGGTATAGGCTTCATCCTCCAGGTTTATTCTGATACCAGTTTGATGTAATTTCTGAATTAATTCTTCCCGCTCCAGGAAAACTACATTCTGGCCGCTGCGCAACAGAGAGCCCCCGATATATGTACCAATCGCTCCTGCGCCAATAACCAGATATTTCATAGAGATCCCGGGTGGTTTATTCTCCTATAGTACAACTGATCCAACTGTGATAGTTAACCAGATGCCATATGCAGAGAAGATGATTGCTGCAATAACAAGAATTGGATCAATCACTTTCATAAATTTCTGGGATGGATTGAAATCCAGTATGACACTTCGGAATCCCAGGAGTGAATGTATTATGACAACGATCAGGAAACTGCTTTCCATGAAAGCAATCCACGGGTTGGCGAAATAATTGACAACATCGGTGTAGCTTAATAGACCAGTTTCCGCCACCAGGTGATTAACCACCATGTGAACCATTATTAATACAAATACCAGTACACCGCTTCCCTGTTTAATAAACCACAACATGCCATTTTCGGAGATGGACCTCTTTGACATCATTCTGCACCTCCAAACATCCGGAATGCGAAGTACAGGCCAATGGCGATGGCAATTACAAATATAACCACTAGCATCCTTTTTTGGCTGCCTACGTTGTAACCGATACCAGTCAATGCGATTCGTAGTCCATTTATGCCGTGCAGCATGACCGCAAAAACTACCAGGACTTCGCCAGCGACAATGATTGGATTATGTGCCAGTGTGATAAAACCTTGATACGATTCTTCACCCTGGGCAAGTTTTCCCAGAACGATCAGGTGCATGAATAGATACAAAGTTAAACCTAATCCTGCCAGTCGATTAACCAAGAATCCAATGCTGCCAGTGCTTTTACCACGTGGATCAATCCACCTTATCCAGTTCGATCTTTTTGGTGCGCCAATGTTTTTCATATTTATTTTCCTCCTTCAGGCGTTGCCTTGCCAAAAAGGTGTTGAAATCTGGATGAGATCGTCATTTTGCGTAAGTCCATTATTCGCCAGCCCGGTTCAAAATTCGAAGGACAAACTTCAGAACACTCAAAAGCGGAGTGGCAGCGCCAGACACCATCCTGATCGTCAGTCATTGTTACCGTGCTCTTGTCTTCATATCGGGCTTTCGCCTGATTTGCACCTAAAGCCGCCGGACCCATATACTCCAATGAGGTAGAACTGGCCGGGCATGCGCTGATGCACAATCCACATTCAAGGCAATCGACCAGCCTATCCATTCCGGAATCGGAGTGTTTCTTATCTGGTTGAATTCCTTTATCCAGCGGTTGGTTATTAACTGGTTGAACTTGGTTGTAATCCACATCATCGAGATTACGGAAGAACTGTCCCATATCGACAGCCAGATCACTGATGATCGGCATGTTTCGCAGTGGTTCCACTAAGATCTTTCCGCCATCATGCGTGACGTCCCGGATCAAAGTAATGCAGGTCAATTTCTCACGATGGTTGACCCGCATTCCGCATGCTCCACAAGCTGAATGATGGCAGGCATGCCGATAAACCAGACTGCGGTCGTGGTAAGCCCAGATTTTTTCAATTCCGTCCAAAACATATTCGTCTGGATTGATTTCCAGCTCAAAATCCTGGAAACCTGGCTTCTCGTCAGCTTTCTGACGGTATACAGTAAAAGTAACTTTCCATTTTTCGCTCAAAGTGCACCCTCGCTCACTGTTGATAATACTTTCGATATGAAACCAAAGGTTGATTTTTGGTCTGGCATTCAATGGATAAACCGAATTTTTTACATACAAGATCTGCGGTTTTTTCAGCCATTCCTCTGGATGTCGTTGCTTTGCCTCCGATAATGCTTATCAATCCGCCGACTTTGTCAGATTCTTCATGATCATAGCATTTGAATGTACGTGCGATACTGCGCGCTTCCATTCCTGCTCCGATCAATGGCCGGCTGGACATAAATACTCCTCGGAATGGTGTATTCTTGATTTCTGGCAGCAATTCAGATCCCCTGTCAACCATCATCTGGATCTGTTCCTCGTTGATCGGTATATAATCCACATCTTCGATCTCAAAAGATGTAGTACCAATGACAGCCATTCTGCGTTGTGGAAGGACAATATCTCCATCATCAGGAACATTCAATCGGTTGATGGTTGTGTTCGTTAATCTTTTTGCTACTGTCACCATGATGCCAGGAGTTGGCTTCACAGGTACATGGATATTTGCCATCTTCGCAATTTTTCCAGCCCAGGCTCCGGTGGCATTGATCACCATATCCGCTTCGAAATTAACTTTCTTATTATTCGTCCGGTTCCAGGTTTTGATTCCAGTGACTTTTTTGGAATTATCCAGTACGATCTCTTCAACTTCGTGGTATGGGTAGAATTTAGCTCCGTATTTCTGGGCTGATGCAGCAAATGCGAATGCCAATCGAAGTGGTTCAAAAGTCCCATCCGGGACTGAATATGCTTTGATAACCTTGGGATTGATGTGTGGTTCTGCTTTGAGGAGATCAGATACGCTTATTTCCTTAGTCGGAATTCCACAGGCTGCCGCGCCTTCAAGGAATTTCTGGCTGTATTCAACATCTGAATCATTCAAGCCTATAAAATAACCACCGTTCGGTTCTATGCACTGACTGGCAATTTTCCTCAGGATCGTGTTTTCTTCTATGCACTCGATTGCGGATTCCCTATCGTTGACACAGTACCTGCCGCCACTGTGCAATAAACCATGTGTCCTCCCCGACGTGCCGGATACAAGTTCCCCCCGCTCCACAACTGTTACCGCAAATCCTCTTAGGGCAAGGTCATATGCGGTAGCAACTCCGGTAAAACCGGCGCCAATAATTAATACCGTTGGTTTATTCATTACCCATCCGTTCCGGTGGTTCATCCACCCAATTGAAAGATTTTTTTACGGCTTTTTTCCATCTTGAAATTCTCTGGTCTACACTCCTTTTGTCCATATTAGGCTGCCACTCATGGTCTTTTATCCAATTCTGTTTCAAGTCTGATATTCCAGACCAATAACCAACTGCCAATCCGGCTCCGTAAGCTGCCCCCAGAGCGGTCGTCTCTGCGATGCTTGGACGAATGACAGGGACCTGCAATATGTCTGCCTGGAACTGCATCAGCAGTCCATTATATACCATTCCGCCATCAACTTTTAAGGCGGTTAACCGCACTCCGGAATCAATTTCCATGGCATCAATGACTTCTTTAGTTTGAAAAGCGGTAGCCTCCAATGCAGCCCGAGCAATGTGGCCGGAATTGACAAACCTGGTCAACCCTATAATAACCCCGCGTGCATCGCTTCGCCAATATGGGGCAAATAGCCCCGAAAAAGCTGGAACAAAATAAACATCACCATTATCCTCAACAGTCCTCGCCAGGATTTCGACTTCCTGAGAAGTTTTAATGATCTTCAGGTTATCACGCAGCCATTGCACCAGTGAACCGGTTACTGCGATCGATCCTTCCAGGCAGAATACAGCTGGTTCATTGCCGATCTTATAGCCAACCGTGGTGAGCAGCCCATTTTTTGATACTACCGCCTTTTTACCAGTATTCATCAACATAAAACAACCGGTGCCGTAAGTATTTTTTACTTCACCCGCTTCAAAACAGGTTTGCCCAAATAATGCTGCCTGCTGGTCTCCAAAATCACTGGCAACCGGGATCCCAGTAAAAGGATCTTTGGATAATCCATATACCATTGATGATGGCATTATTTTGGGCAGGATGCTTTCAGGAATACCAAAAGTTGCAAGGATTTCTTGATCCCAATCCAGTGTAGAGAGATCCATCAACATCGTCCGGGAGGCATTGGTAACGTCGGTGATATGCAATCCCCCGTTCACTCCTCCAGTTAAGTTCCAGATGATCCAGGAATCAGCATTGCCAAAGTAAAGGTCGTCCATTATCAGCAGCTTCTTTTACTCCAGGTATATTTTCAAAAAGCCAGGTGATCTTCGGGCCGGAAAAATACGTCGCCAGGGGGAGACCTGTTTTCTCCCTGAATCGATCACTACCTCCCTCAAGTGCAAATTTGTTGCAGATAGTGTCCGTGCGTGTATCCTGCCAGACGATTGCATTGCATAACGGTTTACCGGTTTTTTTATTCCAAAGGAATGTTGTTTCTCGTTGATTGGTAACTCCGAAAGCATTTATACTTTTTTCTGATAATCCGGATTTATGAACAGCGTCAACAATCACTTCTCTGGTATTTTTCCAAATTTCCAGAGGGTCATGCTCCACCCAACCTGGCTTTGGAAATATTTGGGTGTGCTCTTTTTGACAAACTGAAATTATTTTCCCCCCATGGTCAAAAAGAATGCATCTTGTACTGGTTGTTCCTTGATCGATTGCAGCAATTATTCCATCCATCGTCCACCCCGAAAATAATCCTCAATTTAGAATATCACCCCATGCACGATTGCCTTGTAAGTAAGACTTACCATCCACTGGTTTTTTACCAGGTAATTGCACCACTTTCATTACGAATAAGCCTTCACATTGTTGCAATCGAAGGGTAATTTTTGTATATATATTTATTCCCAACAGGTTTTTTTATGGACTTTACCGCCTCGGCTTTATGCACAAGCATACTTGTCCCATCCACCTCCAACCTGGAAACCGGCCAGGGTTGATAAGCACGAACTTTTCGGCACAATAACTCAGCCGATACATTCATATCGAGGATTGCATCCTCCTTATGGATCATTCCTGCATATGTGGCATCCTGTTCATTTTGATGGATCAGAGGAATTCTTCCGATAAAATAATCTGGCAGGGTCTTGATCAGCAAGTCCGCGCCAATTATTGACAACCTGTCAGATAACTCACCGGTCGTTTCGTTTGGATCAATTTGTACTGTTTGTTGGGTGAGAAAGTCGCCGGTATCAATACCTTCGTCCAATTTCATAATAGATATACCTGTTACTTCATCCCCTGCGATAATGGCTGCTTGAATGGGAGCTGCCCCGCGCCAACGGGGTAATAAACTGGCGTGAACATTGATCAAACCGAACTGAGGAATTTCCAGAATATTTTTGCGAAAGATCTGGCCAAACGCTGCCACAATGTAAACATCAGCGTTCCATTTGAGTAGTTGTTCCATTACTCCAGGGTCTTTTAACCGGTTTGGTTGAAGGATCGGCAAGCTGTAATTCTGTGCCAATACTTTTACTGGTGAGGGGGTGATTACTTTTCCACGTCCTGCAGGACGGTCTGGTTGGGTCACTACTCCAACAATGTCATATTCTTTGTGGATGGAAATAAGCGAAGGAATGGCAAATTCTGGCGATCCAAAGAATACAACTTTTATTGACATTGGGATATTTTAGCATAACTCTATGCAAGATAAGGTAATATATGATAATAAACTTGCCATCTGAATTATTTGCTGTACAATAAATGTAAACATATTATGGAGGATAAAATGACAACTGTTCCACCTGCTGATGTTACTAGTGATGATAAGCTTTGGTCTTTGCTCTCCTACATCTTTGCTCCTCTTGTAGGTCTGATTCTTTTACTGATGGAAGACAAAAAATCACGTCCCTTTATCAAGTATCATGCAGTTTGTTCACTCGTTCTAGGTGTAGTTGCGATCGTGTTCTATGTTGTTCTTGGTTGGATAATTGTTGGCTTATGCGTTGGTGGACTCGTTTGGGCATATGGTATTTATGTCGGTATCAAAGCGTATAACGGCGAAATGGTCAATATCCCGTTAGTAACTGATTTTGTACATAAACAGGGCTGGGCATAATTTATTGACAAACAAAACCTGCCAGATAATAATCTGGCAGGTTTATCATTTAAACTGATTTAGCAATTAACCAACTAATTCAAACTTGCAATTTCACCTGGGATGTAAAATTGCCGTTTGTATAGATCGGCATATATTCCCCCGGACTTGATTAACCCATCATGGGTTCCACGCTCCACAATTCTTCCATCTTCGATCACGATAACCTGATTTGCGTTGCGTACTGTCGATAACCTGTGAGCTATCACAAAACTCGTTCTTCCGACCAGCAAAGCATTTAATGCCTTTTGGATCAGGCTTTCGGTCCGGGTATCGATACTGGCTGTGGCTTCATCCAAAATGAGTATTCTCGGATCTGCAAGCACAGCTCTGGCAATGGATATTAGCTGCCTTTGTCCCTGGCTGAGCAGTTTTCCCCGTTCTCCCACTTCCGTCTTATACCCATCCGGCAGCTTATCAATGAACTGATCTGCGTTTGCTGCCATCGCTGCTTGCTTAATTTCTTCATCACTTGCAGTTAACCTGCCATACTTTATATTATCTGCTATGGAACCAGAAAATAGGAACGGCTCCTGGGTTACGATTCCCATCTTTGACCGCAAACTCTTTTGTTTGATATCCTTTAAATCGTTCCCATCGACAAGGATTGCTCCTTCGGACGGATCATAAAACCTTGCCAGTAGACTTACCAGGGTTGTTTTACCCGCTCCAGTGCTCCCCACAACAGCCACTGTTTCACCGGGATTTACGGTTAGATTGATATCCTTTAAAACATGTTGATCCTCTTCATAAGCAAAACACACGTCTTTGAATTCCACTTTTCCATTGATCTTTAGCAGATCAACGGCCTGATTTTTGTCCTCTACTGTCGCATCGATATCCATTAAGCTGAAAACCCTCTCCGCCGCAGCAAATGCAGATTGGGCAGTTGTCCATAACTGGGCTACCTGTTGTATCGGTCGGAAAAAGTTTTGTACATATTGTAAAAATGCAACCACCACTCCAATTGAAATGCTGTTATTGATCACGAGGACGCCGCCCAACCCTGCAACCAACGCTAAATCAAGCGTGATCAATACATCCATTGCCGGGTTAAAAGCAGAAGTGATGGCTGTCGCACTTACGTTTGCATCACGATTAGCTGCATTTCTTTCAGCAAACTTCTTGATATTTACATCCGAACGATTAAATGCCTGCGCGACTTTAATGCCGCTGATTTCTTCTTCCATGTTTGCCGAAACATCACCGATTGTTTCCCGGGTTTTGCGAAATGCATTGCGGGCAAGCTGTGAGAAGAATTTTGTTGTATACAACAGTACTGGTACCATCACAATGACAGCCAAACCCAGTTTCCAACTCACTAACAGCATGGCTATACCAATACCGAGTAAGGCAAAAATGGATCCCACCATTTGGGTAAATGATTGACTGATAAAGTTGTTGATCACATCAATATCATTTACCAGCCGGCTCATCAACTCTCCTGCCTGCTTGCTTTCCAGGAATTGCAGGGACAGACTTTCAATTTTTTCAAAGACATTTTTTCTAAGTTCAGCTAATATCTGTTGTCCGACTTTGGACATGATATAGATCTGAGAACGGGTTGTCCATGCTCCAATCAGAAATGTTGCAACCATGGCAATAAAAATATATCCAAGACCGGTTTGATCCCCAACCGAAATAAACTTATCGATCGCCAGGCCGGTTAGAAATGGCCCAAGCCCCTGGGTTGCCGATGAAAGTAGGATCATAACAAAAGCAATGGATACTTCTTTCTTATAAGGAATTAAAGTTTTCAGCAGCCTTTGTAATACTTTGGAAGTATCTTTCGGTTTTTCTTCTTCTTGAAATAATCTTCCACCGGGACCACCGGGTCTACCTCCACCATGCATCATAGTGTCACCTCTTCTGTGGAAGCAATAAGTTCTGTATGACCACCCATTTGAGTCTCCAGTATTTCCGCATACAACTCACTGGTTTGCATTAATTCCTGATGTGTTCCTTCAGCAGCTATTTTTGCATCGTCCATCACTAATATTTTGTCTGCATTTCTTACCGTACTGATCCTTTGAGCGATTACAAATGTCGTTCGGCCTTTCCGTAATTCCTCTAAAGCTTGTTGGATAAGGAATTCTGTTTCTGAGTTTACAGAAGATGTACTATCATCCATGATCAGAATCCTCGGCTGTAGTAATAATGCCCTGGCTATGGCAATTCGCTGTTTTTGGCCACCAGATAAACCCACCCCTCTTTCACCAATGATTGTTTCATATCCTTCCGGCATTTGACTGATGAAATCATCAGCCTGTGCAGCTTTTGCAGCAGATACTACTTCTGTTAATTCTGCTTCCGGTTTTCCATAAGCAATATTTTCCCTGATCGTACCTGCAAATAATGTTGTCTCCTGCAGAACCATACCGATTTGTCTTCGTAGTGAATCCAGCGTTACGTCTCGTACATCAATGCCATCAATTAGAACCTGCCCGGAACTGACATCGTAAAACCTGGGGATTAAATTGATGATCGATGATTTCCCTGATCCAGTCTGGCCAAGAATGGCAATAGTAGTGTTCGGTTCTGCAGTAAATGAAGCATCCTCGATCACAAAACTATCCGAACCGGTATATTTAAAACATACGTCCTTGAAAGTGACTTGTCCTACAACCGGTGGAAGGGTCAATGCATCCGGTTTATCCTCGACCTCAGATTTGGCATCCAGAATTTCGAATATGCGCTCCGCAGATGCCTCTGCCCTGGATAATGAACTGGCAATAAAACCAAGCATGAATACCGGCATCAGGAAGTAACCCTGGTAGCTCGTAAAAGCGACCAGCTCCCCCAATGTGATCGATTCCTTTATAACCATCAATCCTCCCACCCAAATGACAATGGCTGAAGCCAGGTTTGCCACAAAGAATGCAAGGGGAAAGAAGGTGGAAAAAGCATTGACCAACTTGATGTTTTCACTTTTATAGTCCTGGTTTCTCTCATCAAACCGCCCAATTTCGAATTCTTCCCGGGCAAAAGCTTTAACGATTCGAATTCCAGCCAGATTCTCCTGCAAAACAGTATTTACCGCCCCTAATTTCTGCTGAATGGTCCTTGAGAGCGGCATTACCTTTTTAATAAAAACCGAGAATAATACGCCGATTACAGGCAGCATGCCCAGAAATATCAATGTCAATTTCCAATTCATGACGAATAAAATCGTCAGGGTGCCAAAAAACATGATAAAGGCACTGGAAAGCTGAAGCAAACCATTTCCGGTAAACATTTTAACGAGTTCTACATCAGATGTCATCCGGGTCATTAACTTCCCGGTTTGTGACTGGTCATGATAAGTGAAACTTAATTTCTGCAGCTTGGAAAATATCCGGTTTCGCATTTCGTATGCAATACCTTGTGAAACCTTCTCTGCCCAGTATCCTTGTAAGAAATTGAAAATGCCCCGACCTAGTGCGATCACCACCAATAATATGGCTATCTGAACAATCGTCCCCATTAACTTTTGGGAAATACCTTTGTCAATAAGGATTTTCAGTAGCTGTGGTGTAATCAGGTTGGCTGCATTTACCAAAATTAAGCTTATAAATGCCCCTATGGCCAATAATGTAAATGGCCGAATAAAACCAAATGCCCTCCGAATGCCCTTCAATGCAACCCTCCATGACTGTTTGTGATGAATTTATCATTTAATATTTTGAGTGATTCCTTGATGATCAATAATTCCTTTTCCGGGGTTTGGCTTAACTTCTTTTTGATGTTTGCTCGTAACCTTTCGTGCATTTCTTCCATTTGTTTTTTTCCATCATCGGAAACATTAAGTGTTACAACTCTTTTGTCAATCGGGTCTTGAGTTTTAACGATCCATCCTCTTTCAAACAGCATTTTGACCAATTCGCTGATCGATGCTTTGGAAACATTCTGGAGTCTCCGCCAGATCACTGATCTTCATGGGATGATCCATCAGCATTGCAATGATCCGGAAATGGGCGACGGGAAAATTGTAATCAGCGCACTCCTTGATATACATCACAAACGACTGCATCAATCTTGGTATAATATTCGAAATATCTTTGGCTGTTTGTTCTATAAGATCATCCATGGTTCTCCAAATATTGTTAGGATACCTAATTATAATTCACTAAACCAAATCGTCAATGGCTGATAATCGGTTGTAAAAGGATGAAGACTCAAACTACTTTCAGAATAGAATATCAATCAGCACACGATGCCCAGGCAGCTGGACTGGAAGGTAGAGCCAGGGTCTGCGCCCGGAGAGCAGCAGGTTTACTCATCCAAAAATACCTGGAAATGCAGAACATTAACCCCATTAAAATGAACAGCCTTGATCTCATCAAGCATCTACAACAAACTACAGATTCACCTGAATTAGTTTTATTATTGAGCCATTATTCTGAAAAAGTAACCAGTGATCATCATCTGGCATCAAAAGTCGACCTGGTTGCGAATTTACCCAAATTAGCACAATTGCTTACTATAAATTTACAGGAAATGGATTAACATGACTGATCAAAAAATACTCGTCTATGGAACAAAATGGTGTCCTGATTGCACCAGGGCAAAAGGAGTTTTCAATAAGCTCAATATTGCTTTTGAATGGTTCGATACGGATGTGGATAAGGATGCCAGGGCGTTTCGTTATGGAAAAGAATCACGGCTATTGCAGTGTGCCGACGATCATCTTTCCGGATGGCACATTTCTGGTCGAACCAACGTCTTTGACCCTTGAGAGCAAACTTAAATCACTGCTCTGAGTTCATCTTCCTGGAAAAACGACCAGATATAATTGCACAACCAGATAAATGCTGCTATGAAACTGATGATTCCGATGGAATATATCAATACCTTGGATCTCTTTTTAGGGCTTTCCAGCTCAATTTCTGAACTGTCAAAAATTCTCGTGCGTAAGTGATCAATAAACAGCTGGTTGGGCTGATAAACTTGTAGTTTCGAAATCAACCGGTCTTCGATCCCATTGAAATTTTCCATTATTCACTCTCCAATCCCATTTTTCCAACAGGATATGCAATGATACCCACGGTTCCTGGACCAAGGTTTGCAGCTACCGATATGGATAGATCGGTCACAATATATTCCTCTATTTTCAACTTTTCCCTGATTAAATTAAGCAGGACTTCAGCGGAATCAGGATTTTGAGCATGAACTATTGCGATATTTACTTTTTGATTACCTATTCGTTTATAAACCAGATCGACAATCCTTTCGATTGATTTCTTCCTGGTTCTAACCCTTTCAGCAATTTCCAAAAGTCCGTCTTTTAAAATTATGATCGGTTTTATGCGTAATAAGGAGACTACTCTTTCCTGTAATGCACTCACTCTTCCATTCATCCGGGCAAATTCAAGGTTATCAATTGCAAAGACAACAGTAATTTGTTCTCTTATCTCCTCCAACCTGTTAATGATCGCTTTGATGTTAGCGCCTGCCCTCGATAGGAGCCTAGCTTCCTTACACATATATGCCAACCCGGCAGATCCGTTACCAGAATCAAATGGGTAAACATCAATCTCTCCTGATAATTCTTGTGAAGCTGAACTAACAACATCATATGTACCACTCATTTTGCTGCCAACATGGATCGAAAGTATCGATTTACCCTTTTGTGCAATTCGCTTGTAGAATTCAACGATCTGTCTTGGGGATGGTAATGATGTATGCGGAATGATCTTGCTTTCATAGATCATTTGATAGAATTTTTCGGCTGTAATATCAATTCCTTGCCTGAAAGTATTATTACCAAATTGGATATTAATCGGCAAAATATCAATCTCATACTTCTTATCCCATCCAGCAGGCATATCCATTGAACTGTCCGATACGATCTTTAACATATCCACCCGCTTTACATTTCGATGTCTTCTAATTCATCCTTCAAATTATAGAGGGTGCGGTGATAAAGACTTTTAATTGCACCTTCACTGCGACCCATAATGATCCCGATATCTGCATTTGAGTATTGCTCTACAAACTTTAATATGAGTAGTTGTTGTCTATCTGCTGTTAATCCCCTTAATATCGAAAAAAGAGAATCAACCTGCTGATCCTTCATCACACTGCTCTCAGGAAGGTCTCCGCGTTGAATGATCTGCGGTTCGTCCTCCAGCGCAACTTCCTTATTCCGGCTATTATCCCTGTGCCAATTCGCTACTAAATTATGCGCGATCCGGTATAACCATGCAGAAAATGGAACACCAGTATTCCTGTATGATCCAATATGGTTATAGGCTCTAAAAAACACTTTTGCGGTAAGATCCTCAGCTTCTGTGGTAAGTCCCGTCCGGTAAAAAATATAATTATAGATACGAGCCACATAGCGTTCGTAAAGGATTCCAAAAGCGTCTTTGTTTCCCAGTGCGGCTTTCTGCAATGCTTGGTCGTCGGTTAGTTCTTCCACTATTCATCCCGCATTAAGGGTCTTATAGAATACAACCCTGTATGCTTACCTTAGGTTCATAATAAGTATAACTTGCGTTCTGCCCAATATGTATATTAACTATAATCTCTCCAACAATTGGATTCCTACTATCTCCAAATGTTTACGATGAATTGTCATACCAGGAAATTTAATTCTCAGTACATACTGAGATCTTCTCCCGGGTTTCCGTAAAAACATACGGGTAATTTACGAGGTTGGATTTATAAGCACGATCCGGAAGTAACGGATTTGATTGTTGAAAATATTTATTAAATACGATCCTGAAACTATTTACAGGCGAGATTTTTGAGTATAGAAGTTGATAATCCTGGTCTGGAAAGTAATATGCATTTAATATTTCTTGTTGCTGAGAGATCATATTCCCATGATCACCCTGGATGATAATGATGGGAGGATTAGTTGATGATTGAAATTTTTTTAATATAGGCACCAAACTATCATTTAAATAGGTAATTCCGTTTATATATCCGTCTCTGCCAATCTCTTCGTTTATGGGTCGTCCTTTTTCATTGCTGTAAAATCTGGTGTCTTCCTGGAATTGTCCATCCTGGGTAAAAACATAAGGCGGGTGAGAAATGGTCAAGTGAACAAAAACAAATTTTGGAGAAGGTAGATCGAGTTTGCTCAACAATTCGATCTTGTTTTTATTGATTATATAACCTTCATAAACTGAACTCTTTGCTGACCAGTTCTGTACTGATGCAATAGTTACCAATAACTTAAATCCCAATTCATCCAATAATATTCGTTCAAAAGGCGTTAAATATGGCCTGATTAAGGAAAAGTTGGAAGTTGAAATATATTGGTCTGCCTGGTGAAATTCCGTAAACAGGTATCCTGTTTCGTAACTGACTGTCTTATATCCCAGGTTTTTTAATTCTGTTTGAACTATATTTTGTTGAATATACTTATCCAATGCTAAAATATTTTTGACATCCGGAGTTACTTCTGGTGCGAAGACTTCCACATAATTCATATTCAACGACGAACTAAGGGATGGTCGGGTAAATGAATAATTGGATCTGCTGCAATCTGCAACATAGAAACCCATCCGCTTTAATTCCTGAATAAACGCACTATTGTCGAATTTGAAGGTTTTTTTCAA
Organism: uncultured Chloroflexia bacterium; assembly: GCA_963709535.1. GTDB lineage: Bacteria > Chloroflexota > Anaerolineae > Anaerolineales > Anaerolineaceae > PNON01. The sequence goes on along the minus strand of CAVPWY010000003.1, from coordinate 594,223 downwards.
AACATCCGATCGTCCATATCCATCTAAAATAAAATAATAGATGTCAGGAGATGTAGCATTTGGTTCGATCCCACTTACTTCCGCGGATTGTTTGCTTTCACTTTTCAGAAATAAATTTGAGTTTGATATTTCGTAGTACCCTATCTGGAATGCAGGAATAAGAACTGCTGCCAGACCAATTACTGATAGAAATTTATTAGCGAATATCAGGTTTCCTTTTGATCTACTTACAAAAATAACCAGGACCCCCCATAGTATTCCAAGAGCAATAACTAATATTAATCTATGCTTTAAGAATGAACCGAGAAAAGAAATTCTTTGTATCTGGTCAAACAAAATACCAAACATAGAATTACCGATTAACAATGGTGAAACAATTAATCCAACTTTTTCCCAATCTTTAATAACCAGGTTAATTAATATTAACAGGGCAATAGTGAAAATTACATAAATGATTATTGGGCGGATGATGTAAATAACGCTAATTTGGCCAATATTATGCGCCATTAGCGAGATTATTGGGAAAATCGCAAATAGTAATGAGTGAAATGGAAATTTAGTAAATATCTTCATTAATTTTCAAGTAATTTTTTCTTGCAAACTTAGTGGTTGGAAAGGACATTCTGTTACTAAATTGAAATGATTATAACATCCCCAATTCTACTCAATTATGCATTATCTTTATGTTCATAGCTAATTTAATGCAAATCTGATATTTGAAAGGTATAATGACTTCTACCGGGGATGACAGGCTTCGACGGAGGAGGCTGATCCCGGATTGCGAGCCGAGAGGTGCCGAACTCGATAAATCAGTACAAAAAATCAAGTGCCAATCGCACTTCCTACGCTGCACTTCCCCTCGCTGCCTAATAACAGCGGTTGAAGTTCGGCTGATCTCCTAGAGAGGTCACGTCTGCCCACCCCGCTCACCAACCGATGGTGGAGCCAGGCGTCACAATGTTGGTGTGCCCTGACTGATGCAGCTTATTTCAGGAAAGAGGGCTTTCGGGTCCAAGCTGCTGGCTGAAAGCAGGCAACGTAAATGAGCGTGCTTTCGGCGAGATCAAATAACTTTACTACGCTCGTAGATATCTGGTGGTCGAGTCTTTCGGACGCGGGTTCAATTCCCGCCATCTCCACTAAAGAAAAACGAGAAGTCCACAAGGACCTCTCGTTTTCTTCTATATTATATTTGGAATTTACAGAAACCTTTTTCTCGGAAAACTAACCACTATTCACAAATTACTACTCACTAATTCTCTATTCTCTATTCTCTATTCTCATCTTCCCGTTACTTTACATACCAATCCCTTAAGATATTCTCCCTCAGGAAAAGCTGACGAAATTGGGTGGTCTTCGGCTTGATGCAGGAATTTTATGATCTGGACTTCTTTTCCCGCATCGAGAGCTGCATCTGCTACGATTTTATGGAACAACGGTAATCCCACTCCACCTGAACAGGAGAAGGTAAACAACACTCCATTTGGGGATAATAATTTGAAGGCTAAAAGGTTGATGTCTTTGTACGCCCTGGCAGCTTTATCCACTTGTGAAGTGGTCGGAGCAAATTTCGGGGGATCGAGAATGATCAGGTCGAATTGTTCAGCTCTATCTCGTAATTTACGCAAGTATTCAAAGGCATTGTCATTGACTAACTCCACCTTTGCTTCATCGAAATTATTTAATTTCAAATTTTCACCGGCAAGTCGAAGAGCTGCTTCAGAGCTATCCACAGCAATTACATGCAAAGCTCCACCTTTGAGTGCATTCAGGGTAAATCCCCCACTAAAACAGAAGCAATCCAGTATCCTCTTACTTTGCGAATATTCCCTTAATTCCTTCCGATTAATTCTTTGGTCAAGGTAAAAACCGGTTTTCTGGCTTCCTTCGATATCTAATAAATAGTTCAATCCATTCTCTTGTATGATAATTTGTGCTGCTTCAAGCGATCCATATTGAATTTGGACGACATCGTCCAATCCTTCAAGCTGATTTACATCAGAATCAGATTTTTCATATAGGCACTTGCAATTAGTTAAATCTACAATTGCGCGAATGATCGTTTCCCGCCAATGATAGGCTCCAGTTGTCGAGAGTTGAAGGACAACAATGTCTGCATATTTATCAGCGATCACACCTGGCAGCCCATCATTTTCCCCAAATATTAAGCGTTTCGAATTGGATAATTCGAGAGGAGGAAGCATTTCCCGAGTCAAAATCGCTTGTTTTATTTTTCCCCGAAAGAAATTCTCGTCAACCTTTTCATCCGGGTCATACGACCATGCTCGAACCCTGATTTGGGATTTTTCGCTATACGCACCAGCTCCCAATATTATTCCTGCTGCACTTACGATCTCAACAGTATCGCCAGAGCCCGGATCACCTGTAACATTTTTAATCGCCCCGGAAAATATCCATGGGTGTTTTCGTAATAATGATTTTTCCCTGCCTGGAAGTAATATTACTTGCGGGGTTTTCATGGTTTTGATATAAGTCCCAACCTTCTACCCGCTTCAGCCAGTACCTCAACGGTATGAATAATATCTTCAGCTGTATGATTTGCTGTGACAGTTGCTCGTAACCTTGCCTGGCCTTCCGGAACTGCAGGTGATACCACGGGGAGCACAAAGATATCGTGCATTTGTGCTTCACGTGTCATTTCGTAAGCAGCTTGGTCAGAGCCGCAATAAATGGGTACTATGGCTGTTTGGCTATTCAATGTGTCAAATCCTGCATTGGTTAAATTATTTATGAAAAGTTTTGCATTATCACAAAGCTTATTTACGCGCCATTGCTCATCCAGTATCACTTTAAAAGCTTCATTGGATGCAGCTGCTTGAGCCGGAGGAAGCGCGGCAGAGAAAATATAACCCCTGCTGGCATGCCGTAAATAATTAATGATGTCATGGTTCGATGCCACATATCCACCAATTGATGGAATTGTTTTTGAAAGTGTCCCCATTTTGATATCAATTGCATCCGCCATATTAAAATGCTCTTCAATACCTGTTCCCGTTTCGCCCAATACACCTACGGAATGGGCCTCATCCACCATCAACCAACAATGGTAGTTATCGCAAATTGACCGAAGTTGTGGAAGATTGATCAGATCTCCATCCATGCTGAATACTGCATCCACAACCACAAGTTTGGCGGAATCTACCGGTGCTGCTGAGATTTGTTTTTCAAGGTCGTCCAGGTCATTGTGATTAAACCGGATAAATTTCGCATGTGACATCATACAACCGTCATAAATGCTGGCATGATTCAACTTATCGCAAAAAACATAATCTCCCCTGCCAACAAGAGTGGAAATTACAGAAAGGTTTGTTACATATCCAGAAGAATATGTAATCGCTTCTTCAGCATGCTTGAAGTTGGCAATTGTTTCTTCCAATTCGACATGGACCGGGAGCGTACCTGCAAGTGTTCTGACGCCATGTGTTCCAGTGCCATATCGTGTAATTGCATCCTGTGCTGCTTTATTTATCCGGGGATGACCTATTAAGCCGAGATAACTATATGATGCATACATGCTCATTACCTTACCATCAACTCGCACTTTACTGCCGCCCAGCATTTCTGTGACTGGTTGGTTATAAAAATACAGATTCTCTGCCTTCATCGAGGTTGTTCGAGTTTTCATCTCATTGATGCGCCGAATGACCGAATCTTGTATTTTATTCATGCAATGATCTCCAATAATAATGTCTAATAATGGGAGTTAGTTTATCCGAGGGAGAGATTCATGTCAACTAAACAGGAAAATATAAGAATTTTATGGACAAACCTCTCGATATTTGTCCAATTCCCGGTTTTTTAGAATAAAGCTCACATTATTGATCTTTCCCCATTTGCAGGCTGATTTAAAATCGACATCTGTATCACTATATTCTGCCGCAAAAATAGGCTTTCCTGAATTAATAAAGGGAAGCATTTCTCCAATCCAACCATACTCAAATGCATCTTCGGTGATGGCAAAATCAAAAAATCCCATCGAATCTGCAACCATATCAGGGGCATTTTTTATTCCGATGGCCAATCCCCGGGAATGAGCTTCATCAGCCAGCCATCGCGCATAAACTAACTGGTCATCGTATGAAATTTCGAAACCAGTATCATTATCGTGAATATCGATATTATCTGGTTCTACAGCATCGAAATCCTGCCAATTTACACAGATCGAGTTTGGCTCGCATAATTGGTGCCAATCGATCGATCTGTCGAATATCTAGCCAGGTTTCACCAGGCCAACCATCATATTCATTGCCTAGCACCTGAGTAGGGAATTGTTCAGCGTCAGAACGCCAATCCTCTCTTGAACCAACGGAAATATAGCAAATAACCTTTCGCCCTTTTGAATGTAATTCTCTGATTATTTCTGGATTGGTATCAAATAAGTCTAAATCAAATACATCAGCATCAACACTGGTATCCACAGGAAGATCTGCAAGCTGCCACTGCCAGGTTAATCCAGGAGCAGGATGCCACCAGTCTGAGGTCTCTTGTATTAAGGTTTTTGTTGGTGAAAATGGAAATTGTTCCAATTCTTCTGGATTATTAATAGTCCGATTACAAGCAAATATTAGAATGGATAATGTTATTAATACACTAATCAAAGACACTCTACGTAATTTTTTTATTAAACGTAATGTTTTGATTATTTGATTGTCCTTTCCTGGTTTTCACCCAAGTTTTCTTAATTCTTCTTCACCAATTACTTTCACCCCCAATCCCCTTGCTTTTTCCAATTTTGAACCCGGGTTTTCACCTAAAACCAGGTAGCTGGTTTTGGCACTTACACTGTCAGTGACCTTACCACCTCTCGTCTGAATAAACTCTTTGACTTCCTCACGACCAAATCCTGAAAGTGTTCCAGTGATAACAAAGATCAAACCGCTAAACATCTGCTCTTCCCGTTTTTCATTTCCGGTTACTACCTCACGCGTTATTACTCCCGCGCTCTTGAATTTTTGGATCAATTCAATGTTTTCTTTTCTTGCAAACCAATCTACAATGCCGGTGGCGATATTTGGACCTATTCCTTCTATCTTTTGCAATTCCTCAAATGATGCCTTTGCCAGTAGATCAATATCCCCGTACCTATTTGCCAATTCGATGGCAGCCACCTCTCCTACCCCGCGAATTCCAATGGCATTAATTAATCTGCCTAAAGGACGATTTTTCGAGGATTGAATTGATTCGATCAGATTGACTGCTTTTTTTTCTGCAAAACCTTCGACTGATAATAAACTTTCTTTTGTGAGTGTAAAAATATCCGCCAGGTCTTTTAAATACCCAGCTCCCACCAATTGCTCCACGATCTTTATACCCATCCCGGTGATTTCCATGGCTTCCCGGGATACAAAATGCTCCAGGTTACGCACCAACTGAGCCGGGCAGGAAGCATTTACACAATATCTCGCTACCTCTCCCGGAAGTTGTTCCACCTTTTCACCACAATCAGGACAAGTTACGGGAGGAACATAAACCTGTTCCGAACCATTTCTCACGTCCACTATCGGCCCGATAACATAGGGTATGACATCACCTGCCCTTTTGATCATGATCCGGTCCCCAACCCGAATATCTTTTTCCTGAATGTAGTCAAAGTTATGCAATGTTGCCTGCCGGACGACCACACCACCAACCTCTACTGCTTCCAAAACTGCATACGGAGTTAATACACCGGTTCTGCCAACATTTACCCTGATCTCCACCAATCGGGTGGACACTTCCCTGGCTGGAAATTTGAATGCAATAGCCCCCCGCGGGTCCTTTCCGGCAACCCCCAAACTATCTGCGAGTGCCAGGTCATTTAATTTGATGACCATTCCGTCAATCTCAAAAGAGTAGTTATCCCTTTCGATTCCCCCCTGAATACAGGTTTTTATCGCTTCATCCAGGGTGTCACATAACCTGATTTTATTGGAGATAGGAAATCCCAAAGCTTTCAGGTAATTCAATAAATCCCATTGTGTTTTTGGGGTTTGATCATCGGCATCCACAATATCATATGTAAGCAATGTTAATGGACGGCTGGCTGTAAGCGTGGGATCCAATTGCCGTAATGACCCTGCAGCTGTATTTCGCGGATTTAAGTAAGTCTTTTCACCCTTTTCCTGTAATTCCTGGTTGAGTTTTTCAAAGCTGGCAATGGAAATATATGCTTCCCCGCGAACTACAAGCCGATTTGGTGGATTTGGTCCTTTGCTGTCCAGAGGGATCTTCAACGGAATTGCGCGAATTGTACGCAAATTCATCGTTACATCTTCACCGACTTGACCATCTCCACGGGTCGAACCTTTTACGAATCTTCCATTTTCATAATGCAGGACTACGGTCAATCCATCAATCTTTGGTTCAACCACAAATTTTGATGTACGTACTCGTTGATCCAATTTGGAAATCCGCTCATACCAGGCTCGAATATCCTGCTCATTAAATCGCATTTGCCAAACTTAGGATCGGAGCAGGATGTTGGACTTTGGTAAATTTATCAACACTTTGACCGCTGACCCTTTGAGTTGGCGATTCGGAGGTGATCCATTCAGGATGATCATTTTCAATCACCCTCAACTCGGCCATTAACTGGTCATACTCTGCATCACTCACCACCGGATCATCCATAATCCAATACCTGGAATTATGGTATTGGATTTTCTGGATCAATAATAAATAATCATCCTTACTAATAATTTTCATCATTCATACTGCAACCTATTCAATAACAAATACGTATTCGTTGTATAATTTATTAACATTTTACTGAAATCTGATCTTGCGTCAACATAGGAGACCGTTATGAAAACTGTCGGGAAAATTCTTACAGCCTTCTTTTTTATCTTCGGTGTTTTATTCACCCTTGCAGCTTTTAGTCGAAATCAAGCTAATCAGGGCGGCACTCTCGTTACAGGCATCATATTATTGATTATTTGCGCTGTACTGGGGTTCTTTTCCTTCCGAAAAGCTGCTGTACCTGTCTCTGAAGATCAGAATATCACATACAAGATCGACTTGCCAGCAAATGTAAATATGGACACATTGAAGTGCCAATCATGTGGAGGAGCCATTACTCCGGCAGATATCGCCATGGTAGCGGGTGCCCCAGTTGTGACTTGTCCGTTTTGCCATACTTCTTACCAACTAACTGAAGATCCTAAGTGGTAACTGTTATTTCCGGGAGGGATATATGAAAAAAATCAGCTTTGTCGTGTTGATTATTTTTTTGCTGTCATTATTTACCACATCGCTCGTATCAGCTCAAACGTATTCCTTTTCGGTCGATTCCGCGACTATTGATGCGTACTGGAACGCGGATGGATCTTTAAGTCTTAATTATGTTTATGGTTTTACCAATGACCCATCAGCCTCACCAATTGATTTTGTGGATATTGGATTGCCGAATGGAAATTTTAGCCTTTCCGACGTTTCAGCTGATGTCGACGGTAAAACGATAACCGATATTAATACAGCTGATCCACAATACCTGAATGGCACGAAAGATGGAGTGACTCTTGGTCTTGGCTCGAACGCCATTCAGCCCGGGCAATTTGGCGTGGTTACTTTGCGGGTTAACAATATCAGCAAAGTAATGTTCGTTTATAGCAATGACCAGGATAAAAATTATGCCAGCATTCGATTAATCCCCAATTATTTCGGATCACAGTATGTAAACGGTTCAACCAATTTGAAGGTCACCTTCCATCTTCCTCCAGGAATTCAACCTGAAGAACCTCGCTGGGAGAAAATGGCATCCGGTTGGCCTGGAAATGCTGAACCCGAAACAGGATTTGATTTAGAAGATCGGATTACATATACCTGGCAAAGTACGAGTGCAAGCTCAAGTGATAAATACGAATTTGCCGCAGCTTTCCCGGCTGGCTTATATCCCCACTCAGGAAGTTTATACTCCTCCAGCCTTTACTTTTGACCCGACAGTTCTTATCTGCCCTTGTATGGCGATCTTCTTCCTGGCCATTATTGGTTTTAGTTTCTATTCGGCCATTTGGGGTGCAAAAAAGCGGAAACTTCAATACCTTCCTCCCAAGATATCCATTGAAGGGCATGGGATCAAACGTGGACTAACCGCTGTTCAGGCTGCCATTGTGATGGAGCAGCCGATGGATAAGCTGTTAACCATGATCCTGTTTGGAGTGATCAAAAAATCTGCTGCTTCTGTAAAATCCCGTGAACCATTGGACGTAGTCGTGACAGAGCCAATTCCCACTGGATTGCAGCCTTATGAATTGGAATTCCTGACAGCTTTCAAGAGCCCGGCCGGGAAAGAACGCCAAAAGGCGATGCAGGAAGTTGTTGTTAACCTTGTGAAGTCAGTGACTGAATTAATGAAAGGTTTCAGCCGCAAAGAAACTGTCGCCTATTATGAAGATATTAACAAAAAAGCCTGGGAACAAGTGGAGGCATCTGGCACCCCAGAGATTAAAAGTCAAAAGTATGATGAAAACCTTGAATGGGACCATGCTCGATAAGAACTATGATGACCGGACCCAAAAAACCTTTAGTCAGGGACCTGTTTTCTTACCCATGTGGTGGGGAAACTTCGACCCGACTTTCCGGGGTTCAACTGCGAGCCATACGCCAATATCTACAGGTTCAACCCCTTCGTTTGGTTCATCCAAACCGGTCAGCATTAATTTACCTTCATTACCTGGAGCCGATTTTGCTTCATCAATGACCACAGGCATCCAAACCTTTGCTGCAGGTGCAGTCGGCAACATTACCAACTTCACTTCTGGAATTACCAACCGTACAAATCCACCGCCGCCACCTTCAACAAGCAGTTCCAGAGGCGGTGGAAGCAGCGGACATTCCTGTGCTTGCGCTTGTGCCTGTGCTGGTTGCGCATGTGCTTGTGCAGGTGGCGGTCGTTAGTATTGAATAAATAGATGACAACACTGGGTTATCAGCTCAAGGTCCTGTCAGAAGGCTTTCGGGAAATATTCTCGAAGGATGGAAATTTGCCTTCTGCTGGCTTATACCACCATCGGATTCAGCTTGACGGCGGTTATTCACGTGTCCACCTGCGCGTCAATCCCGATGTTTCCGGCTGCCTGGTGATTGATGCAGCCCAGATGATCCACCTCAATCCAACTGCCACTGTCATTGCATACCACTATTTAAATGGGAAATCTGAAGAACGGATCAACCGCCTTGTATCCAAATCTTTTTCTGTCGATAGTAACGAATTGATGCTGGATGTGAGGCAGACCATCAATCAAATTCATGAATTGACCAGACCAAATGGCGCCTGTCCTATTCATGAACTCGAGCTGGATACTACCATGCCTTTCAGTGCCAGGTTAACAGCACCTTACAGAATGGATCTGGCTGTTACATACCGCTGCAATAACGATTGCCACCATTGCTACAATGCAAGATCCAGATCTTTCCCGGAAATGGATACATTGCATTGGAAACGAGTGATCGACAAGGTATGGGACCTATCCATCCCTCACATCGTATTTACGGGTGGAGAACCTACACTAAGGGCGGATCTGCCAGAACTGATAGCGTATGCAGAAAAAAAGGGACTGATCACTGGTTTAAATACCAATGGCCGTCGTCTCAGTCAAACAGATTATGTAAAGACACTAGTCGATGCCGGGCTTGACCACGTCCAGATCACTCTTGAATCACACCTGTCAGATATTCATGACCAAATAGTAAATTCAACTGGCGCATGGAAGCAGACAACAATTGGGATACAAAATGCTGTCAACACCCGTTTGTATGTCATGACCAACACCACGCTATTGCAATCCAACAGCCTGTTCATTGATGGATTGTTAGATTATCTTTCTGGATTAGGAGTACCCACTATCGGATTAAATTCATTGATTTATTCGGGTAAAGGGGCAAATGTAAACAGTGGTTTGAAGGAAGCAGAACTTGATGTCTATTTATCCAAAGCGAAAGAACATGTACAAAAATCCGGACAAAAATTGATCTGGTATACACCCACCCAGTATTGCCACTTTGATCCAGTCACTCAGGAATTAGGAATTAAAGGCTGTTCTGCTGCTCGATATAACATGTGTATTGAACCGGATGGCAGTGTATTGCCTTGCCAATCATATTATGTTTCGCTTGGAAATATTCTCAAAGATAATTGGGAGAGCATTTGGAACCACCCACTTTCCGAATCTATTCGCAACAGATCAAACATTCCTGAAAAGTGTACGGGTTGTTCCTTGGTAGTTGAATGCGGTGGAGGTTGCCCTTTACAGTTTGAAAATGCAAGCGTGAGTGAGTCAAAGGTAAATCAATATACTAATTAACCAGAAATCTTACATTTGATTTTGGATCAATTTCGTTGAAAAGAGGGAACTATGGCTAAATGGATGGATCGAATACAAGATATTTTCGGAAAAGGAATCCCTGTCCAATCAATCCCTGCGGGCATATACCATTTCCAGTCTCCACCTGATACAGATAGTCCGTACCGGCTGCACTTAAGGCTGGAAAAGGATGGACGTGGATTGCTGATCATTAATGCACATACCACCCTCCATCTTAATCAGACAGCTGCAGAATTTGCCTACTATATGGTCCAGGGATATGCTGAAGACAAAGCGGTCGCTGAGGTTACTCGTCGCTATAACATCAAACCTGATCAGGCGAAAGAAGATTACCTGGACATTGTAGGGAAAATTAAGACTTTGATCCAAACACAAGACCTGGAACCTGAGAACTATTTGAGTATTGACAGCCAGGAACCCTACTCTGAAGAAATATCTGCTCCATACCGTCTGGATTGCGGCTTGACATATAAAGTCAACACACCCGATTTCAAAGCAGTTGCTCCTCATGAAAGAATCAGAACGGGAATTATTAACTGAGGAATGGCTTATCAATACTGACTAAAGCCTGGAATGCCGGTATTCCACACATTGTCTTTACAGGTGGTGAACCCACCCTAAGACCGGACCTTGCAGAATTGCTCGCCCATTGTCAGTCACTGGGACAGGTTACCGGTTTACTGACAGACGGCTTGAGGCTTAGTGATCATGAGTACCTCCATAGCTTACTGAATGAAGGATTGGACCACATCATGCTCCTTCTTGACCCGAAAAACGAGCAGTCATGGGAAGCGATAAAAGATGTCCTGGTTGAAGATATCTTCCTGACTGTTCATCTGACAATAACTCCTTATGACCAATCTCAAGTATTTTCGACCATTGAACGCCTGGAAAAAATGGGTGTAAAAAATCTATCTTTGAGCGCGAAATCCGTTGAAGATGGTGACTGGGTTAAAAGGAAAGTTCTGATTTTGCAACAAGTAAAGGATTAAATCTGATTTGGGATATTCCGGTTCCTTACTCTGCATTTAATCCCTTCAACCTTGAAATCGATAACTCCCAGCAAGTAAAAGGTGAAGGTTACGCCTGGTTATACCTTGAACCTGATGGGGATGTACTTCCGTCCCAGGGAGAAAATACCATTCTTGGGAATCTGTTGACCGATGATTGGGCATCCATCTGGGCAAATCGAATTAAACCTATCACAGTAAATTGATGTTTTCCACACCTGATTGGCACTCCCGGTTCACGCAGCAGGCTCTCTGGACCGCGCAGTTGCGCTCATATATCTATAAACTCATCGCTCCTCGATCCGATGCAGCTATTTTGGATGTTGGCTGTGGAACAGGAGCGTTGGAATCTGAATATGCAGCCCTGACTAATACCACGCTGACAGCCGTGGATATTGATTATCCGCGATTGGTTTTTGCAAGGGATCATTTTTCAGCTCATTGGGTGAATGGAAATGCCCTTTCATTACCTTTCACGCAGGATTCATTTGATATTTGTCTTTGCCATTATCTGCTTCTGTGGATCAATGAACCACTCCGGGCATTGGAAGAGATGAAAAGGGTCACCCGTCCAGGTGGTCACGTTTTGATCCTGGCTGAACCTGACTATACGCATAGGATCGATTTCCCTGATGAACTTAGTATTTTGGGAAAACTTCAGGCTGAATCGCTTGTTTCCCAGGGAGCTGATCCGGGAATTGGCCCTTCTATTGCCGGATTATTGAATAAAGCTGGTATTGAGGTCATCGAAACCGGTTTATCAGGGGGGCAATGGCGTCCTTCAGTCTCAACTTATGAAATTGAAAACGAGTGGAAAACCTTAAAACATGACCTCTCGAATATTCTTACTCCCGAACAGATCGAGTTATATCATGCACAAGATCTGGCAGCTCGGGTGGCAGGCACCAGGATACTTTTTGTTCCTGTCTTTTATGCCATCGGTAAAATCAAACCAAATTAATATCCTTGTAAATAACAGTAAAGGCGACTATAATTTCGGCAGTTCGGAAATCGGGGCGTGGCGCAGCCCGGCTAGCGCGCTTGCATGGGGTGCAAGAGGTCCCGGGTTCAACTCCCGGCGCCCCGACTGAACATAACCGCCTCCCCCGGGCGGTTTTTTTATCCCGATATTCCAAAACAATTATTATTACTGCATAGCTCTTTAAAGAGATTATATATAACAAGAATATGGCAATCGAGATCACTTGGCTATTGATAATTCCTGTAAGAATTAGTTAGATTTTTATTACTTTCCTCATTATTGAAAATTACATATAACATGTATAATCACCTTAGGTCATCTTATTTTTTGACAAGAATGGCCAGAGCGGTTTATGTGATACCGCCGCAAATCATTATTCTTTAGGAGGAATAGAATGATTTCAAAAAGAATTAACTTCGTGATGGCTGCAACAATGCTGCTACTGATGGTCTTAACAGCATGTGCACCGGCTCCTGTCGCCCCAGTAGCTCCAGCCGTCCCAACCGAGGCTCCTGCTGCACCTGCAGAACCTGCCGCTCCAGTTGCACCAGCTGCTCCTGAAGCAACCGAAGCTCCCGCTGTCATTACTGACACTGAGCTCAATGTCCTTTGCACACCGCAAGAAGAATGGTGCCAGGGAATGAAACAGGAATTCGAAGCTCTATACGGAATTACAGTGAACTATGTTCGTATGTCCGCTGGTGAAGCTTTAGCCCGTATTGAAGCCGAAAAAGATGCCCCAACCTTTGATATCTGGTGGGGTGGCCCGATCGACAGCTTCATTTCTGCAAAAGGAAAAGGCCTCTTGGAAACATATGACTCACCTAATTTTGTCAATATTCGTGATCCTAAACTGATGAAAGACGTTGACAATCAATGGGTTGGTGTATATGTTGGAACACTAGGCTATGCGACAAATACCAATTGGCTTGCCGCACATCCGGATGCCAAAGCCCCCACCTCATGGGATGACCTTCTTAAACCTGAATTTACTGGTCAGGTAATGGTCGCACATCCATCCACCTCAGGAACATCCTATACTGCCATTTCCACAGTTCTTCAGATGCGTGGTGAGGATGCAGGTTGGGAATACATTAAGAAGTATGCTGCCCAAATGGCTCAATTTACAAAAAGTGGTGCCGCACCCGCCAAGTTCGTATGCCAGGGCGAAGCCGCAGTGGCAGTTGTTTTCTCACATGATATTGTGAATGAGATCGAGAACAATTCCTGCCCACTCGTGCTTACCTTCCCGGCAGAGGGAACTGGTTATGAAATCGGTGGAGAAGCCATCCTTAAGGGTGCGAAGAACATCCAGGCTGCCAAGTTGTGGTATGACTGGGCGATTTCTCCTGAAGGACAGGCACTGGGTCCGAAATACCATGCTTACCAGGCTCCAACCGTCAACGGTGTCGAGCTTTCTCACCCCGAACTGATGGAAGCAAAATTGATCGAATATGACTTCCTTTGGTCCGGTGAGAATAAATCCGCATTCGTTGAAAAATTCACCAACGAAATTGCCAACGCTGAAAATCTGAAACAATAATCTTTGATTTTTTTCTTCCGGGCGGCTTGCAAGCCGCCCGGAGACTTTTCCAGGAGGATTATGCAGACCACCTCAGCCAGTCCAGATTCTCCAGCTCTAAAATCCTCAAGTTTCATCAGAAGAATTCGTGAATTTTCACTAATTGGGAGAGATCCTACCCTCTCTATCAGCCTGCTATTATCAGGAATTTTTATTTTTGTTTTTGTTGTTTTCCCATTATATCGTTCTGTTTCTGGTGGATTTGTCTCCAAAGATGGTGCATGGGATGTTACATATTTTGTGCGTTATTTTGATGATTATTATGGGCCAGCACTTACGAAGAGCTTTTACAGACACAATGTTGATGGGATTACTAACAGCTTCCGCGGGAACCCTGGTTGGTTTCATTTTTGCCTATGCAATTGTCCGCTGCAATATCCCGGGTAAAAAGATAGTCCATTGGCTTGCCCTGGTCCCGACAGTATCACCCCCCTTTGCATTGGCATTAAGCATGATCCTGCTCTTTGGACGAAACGGTTTGATCACACATAAAATTCTGGGAATAGAATTTGTTAAAGGGATGAATGATGTTTATGGATTGGATGGATTGGTCATTGTCCAAACGATCACTTTTTTCTCAGTTTCTTATCTGATCCTCAAGGCGATGCTTGAACGTTTGAACCCGGCCATGGAAGAAGCTGCTGCCAGTATGGGGGCAGGGCGAATTCATCTATTTAGAACAGTTACTCTTCCTCTGCTGATCCCTGGAATTGCGGGATCCTTTTTACTTTTGTTTGTTGAATCCTTAGCTGACCTAGGAAATCCCTTATTTATTGCAGGTAATAAGACCGTGTTGTCTTCGCAAATATTTCTGGCAGTGATCGGAGAATATAACTATCAGAAAGCCTCTGCTTTATCACTGGTGCTGATCATCCCTACATTAGTCATTTTCCTTGCTCAGCGGTATTTTGTAAATCGCCGATCGTATATATCTGTTACCGGCAAACCTGCCGGTTCGCAGATTGTTGAAAAAGAACCGATCATCAGATGGGTTTTAATATCACGGCATATTTGATCATCGCTTTTATCATCCTTTTGTATGCAACAATCATATACGGTTCATTCAGCACTGCCTGGGGTATTGACTTCACGCCAACTTTGAAACATTGGACCCTTACTGTTACACGGGGAGTTGAGGCGATCCTTGATACTACATTCTTAAGTGCATTAGCGACACCTTTTGCAGCCATACTGGGAATGATCATTGCCTGGTTGGTGGTTCGCAAGAAATTTTCCGGAAAAGATGCGTTGGATTTTACTTCCAACCTGGGTGGTGCTGTGCCTGGAACTATTCTTGGTATTGGTTTTATTATGGCTTTAATAAACCGCCTTTGGCCTTGGCAATTGGAATTTATGCAATTCTGGCTTTATTCTTTTCGCAGGTGATTGGAAAAAAAGCAGCAGAACGGATCATCATTTTAATTATTGGGACTGCTATTGGAGTAAGCCTAACAAAAATTGATATTCGTGCAATGTATTTTTACCTGGGCTTGTACGTACTTGGCCATTTCAGTCGTGTTATTGATCACCCAGCGAAAAGTTATCTAAATCATTGATCACAGCATTGATCGGTATTTATGTGATGTCGACCAACTGGGCAATTGCGATTGGTAAACCAATTGCTGATTTCAGTCGAACTCTCGAAAGAGGTTTTTGGAGTAATGCGATCTTCCAATTTGCAGATTATTTGAAGGTACTACTCCAGCCGACCCCTGCTTTGTTGGCTATAGCTCTAATTTTTGCCGGTGTTATTCTATTGCAGGGGGTGAAGATCAGCGGCTTTCGGATTGGTCTTGGAGTATTAGGTCTTGCTATTCCGTGTGCGTTATTTTTTACAGGAGTTCCGTTTGCGATGGTGGGGGGTGCTTATATCATCATGGCAGCATTCATAGTACGCAGCCTGCCGGCATCTGTTCGATCAGGAGTTGCTTCGCTTCAACAGATCGATCCATCCATTGAGGAAGCCTCCAACATTCTAGGAGCGGATGCTCAATACACGTTCCGTAAAGTGACTTTACCTCTCATCTTACCGGCTTTGTTGGCTGGCTTGATATTCAGTTTCACAAGACACATGACCAGCCTCTCTGCGATCATCTTCCTGGTAAGTGCAAAATGGCGGATCGTGACAGCCTCCATTTTAAGCGAATGGGAACAAGGTGGGGTGAGTATTGCAGCTGCTTATTCAACAGTTATCATAGTATTCGTTATGGTTGCCATTGTCGTGCTCAACTTGCTTGTTGAACAGGATATTTAAAGGCAGGGGCTCTGTGGATATGAGCCAGGGATTCTAAATTACTTGAAACCGAGGATAAACCAATGTACCTGACCCTAGAAAACATCACTAAAATTTTCCCTCCACGCGGTGGAGTAAGCGAAGTGACTGCTGTTCATAATGTCAACCTGGAAATAAATAAAGGTGAACTGGTCACCCTGCTAGGACCCAGTGGTTGTGGAAAAACAACAACTTTACGGATGATCGCAGGTTTTGAATTTCCAACATCCGGAAAAATTATCCTGGATGATAAGGAGATCAATTCACTCCCACCTCATAAACGTGAGATGTCAATGGTTTTTCAAAGCTACGCAATTTTTCCTCATTTGACAGTTTTTGAAAATATTGCTTATGGATTGCATGTGCAAAGACTCTCGAAAGCAGTTATTTCAGACCGGTGGATAAGGTTCTTGATCTTGTTCACCTGGAAGGGTACGGTGATCGCGCACCCACCCAGCTTTCCGGTGGACAACAGCAGCGAGTAGCTTTGGCTCGCGCGTTGGTGATGGAACCAAAAGTCTTGCTAATGGATGAGCCGCTATCAAACCTGGATGCAAAACTGCGTGAAGAAATGCGCACTGAGATCCGGCGTATTCAAAAAGAGATGAATATCACCAGTGTCTATGTAACCCATGATCAAATCGAAGCGATGACCCTTTCAGATAGAATTGTCGTCATGAATCAGGGTGTCATCGAGCAGATTGGTACACCTGTTGAAATGTACCGCTTCCCAACCAATCGCTTTGTGGCTGATTTCATAGGCCGGGCTAATTTTGTTTCAGGTGAAGTTCAGGAACAGAAGAAGCGAAAGCTTAACAGTAAAAGCACTTGGGAAAGTGGTTGAGTTGAAGAATGTGATCAGCGGAATTTAATAATTTGGAAGCAGTCACTTTGGTTGTACGCCCTGAGATGATCCGGGTTAAGAAAACCGGGGAAATGTTCAATGGAATTATTCGCAGGTCAGTCTATTTGGGGGATGTGATCGAATATGACGTTGATGTGAATGGACAATTGATCACCGGGACAGAGACTGATCCTTATGTAATGGACCTCTTCCCTGAAGGCGAAAAAGTAACAGTTGGATTTGCCGAAGGATGCATCCAGGTTTTGCCGGCCGAGAAAAATCATGTCTGAGTTTGATATTGTCATGATTGGCAATTTTGCCAAGGACAAATTGATCGTAGATGGCGTCGAAGAAATTGCATCAGGTGGTGGAATTTACTACGGAAGTATAGCGATCAAACACCTTGGGGCAAGTGTTGCCGTGGTCACCAGACTCCACCCTGACGATTTTCCACGATTGGATGAATTGCGAGCAGAAGGAGTGGAAGTTTTTGCCACTGCAGCAGAGGGAACTTCTGGGATTGCCAATTATTACAAGTCATCAAATATGGAAACCCGTATTTGCAAACCAATCGGGTTTGGCGGTAAATATTCGCTTAACAGATATTCCGGACTTTACCGCTAAAGTGATCATGCTTTCTCCCCTTTTTGCAGGTGAAGTAGATTTACCCCTCCTGCAAGAATTATCGAAAAGGGCACCAATTGGAATGGATATTCAGGGATTTGTGCGAGTGCCGGTAGAGAATGATCTTATCTTCCAACCCTGGACAGATATGGTTACCGGTTTGAGGAGTATCACTTACCTCAAATTAGATAAAGCAGAAGCTGAGTACATTACAGGTTTATCAGATCTGTCTCAAATCTTGAATAAATTACACTCCATGGGGCCGAAGGAGATTGTTTTAACACAATCATCAGGAGTAACAGTATTTTCTGATGGTAAATTGTATTCCGCTCCTTTCACACCGCATTCTCTCGCAGGACGAACCGGAAGGGGTGACACTTGCTTCTCTACATATATCGCCAAGCGATTAACTGATAGTGCTGAGACTGCCTGTCACTGGGCAGGTGTTGTGACAACTTTAAAACAGGAAATTCCAGGTCCGTGGAAAGGTACTCCTCATCAAGTTGAAGCAATTTTAAAAAATATTTATGCGATGAAAAATATTTTTAGGGTTTTGTGCTGCTTCCTTCACGATATTCATATTTCGTATTCATAGGGTCAATAATTATTTCCAGGATATATGGATTAATAAATAATAACCAATCATAATCCAGGATTTCTCACCAGGTTACAATTTTGCATTAAAATAGCCCACCGATATGTTGGCGGGCTATTTTTGTTACAGGGTATGCAAAATTTGGTTATTATGGAACGCAGAGTGCAGTTCCTGAATTTGCATAATTTTTTCCTGCTTCGGGTACAAATTGCCAGTCATAACTATCGGTGTGTAAGGTAAATTTTAACACACCATAAGTATCACCATTCCGGGCAACACTATTCGGAAGAATGGTTCCAAATCCATAATGACTTCTTCCTCCCATGCCAGCCACAAATTCCCTGATCCCATTCACATCCGCGACTCCTGATGGAGATTGGGGATCAAATCGTTCATATGTATGGTCATGTCCGTTGATGACAACGTCTGCATGATGATCATACAAAGCTTGCCAGAGTGGTTGTACGCTTGTTGTGCTGCCGTGAGTGGAACTGCTTGAAAAGCGCGGTTTGTGCCAGTAAGCGAGTGTGCAGGTGGTTGGATTAGCGATAAGATCTTCCCTTAACCATTTTTCCTGTGCTGATCCACTGGCAGTGCTAATTTCGCTATTAATACAACAATATGCCAGGTTCCCAGGTTGTAAGAGTAATAGCCTTTGGTCGGGTCACCAGCAGCAGCACCAAAATATTCATAATACCCCGTGGCACCTGAAGTATTGTATTCATGGTTACCGGGAGAAGGATACGTTCTGGATTTAAATCGACCCCAGGTTGGGTCATAACAATCAGTAAATTCGGATGATGATCCGCTTTCATATGCATTATCACCTGTTGTATAAACTGTACCGGCAATGCCATCGATTAGTTTCGCAGTTGCCTCATCGCCAGAACTAGAACAGCTTGCAATGTCACCAGCTCCAACCAAAACAGGATCACCACTGTTTGTAGGATCGACATTTGGAAGTGTATAAACAGTCGGTGTATTTGTTGGATCAGAAGATGATGTATTTGCTAATGGTGGCGTTGGTGTGCTTGTAATCATTAAGTTTGAAGTTGGCACACCTGTATTTGTTGGAAAATCTGAGGGGATAGTTGTCCCGGGGTCAAGGGTATTAATCGGTAAAGGTTCGGTAGGCGATATCTGATGGTATTTCCACAAATAGTGTCTCAGATGGAGCATCACCAATCTCCGTAGATGTCATAACACTCGAAATCACCAGCTGCGGAGATTTGTTCCCTGCCTCCCGGGAAGATAAATTTGTATTTCTAGAACTGGAAGTTGTGATTGCCAGAGTATAAGTACCATCAGCTTGAATGGCGTTGCTTACATCAATTTCCAACCATCTCCCCCTTTTTATAACACTTGAAATTCCGATTTCGGATCCTATCTCCGGTGCATTATTATAAGTGATCCCACTTTCTTCCCAATTATTATCTGATACCGTAGAAATAGTGAAACCAGTACTATTTGAACTGTTGGCATAAATTCGAAGTATTACTGATTGTATATCCTGGTCAGTTAATCCATTTACCTCAAAACGTAGGTAGCCATGTGTAACCGGATAATTATCCACATAGAGGGTATTGTTTGATCCATAATTGCTTTCAGGTTTGGATGCTTTTACAAACGAATTTGCCACAGGGAAGATGATAATTTGATTTATCTACCTGTTTGGTAGGCGATACTTCGAATGCCTGAGTATTTAATCCAAAACCGAGTACCAAAGCTAATATATACGAACACACTTGCTGAAAGTACGGGAATTAATTTTCTTATCATCTTACGCCTCTCTGAGGAAACCTTAATTGAAACATGATGGTTAGGTTTCCCTTGCTATTTTGGGGAATCTTTATCTGCTAAGATTAGTATCTTGCTCAAATTGTCTTCATCTTCCTATTGCCGATTAATCATCTACTTACTGAAAATCTAATCGCCAATTTGGATTCAAGGATGTTTAATTGAATTATGACGTATCGAATTTAGAAATTCAGCTTATATAGAAAGTGCAAACTTATCTCAATACGTCAATTTCATTTTAGGGCAAATTTTCACATCGAAAAAGGTGACACCTTATACGTTCCTGGTTTCAATATACTCTTAACAGGAACAAAACTTATAGCATTTGAATTTGGAATGACTAAAATAAAATGAGAATTGTCAAATTCCTTTAATCTACAACAATTTCTTCTTGTTGAATTGAACTGTTTTTCTAATCTATCTCAGGTCCTGAATAAATTACAATCCATGGGACCAAAACAATCCTGGAATCCTTATGGAGATTAATGGCATTTAATAAGCCCGTCAAAATATTGGCGGGCTTATTGTTATTGGGAAAATCATAATTTGCGATTACGGAACGCAGAGTGCTGTGCCCGAATTTGCATAAGTCTTTCCTGCTTCTGGTACAAATTGCCAATCATAGCTATTGGAGTGCAATGTGAATTTAAGTACTCCGTAAGTATCACTATTCCGCGCAACACTGTTCGCAAGAATAGTTCCAAATCCATAATGACTCCTGCCTCCCATGCCGGCGACGAATTCTCTTAATCCATTCACGTCAGCCACACCTGAAGGTGATTGAGGAGCGAAGCGTTCATAATTATGTTCGTGCCCATTCACGATCACATCTGCATGGTTGTCATACAAAGCTTGCCATAAGGGTTGCATACTGGAATTGCTACCATGGGCAGAACCACTGGAAAACCTTGGTTTATGCCAGTAGGCAAGTGTGCAGGTGGTTGGATTAGCAACAAGGTCCTGCCTTAACCATTTTTCCTGAACTGAACCGCTGGATGTGCTTATTTCGCTATTCAATACAATGATATGCCAGGATCCAAGGTTGTATGAGTAATAGCCCTTGGTCGGATCTCCAGCTGCAGCTCCAAAATATCCGTAATATCCTGTCGCATCTGAGGTATTATATTCATGGTTTCCGGGAGATGGATTTGTTCGTGACTTAAACCGTCCCCAGGTTGGGTTATAACAATTTGAATATTCTGAGGCGGAACCACTTTCGTAAGCATTATCACCAGTTGTGAAAACTGTGCCTGCAATGCCATCGATTAATTTCGCAGTAGCCTCATCTCCGTTGTTGGAACAAGTCGAAATATCACCTGCACCTACTAAAACTGGATCACCATTTTAATGTTGGAGCAGTGGTTGAAGTAACAACCGATGTAGGTGTACTGCTGCGAGTGGGAGTAAGTGTATTAGTTCGGGTGGGTGTCAGAGTATTGGTTCGAGTTGGAGTATTAGTCGCCATAGGATTAGGAGTGTTTGTGCGAGTTGGAGGTGAGGTATTGGTTGCTCCTATTTGAACAGTGCTAGTTCTGGTAGGTGTATTTGTTATAACTGGTACTGTTGTATTCGTTCGAGTTGATGTTGCTGCTAAAGTAGGAACCATTGTTGCCAAAGGGGTTGATAAACCGTTGAATAATAGGATCAACTTGGGCGATCTCGACCCTGATTTACGCGATGATAGGTTGATCGCTGTTGATCCGGGAGTTAATAAGTTGAAGCTATATGAACCTTCACCAGTAACATATGAAGTTATATCCAAGGTGATCCAACTCCCGCCTTTGGTCGATTGTGTTGAGAATAAGGTATTTCCTGCTGTTGGAGCATTCGAATAGGTCGTGGTCAGCTCCCCCCATGTATTATTAGCTACAGATTTTACATCTATTCCTTTGGTGGAGCTGCTATTCGCATAAACTTGGAGTTGAACTTGACTAATTTCTTGTTGGTTTAATCCAACCAGGCTAAACCGAAGGAAGCTGCTTACTATGGGTGATCCATCCACCCTTAGTGAAGTGGATCCACCATAATTCGTACCAGGATTGCTTGGATTAACATAAGTATCTGCTATCGGAAAAAAAGTCTGGTTTTGACTTGCTGAAACGACAATTGCGGAAACGACCGTACTTGTGCTGGAAGGAATTGGCTGAGGGGTGACAGTACTGGTTGGTGATGATGGGAGAGTTACAATATTGGTTGATTCCGTCTGTAAATATGGAGTCTCAGTAAGTATTACTTCTTCAGTAGCGGTTGCAGATGGTTCTTCTTGTACTGCAGTTGGCGCACCTTCACCTGAAACCAAAAGCTGAGGGTGTTAATATCTGCTTCCCGTGAACTGAAGTTTGTGTTTCTATTGCTCGTTGTAGTGATCGCCAATGTATACGTGCCATCTGATGTTATTATGCTACTTACATCCAATTCAACCCACTGACCCTTATTCACTTTATCCACTGATATGATTTCTGGACCAATAGCCGGGGCATTATTAAAAGTTATTGCATCTTCTTCCCAATTGTTATCAGGGACGAGTGAGACGGTTACTCCGGTTTTGTTTGGACTATTTGTATAGACACGCAATGTTACAGATTGACCAACGTTGGAAACCAACCCAATTACGTCAAAGCGAAGAAAACTTCGTGTCAGTGATAAATTATCCACATATAGGGTCTTTCTGGCTCCGTAGTTTTTATCCGGGTAAGCCTCCCGCACATATGCATCAGCTGTTGGAGAGAGATTTAAGCCATCAATTTCTGGAGAAGATTGTGCCGAAGAAGATGCTTGTGAGGCGAAGCTGAAATTTATAATTAACAACATGGAGGTGAGTATAAGCACCCATTTTGATCTTTTTACTTTTACCATTAAGAACTCCTTATTTATGGAAGCCAACGAATAAAAAATGGCCTGGTTCCCCAAGCCACATATTTTTTCATTAATGCAGGCTAAACCATCTTTGTCCTTATGCTAATTTATTATTCATTTAGCGTAAGCACATATACGATATTTATTAAACTTTTTCGAACAGGGATTGAAGGGAATTTAACAACACCTAACGCACATGAAGTTTTCCAGGATTTATCTATGATGATGTACTATGGGAAAATTATTGTTACTGCCCGAAGAAGTAATTTCTTTCGAAATTCTACTATATTGACATTATTTTAGATTGTCAACCCCCATTAGTACTAGTACGAATTGTCGAAAGTTATTTCAGCACGATTTCAATCAAACTCCAATGAAATTCTTATCTCAAACTAATGTCTGGTATTCCTTCTTCCTCGGAAATCATTGTGATTGACTGATACTATTGCTTATCACAATGCTCTTTACCTATTTTCCATTGAGATCGTATAAATTTCCCTGCTAGTTATCCAGATGAAACATAAACACGCCCACTTGCTATTCTATATTAATGATAGAACCCACTCATCCAAATATTCCATTTCTGAAAGAATACTTGCATAATATATTATTTTGTTATATAATTTGCAAAAGTAAGTAATATTTCAAAATATATTCGTATTGTAAGTTATTTGAATAAGAAAACAATATTCTCTCATATAAGGAAAGAAAATACCATGCAAAATAATATCGAAGCCATTCTTTTAGATGTTGGAAACACAATGCGAATTGTAATTAAAGATGAACCTTTCATGGCGCAATCCAAGCAGCAATTGGTCGATTTGACTGGTACAAAAATGTCAGTAGAAGAATTCATACCTCTACTCGAAGATCGCTATCAAGTACTAAGAAAACGGGCAAAAGAGCAATTGATCGAAGCCTCAGAAAAAGAAATGTGGACCCAATGGATGTTACCTGATTTTCCAGTCGAGAAAATTGCCCCTCTCTCTGCTAAATTAACACGACTTTGGCGTGATTGCGATGGCCGAAGGATTCCACGTGAAGATGTAAAAGAGACTGTCCTTGAGTTACATAAGCGTGGATATAAATTGGGCATTATTGCAAATACAATAACTGAAACCGAGATCCCGGATTATCTTGAAACCGATGGATTGACCGATTACTTTACAACGGTTGTTCTTTCATCAAAGGTAGGAATACGGAAGCCTGATCCGGAGATCTATTGGGAAGCAGCTCGCCGGATGGGGGTTGAACCTTCCAAATGTGTCTATGTAGGTGATAATCCAGTTCGTGATGTCGAAGGTACACGGCTCGCCGGTTATGGAATGTTCATTCTGTTTTATGAGCCTGCAACTCAGGCAAAAGAACCGCCTACCGGTGAAGTTAAGCCGGATCACACTATAAAAACTATGAAAGACCTGTTGGATATTTTCCCTCCGCGAAAACTTTAAGAGGTAAGTAAATTATTTGGAAGGTTACTTGATCAGACTCTTGCATTCTAAATGAATATCACCTAGTCGAATTATTGATAATGTGCTGCGAAGGGACGTTGGAGGATTACTCCCTGGAATATTAAGTTACCAGGCGCATTTAGTAGAAATTATCGTTCATGACAGGAAGGTCAAATAAATGAACAACGACATACAAGCAATATTTCTTGACCTTGGCAATACTTTGAGATTATTGGTAAAAGATGACGAGTATCAATCGATTGCCCGCCAAAAGATCGTAGATCTCCTTGGTACAGATGTAAAACCGGAAAAGTATTGTGAAATTCTAAATGAAAGATATAAAGCTTATCGGGTGTGGGCATTTGAAAACTTGACCGAAGCACCTGAGGTTGATCTTTGGACTAAATGGTTGTCACCTGAAATTGACCCCATTAAGATCGCACCTTTAGCCGTGGAATTGACATATCAATTTCGACAAACGAATGGTCGTAGAATCCTTGTGGATAATGGTCGTGAAGTGGTAATGGAATTACACCGGCGCGGTTATATTCTAGGTATTATTAGCAACTTAATTTCGACCAAAGAAATTCCCGAATGGCTGGAAAATGATGGCTTCACTCCCTATTTCAAGTCAGTGGTTCTTTCTTCTGTTTTTGGGAAACGAAAACCAGATCCTGCAATTTATCATGAAGCAGTTTCGATAGCTGGGGTAAAACCAGCGAATTGTGCTTATGTAGGTGACAACCTGAAACGCGACGTGACCGGCACGCGTGAAGCAGGATTTGGAAAGGTGATCATCATGATCTCACCTCAAGAATTATCCTCTTCCACCATAACTGATGAGAATCGACCCGACACGATCATCAACGAATTTCGAGAGCTTCTGAATATTTTTCCTGGCCGAAAGTAGGAAATTATGGTCCAAAAAGAAGTGCAAATTTCATCCGATTATTCTCCCCGTGGGGCTGTTGCAATTGCCGGTACGGTTAGGGATCTCTACAAAGAAGGTCAGACCGATTACTCCCTGGACCCGATTGTTTTGGCAGATATTAATGGTTCTCCTATTGGCCGAATCAAGAATGGGGACTCGATTATTTTTTGTTGCCGCCGGGGAGAGCGCGAGATTGAACTGACTGAAGCATTTACAGAAGTTGGCTTCCCCCACTTTCCACGCCCTGACCTTCAAAACCTTACATTTGTCATCTTGACTCTCTATCACGAAAAATTCAAGGATTTACCAGTGGCATTTGCTCCCTCCAGGATAATGGATACTCTCGGAGAAACGATAAGTCGAGCCGGCTTGTCTCAATTGCACACTGCTGAATCAGAAAAATTTTCTCATGTTACTTTCTTTTTCAATGGTGGCAATAACCAACCATTCAAAGGTGAAACCGATGTGCGTATTCCAACGATCAAAGGAATTCCCTTTGATCAGATACCTGGAATGAGCCTTGAAAAAGTTGCAGATCAAGTATTGGATGGAATAACGAAACAATACGACTTTATTGTGACCAATTTTGCCAATGGGGACGTTATTGGCCATACTTCGAATCGTGAAGCCAAGATCCAGTGTGCCTCAATCGTGGATAAGCAGCTTGGGCGGGTGGTGGATGCTGCTCTCGCAGCCGATTATGTTACCCTCATTACTGCCGATCATGGCAATCTTGAAGAAATGACCAACCCCGATGGGACACCCCATGTAGCCCATACAACGAATCTCGTCTCATGTATCCTGATAGATCCACATTCACCAGGATCAATTGATCTAAGGGATGGGAAATTAGCCGATGTCGCTCCAACTGTTTTATCTGCATTGGATGTCTCCCGGCCAACTTCAATGCTTGGCGAAAATATAGCAGGTAATCATAACTGGGTGGGGAAAAGAAAGGTTATGCTCGTCATTCTGGATGGCTGGGGAAATGGTAAGAAGGATGATACCAATCCAATTTTTCTTGCCCAAACTCCTGTCTGGGACTCATTGCTTCAAGCGTTATCCAAATTGTCAATTGCAAGCTTCGGGTGAAGCAGTGGGATTGAAATCCGGAAAAGCGGGAAATTCAGAAGCTGGTCATATGAATATTGGCGCAGGCCGCGTCGTCCTTCAAGATGATGTCCGTCTGGATTTGGCAATGAAGGATGGATCATTTTATTCGAATGAGATCCTTTGTCAGGCTATTGAAGACACAAAAAACCAGTGGTTCCAACCTGCATCTGATCGGGTTGCTCACAGAAAAAAGTTCTCATGGTTCAATTGATTATCCTTTAGCGGTATTGAAAATGGCAAAGGATAATGGTTTGGACAGGGTTTTCGTCATGTAATTTTTGATGGGCGGAGTACAGAACCTGGCAGTGCTCCTGCCCTTCTGGAAAAGCTGGAAATGCAGGTGAACGAGATTGGAATCGGAAAAGTTGTCACTGGAGTCGGTCGTGGCATTGCCCTCGACCGCGATGGAAATTATGGCAAGATCCAACGTGCCTTTGATGCATTGGTCAATGGAACCGGTAGAAAATGCGTGGAATAATTAGGAGGGTTTGCAATGGATCATAAGTTCCTGCAAAGCCTGGTCATACCCGGGAAAACAAAAATAGCCATGATTATCATGGATGGATTGGGTGGTTTACCTCTCGAACCAGGTGGAAAAACTGAATTAGAAACCGCAAAAACACCAAATCTCGACGCACTGGCAGAATTGTCTGCGTTAGGTTTATCGGTCCCTCTTGGACCAGGAATTACAGTGGAGAGTGGTCCCGGGCATCTTGGTCTTTTTGGTTATGACCCTATTGAATATAGAATTGGGCGAGGTGTTCTGGAGGCAGTTGGTCTTGGTCTCGATTTACAGCCAAATGATGTCGCGGTTCGCGGGAATTATTGTTCGGTTGACGATGCCGGAATGGTCACAGACCGACGGGCAGGAAGAATTCCGACAGCATATTAGCATGGAATTGTCAAAACTACTAACAACACAAATTGAAGACACAACGTTTTCTGTTGAAACAGTTAAAGAGCATCGTTTGTCGATCGTAATGCGTGGACCAGGTTTAGGTAGTGCGGTCATAGGATCTGACCCCAATAAAAATGGTTTGCTCCCTCTTCCGATCAAAGCACGAAACAAAGGCTCTGAAAGAACAGCCCAGCTTGCAAAAATATTTGTGGAAAGATCGCGAAAAATCCTTGCAGACTATCAACCCAAACAACCAGCCAATATGATACTTCTAAGAGGTTTTGATCATTACCCAAATTTCCCATCTTTCCAGGAAATGTATGGATTGAATGCTGCAGGTATTGCGATTTACCCGACTTATCGTGGGATTGCGCAATTGGTTGGGATGCAAGTCCTTAAAGTTGAAGGCACTATGCTGAAAGATGAATTTGCAATTGTTGGAAAAGAATTGGAACGACTTTGACTTCTTTTACTTACATATCAAGGATACTGATCTTGGCCGGAGAGGATGGTGACTTTATGCGTAAAGTTCGTGTCATTGAAGAAGTGGATGGCTCTGATTCCACGGGTATTGGCTCTTAATCCCGATGTGGTCATTGTAAGTGGAGATCACTCGACGCCGGCAGCATTAAAATCCCACTCATGGCATCCTGTTCCTACACTGATATATAGTAAAAGCGTTCGGGCTGATGGAATTGCTGAATTTGGTGAACGAGCATGCTCACGAGGTAGTCTAGGAGTATTTCCAGCAAAACACATTATGCCTATCGCTCTCGCAAATGCCCAGCGCTTGGCAAAATTTAGTGCATGATTTGGTCTCGAATATGGTATGTGGATAAGTAGAAATATAACGTATGAAAGGCTGTAAAGAATAATTATTCGCCACGTATACACCTGGATCTGGACAGGATTTGTCAGCTCCAATGTATCAAACTAATCAAAACTAATAAGGATACACTTTATGGTCAATTCAGTTTTAGATAACAAAGATACCTTCTCGGAAAAATTATTTGAAATCATGAAACAAATTAATCCTGGAATTTCCAATTTGGAATTGTATGAATTCCGTTATGGAATGCTTGAATTGATACCGGAAAATGGTTGGAATTCGATTAAGCTTGGATGGGAAAGAAGAAATCGCTTCGCGGATCAGCAATCGAAAATTCTTTGACAGTATTAAAGCCAAACCCACAGCCTGGGACAAAATAGTGTTGGATGAACAAGTATTACGTCTAACGCAAATGCTTTTTGTTGGTCTTGTAACTGGTGAATATACACCAGACTGGGTAAATGACCATTTCTATTTTGATATTCGTGGTTTTTATTTCCTGGTTCGGACCAAATACTTCACCGAAAACGTTTTGAAATATTTTGGCGGGAAACCCTTTAAGCAATTTGAGAAAAAACAAAAATCGTTTGATCAAAGCCAGGATATTGGTTATAAGGATTTTAAAGAAGCAAATAAGGAAGTGGATGATTTGTTCTTTGACGAGTGTAAAGAAAATAATAGCCGCACGTGGTACGCCGATCATGATAGCTATTGCCGGGCCAACAGCTGCCGGGAAAACCGAAATTGTGGAACGTCTCCGTTCTTCATTTGAGCAGGAAGGTAAACAGGTCACATCAGTTGAATTGGATAATTTCATGACTGATAGAGACTACCGTGAAGCCAAGGGTATAGACTCTGAGGGAAAAAAGGCTTTGCATTTTGAGCTTTTTAAACAATGCCTTGAGGATATTACTCATGGAAAAAGGATAATCACACCCTGCTATAATTTCGTGGATGGCACATCCAGCCACGATCTGAGTGGGAATTTGAAACCAAACCGCATCCCTGTGGAAATTGAACCAGCAGATATAATTTTCATAGAAGGAAATTTTCCATTTTTAATCGAAGAAATCCTGCATTTGATTGGAATCAAGGTGGTTTATCTCACAGATGACCCCATCCGCCTAAAGCGTAAATGGAAACGCGATATTGATCTAAGGAAGAAATATGACGTTTCCTACTTACGAAATCGATACTTTAGAGAACAGTTCATCATGGCTGAGGTAGCCTACATTCCCCAAATGCAGGTATGTGATATGACCATTGACACTACCGGTGCAGCCTTATGGGTTTCGCCGGAAATTGCCAAAATACTAAATAAGGCAGAATAGGTATCGCATGGCAGGGACTAGTAGAATGCACTCTCCGGAAGAATTTTCAGATATTCTTTTTGAAATAATGAAGAATATCAACGAAGGCATTCAAGACCTTGAGCTCTATGAATTCCGTTATGCTTTGGAAAACTTATTCCCGGATGGTGGCTGGGATTCGGTGGAATTGGACAGCCAGGAACTAATTGAAAACAGGATCGGGACAAGAGACTTTTATACTCATATCGAACTAAGGCCGCGATCGGGAGAAAGCATTTGTTTGGATAAAACCATCATTCACCTTACCCAAATGCTTTTCGTAGGATTGGTAAAGAATAATTATTCTCCAGAATGGGTTAATCTTCATTTTTATTTCGATATCCGGGGATTTATCTTTTTACCACGCACAAATTATTTTACTAAAGCTGTAATTGATCACTTTGGAAATACTCCATTTATGCGCTTCGCGAAAAAGCAAAAGCGCTTGGAACGCTTCCAGGGCGTCGGGTACAGAGACTTTAAACAAGCCAATTTTGAAATTGATCAAGCATTTGTTGATCTTGTAAAGAAACTAATCGATCTTCGAGGAACCCCCATTTTGATCACTCTTGCAGGACCTACTGCTGCCGGGAAGACTGAGATCACTGAACGCTTATTTAATTTTCTTAATCAAGCCGGCAAGAAAATCACAACAATTGAAGTGGACAATTTCCTCTTGGACAGGGAATATAGGGATGATAAACCCATGGGGAAGGAATCTACCCACTTTGACTTATTTCTTGATAGTCTGGCCGAATATTCTTAAGGGGAAGAAAGTATTTATTCCAAGGTATGATTTTGTGAATGCTACATCAAGCCATGATTTGGATGGCAGGTTGAAGGATGGCTGTACTCCACTGGAGATAGAACCGGCTGATATTATATTCATGGAAGGTAATTTCCCTTTCCATATCCAGGAGCTGTCAAATTTGATCGGAATAAATGCCGTATATTTGACCGATGATCCCATCCGGTTGAAACGAAAGTGGAAGAGGGATATTGACTATCGGAAGAAATACGATCCTACTTATTTTAGAAACAGGTTTTTCCGGACGCAGTTTTTAAGAGCTCAGGATATTTATTTGCCATTGATGATGGTTTGTGACATAGTTGTCGATACAACCGGTGCATCTCTCTGGGTTACACCGGAAATTAAAAAGGTATTGAATAAGGAATAAAGTCCGGTATGGTCTTTCCAAGTATGGCAGTAAACAACATTGAAGCCATTTTATTTGATATTAATGGCACCCTGAGATTGCGTGAACTACACGAACCAACTCAGCGAACTGCTATCGTACGTTTCCTCGAATTACTCGAAAAAAAAGACGTTCCCGAATCATTCTGGGAAGAATTGATCCGCCGACACAAATCTTATGGCACCTGGGCACAGCAGAATCTGGTTCAATTGTCTGAAGAAGAGATATGGACACGCTGGATCTTACCTGATTTTCCATCTTCACAGATCGAACCTGTCGCAGCCGAATTAACTTTGCTCTGGAGTGAGCGCAAAGGACAAACATTACCAAGACCAGGTGCAAATGAAACCCTCGTCGAGCTGAAACAACGAGGTTATCGCCTTGGTGTGATCAGTAATAGCATGTCAACATTAGATATTCCACGCAGTTTGGATCGCTATGGTTGGAAAAGTTACTTCGAAGTAGTGTTACTCTCATCTTTTATAAAATTCCGAAAACCATCCCCGGAACCATTTTTGGAAGCAATTCGTTTATTAGATATTGATCCCGGTAAGTGTGCATACGTAGGAAACCGGATCTCAAAAGATCTGGTTGGTTGTAAACAGGCTGGTTTTGGTCTTGGTATCTTTCTCGAACCGCCTGAGAATCCGCAAAGAATTGAAGTAGATTTACCCATCCAACCCGACCTGGTCATCCGATCATTAAGCGAACTTCTCGATATTTTTAAGGTTAGGAAAAGCACCCTATTATGATCGTGCCTCCTGCTTTTAGATCAAAGAATTTTCGCCTGTATTGGATCGGTCATTTAATTTCCATCGCCGGTTCCCAAATGCAGTTATGGTCAATTTATTGGCACCTGCGTACCCTATCCGATCAGCCGGTAATTATCAGTGGGATAGGGTTGGCAAGGTTTCTCCCGATCATTTTCCTTTCGTTAATTGCCGGAGTTGTTGCAGATCGATATGACCGTCGGAAACTAACCATCTTGACACAACTCGCTCTTGGGTTAGTGGCTACAGTCCTGGGTGTCATGACTTTCCGTGAAAACGTTACTATTTGGTTGATATTTGGATTAATGATAGTTCAGTCAATAGCAGTAGCTTTTGATGTCCCCGCACGACAGGCATTGATACCATCCCTCGTTCCACGAGAGGATCTTCCAAGTGCCTACAGCCTTAATTCCATTGCGTCAAAAGTTGGTGGAATCCTTGGCCCGGGAATTTCAGGGATAGTAATTGCATATCTTGGCCTGGAGTGGGCTTATTGGATAAATGCCATCTCATATATTGCAGTCATCATTGCATTGCTAGCCATGGGGAATATCGCTATTGTGAAACAAGTAAGGACATATTCCCTGCAAACAACTTTCGCTGACATTAGGGAGGGCATAACATTTATTAAAAATTCTCCGGTTATCTTATCTGCCATGATCCTTGACTTTTTTGGTACATTTTTTTCCTCAGCTAATACCTTGCTTCCATTTGTAGCCAGAGATATCCTCCATGTGGGACCCATTCAATACGGCTGGCTCTCCGCTTCACAATCCATCGGTACTCTAATGATTGGTATTTATGTTTCACAAAAACGTAATTTATATAAGCAGGGAATGACGATAGCTATATCTATAATTCTCTTTGGATCGGCAACCATCCTATTTGGGTTATCAACATCTTTTTGGCTGACAATGGCAGCACTCATACTTATCGGAGTTTTCGATGGGCTAAGTTCCATAATTCGAAATATCTTACGCCAGGTGCTCACTCCCGATGAAATGCGTGGCAGGATGATGAGCATTACCCAAATATTCTTTAAAGGTGGACCACAACTGGGAGAAGTTGAATCAGGTATCATCGCCCAGTTATTCAGCCCTCCTGTTGCAATCATAACGGGGGGAATTGGTTGTGTGATTGCATCGTTGTTAGTTCTAAGAAAATATCCTCAACTGTGGCATTACAACGGTGATGAGCAAATTGTCGCAAAACAATCGGCCGTATCAATTCGTTGACCTGTTCAAAACCCAATTTATGATCTCGATATCACATTAACTTAACTAATCATTGCATTTTTTATTATTTTGTTGTAAGATATTACAAATGCAAGTAATGTTTCAAATTATTTCTTCTTGCAAGTAAAATAATATTTAGGCAAAAGGTGTTCTTATGACAAGCACATCCCCCCAACAGATTATCGATGTTAGTCAAGTCATTGGTGAGCATTTTTCTAAGTTGACAAAAAGCGAGAAAAGAATTGCAAATTACTTCAATAAGTATCAGGATGAAGCTGCATTTCTTGCTGCTGGAGAAATTGCACACCGGCTAAATCTAAGCGAAGCAACCCTGGTGAGATTTGCCAGGTCACTGGGCTTTGATAGTTACCCTGCGATGAGAACCGTTTTACAGGATAACTTTCGCCACCGTGTTACTCATTCAAACAGGCTGCGCAGCAGGTTAACAGAATTACGTGAATCCGGGGGTATTTTTGAACGTTTGGTCACTTCGGAAATTGATTATTTAACTGAGGCACTCCAATCAGTAGACCGGAATGCTTTGGACGCTGCCGTTGAACTTCTGCGCACCCGGTCCAGGGTTTTTGTTTTTGGCATTGGCCCATCCATTTCGCTGGTGGACTTGTTGGAAATCAGGCTTACGCGCTCTGCCAAGCATGTCATTTCCTTGAAAACCTCTGGCCGTGAAGTGCTTGAACCATTACTCTTAATGAATAAAGATGATCTTTTGATTGTTATAGGCTTCTATAACATGACCCCCAACCTGCAAATGGCTTTGGAACATGCAAATAAAAATAAAACTCCTGTTATTTTAGTCACTGACACCCTTGGACCACTAATCAAGGATAAGGTCGATGTGATATTGGCTGCACGGCGTGGGCCTGTGTCGGCATATCACTCTCTTACTGTACCCATGACCATCATCAATACGTTATTGTTGATGTTAAGTCAGGTGGATGAAGCTCATGTCATGCCCAACCTCGATTTATTAGATGAATACCGTCAGCGCCAAATTGAATTATTAATGAACCCAGACTGAATATCCAAGAATTAGAATATTATCCAATTCAAACCTGGAGAAAACAATGTCAAATGTAGCATTTGTTCCATCATCATCACAGAAATATATGGCTCGGTTTAGAAGGTTTATTCATTGGCTGAGCAGTCCACATGTGGTTTTATCCTTGATCATGTTGCTCATAATGTTTTACATGGTCATCATCCCATTATATCGGTTGGTATTAACTACTATTACCTGGCAACAACAAGATATATCTCGTGTTCCTGAAGCGGTTGTGGGAGACTTTACACTCTTCCACTGGATCAGGATGATGACAGGTGTTTTGGGTAGAATTTATACGTTAACCCCATTGACTCATTCGATGACGATTGCCTTGGGATCAACCGCCCTCGCATTTTTAATCGGTGGAGCATTAGCATGGTTGGTTGTCCGCACAGATATGCCAGGAAGAAAGATAGTAAACGCACTGGCAGTTCTCCCTTACATTATGCCGAGTTGGACCATCGCTCAAGCCTGGCTTGTACTATTCAAAACCCGGGTTTCTGGAGGAACTCCAGGATTATTTGAGACCTTGGTGGGGCAGGCTCCTCCTGATTGGTTTTCGTATGGTCCTGTGCCGATTATCATCTGTAGTGCATTGCATTACTATACTTTCTTCTTCCTATTCGTTTCAGCGGCTTTAATGTCGATCGATTCCAACCTGGAAGAAGCCGGTGAACTAATGGGCGCCAGTCGCTGGCGCATCCTGCGCAAGATTACATTCCCCCTCGTTCTTCCTGCGTTGCTTTCAGGATTCATAATGACATTCTCTAAGGTAATGGGTACCTTTGGTGGGCCGAATATTTTGGGTTCACCAACCAGGTATTATGTGGTGGCTACCATGTTAAGGGGAAGCATTGCTGCAGGAGATAAAGCTGATGCTTTTGTGCTAGGCATCGTGCTAATATTATTCGCCATGGTCACCATTTCTTTCAACCAGAGATTGGTAGGAACCCGTAAAAGTTATGAGACCATAGGCGGACGTGGTTTTGTTGCCCAGGTCAGCAAATTGAGAAGTATGAAAAAGGTCTTTTTTGCAGGTGTAATCGTTTTTCAAGTCCTGGTACTCGTTCTTCCGGTGGGACTGCTTCTCCTTTCTTCAGTAATGTTGCGCTCGGGTGATTACAGTATTGCCAATCTCACCTTGCAGCATTGGATAGGTGATGCAAATACTATATATAACAGTGGCGAGCCAGGTGTACTGCGAAACCCGAAGATCTATGCAGCAGCGTGGAATACAATAAAATTGGCGCTTTATACTGCCTTTTTTACAGCCTTTTTGGGTATTATTCTCGGTTATGCAATTGTAAAAGGCCGCGGCACCCGCTTATCCAAGCTTGTTGAGCAATTGGCTTATATCCCTTATGTTATCCCGGGTATCGCTTTTGGGGCAGTTTATATAGCCATGTTCGCCAAAAAGATTGGACCGTTCCCGGCATTATATGGTACATTCGCATTGCTGGTGATCGTATCGGTCGCTAAGCACTTGCCATACTCGTCTCGTTCAGGAGTCTCAGCCATGATGGCGGTCGGCAGGGAACTGGAGGAGGCAGCAGCTGTTGCTGGTGCGAATGCCTGGCAGCGTTTCAGAAGCATCATCTTTCCACTAACAAGCAGTGGCTTCGTTTCCGGATTTCTTCTAACATTTATTACTACCATGCGTGAGTTGTCGTTGATCATCCTTTTGGTCACACCTGCAACACAACTATTAGCTGCGCAGACTATGTTTTATATCGAAAACGGAGATGAACAAATGGCAAATATTGTCATTCTAATTCTCATCACTATCACATTGATTGGGAACTTTACTATTGGGCGATTCAGTAAAGGCGGTAGTCTTAAAAAAGGTTTAGGAATGTAAAAAGAGGATATCATGACAACAACTATCAGAATCAACAACCTAACAAAAAAATATGGCAAAGTTACAGCGGTCAAGGGAGTTAATTTGACCGTAGAACCGGGGGCATTCCTTACCCTTCTTGGTCCTTCAGGTTGCGGCAAGACTACATTGCTGCGCTGTGTTGCTGGCCTTGAAGAACCGGATGGTGGTGAGATCTATATTGGTAACAAACTTGTTTTTTCATACGATAAAGGTATATCTCTGCCCCCGGGGCAGCGCGAATTGGGTCTAGTCTTCCAGAGTTATGCTTTATGGCCGCATATGAAGGTGGATAAAAATATCACATTCGCCTTGGAGATTCAAAAAATGCCCAAAGATGAAATGGCGAAACGGGTAAAAGAATCTCTCGCTGAAGTCCAAATGGAAGGCTATGAAGACCGTTATCCGCGTGAAATGAGCGGTGGACAGCAGCAGCGCATTGCCTTAGCCCGTATGTTGGCTTATCGACCTAAAGTTTTCCTGATGGATGAACCTCTCTCCAACCTTGATGCCCGCTTGCGTATGGATATGCGGACAGAACTTAAACGCCTGCATCATGTCTCTGGCGCTACAACCATGTATGTGACTCATGACCAGGTGGAGGCACTTACCATGTCCACCACTATCGCAGTAATGAGGGAAGGTGTGATTCAGCAAATGGATACTCCGGATAAGATCTATCATTATCCAGCCAACCTATTTGTGGCTGACTTTATCGGAAATCCGAAGGTCAACTTGATACCTGGTCGTGTTGCTGGAAAAAACACCGTTGATCTCGGAAAATTTTCCATTCCTGTCAATACCTTCGGAAAAACCGGAGATGTTGTGGTTGGTTTCCGTCCCGAAGATATTAAGATCTCCACAAAAAAGACAGATGGCGCAATTGAATTTCTTGCCTATTCTGTCTTGCCGGCAGGAGCAGATACAACCCTTATCGTCCGCAATGATGAACTGGAGTTAACCATTAAAGAAATTGGAATCAGCAAGATTAAAATGGATGAAAAAATATGGTTGAATTTCGACCCGGATACTCTCAATCTCTATGATAAAGAATCTGGAAATTTGGTATCTGCTTAGGTTTCATCAGCTAAATCATTCTGAAATATATCGTTCAGAAACGTGAAACATTGAATTCGCTTTCGTAATCATCTGAGCGAATTCGAAAGGAGGTTGTAAAAAGCGAATATCTG
This sequence comes from uncultured Chloroflexia bacterium, assembly GCA_963709535.1. Classification (GTDB taxonomy): domain Bacteria; phylum Chloroflexota; class Anaerolineae; order Anaerolineales; family Anaerolineaceae; genus PNON01. The sequence continues at coordinate 557,438 of CAVPWY010000003.1, read as the reverse complement.
GTTTTGGTCATTCAAATCTCATTAGATCAATTTGGAGGATTAAATGAAGTCACTTGTTAAGATCTTTAACTTTCGTAATGTTGATCAGCATGCTGTCTGCATGTGCAGCGCCTGCTGCACCCGTCGCACCTGCTGCCCCGGCTGAACCTGCTGCTCCTGCCGCACCAGCTGCACCTGCTGCTCCTGCTGCTCCAGCTGCTCCGGCTGCACCTGCCGCCCCGGCCGAACCTGTTCTCACTGAAAATCAACAATGGGCCAAAGATAATGGTGTTGGACCATACCAACCAGAAACACTTGACTGGGCTGCGATAGAAGAAGCTGCAAAGAAGGAAGGAAAAGTTGTTGTTTATGCAAATTCTTCCAAAATCGGTAAACTACAGGAAGCTTGGGAAGCTTTATATCCAGACATAGAATGGGGCGGTACCGAAGCTGATGGTATTGACACCAAGATGTCCGCTGAACAGGAAGCCGGAAATGTTGTCGGTGATGTCTGGTTTAACAGCGATGGACACATCCTTTTTGGTAGATTTGTCCCCAATGAGTGGCTCTGGTCATTTGTTCCCGATGGTGTGGTCATCCCTGAAGTTACTCCAGAGCGACCGTTTGCCATTGCACGCCATGGTACTGATCTATTTGGGTACAACCAGGAAGCTCATCCAGATGGCTGCCCGGTCACCAACATTTGGCAGCTTACCGAACCCGAATGGCAAGGTAAACTCTTCATGGAAGATCCTCTTTCTGATGTAAGCATGATGGCAAAATTGGCTACATTCGTGCAGAATGCAGACAAAATGGCAGAAGCTTATCAAGAACTATACGGAAAAGAATGGTCTACCGATGAATATGCTGGTACTGACGCATTCGGTATGACTACCGATGACGCAGGTTATCTCTGGCTGAAAAAACTTGCATACAACAAACCTAGCATTCAACCTGGTGGTGATGAAGTAGATGGTGCTTATGCAACTATCGGCATGGATCTGACTACAGAACCCGGGATGGGTATATCTGGCTATTCCAGCTATCAGACAACCATGGAAGGCGAATTAGCTATGGCTCCTTGCTTTGGGATGAAGCCCGCAACTGGTATTTTTAAGACTAGTTACCTGGCTATTGCCAATAAAGCTGCTCACCCCAACGCTGCAAAATTATTTATCAAATTCGCCCTCACTCAGGAAGGTTTCGATCCCTGGAATGAGATCGGGAACTACTCAGCAGTCGAAGGTATCGAAGCAGCAGAAGGTACATTGCCATACGAAGAACTGAAAGCTCAAGTTTTTGAGATGGATCCAGTTTTTGATTGGAACAATGTCAGTAAAGTGCGAGATTTCTGGGCTGTTAGCCTGCTATCTGCACCTGTACCAGAAGATTAACAAAGTTAACCATTTTAATTTTATAAGTTTCTTTGGACACGGAATCTAACCGGTCCGTGTCCAAAGAATTAGTTAATATTTGCACTATTCTCGTGTATAAAAATATCTGGTGGTTAAAAAAACCCTTGGCTATGATCTCTGAGGGTGAAATTGGAGTATTTTAATAATGCAGGATCGACAGGTATGACTATAAAAGCAGTATTCTTTGATATGGGTGGAACCATAGAAACATTCCGGTTTGACCGTGAAATGCGCTTAAAAGCCACGCCAGTCCTGAATAAATTGCTAATTACAAAAGGAATCAAATCTTAATTTTGGTAATTCTGAATTATATGAACTAATTTCTTCAGGGTTGGATAAATACAAAAAATGGGCGATTGATTCTCTTATTGAATTGCCCCCTGCCCAAGTTTGGAAAGAATATATCTTGAATAATTATCCCCAATTTTTCCCGATTTTAGATGAAATCGGCGAGGAATTGATGTATTGGATCGAAACTAACTATTATGAACGAGAACTCAGGTCTGAGATACCCGTTGTACTTGAAAAACTCCGCGAAATGGGCTTTGTGATTGGCCTCATTAGTAATGTGAATAGCCATGGTCAAGTTCCTGAAAACCTACGAGAGTATGGAATTATTCATTATTTTGATACTATTGTCACCTCTTCGGGATATGGCAGAAGAAAACCGGATCCTTCCATTTTCCACCATGCGGCATTTCTTGCTAAAATACCAACGTCCCATTGTGCATATGTGGGTGATCGAATTGCGACGCGATATTCTCGGTTCTAATAAAGCCGGTTATCGCCTTGCAATTCAAATAATTCATGATTTTGACCATGGTGAAATTGACGAAGGTGCGCAACCGGATGCTGTGATCCATTCGATGGATGAATTAATTAATATTATTCAGGTCGAAAATCTTCAAAAAACGAGCTCTCCGTCAGACGACCATCCTATCAAAGCATTCCTCTTTGATGCAGGAGATATTCTTTACCACCGTCCGAAAAGGGGACATCATCTTCGTTCATTCCTTAATGAAATTGGTATTTCCGAAATAGAAATTCCGAGGGATAAGAAAAAAGAATTGAGAGACCTGGCTTATAAAGGATTGATCAATCAAAGCCAGCAGCGGAAAGCGATCATGCAATATTATGGTGTCACTGATCCGGAACTAGTTGAACGTGGTTGTCAGGCATTGGAAGATGACGATAATAAAGTTCAATTCTTTCCCGGAGTTCAAGAAACCCTGAAAGCATTAAACATAATGGATATCTTCTGGGTATCATAACGGATACAGCCAACCCCATCTCGGTCAAACTAAGCTGGTTCGAGCGTGGAGGATTTGCAAATGTATGGGATTCGATCGTTTCATCACAAGAGATCGGTGTTGAAAAACCTGATCCAAAAATCTATCAGGCAGCATTGGACCATCTTGGTTTACAACCTTATCAAGCAGTTTTTGTAGGCCATAACCCTATTGAATTAGAAGGAGCACGGGCGATTGGAATGACGACGGTCGCATTCAATCAGGACCCTGGTGCAAAGGCAGATCATTCGATCGTTCATTTCAATGATTTGCTGTCTCTAAAGTTTGAAGATCGATTCCCTGAAGGTCAAAGGATATGATTGACAACCGCATAACAACAATTTTCTTTGATGTAGGCAGAACATTGCGGAAAAATGTACCGAATCCAGCTACCCGCGATTATTGGCTCGCGAAAATTATTTCTTCTACCGGCATCAGTTGGACACCTGATGAGCTTGCCAGGGAGATTACCATAAGGCTCGGAGCATATAAAAAATGGGCAGGCGAATCACTTGAAGAATTACGCGTTTATGATTTTTGGCGGATCTGGATGTTACCTGAGGCGGCTAACAAAATCACTCACCTTAATGCCCCTGAACTGAACCGATATTCCCGCAGGGCAATTGGTGATGGAATATTATTACCTCATGCATCTGAAGTCATTCGTCAGTTATTTAAGCGGGGTTACCGACTCGGAGTGATCAGCAATACTGTCAGCTCAGAACAAACACCGGATTTTCTAAAAGAAAACGCATTGACTTATTTCTTTGAAACTATAGTTCTTTCATGCAATTTTGGTAAGAGAAAACCGGATCCCTCGATATTCTTTGAAGCAACCACATATATGGGCGTTGATCCAAAAAATTGTGCGTATGTTGGTGACCAATACACAAAGGATATTATTGGTAGTAAAAATGCCGGGTTTTCGGAATCCATACAAATTAAACACGATAGTTCTGCTCAAGAAATTTCAATAAATCCCGCAATCAAACCAGATCACACAATTAGTGACTTGAGAGAATTGCTGGATATTTTTCCACCATTTTATAAAGTGATCAACAATAAGCAGCAAGCCGATAGATGAAAAGAGAGATATGTGGAATATTTCTCTGTCAACCATGTGGAGTTATGAAAGAAAAATTGGTCTTGTCGAATTAAATGACATCGTGAAGCAACTGAATATTTCCGGGATTGAATTAAATCACAGCCTCAAACTGAAAGACTTTGCAGATATTAATCTGGGTGATTTACCCATCACCAGCATCCATGAACCTTGCCCTTCGGATAATTCGATGTCAAACCTGTCCAGAAAAGATTGGTTGATCTCATCCGAAGATGACGATAATCGCAGACAAGGTGTCCGGTCTGTAATGAGAAGCATTGAACTGGCAGAAAACCTGGGGGTAAAACTTCTTATCACTCATCCAGGCAATTCGGGGATGGGGAATAAGTTAGAGGATAAATTGCGGATTCTTTACAATGAAGGTAAAGTTGAGACTGAAGAATATCAAGAATTATTTCATTTAATGAAAAACAGTAGGAACACTAACCTAGCTGCCCGTCTCGATGCTGTAGAAAAAAGCCTCAAAGAGTTAATTGAATTTGCAGGGAAATCTGGGGTTAAATTATCCCTTGAAAACCGCTATCATTATATGCATATTCCAACCATAGATGAGATGGAAAGATTTCTCCGCCTGGGAGATGAAAGCCAAATTGGTTTCCAATTTGATATAGGTCATGCTTTTACTATGGATAGATTGGGCTTTATGCCATTAATGGGCTGGTTGGATAAATTTGGGTCAAGGATATCTGGCGTACACTTGCATGATGTTCGAGGATTGGAAGATCACTTCTCGCCTGGTCTGGGTGATGTAGATTTCAATCTGATATCCAAATTCATTCCAAATGACGCAGTTCGAACCCTTGAAATAAAAGGGGTCAATGATATAAATGATATTCGTAATGGTTTGGAAGTTCTGGGTAAAGCTTCTTTAATTAATAAATATCAATAAGTAAGAAATTTTGAAAATCATTGGAGGTCAGATTATGAAATCATTATTTACGAAACGGCAAAATATCTTTCTGAAGTTGCTCCATGATCAGGCGCAGTCAACTCTTACTGGTCTTGAGGCATTACTGAGCTACATGAAGAGCCCGAATTCTGAGTGTTCTACCAAACTTAAAAATAGTGAAAAAGAAGCTGACGAGTTCCGCCGCATTCTGATCTATGAATTGAATAAAACATTTATTACCCCTATTGATAGGGAGGATATATTTTCCTTATCGAGGTCTATTGATGATGTTCTGGATTATGCATATTCCACTATCACTGAAATGGAATTACTGAAAGTCAAGCCAACCTCCTATATGGAGCGGATTGCCTCGTCTATTACGTGATTTTGCCAATGAGATATTAATGGCTGTCGACCGCCTTCAAGATCACCCGGGCGTTGCAAGTGAGCATGCTCAACGAGCCAAAGCACTCGAGAATAAAGTTGAAGCGGTTTATCGCGAAGCCCTCGCAGAATTGTTTAGCGGTGCCGAAGATATCAAACACGTAATGAAAATATTGAAGATGCGTGAAGTCTACCGGCATTTGAGTAATGCTGCCGACCGAGGAGATGAAGCGGCCAATGTAATTGCAGACATCGTTGTGAAAACCACCTAAGAGATCCCATGGAATTTTCCCTTATTGTCCTCATTGTCCTGGCATTGGCATTTGATCTACTCAATGGGATCCACGATTCCAGCAATATTGTCGCCACGATGATCTCATCCCGGGCTTTATCACCGAAAATGGCTTTGGCAATAACCGCGGTTGCTCACTTTTTTGGGCCGTTTATTTTCGGAGTTGCTGTAGCTAAAACGATAGGAGATGAAATTGTAAAATCGGGGAGTATCAGTATTGGAATGATTATTGCTGCCCTGACAGGTGCAATTATCTGGAATCTGCTTACCTGGTGGTTAGGGATGCCAAGCAGTTCCTCTCATGCCTTAATCGGCGGAATTACAGGAGCCGTGGTTTGTGGAGCCGGTTGGCAGGCACTAAAATTAGTAGGCTTTGAAAAAGTCCTGATTGCATTGTTTGCTTCCCCGATCGTTGGATTTATTGTAGGATGGTTGGTGATAAAAGTAGTCTATCTATTAAGTTGGAATGCGACACCGAAAATTAATTGGTTTTTTAAAAAATCTCAGATTTTGACTTCAATAGCTCTTGCCCTAAGTCACGGAACGAATGATGCCCAAAAATCAATGGGAATTATTACACTCGGTTTGGTCACTGGTGGCTATCTGACCAGCTTTGTTGTCCCGGTTTGGGTGATCTTGCTCTGTGCAACCATGATTGCCACAGGAACAGCTGTTGGTGGTTGGCGATTGATTCGAACCTTAGGAGCAAAGTTCTATAAAATTCGACCGGTGGATGGCTTTTCTTCTCAAGTGGCATCTGCTTCAGTAATTTTAGGTGCTTCTTTGGTAGGTGGACCTGTTTCGACCACTCAGGTTGTCAGCACGACAATTATGGGTGTAGGTGCGGCAGATCGAATAAATAAGGTTCGTTGGGGTGTGGCAGGAGAAATTGCAACAGCCTGGTTTTTAACTATTCCAGCGACAGCATTATTGTCAGCGGGGTTGTACTTACTCATTCGATATCTTATTCAGTAAGGCATTTGCTTGACGGAATAAAAAATATAGATCAATACTTGCATTTCGTACTTAAATTTACGAAATCTACTATAAGTTGGAGTTTCGGAAAAAGAAATATGACTGTTACCTTAATACTCATAATTGTTCTATCGCTTGGCTTCGATCTATTAAATGGAATTCATGATTCAAGTAATATCGTCGCCACTATGATCTCATCCAGAGCAATGCCGCCTAAAGTAGCCCTCGCAATGACTGCGATCTCTGAATTCTCAGGCCCGTTTATTTTTGGAGTGGCTGTCGCAAAAACGATTGGTGATGAGATCGTGGTACCGGGTACGATCAACATTGAAGTCCTGATCGCTGCTTTGATAAGCGCCATTGGTTGGAACCTCCTAACCTGGTGGTTGGGATTTCCCAGTAGTTCTTCGCATGCTCTGATTGGTGGACTGGCTGGAGCTGTGATAGCAGGGGCAGGGTTTCAGGCAATTAAGCTTGCCGGTTTTGAAAAAATTATTATTGTCCTATTCACCTCTCCATTAATTGGTTTTACTGTAGGATATATCATTACCCAGATTGTCTTTCGCCTTTCCTGGAAAGCCAGCCCGAAGATCAATACCCTATTTAAAAGGTTTCAAATTGTCTCTTCAATTTCCCTAGCATTGAGTCATGGCGCCAATGATGCACAAAAATCCATGGGGATTATCACCCTGGCGTTAGTTACCACTGGTGTGATTGATTCATTCAAAGTGCCGCTCTGGGTAATTGTTGCCTGTTCAGGCATGATCGCACTTAGGTACTTCCCTGGGAGGTTGGAAACTTATCCGGACTCTCGGTTCCAAATTCTATAAAATCAAGCCGGTTGATGCCTTTTGTTCTCAACTTTCCTCCGCTGCAGTCATTCTTAGCGCTTCTTTGATAGGCGGACCTGTCTCAACTACTCAGGTTGTGAGCACGGCCATCATGGGTGTCGGAGCAGCTGAAAGAGTAAACAAAGTACGTTGGGGAGTTGCGGGAGAGATCGCTACTGCCTGGTTTTTGACCATACCAGCTACGGGATTGATGGCAGCTGGCGTTTATTGGGTGATCAATCGATTATTCATGTAATCAATAATATATCATCAAGAATAAAGGATTAGTATGGAAAGTAATCATAACTTCGATGTAGTTTTCGCCGGGAATTATACAAAGGATACCATCATAACGCCGCAGGGAACCCGATATGTGGATGGTGGTGGAATGAATTATGCCGCCAATGCTTCTGCCCGCCTGGGAGCCAAAACTGGTGTCATCACACACCTCGCACAGGAAGACGACTATGTGATCAGGAAAATATCTGAATTTGGTATTACTTGTTTCCCGGTATATACACCAAATTCCACCCGGGTCACACTGGAATATTTAACCGATGATCCGGATATCCGCAATTTATATGTAACCAGCGTTGCAGATCCCATAGAAGGAAAAGAACTGGATGTCCTGCAAACAAAATGGGTTGCAATCGGTCCGTCTCTGCGAGGAGAAGTAGGTTTTGAATTCATCAAGCATGCAAAATCTCTCGGAATTAAAATAGCTTTGGATGTTCAAGGTTATGTGAGGGTATTGCGGGGTCAGGATCTCTGCTATGAGCCCTGGGATGAAATGAATGCCATCCTGCCTTATGTGGATGTACTAAAAACAGATGCAGTCGAGGCAGAATTTTTGACCGGAAAATCAAATATCCGGGAAGCCGCTTTATTTTTTGCCGGTCTCGGATCGAAAGAAATATTATTGACCCATCGCGATGGCTTGCAGGTTTATGCCAATGGGAAATTTTATGATCGCAAGTTTCACCCTGAAACCCTTATTGGCCGTTCAGGCACGGGGTGATACCTGTGTCGGTTCATATGTTGCCTCCAGGATCACTAAAGAGCCATCAGAAGCAGCTACCTGGTCCGCCGCAGTAACCAGCCTCAAAATGGAAAAACCCTGTCCATACGACCGTTCATTGTCTGAATTGACCAGCTTCATCGCAAAATGGTACAACCATGGATCAGCCGATTGAGGACAGGAGAACCAGGGCAGCACAGGAATACCCGGCTTTATACAAAAGAGTGATCGATCAGTGGAAGCTGGAAGGTGAAGATGCCTTCTGGTTGATATATTCTGCCAACTATTTATTTCGTTGTGGTGGTGTCCGTTGGGCAGTTGACCCGGTGACCCTTTCGTCAAGAATACCGGCCGATTTTCCTCTCCACCCTGAGGCTGATTTTGCTAAATCGAACTTTGTTGTTCTTACCCATCGGCATGCTGATCATCTCGATAAAAAACTATTAAAAGCAATTTCAGGTATCAATATTCCCTGGGTGGTTCCTGATTTTCTCCTGGATGAAATACAGAAAATCGTCCACCTGCCTGATCATCGCATCATCGTACCTGTTCCTGGAAAACAACTGGAAATTTCAGGGATCAAGATCCTTGCTTTGGAAGGTTCCCATTGGGAGAAAACAGAGGAATTACATTCTGCAAGAACTACTTTACGGGGTGTTCCAGCATACTCATACCTTTTTGAAGCTCACAATAAAAAATGGTTTGTTCCTGGTGATACCCGAACCTATGATCCAAAACAAGTCCCCAATCTAGGTCATCTGGATGGAATTTTAGCCCATGTTTGGTTGGGCCGTAATGGTGCATTGAAAGACCCACCACCACTATCTGGACCAATTCTGCAATTTCTTCCTGGGATTCAATAGCTCAAAAATAGTATTAACTCACCTTGATGAGTGGGGAAGAGCGGAATCAGATCTATGGACAAATCACTCATGCAGAAATGATTACCCATAGAATAAGGCGAGAATCTTCCACTATTACAGTAACAACAGCATTAACCGGTGATCAAGTATCAATGGAGTGAGTACAGATCGAATTATTATGTCTCCGATTTCAGTCGATTTCAATGTATAATTTCAGACACATATTCATTTCTGCAATCTTTACCGGTAAATAATGGTATTCAGGAGGCACTCATGCCAGGTTTGACACCTGGCCGGCGCTGGCAGCCGGCTTATTATCCATTCCATAACGATACTTTCTTCAATCATGTCATGCAATTTATTGAACGAGGGGTCAAAGGACCACTGTTCGGCTGCCGGATGTGTGGTAATTGCCTGCTGCAGGAAACTGCATTTATCTGTCCGATGGAATGCCCGAAAGGGCTGAGAAATGGTCCTTGCGGCGGATCAACTGCTGAGCATTGTTATGTTGATCCCTCCCGTCCCTGTATTTGGTATAAGATCTATGATCGGGCAGAAAAAATGGGCCGTTTGGATCGTTTGATGGAAGTCTTTCCACCTCTCGATTGGGATCGCGTCGGAAAAGATCAATGGGGCGATGTTGTGACCAAGTGGTTAAAAATCCGGTGGACTTTCCAATACCATCCAAAACATCAAACTGCCTCGCGCTGAACGAACGAAACGATACGAGGATTTTCTGTATGAACTACGCCAGCCTGATTGGTGGCAGGGAGACAAACTTACCACATCCAGCTCCGTTGCATGTTCCCGTATCTTCATTGGAACAAAAGTTGTTCGATCATGAGTTTGTCATCACCGCTGAAGTAGCCCCCCCGTTGGCGGCATCATCCGGAGATCTGGTAAAGAAATTCAATATGCTGCGCGGGTTTATTGATGCAGTCAACTTCACTGACAATCCTTCAGCCACATCCCGTATGTCACCATTGGCAGCCTCAGTCCTCTGTCTTCAAAATGGATTGGAACCGGTGATGCAGATCGCATCACGCGACTATAATCGGATGGGAGTGCAATCCACCATCCTCGGGGCATCTGCGCTGGGTATCCGCAATATTCTCTGCCTTACCGGAGATCATTCCAGCCTGGGACCACATCCGCACAGCCGCATGGATATTTGGGACATTGATTCGATCCAACTGGTGTGGATGCTGCGGCGGATGCGTGATGAAGGCCGCTTCCTCGACCAGCGAAATATTGACCCAAGCCCACCATTATTTATTGGTGCAGCCGCATCCCCCAATGCTTCCCTGCCTAAAATTCAGGCACAACGTGAATTAAAAAAAGTAAATGCAGGTGTCCAATTCTTCCAGACAAATCTAATTTATGATATTGATACTTTTAAGAAATACCTGGAGTGCATGGAAATTGCTGGTGCCCTGGGAAATGTATATATCTTAGCGGGAGTCGCCCCCATACGCAGTGCGAAAGCTGCTAATATGATGAATCAGGTTCCTGGTATTACTATTCCTGCTCCCTTAATAAAAAGGTTGGAAGAATCCAAGTCCCCGAAAGAGGAAGGTGTCCAGATTGCTCTCGAAATAATTGACCAGCTCAAAGATTTACCCGGTATAAATGGTATCCACTTTATGGCTGTAGGTTGGGAATTAATAGTTCCCCGGATTATTGACGAAAGTGGATTGAGAAGAAAATAAGGTATGTTTGTTGGTGGTGAATTCTATTATGAAGAACGCTGGCTGACAGATAAGCTGACGCTGACTACTGAAGGAATGTACTTTCTTAATGGTGGTCAGGCATGTTTGATCGTGATCAGCGATTTCCTGCTTGACCATAAAATCAGAAGCGTTTTACTTCCCTCTTATTTATGTCCCTCAATTGTAAATATCTTTGAACTCCAAGGCCTGGAATATGATTTTTATCAGGTTAAAAAGGATTTCTCCATAGATTTGGAGGACCTTAAGAAAAAACTGACTACCAACCAGGCAGTTTACCTCATCAATTATTTTGGCTTTCCTTATCCAGCTGCAACACGTGACTTTATGGTTGAATTGCAGCAAAACAGCAAGATAGTGGTCGAGGACAACGCTCAGGCAGGGTTTCTCTCCCCCACAACAGGTGATTTTGTATTCAACAGTATGCGGAAGCTGGTTCCATACGATGGTGGTTACCTGATCACTCGCCACGATATGCACCCATATATCCAAAAATACAATAATCGCTCCAATAACCGCCTGCCCCTTATCAGGGAATATCGCAAAAAGCTGTATCCATATCTCGAAAACGATGAAGGCAGCCATGACCATCTGGTTAAATTATTCACTCTCTCTGAACGGCTATACGCACAAGACATGGTTATTTTAGGTGATGAGGCCGAGAAAGACCATATAGAGCATTTGGACTGGGCAGGGAATCAGGCAAATCCGTCGTCAAAACTACCAGTATATGGCTCAATTGGTTAAGGATATTCCGGAAATAACTCCCATCTTCCCAACTTTGCTGGATGGGATAATGCCGATGGGATATCCTGTTTACTTCACTGGAGTTTCCAGGGATGGTGTGAACAACGAATTGGGTAATTCAGAGATAGGGTTAAGTATCCATTGGGATGATCTACTTACTGATCAGCGTACGAATCGCAACACAATTGCAGTTGAAATGGCAAATAATATGCTGACCCTTTCCATTGACCAGAGGATAACAAATATTCAAATGGATTACCTCGTTAGGACATTAAGGGACAGTATTGCTTCAGTAAAAGAGAAGTCTTCGTTTTAGTATTTCACTTTTAAGAACCTAAAATATCGGTCAGTACATCCCGGACCCAATATGTGGTTTGCCCTTGCCTGGAGAGCCTTCGGATTCCATCCAGGTGATTTCCCAATGTAACAATGGCTGGTTCTTCTTGTAGTTCTCCATTTGTTTTAACTATCTGTCCCAATCCAACGGTTGCCAGAAGACCATTACACAGGCATCGTTTATCGTCGGCGTTATGAGGTAATCCGCGTTTCTTGATGAATTCTTCGATTGGGGCTGCAGAGCAGCGTTGGAAAAGTCTGCGTGAGCCATCTTCAGCAGATTTATTGATTCCCCGTTGCTGCAATAATCCAATATCACACACCCTGGTTCTACGGGAATAGACTTCGGTATCAGAAAGTGTGCCTTCAAGTTGAACAACTTTAAATGGAAATCCGGTTGGAGAGAAAAGTGTGGTAAGAACCATAGCAGAATCATCTGTCAAGGTTCTTAATTTGTTAAGGATTTCAGTTCGATAAACGGGTTTCATTCCTGATTCTTCAGCCAGGGCAAAGGTTGATCCAACCTGCACGCCAACTGCTCCAGCTTGAAGCGCCTGGGTCAATTTCTCTCTGCTGCCATATCCTCCAGCCAGCCAAAATGGGATACCAACATCACGGATCGACTTAAGATCAGGTTCATCCATCTCACTATATTGAGGTTGACCAAGATTGTCTGTCTTCAAAGGTCCCTGCGGACCGGCATTATGGCCGCCAGCTGTATGATGCTCAATAATAAATCCATCTGGAATTTCACTTGCACTTTGGGCTAATGCTTTTACCAGGTTTTCTTGAGAGACGATCGCCAGAAATGCAGGCTCTGTTCAATGGAACTGACGTAAATTTGTTATCCGCAACCAGATGCGGGTCAAAAAGACACTGGAAGGTTTCGCCTGCCTCTCTATAAAGAACTGGAAGATCGAATGTCACGCTGTTATGCTTTGCAAGTTGTGAACAGACAGCTGCTAATCCATCCGGGTTGCCTGCCCCCACTACAATTGCATCGACACCTGCCAGCATCGCGCCATACATCGCAAAAATTAATGGCAGTTCAACTTTTTTCATTAAATTAATAAAGATATTCCCTTGATGCCCTTCTTTTGCCAGCCAAACTTCTGCAAAGGCTGTGGCGATCACCAGTTCTATTGTTTCGGGATTGATATTAAGTGAGATCGGTACATCCGGTAATGACACTGCAGGAATTGAATCACCTTCGTTTCCAGTGTGTACGACTTGCATGGGCGAAAACTTGAACTTGCTGCCTGGAGCTTTTCCACCTTCAATGAAATAACGATTTATGATCTTCTGTCCTATGCTGCATCCAAATTTTGAGTCAAAAGCTGTCAGGGCTCGTGTGACATGCCCCCCGGGATCCCCAAGTTGCAACAAGCGAACGTAAACCACATCCAGTCCGGTGCCGGAAACCGTACCGGCTGTAACCCCTGGCTTTCCCTGGGCTACAGCTTTTGCCAGCCGCCAGTTGGATACATAAACACCCATCCCCCCTTGTATGAGTTTGATCTTTTTTAAAAATTCCATACCAACTACCTCTAAGGAAATTTACTCCGCTTTATTAAGCCGGGTAAATGTAAATGAAATATGATGATATGTAATAACACCACCATTTAGTTCAAGGTATGGAACGAATTAGTACTTTCCATTTCGAATTGGATTATACGCTCCTAGTAACCAATGATTCGTGATTATTTTCGATCTATCGTTGGAAGCGATTTTTTGAACAATTATTCACCTTTTGTCTGAGGCAAATTATGATTACTTCATTATTAATGCTTATATTACTGAAAATAATATTGGGGCATAGAGCAATAAAATGTGTAATATTTTATTCATTATTTGTAGCAGCTTTGTAATGTCATTAAAACGATTACACAAGGAGACTGATGTTGCTTAATTGTAGAATTGGTAAACTTGCCTGGGTATTGCTGGGACTATTTCTAGCAGGTTGCCAGGGTGCACCTGCGATTACCTCACCTGCATCCGGTAGTGCAAAAGCAATTACTGAATTGATGTGGATCGTTTTTGGTGTCTCCCTCGTTGTATTCCTTACTAATCGAGGGATGCTATTTTTTGTAGTCTTTAAATTCCGATCCAAAAATGAACAAATTCGATAAATCAAATCTTCCTAAACAAACCGAGGGTAATCAAAAATTGGAAATTGCATGGACGTTTTACCTGCCATCGGATTGTTAATTATCTTTATCATTTCGATTGGAACCCTCCAGACAATTGTGAATAAGCCTGCACCGGATTCTTCAAATCCTAGGAGTGATCAATGTGAATGCGATTGGTCATCAATGGTGGTGGGAATTTCAGTACCCTGATCTGAATATCATCACTGCAAATGAAATGCATGTACCAGTCAACACCGTGGTTTATGTTCAAGTTGAATCAGCTGATGTGATCCATAGTTTTTGGGTTCCCCAAATGGGTGGTAAAACGGATGTTATCCCCGGGCATACCAATGTGACCTGGTTTCAGCCAACTGAATTAGGTACCTTCGTGGGAGAATGTTCCGAGTTCTGCGGGGATGAACATACTCATATGCGGATGGACCTGGTCGTTGAAACACCGGAACAATATCAGGCATGGGTAGATCTTCAAAAGTCTGCTCCACCACAGTTCTCCGGTGCGGCAGCTGTAGGAGAAATTGTATTCCTGGAAGGTGCATGCAGTAGTTGCCATGCAATTAATGGAACAAAAGCAGCCGGTTTGTCTGGACCAAATCTTACCCATTTTGGTAGTAGAAAATCCATAGGTGGGAAAGTATTTGAAAATAATCCGGCAAATTTAACTATATGGCTGCAGGATCCGACACTTGGGTAAACCTGGAGTACTCATGCCCAATTTAGGCCTCTCAACTGAACAGGTCACTGCTTTGGTCGCATATTTAGGGCAGCTTAAAATAATCTGGCGAGGATGGATTTCATGCAATCAACAACAACAACTAATACTTTAACTCACCCATCCAGTCTGGATGGATAAGATGGCTTACCACGACCAACCATAAAGATATCGGGTCTGCTGTATATCATTACTGCGGGTATATTTTTTTTGGTTGGTGGTACGGAAGCAATGCTGATAAGGTTTCAACTCAGCCAGCCAAATAACACTCTTCTCTCACCGGAGTTATACAATCAACTTTTTACCATGCATGGAACAACCATGATTTTCCTGATGGCAATGCCATTATTGGTTGGCTTTGGCAATTATATAGTTCCTTTGATGATTGGCGCCCGAGATATGGCGTTCCCGCGGTTAAATGCCTTCAGTTACTGGTTGTTTCTAACCGGCGGATTACTCATGTACAGCGCATTCCTATTGGGTGGTGCAGCCGATGCTGGTTGGTTTGCTTATGCCCCGCTTACTTCAAAAGAATTTTCTCCGTCTCATGGTTTGGATTTTTGGGTGTTGGGAATATTCCTGACAGGTGTTGGATCAACGGTTGGTTCAATTAATTTTATTGTAACCATTTTGAATATGCGTGCACCCGGGTATGACGATGTTTAAAACACCGCTCTTCGCCTGGCAAATTTTAGTTACCTCTTTCCTGATCATATTCGCCATGCCCAGCCTAACAGTAGATGCAATTCTGCTCTTCCTGCAGCGAACTTATAATGCACCATTTTTTACCGCAGCCCAGGGTGGCGACCCGTTGCTCTGGCAGCATTTATTCTGGTTCTTTGGACACCCGGAGGTTTATATCCTCATTTTGCCGGCATTCGGTATGATCTCCGAAGTTGTTCCGGTCTTTTCGCGAAAACCCATCTTTGGTTATGGTGCAATTGTTTTCTCCGGAATTGCCATTGGATTCCTCGGATTTACAGTTTGGGCGCATCACATGTTTACTGTCGGTATGAGTCCGATTGCAGATGCAATTTTTTCTTTTGACAGCATGATCATTGCAGTTCCAACAAGCATCAAAATCTTCAACTGGATCGCAACAATGTGGGGTGGAAAACTGAACTTAAAAACCCCCATGCTGTTCATTATCGGATTTATCGCCATGTTCATTATTGGCGGACTAAGCGGTATCTCCCTGGCAGTTGTGCCGATTGATTTTCAGGTTCAGGACACATATTATGTGGTCGCCCATTTCCATTATGTTCTTTATGGTGGAACGATGCTGGCAATCTTCTCCGGAATTTATTATTGGTTCCCGAAGATCTCTGGTCGGATGCTAAGTGAAAAATTAGGTCAGTGGAATTTTTGGACCATGCTGCTGGGTTTCAACTTAACTTTTTTCCCGATGCACATCCTTGGTTTGCTTGGAATGCCGCGCCGGGTCTTCACGTACGCAGGTGGTCAAGGCTGGGATACACTAAACTTTTTAGCTACCATTGGTGCGATTGTCCTGGCCATCTCGACCTGGATCTTTATTGCAAATGTCGTCCACAGTCTTTATAGAGGAAAAATTGCCGGCAACGATCCATGGGATGCTCATACGCTGGAATGGACCACGACATCTCCACCGCCTGTGTATAATTTTGCAGCAATTCCAGTTGTCTCCAGCCGCAGGCCATTTTGGGACTTCAAGTATTTCGCAGATAAGAATCCGGGAATGCAATTTGTAAATTCTACTCCAGCCGGGGAACCTCAGCCGGTCATCCATTTGCCGGCAGGTTCGTACAATCCTGTCATTATCAGTGTGGGTTTAATGGTAGCCTGTTATGGCTTGATCTATACTTACTGGCTTTCGGGTTTGGGCATGGTCATCGTATTCGCTGGTATCATCGGATGGTTCCGGGAACGTCGTTAAATTGGTAAAGGATAGATATGAGTGATTCCCTTTCTGAAAACTTACAAGAGGCTCCTCCTTCTTTAGGTGTTGAAAATCAAAAACTGGGGATTTGGGCATTATTGGGATCTGAAACTATTTTCTTTTCTGCACTGATCGTTACTTATATAGTATTGCGCGGACGAAGTATCATTGGTCCACTCCCAAAAGAAATATTAAATATCCCACTGACAGCCGTAAACACTTTCATCCTTATTTGCAGCAGCTTGACAATGGTGACTGCTCTGGCAGCGATCCAGAATGGTGACATTCGCAAATTACGACTCTGGTTAAGTGCCACGATCCTGCTTGGGCTGACATTTCTTGCCGGTCAAACAGTTGAATTCATACTTTTGGCCAAAGAGGGTC
Organism: uncultured Chloroflexia bacterium; assembly: GCA_963709535.1. Classification (GTDB taxonomy): domain Bacteria; phylum Chloroflexota; class Anaerolineae; order Anaerolineales; family Anaerolineaceae; genus PNON01. The sequence goes on along the minus strand of CAVPWY010000003.1, from coordinate 540,410 downwards.
TCTCTTTGAGTGTAAATTTATTCGGCGCATCTTTCTTCACCTTAACCGGGTTTCACGGAGCTCATGTCCTTGCTGGCATCATCTGGATGGCATTTGTTCTCGCGCGTGCCATTCGCGGTGGTATCACCCAACAAAATCACATCTCTGTCGAGTTAGCAGGCCTGTACTGGCATTTTGTTGACCTTGCCTGGATTATTATCTTTACGGTTGTGTATTTGATTTAGACAAAACATGGTTTTCTCTTGATTGTTGTTGTATGATGAGTTATCAATTTATCGGTTCAATCTTAGAGGTATAAATGACGACATCAGAATTACAACAGCACAAGAAGGTCAATTATTTAGGTGTTTTCTGGCTTCTGGCAGGATTAACTGGAGTAGAAATAGCAGTGACTTACTTGCCAATTCCGCAAGTTCCAGTTTTAGTTTCTCTTGCTCTGCTTAAAGCCAGTCTGGTAGCCATGTATTATATGCATTTGAAAATCGACCAGAAAATTTTCAGAATGATATTTCTGTCAGGTTTATTCATGGGTGTCATCCTGATTATTTCCTTTATGTTATTGTTTGCACCAATACGTTAATACCCCTGGCTGATACTCACGATCTTAGTCAGCCTGGATAAGATAATTACGCGGGAGGGAAATTAATAAATGGCGGGGTGGGATAGTTCGTTCTGGCTGAGTGCCTGGAGTTGGGAACCGGTCACAATAATTGGGATAGCTATAATATTAGTTGGTTATTTCCTAATCTCTTTTCCCTTCAGAAAACAATTTTCTAATTCCGATTTACCAAAAACCACCCAGGTCTTATGGTTTTCCCTGGGCATTTTAGCTGCCATATTAGCTCTCATATCCCCTATCAATATTGCCAGCAAAGATTATCTTTTCAGTGCCCACATGGTCCAGCATATCCTGATAACCCTGGTGATGGCGCCTTTAATTCTGGCTGGTACACCTGGCTGGCTAATTTCTAACGTTTTGCGGCATGAGTGGATTAAGCGGATTACAAAATTTATCACACATCCAATCCCTGCATTTTTCCTATACTTTCTATCCCTATCATTTTGGCATTTACCATCAGTTCATACTGCGATGATGGGGAATGACGCTATGCATATAGCGCAAACATTGAGTTTTATTTTGACCGGATTATTGTTCTGGTGGCCTATCAAAGTAGCTATTCCCGAACTACCCAGATTATCCGATCCTCTGAAGATGCTCTACTTGTTTCTGGCTGTCATCCCTTGTACCGTTTTAGGGGTCGTGATCATTTTTGCACCGACTGTTATGAATTCCAGCTACTCCATGTCAAGCATGATTACACCACTGGATCCAATGGCTGATCAACAGGTAGCCGGTATCCTCATGGCAGTGCCAAGTATGTTTATCCTGCTCGGAACGATGTTATCGGTCTTTTATAGATGGTACAAACGCGAAGGTTCCTCAAGGTAAATTTGTACTAAAATTAATAAAGGGGAATAGAGAGTTAGATATATCAGATTTACTATCCTACACTCTTATTCAGACTTGCCTTATCCAATTAACACATGTATAATCCCGCCTATGAGCGCTTTATCTCGACGTGATTTCCTTAAAATTATCCTCACTAAGTCTTGGAGCCTTGGCATTCCGGCCATTGGTAAAAGATTATTCACTGTTGAATGGTGTGGAAGTGGGACGAATTGCGTATGATCAGTTGAGCATCTATGCTGCTCCAGACGATAAAAGTAAGATCATCAGCCAGCACTTTCGGGATGAGCTAATAAATATATACGAAGATATCGTCTCTGATAAAGGTCCCGGGTATAACCCGTTATGGCATCGCGTATGGCGTGGATATATGCATAGCGCTCGCATTCAAAAAGTAAAAACACGTTTGAATGAACCACTATCAACTGTTCCTGAAACAGGTATTCTTTCTGAAGTCAGCGTCCCTTATACCCAGGCTTTCCGGTACACCAAAACCTATGGATGGCAGCCAATTTACAGGCTGTATTATAGTTCTCTCCACTGGATCATCGGGATTGATGAAGGACCGGACGGTCAACCCTGGTATCGCATTCGGGATGAGCTGCTGGCAGCCAGGCATGAAAATTATCATGCTCCCGCAATTCATTTGCGTCACATTTTGCCTGAAGAATACTCTCCTCTTTCTCCGGATGTTCCTGCTGAGAATAAGCGCATTGAAGTTGATCTCGGAACTCAGACTCTGACTGCCTATGAAGGCACAACAGTGGTGTTGAAAACACTCATCTCCTCCGGGATTCCATCCTTAAATATCGGAAAAAAAGGAAGTGATACAGATACTTCCCGTGGGGATTTCAATGTTTTCCGTAAAACACCCTCCAAACATATGGGGGGTGGATTTTTTACTGATGACCTGGATGCTTATATTTTACCTGGTGTTCCCTGGGTTTCATTCTTTACAGAAAAGGGTGTAGCTTTCCACGGTACCTGGTGGCATAATAATTTTGGCATGACAATGTCGCATGGGTGTGTAAATATGCGAACTGAAGAAGCGAAATGGATCTTTCGCTGGACGACCCCAGTTAGTCCACCGAATACCGTTGAAACAAATGGTCGTGGAACTCAAGTGCATGTTTTCTAATCGCCGCCAACAAATTCCATAAACACTTGATTTCCTAATAAAATTCCACGTTTTGTAAGAACCAAGGTGGAACCACCTCCATTTTTCCATTGGAGTAGGTCTTTTCCAATTAACTCCGCAATCTGTTCACCAAAGATTTCGGTCATATCAATTCCAAATTTTGATCTGAACCCCGCTGACGACACACCTTCATCTATCAACCGCAACCGGAGCATCATCTCATCCTGCATTCGTTCAAATGGGCTGGTTTCTCTGCTTTCGATTCTAGCTGACCCGGCAGTAGAGCCATTCTTAATTAATGTAATAAATTGAGGTATATTGCCAATGTTGGCTACGCGCATATCATGATTATATCCATGCGCGCCAGCTCCGAAACCGTAATATTCCTCGTTTCTCCAATACTGGAGGTTGTGCTGGCACCGATAATCCACCCCATCAGACTTCATCTTAGCCCAATTGGATATCTCGTAATGCTGAAAACCCGCTTTAGGCAGCTCTTCCATCGCAAGTTCAAACATATCTGCTGAAGAATCTTCACCTAATGGAATGATTTCTCCTGTCTTCACGCTCTCTGCCAATGGAGTTCCTTCTTCGATCGTCAGGCAATATAATGATAAATGTTCAGGCTCCAGATCCATTGCCTTATGTAGTGTCTCTTTCCAATCAGTAAGTGACTGCCCGGGTAGACCATAGATCAAATCCAAATTCAAATTTTGAAAACCACTGGCTCGTATACCCTGGATGGCAGCTATCGTTTCTCGATTGTCATGGATCCTACCGAGAAGTTGTAGTTCCCTTGGATGGAATGACTGGACTCCCAGGCTGATTCGATTGAATCCCAGATGCCTGTAATCTGACAGATTTTTATCCTGTATTGTTCCCGGGTTGGCTTCCAGGCTCATTTCCAGATCATCATCAAGGTCAAACTTATCCCGCACAACCTTCAACAGTTGATCATAAGATCCCAGCCGGTACGATGGAGGGAGTTCCTCCGCCAAAAAATATTGTGTGTATCTTTGGCTTTCCTAATTCATCGCCCACTGCCAGATCCACTTCTTTTCCCAACGCGTGGAAATAAGTCGGGATCCATTTTTCCATACCGGAATAGGTAGTAAAATCGCAATATGTACAGCGCTTGATACAGAATGGGATATGAAAATAGATGCTTTTTCTGCTATCCATGCTGGAATCTTATCATGGTTTGCCAAAGCAAAAAGGAGAAAATAAATACTGGTATAATAACCAAACTTAAACTATGAGAAAAACAACTATGACACCAGACAAACTAAATAGCTCAACAAAAATATGTCCGACCTGTGGTACACGGGTCAGTGAAAAAGCTGCCAAGTGTGTTGTTTGTGGAACTGACTTAGGTGGATCCTCTTCCAAGATCACCCCAAAACCTGTTCAAGGCAGCCGTATGCCTGAATTAACACTCAGCCTGCCGCTTGCATTGGGGTTATTGGCTTTGTTTGTTACGATAGGAGCGGCAGCGGTTTATTTTACATTGTCCTCAAGTGGCCGCGTACTCGAACCCACCCCTATCCCATCCCCAACAACTACTGCCACTCTCACTTTGACGCCGACATCCACTGAAACGCCCACCCCTCAGCCTACATTTACACCAATCCCGCCGATTGAATATACGATTGCATCCAATGATAGTTGCTTAAGCATTGCCCTGGCTTTTGATGTCTCATTCCAGAGCATCATTCTTCTCAACAATTTGCCGGCTGCTTGCAATAACCTGGTGATTGGGCAAAAAATACTTGTTCCCCGACCCACTCCTACACCCACAGCAGCACCATCTGCAACCCTTAGCGCTGGTGATGCAACGGAAGCTGCCTGTGAGAAATACGTTTATACAGTCACTGCCACCGATACCCTTTTCGGTATTTCGTTGAATTTCAATGTCCCGATGGATGCGATCAAGGAATATAACGGCCTACCTGGTGATTTCGTTTATGAAGGTCAAATACTCAACATTCCGACCTGTAAGCGTAACCCGACCCCTGGCCCATCACCCACTGCGACAACTCCGCCTCCCTACCAACCTCCCAACCTGCTTTTACCACCCGATGGAGCTTCCTTTACCCTGGCAAACGATACATTCACCTTGCAATGGGCTGCAATCGGCGAACTCCGTGGTAATGAATTTTACGGTGTGACCGTGGTCGATCTTACCGATCCAAACCAAAGACGGTTAACAGACTATGTGACAGATACCAAATTTATTGTTCCATCGACATTCAGGCCAAATGATACTATTCCGCATGTGATGAAATGGTGGGTGGTTGTAGTAAGGCAGACCACCACAGATGCGGAAGGAAAAGCAGTTTACGAATTAGCTGGCTTGCCCAGTGAACAACGTGCTTTCTCCTGGATAGGTTCAGCAATCAGTACAACTCCTCAACCATAACTTATTTGATCAAAAAACGGGTGATGGAAATCTCCATCACCTGTTTTTATTTTACCATCAATAAATTTCTTGTGATTAATCCGCCTCTTCCAGGTATTTTGCCGCCTGGATGGCAGCTGCAGCCCCCATCCCAGCAGAAGTGATTACCTGACGGTAAACCGGATCTGCTGCTTCACCTGCTGCATATACACCGGGAACATTCGTCTGCATTTTCATATCAGTAATCAATTAACCACCCGGAGAGAGTTCCAACTGTCCCGCAAATAATTGCGTATTCGGAACATGTCCTATGAAGATGAATATTCCATCTGCAGCCAGATCAGATTCTTTACCTGTCTTTACATTCATTAAATTGAACAGATTGCATTCCATCCTTGCCCTTTAATGGCTTTGACGACACTGTTCCAGACAAACGAGATCTTCGGGTTTTCTTTTGCCCGTTTCTGTAAAATTGCACCAGCCCGTAATTCTTCCCTTCTATGCACAATAGTTACGGATGATGCATATCTGGTTAAGAAAGATCGCTTCTTCAATGGCACTATCTCCGCCCCCAACAACAATCACCTTTTTTTCCCGAAAGAAATAACCATCGCAGGTTGCGCAATAAGATACACCTTTTCCAACAAACTCAGTTTCACCTGGCACATTTAAGTGGACAGGGGATGCACCTGTCGTAATGATGAGGCTCTTCGCCAGGATTTTTTTGGAATACGTATTAACCGTGAACGGTTTGGTGGAGAGGTCAACCGATGTGGCAGTGTCGAAATCCACCCTGGCACCAAAATGTTCAGCTTGTTTCTGGAACAGATCTCCCAATTGCGATCCGCCAACTCCATCCGGGAAACCCGGATAATTTTCGATGATGTTCGTTAATGCTGCCTGTCCACCAAGTTCCAGACCAGAAAGTACCAGGGGTGATAATTCTGCTCTGGCTGCATATAATGCAGCAGACAATCCAGCAGGACCTGATCCCAGGATGACCACATTCTCGACTTTTTCTTGTGTCTCTTCTTTTATGTTTCTTTTTTGTTGATAATTTTAATTCCATAGTCCCTCGATATAAGATATTGGATGATAAATTTATTTTAAAGTTACAAGGATTCTATTTATTTCACTTCACGGTCTGCAATCTCCAGTGCCTCGTCGATAATGGCATATCCATCGGCTAATTCTTCTTTGGAAATAACCAGAGGTGGAATAATAAGAAGTGTATGCCAGTGGGTGTAAACAAATAATCCTTTTTCCAACAGTCGTTTTTTAAACGTAACCATTACCGGTGAGGACTGATTAAAAGGTGATAGCGGTTCTTTCGTCTTTCGATTCTTGACCAATTCAATGATCCCGAATAAGCCAATATTACGAGCATCTCCAATGGATGGGTGACGGTCGAACAATTCAGCATTCAGGTCTTGCACTACTTCTCCCATCGCCTGTGAATTTTCTATGAGGTGGTCATCTCTTAAAACCTGAATATTCGCAATCGCAGCGGCTAATGATATTGGATGTCCGTTGTAAGTCAAACCGCCCTCGTAAACGACATCATCAAAATGGTGCGCGATCTCCGGTTTCATTGCCACAGCACCTAAAGGAGCATAGCCTGAAGTCAATCCCTTGGCCATTGTCATCAGGTCCGGGACCACCTTCCAATGATCCACAGCAAACCAGGTGCCTGTCCGTCCAAAGCCGCTCATTACTTCATCCGCGATCAATAAAATTCCATATTTATCGCATATCGTCCGCACACCTTGCAAATAGCCATCCGGTGGGATGATAATCCCGTTTGTGCCGGTCACGGGTTCCAGCATGACTGCAGCGATCGTTTCCGGACGTTCATATGTGATGATCTCTTCCATATGCGCCAGATAATCTGCGCAGAAATCCGCTTCAGAAATATCCGGGTTATTCCGATGGAAAGTGGAGCGGTACCGGTATGGATCGAGGAAATGCACTACGCCAGAGGCAACTCCCGGTTCCCAGGCTGCCCGGCGGGGGTCACCTGTGGCCGCAAGCGCACCCAGGCTGGCACCGTGATACGATCGGTACCGTGAAAGGATCTTGTGCCTGCCGGTATATGCCCGGGCGAGTTTGATGGCATTCTCGTTTGCATCCGCCCCGCCTAATGTATAAAGGAAGTGGTCCAGATTACCGGGAGTGATTTCCGATAAAAGTCTTACCCAGCATGGCTCGCGGTTTAGTAGCCATTCCAGGTCCAGCATATGGCAATTCCTGCGCCTGGTCAACTATCGCCTGGATCACCTTTTGGTTTCCATGCCCTATATTGACACACATCGTCATCGAATTGAAATCCAGGTATTTTTTCCCGTTTACATCCCAAAAATAAACGCCTTGAGCGTTTTTTACTGGTATGGGATTGACATGATTTTGGGCAGACCATGTCCAAAAATTATGCTTAAGTGACAAGGGTAGGATATCCGAATCTGGTAGGTCGATCATAGAACCTCTGTTTCCGCTTGAAAGTATGGTTTCTATATACTATTATAAAGTATGCTTGAGTTAGAAGAGGAGGATTAATGGACAAGAGCTCTCCCGCGAAACGTAAAGTATTATTTATTGCCTTCCTGACAATTTTTATTACCTTCGCCTGTAGAATAGGAGCATTGCCACCAACCCAAATTTCACCTCCGACTCCTACTCAATATCCAATCCAACCGACCGAAATCAATTTTTCCGACGATCTCGCTTGACACTGAAGTGATCATTCCGGAATTGCAGTTTACCGAAATCTCTCCGGTCAATTTGGCAGATGAAGCAATATGGATTCAATCTCCACTCCCAGGAGAGCAGGTCAGCGATGAGATTTTACTCCAGGGTATTGCCGATCCAACCTTTGAACAAAATCTGGGAATCCGTTTGGTTGATGAAAATGGAAGTGAGCTCTTCCGGGGAAATACCATCATCCAGTCAGAAGCTGGAACACGTGGCGGGTTTTCAGTAACAATTGATACTGCTGGCACTCCAACCCAACCTGCAATCCTCCAGGTATTTTCAACCAGTCCTAAAGATGGCAGCATCACTCATTTATCATCAGTCGTTGTACACCTAAACTCAGGGGAAAGTTCAAATACAAATACAAACTCGATCAATGAACGAATAAGTATTTCGAACATTACCCAACCATCGTCAAGTTCTGATCATGAAGTCATCATAACTGGTAACGCCTGGGGATCTTTTGAAAATACCCTCAATTACGCTGTATGTGGGGAAAATTCAGGTAACAATCCCGATTTAATCTGCGGCTCCATTGAAAATAGGCTTATTGAAGGTGTACTAACCACAAACGCTGTCGAAATGGGTTTACCCGGAAATTTCGAAATATCCTTACCAAACACGAATACATTCCCACCATCAGCAACCATAGTTGTATATTCGGTATCGCCGATGAATGGCGCTATTGATCATGCAGCCAGCCACACTATTTTCCAAGAATAATGATGCAAAAACCTGAATTACCTGACGCATTTCTCCACGGTCTGGAACTATTGAATCGTGGAGAATATTTTGAAGCGCATGAAGCCATCGAAGCTGCTTGGCGTGCTGAACCGGGAGAAATTCGTCAGCTTTACCAGGGGATATTGCAGGTGGCTGTGGTTTATCACCATGTTACCCGCCATAATTATTACGGAGCCAGAAAAGTGATTCGCCGGGCAATATCCAATTTATCCCCTTTTATGGAGATAGTTTTATTTGATATTCCGGGAATCATAAACAACCTGGAAATCATCGATTCCAGGCTGCTTGTGATTGGATCAAATAAAGCTGAGACTATAAATCCCGAATTATTGCTGCCTGTCAAACTTCGTCAATAAGAACGGCACGGGCAGGAGCACCATCAGAACCTGCCAGTTTAAGCGGCAGGCAGATCAGTGAATAATACCCTGTGGATACTGCATGCAGGTCCAAACCCTCAATAATGACCATACCTGCTTTTAGCAATACTTCATGGGTAGGCCGGCTTTGCTTATATGGTGCAATGGAGAGGTAATCGATCCCAATCAGGTGGATCCCTTTAGCATACCAGTAATTTTGCTCCGTCTTCAGCCAAACCCACAAAACCTGTATTGAACTCAGTATCTCCTCTTTCCCAGATATCAGAGTTGCTGGTTTTCATCAATAACCGGGTTATACCAGATGGAATGTGCGTGGATTCTAATATCTCAGCGGTAATATTTCCTGAATCAGGAGGTATTTCCACCACAAAGCATGGACCGATTAATTCAGGCAACGATATCCGGTCTACACCAGTCCCTCCCTGAAGGAAGTGGACAGGCGCATCGATGTGAGTCCCTGTGTGTACCTGCATATCCAAATGGGATACATTCGAATTTGCTCCATCCTCGATCTTGCGCACCCGTTCAAGGCTGACCCTGGGATCTCCCGGCCAAACTGGCAGTTTGTCTGATAGTGTAAGTGATACATCTATGATTCGCATAATTCCTCCACAGCTCTTGTTTGAAATAATTATACCTATATCATCTAACTCCTGCCCAACCTGATAGATACTGACAGGGATGCTGGCTATAATTAGGCTTGATAGACACATCCATTCATGAGGTCATTATGAGAGAAGTTGCAATTATCGGAATCGGGCAAACAAAAGTTGATGAACATTGGGATAAATCCTTAAAGGAATTGGCTGGAGAAGCTGTCATTGATGCCATGCGTGATGCCAACCGCGATTACGCTGATGCAGTTTACATCGGTAATATGATGTCCGGCTCCGCCAACCACCAGCAGCACCTGGGAGCGTTGATCGCAGACTGGGTCGGCCTTAGATACACTGAAGCCATCAAAGTGGAATCAGCTTGCAGCTCAGCAGCTTCTGCCTTCCGGGCAGGGTTAATGGCTGTTGCTTCAGGTCAGTTGAATTGTGTTGTTGTGGCAGCAGTCGAAAAGATGACCGATTCAACTATGGCAGAGATCACTACAGAACTGGCTACTGCTGCTGATGCTGATTATGAAGCCGGAATGGGTTTGTCATTTGTTGCCCTGAATGCGCTGATAATGAAACGGTATATGCATGAATATGGCTGGAAAAAGGAAGATTTTGCTCCCTTTCCGATCAACGCTCATGCTAATGCTGTGCACAATCCTAATGCCCGTTTCCAAGAAGCAATCTCCCTGGAAACCTACTTGAAAGCCGGGATGATATGCCCACCCATCAACCTCCTCGATGCTTCCCCTGTTGGTGATGGCGCTGCTGCTGCAGTACTCGTTCCGCTTGATTCTGCCATCCGGAATAGCAGGCCTTTGGTAAAAGTAGTTGGTTCAGGAGGAGCGACTAATTCCATCGGTATTCACCATCGGCGGGAACCACTTTTCTTGAAAGCAGCCGAGATTTCATCCAAACAAGCCTATCAACAATCCGGATTGACTCCAAAAGATATCGATTTTTTCGAACTTCATGATGCTTTTTCGATTATGGCTGCTTTGTCACTTGAGGCATCCGGTTTCGCTGAAAGAGGTCAGGGACCAAGAATGGCTAATAATGGTGATATTTTCCCTGGTGGAAAACTCCCTATTTCCACTCGTGGAGGATTAAAAGCCCGCGGACATCCCGTTGGCGCAACCGGACTCTACCAGATTACGGAAGTTGTCCAGCAGCTGCGTGGTGAAGCTGGCAGGCAACCAATTGGATAGTGTCAGGACAGGTATGGCACAAAATATCGGGGGCAGTGGGTCGAATATCGTAACTCTATTCTTCAGCGTGTTTAGAACCATTTACAAAATCTCGTATCAGGTTGGATATAATTATACTCAACCTGGTACTTATTATGACTGAAAACTCAATAGCACTTGAAAATCTAAAAAAATATAGACAGAAAATATATAGGTCTTCAGTCGAAGATCGATTACATTCACTGGATGCTGCGATTGCATTTATCAACCATCGTGGTCTGATTTCATTTTGGCCTTTAAATGGGATTCCAATGCCCAGCCTCTGGGCAGCCGCAGCAGGTGACCGCCCCGTCCCGGATGAGCATGATGACCCCGGTCACGTCACCTGGGGTTGGAAAGATGAACTACTCAGCCAGAAAAAATGCTTTTATGCAAGAATTCTTTGTAAAAGGAATTTTTTCGTCAGCCTTGATCTTATACCGAATCTTATATGCCTTGACCAGGAATACTGGCGACCCATCAGAGGATCATAAGATCCTGTATGATTCCGGAGAACTATCTCACGCGGCTTTCGTGATCTATGAAATAATACTGAATTCAGGTCCTTTGGATACGATCACGCTGAAACGGGCTGCCCATCTGACCGGGAAAGAGGGAGATCGGCAATTTAACCAGGCTATTGATGTTCTACAAAATGATATTAAGATTTTACCTGTTGGTATCTCCCGTTCAGGCGGTTGGCATTATGCTTTCATTTACGATCTTGTTCGTGCACCATTTTCCTGATCTTATTGAACGAACCCGGTTCGTTTCGGAACAGGATGCGCGAAAAACATTGATCCTCAATTACCTTAATTCTGTTGGTGCTGCAAGCGAAAACGAAATACGAAAACTCTTCAGGTGGGAGTTGAATATCACTCACTCAGATTTGGATGATCTGATCGCATCCAAACGGATCACACAAATCATGATTGTCGACAAAACCATTACGATTCCTTGTTACGCAATCCCCGATATGATTTAGAATAGATGTATATACAAATATAGAGGTGGTTCATGGAATTTCACATCAGTCGGAAGTCACGGGATAAGTATCAGTTTAGCGATACCCTATTTTCTTTCGACGGAAATGTGATCTTTTCCAATACCCGCTCAATTCGGGAGTTCACGAGTCTAATGAACAACCGTATTGACCTATCAGTGTTCCCCGAAAAAGCTGTTCATGCTAGTCAGATCAATGCCATGGGGTTGATAGATGAGATCTTGCATTACATCTTTCAGCTCTATCGTACTCAGATTAATCCAAATATCCTAAATGGGCTATATGATAAATTAGAGAACGAACTGACTCCAGTAGCACTGACTGCTGTCTTAACTCGGTTTTGTGACGAGTTTCCACCAAATGAAGTATATAAAGATCAGGTTCCAATCGATATATATTTGGCAGGAAAAACTGCTGAGCGAGATAACCGCCACATCGTGTTGGAAGAGATATTGATGTTATGGCTGACCAATATTAATCCGGCATACATGCAATATTCCGAATTATTCGATGATGCAGACCTCGCCCATACCAGTTCGTATAACTCGTTGATTCAAGTTGCCAGAGCGTTTTTTAAAGAGCAGCCTTTCTTCGGACCAGAAAAAACTGACCTGTTGTTATTGCTTCATAAACCAGTTGAAGTTGCCCCTTACTCCCTCACCGGTCAATTGGAGTACATACGTACCAATTGGGCATCATTGTTAGGATCGCTGCTTTCCAGGCTCCTCTCTGCTCTTGATTTTATAAATGAAGAAACAAAAGCCATATTTGCAGGACCTGGCCCGGCACAGATCCCGGATTATAAGACTATTGGCCAGTTGGTCGACCTTGAGTATGAAAGGTTTTCACAGGACAAGGATTGGATGCCAAAGCTGGTGTTAATGGCTAAAAATTCTTATGTGTGGTTGGACCAACTTTCCAAAAAATATAAACGTTCCATCACAAAGTTGAACGAAATTCCTGATGAAGAATTGGATTTTCTCGCCCAGGCTGGTTTTACAGGTTTATGGTTGATAGGTCTGTGGCAGCGCAGCAAGGCTTCTGAACAGATCAAACGCCTTTGCGGCAATCCGGAAGCTGTTGCATCGGCATACTCAATACAATCCTATCGGATTGCAGATGACCTTGGCGGAGAAAGTGCATTTCAAAACCTTCGTGACCGTGCCTGGAACCGGGGAATCCGCATGGCAAGTGATATGGTACCCAACCATATGGGTATTGATTCTGACTGGGTTTTGCATAATCCCGATTATTTCTTATCTCTGGATTATTGCCCATTCCCTTCTTATTCATTCAATGGTCAAAATTTATCCCCTGATCCGGGGATTGGTATTCAAATTGAAGACCACTACTTCTCACGGACTGATGCGAGTGTCGTCTTTAAGCGGACAGACTATTCTTCCGGTTCTGAAAAATATATATATCATGGTAATGATGGTACTGTCATGCCGTGGAATGATACAGCTCAACTTAATTATTTAAATCCTGAAGTAAGGGAAGCCATCATCCAGGTGATCCTGGATGTGGCCAGAAGAACACCCATTATTCGTTTTGATGCTGCCATGACACTGGCGAAAAAGCATATCCAGCGTCTGTGGTTCCCTGAGCCGGGTTCCGGGGGAGCCATCCCCACCCGATCAGACCATGGTTTATCTAAAGCTGATTTTGACCGGCTCCTTCCGGAAGAATTCTGGCGTGAAGTCGTTGACCGGGTAGCCACTGAGGTTCCTGATACGCTGTTGCTGGCTGAAGCTTTCTGGCTGATGGAAGGATACTTTGTACGCACTTTAGGGATGCATCGCGTATATAATAGTGCTTTTATGCATATGCTACGCAATGAGGATAATGCAAATTTCAAAACTTTGATAAAGAACACCCTTGAATTTGACCCGGATATTCTGAAACGTTATGTTAATTTCATGAACAATCCGGATGAAAAAACCGCTGTGGATCAATTCGGCAGCGGGGATAAATATTTCGGTGTTTGCACTGTTTTGGCCACACTGCCGGGGTTGCCAATGTTTGGGCATGGTCAGTTGGAGGGTTTTTCTGAAAAGTATGGCATGGAATACCGGCGCGCCTACCTGGATGAAAAAGTGGATGAAGGTTTATTGAGCCACCATTACAAAGTGATCTTCCCGCTGCTCCAAAAAAGGGAACGCTATTCCGGTGCAGCCAATTTCAGGCTATTTGATTTTTACCGCCCTGATGGTTCAGTTGATGAGGATGTATTTGCATATTCCAATAAGGGTTGGTCTGAAAAGTCCCTTGTGCTGTATCATAATAATTTTTCAGATTCGCAGGGCTGGATAAAAACTGCCTCACCCACTTTGGTTAAAAAAGATGGAAATAACCAGATGGTGGTTGATTCCTTGTCTTCCGTTTTGGAGTTAACAGATCGATCTGATCACTTCCTGATCTTCAAAGAGCTAAACACGGGATTGATGTTCATCCGGGATTCCGCCAAATTGATTCAGGAAGGATTATTCTTTGATTTGCATGCCTATGATTACCGGGTTTTTGGAGAATTCCATGAAGTCCATGAAGAAACTGGAACTCATTTCCGTGAGATTCATGATCATCTAGCCGGTCAAGGTGTCCTGGACCTTTACCAGGAGATCCAGCGTCTCCACGTTCGCCCGGTTATCGCTGCACTTCAAAATTTGATGGATCAAAACTCCCTTGCAGACTTGCAGAATTTATTGATTGATTTTTCTAATATCTCTCTGCGGGGGTTCATTGAGAGTGTGATAGATCGATCTACAAATCTATTCAACTCATTTCGAAATTATGATCCTAATGTTTCTTCTTTGGAGAGTTTCCAGTCTGATCTGGAGAAGCAAATTAAATATATAGGTTCGATATTCCATCAATATAAATTAGGATATGGAGCTCAAAAAACCTTAACAGGGGAAATTTTCAACCGATCATTGGATGAACTTTGGAATTTGGAAAATATACCTGCGTTATGGTTATGGATCCTCGCAAATTCGCTTGTCAAAAGTTCATCTGTTCCTGAGTTTCAATCATTACAAAAGCTTTATGGGGAATTGTTCCTTGATGAATTCTTTGGGTCAATTACCGATACTCAGCAGATCAGTGGCAGGTTGAACAATGCAATACGCATATTGATACAGGAGGTCCCATCCCTGGAAGTATTAATCAGGATCTCCTGGTCAATATATTAAATCCATACTCCAAAACCCGTCTATCCACCCGATCCTGGGTATCAACAGGTCCGATGATGTTGTCTGGTTCAACCAGGAACTAATGGAAGAGTGGACAGTTATCCAGGCATTTTTGCATACATATTGGATCAATAATATTTCCGATTGGGATGATAATAAAAAGCTTGAAGAGACTATCAGGGCAACTCAATGCCTGGAAAAAATCAGGTTAATAATTCCCGAAAGTGGTTTCAAAGTCGAAAAGCTTATCTCGTTGCTCGATGATGACTATTTGTTATAACGTAGATCTTTTTTTATGTTTTTTCTGCCCCGCTCATAGTATTCCATAAATACATCATATCCATTCACATTATAGCGCGTACTTTTAACATCTTTCAATTTACTTGCCATTTCAACAGCCAGTTCCCGATGGGAAGCTAGTTCAAGTAATACAGTAACTTGTGCTGCATATCCTATATTATTTCTGGGTTCAATTCGATTTAGTTCATCAAAGAACCAGCCGCAGGATGTGAACATTTTTTGACGGGCAGCTTGTGATTCCATTAATGCTGTAAACCAGCTTAATTCGTCAGTATCCATTTTATGACCGGAGTATATTTCACCGAATTCCTCAATTGTCGTATTTCCCAGTAGCACTTTTATATATTCATCTCTCATATCATATGGGTCTGAGTAGATCCGCAAGGATTTCTACTTCATAGATTTGGTCCAGGCATTTTGCGATTTCGTTTAATGCTTTCCGAAGAGGTGCTTTCCAGCTGCTGCCTTGAGTACAACCACATTCCTCAGCCCATCTGGCAACACCATGATGACAGCTCCACGAGGTTCGTGGGTGAATCTTTGTGGTTAACGTTGCAGGATGATCCAGTAGAAATTTACCTGGATAAGTATATTGAACAGATCCACCCAAAACCGGACCGCTCAAGAGTTTTTGCAGGAATTTATCACGAAATTTTTGGTGGTGGCCATACAATTCACCATCCGATGCGGCGATGATTAATTCTTCATTTTTATTGTTTCGATAGTTAGGTAGCAAGAATTCAACGAGAAACCGGTCAGCATTTGATGTTGCCCCGGGATCAAAACTGATGCGCGTGCTGATATCCATCTGGTAAAAGAATATTGTAATGGTTTTTCCATTCGATAGATTCACCTGGTAAGGTCTCGAAGTATCCAACCCATTTTCTTCAGTTTGCCAAGGTGCCAGGATGGTGTATTTGATTCCATATTCAGAGAGTATTTCCAAGGTTTTATCGTCTACTGCCGCCTCCGGCAGCCACATGCCTTCAGGGGAATGTCCAAATCGGTGTTTAAAATCTGCAATACCCCATGAAATTTGAGTCCGTTTATCTCTGTCAGTCGCAAGCGGTAATATCACATGGTTATATGCCTGTGCAATCGCATTACTGCTTCCATATTTTGAATAATTACGATTTTCTTGATCAAGGATTGCCTGATATGTTATTGGATCGTAAGTTTCCATCCACCTGAACAAAGTCGGTCCAATATTAAAACTGATCTGCTCGAAATTTCCCAGCTCAGCATTTGGCTTATAACATTCTGCATGGATTCGCTCGTTCCAATTATGATATGGAGCTACTCCAAATTCGTTAGGAATCAAACCGGTGATCGCATCTTCACGGGGTGGTTGATAAAAATGGCCATGAATACAAAAATACCTCTGACTCATGATGGCTTTTGATAAAATTCTTTATACGGAAATGTGCGTTTCCCTGGCTTCAAATATCCAATTTTTTGTGCAAACCTGGCTGGTAGAATCCCAAATTCCCTAGGAAGACTATCAATTGTGCAGGTTCGATTAGCAGACAAATAGTCCAACCAGAAAGTCGAAACTGGAAAAGATGGAAATGCATTTTCCATAATGACGGTGAAAAAACGTAAATAAGCCGGATGAATTGTGATGATCCTCTTCTTCAATCCAATTTTTTGCTTCACTATTTGTACGATTTCCTGAATACTCATATACTCACCCCCTCCAATCTCATACACCTTGTTTCGGGTCTTTTGGTCATCCAGCGAACCGGTAATACATCCAACGAGATCTTCGATCCAGATCGGTTGGATTACGTTGGATCCATCACCCGGTAAAAGAAAGATAAAGGGGATTGCCTGCATTAGTGTACGAATCCCTTCCGTTAAATGATCAGACGGACCATAAACCAGTGCTGTCCTGAATATTGTGTAATCTACTCCACATGACTTAATATAGTTTTCGGAGATTCCCTTGGTTTTTAATGTAGGATATGCTGAGGCCCGATCTGCATCGAGGTGGCTTAGATAAATGATCCTATCCACACCGGTTTCAGCTGCTGCTGTGCTAATCGCTTTGGTGGATTCGATATCGATCTTTAGGAGGTCAGTCTTACTTCCTTTATTCTCACCAGTAACAAGATGGATTACGGTTTGGACATCCTTCATTGCAGCCCTTATCCCCCTTAAGTCCAATAAGCTGGCTACCACTACATCCACTGGCACCCCACGAGGTAAGTTGGGTGTCTTCTTGGATGGTTTGATCAAACTTCTAACTTCATATCCTGAACTTATAAGTTGACGGATTAATGCCTGGCCAATGAATCCGGTGCCGCCTGTAACTAGTATCATAGACAATATTATAGCAGAGCAACCTGCCTGTTCAGGTGCTAAATTCTCTGGCAAACAACTTGCATCAAAATTGCATATAAAAATGCCAACTATTATTAAGGTAGATATTCCATGAATCCACTACCAATTCCTCTAAATAACTCCCGTGTCGGTTTTCACTATTTTCAAGATTCTTTCCATTTCCGGGAAATTGATCTGACGACCTGGCTGCCAAAGATCCAGCAATTGAATACTTCATGGCTTATTTTGGACGCGCCTCAAGACCGGGCAATCCCAGAATCGTTCATTACAGCTCTCCTTTCAAATAATATTGAACCCATAATTCACTTCAACATTGATTTAACAACACCTCCCTCCCTGGTCGATATTAAGCTGCTGCTTGAAAGCTATGCGAAGTGGGGGGTTCATTATGTTATGGTCTTTGACAGGCCAAATGCTAAATCCTCCTGGGCCTCAACATCCTGGGCGCAGCACGATCTGGTGGAAAAATTCCTGGATAGATTTATACCTATTGCCAACGCGGTTCTGCAGGCCGGATTGTATCCTGTATTTCCACCGCTCGAACCTGGAGGAGATTACTGGGATACAGCTTTCTTGAAGAGTGCCCTTGAAAGCTTAAAAAGGAGGGGTAAGTCAGATATTTTAGACAATCTTGTCCTTTCAGCCACAGCTTGGTTTTCTCCAAATGGATTGAACTGGGGATCCGGTGGACCTGAAAGATGGCCTGGCGCTCGCCCTTATACCACTTCTGAGACGAATGAAGACCAACGTGGATTCTGCATTTATGAATGGTATAACGCAATCAGCCACTCGATCCTTCAGAGGGTCCTTCCCTTAATCCTCGTTCAAGTGGGTGATAAGGATGATTTAACCTCTCAACCGCAAAATTATTTACAGGTCTTCCAGATCATGAATAATGAGATGGTAAATTTGCCTGGTTCAGTTGAAAACAAACTCGACCCATTACCAGATAATGTTCTGGCTTGCAGCTTTCGGCTGGTACCCCAAAATGTAAATGGCAAATCTGAATCAAGCTCATTTTTTACCAATGACCAGGAACCCACATTAATACAATCTTCAGTGCAGCAATGGATACTTTCCAGAAAAACTGGAGAGAAAACCCGGAACGAGCCGTTAAGTGAAAATATCCATCCCCTACAGCATTATCTTCTATTACCTGCTTACGAATGGGGAATATCAGAATGGCATTTGGATGTAATCAAACCATTTGTAAAAAGATATTTGCCTACTATTGGTTTTTCATTGTCAGAGGCAGCATTGGCTGCCAAAGTGACAGTAGTCGGTGGGCTACAATCCTTCCCGGAAGACTCTTTACAGTTTCTTCGCACCTCCGGCTGTGTTGTCGACCGGATAAGTGGCGATGGCACTACAATTGCATCACAACTCGCAGAGAGGTGAAACTATGATCAGCAGCTCTACTCAAGTACAGCACACTCCAATTTTTGCAAAACAGCCCGTTCTAAAAGTAATCGGTTTGGGAGGCGGAGGTTGCAATGCGATTAATCGCATGGTTGAATTAGGTATCAATGGTGTCGATTTTATTGGTGCCAATACTGATCATCAGGCATTAAAAAGCCTGCCATGCACCGGTAACAATTCAACTTGGTCCTAAATGTACCCGTGGGTTGGGATCTGGCGGGAATCCACAAATTGGTGAAAATGCAGCAGAAGAAAGCGCCAGGGATATTGCCCGGGCTCTTGAAGGTGCTGATATGGTATTCCTCACCGCTGGGATGGGTGGTGGTACCGGTACAGGCTCAATTGCAGTGGCAGCTAAAATAGCCAAGGCACTTGGTGCAGTTACAGTTGGTATTGTGTCCACTCCGTTCTCATTTGAAATGGGTCGTAGGCAGCGTAATGCTAACGACGGCCTTTCCAAACTTCGCATGTATTCAGATACTCTGATCACTGTTCCGAATGATAAACTCTTGCATGTCGCTCCCAAAGACTTGCCAATGGAATTAGCTTTCCGACTGGCAGACGACGTTCTCAGACAGGGAATTCAGGGAATTGCTGAGCTCATTACACTGCCGGGAATGATCAATGTCGATTTTGCTCATGTAAGAAATGTCATGCAAATGGGCGGAGGATCGCTGCTTTCGATGGGTCAAGGTGAAGGACTGGATAAAGCCCGCAAAGCTATCGACCAGGCTCTTCATCATCCACTTCTTGAATCAGTTAACTTATACTCGGCAGGCGGTATCATCGCGAATTTTACAGGCGGACGTGACCTGACTTTCATGGAAGTCACAGATGCTCTAGCCTATCTTCAGGATTTGACAGGCAACCAGGCAGATGTGATCCCCGGGTTCATGGTGGATGACCGGTTGGATGAACGCGCTCAGGTGATATTAATTGTTACCGGGCTTGGTGGAACTGCAGTTGATAATACTTTATTCGCCCCTCGAAATTCAGCAGCAAATACAGATATGCAATCAGCAAAACCTGTAGAAGTTCATGAGCGGGAGATTTCTCTTGATATCGACCAACCAGTTGCCCAATATTCACAGGAAACCCAGGAATTGCCAAGTTTGCCCTCCAATTTAGACCTGCCCGCGTTTCTCCGTCGCCGGTCTAGAATGACTTCACAGGAAATGTGACCTATGGACGCAGAGATCCTTTCGAAAGTTTGTGCCCAAGTTTATAGTAAATATCCAGAGGTAAATGGAGTTCGACCAAAGGTGCATGCCCAGGCAAAAGTTGGAGGTACAAACCACTTGCTAATTTTTACCGGCAGCGCTAAAACATCCAGCGGAAAAACTCTATCCAGAGTGCTCAGGGTAGTTGTCTCAGATGCCGGCAAGATCATTAAAGTAACCACATCAAAATAATTATTCGTATCAGGATGAGAGAATGAATATTCAAAACAGCTTCAACAAAATAGAAGTAACAGTCTGGGATTGGATCATTAAACTAATGACAGAATCTCCATTTTTTCGTTCAGTAATAAAACGAGGTTTTTACCTTGTAAAAGATAAGGAAATTGTCTGGCTTGCCGGGTTATTTCTTGCTTGGGTGAGCGTCGGAATAACAGTAGGATACTTTTTAGGCTTTTCTGGAATAAGGTAGAATTACATCAAAATTGTAAAACCTCTCTTTGCGGAGAGGTTTTTCTTTATATTATAATAACGTGGTTGGTGAAAAAAATTAATACTATTATAGAAATAACTTTCGGAGCACTAAATTGAAGCCTCATATAAATGAATCGACACAAAAAAGCTTTATTATTTCATTAAGCTTGACAGCAGTCATATTCCTTGCGGAATTGATTGGTGGCTTGTGGACTGGCAGCCTGGCATTAATTTCTGATTCTGCCCATGTATTTTTAGATGTATTCGCTCTCGGCATCAGCTTTATTGCAATGCGTTTTTCTGCCAGGCCGGCGGATAAACGGCATACCTATGGCTTTCATCGCTTTGAAGTGCTCGCAGCATTAATAAATGGCGTCACTTTAATAGTAATAGCCCTGTTCATATTCTATGAATCTTATAAACGCTTTTTCGCTCCAAGTGAAATTAAAAGTGGATACATGTTGGTAATTGCTGTCATAGGATTGCTGGTCAATTTATATGTCGCTTTTATTCTAAGGAAAGAAGACCATGCAGGCCATGATCATGGAACGAAAGACATTAATGTACAAAGTGCATACCTGCATGTCATTGGCGATGCAATTTCGTCCATAGGAGTGATCATTGCAGCCATCGTGATCTCAATAACAAATTGGTTGTGGTTGGATCCGGTTGTAAGTATGATCATCGGTTGTATCATCCTTTCAGGTGCTTATAGAGTATCGCGGAATGCACTCCATATATTGCTCGAAGGCACTCCTGACAATCTTGAAGTCTCCAGTGTCCAATCATCGCTGGAATCATTCTTGGATGTCGATGAAATCCACGATTTACATATTTGGAATATCTGCTCTGGTCATGTAGCCTTGAGTGCTCATGTTGTTACCAGCGTGGATACAATTATTCAAAGGGAAACGATGCTGATGGGGATAAAGAAGTTGTTGATCGATAACTACCATATCGAGCATGTGACCCTCCAGCTCGAACAAAAAAAATGCTTTCAAATGGATTGTACTTAAATAAATAGACGGAGAAGTTATTCTTCTCCGTCAAGTCTACTGTTAAATTATTTTACTGCTTTATATAATTCGGCTACGTAATCCCAATTCACGATCGACCAGAATGCTTTTATATAATCTGCCCGTCGATTTTGGTAATTAAGGTAATAGGCATGCTCCCAAACATCCAATCCAAGAAGTGGTGTTAACCCTTCCATTACAGGGCTATCCTGGTTCGGAGTCGAATAAACTGACAGTTTATTCGATTTATCTACAGCGAGCCATGCCCATCCCGATCCAAATCGAGTTAATCCTGCCTGGGAAAATTTTTCAACAAATGCATCGAAGTTTCCGAAAGTAGCAGAAAGTTCTTTTTCCAATGTGTTGGACGGTTTTTTTGACCCGCCAGGTGTGATCCATTTCCAGAATAGTGAATGGTTATAATGACCTCCTCCATTATTCCTTACGGCTGTTCTGACGGCTTCAGGGACCTTATCCAGATGGGAAATAAGATCAAGTAATTCCAATTTTTGTAAATCTTGAGAATTCGCCAGCGCATTATTTAAATTTGTAACGTATGCTGCATGGTGTTTACCATGGTGAATTTCCATTGTTTTCGTATCGATCATAGGTTCGAGTGCGTTAAAATTTAAAACCAAGTTCGGGTAGTACATGTAAGCCAGACATTAAGTCCTCCAATTTATTGTTTTGTATACTATTATTATCTTATTCGTCTGGTTATAATGGAAGTGTTGAACAAGTTTTGTATAAGGTAATAAATAAAGCCGGCAAAATATTGCCGGCTTTATTTATCTATAACAAAGTAGAAGATTATGGGGCTACACTAATATTAACCGTTTGCGAGTTATTACCCTCATTATTTTCATTGATCACATCATCTTCATCAGCAACTCCCCGCAGACCAATTGAGCCATACCAGCTTGGAAAAGTGTAACTGCAAGATTTTACTAATCCGCCATTTTTAACCAGTGAGTCAAGCACCCATGAGCATTTAGCCGCAGGTGCTGACCCGATATATAACCTGGCTTCAAAAGGTGAAGTAACATTTTTATCACCATTGTTATAAATAGAAACCTTGATAGTACATGGCACTCCTTGTTTAGGAGCCGCACAGGTCGTGATCTGAGTGATCTTTAAGTCTGGGAGAAGGATCTCAACAACGATTGGTGCTGGTACTTTGATCCTTACCCAGAAGGCTCCTTGTCCGCCGTCACCTATTCCAAATATGTTTCCATCCGCGGCCTTTAATCGATAATTTCCCTGGTATGTCCCCTTTGCATGTGGCGCTTTTAATTGCACTGAGACTTCAACCCAACTTCCCGGGGGTACTGTACCCGAAGTCAGCTGGACCGAGGCTGGAGAATTCATCTGGTCGCCGCTATCGAAAATAAGAGAATATCCGGAAGTCCATGTACAAGAGCCATAATTGGTGATCCGCCAGGTTTTTACAAAATTGGTATCTGCGTTGACTTTTGTGTCATCCACATAAGTCACATCAATGACGTTTCCAGCAAGGTTACAAGGGGTTGGTATGCTAGTCGAACTTGGTAATGTTGTATTGGTTGGTTGTAATGTTGCCGTCGGCTGATTTGTACCGGTTGGTTGAATGGTTGATGTAGGCGTTGCACTCGGTTGGAGTTGTCCTGCCAACGCAGTTTGGGTGATTTGGAAGCTCAAAGCCAACAATGTCGCATTGTAATCCGGCCCACTAACAGTTGGCGTAATATTCGTTGTAACCGGCATATTGCAGGCCATGCCAACAAGCAAAGGAATTAATATGCACACCATAATTTTCTTCATAGGTCAATATCCTCCTTACCCAAGTTGATTACTAGAAAAAGATGATAAAACTATATCCCAAACCCCAAAAGAGAGTACAATTGCCTTTCCAAATTTCACGGCTAATAACCAATTAATTATATTATATACTGGCTGTCAAGGTAAAAATTTAAGTAACATTATGGTCTATTTATTTCTGGTTTCTATCATATGGGGTTTTTCTTTTGGCCTCATAAAAACAAATCTTACTACTATAAATCCCATTCTCGTAAGTGGGCTAAGGCTTTTAATAGCATGTTTAGTTTTTTTACCATTTCTAAAACTGCGTAAAATAGACAAGAAAATCTTGTTGCCATTATTAGCGATTGGCAGCCTTCAATTTGGTTTGATGTATATATTTTATAACTGGTCATTTCAATTATTAAAAGCTTTTGAAGTAGCTTTGTTTACGATTTTTACACCATTCTATGTTGTAGTAATTAATAACCTGATCGAGCATAAGTGGAACCACTTTTACCTGCTTACATCAATTCTTGCAGTTATTGGTACAGGAATAATTGTCCATACCGGATTCAATCGACCCGGAATGGTGAATGGTTTCATGATCGTACAGCTTTCAAATATTTGTTTCGCAGTTGGTCAAGTCCTATACCGTCGTGTCATGCGTGCCAATCCCGAATTGAAAGATGTTGATATTTTCGCCATCCCTTACTTTGGGGGTTTTCTAATAGCAGCGATCGTGTCAGCTGTATTGGTCGATTGGAGTAATGTCGTAATTACTTCAACCCAGTGGTGGAATCTATTGTATTTGGGAGCTCTTGCTTCAGGTTTGGGTTTCTTTTTATGGAATTTTGGCGCGCGGCGAACGAATATTGGTGCTCTGGCAATTTTCAACAATTTAAAAATACCTTTGGCAATAACGGTCTCTATCATATTCTTTCATGAACAAACTGACCTGCCCAGTTTATTGCTGGGTGGTTTACTCGTCCTGGGATCATTGTTACTCAATGAAGGAATTGAAAAAAGGCAAAATCGGGGTGTGAATTTATCCGTCAACGGATAATACCCATATTTCCCAAACTTTTACTGCTATTTTACAGTCCACGACCACAGCATCCTGTATAATTCACATAAACCGGTTTTCCCCGGTCTTTTGGTGTTTACCTGCCTGCATTATGATTTTGTAAGTATGAGACTATTTATCAACGCTTTTCCTCTGGAAGTTTCAGATTTACTTCGTTTATGTGTTTTTCCATATACGATGAATGAAGCATTATATAGAAATTCTTCATCCCAAAGAAGAGAATGTTAGCTAAATCAGGAACCATAAAATTGTGTCATTAAACCGCCGCTGGTTCCAGTCTTACTTAATCCTGATTTTCATCCTGATTTTTACATTCCAGGAGGGTAATGCCTCCACAAATAAAGTAAACACCAATCCAACAGATTGCACATCCAATCCAGTCATAACGTCCGATCAATGGCAAAATATTTCCAACCAACCTGCCTTTACGTGGTCAGGCGCTACTGGAACAATAGAAGGGTATTATATTTATTTTGGAACGAGCTCATCTGGAACGGACATTACCACATTTACAACAGACACGACCTTCCAACCGTCAGTAGGCGTGAGTACAGGGACATATTATTTACGGATCAATACCAGGGATACAGGCGAAGATATCCCCGACGCTGATTGGGCAACCCTCTTTGTTTTAAAATTTGACAATACTCCACCGACAATTTCAGTTAGTGAGTTCGGCGGAGCTTTGAGTGGTGTATGGCAAAATTCTGTGACATCCCCATCTTTTTCGATCAACCTTCCTGATCCAGGGGTGGGATTGGATGGGTACTATTTATTTTGGGGACTTGTTTCGAATGGCACATCCAATGACCCGATCATCCAAGGGATTTTCACATTTTCCCCCGGATTATTGTCTGATGGAGAATACTTCCTTCGTATTAATGCCGTAGACCTTCTTGGTAACACCTCTGGTTGGCAAACTGCTTTTATATTCAGATTGGATACCCAGGATCCAGCTCCCGTAACAAGTGTCACAGAAGTGAATGATCTGGTATCTTCAGAATGGGGTAATATCGCTAGTCCATCTTTCACATGGGATGCTCCCCTTGGTGCTGCGAAATATAACATCATGTGGGGATCAGATCCATTATCCACAATCGCTACGAATATAAATGTCACTCCGCCTTTTTCTGCATCCGCTGCATTGGGTGTGGATAATTACTTGCGGATCCAATCAGTGGACGAGGCAGGAAATGTAAGCGCCTGGTCAAACGTCCTTTTTATTTATTGGTACGATAATACTCCTCCATCAGCCATAACTTCCGTTACTGAAACTGATAATGGGATATTAAGTGGTCATTGCACAATATTAAAAAATGTTGCTTTCACCTGGGATCTATCTACTACAATTGGTGCTCCGATTGCAGGATACTATTATTATTGGGGCGTTGACCCGTTGGGTGTTAATCCGCATTCTTCAAGTGCTGGTCCACCTCTGGTGCTTAGTATTCCAAAAGGGGATAAATATTATTTGCGCATGGCAGCTTATGATGATGCAGGAAATATTTCGGCATGGAATACCAACTTTATTCTTTGCAATGGTGATGCTGTCAAATTAATATCTGCTGCTGGTGGAGGCAGCTTAAACCTGGGAGTACCCAATTCAGTGGTGAATGCATCAATATCTTTTCCGCCAAATGCATACCAGGTATTTGAAGACCCTATTTGGGTGGGTAAAGATTTCTGGGCACGCCTCTGGTATCCAACCATGAATGGCCATCGTGACCCAACTGCTGGAAAAGTGACGCCATTCAATCACCAGTCGTTCAATTTAGCAGCAGACCTGGCAAGTGACACCTCAACTCTTTTCAACCTTACACTCCCATTTACAGTCACATTGACTTATAGTGAAGATAGCATCCTGGCACTATATGAAAACTCCCTGGCCATTTATCGCTGGGATGGTGATAAATGGAAAATCTTATCCAACTCAACGTTGGATACGGTGAACAACATCATTACTGGAACTACCACTTACTTAGGTGAAATTCTATTGATGGGTGATCCAATACCATCGATGGAACAATTATCCATTATTGCGGGAGGTATATCATTTGGAGAATTGCCATTATCCGGAAGAACCACGATCAGGGATGGGGTAACGAATCCATGGATCATTCTGGACGCAACTTATTCTGACCAGGGATGGTACGTCACAATTCGTGGGACAGATTTCATCGATGCGCAAAACCATACAATTTCTATTGAAAATTTAAGCATTCAAATTCCACAGGAAAATATTCACTTGTTGGTGGGTTCTTCCGCACCTGTTTCACTGGTGACTGAAATCACCCCAATGAGCGAATCGAAATATTAATGTTCTTTCATCCCAAATAGGTTCAAGCACTGGTAGATTCTCCGTTACTCCTTTGTTCAAATTGAATATTCCTGCTGAAACCTATGGTGGTATTTACAGTAGCCAATTATTTATCACCATAATCAGTGGTCCTGTAAATTAAACGAGGTCATTTATGAAATTCAAAATTATAAATATTATTCACTTTTGTACCCTTATACTGAGTACCTTATTTATCACGTTGCCAGTGCAATCTCAAGCATTGACCTTTGGTATTGCTCCGGAGAATCCGGAAATTTCATATTTTGAATTTTCCTTAAATCCCGGGGAAAGTGTAAGTGATGCGGTCATTGCCAAAAATTTCTCATCAGATACTCTCAACTTGATGGTGGAACCTGTAGATGGAAAAACGGCTACAAATGGTGGCATTTCATACGATTTTGAGAACACTTCTGGTCCAAGTAGTTGGATCCATATAGCGACCGAGACAAGGTTTGAAATTCGTTCATTTCATATCCAAAAATTGCCCTTCACAGTGACCGTACCGTTAGGTACACCTCCCGGTGAATATGTCGCCGGTTTCCTCACCGCGCTCGTTCCGACCACTCCGACACCTGTACCAGCTAACCAGGAAAATAATGATAATCTTTCTGTGAATGTGGTGACCAGAGTGGCGATTGCTGTGATCATTCATGTACCCGGAGAAGAAACCTGCACAATGGAAATGAAAAGCCTCGATGCCACTGTTTTTGGTGGTAAATGGCGTTACGCCATGGTTTTGACCAATACCGGAAATGTGCACCTCAAAGGCAGTGCTAGAATAACGATAATTGATTCTGCTTCAAAAAGTAAACTCGAGGAAAGGGAAATACAGATAGGGTATTTTGTCCCTGATAGCGATATGGTCTCAAATAATAGCTTTGAGATTCCATCACCCGGAACATATCATTACACGATTGAGTTTCAAGATGCAAAAATTTCGTCTTGTCGTTTCATTTTTGAAGGTGACACAGAATATGGGTCTCAGGAACAAAGTCTTCTGGCAACCCAATCATCTTTAATCGCCCATTACAATCAGCCTACACCCACACCTTCTCCAACAAAACTTCCGTTACCAGGTGTAATTTCTGAAGTGAAGACGCCCGGTACCTCGTATTGGTATATATGGATCAGTGGTGTGATCTTTTTAATCTCGGTTGGCTTGGTCATTTACGCCATTTCAGTATTAAAACGACGTAAATAATGTGTAAATAATAGTTATCGCACTATATTCATCTCTTTTGTTACCGATAAGACAATTACATAAGTAAAAGAATTACATAATTGTTTTCTCTACAAAGGAGATATTCATGAAGAAGATTGCGATATTACTAGTCGTCCTTGGTTTACTTTTAGCTTGCGTTCCAGCAGCTTTTGCAGATGATTCAGACCCGACTACAGGTGAGATTACCATCACAGGGACTGCTGCTTCAGTAGGCACCTCAGCGTTCGTTCTCGCAGGTCACACTCTTGATGGAACTGATCTGGGAAATTCCAATCAATTACTTGCCCCATTTGTTCCGGGTGGAATAGTGGGCGGACTTAATGCAGGCAAGAATGGTTCCTGGGTGGTTACCGACCCCCGCGGTACTGGCGCTGGCTACACAATTGATATCAAAGCAACAGATTTTACCGCAGTCTCAGGGCCGGGATCGCTGGAAACACCTGCCGCTACCATTCCTTTGGTCGGTGTGGGCGATCACTTCGGTTTGGATCTATTCCAAATGTATCTACCTTCTGATGGTATTGTCTGGGTGGACGGACAATTCTCAGCAGCATGTAACACTACTGGAGTTTGTGGAACGGTCGATGGAGACCTAATGCCCACTTCAGAAGATTTTAGCGCAGCATTTGTTCCCCTGACAATTGCTGATCAATCTTTTGTGCTCGCAGCTACTGATGAAGGAATGGGAACATACTATCTCAATCCGCAGTTTGATCTCTTCGTACCCGCTGAGACATACGCAGGCACGTATACATCCACCGTAACCCTGACGTTGACTGCTTCAGCTCCGTAATCAATAACCTTGGATTGCTTATAAACATTCAGGATAAAGTTCATCCTGAATGTTTTTTGTTATAATTAATGTAATTCAAGGAGAGATTCCTCTATGACTCAATCCAGAACACGTAAAATCGTCCTTACAGGCATTTTAGGCGCAATATCCATAGTTTTAGGCATCACTCATTGGGGATTTATCCCATGGTTTTCTGGTGCGTCCCTGACAGTAATGCATGTCCCTGTGATCATCGGAGCAATATTGGAGGGCCCCTGGGTAGGAGTGGCGATTGGCCTTATCTTTGGTGTATTCAGCCTCATCCAGGCTGCTGTTGCCCCGACCGGTCCTGCTGATGTCTGGTTCACCAATCCTATTGTATCTGTCCTGCCCCGGTTACTAATCGGCCCGGCAGCATGGATTGTCTGGAAGTTATTGAAAAAATGGGAAATTCCTGCACTCATAGTTTCCGGTATTGCGGGGAGTTTGACCAACACAATTCTTGTTTTATCTGCATTGGGATTGTTTGGGTTCCTGCCCTGGCAGGTGATCGCCACGATTGCAGTTGCCAATGGGCTACCTGAAGCAGGAGCAGCCGCAATTTTAGTGTTGGTTGTTGTAGCGGCCTGGAAAAGAATTAGCCTGAACAAAAAGCAAGGTGCCAACCTTGATTAAATACGGGTGATTACAAATATTGAATAAGCAATAAAGATCAACTGAACCAGGACTAACAATATATCGCCTGATTTAACGCGGCTCGTTTGATACCGGCTGCGTTTCTTGATTAATCCATACCCCCGGGCATCCATTGCCAGCGCGATCTTATCTGCTTTCTGGAAACTTTGTAGAAATAATGGAACGATGAGCGGTAGAACCTGACGGACCTTATCCTGAATTTTTCCTTTGGAGGTTCCCCACGTTGCTCCTCTGGATGCCTGTGCTTTTGCGATCCTCTCGGCAGTTAATGTGAGCAGTGGAATATATCGAATAGCTATCTCAATTGAGATGATCAAATCCTGAATTGGGATCTTCAACCAGGTGAGCGGTAATAAAATGTCCTCCAATCCATGTATAAAGCGGGAAATCGAGAAATTGGCAGTCGTAAGGCTGATTGCCAGCAAAAAGATGACAAATCTCGAAACCAATAATAAGGATTGGGAGACATCCTGTATTGTAATTTTAATGATCCAAAATTGAAAAATAACCTCTGAAAAATCCTTCGCCGGATTGATGAATAAATTAATGGCTGCAATGATCAGGATGAAAGGTAGTGCTTTGAGTAAACCCTTCAAATACAATGAAATTCTAATTTTTGAAAGCCAAATACCAACCAGGCATAGAATTAATCCTGCACCAATAACGGTCCAGGATTGTGTGATCAGTACCCCTGTGAAAAACAGAATAAATCCTAATAGATAAGCCCCGGGATCCCGTTTTTGCAGCCAGGAACCATTATCAACGAATTCTGTAAAGGGAATACTGCGTTGGAACTCAAAATTAATGGAAGACATGTTCCCCCACATCCATTGCATTAATTAAAATCTTCGATGCCGCAAATTCCCCTCAGGTTCAATTCAGACTTTGCATTAATTTCCTTGACGAGTTTTGTAATGAATGGAGGATCAATTCCATGGTTCAACAAAACATCAGGATCTGATAAGATCGATCCGGTAGTTCCGTTGAGGACAGAATGTCCATTTTCCAAAAGTGTCATATTATCCGTCAAAGTCTGAATGTCCCCCAGATTGTGAGATGATACGATGAATCGTCATCTGGTGTTGTTTTAAATCGATTAAACGACTTGATAACATCCCGCCGGGATTTCGGGTCCAGCCCGGCAGTGGGCTCATCTAAAAGCAGCAGGCTGGGTTTCAATGCAAGTATCGAGGCCAGGGCTGCTTTCCTCTTTTCGCCACCACTCAATGTATGGA
Organism: uncultured Chloroflexia bacterium; assembly: GCA_963709535.1. Taxonomy (GTDB): domain Bacteria; phylum Chloroflexota; class Anaerolineae; order Anaerolineales; family Anaerolineaceae; genus PNON01. Next base: position 509,662 of record CAVPWY010000003.1, on the reverse strand, counting down.
TGGGTCTATCTTTAAAAAGCCTAAAATCCAAACCAACCGTTTCCATAGCCCACTGGACTCTATCAACCAATTTCCCTACGAAGCCAACATTCTTTGGTCCAAATGCAATTTCATCACCCACATAATGTTCAAAAAACTGGTTTTCCGGATTTTGCATTACCAGTCCAACAAATTGCACAATTTCCTTGATGGTGATTTGTGGATCATTGAGGTGATATTTACCTACCCGCACCTCCCCTGATTGTGGTTGTAGTAATCCGTTTAAATGCTGTAATACTGTCGATTTGCCGGATCCGGTTTTTCCTACCAATCCATGTCCCTGGCCTTTGGCAACTGAGAAACATACTCCTCCCAATGCTTGCACTGCTTGTGGAGTATCCTTAAGGTATTCAAAGGTCAAGTCAGAGACATTAACCATGGTTTCACCAACACGCTGGTCATTTTCATCACTTTTATTTGCTTCCGGCTGGAAGTGACATTGTTGTATGATTAGTTTGGCCAGGTCAGGTATGCTGAATAATCCATTCGGGATATTTACTCCCACTTCTTGTAAGCTTCTTATTAGCTGCACACTCTCCGGATATTCAAGGTTCCAATCGGAATCGATATTCTCAAGTAAAAATAATTCTCCCGGTTTTCCATCAAAGACAAGTTCTCCATCATTCATTACAAGTACCCGGTCTGCCTGGGCAGCTTCATCCATGGAATGTGTAATGTGGATGATCGTCTTGCCTTCATGGTGAAAAGATTTCATCACTCCCAGCAAATTTTTTCTGGCAGCAGGATCCAGCATAGAGGTCGATTCATCAAATATTATGCATTCAGGTTGAATTGCCAGGATGCTTGCCAATGCCAGCCTTTGCGTTTGTCCACCGGATAACATATAAGTCGGCCTATTTCGGATCTCCCATAGATCAAATCCCTCCATCACTTTACGCACTCTGGCATGCATTTCTTTGGTCGGCATTCCAAAGTTTTCAAGCCCGAAAGCAATATCTTCCTCAACCGTTGTGGCTACGATTTGGTCTTCCGGTGATTGGAAAACAATTCCCACTTTCCTGCGGATATTTTCCAGGTTCACCCCTTCAACCAGTAATACCCCACCTATTTCCAACTTTCCGCTAGTTGGCAGTAATAATCCATCGATCAATTTAACCAGAGTAGTTTTTCCTGATCCATTAGCCCCAACAATAGCCACATATTCACCGGAATCAATAATAAAGCTCACAGAGTTGATGCTATCTCTTGAGGTAGGATTCTGTTCAGGGTATCGAAAGCTGGTTTCCGAAAATTCGATAAAATGGCTGTTCATTATTATCCAAAATAGCTGAACTTTTATAAATTTTATCATATCCGGAATCTGTACTTTTTAATATACAAGTTTATACATAAATATTCTATAAAAGAGTATTTTGTTATAATTACTTTATACATTCTTTATACAACAATAAGAGGAAATATGGCATCATATCTGGCATTTATGGAAATTTGGCGTAATCGGAGCAGGTTCTTCCTGTTCAGCCTTGTCATTGCATTAATTACAACTCTGGTCCTATTTATTGCTGCCCTGGCACAGGGATTATCCAACGCTAATATCGAATACTTATCAAAATTGGATGCGCAGTTGATAGTTTTTCAGAAGAACGTCGACCTATCTGCTTCAGCCAGCCAGATTACCCGATCAACATTAAATAATATTCAACGGGTGAATGGCGTTCTTGATATCGGGTCCATTGGTACAAGTAGTGGAAAAATCGTAAATATTCCGGGAAAAGATCCATTGGATGTTTCTCTTTTAGGTGTGGAACCGATGAAACCAGGCTCACCTCTAGTAATTGCAGGTTCACCTGTCACCCTTAGCCGGGGGAACGAAGCAGTCATTGACCAGGACCTTTCCACAGAGTTAGGTCTTGGGCTTGGAGATTCCTTTACAGTACGGACCATCCAGGGAACAGATGAAAAATTTTACACCTTTAACGTTACAGGAATTACCAAATCTTTAGAGTATCTATATAGTTCCTCCATTTTCTTGCCATATCTGACCTGGGATCAGATTCGTCCACAACCCTCCACTCGGGATTCTAATCGGGAAACTGTTGCTAACTTTGTGGCTGTGAAGTTAAAGCCAGGCTCGGACCCTAAAATAGTAGCAGAAAATATTCAATCCCAGGTTGTTAATGTTGAAGTAGTGGATAAAAAGACTGCATATGAAGCTACTCCAGGTTATTCAGTCCAACAAAGTACTTTAAATACTCAGCAGGGGTTCACCCTCCTGATCGGTGTTTTGGTCATCGGAGGATTTTTCCAGATCCAAATGCTGCAAAAGGTTCCATTAATTGGAGTATTAAAAGCAATTGGGACTTCAAACTCAACTGTTGCCTGGGCTGTAGTGACCCAGATTGTTCTAATTACCACATTTGGCGTCATTATGGGTAGCCTGGTTACTTTTGGCCTGGCAGCAGCCATGCCAGATGGAGTACCAATAATCTTCAATGGACCTTCGATCCTATTAGCTGTTGCAGCCCTTCTCATTATTGGGCCATTAGGCGGCTTGGTTAGCGTGAAACTTGCTGTTAATGTTGAACCCCTTACTGCTTTAGGTCTTACCTCATAAGGAATAAAATGGAAACTGTACTACAGGCAAATTCAATCTCAAAAATATATAAGTCGGGTTCAAATGAAACCGTTGCAGTGGATGATATTTCATTATCCGTTGGGAAGGGTGAATTTATCGCAATCGTTGGACCAAGTGGATCCGGTAAAACCACTATGCTGGCAATACTGGCTGCGTTACTAACCCCAACACATGGCGAAGTATCTATCGATAATATTGATCTACGTAATATGAGTGAAAAACAACGTGTGAAATTTCGCCGGGAAAAAATTGGATTTACATTTCAATCGAACAATTTGCTCCCGTTTCTTAATGTTCGTGAAAATGTCGAAATGATGTTGCGATTGAATAATACTTATACTCCGGAATCTAAAGAATACGGACTTGATCTTCTTTACCGCCTGGGAATGGAAGATCGATTAAATTACCTACCCAATCAGCTCTCTGGTGGTCAACGTCAGCGGGTCACAATTGCCAGGGCGCTGGTCCATAACCCCAGTCTGGTTCTTGCAGATGAACCAACTGCCAGCCTGGATACCGAGCGAGCATATCAGGTCGTAAAAATCTTCTCCGACCTGATCCACGAACAGAAAAAAGCTGGCATTATTGTAACTCACGATCTGCGAATGTGTATCTATGTAGACCGTGTTATCCAGATGATGGATGGAAAAATTGAGAATATTCTATCGACACGTCAAGAAATTGATGATTTTATGGCTTGTGGTTAATTACGAAAGGTATATTATGAAGAAAAATATTTTTAGTTATATTGTTGTTTCCTTCTTATTTGGCTTGATCCTTGTAAGCTGTCAGGCAAAGGCACCTGCTGTTGAACCTGCTTCCAGTGATTCTGCACCGGTTGTTAATATCGGTATTGTTGCTGAAGGTAAACTCGTCCCGGAAAAATATGTAGAACTTGCTTTTTTCCCTTCCGGTGGCGTGGTTGAAAATCTTTACTTTACTGAAAGTAGCCAAATAAAAACAGGGGATGTCTTAGCCAGGCTATTAGTAACACCTCAACAAGCTGCTGGTGTTACTAATGCTGAGCAGGAATTGGTAAATGCTAAAAATGCACGCCAAACATTTTTAGACGAAGCAGAAGTTCAAAAAACACAATTACTTTTGAACGTTGCTTTGGCCAAAGATCGCCTGAAAGATGCTAACAGTAAAAAAGTAGACAAGGAACGTGTTTATCGGTTTAGCAAAACCGCAGAGGCAACTGTCGAAGTGGGTAAAGCAGTCGCTGATTTCGATCTTGCGACTCAGCAATTAGCATATGCTGAATCCCAGGCTTCCAAGTGGGTTAACGGGCCAGATCCGGAACAATTAGCCATTTTGGATGCCCGAGTGACAAATGCTCAGGCTATTTTATATTCTGCCCAGGCAGCTGTAACTAGTCAATCAGAATTGATTGCTCCTTTTGATGGACAGGTTATCTCGGTGGAAGTCGTTTCAGGTCAAATTGTGCAGAGTTCGCAACCAGTGATCACTTTAGCTGATACCAATTCATGGATAATTGAAACAACCGACTTAAAAGAAGTTGATATATTATCCATAAATCAAGGCTCCTCAGCCATTGTCCGTGTTGATGCCATTCCTGGTGTGGATTTCCAGGCTCGGGTAAAAACCATCCAACCATTAGGCAAGGACAATCAAGGTGATATCACCTATAAAGTCACATTGTCCGTCGATTTTGATCCTCGTTTTATGTGGAATATGACAACAAGCGTGCATTTTGAATAGTCTTATCATTAGATTTGTTGATAAGAGTCATCAACAGGTCTGTGAAGTTTACTGACATACCCGGTTGTACTGGCATTCTTATAAAGCAGTTGTATAATAAATATTGGAGCTGATTTTTCAATAGAATAATTATCGGAATGATCCATGACCCTGCAAATTTGGGTAAATTATTACCTAAAATATAAATAAATTACGAAACTTTCATTCCAATAACCTAACCTGATGAGGAGGATCATTATGAAGCCTAGTGCACCAAAAGTTATAACCTGGTGGGTTTCTGTCATTATCGTTGTAATAGGAGTTTTGGGCTATACCAAAACAATTCCAGGTATCGGTACAGATATGGCCTTCTGGCTGGTAGTAATTGGATTTGCTATTCTTGCAATCGCTAATTTGGTAAAAGGATTATAAATTCAGATATACATATAACAGCACATCTCAATTGTGGCTCCATTTGAGATGTGCTGTTTTTTTAGCTTATTATACTTAGCTCCCCTGCAAATCCAGGGGAGCTTTTTTGTATTTGAATTCTATGAAATGACTTTTAGTGGCACAGGGTCGTACCCGAGTCAGTGAATGTATATCCCGGGACTGGTACGAAATTCCAGGTATAGTAGTTATCGCCTAATGTCAGCTTGAGTATTCCATATACCCCGGTTTGGTTTCGCACTGCTTCATTAGGGTCAAGTGGATGGTCAGCATAATTATAACCGTCAGCAGGTGCGCCGCCTGTTCCGACAATAAACTCCCGGATACCGTCTGCGGCGGCCTGTTCTGAAGGATCTATCAAGTTGAATCTTTCATAGTTATGGTTATGTCCATTCGCGACGATGTCGACCTTGTACTGGTAAAGCAGGTTCCACCAAGCTGCAGATGTGCTGTCATCCGAATGCCTGCCGGATGTCCAACGTGGTTGGTGCCAGACAGCGATCACACACTTTTTGGTATTTGCAGCCAGGTCAGCCTGCAGCCAGGTAGTTTGTGGTGATGTTGTTCCACAGCCACCCGCCTGTGAGCATTGGGCATTCAAGGCGATCACATGCCAGTTTTCTCCAATATCGTAACTGTAATAACCTCCCGGGTTGGGACCTGCTGCTGCTCCGAAGTAATTGTAATACGGTGTAGTTCCGCTGGGTGCATAAGTATCGTGATTACCCATCACAGAACGGGTGACATTCAGGAAGCTGCCCCAGTTGGGAGCATATAGGTCTGTATATTGAGCATCATAAGCCGATGATCCTCCATCATTATTGATATTGTCTCCAAGAGTCTGCACCTGCGCTCCAGGGTTCGCAACGATCAAAGATCGGACAAGATCACCTGTTTTCTTACAATTGCCTGTATGGTCTGTGGATCCAACATTGTACTTGCAAATATCACCACCGATCAGAAGTGTATTGGTTGACCCGATTGTGGAAGGTGTCGCTGTGGGTGTGGGTCCTGTAGTAGGTATAGCAGTCGGAATAGACGTGGGACCAGCTGTTGGAGTAACGACGCTCGTCGGTGCTGGAGATCCACCGGGCATATTTCCATTATAGTGAAGCGCATCCAGGTATTGCCCATAACCTGAGCTGCTGGTCCACTCTGATGCCGGTTCCACGATCGTGCCTTCACCCCATTCGTTGAATGTGGTGACGAGCTGCCATTTGGCATTCGATGCAACCATGCTTTTCACATTCTGTGTCCAACGGGTGAAGTCGCGTGCAAGCCGGACATTTTGTGCTTTAAGCCAAAATCCTGGGCTGATGGCATAACTTGTGGTACCCTGTTGGTCTGTGGCCACTGCGGGTGAATATTGGTGCCAACTATCAGGTTGACTTGCACAACTGCTATAACCTCCAAACACTTTCAATACAACATATGCTCCTGAAGTATTTCCTGCTTTCCATCGGTCTGCCATACCACAGGCATCAACTGCATCCGCGTAAACGAAAACCACAAATTTCCCATTCACGCGCAGGTAGGATGGATCTTTTCCATAATGTTGATATATATAAGCCAGGTCGTTTTGTATCTGAGTGATCGAAGGATCTCCGAGACTTTCATTTTCATAGTAAACACTCCAGCGGAAGTTAGTACCAGAAGCAGCAGTTAGTAATCCTGCAATCCGGTTATCCGAGCGTGAGCTCTGCCCCCACCAGGATGCAATTCCAGCCTGTATGTTCCCATAGTTCATCATATCAATATGCGTTTTGATAGTCACCTGGTCAGACCCATTGTAGTAACCAAGGCTGGGAGTGTAATTGGTATAAGGTGTGATACCCAGCTGCGTCCAGGCTTCTGGGAACCATGGATAGTAAAATGCAGCCCGAATCGGAAAAGTGGGTTGCCAATCAGCAGATGGGGTTGCTGTCTTGGTAGCAGTTGGTGTAACCCCTTGCGTGGGAATTGAAGTTGGTGGAACCTGGGTCGGTGCCACTATAGAAGTAGGCAACAGAGTAGGTACGGCTGTTGGAAGATTTGTTGGTTGTTGTGTGGGAACCGCAGTTGGGGCTGGTGGATCAGTCGGTAAAGGAGGCTCGACTGTACCGAAGTTGATCACCAATTGGGGTGCTTTTGTTACACCTGCTTCCCGAGAAGCAAGGTTTGTATTGGTTATGCTTTTCGTCGTGAGTGCCAGGTTGTATGTGCCTTCACCGGTAATGAATGGTGTGACATCTACTTCAGTCCACAACGCTTTCTTAAATCCGGATGATTTAGCGATCTCATCACCCACCTGTGGAGCACGATTATAAGTAATATCCCGCTCTGTCCAACTGGAATCATCCACCACTTGAACTGAATAACCGGCTGTATTGGCACTATTTGCAAATACCCTCAGCTTGGCAGTAACGATCTGGCGACCACCTAATCCGGAAACCTCAAATCGCAAGTAACTGCGAGTATCGGGTGAATTATCGACCCGAAGGGAGATATTAGTTCCGAAGTTTTTATCCGGCGATGTTGCCAGTACATAAGCATCTGCGGATGGGGCGAATTTCATTGAAGTATCCGCAGCTTGAACGTGAACCGGAAGGATCAATGACACGGCTAATATTACGACGCCGATATAAATCGCAAATTTTCTATAAATAGAATTGTTTTGCATATTGTTTACCTGTATTATCACCTTTCATTGGGCAGCCTAGTTTTTTCTACTAATAAAGAAAGGACTACCTAAAATTGGAGGGAAATGTACAATTATGTTTGTACAAATCTGGAAAGCACCATTATTCTTCCTTGGTAATTCAATATCCGTTGTTTGGGAATTATTTAATTGGGGAAAATTTTGGTGCACTTTGGCTATGGTTTCAAAGCATAATATTCTTAATGTCACGGCCATAGCACAACTACCAAAATATTACCTGATAAACTTTCAATGAACCGTAAAGATTACTTACAGATACCTTACAGTCATCAACCAACCTTCAACATTCTTATTCAAAAACATGGTCAAAGATTAGACATTGGTGTAATACTGTCTGATTAATCAAAACCAGGTCTTTTAATTAATACACTTTGGAATTTTTACTGAATCCCCTAAACAATATTTTTTTATTACTTTTCCCTTTTTAAGCATGTATTATTAGTTTTGGAATAAATTCATGAACACTATCTCGTGTTAATAAAAGATTTAACCTTATACATAAAATATTATTGATGGAAATTCTCCATTAATAAGACTATATTTGTCTTATATTAACAATGAGTTAATAAGAAACGATTAAAAATCAATTCAAGGTGCTGCAAGATGAATTGGGAAATTCAAATTTTGTAGTCATCATCCAACACTGAATAAATTTGCTATTACATTTGAGGATAAATTTTTCCTGGATGGTCAAGGTGCGCCATAGAGGTTGTTTTTGCGTTCAAATTTGATATTAAATGGAAAAGGAACATAAATATGACCACAGTAAATGACATTACCCGAACAGTTGTTAATCAATCTATTTCAATCTTTACCCGCGAACTTGATCTTTCCATCATCGTCCCCACCCGGAATGAAGCAGGAAATATCGAAGAATTACTTTCTGGAATCCAACAAGCTTTGTTGGGTAAAAAAATTGAAGTGATCTTTGTCGATGATTCGTCTGACAATACACCTGAGGTCATAAATGAAGTTTCTCAGAAATTTGAAGGTATTCACGTTTGCATGATTCATCGCGAACCGCACCAGAGAATTGGTGGTTTGGGTGGAGCTGTTGTAGCGGGTTTACAATCCGCAGGTGCTGAATATGCAGTAGTTATGGATGGCGATCTTCAACATCCGCCTTCTTTATTACCCACTTTATTGGATACAGCCATATCAAAGCACGCAGATATGGTGGTAGCAACAAGAAGGTCACAGGAAAGTACGGTGGCTGGACTAAACGCAGCTCGTAATTTCATTTCACGTGTTCTTGATTTGACTGCCCGGGTATTTTTTCCAAAACAACTTCATGGTGTTAGTGATCCACTCACCGGCTTTTTCCTGGTCCGGGTAAATGCAATTAACCCTCAATCTCTTCGGCCAAAAGGATTCAAGATCCTGCTTGAGATCCTGGTACGAAACCCACATCTCAAAAAAGCTGAAGTACCGTTTCATTTCGGAGAGAGGTTTGCTGGTCAAAGTAAAGCATCAGCAAAAGAGGTTTTTAAATACCTCAATTTACTTTGGGTTTTACGCTTTGGCGAATCATCTCTTCGATTTATGGGATTTGCCCTTGTAGGATTGAGCTGGAATTGTGATTAACTCGCTGGCATTGTACCTGGCAACAGATCTTTTAAAGATTTTTTACATCTATTCTGCAGCCATTGCCACAGTAGTATCCACAATTTGGAATTTCACTTTGAACGAAGCCTGGGTCTATCGCGCTCAGGGTAAAACATCCAGTCGATTTGGAAGACTGGGTATCTTTTTCGTGATGAATGTGATTGCCCTGGCTTTAAGAACACCCATCATTTATCTGTTTACTTCAGTGATTGGCATGCACTATATTCTTTCCAACTTGCTATCATTAGGTCTTCTCACGCTCGCCCGGTTTGCCCTGGCAGACAACATTATCTGGGCTGGTAATAAAACTAACAAACCGGTTACTAATCAAACAGTATCACAAGGAGAGTAAAAATGAAAACAAATTATTCATATAACATCCACAATATCGTTACTGTCGCCTCAGACGGTGAATTGCCTGAATTACAGCCATTCCTGGTAAAAAATGAGATTATAGAACCGACCATTAATGTTCGCACCGGGCAACCTCATTTTGCAAAGAAAACAGAAAAGAAAAACGAAAATTACCTAGCCTATCGGGAGATTTTTGGCCACCTGGGTTTTGAAGTTGGGATCGAGATGATCGGAGATCAGGTCGATGTCGTTGCTTCACCCTCACTACATATGTCGCCTCACGTACTATATACGAATGTGGTGGAACCGATCTTGCGATGGACTTTCGTTCGAAAAGGTTATGCTCTGGTTCATGGAGCCACGATTGCGTTTGGAAACGATGCCTACATGATCACCGCCAGGACCGATACTGGAAAAACGACAACTCTGCTCAAGATTTTGGCTCATCAACGCAGAAATCATGACCAGGCAGCCTTTCTATCAGATGATATGACCATCGTATCCCCGGATGGAACTGCATATACCTACCCCAAACCATTGACGATCAGTTACCACACCTTACGAGCAGTGAATACCGATACTTTAACCGCCTCAGAAAGGTTTTCGCTTCCCTTTCAGAGTAGGATCCATTCAAAATCAGGCCGAAAGTTGGCGTTTTTAATTAGTAAAACTCATCTCCCTGCTGCCACGATCAATATGATCACCCAGATGCTGGTACCTCCGCCAAAGTATTTTGTGGATAAATTAGTCCCCAAGGTGAAACTTACCCGCAAGGCTAATTTCGTGGGTATGTTCATAATTGAGCGAGGTGAGGAACAGATCACTCCAATGGAGAATGAGGAAGCATTGCAAATTTTATTGCAGAACTGTGAAGATGCTTATGGTTTCCCTCCCTATGAAGATATAAAGGAATTCTTGTATATCAGGGATGGTGTGGACTTACGCAAAAAGGAACATGAGATCATCTATTCTGCGCTTGGGAATAAACCGGTTTCATTGATCCGTTCCAGTAGTCTGGATTGGTGGTGCCAGATACCGGCATTTGTCAGTGACGAGCTAGCCAATGATTGTTCATGTGATTCTGGAAAATCTGAAACTTCCAGGCAGCGTGAACCGGCAATTGCTTCGATGTAAGGTGAATTTATTCATGGAGGAAACACCTTCAATTGTTATGGAAGGTGTTTCCTCAAACGAATTAATTGGAAAGTAACGAATGTCACCCGCCCTGCTTAAGTCTTTTTTATTGATCTGATTTATGAAGGTAAGGTAATAAAAATTAACAAAGGAAATCATGCTAAAGCTGAACGATCAGACAACGTCTTCCACTGATGCCTTAACATTACCTGCACTGAATAATTTCGGTCTGAGCCGAATGTTATTGGTTGCAGCTCTGGTGATCGGTACTTTTCTTAGGTTGTGGAATATCAATGCCATGGGTTTTAATACAGATGAAGCTGTTTATGCTGGGCAAGCTGCTTCAATCGCAGGAGTTCCCGGATTAAAAGATATTTTTCCAGTATTCCGTGCCCACCCACTTTTTATTCAATTTTTGCTATCTTTATTTTATAAGATAAGTTTTTCTGATCTTGCTGGACGGTTTCTCGCAGTAATTGCAGGTGTAGGAACGATCTATCTTACCTACCTGATTGGAAAGAATATGTACGGTCGGGTGATTGGTTCCCTGGCCGCGCTCTTTTTAGCATTCATGCCTTATCATGTTCTCGTCAGCCGGCAAATGCTGCTCGATGGACCGATGGTTTTCTTCGCGACATTAACGATTTATGCACTCGTACGCTTCTCCCGTTCTCAAAAGAGTGTTTGGTTGGTCGCAGCCGGCTCCAGTATGGGGTTGACATTCCTTTCAAAAGAAACAAGTATTGTGCTATTAGGTGCCATATTTGCATTCTTCGCACTCACCCCTGAAATAAAAGCGAAGATCAAGGATATGCTCATTGCCATCCTTGCTTTTATTTTAACCGTGTTGCCGTTTCCCCTATCATTGATATTATCTTCTGGTGGATCTTCAACTGGATTGAGTTATTTAACCTGGCAGTTATTTCGCCGCCCAAATCATGAATGGTCATTTTATTTAACCGCTTTACCCCCATTTTTCGGGGTGATCACTTTGATTGCTGCTGCTGCCGGTTTCATTCTTTTATGGCGAAATCGTTCGTGGCGGGAAAAATTACTGGTCGTTTGGATTGCAGTATGCTTTATATTTTTCCAGGTTTGGCCTGTAAAGGGATTTCAATATTTGTTACCGATCGCCCCGGTAATCGCGGTATTAGCTGCCCGTATTTTCGGAAAGCTTTTGGACAAGTTTGACGAAGATATCTTGCCTGGATTGATCACACTGCTCCCAGGTCGATCAGTCATTGCTTCCCTCCTTATCGCTGCCACTGTTTTCACAATGGGATTCACAACCTGGCAGCGAATTCAACCGGAAACATCTGCCACTTTCCTGGCAGGAACCGGTGGAGTACCTGGAGGCCGCGAGGCAGGCACATGGATAAAAGCAAATGTTCCTTTATATGCCAGATTGTTAACGATTGGTCCATCAATGGCTAACATTCTTCAGTTTTACGGTGAACGCCATGCGTATGGATTGTCCGTCAGCCCGAATCCGCTACATCGCAACCCATCTTATGTTCCAGTAGTCAACCCCGACTTACAAATTCGCAGGACTGATCTTAATTATATTGTCTGGGATTCGTATTCAGCTTCCCGGTCGCCGTTTTTTTCGGACAAGCTTCTTAACTACGTCAAGAAATATAACGGTACTGCTGTCCACACCGAAACCATTCCTTTGATGGATGCAGAAGGAAAACAAATAGACAAACCAGTCATCATTATTTACGAGGTACATCCATGATTCGCAAAGTTGTCTTTCCAATTTTCATTGCTCTAATACTAATATTGCTGGAAGTCCGACCAGCCATATCACAGGTTGGAGGTAATCCTCAACAACCCGCTACACCGATTGAGCATTTTGTAATGGTAATGCAGGAAAATCATTCATTTGATAATTACTTCGGGACTTATCCTGGTGCCGATGGATTTCCAGAAGGTCTAAAAATGCCCGTTGACCCAAACGATCCAAACGCAGGTACTGTTGAACCCTGGCACATTGGAAAAGCATCCATAACTGATTTAAGCCATAGCCTTTCCACATTTTAAAGATCAGTTCAACAATGGCAAAATGGATGGATTTGTATCAGCTTTAAATAAACGCAATCAAGATGGCCGGCTGGCAATGGGATATTATGACGACCAGGACCTCCCATATTACTGGAATCTGGCTGATCATTATGTTCTTTTTGACCGTTTTTTCAGCTCAGCAAAAGATGGTAGCTTCGCGAACCATATGTATTCAGTAGCAGCAATTCCACCAATAAAAAATAGTGGTGAGGAGTTGTCAAAATATCTTGCTGATAAACCGACAATATTTGACCGGCTTCAAGAGGCTGGCATTTCGTGGAAATTTTATGTGCAAAACTATGATCCAACCATAACATATCGAAATTTAGGTACGAGTGGCAATCGAGCTTCCCAGGTTATTTGGGTACCACTACTAAACTTTGACCGCTTTCTGGACAACCCTGATCTCGCCAGCCATATTGTGAACCTTGATCAATATTATATCGATCTGAATAATGATGATCTTCCCGCAGTATCTTATATCATTCCTTCTGGAGCCAGCGAACATCCGCCGGGAAGTTTGGAAACAGGTCAACGGTTTGTGAAGACCCTAATTCAGGAATTAATGCGTTCATCTTCCTGGAATAGTTCAGCTTTCATGCTGGTTTATGATGATTGGGGAGGTTGGTATGATCATGTAGCCCCACCGGAAGTAGACGAATATGGCTACGGTCCAAGAGTTCCCGCACTATTGGTAAGTCCATATGCAAAAGAAGGCTTCATCGATGGCACGGAACTGGATTTTACATCGATCTTAAAATTCATTGAATATAATTGGGGATTGGAAGCCCTGGCGGACCGTGATGCAAAGGCAAATAATATACTGACTGCCTTTGACTTTAATCAGCCTCTCCGCAGCGCCCAGTTTTTACCCCTTAGCAGAGAAGTTGCGCCAATTACTATTAAATCTCCGACAACAAAGATCTATTTTACCTATGGATTCGGATCAATTTTGGCTTTAGCTACCATCGGTTTTGCAGCCATAAAAACCCGTAAGCTAAAGATAGACCAAAAGAGTGAAGTGGATGATGAAGAATAATTGGGCTTCCAAGTTTCTCCTTTCCATCCTGGTCAGTTGTATCTTACTGGTTTCCAGTTCATTAACCGTGTCGGCAAGTTTTCATCCAAAAACATCGGTACGCTCCACATTTATTAGCCTGGTTCCACTGGTAAATGTAAATTTAGGCGATAAGTTCGAAATAATCGGAAGCATTCAGGATTCGTCTGGTAATCCAATCGAAAATGAGCATATTTTTGTCAGTGCGAATGGCAATTATTTGGGTCAGGCGAAATCAGACGCTACTGGAATATTTTTACTCAAAGTAAATAAAAAACTTGATGCTGGAAAATATATCATCCAGGCAACTTTCCAGGGATCCCGTTTCTTTAGCGCATCAGAATTTTCAACCCCGCTTCAGGTCAATATGGCTTATGTAGTTGTACAGACTGTTCCACCTTTATCTGGTGTTCCTTTTAGGATGAATGGTAGGAAAGTTTTTTCTGATGAAAATGGAAATGCAAAATTTCAATTCAGACAAACTGGAACTTATCGCCTGGAAGTGCTGGTGGATGAATACAAGAATTCATCTGTTCGAATTGAATTTGGCCGCTGGAGTGAAGAAGTTATATGAGAATTTTCGGGATATAAAAGTTCCTACAGATGATGTGATCCAGGTTGGTCTGAATGTTTTTCTCCAGGTAAGTCAAAAATTCGTTGATTTATCCGGTCTTCCTGTGCCTTTTGAAAGAATCACTGAATATACCATCAAAAGCGCTCAAGGTGACGTGTTCACATATACAGACAATCAACCAAAATGGATACCTTCAAGTAGGATCGCAAGGCGTATAACCGGCTTGGAAGAGACTAAGCTGCTCTACTCAACGGTCAGCGTTACTGTAGATGGTTCAAATGTTGTCAATCAATCGCAGCAGAAATTTTATGCTTCACCCAATGGTACCTGGCAAATATCGTTGTTATTGTATTCCTTACAAATTAATGCTCGTGACGGGTTATTTGCCTCACCAGTAGGGAAAAATATTGAACTGCAATTCCCTGATGGCAAAATAGTTAAATACCCTTTGGATTCGTCAGGTAATGCTCAAATCCATTCATTGGCAAGAGGTCTTTATACTTTCAAAATTGATGGTGTGAAAGGATTAGCCAATCCAACCCCAGTTGCATTATCACGCAATCAAATAGTGGATGTAAAAGTTATTACTTTCCTTGATGTTGGTATTGTGGGTTTTCTGGTCCTTGTACTTGTGTTTGGCCTGATCGTCTATGGTCGCCCCTGGCTGTTCATACCATCAAAACATAAGAATCAAAAACTAGTACTTGATAATCAATGGTCATCCATCCATGAGAACTAAGATAGATACTCCAACCTTTTTACTTCTATGTGTGATATTTTCTGTCACAATATTTCAGGCTGTACCGATAAGCTCAGTAAAGGCAAGTAATTCCCAACCCACGCCTATATTAGCCTATTACTATATCTGGTTTGATACCAAATCATGGGATCGTGCAAAAACGGATTACCCTCTTTTGGGAAAATATTCCAGTGACGATAAATCAGTTATGCAGCAGCATATCCGCTGGGCTAAAGATGCGGGGATCAATGGCTTTATTGTCAGTTGGAAAAGCACCGATGTATTGAATAGGCGGCTTTCCCTTCTGGCTGAAGTTGCTTCTGAAGAGAATTTTAAGCTTGCAGTTATTTATCAAGGTTTGGATTTTGATCGTAATCCTTTACCTATTGACCGTATATCGAGTGACCTGGATTATTTTATAGATTACTATGCATCGAAACCGGTTTTTCAAATATTTAATAAACCCATGGTAATTTGGTCGGGAACATGGAAATTTAGCACGGATGATATTGAGAAAGTTGCCTCGATCTCACCGCACAAAATTATTGATCCTTGGTTCAGAAAAAAATGTAAATGGATATGAACGAATAGCAAAGTCTGTCGATGGTAATGCTTATTATTGGTCGTCCGTAAATCCAGACACCTTTCCAGGATATTCGGACAAATTAATTGAAATGAGTAATTCTATTCATGCCAACCAGGGAATATGGATCGCACCTGCAGCTCCCGGTTTTGATGCTCACCTCCTTGGTGGAACATCATTGGTGGATCGAAAAGATGGCGAGACATTAAGAATCGAGATTAACACAGCCCAATTATCCTCGCCGGATGTACTGGGTCTCATAAGTTGGAATGAATTTAGTGAAAATTCTCAAATTGAACCATCAGTAAATTATAAGATGCGCTCATTAGAGGTTTTGAGCGACATAAATCATATGCCGGTGCCAGCCATTGCAGATTTTGATTCGAGCGAACCTGCGGTTGTTTATAAAGATTGGTTCACCGGATCAAGATTCTTTGCATTGGGTGGTCTGGCTATTCTAATGCTTTCAGGTATTCTGGTCCTGGCAGTACGTCGATCCAGAACGACATCAATAAAATGACAATAGCATTGGATTCGGTAACTTATTGGTACAAAGTGAGGTAAAAATGAACAGTAAAAGATTATTTGTCAGTTTCTTTATAGTGCTTTCACTCCTCGTTGCTCCGTTTACTGGAGGTAACTCTATTGTTTCGGCAGCTCCCCTGGCTGCACCTACCTGTCATAGCAGTTCTCCTTCATCCGGGGCGTATACCGTATCTCTATGCTTCAGTACGCCTGCAGCCAGTGCAACCTTGACTGGAAATACGACCGTTACTGTAACTGCTACTGTCACAGGGACGAATCCGGGTATTCAACGAATGGTTTTTTACTTGAATAGTATATACCAGTTGACTGACTATCAAAGTCCCTATACTTTTACACTTCCCACAGCTAAATGGGTGGACGGCACATATTCGCTTTCAGTAAGTGCATTGATGCGTGACGCATTTACCACACAGCAGACGATCATGCCTGTGACTTTTAGCAATGGGGTCACCACTCCACCTGTAAATACCAACACGTTTCAGCCTTCACCAGGCTTACCTGCAAATGCATCTCCATTTGTTGTCGTTGCAGCCGGGGATGGTGCCAGTGGAGAAACTCAAGCGGTAAATGTAAGCAACTTGATGGGATCTCTCAATCCTAATATGGTTCTCTACCTGGGAGACGTATATGAAAAAGGAACAGGTTTGGAATTCTATAATTGGTATGGTGGCCAGACGAATAATTTTGGTACTTTCAAGGCTATAACCAATCCCACTATTGGAAATCATGAATATAGCGCCAGTTCTACTGCGGCCGGTTATTTTGATTTTTGGGATAATGTTCCAAATTATTATAGCTATAATGCAGGAGGCTGGCATTTTATCAGCCTAAATTCCAATCGGACACGTATCGCCATTGGTCCGACATCAGCCCAATACCAGTGGTTGCAGCAGGATCTGGCTGCGAATTCCCAGGCCTGCACAATTGTGTATTACCATCACCCTCTATTTAACATAGGTCCCGAAGGATCTACGTCTCAATTGTCTGATATTTGGTCTTTGCTGGCACAATCCGGGGTGGAGATTGTACTAAATGGCCACGACCACACCTATCAACGCTGGGTGCCTTTGAATGGAAGTGGACAACCTAGTGCCACGGGTATCACTGAATTTGTGGTAGGGGGCAGTGGTCATGGTCTGCAGACAATTAAAACCAGCGATACACGGGTAGCCTATTCGACTGATGCAAATCCCACCGCATTTGGAGCGTTAAAACTTGTATTGAACACCCATGGAGCTTCATTCCAATACGTCAATACTGCTAATACCGTCTTGGATTCTGGAGCTATACCCTGTGGTTCTTTTGGTCCCGATACCCAGGCACCAACTGTTCCAACCAGTGTTACAGCAACTTCACCCAGTCACTACCAGGTTAATTTAAGCTGGTCTGCTTCATCAGACAATGTCGGTGTAACTGGTTACAGGATCTCTAGAAATGGCAGTGTATTGGTTTCAGTTTCAGGGTCTACCCTCTCTTATGTGGATTCCACTGCATCTCCTTCCACGCAGTATTCCTATACAGTCGATGCTTTCGATCAGGCTGGAAATCATTCAGCTGCTTCTACCCCAGCAAGTGTGACAACCCCGGCTATGCCTGCCAGTCTTTCATTCCCTCCAGCAGCAGATACTTATGTTAGCTCATCCAGTCCTACAACAAATTATGGGAACGCCACAACTTTTCGCCTGGATGCTTCCCCGGATCTGCATGGCTATTTACGCTTCCAGGTCCAGGGGACAATGGGAGTGCCAATCACCCGGGCTACTTTAAGCGTCTACACAAATACCACTTCTTCCCTGGGAGTTCGGGCATTGGGTGTCTCCAACACGACATGGGGTGAGACAACCACAAACTACAACAATGCTCCAGCTTTGGGATCCGTGTTAGCTTCCTCAGGTGCAATGACAGCAAATACCTGGGTTTCCTTAAATATCACACCATATATTACCGGAGATGGTGTTTATAGCTTTGGCTTACAAACAACATCGACGTCAGCGATGAGCTTCCCGTCAAAGGAAGGGGCGACCAATAAACCCCAATTGCTACTGGAATTTGGTCCGATAGCAGATGCTCAGGCTCCAGGCACCCCAGGTGGTGTAAACGCCGCAGCCGCAGGTTCTTCACAGATAAATTTATCCTGGACTGCCTCAACGGATAATGTGGGTGTAACTGGGTATTCTATATTCCGCAATGCTGCACTGGTGACAACAGTTCCATCTTCTTCGTTGTCTTACCAGGATATAAATCTTACCCCTTCGACAACATATTCCTATACATTGGATGCATTTGACCTGGCAGGCAACCATTCTGTACTATCTGCACCGGTAAATGCAACAACTTCTCCATTGCCAGATACTCAGGCACCTTCCATACCTGCTAACGTAAATGGAGCAGCTACCGGAACACCCCAGGTGAATTTAACCTGGAGTGCATCAACCGATAACATCGGTGTGACAGGTTACACCATCTATAGAGGTGGAATAAGCCTGGCAACTGTATCAGGTTCAACTCTATCCTATACAGATCTGGCTGTATCTCCATTAACAAATTATGTCTACACAGTTGATGCATTTGATCTTGCGGCGAACCATTCTGCAATTTCAACACCGGTAAATGTGACCACCCCGGCACAGTCTGATACGCAGGCACCCAGCATACCAGCTGGTTTAGGTGCAGTATCATCAACTCCTAACCAGGTGGATCTGGCCTGGAATGCATCGACAGATAATGTTGGTGTTACTGGCTACACAATCTATCGGAATGGAGCCAACCTGACGACGGTTCCTGGCAATGCACTTACATACTCTGATACAACTGTATCTCCCGCAACCGCTTACGCTTATACTTTGGATGCATTCGATCAGGCAGGAAACCATTCAGCAGTATCAACCGCAGCCAATGTAACCACAGCCTCCCTGCCAGATACCCAGGCACCAAGCATCCCGACAGGTTTGAACGCAGTATCGTCCTCTCCTACAAACGTGGACTTAACCTGGGCAGCAGCATCTGATAATGTGGGTGTAACCGGATATACGATCTATCGTGATGGCAGTTCGCTTACGACAGTCTCAGGCTCAACATTGTCCTTTACAGATACAACTGTTGCTCCTGCGACAATATACTCCTATACGTTGGATGCTTTCGATCTCGCCGGAAATCGCTCATCTGTAACCGGGCCAGTTACTGTTACCACACAAAGTTTGGCAAGCTCTCTGACTTTTGGACCGGTGGCTGATACTTATGTAAGCGCGACTAATCCAACTACAAATTATGGAACATCCACAACCCTGCGCACAGATGGATCACCAGATCTGCATGGATATTTACGATTTAATGTTCAAGGAATTGCTGGTCGGACAATCTCAAAAGTCACTTTGAAACTATATGCTAATTCCAGTTCAAACCAGGGAATACAGATCACTGCATTATCGGACAACAATTGGGTTGAGAATACAATCAACTACAATACTGCCCCTGCTCTGGGATCAGCACTCAACACCCCGGTAGCTTTTCCAACTGGAGCCTATGTGTCATTTGATATCACTGGTTATATCACCGCTGACGGTGTGTATAACCTGGGGTTCCTGACCCCTTCGTCCACTGCAATCAGCCTGCAATCTCGTGAAGCATCGTCGAACAATCCTCAGCTGATCCTGGAATTCAATTAGGAAATTGTTATGCAGTATCACGGCTATGCGCAATATAAATAAATTTAGAGCCGGAACGAAAAATGTTTAGGAAAATCTTCTTCTTATCACTCCTTATGCTAATAGCTGCCTGCAGCCCGACCGGGATGCAAATCATCCCGGTTGGTGTTTCAGCTCAAAACTCTTCATATAATCAAGCCTCTCCTACCAAAGTCGCCACTAAAGGTGTGAAGGTGGCTCCATCTGCATCGATGGCAGATACATCATCACCATCGGTGACTCCCGAAGTGAATCAAAACCAGTTACCCGATTTTGATCATATTGTTTTGATTGTCCTTGAAAACGAGGATTATCAAAAGGTAGTTAACAATCCTGAAATGCCGCTCTTGAATTCGTTGGCTAAAAAATATGTTCTCCTTTCCAATTACTTTGCGGTCCGTCATCCCAGTCTCCCAAATTATATTGCTCTGGTTAGTGGCGATACACAGGGTATAACGAAAGATTGTCGTGACTGTTTTGTGGATCAACCCAATCTGGCTGACCTGATTGAGAAGAGTGGAAGGACCTGGAAAGCCTACCAGGAGGACTTGCCGGGCACGTGTTTCCTGGGTGATGCAGACCCTTATGTTCAGAAACATAATCCATTCATATATTTCGATTCGATCCGATTGGATTCAACCCGGTGTCAACAAAGCATCGTTCCACTCACCCAATTGGAAAAGGACTTGACAGCCAACAACCTGCCTGATTTTTCCTTTATCATGCCAAACATGTGCAATTCTGCCCATGATTGTCCATTAAATACAGCAGATAAATGGGTAGCAAATATGGTCAATATATTACAGGCGTCTCCAAGCTTTGGAATCAACTCTTTGATCGTCGTTACCTTCGACGAAGGAGATAAGGATAACACCGGGTCATGCTGTGGAATGGGTAAAGAAGCTGGTGGTCAGGTATTTACAACCTTAATCTCGCCCCTCGCTAAAGCTGGACTTTCAAACTCAACACCCTATTCTCATTATGGCCTCTTGAAAACTATTTTGCTAGCCTGGAATCTTCCCGGGTTGGGAAAAACCACCGACCCTGCAACTCAACCAATATTATTACCATGGAAATGAATCATAAGTTGATCGGGCTTATTTCTGTGATTGCTTTCCTTCTGGTTACTGTGGAACCGGTTGGAAAAGCCTTTGCTGATGTGAAATCGTATGATGGCAACATGGATGATCCAAAAAGTACACTTCCCTTTCCAATTCGCGCAGCTTTTTATTATCCCTGGTATCCCGAAGCATGGGACCAATCCGGGTTATATCCATTTACCCATTACAATCCATCTCTTGGATATTACTCAGCGGATAATAGACAAGTCATCTCAGATCAAATATCAGCAATGCAATATGGAAAAATTCAGGCTGGCATCGCCTCCTGGTGGGGAATTGGACATTATACAGATAAAAGGATCCCGCTCTTACTTGAGGCTGCAGAAAATTCCAGATTCCTTTGGTCTTTATATATAGAAAGTGAAGGATATGATGATCCTTCTGCGGATGCAATTCGAACAGATCTGACATATATACGTGATCATTATGCGCCTTCACCTGAATATTTAAAGGTTGATGGTAAATTTGTCGTTTTCGTGTATGGGAGTGATACAGACAACTGTAATTTGGTGAAGCGCTGGACAGATGCAAACACTGTCGATGCTTTCCTTGTTCTAAAGATATTCGTTGGATACAAAAAATGTAAACAACAGCCTGATTCCTGGCATCAATATTCTCCTGCATTATCCAGACGACAGGTTGATACAGATAGTTATGTGATCAGTCCAGGGTTTGCCTTGGCTGGACAAGAAAATATTCCGTTGACTAGAGACGTCAATCGTTGGAAAAGCGATATCCAGGCAATGGCAGCTTCAGAAGCCAACTTTCAGTTGATCACCACATTTAATGAATGGGGTGAAGGTACTGCTGTGGAAACAGCAAATGAGTGGACAAGTCAGTCGGGCTTTGGGGAATATCTCGATGCACTGCATTGGGATGGCAATGATCATTTAAATATTCCTAAGTTTTATAGGTACTCAACGGTGTATAACCCAACCCGCTGATAATTTAATTAATCACTTTGTTAGCACTCAAAACTAAAGGAGTGCACAGGAGGATCGTATGGATAAATATGGAAAGATTATATCGTTCGAAGAATTTGATAAAATTCGACATGTATTGGGTAAGATTGTCTGCACATCGGGCGGATTTGATCCCCTTCATCCCGGTCACGCATCTTGTATCATCGAATCAAAACAATACGGTGATACCCTTGTGGTCGTGGTGAATGGTGATGGTTTCCTGCAGCGGAAAAAAGGTAAACCCTTCATGGATGTGGAAACCCGCTGTGCGATGGTGGCTTGTATTCGTGATGTCGATTACGTCATCCCGTTCGAGATCGAAGACGATCAAACAGTCAGTGAAGCTCTCAGACGTATTCGTCCACATGTTTTCACAAAAGGTGGAGATCGGGTCGATTATACGAATATTCCAGAATGGACTGTCTGCCAGGAATTGGGGATCGAGCTGGTATCGCGCGTTGGGAGGCCTAAATACTGGAACAGCTCCGACCTATTAAAAGAATGGGGTGAGTTCTGGGTGGAGACCCACGAGAAGGTCCCCTGCGAATAAATTATTAAGACATATAAAGTAGTAATGACCCTGATAAACACTTATCGGGGTTTTTATGTTTTCCCGCATCCAATCATGGTAAACTTAATTGTTAATGAACGCGCAATCTACCATGCCTAACCAAACGACCGCCATCGCTCACCCCAACATTGCATTTATCAAATACTGGGGAAATCGGGATAATGATCTGCGCCTGCCTGTCAATGGTTCCATCTCAATGAACCTGGAATTCTTTGACCACACAAACAGTAGTCGAAATCCAACCCGTTTTGTTAGAAGACAAATTGATCTTAAATGGCCGTGATGCTGCTCGAAAATCCACGAAACGCATCTCCCAATTATTAGACTTGGTTCGTAATATGTCAGGGCGAAATGAGTATGCACTGGTTTCCACTGTCAATAATTTCCCCGTCGGCAGCGGTATCGCTTCATCTGCTTCCGGCTTTGCCGCCTTGGCAATGGCTGCTTCAACTGCTTATGGCTTGCACCTTTCCGAAAAAGATCTCTCCCGCCTGGCCCGCCGTGGATCTGGCTCTGCCTGCCGCTCCGTTCCTTCCGGCTTTGTCGAATGGCAGGCAGGAACATCCGATGCCGATTCTTACGCCTTCACCATCGCTCCCACGGACCATTGGGATCTGGTCGATCTGATAGCCATTGTGGATAAATCCCACAAAAAGACCGGATCCACCGAAGGCCATCAACTTGCCTACACCAGTTCATTCCAACACTCTCGGGTGGAGGATGCTCCCCGACGGCTGCAAATTTGCAGGCAAGCGATCCTCGAACGCGATTTCGCCAGTTTTTCATCAATCGTTGAATTGGATTGCCTCATGATGCATGCTGTGATGATGACATCCTCTCCTGGTTTGATGTACTGGAAACCGGCAACGCTCGAGATTATCCAAAAGGTAACCTCGCTCCGTGAGCAAGGCTTGCCTGTGTGCTTCACCATTGACGCCGGTGCGAATGTGCACATTATCACGCTGAAAGAAAACCTCTCCATTATCCAGGCTGAAATCCAAAAAATGACCTCAGTTCAGTCGCTCCTGGTCTCTGGCCCGGGTGGAGCTGTTTATATACCCGATTGATGCTCAATTGGATGACTGTTACAATAGCTATATATAAATAACAATAAGTAGGAGCAAATGATTCAAACCAGTTTATTCGTATCCATATTGCAGTTTATTATTGTTTTGGGTTTCCTGATGATTTGCCACGAATTGGGGCATTTCCTGGTGGCCAGGTTTTTCAAAGTGGAAATAGAAGAATTCGGAATCGGTATCCCTCCCCAAATCATAGGCAAGAAATTTGGCGGAGTCATTTTCAGCCTTAATGCCATTCCTTTTGGAGCATTCGTACGTCCGAAAGGGGAAAATGACCCGACAGTACCCGGTGGATTGGCTTCCGCCAGCCCCTGGGTAAGATTGGCTGTCCTCTTTGGCGGTCCGATTATGAATTTGCTGGTCGGTTTTATCGTCTTCGTCATTCTTTTTGCCCGCGTCGGTACGCCGGATACAAAAGTCGTTGAGATTATGGAAATTGCATCATCCTCACCTGCAGAAAGTGCTGGCATGTTAGCTGGGGATACCATTGTGTCGGTCAATGGAGTTGCCATCACAAGCTCAGAACAGATCCAAGCCCTCATTCAAGGTCAAAAAGGCTCACCGGTAACGATGGTACTGCTTCGTAACGGCCAGAACGTGACCATTTCAGTCACCCCTCGAGTAACTCCTCCCGAAGGTGAAGGACCGGTTGGATTTGTAATGGGTAATCCATTCCATCCAATCCCCTGGTACCAAGCTCTCCCGACCGCTGGTATCGCCATGTTCGAACAAGCCAAACAGTTGGTCCTATTGCCCGGCCGGCTTATCCAGGGAACGATTCCCTCTGAACAGGCTCGCGTTGTCGGTCCAAAAGGGATCTTTGATATCTACCAGGCAGCAAAAAGTAGTGATGCCAAAGCTAGCATCCTCTCCGGTGAGTTTGCCGGCTGTCAATGTGCTCTCTTTCATCGGTACCATCTCCGTTGCCCTCGGATTGACCAACCTGCTGCCCATCCCCGCTCTCGACGGGGGTAGGATCATATTTATCATCCCGGAACTCCTGTTCCGCAAACGCGTTCCCGCAAAATATGAGAATATAGTCCATTCGGTCGGTATGTTATCTTTACTGGCATTTATGGTCTTCATCACCATTCAAGACTTTATTAACCCGATCAAGATACCATAACATAGGCACAAATATGGAAAATAAACCTGATATCGGCTTTGATAAGATAATCGATGCACTCCTCGACCTGAATAACGCTTTTCCTCCTAAATATCTGCATCGCTTCTCAGATATCCCTCAGATGGATCTGGCTTCCCTCCAAAAGGTGTGGAACCTGATCGTAGATTCCAGGAAGGTCACCTTGCTTGAAGACCTGGAAGCGGTCTCCGATTCAGATACATTGACGTCCTTTTTCGATGTAGGCCGCCTGGCGTTGACAGACAGCTTTGCACCTGTCCGTGAACTGGGTATCCGCCTGCTTTGGGAGTGTGAGGAGCATTCCCTGGTAAAAGTCTTCCTGAAGATGCTCAACACCGATCCCGATATCAATGTCCAGGCAGCTGTTGCCAGCGCCCTGGGTCAATTCATCAACCTGGGCGAATTGGATGTCATTCCCGGTGAGGAGCGTGACGCCATCGAACAGGCTCTCATCCCAAAATTTGACAAATCCAATCCCCAGCTCCTCAGGCGGCGGGCGATCGAATCTACTCGGTTATTCCAGCACACCCGCGATCGACAAGCTGATCAAGCAAGCCTACTCTGAAAGCGATAAGGCCATGGTAGCCAGCGCTCTATTTGCGATGGGCCGCTCAGCCAATGACGCCTGGGCACAGACTGTTATATCTAACCTGCAAAACCAGAACGTGGATGTGCAGGAGGAGGCAGTACGTGCTGCCGGCGAACTGGAACTCCAGGTTGCCCGTGAGGAAATCCTCGAACTGCTTGATGATGAAGGCCTCGACATGAATGTATTCCTGGCAGCCATCTGGTCGCTCTCCCAGATCGGCGGTCCCGGCATCATGGAAAAATTTGAAGAGCTGGCTGAGGATCCGGATATGGATGAAGAAACCCTTGAATTGATCGATTCAGCCGCCGAAAACCTGGAATTCAATAACAGCCTGGTCAATTTCAACCTGCTGGATATTGCTCCAGAAGAGGATGAAGACGAAGAAGTATGAACAAACGCATTCACGCCATTATTTCCGGCCGGGTGCAGCAGGTCGGCTTCCGCAGCTTCGTCGAGGATGAGGCCGATAACCTGGGTCTCACCGGTTGGACGCGCAACCTGTACTCCGGCGAGGTCGAAGTCGTGGCCGAAGGGGATGAGCTGAAGCTGCAGGCTTTCAGCCGCAGGATCAGCCAGGGTCCTTCGCTATCCCATATCATCCACTTCAACCTGGAATGGCTGCCGGCTACCGGGGAATTTCCCCACTTCAATGTCCGCTCAACGTTTATCAGCGACTAACCCCTAATCATCACTGAGCATCAGCTTGGCTTTCTCCCAGGGTGTCACCTTGGCAGTTTCCGCATACAACGATTTCAATTCGTAGATCTGATCGCGAATGGCAGCCGCTTTCTCAAACTGCAGCTCCTTGGCGGAAGCTTTCATTTGATTCTCCAACTCGCCGATCAAGCGGTTGAACTCTGACCGCGGCATCAGCATCGTCTTGCTGGAGCCATAGCTAGCCCGGGTCTCAGCCATCTCGTGCACGCCGGTCAAGCGTTGGGTCAGGTCCCTGACTGCCTTGCGGATGCTGACTGGCTCGATACCGTGCTTCACGTTGTAATCATATTGTTTCTTCCGGCGGCGGTTGGTCTCGTCGATGGCTTTCTTCATCGAATCGGTGATCCGGTCGGCATACATCAGCACCTTGCCGTTGACATGCCGCGCTGCCCGCCCGATCGTCTGGATCAACGCAGTGCCGGAGCGTAAAAAACCTTCCTTGTCCGCATCCAGAATGGCCACCATCGATACTTCCGGCAGGTCCAGCCCCTCGCGTAGCAGGTTGATGCCCACCAGCACGTCGAAAGTACCCATGCGCAGATCGCGTAAGATCGCTATACGCTCCAGCGTCTCCACCTCGGAATGCAGGTACTGCACCTTGATGCCCAGTTCCTTCAGGTAATCCGCCAGGTCTTCTGACATGCGTTTGGTCAGTGTGGTCACCAGCACCCGCTCCCCCGATCCGGTGCGCAGCTTGATCTCTCCCAGCAGGTTATCCACCTGCCCCAGTGTCGGACGCACTTCCACTTCCGGGTCCAGCAGCCCGGTCGGGCGGATGACCTGCTCCACCACCTGGTTGGCTATCCCCAGCTCGAATGGTGCCGGGGTGGCCGAGGTGTAGATCACCTGCCGCATATACTTCTCGAATTCTTCAAATCTGAGTGGACGGTTATCCAGCGCGGATGGCAGCCTGAAGCCGTAATCCACCAGCACCTGCTTGCGCGACCGGTCGCCGTTGAACATGCCGCGGATCTGCGGAATGGTCATGTGGCTTTCATCCAGCACCAACAGAAAATCCGTCGGCAGGTAGTCGATCAGCGTCCACGGTGCAGAACCTGCCGGGCGTTGATCGATCAGCCTCGAGTAGTTCTCGATCCCGGCGCAGGTGCCCACTTCCCGCAGCATCTCCAGGTCATACATGCAGCGCTGCTCGATGCGCTGCGCTTCCAGCAGCATGTTCGCATCCTTAAAATACTTGATGCGCTCAGCCAGTTCCTCTTCAATATCCAGGATCGATTTCTTCAAGCGCTCTTCCCCGGCCAGGTAGTGCTTGGCGGGGTAGATATCCAGTTCGTCGAGGATGTTGAATATCTCGCCCGTCACCGGGTGGACGTCCATGATCTTCTCGACCTCATCCCCGAAGAAGGAGATGCGGAAGACGTGCTCATTCTCATACGCCGGCTGGATCTCGAGCGTGTCGCCGCGCACCCGGAAGTTGCCCGGTTTGATCTCCATGTCGTTGCGCTGGTACTGGCTCTCCACCAGTTGACGCAGCAGCGCGTTGCGACGGAAGACCTCCCCTTTCACCAGGTGCACCAGCCCCTTACCAAATGCCTCGGGGTTGCCCAAGCCGTAGATGCAGGAGACAGACGCCACGATGATCACGTCCTTGCGTGACATCAGCGCGGTGGTGGCCGCCAGGCGCAAGCGCTCGATCTCCTCGTTGATATCCGTCTCTTTTTCGATGTACAGGTCCCGCCGGGGAACGTACGCCTCCGGCTGGTAATAATCGTAATAGGATACAAAGTATTCCACCGCGTTCTCGGGGAAGAATTCCTTGAACTCGGCGTAAAGCTGGGCGGCGAGGGTTTTGTTATGCGCCATCACCAGCGTCGCCTTCTGGGTGCGCTGGATCACATTGGCAATGGTGAAGGTCTTGCCCGTGCCGGTGGCACCCAGCAACACCTGGTGCGCCATACCGCTTTCGACGCCTTTCACCAACTGTTCGATCGCATCCGGCTGGTCGCCGGTGGGTTGATAAGGAGAATGTAGGTTAAATTCCATGCCGCACCTCGTCAACCTATATTACCAGAATTTAGAAAATAAGACAAATGTTCTATGGAATGAATTCCTCCCCAATTTCGAGAAATTGCTAAATTAAAAAGGGGCTGGATGAGATGACAAGGTAGGGTTGCAGGAAAATAAATAAAGACAAAAAATATTACGCTCAGTGGGGGCTCCAACTCGAACAGAAATGCAGAAATATTTAATCGGAAAATGGAGAAAAGAGTACAATCTGTTTAAGCCCCATAGTTCACTGGGTTATAAACTAGTATTTCCTGAGGCGTTATAAACAGTTTCAATTTCTTCTCAATATTTGGTCTTTGGTCCGTGGAACTAACTAAACTTCTAGTACTAAAATGGGGGGCACAACTGCTATAATAAATTATTGGATTGTTTGAATGTGGTTTATTCGAAGAAAATCGATCTTATATTGATCTTAATCATATCTATGATCTTATCCCACTCTTCAACTCTTTTTACGATATCTTCAATTTAATATCATTCTAGGAGGGTTTATGCCTCGACATTTTGATTTGGGTTCTACTGGCAATTTTCTCTGTATTGGGTGGAATCTTTTTCCTAAACTACCTGGTTGTCCATCCTCTCCAAATGAGTTTGTACCTACTCTTAACTTGTCTGGCAATATTTGCTCTAATTCTGATAATTCTATATTCAAATCATAAAAAAAGCCTTATCATCGTCATCCCAACTGTGTTGAGTTTTATTTTGGTCAGCTACCTTGTTTCGAATGCGATTTTCCTTTCCCGAGAGGATACACGCCCTCTCCCCATACTTTCCCGGCAACCAGGCGAACACGGAGATGGTCATACGGCAGTAATATATTTCACCCATGGGGAGCCCGAAACGTACGACCCAATCGGCTGGATAAACCAGTTTCGCGAGTTTGATAAAGAACACATTTCCTTCGTGCCCTTCTTCGCCCGCCCATTTTTTGTCTACAATCTGCGTGATCATTATCTGCAGGTTGGGATGAGCCAGCATCGCCAGGGTCACCTGCGCATGATAAAAGCGCTTGAACAAGAATTTCGTAGTGTCGGGGATACTACGACCCGCTTTTACATCTGCTTCCTGGATGATTCCCCCTCCCCAAATGCGGCTGTCATTCAGGCTTTGAATGATGGCGCCAGCCATATTATTGTCAGCGAGGTTTTCCTCACCATTTCAAATCACACGGAGGAAGGAGAAGAGTTGATTAAAATGGTCGATGTGGAAAAATACGGAGCAACTCTAAAATTCACCGGACCATTATGGGATTCAAAAACACTGCAGAGCATGTTTATTCAACGGGTAGATAAGTACCTCGGCGCTGCAGATAAATCCACGGTAGGGATTCTTCTGGTGGGTCATGGGCAGCCAGAAGAATGGGATAAGTTGTGGCCAACCGAAACTCAGCAGGAAATTTCTTTTCGTCAGGACATATTGAAATTGTTCGAACAAGAAGGTTTTCGATCGGAGAACTTAAGCGAAGCCTGGATGGAATTTAAGGAACCCCACGCAGATGTTGTTGTGAGAAAATTCTATCAGAATGGAGTGCGGAAAATATTCTTCTTTGCCGCTGCGATCAGCGCCGATTCTATCCACAGCCAGTATGATATCCCCGCTGATATTCAAAAAGCTAAACTGCCTGCTGAGGTACAGACGGTGAACCTGGGTGGCTGGAATGACGATCCCATTGTCATCCAGGCCATCAAAGAGAAGATCGATCCTTTGATGACTCATTAGGTATATATTTTCTCTTGAATTTATAACAATTTATATTTAGGAAAGGAAAATAATTGGATCCAATCATCACCGGGTTCGTTGCCTTAGGCAGTTATTTAATTGGCTCATTTTCATTTTCTCGGATGGCAGTTCACCTTCTTGCCCCGGGAAAAAATATCGAAAACATCCAACTTCCGATTGCGGGAACAGAGAAGTCAACAAAGTACAAATCTCTCGGTGGCTCCGCTGCCGGGATGATCCTCGGACCTAAAATCGGTCTTTTGGTCGGAATTTTGGATATGCTCAAAGTAATCTTACCGGTTCTCGCTCTTCGTTTGATTTTCAGCGCACAACCTTATACGTTGATCGCAACCGTTGGTGCCACAATTGGACACATCTGGCCAGTTTATTACCACTTCAAGGGTGGTGGAGGTTACTCGACCATCTTTGGTGGATTATTTGTAATTACTCCAGTTGGCGCTGTGGTTTGTTCGCTGGCAGGGATGATAATTGGCCTTTTTATTTTCCGAAACTTTGCATTGCTATATGCTTTACAATTTATTTTTCTCATTCCATGGATGGCTGTCCAGTTTCATGAGACTATTTATGTCATCTTTGCGGTGATCGTAAATATCCTTTTTTTCATTCCCTGGATACCGACAGCCATAGCTACAATCCAAGCTGGCAAACCTGACCACCCGCCTACCCTGAGAGAGATGATGCAGCCATATCCGATGGGAAAGGGCTTGATAAAGATTGCTGAGAAAATTCATTTTAATATCGATTAACTGAATTATCTTATGAGATTTGCTGTGATAAATATTTCAGCAGTTATTCTTATTTTTACCATAGCGCCTCACCAGTCTTAACTTTGTCGATGGAGGCTAAAAAATACAGCTGCTGGTGAAACAAGGGAATCCAATAACCGCGGGTCAGTTAATCTCCCAGGCAAACACCAATCAATTGAAAATAACAATTGCATAAGTCTATACCGTATTGAACCAAGTTCATGCCAATCTGGCTTTACTTGAGAGACAGTCAAATAATCAAGCAGTAAAATCTGTCCAATCGGCGTTGGTGGTACAATAATCAGCAACAGATTGACGATTATCCGAATAATCTTCAAATGAAAGTATACACATATCCCAGAGAAAGCGCTAATGGTGTATTAGATGTGATAAAGTATGGCGGTAGAACTCAGGAATTAGATATTACTCGCGCCGTGGTAGATCAAACCAGCGCTGCGTTTGATCAAATCCACCTGACCTTGAAATCATCCGGGATTCAAGCACCTTTTTTCGGTCAAATAGTGGAAAATATACCCGCACGATTTTGAAAATCCTAAGCCTGTTTACCATTGGTATTAACTACCGATTTAACCACGCTAAATATAGAAACCATGGAACTAAACAAAGTCGGTATCGCTCTTATTAATATCGGCAGTCAGGATAAAATTTCTTACAATGCGTTTCCTGGTCAGGATGGCAACAGAAAAGTTGGTAGGATCGCCCTTAAGGCAGTCGACGGGTTAGGAGGTAACTACACAATTGAGATCATTCCGGACTTCATTCCCAATCACTGCATTGGAGGGGTTGAGCTTTTGTTTTCAATCCCCATAAACCCACCTACTCGTAATGAATGGCATCCAGAATGTGTGTTCGGGTCGCACGGATTGCGGGAAAAACAGCCGCAATTTGCGAAACGATCAGAGCAATTCCAACCGCCACAACGACTCCCGCTTGAGGAAGGATGAAATCGAGCCTGTAACCGGACATCGATACCATGGCTTTAAGAAAAACCCATGCCTGGACAATACCCGCCCCTAGCCCCAACATACCTCCGATAATCCCCATCAAAGCCGCCTCGGCCAGGATCATACCCACCACCTGCCCGCGCTGCATCCCAATTGCCCGCAACATGCCGATCTCGCGAGTCCTTTCAATAACGTTCATTGTCAATGTATTGATCACCCCAAGGGAAGCAACCACGATCGATATCATTGCCAGAACGTCAAACAAGGCGAAGGCCTGATCCATCAATCGCAATGCCCTTTCGCGAATCGAGGCGTTGGACTCAAGGATCAGTTGATAGCGTTTGCCATAGAGGTCATCCACTCGCTGCTTTAGTTCATCTATGTTTGTGCCTGGTGTGGTTTTTACGAGGTATGTGGTGGCGTCGTTCAGCAGGAAGTAGCGCTTCATGTCCTTCCAACTACCCTGAATTACCAGCCCCTGGTTTGAGAAATCGACCACCTCTGCTGCGACAATAAAAGGTTTCAGACCACGGCGCGTGCGCAAAATATATCTTTTCACCGGGCTTGACATGGAAACGTTCGGCCAGAACACTTGAAAGAAAAACAGCCCCCCCTGCAGCCAGTTGACGTACAGCTGAGCCACTGTCTATTGACGAATCATTGAAGGTTATTTGAGTCACCCGGGTGTAAGAGGCGGGATCAAAAGCCATAAACTGTATCTTTTCGCTTCGGCTATTGTCCTGTACCCATTCAACCTCGAATTGGCGGATCGGGGCAACTGTCTCGATCCCATCCATAGCCTCAAGTTTTCCGCGAACTTCGGGACGTATCGCTACCGACGAACCCACATAGAGGTCCCCACCAATGTAAGAAGCCATCCAATTCTTTAGATCCGCGGAAAAAGATCCGGTCATGACTTGGGTCACGATGACCATTGAAACCCCGATCATTAATGCCGCGACTGTTAATGTAGTTCTCTGCCTTGAGCGGCGAATATTCCGACTACCCAACTGGCCTGTACTTCCATATAAGAATTTGACCATTGGTCGGGTCAGGCGCTCCCAGATTGCAACTGAGGAAGGGATAAGAAGGGTTAACCCTAGAAAAAGAGCAAAAACAGCCATTGTGCCCAACCGAAATTGGGTATCATTGGGAAATGGATTGGCAACCAGTGTGATCACCCCTGCGACGAACAGCACCAGGCCGGGTCTCCAACCATGACGGATCAACCAGGCCTCACGCACTTGCCCACGGGAGCGGAGTGCTTCGATCGGAGATATCCGTCCTGCTTGCAAAGCTGGAATCGCGGCGGCTAAAAGGGTTGTGAGAACGCCAACCGCAAGGCTTGTAATCAATGAATCCAGCGGAATCACAACACCGCCTAACTCCTGGTTAAGAATGACGGCCATCATGCGTGTCAACCCGGCTGCCAGGCCAATACCCAATAAAAGACCCATTCCCGAACCTGCAATCCCTAACACGCCTGCCTCTGCGACGACCTGGCCAACAATCTGGCGCCGGGTCATCCCAATCGTCCGCAGCATCCCAAACTCTCGGGTGCGCTCAACCACATTCATCGCAAAGGCATTGTAGATCAGAAATGCCCCCACAAATAAGGCGATCCCACTCATGAAATTTAGACCAATCTGGTAACTTCCAAGCATTTGCGACTGGCGCTGGCCTTGCCCCGCCGGATAAACCACCGCATAACCCTGACCCAACCTATTTTGCAGCTCGGCCTGCAACACATCAATCTTTTTCGCGGATGAAATTTCCGAAGAGGCAAGTATATCGATCTGATCCAGCTCACCTTTGCGATTGAAAAGCTCCTGGGCTTTCCGGATTGGTAAAACCCCAAAAGTTCCGTTATTGGTAAGCCCGGCGCCATCGCGGGCAATCAAACCGACGACACGTAGGCGTTCGACACCATTTGGGGTCAGCAGCCCCACCCATTGGCCAACTTTAATCTTCTGGTCTATGGCATAATCCTCCCCCAGAACGATTTCGGCTCCTCCAGGATCTTCCAAAAGGAACCGGCCTTGCGTTACTTTGTAATTACGAACACGCAGATCCAGAACAGGATCGATCCCATTCAGCACCAAACCCCCGGCATTCGCGCCGAACATTCCAAGGCCAAGCTGGCTGGGAACATCACCGCCAGCCAAGGCAGACACTGCCCGTAAGACCGGGATAGCAGCCGCAACACCCGGGACACTTTGTACCAAGCGTAAATCTTCTTGACTCATGCCTTCCTCGTTCGATTCGAGCAGGGTCACAGAAAGATCCGTGCGACCGGAGGTATTCTCAAAGACACGGATCAATGCGTTCATGGCTGTCTGGTTGGTAATACCAATCGCCAGCATACCTGCCACGCCAAGAATGATGCCGAAGGCTGCAAGGAAAAAACGCAGCGGTCGCTCACGGATCGATCGTAGCAGAAGCAGCCTTAGTAGATGCATTTATATAACCCAATCCGGTTAGGCATAGTGTCTAGATCCTATTGTTCCAACAATTCCATGGCTTCAATCACCAGGCGGAGATGCTGTGAGAAAGGCGCCGCCTGATCCTGAATAATTTCCTGGATCACACTCCCGTCACGCAAAAAAACCACTCGATCAGCATAAGCAGCGGCTTTTGGATCATGGGTGACCACGATGATAGACTGTTGCAACTCTCTGCAGGAACGGCGGAGTAAATCCATGATCGCTCGACCGGATTTGGAGTCCAGATTGCCGGTCGGCTCGTCGGCCAGCAAGATGGCAGGTGAAGTTATTAAAGCGCGCGCCATTGCCACCCGCTGCTGTTCCCCGCCTGATAATTGGTCGGGACGGTGATGACGGCGCTCACGCAGCCCGACCAGGTCCAGCAAATGATCCAGCTGCGACTGATATTTGCGCTGGTCCTTGCCATCAATCATGACCGGGAGGAGAATATTTTCCTCCGCGCTAAGGGTTGGTAGCAGGTTAAAAAACTGGAATACAAAACCAACATGATGACGGCGAGCAAGGGTAGCCTTACGCTCGTCCAGTTTGGAAAACGGCTGGTCTTCCAGTGTTACGTTCCCTTCACTGGGGCTATCAAGACCACCAAGTAAGTGTAACAAGGTTGACTTTCCACTCCCGGACGGTCCCATAATGGCCACAAACTCACCTTTTTCGACCTTAAAATCCACCCCGGCAAGGGCTTCAACCGCTCCTTCACCTATTCCATATCGTTTGGTCAACTTACTAGCCTCAAGAACAGACATGATTACCTCACTTCAATACTCAGCACTCAACCGTATAAAATTTACACCGGTTTTCGGATATATTCTAATCTGGTTTATCATTGTGGATTATAACAATCCCCTGATATCCATCTACCGAAAGAAGGACACCATCTTCTATCCGGGTTGCTCCAGAGACGGATACAACCGCTGGAATATTATACTCCCGAGCGATGATCGAGGAATGTGAAAGCATTCCTCCTGATTCGGCCACCACTGCCCCGGCACGGGCAAAGAGGGGTGTCCAGCTTACATCTGAGAATGGAACGACCAGGACGTCTCCTTCACACACCTTGTTAAAATCGGAAATACCCTGTACAACACGAGCCGGACCAGTGTAATACCCGCGGGATGTGGGCGTACCGGTAAATCGTTCCCCCTTTGTAGGTTCGAGATGCGGCGGTTCAGTGCCGTAGATCACGGTTGGCAAAACCAAATCCCGGCAGTGCTCAATTTCTTCCTTGCGCTGCCAGATCAACGTACGCAAATCTTTGTGAATTCCCAGCACAACATCCTGTAATTCAGAAAGAGTTAGGAAAAAAACATCTTCGGGTAGATCTACCAAATCGTTGGAAGACATCTTCCGACCAAACGCGAGAAGATAGACCCGGAAAAGCCCGTAAGCATAGGTGTAGATCGAGCTAATCTGCTCACGAAAAAGGCGAAATTGCCTGGTGCGCTGGTAGATAACTTGGAAAATAATCCTACGTAGGCCACGGATTTTCAGATCATTGAGCTGTATCCGACCGTCGTTAGAGCTTTCACGGCAACTGTAGTTAGCGATCAGGCTCAGGATAATCCCAGGTTTCTCACGCCAAGGCACAGCCGTGAAATCGTTACCGCTGTCACTGAGATGGCCAAATCGGGTGAGGAGAGCGTCAAAATCGTGGCAAAATTCTTCAGCCCCTTTCACATTACGCAGAATTCTGCAGGTCTCCAGTCTGGGCAGCAGATTGTGCAATGCCAGGCAGATCTTTATAAAGGATGGATAGGCGCGCCAAATGAACCGACGGGTCCATGTCATACAACTCCGGCATCCCCTCGGTAAGATCGAATTTGATGAGGTCTACCCCAACCCGCGCCAGCTGCGATTTGAGCATCTGGCTGTACATGGACATCAGTAAGGGACCAAGGATATTGTAGTATGCTGCTTCCTTCACCTGATCGAACAGACGATCGATCGAGTCGAGTAATTCCTTCTCCGAGAGCGTGTCCACATTCCCTGGCAAAAAAGATTGGAACGATTGGCTTGCACCAGCCAGATATTTTTCCATCTTGCGGGCGAAATTCCATTTGTCTAGACTCCATAAAAATAGTCGAGGAACCAAACGAATGGTCTTGGGACCTGGCCGAAAAAGCGATTTTCCAGCTTCCCTAGAGACACTGCCCATCATCATCTCCAGCCCCTCAGAAGGAAACCCCATCATGTTGAAGACGCGTCCCAGCGCGGTCATATTGAAATAGGAGCGAAAGTAAAAGGAGCGGGCCAGATCTTCTGGCCTTAATCCGGTCTTCCCAACAGCTTCATCCAGTATGCGGATCCAAGCCGAGTTTACAAGGGGTATATTCATTGACCAGACAAGAGGTTTAATGATACCCGGCATCATTTCTTTCGAAAGCCGATTTGAATAAACATCAAGATTCTGGAGGGAGGTGATCTCACGCATCTGGACCCAAGTGATATCACTGCCATCCCAAACCCATTCCAGGTCGACATTGATTTTAAAGTGACGTGAAACAGCACTAACACCTTCAACAACTTGTGCCGCAATTTTCTCAGGAATAGTTTCTTCCTCTGGTCTAACGATCCAACCTCCCAGTTTCCATGTCCAACGCAAAGGCGTAGCCCCACCCTTCATCAAGGTATCACCAGCCCCTTGAACCGCTTCGATGACAATCTCATCCGCGCCGGTCATCGGATTCTTGCTAAACGCAACTCCTGAGAAAACCGGTGTTACCATCTCTTGCACAATCACCGCCATTTTCAAGACCCGAAGATCAGGCGGGAGTCGATCGAGGTAGGATTGGATTGTGTGAGATTGGACCGTAGCCCAAATGGACCAGGCTGACTGTAAAATACCTGCTTTCGTGCCCACATTGAGAACAGACTTAAACTGTCCTGCGAAGGAATTTGCCAGGCTGTCTTCGATATTAGCAGAGGATCGCACTGCATAGTTCACACCGGGACGAAGTACTTTGTGCAGTTCAGCTTGTAATTCCTCAACCAGACTTAGATCGTTTGCCTGGTACCGTTCGAAGACCTGCCAGGGAATTACGTAAGTATCAGGAATCCGAAATCCACTCTCACTGAGACGGCGTAGGTTGATAGCCTTATTCCCAATCGAGTGTGGAAGCAGACGCGAACGTAAATTTATGAGAACAGCGCTCATTCGTTATCCTTCTCATTCAGAACGATCTCCTTGGTATGTTCTTCCCACCTAGTTACCGTTTACACATCCTGTTAATTAAACGAGATATGTAAATGTGATTCTTCGGAAAAAACGGGATGAACCATTCACCGAAAGAAAAAAAATAAATGATATATTCATTTACGATATCTCCCAAAAAACTTGATGAATTTCCCAAAATGCAATTTAGTCCTTCCTCCACTGTGAAGTTGATCTAATTATGACTAACTTATTCAATGAAAACAATATCTTATTTCAACTAACAAGTGCAATTAAATTAGATTGGTAGACCTCGTGTGAGTTATGATACCAATTCACTTAAAGTGGGAAACGTTGCTGCTTTCATTAATAAATTTTAAATATTTCATTTGTCTTTTATAATTTCCTGTATATCTGTCATTAACAACAGGAATAATCTAAAGATATTAGGGAAAAAAATATTAGAACAGAACTTCCCTATTGCACCGTCCTCAAAATTAGGTTTCTACCCAAACAAACCCTGCCCGAACCGAAGGGGAGTAGATCCCTAATTTCGCTAAATTGCCGTTCGCTCCAGCAAGAAAGTCGAACGGAGGGGAGGTTTGGGTAGGGTTATATTAATGATCTATTGCTGTGCAACTTCGATCTTGATCGTGGTATACACTGTCTTCTTCAATTTGCCCTGGATCCCGAACATTTTCCCCATGAGACCGTATTTACGATCCAGCAGCTTTTCCACATGCTTGGCTTCCACCCCGTCAACCAGGACTGCGGTGGCATTCTCCCACTCGCCCTGTGGTTCCCCACTCATGGAACACGGAACGACATGCACCGCGCTGTTATTACGTACTCGTTTCACTTTGCCGGAGCCATCAACGGTGCGCACATACAGTGTATTCCCATCCTGGACAAACCAGACCGGTGTCTTAACGCTGACGCCTGTTTTACGAAAGGTTTCCAGATTCAAATATGATTTCTTATTAAATTGAGCAAATTGTGAATTCATTATTTCTCCATCTGCATTATTTAATATAATTATAAATGTCTGGAATATCTTTATACAAAGTATGTACAATGTATTTTACAATTCTATACAACGGACTTACGCTTGTGGCCCCTACCCAACCCCACTTGTGCCCGAAACGAAATGGAGGGTATCCCCCAAATACCCTTACGGGCACATGTACTCGAAGATATTTGGGGGAGGTAAGGAGGGGGCCGTCTTAAACCGCCGTCAAATGGATGATCTCGTTCAGCGCCTGCAGCAGATCATTCTGCCAGGTATTGTCATCCGGGTCGAGCGGCATCCAGTACGAGTTCTTGCCGGAGCGCAGTTTGAGATCGATGAAAGGCAGGTTGCGGGGCGGGAAACCCTCGGGCAGCTGCGGATAGCGCAGCACCAACTGGCCATTCTCCACATAAACAGATGCCAGTCCGGCCATTTCCGCCAGCAATTTGACCCGCAGTTGGAAGAACAGGTTCGCCACTTCCTGCGGGATCTCGCCGAAGCGGTCCTGCATTTCTTCCGCCATGGCATCCAGCTGGTCCGGGGAGCTCACATCCGCCATGCGGCGGTACAGCTTCAGCCGGGTGTTCTGGTCGGCGATGTATTCGGTGGGCAGTTCCACCGCCAGGGGCAGGTCGACAGCCACCGGCAGCGAGAGCTCCTTGATGACAAAGAGGTTGTCCCGGCTGTCATCCGGCAATCCGCGCAGTTTGCGCTCCACCTTGACCGCCGATGAAAGCATCTGGGTGTAAAGATGGAAGCCGACCGAGTTGATATAGCCGTGCTGGCGGGTGCCAAGCAGTTCGCCGGCGCCGCGGATCTCCATATCGCGCATGGCGATGGAATATCCTGCTCCAAGCTGGGTGTTCTCGGCGATCACCTCCAGGCGCTCCTGACCATCAGGTGTGGCTGCCCGGGAGCGGTGCCGGAAGAAGTAAGCATAAGCACGCTGGGCGCCGCGTCCGACCCGGCCGCGCAGTTGGTAAAGCTGTGCCAGCCCGAACGTATCGGCGCGGTCCACGATCAGCGTGTTCGCATTGGGGATATCCAGCCCCGATTCGATGATGGAAGTGCACAGCAGCACATCGATCTCGTTATGGGTGAAGCTGTGCATCACCTTCGCCAGTTCGTGCTCCTCCAACTGGCCGTGCCCGATGCCGTACCTGGCTTCAGGGACGAGTTTTTGCAGGTGCATGAGCATGGCGGGGATGCTGTGAACGCGGTTGTGAAGGAAGAACACCTGTCCACCCCTCTCCAGCTCGCGCAGGATCGCCTGGCGCACTAAATGAGGCGAATAGGGACCAATATGAGTATTGATCGGCAATCGTTCCTCTGGGGGCGTATTTAT
The DNA here is from genome assembly GCA_963709535.1 of uncultured Chloroflexia bacterium. Lineage (GTDB taxonomy): Bacteria > Chloroflexota > Anaerolineae > Anaerolineales > Anaerolineaceae > PNON01. The sequence continues at coordinate 470,168 of CAVPWY010000003.1, read as the reverse complement.
GGTGGAGATATCGCGCACCCCGGTCAGCGCCATATACAGTGTGCGGGGGATGGGGGTGGCCGTCAGGGTCAGCACATCCACTTCGGTGCGCAGCTTCTTCAGGAATTCCTTGTGGGTCACCCCGAAGCGCTGCTCCTCATCGATGATCACCAGCCCCAGGTCCTTGAACTGCACGTCCGCCTGGATCAGCCGGTGGGTGCCGATGATGATATCCACCTGGCCCATGCCCAGCTTGCGGATGATCTCGTCCTGCTCCTTTGGCGACCGGAAGCGGGACAGCATCTCCACGACGGCCGGGAAAGGCAGCAGGCGCTCTTTGAAGGTATCGAAATGCTGCTGGGCAAGAATGGTGGTGGGTACGAGGATGGCGACCTGCTTGCCATCCATGACCGCCTTGAAGGCAGCCCGCAGGGCAACCTCGGTCTTGCCGTAACCCACATCACCGCACAACAGGCGGTCCATCGGGCGCGGATTTTCCATGTCCTGCTTCACCTGGCGGATGGCGTTCACCTGGTCGGGAGTCTCAATATAGGGGAAGCTGCCTTCCAGTTCCATCTGCCAGGCAGAATCCTTGGAGAAGGAGAAACCGGCCGCGATCTGTCGCTGAGCGTACAGATCCAACAGGTCTCCGGCGACCTCCTGAACCGCTCCACGCACCCGGTTCTTGGTGGTAGTCCACTCGTTACTGCCCAATCGGGATGCGGTAGGCCGCTGGCTGTCTGGTCCCACATAGCGGGAGAGCCTGTCGGCCTGATGGATGGGGACAAAAAGCTGGTCCCCGCCCTGGTATTCGATGGCCAGGAATTCGCGGCGGATGCCATCCAGCACCCGTTTCACCAGGCCGATGAATTGCCCGATGCCATAATCGATGTGGACGACCCAATCGCCCACCGAAAGGTCAGCATATTGGGCTTCGGGGTTATCCCCGATCTGCAGCTGCTGCCGGCGGGAGTGAGGTTTTTCCCAGCCGAAGATCTCGCTGTCGGAGTAAACGATCACCTCGGCGGATGTGCCGTCCTTCAGGTGCCAGCCTTCGTACAGGCTGCCATCGATGAAGACCGGCTCTGTGACTGCGGTATCGAGCTGCGCGGTGTTATCCAGCCAGACTTCCTTGATGCGGGGAACCTGGCGCGAGACGATATATTGTTCCTTGACGACCTGCGCATCCGTGAGCAGATCATCAACAAAGTTTTTCAATTGACCAGCATAGCGCTGATTTGGGTAGAAACAGGAGGAGAGATCGGAATTTTGCTCCGAGTTGCCATACCCCAGGTCAAGAACCAGGAGCTTCCCCATGGAATCCTGCAATTCGGACCAGCTGAGGTAAGGAACGGGGAAGTCCTCAGGTAAAAAACCGGAATGTATGCCTTCATTGCGCATCTTGACGGCATCCTCTTCCACCTCATTGACGATGCTTCCCAGCTTTACTCCATCGTCCAGGATGACCAGTGAATTCTTGGGCAGGTAATCGATGAGGGTGCTGGAGAAACCTATGCAGCAGTGGGAGGTGAAATTCGGAGTATTGCTTCCCGGCAACCATGGCGGGCTGGTCGCGCAAAAGGAATTCTCGTGCCGGCGGGACATTGATCGTTTCACATTTCTCGATGGTCCGCTGTGTGGCAGGATCGAAGAGTTTGATGGTCTCGATGTCGTCGCCGAAGTAATCCAGCCTGACCGGTACCTTGTCACCCATCGCCCAGATATCGATCACCCCTCCGCGGTGGGAGAACTGTCCCGGTTCGACCACGATCTCTGCAAACTGGTACCCATTCTGAACGAGCTGCTCGATCAAGCTGTTTTGTGGTTTTTGGGTGTTATTGGCTATGCGCAAAATGGATTTCAGGTAATCACGCCGGGGCATAGTGCGTGTCATCAGCGATTTCGCTGAGGAAATGATTACCGGCGGGGAAGGTATGATCTCAGTTCCGGGAAGGTGATACCCGGCCAGGCTGGTGAGAGTTGCCAGGCGATCCTGCCGGGTATTGGAACTCCACCCGGCTTCTTCATAAAAGAGCGGAGTGGGTTCGGTGAAACTGAATAAGCGCATTCCAGGCTGCCAGAACTCCAACTCATCCATGGCTGAGGAAGCTTTTTCCTGCCTGGATGTGATGAACAGTACCGGACGGTTGAGATCCTGCCATAGACTTGCGAGAATCGGCAATCGGACAGACCGGATCAGGCTGAGTGGGTCAGGTACAACTCCATTTCGGATGGAATCCAATAGAGTTTGATAGGAGGATAATTGCCTGATATTATCGAGGATCATGCTGTTATTCTTTGGTGATATTACCGTTATAGCGGGTCATCGCAGCATCCAGACCTTCGGCAACAAAAACCTTGATCGCCTCGACGGCCTGCGGGAGTACATCCTGTAAAACCTTTTCATCAGAATTGGAAAACTCCTGCAATACATATCCGGCGGCTTCCTGGCTGCCTGATGGCCGACCGATACCTATCCGCATACGGGGAAAATCCTGCGTTCCCAGCTTTTCAATGGTGGAAGCCAGGCCTTTTTGTCCGCCTGAACCACCTCCCGGACGGATCCTGATCGTTCCAAGTGGCAGATCGATATCGTCATGCGCCACCAGGACTTTATCCAGCGGGATCTTATAGAAGCGCATGAGCGCCGCTACTGCCTGCCCGGATAGGTTCATAAAGGTTTGCGGTTTGGCCAGGATGATACGCGCATTATCCAGTTCAATTGTCCCGGTCATGGCTTTGAATTGGACCTTGGTCAATTTGGTATTGAATTCCGAAACCACGCTATCTATCAGCCGAAAGCCGACATTATGCCTGGTATTTCGGTATTCCCGACCTGGATTTCCAAAACCGGCAATTAGGTAGAATTCTTTTTCCATATAATGATCACTTCACTGTTTTTTAAATATGGCAGCAAGGATGAAAGCCAATAAGATTCCAGCTATCAGACTCACCACCGCCAACCGTACAAGCTGCGGGCGGGTAATTTCGATATTATTGCTATTTTGCGTCTCGCCTTGAAAAACTGGAGCCTGAAATGTAGGTTTGTTCGAAGTCCCTTGCGTTGGGTTGGTGAGTACTCCCGACGCAGGAGTAGCGGTCTCGATCGGAGAATAATTTCTGACCCGAATCTCCTCTGCAAAATATTCTGCTTTTGGTGAATCTTTATAGTAAACGGTCAGCCGTAAGCGATAATTTCCATCTGAGATAGAGCTTGTATCCCACACACCCAACAAACCGTCTGGAGGGTTTTTATCACTGGTTATGATGTTGAACCAGCCATCCTCCGGACCAGGACTGTGGCTAAAATCCAGGTCATAACGGATGAAGTTGGTGGACTTTGATATATCCACTCACATCCACCTTGCCTTGAATAGCTGATCCGCTAGCGGGGGTTGTGATGGCAAAATCAGCCTGCCCAAATACACTTCCAAGCGGTACAGATACAATCAACAGGCAAAATAAAAGAACAATTAATCGCTTCATGGCAATCTATTAGTTTAACATGAAGGCAACCAATGGTCAAATTCACATGCTACTGACTCTAGGACAGGTTCAGGTACCTTAAAGTCATGCAGTTGGGATATATGATTTTACTGATGTGATCTTTCAATAGGTTCAGAAGTTTAGACAGAAACCATTCAGAGATATAATGAGAAAACAATCTGGTTTAATTTGGAACAAGGGTAAAATCGCTATGATCTAATCAATCTACTCAATCCTTACCGGATAATTATCAACCGGTTTATATCATTAATTTGGCAAAGAATAAGTTATTAGCTGTTGTGCTCAACCTGGCTGCACTTGTTGTGGTATTGCTTTCCTTCTGGCTGCTGGGAATTTTCACTAAATGGATACATCCAGATCTTTCAAAAACTTTAATTAGTATAAAATTCGATCTATCCCGATATTATCTTCTTCTACTATTTCTTGTAATTCTCAATTTAGTCGTGCATGAGCTCATACATGGAGTGTTTTTCTGGTTCATTACCCGTTCCAAGCCAGTTTTCGGGTTAAGTCTTTCTTACGCGTTTGCTGCTGCGCCGGAATGGTACATCCCTAAAAGACAATATTGGATCATTGGTCTCGCCCCACTCATTATCATTGGGCTTACGGGTTTATTGATCATCGCGATTGGTCCACCCTCATGGATGCTTCCCGCCCTGGTTGTAACCGGTTTTAACACAGGTGGAGCTGTGGGAGATATTTGGATCATTTACAAGTTGCTACGAACTAATTCATTATGCCTGGTGAACGATACTGGTCATACAGTAAGTTTTTTCCAACCTAAATAATTCCAAGATAAAATCATACATAAACCTTCCGCTCTTTTCCCGAAAGTTGTTGAGTTTCTATTGAAAAGCAAATCCTTTTTCCTTCATCGAAACGAATTGTTTATGGCCGATCACGATATGATCGAGAACATCAATATCCAGCAGCTTACCCGCCTGGATGATGGCTCTGGTCAGGGCAATATCCTCCGGGCTGGGAGAGGGATCACCACTCGGGTGATTATGGACGATGATTATTGATGTAGCATTTTTTCTGATGGCACCTTTAAATACTTCTGCAATTCGCACCTGGGAAGAATTTACTGATCCTTTGTAAATTGTTTCTATCTCGAGTATGTGATTGCGAGTATCCATAATCAAAACCCGCAACTCTTCCTGGTCCAAGGCGAGCATATCAAAGACCAGCTCATCATAAACATCCTGGGGACCATGAATTGTACGCTGAATGTCTTTATCTGCGAGAGCAATGCGCTTACCCAGTTCGATGGCTGCCAGCAGTTGGGCAGCTTTTGCCGGGCCAATTCCGTGCTGATCACATAATTCAAGGTAGCTCGTCCGATATAATCCGATCAAACCATGGTTATCATTTAGAATGCGATCAGCCATGTGAACGGCGTTTTCCCCTTCGACCCCTACACGTAAAAGGATTGCAAGCAGTTCCGGGTTGCTTAAGTGAGCTGCCCCATACCTTGCCAACCTTTCCCGTGGCCTTTCACCTTCTTCCATATCTGTGATCCGGTAGATAGTATTCTCTTTTATCCGCATAGTCATCCTCAATTATCAGCATTACATTATTTTATATCACTTGGGAAATTATCCATTATGTTCCATGCTATAATTTTAAAAGTGGAGAGAATATGACCTTAAACCCAGCCTTGATCAGTAATTCATTACTCTATTTTATCCAGTTTTTCTGTCATTTTTTTCGTGGTCCTCTGGATAAGTTTGATCATTTGGACTTTCCGGGACATCCGGAAACGTACAAAGGATAGATTTTTAACAATCATGGCAGTCATCATCTCGACTATTCTTTTTCTTGCCCGGGGTATTCATATATATGCTTATCCGGCCACAGAAAACCCTGGATGAAGCGTACCAGGATTTATTGGAAGAAGAAGCATTATTACAAACTCTAGAAGAATTTTCCACCTGCCCCGGCTGCAACCGGCAGGTAATGGATGGTTGGGTGATTTGCCCCGATTGCCATACCCGATTAAAGAAAAAATGCCAAAAATGTGGAAATTCCCTGGTCCCAACCTGGGAAATTTGCCCATATTGTGAAGAGATACAACCCGGATATCATCGGAATGAATTTGAATCAAACTCAATAAACCCGATCTCTCAACCCATTCCTGATGTCTATGGACGAATAATCCCATGGCAACCCAATCTTCATTAGATTCAGGTATAATCAACCAATGCTCACTCATGACCACATTGAACCAATTGATTACCTCGTATTTGGACACCTAACAAAAGATCTGACCCCACAGGGATCACGCATGGGTGGAACCGCATCATTTGCATCATTAACAGGCAAAGCTTTAGGGATGCGTGTGGGAATTATCACTTCATGCGGAAATGATATTGATCGCAGCAGCCTGGCTGGTATCCCTACGATTGTCAAACCAACTGACCAAAGTACAACATTTGAAAACGTCTATACACAACATGGCCGGATACAGTATTTGTATCACCAGGCTCCAATCCTTGATTATTCACTTGTACCAGAGGTGTGGAAAGACACCCCTATAGTGCACCTCGGACCGATCGCACAAGAAACCGACCCTAATTTATCCAAATCATTCCCAAATTCCCTGGTTGTTCTAACACCGCAGGGTTTCATGCGTTCCTGGGACAAAGAAGGCAGGGTATCCTTGTGTGAATGGCCGGAATCACGCTATGTTTTGGGTAATTCTGAGATCGCAGTAATGAGTATTGAGGATGTTCAAGGTGACGAGACAAGAATTGAAGAGATGGCGTCGTCCATAAAGATCCTTGTGGTCACCGAAGCAGCGAACGGTGCAAGAGTATTTTGGAATGGAGATATTCGGCGTTTTGTCCCTCCCCATATGGAGGAAGTCGATGCTACCGGTGCAGGAGATATATTTGCTGCAGCATATTTTTTCAGGTATCTCCATACAAATGACCCCTGGGAATCCGCACGTTTTGCGACCAACCTGGCCGCCTTTTCCGTATTACGCCAGGGGTTGGATAGTATTCCCACAACTGAAGAAATCAATTCATGTCTTGTCGAAATTTTGTAATACCCAGGTGAGTAATTAAAATGGCTCGAGTTTATACGCTGGTCAATCAAAAAGGTGGAGTTGGAAAAACAACCACTGCAATCAACCTGGGTGCTTATCTGGCATTTTACGGGCAAAAAGTATTGTTAGTGGATATTGATCCTCAGGCAAATGCCACATCCTGCCTTGGGATTGATAAATATCATGTTAAATCCGGCACTTACCAGTGCCTCGTCGGTCAAGCGGGCACTTCTGCGTCTATTTTGCATAATCCTAAATTGAAGATCTCCCTATTACCCTCATCTCCCGCTCTGGCAGGTGCTGAGATAGAACTGGTAAATGTAGATAAGAGAGAGCTAAAACTATTAGATGTGATAGCTCCTGTCATGGATAAGTATGATTACATACTGGTCGATTGCCCACCTTCACTTGGATTGCTTACCTTAAACGGCTTAATTGCTGCAAAAGATGGTCTAATTATCCCGGTTCAGTGTGAATACCTGGCTCTTGAGGGTCTTGGACAATTAACACAAACCATCAATAAGGTGCACACTTCTTTGTATCCAAGTCTTCATATTCGCGGGGTTGTAATGACCATGTTTGATACCCGTACAAACCTTAGTACTGACGTAGTCAAGGAAGTGCAGCGGGTTTTCCCCAATAAAGTCTTCTCTTCCATCATACCCCGCAGTGTAAGACTAGCTGAAGCACCTTCTTATGGGCTTCCGATTTCATTTTATGCACCCGATTCTTCCGCTGCCAAAGCGTATTCCTCACTGGCAGCAGAGTTGTTAAGTCAGGATGGCATTGCCATCGTTCAACCAGAAGTTCAATTGGAACAAAGGGGATGAAATGGTCAAACATTCTGGATTAGGAAAAGGATTGGAAGCACTCATACCTGGCGATGATCAAAACCAGGAAACACAAAACAGTAATTCCGTTTCAATCGAATCAATTAAACCCAATCCCAGACAACCTCGCTCTATATTCAAACAGGAAGAGCTAAAAGAATTAGCTGAATCCATTCGTGAAAATGGAATCATCCAACCACTGATCATCTCGCCAGCAGAAAACCCTGGAGAATATTACCTTGTTGCAGGTGAAAGACGATTGTTAGCTGCCAAAACAGTAGGGTTGGAGAGTGTCCCGGTTATTATTCGGGATGTAAGTGATATCCAACAGTTAGAATTGGCATTGGTGGAGAATGTTCAACGCGAGGACCTGTCACCCCTTGAGACAGCAGAGGCATACCGCCAACTCGCCGATGATTTTTCACTGTCACATGATGAGATAGCAAAGAAGGTTGGAAAATCCCGGGTTACCATTACGAATACCATCCGGCTATTAAAACTGCCAGAGGACGTATTAAATCATCTTCGATCTGGAGAAATCACCGAAGGACATGCCCGGGCTATCCTAGCGCTTACTACAGCTGAATTCAGATCGCTGCAACCGAGACCGTTATCCGAAAATCATTAAATGTCCGGCAGACGGAACAACTTAGTTCAATTGCTCTTAGGTCAGAAGAAAAAAGAAGCTGTAAAACCGGTGTATTCTTCCCAGGTGAAAGAAATAGAAGAGCTTCTACGAAATTCACTGGGAACGAAAGTGAATCTGCACTATACTCCAAAAGGTGGATCAGTAGTTATCCGGTATTATTCAGACGAAGAATTGGATTCGATCATCAATAAAATTACTCGAAAATGATACAGATCCTGCATAATGGAAAAGTCTATACCCAGGTAAAAGAAAGAACCCATGTATCCGCCCTTGCCATTCTTGATGGGAGAGTGATTGCCTGTGGTTCTGATGATGAAGTTCTTTCCCAATTCAAACATCATGCAGTAATCACGAATTTGGAGCAACGAACGATCCTTCCCGGATTGACGGATGCCCATATTCATCTATCCCTTTATGCACTGAATTTGCTGCGGGTGGATTGCGAAACAAATACCATGCAGGAATGCCTGGATAGGGTCCAGGAAAAGGGAAATCTGATATCTCCCGGAAAATGGCTGCTGGGGCATGGCTGGAATCAGAATATCTGGGACAATCGATTTGGAAATAAAGAATTATTAGACGCGATTGATAACCTAGCATCCAATATACCTCACTGCCAAGTCACTGCATGCTGGATGGGCAAACTCCAAGGCTCTGCAAATTGCAGGAATATCATCAGCCACTCCAGATCCTGAAGGGGGAGTAATTCAACGTGATGCACATGGGGAGCCAACCGGAATATTATTTGAATCAGCAATGGACCTGGTCGCCAGAGTCATACCAAAACCATCTGAAACCGACCTGACGTCCGCTATAAGCCATGCACAAGATCAACTCAATAGATTTGGAATTACGGGAATCCATGATTTTGATTCAATGGACTGCTTTAATTCTTTGGAAAATCTCCTTGAAAATGAACAACTTCATCTTCGCGTAATAAAAAACATCCCTCTTGAGTTTATGGATGAGGCTTTACGGTTATCAATCCATTCAGGTTTTGGTGATCCATTGTTGAAATTTGGGTCGGTTAAACTATTCGCCGATGGCGCGCTTGGACCAAAAACCGCTGCGATGTTGAAACCATATGAATTCAACAGCGGATGATTATGGAATGCTGCTGCTGCGTGAAGATGAAATTCTTGAAATTGGAAAAAAAGCATTAGCTGGAAAACTTCCGTTGGCGATCCACGCCATTGGGGACCGGGCAAACAGGGAAGTCATTAATGCCCTCGTAAAACTGATCCAATTAGAAAAAACCGGCTCTAAGATGCCTGTTCGACATAGGATTGAACATTTACAAGTAATTGCCCCATCAGACCTTGAACTGCTGCGTGGCAGTGGAATCATTGCATCCATGCAACCCATCCATATGATCTCAGATCAAAAAATGGCAGACAGGAATTGGGGTAAGCGCAGTGAATTTTCGTATGCCTGGAAATCAGTCGCAGATACCGGCACTGTTTTGGCATTTGGTTCGGATGCACCTGTAGAATCACCGAATCCATTTGCGGCAATTCATGCCGCGGTTACTCGCTTGCCAAATGGATTTTCTGACTCAGACGGATGGTACCCGGAGCAACGGATCACCCTGGAACAAGCTCTACATGGATATACTGAGGGGCCAGCTTATGCTACCAACCAGGAGAAATCTGTAGGAAAGTTATTAGAGGGATATTTCGCAGATCTGATCGTTTTTGAAGAAGATCCATATTTGGTACCTCGACAAAGGTTGCCGGAGCTGAAAACATCCGCTACAATGATAGCAGGTAAATGGGTTGTGAAGGGGTTCTAGTATGACAAATACACCATCAATAACACCTGAAATCCTCGTTCCAAAGCTCGGTGACTATCTGGTTGAAAAAGGGCACATTACAAGTGCACAGCTTGTTGAAGCCCTTGAGCACCAAAAAGAATTAAAGATTGCCGGACGGGTAGAGTTACTTGGGGAAGTATTAATCAGTAAGAAATTCATTAATAGAGCACTACTTGACCAGGCTATTACGGAACAAATATTACAACTTCGAAACTTGCTTCAAGAAGCAAACCGAACTTTGGAGCAAAGAGTGATTCAGAGAACCATTGAATTGCAAAGCGCCTTGAACAAACTCTCTGAATTGGATCGATTAAAAAGCAACTTTATCTCAAATATCTCACATGAGTTGCGAACTCCATTGACACACATTAAGGGTTATCAGGAATTGCTGCTGGCTGGCGCAATGGGACCACTCAACCAGGAGCAGGAAAACACCATTAATATCATTAAGAATTCTTCCGAAAGGTTGGAAAGGCTGATCGAAGACCTTATCAGTTTTTCACTGGTAGCCAAAGGGGAAATTACTTTGACAAAAGCTCCAGTGAACATTGGATTTATCGTGAACAATGTAGTGAACCATAATCTTACTAAAGCAAAAGATAAGAACATTTCGTTAAATGCATCCATACCTGATAATTTACCAACTGCACAGGTGGATGAACAAAAATTTTCATGGGTGATAATGCAGCTTCTGGACAATTCTTTGAAGTTCACACCCGATTACGGGAAGATAGATGTTTCCTTAAATAAAAATAGATTCGGGCATACAAGTTTCGGTTGAAGATACTGGGATTGGAATTTCTCAAGAAAATATCGGTGAAATTTTTGAGCCTTTTCACCAGGTGGATGGTAAATCCACCAGACGCTATGGCGGTACAGGACTGGGATTGACCCTGGTAAGGCAAATTGTAGAAGCCCATAATTCACACATACAGGTTTCTTCAGAGGTTGGAAAATATACAAAATTTGAATTTATTCTGCCGATTAGTGATTAGTTTGGGAAACCGCTCATGGCTAAACGGATAATAAAAGAATTAGCAAAAATACCGGAAGATTTGAAGAATTTGCCTTTTGAGTTGGCAAAACTCTCCTCAGGTGATCTTTCCTGGAAATCCAGCCTGGATCTTTTGGCAGCACTCTTACGTAAAACAATCATTTTCGACAATTTTGTTCTGTATAAAAGTATTGAATCTCCCGATAATTATGAAGTTATCTTTGCTAAAGCCCTGGGAAGAGGGAAAGCCAGTGGAGAAACCATTTCCTGGGGAGAAACAATCGTCAGCCAGGTTTTTTCCACTCAAAAAATTACAATACAAGAATTCAACCCTGTCGAATTTCCTGACCGGTTGGATCATCCACTCGTGATCGGGTTCCCTATCGAAATTAAACCAGACATTTTTTATACCCTCATGATCATTAGGTTTGGTGGCCCATCATTCACTGATGAAGATAAATCGATGATTGAATTGTTTACACATCATATCAAGATGATTCTTCAAAAAAAGAGTCTACTGGATAAAATCACTAACCTTGAAGCTGAACATGAGCATATTGCCATTCAGGATGATTTCATATCTACCATTTCTCATGAATTACTCTCTCCAATTGGATTTATTAAAGGTTACACCACCACGTTAATGAGATCCGATACAACCTGGAATGTGGATACACAAAAAGAATTTCTTCAGGTGATTGATGAAGAAACTGACAGATTACAAGAATTATTAGATAATATGCTCGATTCTGCCAGATTACAAAATGGTTCAATGCCAATAGAGAAACAACCCGTTCGAATTGAAGTGTTATTGAGGGACACTGTACAACGGGTTATTGCACATCAATCCAATATTGGGATCAAGACTGAATTCCATGGCCATCTACCAGGGATAAATGGAGATAGCCGGCGCTTGACTCAGGTTTTTGAAAATCTAATCAGCAATGCGATCAAATATGCACCCGGTGCCAATCTAATCATATCCACCGATATTCTTGCGAACCAGATCCACATTTTATTTAATGATGATGGGCCAGGTATTTCGCCCAGATACTTACCTTTCTTGTTCAAAAAATTTTATCGCTCCCCGGACGGTAATTCAAATATTCGAGGATCGGGGTTAGGGTTGTATATTTGCCGACAAATCATTGACTCCCATTCCGGCGAGATATTCGCTAAATCCACCCTTGGAAAAGGAACTCAGATCCATATACTACTGCCGATACCCAATGGAAAACCTGACAACAACGACCGTTAATCGAATCCTGGTAGTGGATGACGAGAATAGATACCTTCGTCTTCTGCAAATTAACCTTGCCACAGAAGGTTATGAGGTGACGACGGCTACGAATGGTACCGAAGCAATTGATATTATTACAACCAGGCCAATCGATCTCGTTTTAATGGATATTGTCATGCCCAAATTGGATGGTATTTCGACTCTTGAACGGATCCGTCAATTCACCAATATTCCGGTCATCATGTTGACTGGACGTAACTCTGAAGAAGATAAGGTGCATTGCTTAAATTTAGGCGCAGATGATTATATTACCAAGCCATTTTCTGCAACAGAAGTATTAGCCAGGGTAAGAGCTGTACTCAGACGTAACAAAACCAATCTAGATGATAATAATAGAAATATCTTCACCAATAACTACCTGAAGATCGATTATGCCCGAGCTGAAGTATGGTGTAATAATAAAACTGTAGTATTAACCGCGACAGAATACAAACTATTGATCCAATTCGCATTGAATATTGGTAAAGTTCTCTCCGCTGATGAGCTCCTGACGAGTATATGGGGACCCAATTATAAAGATGATAAAGAAATTTTGTGGGTTAGCATAGCCAGATTAAGACAAAAACTTGAGAATAATCCACGTCAGCCTGAGTTGATCATCACACGGTCAGGCCTTGGTTATATCATGCCTGCTTTAATGAGTAATTGAAATGGAATGAGGAATAATGATCAGAGATTTTGATGAAAAGGGAAAGTTATTCACAAATATCGTCCAAAAAACACCCATCCCTGCCACGATTCAGACGCTTACTCATCGCATTCATGGAGAAGTCTACATGAAGCCTGATGAACGATTGAAGGATGAGTTGAATCGTTCTGAACAGTTTTTAGCAGTGACAAATGCTTCCATTTTAAATGAACAGGGTGAAGTGGCATTTTCATGTAAATTTTTAACTTTAAACAAAAATCAGATCGTTTGGCTCATTCCGGATAAAGATCTGGGATCTGGATAATCATCATGGATCAGCCAGAAAATATTACCAGTCAAAGTATAAAACCTGAAGATCTCGAAAAAGTCAAACGATACTTCCTGGATCATATAACCAATGAAATTGAAGCGATTTCACAGTCAGCATTATTACGACAACAAGCAGTCGTTGAATCAATCGATCGAATATATTCCCAATTAAAACTTGCATTACCGACACCTGTAAAAGAAAAGTTGTATAAAGAAATTCAAGATGAATTACTGGGTTTTGGACCAATCCAACCCCTACTGGATGACATCTCCATTACTGAAATCATGATCAATGGCCACGACAATGTTTATATCGAGAAGGCTGGAAAAATTATCAAGACGGATATCCATTATGATGACGACGGCCAGATCATCAAACTGATTGACCGCATTATTATGCCTTTAGGCCGCAGAATCGATCCAGACAGCCCGATGGTTGACGCACGTCTACCAGATGGATCCAGGGTGAATGCCATCATCCCCCCCGTAGCAATCGATGGACCGTCTATCACCATCCGAAAATTTCAAAAGGGTAAATTAGCGATCGAACAACTTATTGAACTGGGCGCACTGTCGAAATTTATGGCAGAGTTCATTAAAGCCTGTATCCTCTCAAAATTTAATGTCATCATATCGGGTGGTACTGGTACTGGTAAAACAACCCTCCTCAACGCTTTATCCAGCTATATCCCAAACAACGAACGGATCGTAACCATCGAAGATGCCGCTGAACTGTCACTCGAGCAGGAGCATGTCGTCAGATTGGAAACAAAACCTGCGAATGTGGATGGGTTAGGATCTGTAACAATCCGAAATCTTGTTCGAAACGCACTTAGAATGCGTCCGGATAGAATAGTTGTAGGAGAAGTACGGGGTGGCGAAGCCATGGATATGCTGCAGGCCATGAATACCGGTCATGATGGCTCACTCACTACAATGCATGCAAATACTCCTCGTGATACCATTTCCAGGTTGGAAACCATGTGTTTGATGTCTGGATTGGAATTGCCTTTAAAGGCTATTCGTCAGCAGATAGCCTCAGCGATCGACCTGATCATTCAGATCAACCGCGAAAGTGATGGCACAAGAAAAGTTATTGCGATTACGGAAGTGGTTGGAATGGAAGGGGATACGATTGTGTTAACGGATATATTTGTTTTCGAACGGACTGGTGTATCTCCAGAAGGTAAAGTGATCGGCGAATTAAAACCAACCGGGATTCGTCCATTATTTTCTCGAAGGCTTGAAGCAAATGGATTTAAATTAAGTCCTGAAGTGTATGGTGCAAATATTAATGATATGCTTAACCCGCAGCGCAGAAGGTAAAATCCGGTTCTTGGTACAAATATTGCATAAAAAGTATGGAAACTGTAGGATTACAGTTATTAGATATATGAATTGTGAAGGGATACAATTATGAGCACTTTTCAAAAGGCGCTTACAATCCGGACCAAAAAATTAGGTATCTTGATCACCGATGCCAGAATTGCTGCAAGGCGAAGCATGAAGGATTGTGCTAATGTGCTTGGTCTCAGCCAGCAGGAATTTTCGTTGATCGAACTGGGCGAAAAGACACCTTCTCTCCCGCAGCTGGAAGTGTTAGCTTTTTATCTTGATATTCCAATAGAACACTTTTGGGGCAATAAGACCATTTCTGAAGATCAGGATTTTAAACTTAACAGTAAAGACCTAATTAAGCTTCGGGAAAAAGTGATCGGCATCACCATTCGGCAGCTAAGGACTCAAGCGAATATTAAGATCACTGAATTAGCAACACATCTTGAAATATCTGCATCTGATCTAAAAGCATATGAACTTGGCGATAAACCCATTCCTTTTCCATTGCTGGATGCCATGCTAAACGCATTAAATTCAAGCATCTCTTCAGTTACTGATCAGCATGGGCAACTTGGCCAGTGGTACCTCAAACAGAAAGTGGAAAAAAGATTTAGCGGATTAACCGGTGATATCCAAGAATTCATGGTTAAACCAGTAAACGAACCATATATTGCCCTGGCTAAGAAGCTTAGTGAACTGCCAGCCAACAAATTAAGATCCATTGCAGAAGGTTTGCTGGAGATCACTTATTAAGTTAAAGAACCAATGCATTAAAAGTACTTCAAATTCTATGGTATACTTCCATAGTTATGATAATTCTGTCATGACAATAATTTAAAACAAACAATGCCAGTTTGAATACTGGCTTTGATTTTAAGATAAGGAAATTTAGTGACATTCGAACAATTTACGTTTCACCCGCAGATAAACGCGGGTATTTTATCGAGCGGTTATACAACCCCCACACCAATTCAAGCCCAAACCATACCACCCATACTAATGGGACGAGATGTATTGGGTCTGGCTCAGACTGGAACCGGGAAAACCGCAGCATTTGTGCTACCCATATTACAGCATTTAATGAACCGTCCCCGTGGTAGACTGCGCGCCCTTATTATTTCACCTACGCGTGAGCTGAGTGAACAAACACATCAATCCATCAAGACTTTAGGGCGAAATACAAATCTTCGAAGTATGACAATTTTTGGAGGTGTAAGCCTCCAACCACAGGTCAGGGGATTACGGGAAGGAATTGAAATTGCTGTGGTTTGCCCCGGGAGATTGTTGGATCTCATGGGTCAGAATAAAGTAAATTTGAATTCGATCGAGATCGTTGTCCTCGATGAGGCTGATCACATGTTTGACATGGGATTCCTGCCGGGAATTCGAAAAATACTTAAAGCATTACCTAATAACCGTCAAACCCTTCTGTTCTCTGCTACCATGCCGAATGAAGTTCGCAGCCTTGCAACAGAAATGCTTCACAATCCCGAGACAATTGAAATCGGCATCAGTCAACCTTTAGAAACAGTTAGCCATTCTGTTTATCCCGTACATACTACCCAAAAGACCGAATTACTCCTCAACTTGCTGCGTTCAAGCGGCAACGGCCAGGTTCTGGTTTTCACACGTACCAAGCATAGGGCCAAAAAACTATCGGAACAATTGATACATGCAGGTGTTTCTGCAACATCATTACAGGGTAACCTGTCACAAAATAAGCGGACAGAAGCTATGGATCGTTTTCGCAGCGGTAAAGCGAAAGTGATGGTAGCCACTGACATTGCAGCCAGAGGCATTGACGTTTCCCAGGTGACCCATGTCATCAATTACGATATCCCTGATACCGCTGACGCTTATACACACCGAACCGGACGAACCGGCCGGATGGAACATCTTGGTGAAGCGTACTCATTGATCACATCAGAAGATTTAACCATGGTGCGGACGATCGAAAAACTACTTGGGAGACGACTTGAACGGCGTAATTTGGATAATTTCCAGGTTCCCAACCTTAATCATCCGGTCACTCCTCAACAGACAACTACCAGACCCAGACAACCTCAGCAGCAATATCGTCGAACGCGACAAAGTGCACCTGTACATTCCTCTCGATAAACCATGTTGCCTTACGAGTGTTATCAATGTACCAATTTTGACTAACATTGCAAAGGACAGGTATCAATAAATGGATGATGAATATTGGGATATTTATTGGGAATCTCATCTTCAATCCATGGAAAACCTGGGAAAACAGGTAGCCATCCAGGCTGCCTCCCGATTAATTCGTCAACTATCTAAAGAAGTCAACCACCCTTTACGCTTGCTCGAATTGGGCTGTGGAGAAGGACAGGTGATCGGCACTTTGCTGGATAGTCATAAACAGCTCTGTGACCGGAAAAATTCGTTAGGTGTGGACTATAATGCCCAGTCTGTTACCCGCTGTAGGAAAGATTATCCAGGACTTCGGGTAGATCAGGCCGATTTTACCGATCCAAAGATCCTTGACTGCCTCGGAAAATTCGATATCGTTCTCCTTGTAAATGCACTGCATGAGGTATTTTCGAGCACTTTTAACGCAGAACTTGGCGAAGTGGATGTCCCTGCTGCTAAAAATAATGTTCAATTAGCGCTTAAAGGGGCAACCAACTGTTTGGAACCATCTGGTTGGTTGATTTTATTTGATGGTCTCGAACAGACTGGCGATCCAGACGAATCCATTGATTTGCATTTTCTAGATCCTCAGGCTCGTACAGATTTTGAAACCTTTGCAAAACAATATCACCCTTTTAATATTCAATTTACTCAATTGATCGAACCAATGAATGTACGATTGTCGCGACGCGGTTTTACCAGATATATCACAAAATCGATCTTCCTCGGCAAAAAACTCTGGCAAACGGAACAATTGGAAAGTTATCAATACTTCACCGAACAGGAATTTCGCACAACCATAGACCAACAGGGATTACTGATCAAGGAATTACAAATCCTGACAATGAACGATGAAAAATGGCAAAGTCGGGTGGAAATCATTACACCGGGCATTGATTTTCCAGATGAGCATATTTTAATACTTGCGCAGCCTTCCAGTAGTAAACCTCAATAACCATGTAGCTGTTAATGCGATAAAGATATATATATATATATATCTTTCTTCCACTTTGATAATATAATTGGATTTACAAGAAGTGGGAATTCAAATGAACTCTTCAGAATTTAAAGTTATCCCGGCCAGTACAGCTGATCTTGATGAACTTACTACCTTCTTTTCAATCTCGCAACTGAGTAACCGTCACCTGGATTGGCAAAAGACAATTACCTGGCTTGGTTCTCAACCATTTTTAAAGTGTTATTACCAGGATGTCCTGATATCTGTTTTAGTTTGCCCGGTAACTGACCAGGATTTCATCTGGATCAGGTCCTTTAATTGTATAAACCAGTTATCTGTCGAACCCTCCTTTCGACAATTGCTTGAAACCGCAATCAGTATTCTGGATGGGACAGGAATTAATAAGCTATATACGATTTCACTATCCCCATGGTATGAGGAATTGATCAATAATTGTGGTTTTGAGTCTGTTGATAAAATTGTTACTCTTCGAAAAGATAGATCTTCAATTATTCCCTATGAGCATCCACTAATTATCCAAATAAGAGATTTCTTACCATCCGATATTGATCAAGCGTTCGCTGTGGACCATCTAGCGTTTCCGCCTTTATGGCAGATCTCCAAAGAGGACTTCACCCAGGCTCTGGCTATCTCAAAAAATAAGTCTGTTGCGCTAAACCTATCAGGGGAGATCATAGGATATCAGATTAGTTCAAATATATTCGATTCCGGTCACATTGCCAGAATTGCAGTTATTCCCGAATATCAAAAACAGCATATTGGGTCAGCCTTATTAGAGAATCTATTCAGACGATTCATTGCCCTCGGAGTTCGTGAAATCACCGTGAACACTTCTTCGGATAATCAACCAGCCATAAACTTGTATTTACATCATGGCTTTTCCTTTACACAAAACAATTATCCGATATATTACAAGGTCATTAATCCGGTGTAAAAGCTTTATGTAGTAACTAATGGACAGCTATCTAATGGTATGGCAAAATTTGACATACCGAGGAGATTTCAATGACTAAAAAAGATGAAATACGTAAACAGCGGGAAATGCAGAAGAAAAGAAACAGAATTTTTGTTGTTGCCGGAATAGTTGTGTTCGCAATCCTACTTGTATTAGCAGTCGCCTTACCTCAGCTTAAAGCCAATAGTATACCTATTGGGACTATTCAATTGCCTGATCCAATTACCAGACCAACAGTAAATGGATTAACAATGGGAGACTCAAAAGCACCGATAGTATTGGAGGTTTATTCTGATTTTCAGTGCCCATTCTGCAAAAAATTTACAGCAGAAATTGAACCTGGCATAGTCAAAGATTTCGTGGCGACGGGGAGAGTTTATTACAAATATATTCCATATAGAGTGATAGGACCAGAATCAGATGCCGCAGCTTCTGCTGCCTATTGTGCAGGTGACCAAAACAAGTTTTGGGAATATCACGACATCTTATTTGCCAATCAAACCGGTGAGGAAGTTGGCGACTTTTCAGATAAGCGGTTATTAGCTTATGCAGAAAAAATAGGTCTGGATACGGCCAGGTTTAAAACCTGCTACACATCCAATAAGTATATTAATCAACTACAACTGGATATGAACTCAGGAAATCAAGCAAAAGTGGACGGAACCCCTTCAATATATGTGAACCATACGAAGGTTGACCCTGATAAACTCTATGATTCAATCGCTGAATTATTACTTCCCCAGTAAGGGATGATCAAACTGTAGAACAGTAAAACATGTTTATAAAGTCGGATTAAATAATTACCTTACTTAGCCATTGTAGGTTTGTTTATTCCTTGATCATGCAGAATTTGAATTTCCAACATAAAAAAATATGTGGAAAGACGATTGATATACTGCATGATCAATTTGTTGTGGATGGAAACCATACCATCAAATTCAACAATTCTTCTTTCAACTTTTCTAGTAATCGTCCGGGCGATGTCAACGTAACCGGCTTGTAGGGAATCTCCGGGAAGAATGAAACCAGCTGGTATTGGCACTGAGGAACTGATCTTTTTTATTATGTCTTCAAGCGTCATTACTTGATCAGAATTTACCAATGGATTTTTTAACTTACTCTGGTCGGTATATGATAACTCGGTCATGACCTTATAGAGAGTTACCTGAATATCACTTAGTTGCTGCTTAATCGCCAGATCTGGAATTGATGCTTTGGTTGTTCCAATAACAGCTGAAAGTTCGTCGATCGAACCCAGAACCTCAAATATATAATTCGATTTGGCGAACCGCCCTTCACCAATGAGACCTGTAATTCCTGCATCTCCCAAACCGGTAAACGGACGTTCTGCTTTCATTATTCCCCTAGTTTCCTTCAGTTGGAGTTAGTTCCAATTGATTGCCGCGTTTAACTAATAGGAACCATGTATTGATATTTTCCAGCCTATCGCTTGGATCAAAGAAGGAACCCATTTGAACCCCTTTAACCTCTGTACTAACAGCATAGGTATAGACTGGATAATAAAGAAGTAATGCTGGCATTTCTTCCCGGAAAACCACCTGGAAATTATGATATAAACGGATTCGCTCTGCGAGATCTGTAGTCACACGAGCCTGTTCAATATATTCACTGGCGATACGATTGTCCCATTGTGAATAATTCTGACCACCTGTAGCCTGGGCCTGGTCCCAGAATGGATAGGGATCCGGGTCAGGATATTTTGACAGATTGAAATCAACGAGAGCAGCCTGATAATTTCGATTAACCAGTCGATCATCAATAATTGACTCATAAGTCAAAGGCTCGATCTTTACATCAACGCCTATACTTTTCCAGTCTTTCTGGATCTGTTCGGCAATGTTTTTATGGATCTCATCATCAGGATAAATCATTGTAAAGCTGAGCTTCTTATCCGCCTTCGAGCGGATTGTGTCAGTATCTCCTGCGAATACAAATTCAGCTGTTTTTAAATGATTAATTGCTGCTTCAGGGTCAAAAGCAATAGGCGCATTATTGTAGTATGCCCAGGTGCCCGGGAAGATTGGGCTATCTGCTTGAATTGCCTGGCCGCTTAAGTATTGATTAATAATGATGGAGCGGTTAATACTCTTCATTAACGCCTGTCTGACGTTCACGTCCTGGAAGAAATCTACTTTGGCGTCATTGAGATTCAAAATTACCATCGCCAGTTCAGGTCTTCTACCTGTGTATGTAGCAAGGTCAGGGTTTCCAAGCACGTCAGGGAGAATCTCATTTGAAACCCGACTTATGCCTTGAATCTCTCCTTCGTTATAAGCTGTATACATTTCGGATGAACTGGCAAAGTACTTAAAGATAACCTGATCAATAAATGGTTTTTCACCAAAATAATCCTGATTAGCAGATAGTACAACTCCCGTTATCTTTTCATTTTCGACTATCAGGTGATCAATCTTATAGGGTCCGGTCCCTACCGGTTGAAGGTTAAATGGAAACTCCTGAATTTCCCGGAAGGTATTCTTTCCAAGAATATGCTCAGGTAATATTCCAAAGGTCAAATAATCTAAAAATGGGGAAAATGGCTCAGGCAGAATAAATTGGATATTGTACTCATTCAATCTGTTGAGCTTAATGTCGCTCCAGAAGTTTTTCAAATCTGTAGGAATGACTGAAATCGGGATCGCGCATTTTATCAATTGTGAAAATAATATCGTCCACGGTAAAAGGAGATCCGTCTTGCCAGGTTATATTTTCTCTAATCGAAAAATTATAGGTCAATCCATCTTTTGAAAAACCCCATGATTCAGCTAGATCCGGTTGGGCGACACCTCGTAGATCAAATTTTACCAAACCATTAAATCTTAACCGGTTCACATCGCGATCAGGCTGATTGTAATGATCGAATAATGGATTTAGTCGTTGAAAACTCCCCACCAACCCTTCAGTATAAACACCTCCGGTTTGGGGTTGAGCAGTATTGATAGGAGAATCTGGCTGCTGGGTGATCAATAGAACACCCACAATGATGCCAGTCAGTAAAATGATTAGTAGTTGCCAACGGAAATTTTTCATATTTTAATTAAAATTGGGCGCCAAAATCATTTTTGAGGTGCCCATTCTGATACATTTATTTGAGCTCTCTAAGATAAGAGAGTTGGAATTAATTACTGATGACTACAGTCACAACTGTTAAAACGACAAAAACAATTCCTAAACCAATGGTTACAAAGAACAGAGTTTTCTCAATACCACGTCGGGCAGTAAAAACTCCTCCACTGTCCCCACCATTCAGACCTCCCAAACCAACGCCTTTGCTTTGTAGAATAATACTCGCTACCAAAGCAATTGACGTTATAATCAATGCAATATCAAAATACTGTTCCACAATTATCCTCCTGGAATATTACAATCGCTGAATTATACCTACTAACTGGTCAATCCGTCAACAATAATCAATAACCCCATGGCTGCTTATGCATGAAATAATAATCAATACTCACGTTCACACCTACCTTTCCGATGGGCACGCTACATATCAGGAAATTGCTAATGCAGCCATCGAAGCCGGAATCGATGGAGTAATTATTACTGATCACAATGTTTTCGTGCAAAGGAAGGAAGGTTTTTACACACATAAAGAAAAGAAAGCCGTGCTACTATCTGGGCAGGAAATTCATGACCAGAACCGAAATCCTCAAAAAAGTCACCTGCTGGTATTCCAACCAAAAATTGATTACTCACTTTTTGCCCATAATCCTGTCACAGCTTATCCAGAAAGTTAAATCAACTGGAGGTTTATCTTTCATCGCGCATCCAGTTGACCCTGAACTTAAATTAGTTGGTGAACCAGATATCTCCTGGGAAGATTGGGATGTAAGTGGATATACGGGAATCGAGTTATGGAATGGGTTTAGTGAGATAAAATACCGGAGTCACAATATTTTTCAATTGCTTTTTTTTGTGCTATTTCCAAATTATTTAACCAGGCAACCTTTGCCTGCAATCTTGAAACTATGGGATTCATTGCTGGCAATCAATCCTTCCTGTGTTGCAATTGGTGGATCAGATGCTCATGCGCTGCAAAAAAGGGCTTTATGGCTGCATAAAGTAATATTCCCGTATATATATCACTTCCGGGCGATCAACAATCATCTACTGTTAAATGAACCATTATCCTTTGATATTGCTGTTGCCCGAAAGCAAATTATCCAGGCTTTTAAAAATGGAAATTTATTTATCGGTTATGATACAGCCGTATCCAACAAAAGGATTTCGGTTTTATGGACAAGGATTGAATCAGACATTCCAGATTGGCGATAAAATTGATATTGGAGACGGTATTACCTTACAAATCAACTTACCCATCGCTGCTGAATGTAATCTGTTGAGAAACGGTGAAGTTGTCAAATCCTGGACAGAGACTAATAAATGCACTTATATCACGAAAATTCCCGGAATTTATCGGGTCGAAGCATATATTCAATATCATGGCAGTCGACGGGGATGGATCTATACAAATCCAATTGTTGCGAGATAATATGATTTCGAATAATGTTACCCGCTTATTAGATAGTAAAAATATTGCTTATCAGGCATTCACTTTGCCTCCGGAAAAACTGGGAGCTGAGGAAGCTGCCAAATTTATGAATGTTCCACTCAATGAAGTCTACAAGTCAATTATCATCAAACGCGAAAAACCAGGAAAACCTATTATTGCTGTAACACCTGGGGATAAGGAAGTTGACTTAAAACTGTTGGCCGCGGCAATCGGAGAGAAAAAGGTCTTTGTACCTACCCTGGTTGAAGCAGAAAAGATGACAGGTCTCAAAGCAGGTGGAATTTCTCCACTGGCACTTATCAATCGAGGATTTCAAGTGATCATTAACTCATCGGCGTCCACTTATTCTCATATTCATATTTCGGGTGGACAACTGGGGTTAAATATTCGCCTGCCAGTAAATAACTTGATCGAAATTACTCATGCCAGGCTGGCAAATATTACAAACAAAGAAAAAGATTACTAATCTTTATACTTTTGATAACCAAAATTTATATAATATATCCATAACTGGATGGAACGCTGATCACCTTGAAAAATGTCAGATTTTCTAATTTGCCTATTAATCATTTCATTGCTTGATCATTGGTCCATCAAACATCTCACTTACGGTAAATTAAATACCATCCGCAGCTTGGGTATAATAAGAATGAAACAATTGGTTATTAATCAAAATAAGTAAGGAAAAGGATGACAAATATATTCGATCAGGTAGAAAATCTGATCCAGGTAATACTGGAAAAAGAAATATTTACCTGGCTGCCTGGCGGAGTTAGTACACGAGAAATCCTACAGAAGGTCGTAGAAGCACTCACAATCGCCCAGAGGGCTTCTGGCATTGGTATTACCTATGATGTACTCATTAAAGTATCCCCGGCTGTGTACGGGCTCTGGATGAGTCACCAAATGGATCTGGTTGAATTGGGACATATCCTTGCCCATGAACTCAAAGAGGAGAATCGGGTGAGTAATTGTTCCCCGATATTTCATATCCTGGGAGACTTAAATCTTCAGGAGGATGATATCGATATATCAGTAATCCAGTACCAAACAGATTCTGCAGATACAACGTATATGGAACCGGTAATCACAAAAAGCAGTGTTCGACAAAATACCGTGATTTCTCCATATTTGATTGACCCTGCTGACAATGTTGTGAATATTTCCAAGACAGTATTCAATATAGGGCGGAGAGTTGATAATGATCTTGCTTTGGATGATGCAAGGGTATCCAGGCAGCATGCTCAAATTCGTTATTCACCAGATGGATGCATATTATTTGACCTCAATTCAACCGGTGGAACTTACATTAATAACAATAAGGTGGTTCAACAAAAACTTCATTCAGGGGATGTGATTTCTCTTGCCGGGGTCACCTTGATATATGGAGAAGAATTACAACAGGATCCCAAAGAAAATCCAGAATGCGACGATCACTCACAAACAAAGCCACCTGACGAAAATTCAAGTGACCATTTGGAGTATATCGGATGAGTATTTTCCTTCTTATCATACGATTACTCATGATCGCTGCCCTCTATGCATTCATCGGGTGGACGGTTTATACGCTCTGGATTGAAGTTTATCGCCGACAGGAAAAACATGAAAATATATCAGTACCACCCCTTACGGTAAAATATACGGATGAGCAAGGGGAAAAAATTCAGTTCATAACTCAACCCCTGGCTTTTATCGGACGTGAACCTGGTTGCGACATTATTATTATTGACCATTCTGTATCTTCACGGCAGGCAAGGCTCTCATACCACCAAAATCAATGGTGGGTGGAAGACCTTAATTCAACAAATGGCACATTTCTAAACCGGGATCTATTAACACAACCAGCAGTATTAATTACTGACGATCTCATTTCTTGTGGGAGTGCTGATCTAACAATCAAGATTGAGAAAGCGGAATAAAAGCTTCAGGCGGAGGACAAATGGATAAAACCCCTTTTCTTGCTATCATAGGTGGTTCAGGTTTATATGATATGGAAGGAATCACCGAAAAAAGTACAGTTTTCCCTGATACTCCTTTTGGTAATCCCAGTTCACCAATAACCATAGGCTTACTGAACGGAAAACGGGTTGCTTTTCTTGCCCGGCATGGCATCGGTCACATACTCAATCCATCCGAAGTAAATTATCGAGCCAATATTTATGCATTAAAAGCTCTCGGGGTGAAGAAAATCATATCTATAAGCGCCTGTGGCTCCTTGAGAGAA
This sequence comes from uncultured Chloroflexia bacterium, assembly GCA_963709535.1. Taxonomy (GTDB): domain Bacteria; phylum Chloroflexota; class Anaerolineae; order Anaerolineales; family Anaerolineaceae; genus PNON01. The sequence continues at coordinate 444,899 of CAVPWY010000003.1, read as the reverse complement.
GATTTCTCTCCGGGAGAGATCGTTATTCCAGACCAACTGTTTGATTTCACTAAAGGCAGGAAAAGGACATTTTTTGAAAATGGTTGTGTAGCCCATATCAGCCCTGCTAATCCATTTTGCAGCACACTACGATCAATAACAATTGATTCCCTTCAATCAAACGATACAATTGTCCATAATAATGGTACCCTGATCACAATTGAAGGCCCTCGTTTTTCCACCCGTGCTGAATCAAATCTATTTAGAGCCTGGGGTATGTCAATAATCGGAATGACTGCAAGTCCTGAAGCATTTTTGGCCAGGGAAGCTGAGATGTGCTACGTAACTTTTGCCCATGTCACTGATTATGATGTCTGGCATATTAGTGAGGAACCTGTAAATGTTGAAATGGTAATCAGGACCCTCAATAAAAATACGCAAATCGCACAAGAGAGTATTCGTGGAATTGTTGCCGATCCCCGTCTTGAAGATGACTGCGAGTGTTATTCAGCTTTAAAGGATGCAGTTATAACTCAAACAGAGGCAATCTCTTCCATGGCTAAAGAACAACTTGATATTTTCCTATCAAAGTATAAGCACTAGTGCAAAATATTTTAGAATACCACAGCCAACCAGGCTATATAAATTTTATCCGGATAAGGCTAACTTATCTGGCTGTAATTTTCATTTCCCTTAACGCGGTGGGGCTATCACTTGCATCTTTCATTAGGAATAAATCACTGTTAGAGCAAGCGTCATGGCAGCATTGGATAGGGTATTTTGTCTGGCTTGCCCTATTTTTATTGGTGACACGAGTATCAACCAGGTTACTTCCACATCAAGATCCTTATTTAATTGATCTAATTTATATTTGTTGTGGATGGAGTTTGATGATCATATGGCGGTTATCCCCGAGCTTAGGGATGAGGCAAACAGCCTGGTTCATCATTGGCAGTATTGCCTATCTCGCAATTCTTAGATTCCCCAAGATCCTGACGATATTAAAACGGTACACATACATCTGGTTAGCTGGGGCTTTTATATTAATCATCTTTAACTTTATTACCGGGCTTTATTAATGGTTCAAATCAACCCAAGTTATGGCTCAGTTTCCAAGGATTAACATTACAGCCATCAGAACCGTTCAAGCTTTTATTCATCGTTTATTTAAGTGCATATTTTTCCCGGAAATTACCTCTTAAAATTGGTACCGCAGCTGTTATTGTTCCCACCATCGTGGTAGCGATGGCTGCAATACTTGTCTTGTTGGCTCAAAAAGACCTTGGTACAGTTTCGCTCATGATGGCCATCTATGTTGTCATGGTTTTCATCGGCACCGGGGATAGAAAATTTCTATTGGGCAGCATAATTATTTTTTTTGCAGCAGCAATTTCCGGGTATTTTTTATTTGATGTCATTCGCCTGAGAGTCGGCGCCTGGATCAATCCTTGGCTTGATCCTGTCGGACGCTCATATCAGATCATTCAGGCATTAATATCTCAAGCATCTGGTGGTATCCTGGGAACAGGTCCAGGAATGGGAAGCCCGAATCTTGTTCCAGTAGCTGCTTCAGATTTTATTTATACAGCCATAGCTGAAGAGAGCGGTTTCCTTGGCGCAGCTGCAGTCATTCTCCTCCTGATATTGATCACATTTCGTGGTTTTTCAATCGCATTACGTGCAAAAGATAAATTTAATGCACTACTTTGCACCGGTATTTCTTTTTGGATCGCTGCACAAGGATTAATGATCATTGGTGGAAACATCCGTCTTCTTCCATTAACCGGGGTGACACTTCCCTTCTTCTCATATGGCGGATCTTCCCTGGTAGTCTGTATGGTCGCAGGGAGTCTTGTTACCCTAATAAGTGGTCAGGCTAACGATTCTCAGGATAATCAGTTACCAAAGAAGCAAATTTACTTTGAAATCGTTCTCCCTGTCATCCTGGTTGTCTCCTCCGCATCATTGCTTTTGCTACCGGTCTGGTCATTCATAATGAAAGATCAACTCACATCACGCAGTGACAATCTCCGCAGGGCAATAGCAGATACAAATATTGCTCGAGGTGAAATAGTTGATCGAAATGGAGAAGTAATTAATGGTACAACCGGGTCTCCAGGAGATTATTCCAGGTCGTATTATTACCCTCCGCTTGCTGCAACAGTTGGATATTCCAATATCTCTTATGGACAATCAGGCCTGGAAGCTATGCTTGACCCATATCTGAGAGGATTAAAATCATACTCACCGTTTACACTCTGGTGGAATAATTTACTTTTCAGTCATCCTCCTCCTGGATCTAATGTTAGGCTATCGATTGATTTAAGCATGCAAAAATGGTTGGATACCCAGCTAGACTCTCATACTGGGGCAATTGTTGTGATGAACGCAGAATCTGGTGAATTGCTTGCAGTGGTATCCCACCCAGGGATCGATCCTTCTCAACTTGAAATAGAATGGAACACAATAATCACCGATCCCCGATCCCCATTGCTCAATCGAGCGTTAGTTGGAAAATATCCTCCCGGAACGTCTTTGGGGCTTTTTCTCATCGGAAAAGTAATGGATGCCAATTTACAGCTTCCTTCAGGATCAAATGACACGGTAGCATATAAGAGCCGAACCATCAACTGTGCCATTCCACCGGTAATCCATGAGTTAGACCTTGTAGAGACCATTCAAAGGGGATGCCCCCAAAGCAGCTTGAATATTGGAAGGAACATTGGTAAAGACGGTCTATATGATCTCTATTCAGATCTCGGTTTTTATACTACCCCGGAATTTATTTTCTCAGCACCTGAATCAACTGATCCAACAATGATTGATAATATCAAAGCAGCTTCAATCGGTCAGGAAAATTTAGACATCACCCCGTTACAAATGGTACTTGCAGCATCTTCCATCAGCTCTGGTGGTTATATCCCCACACCTTATTTAGCGCTATCTTATCAACTGCCATCAGGGAGTTGGGAATTATTACAGCCGGAATCAAGTAAACACCCGGTATTTTCTGAATCTACAGCAAGTCGCATCAGTAATGACTTCACAAATTCTGACTTACCGGCCTGGTCTGTTATCGGTCAGGCGTTAAGTAGCAATACCCAAACTGTGACGTGGTTTCTTGGTGGAACGAACACCAACTGGCGGGGAGTTCCTATTTCATTTGTTGTCTTACTTGAGGAAGACAACCCGCTACTTGCCAGTCAGATCGGGAATTCGATTGCCCGGCAAATTACCTCGATCCAGGAAAAATAATTCACATTTACGAAAATATCCTATTGTTTAAAGTTGTTTTCACTAAACCAGGCGAACAAAATGTCTTTTACCAACCTGAAGAACGCCAGCTGATGGTAAAGCAGAAAATGGATCGTTCAATATTACGCCATCAAGCTTTACACCTTTTTGTTCGATCATTCTCCGTGCTTCAGCTTTTGAACTGACAAATCCGACAGCCATTAGAACATCCAACAGTTTCTGCTCAGGCTGGAATGGAATTGCCGGCATATCAGTGGGGATATCCTTTTTCTGGAATAAATTAACGAAATACGTTTGAGCTTCTTCGGCTTCTGAGTCACTGTAAAATGTGCTCGCTATTTCCCAGGCTAATTTCATTTTCGCATCCCGTGGATGCAATGAGCCATCTGCTAGATTAGACTCAAGTTCTTTGATCTGTGGGGGTGTCCAGCGGGTTACCAAACGGGAGTAGGATGGCATGGCACTATCAGGAATGCTCATCACCTTCCCATACATATCCATCGCGTCTGTGTTGATCGGGATATGGTTGCCATGGCTCTTACTCATCTTTAATACACCATCAGTACCCGGTAAAATACCAAGGATTATGGCAATATTAGGTTTTGCACCCAGATAAGTCATCACCTTTCGAGCTGCTGTGACAATATTAAAAAGCTGGTCTGTACCCCCAATTTGAATATCGGCATTGAGTGCATAAGCATCATATCCTTGCATGATGGAATAAAAGGTTTCATGTAAATATATGGCATCGCCTTTATCCCAACGTAATTTGAAATTTTCACGGGTCAAGAATTGTTGTATCGTAAAATTGCTTCCCAGCTTGATCAAGTCAGCAAAAGTTAACTTGGAAAGCCATTCTGCGTTGTAACGAATGGACGTTTTCTCGGGATCGAGAATTTTATACGCTTGTTCAGCATATGTCCGTGCATTTTCTTCTATTTCCTCTTTTGTCAGAAGCGGACGCAGCTTATCTTTGTCAGAGGGATCACCAATCAAAGAAGTAAAACTGCCAATCAGAAAAATGATCTGATGTCCCAATTCCTGGAACTGTCGCATTTTTCGCATTGTGACAGTATGACCAAGATGCAGATCTGCTTTTGTAGGATCGTAGCCGGTGTAAATTCGAAGTGGCCGATTTTCTTTTTCAGCTAAGATCAATCGTTCCCGAAGTTCGTTTGCCATGGCTTTTTGCAGGTTATCATCACCATATTCAGTTCCCTGCATCAGATATTGGACTTGTTCATCAATGTTCATCAGACCTCCCGCTCGATTTAACAAAAAACGCCCTCTGCGGTGAGAGCGTACCTATCCGCAGTGTTAGCTAATTTATTTTCCTTGATAATAAACAGCCATAAATATCATGGAGAAATTATACCATGCTCATTCACCCATACTTTATCGCAACAGATCACGCAAAGCCGGCTCAATTTGCTCAAAATTAAACTTGTATCCAGCTTTAATTAACCTACCTGGCATTACTTGCTGCCCATCGAGAACAAGGGTGCTCATCTCACCCAGCAACAATCGGAGGAAAAAACCAGGAATGGGGAACCAGTTGGGTCGTTTTGTTACTTTACTTATTATTTTTCCCAATTCATTATTGGTGACTGGATTTGGGGCAGTAAGGTTGAAAACTCCTTCGAGTTTATTTTCAATAATATAGGCAATCGCTTCCACTTCATCTTTCAACTGGATCCACGAAAACCACTGCCTGCCCGAACCCAATCTTCCACCGAAAAATATTCGATAGGGGAGGAGAACCAATGGGAATGCTCCCTCCTTCAGATCAAGGACAACACCTGTCCGGATGATTGCCCTCTTCACACCAGATAATTCTATATCCTTTGAGGATCCTTCCCACTGCCTTGCAATTCCCGAAAGCAAGTCATCCCCCAAAGGGGAATTTTCATCCATTTTCAAGGTTTCAGAAATACCATAAATCCCTATGGCAGAAGCCTGGATGAATAATTCAGGTTTGTTTGAGCATTTATTGATAGCAGAAACCAATGCATTTCCACCGGCTAATCGGCTTTTGAGAATTCTATCTTTTCGTTTTTTGGTCCACAATCCTCCACCAATATTCTCCCCGGCTAAATTGACCACTGAATCCGCTCCATCCATCTCAGATTCCCATTTTCCGGAATTTATCGCATCCCATTGAACGAATCGAATCCCATTAACAGATTTTTTCCAATTACCTGATCTGGTAAGTATTACAACTTCATAGCCGTTATTAACCAGCTTTAAAGCCAGAGCAGAACCTATCAATCCAGATCCACCACTGATCACTATCTTTTTCATTTCAGCCTTCCAGTTGTTATTATGTCCTGATTTGATTATGCTATAATTTTCCTCATAGTAAATAATATGCAGGATTCTGTTTTGGTTTTGAATGCTAACTACCAACCGATCCACGTTTGTTCAACACGTCGGGCAATTACACTCATCTTTGCAAACAAAGCGTCGTTGATCCAAAACGGACGTGGATATATCTATACTGTATCACAATCTTTCCCTCGTCCATCGATTATACGGCTAGATAAAATGGTCATACGTCCCAGGCTCAGGGTTCAATTTTCACGACACGAGATATTTCGCAGGGATCATCACACTTGCCAGTATTGTGGTAAAACAAACGGTGAACTGACTTTAGACCACGTGATTCCTAAAAAAATGGGCGGTGAGCATACCTGGACAAATGTTGTTACAGCATGTATTGTCTGCAATCATCACAAGGGGAGCAGAACACCAGACCAGGCAAGTATGAAACTACTGGCAAAACCTATGTTGCCACCTGCTTCTGCGGTTTATTATTTTCAAACTCAGATTGCAAATAACCAGGATTGGGAGCAATATATCAGGGGTTGGTAGTTACCAGCTGAATGACATTCCATCGATTGCTGCAATTATTTCCCCCGAATATTTTACGGCTGCCTCATCAATGAGCAACGATTCTTCTGTATGATTCGGATAATGTATTAGAACAAGCTTATCCACTTCTGCCCGGGCTGCCGCTTCTCCCGCCTGAGCAGCAGTTGAGTGTCCCTTTGCATTACCAGCAAATTCGTGAATTAATATATCTGCACCCAACGCAAGGTCTTCCACACCCTGGCAAGGTTCGGTATCACAAGTATATGCAATAGAAAATGGTTAAATCTGCCCATCCACTCGCAAACCAATTGTAGGGATTAAATGTTTTACCGGAGTTGACCATAATTTGACCGATGAATCGGAAAGGATTACCGACTTATCTGCCGGGATAACCCTGAATGAAACTTCAAAGAAATCCGGCCATTTTTCCCAACCAAAGAAACTCATCATCTTCTTAATGCGGGTAATGCTCTCTGCCAAACCGTGTATTACCAGAGGTTCTTTTCTTCCCAGCAACCATAGATCCATTAATAATAGAGGTAAACCCACCACATGATCCGGGTGGAAATGAGTCACGATAATATCGGTGAGTTGGTCAGGAGACATTCCAGAGTGGACTAACCTAACAAATGCATTTGTTCCACAATCAATCAAAACAAATTTTTCTTTGGTTTGTAGAGTCAAATAAGTTGTATCCCTGTTTTGAGTAGGGATTGCATTTGATGATCCAATGATCGTTAATACAGGCATATCCCCTCGTTTACTTCAATAACAAATATGCAATTCTTGGAGTCACCCATGCTTCCACGCATGCAGCAACCAGTAATAAAGGTATAACCACTCCCAGCATTATTTTAACCCATTGCGCCAGACTCTGCAGTATTATTTCACTTACTGATCTGTTGGGATCAGGAGTTGCCACCAATGCACCTGACCGGAAAACAGATGCAGTTGCTATGATCGCTGCTGGGATCTCAAATATGCCATGCGGGAGGATGAAAGCGGTAAAGAATTGTACTGGAGTTAACCCAGCCTGATTAAGCAACCCCATCAGATATCCCATAATACCCAGAGAAGCAATCCCGGGAAGCACTCCAACCACTCCAAAAGTGAATAGCCCCAAAGGAAGCGCTAAAAGAAGAACGCGTAAGTTCTGCCAGAAATATCCCATGATCGAGGTTGATGAATAAATGGGGGTATTTTTCATAATATCAACCAGTTGGTTTTGTATATTATTCACACCAATCTGGTCGAGACTGATCTTGAATCTGAATGTCTGTAGATAGCCGATATAGACACCAACAATAAACATCACTGTAACAATTACAATGGGTATCCAATTCGCGAGAATTGCAGTAAATACTGATCTATACCAACTCCCGAGGCTGTCAGCACCAGATTTAAAACTCGAATAGAATACTTTCCATCCCCATCTGAAATTGAGAACATCAATTTCCCTTCCTAATAACTCTTCCCTTCTAAAGTGAGCCAATCCCACCCTTACAAGCAGAATTGAAAAGATCGTCATCCCAAAAACCACCCACCACAAAGTTGTATAATCGCCCCAAAAAATAACCACACTTTCACCCTGGATCAGGAGGGCAGAGGAATCACAATAAAAGAGGCAAGCAGGTTTGAAGCTCTAACAGAGGTAGTTTGTGTTGAAACGATTACAGCTCCTGCAACCATCACCACTGCTTGAACTGTTGTCAATGCAACAAGCTGTATGAGCACATTTATTCCTGGCAGGGTTACTTTTGTAATTACCAGACCAACCAGATAGACTGTCATACCAATATAGCTGGAAAGTAATGGCGGAATCGTGGATGATAGAAGCTTGCCTAAATATATCTGCCAATCTTTTAAAGGAGTATTTAAAAGAGGTTCAATCGACCCCCGCTCTTTTTCGCCGACAAAGGATTCAAGTGCAATGACCAATGAAACAGAAATGGGGAAGAAACCGACTACCATGAAAAGAAATGGGACCAATCGATCTGCTATGAGCGATGCGCCATATTTTGTTACAAAATCTAGTGCTGTTCTCGCGGTGAAATTCATTAGAAATGGAAAAAAGACCGTCAGACCCAGAACCGGGAAAATAATTCGCCAATCTCTTAATTGATCGCGAACTTCACGTTTTGTGATGGCCAAAGCCGGTTGAATATCATGCCACATTTATTGTCTTTCCATCTCCTGGTTGATGATCTGTAAATAGATATCTTCCAGGCTATGATCTACTTGTTGCAAGGTTATGATGCTCACATCAGATCCAACCAATGAACGAACGAGGGCCGGATTAAATTGGTCACCATTTTCAGTGGAATAATTAATGAAACCTTCCCCATAATTAATCACTTGTGCATTCTTTTTTATTTCAGACAATTGTCCATCAATACTTCCACTAAATCGAATTATATATTCCTGAGGACCCAGTAGTTTTCTCCGGACTTGACCCAGGTCTCCATTCAAGATGATCTTGCCTGATTTAATGATCGCAATTTGATCTGCTAACTCTTCTGCCTCCCGCAAATTATGGGTGCAAAGTACGATCGTTCGGGAAGTCGAACGCAATTCGCGGATGGCTTCCCGGACCATATAAGCACTTTCAGGATCCATCGCAGATGTAGGTTCATCCAGCAGGATAACCGGTGGTTCGTGCAGAAGTGCACGGATCAAGGCAAGTTTCTGTCGCATTCCTTTTGAAAATTCAGACAGACGTTTTTTTCCCACCTGGAGTCCAAATTGCTCCATCAGGCGTGTACTTCTTTGACGGGATTTTTGTGCACTTAAATTATACAGACTGCCGAAAAAGACCAGGTATTCATCCGCGGTCATTCTGCCATATAAACCATGCTGTTCAGTCAAAACACCAACGGAAGCGCGCACTTTGTCTGGTGATCTCTCCACATCAAAGCCAGCTACCTTCGCCCAGCCTGTTGTAGGTCGAAGAATGGAAGTTAGCATCCGAACCGTGGTGGTTTTTCCTGCTCCATTTGGACCAAGCAGGACTAGAATCTCCCCCATTTTTACTTTGAGGCTTAGGTTATCTACAGCAAGAAACTCATCGAATTTCTTGCTCAACCCCTCAGCCTCGATCATCATTGAACTCATTTATTCCTTTTCAGGATGTTGAGCACGATATTAGTCCAATTCTTTTATCTCATTGCTGTTTTCAGCCAGGTCAGATTCTTGTTGCACCGGAGCTTCTGGGTGACCATCGTTTCGATGGCGGAGAATTAATGTAGCAGCTGATGCTATGGCTACTACAGCCATCAGCGTCTGGTTGATATTCAAACTAAATACATTGGAGGCATCCAGTCGTAGAAACTCCAACAAGAATCTTCCAACTGGATATAAGATGGCATAACACAAGAAAATATCCCCTGGTTTGAGTTTATGCTTATAAACACGGCTGATCCAAATTAATATCCCCATATTTGCCAGGTTATAGAGTGATTCATACAGGAATAACGGGTGATAATAAGCCTGGTCTGTGAATCCAGGAATACGATGGGCTGGATCTATAAATATTTTCCAGGGAAGCGATGTTGGTGCACCATAAAGTTCCTGGTTGACATAATTACCCCAACGGCCAATCGCTTGAGCAACCGCAAGTCCGGGTGCGATATAATCTGCCCATTTCCGAAAATCGAGTGCATTCTTTTTACAATACCAAACCAGCGCCAATAATCCAAAAATGACTGCTCCAGGAATTCCCAAGCCACCTTTCCAGATCATTAAAGCATCCAGTGGATGAGTTAAATAGTATTTTGTGTCCAGACCCACAGCTACCATCGAAGCAGGCGGGGTTAGAATATGCCAGATGCGGGCGCCAATAATTCCAGCTACCAATAACCATGGCAGCATATCCCAAATATCCTCTGGATCGTCTCCGTTCGCCTTCGCCTGCCTGGTTGTCATCCATGCAGCTACTAGCGCACCTAGCATAATGATCACTCCATAGTAATGGAGCAGGAATGGTCCGATTTGTAATCCTTCGCGCATGGTCTACCTCAACTTATAATATATTTTATGGAATTACCCGGGTTTTTTATAGGAAAGTACTTTATTTTGATCGTAAGCCTGTTTACGAACGAAATAAATCCGTTGGATAGCTGTAAAATTGGCAAAAATAGCGATGATCCAGAGTGCAATTTGAGGGATATTGAATAATAATGCCGGAGCAAGAACCAAATACCTTTCAACGCGGGTTAGTATTCCAACTTTGGCGGTAAATCCAAGAGATTCTGCTCGAGCTTTGACATAAGAGACCAGGATTGATCCAGCTGCAGCAAAATAAACCAATCCTACAGATAAATAATCCTGTTTCGTCAGGAAATAGATCATCAGACCAGCCAGGATCACAAGTTCGGAATACCTGTCGGTGACTAAATCTACAAATGCCCCAAATTCAGTCTGTTCTCCACGCAAGCGAGCCATTGTTCCATCCAGAGCATCGATTGGACCCATGATGAGGATTACAATTCCGCCCCAGGTTATGTGGCCCGTGGCAAGTAGATAAGCACCAATTGCGTTACCAATTAGCCCGAGAATGGTGACAGTATTCGGTAATATCCCGGTTTTATTTACTGCTGTCCCCATGGTATCCAGGATGCCTTTAAATGTTCTCCGCAAGAACATTTCGATGCTGACAACTTCCTTCTTTTTCTGATTTTCCACAGTTCACCCTTATAAAATTAAATATAACCAATCTTACCATATTCAACGTATTGTGATTTGAAGAAGATAAACCAATTATTCGTCTGGAAGAATTTCTCCATCATCATCGATATCGATCAGTACTTCACGTTCTTTTCCCCCACCCTGAGCAGGTCCAACAATCCCCATTTCCTCAAGTTCTTCAATGAGCCTGGCAGCTCTTGGATAACCTATGCGCAACCTGCGTTGAATCAACGATGCACTTGCGTGTCTCGATTCTTTTCACAATTTCAATTGCCTTCTGGATCAACTCATCTCCACCATTCTCCTGCTCTTCAAACAGCATATTTTCCCAGGGTGGAGAGCTATTCAGGCTTTCTGGTTGTTCTCCCTGCCAGTGTGTAATGATCTTATCCACTTCCTCATCACTGACCATTACGCCCTGGGTACGAACAGGTACAGCCTTTTCAGGATCCAGGAATAACATATCACCACGACCAAGGAGATTTTCGGCACCAGTGCTATCAAGAATAACCCGCAAATCGATATGAGAAGCGACAGCAAAAGAGATGCGTGCAGGAAAATTCGCTTTAATTAATCCGGTGACAACAGTTGCACTCGGACGCTGGGTTGCCACGATCATATGAATTCCAGTAGCACGGGCGAGCTGAGCCAACCTTACAAGTAAAGGCTCGGTGGTTGCCTGTGCACTCATCATCAGGTCCGCAAGTTCATCGATGAAAATTACAATTCTTGGCAGAACGATCTTCGCCCCGTTTTTCCATCTTCTTGTTATATGCATCCAAATCCCGTGCGCCAATACTGGAAAAATGCTATGTAACGGCGATCCATTTCCTGTGTTGCCCACCGAAGGACACCTAAAATCCTCTCGAGTTCAGTCTCCACTTTTCCAAACATATGCGGCAGGCCATTGAAACGAACCAACTCCACCATCTTGGGGTCTATCATGATCAGGCGCAGATCTTCAGGGGAGTTATTCATTGCAAGGCATGCAGCAATAGATGTAATACACACAGATTTTCCTGAACCAGTGGTTCCGGCAATCAATAAATGCGGCATCCTTGACAGATCTCCCACGACCGGAAGACCTGATACATCACGTCCAAGGGCGATAGCCAACGGTGAGTTTAATTTATTGAACTTTTCGCTTTCCAGGAGCGATTTCATCCGAACTACAACCGATCGGACGTTGGGAATTTCGATACCAACATAAGATTTTCCGGGAACTGGCGCCTCTATCCTTATGGAAGTGGATGATAATGCTAATGCCAGGTCTTTTGACAATTGGGATATTTGAGAGACACGAATTTTCTGTTTTAATGTCTGCCCTTCAGGTGCCGGTTTATCAATATACCCGGGTTCCACTGCAAACTGTGTAACGGTTGGACCCATTCGGTAGCCGATCACTTTTGCCGGGATACCAAAATCCATCAACGTCTTTTCAAGTATGGAAGCGGTCTGATTGATTGTGGATTCATCCAGGCGGATCACCTGATCTTCCATGAGCAATGAAAGTGGAGGAAGGCTGCTTTCCCTATTTTAAGTTTTTACCAGGGGAAGACGTTGGTACAGGTTTTCGATTTTCCGCCCGAAAATGGTCTTTGGCCAGGTTCTGAATTGGTTTACTGTGAGTGGAACCAACCAATTGATTGGCAACAAGACTTTTCTGCCTGTTATTCTCACTTGTTTTTTGCTTCGAATCGTTATCAGCCTTAATTGGGAGTTGTAATTGTGCTTGATCTTGATCTGCGTGCCTTGATTTGACTGTAAGTCGTTTTAGAGATCCGGTCTCAGAATGGATCGGTGTATCGTTAGCTGGGGTATCTGATGCATCTTTACTGCGATGGCGAAGAACCGAATAACCAATCCAACCCATCGCCAGGGGAATAATGACCCAAATGATGCTTGCTATAACAATTCCTGTGATTTCTGCCGTCATCTGGGCTAATGCCCAACCAACCAAACCACCCCATCTGCCAGCCTCTGCCAGTCCCAAATCGAATCCACTGAGGACAGCAAAAAATCCAAGCAGGCTGATGATGAGTGTCTCAAAATAGACCACCTTCCAAAAGTATGTGGTCCAGAAATTAACTTTTCGTTTAAGAACGAAATATCCTACCAAACCAATGGTCAGGTTGATCAATACTGCCCCCCAACCAAACCAGTGTTTTAGAAAATTTGACCATGGTAATAATAATACCCCGCCTGTTAACCCTAACAGTGCAAAAAGGGTTAATAGGGAAGCAAAGATCATTATTATTCCCAGGACATCCCTGGCAAAGCGTCCGTAATGGGTGGAAAGATATATCAGACCATCGAGGGGTTTTTTTAATGCGGCACTTGCATCTTCACTAAAATGAGATGCTGTCTTTTTCCCTGAATAAGAATACTGTTTTCGTTTTACAATTCTTTGTGGCATTCAACTTCCAGACTACTCCAGGCTTAATCCGATGCGTTTCTTATCCTTATCAATATGCAATATTCGGACCTGAACGCATTGATCAATTTTCAAATATTGGTCTATTGATTTAGCCGGCTCCGGAATATGAATGGTTGAGATGTGAATCAATCCTTCGACTCCCTCTTTAAGCCGAGCAAAGGCACCAAATTTAGTCATACTGGTTATTTTGGCTGTTACAACGTCTCCCGGTGAATAGATATCCAGGATCGAATCCCATGGGTTGTTCACCAAACGTTTATAACTTAATGCCACCCTGGCATTTTCCTTTGAAACGCTTAGTACTTGCGCTTCGATTCTTTGACCTTCACATAAAATATCGCCCGGATTTTGTACCCGTCCCCAGGAAAGCTCGGAAACATGGATCAACCCCTCCAAACCTCCCAGATCAATGAACACCCCAAAATCCGTCACATTCGTAACAGTTCCCCAGACATTGTCGCCAGGTTGAATATTTTCAAAGATCGCTTTTCTTTTTCCTTCACCAGCCAGAGCAGCCCTTTCAGAGAAAACCAACCTTTCATCTTCAGGAACAAGCTCGATTATCTTTAACGATAACTCTTTCCCGAGGTAGTTCTGCATCAATTCTTTCCGTTCATCTTCTTCAACTGTGCTGGGAATACTTACAAGATGTGATATTGGAACAAATCCCTGAATACTCGATCCCTCCACAAGAAGCCCTCCACGGTTGTATCCGGCTACTTTCAGTTGGATCACTTCATCATTGGAAAAAATTGTTTTCAGCGTTTCCCAATCATTTTTTGCAGGGTAGCTGATATCTGACTTATCCTGAATTGCATTCTCGTTGGTGGACTGGAGATATTTCTCTTCGTCAGTTAATATCGAATTCCACCACCCCTCGTCTGGGATCAATTCTCCCGGGATTACAATTTCTTCGGCATTATCTCCGCCCACTTACCCCTCCACTATCCATCATCCAATAAAAATATTAATCTGGCATCACTCGTTGCACATTATGTGCCTCAGTAACCTCAGATTGGTTCTCCATTTCCATGATCGTGCTTGCAACTGTCTCAATGGCGACCCGTTGTTTTCTATATAAATCTGCTTCTGACATGGCCAACTTTAAAGCGACTTCCCTAACCCGTTTCCCCTGTAAAAATTTCATTTCGAGAATATTATAAAGAATCCATTCTCCAGTGAATTTTCTGTCTCCTGCCGGTTTAACACTATCGATTGCTGATTTTAAAACAGCTCTCAACGCATTCGTTGGATTTTGTCGATTTTCATCCAAAGCCTTTTTTACAATATTCAACTCTAGCAATGGAGATTCTGATAATTTTGGACCGCCCCAAAAATGCGTCAAAGCGTCTCTCACCCAATTTGACATGTCATCCGGAACGGTGAAATCTGTTTCAGTAAGTTCATCCACACTGGGAAAACGACTTTCAGCACGCATTTTTTGGAATTGCTCAAATTGTGGGTTCAATTCCTTTGCTTTTTTAAAGACTTCTGTTTGAAGGTTTCTGTTGATTAAGGCGAGAACAATTCGGTTGCTCAATAATACCAGGACTTGCTTTTCGTCAGAATCAAACTCAATTGTTGGATCCTGTTCAATACCCAGGATGCCCAGCAAAACCCGCTCCTCATTCTCCTTTTCAAATAGGGGCATAAGTAAATAATTCCCCCATCGGAACACATCCGTTCTGGTTCCATAATTAGCCATTACAGGAAGAATATTTTCCTCGAGATGATTTTCCTCGAGAAATCCCGTATCGCCCTGAGAAACCACCATTGTGAGAGCGTCATTTTCAAAAGCAGCAATAAAGACACTTTTTGATTGAAACCGATCACCAACAGCGGCTAAGACCGCCTCCAGAAATTGTTTTAGATCATTCCTGGTCATCAACCGGTCGGATAGATCAGTAATGATATCAACTTCCTCCTGATCAACGGTGGAAAAGATCCATCTTTCCCAGATCGGGGAAAATAATGTGATGATAATATTCCATTGTTAAAATGGATAGTGCCATCGTGATAGGAACCAATGCGGAGTATTCAATTCCAAAGAGAGAACCCCCACGGCGAATAATTGTCGTAATCCCCAGGGCAACGATCGCTGTAACGGGTCCACGCATGATCCACTTGAACAATCGTCGTTTCACTACCCGGTCCGGCCAGTTTACTCCAAAAAATGATATGGAATACGACATCATTACAATCAACCCGCCGACCAGGGTGTTGCTGATCATGACCACTATCCAGAAGATAAATGCATGCTCTGAAGCGAAAGATGAGCCATATAATAAATAAGGGAATGATCCCAGTGCTGGAGCCAGTGCACCAGTGATGAGGTAAAACATTCTGCGCCGAGTAGTGGGAGTAGTTGTCCGCTGATAGGCACGGGAGAAATTGATCCAACTTGCGACCATACTCAAACCATAATAAAGGGAAAACAAATTGGTTAATAGGGTTGCTTGCAGAAACGCAGCCGGTTCATCATTGATAACCAGTGGACCAAGGAAGAGGTTGAATGGAATCGTAATTAAGAAAAAGCTGGAAATGAGATAAGTAATACGAATTGACCAGCGTCTTTTGCCTTTGGATGGCTTACCGGTTGTCGCCAGGATTGCATCTGAGAATTGCAAATAAGTCGGCGGAAGGTATAAAATTCCAATCCATTGAATTCTCAACCAGAATTCAATATCACCTGGTTTTACAGCCGTACTTCCCAGAGCATCCGCAGCAAACACAGTGACAACGCAAATTAATATTAATGTAAATGAGCGAGCAATTCTGTCTTTTTGATTAAACGTAAGAGCAAACAACAATAATGCGAAAGCTGTAATAGCAATGCCGGCCGAAAGAATTTCGCTAATCGTCCTGAATATTGCCTGTAATCCATTCCACCAATTCACTACAGCCTCGTTTGTATATTTAGATCAAGTAATGAGAAAAGAAAAGGGCGATATCTTGATTTGAGTAAAAATGGTCATTATATCCGCAGAAATCATATCCAAACTTCCTGAAAAGCTTCACACCAGGTGTATTTTTTGATTGCATATCCACGATCATTCTTTTTAAGCGTTTTGAGGAAGCCCATTCTTCAGCTGCCATAACTAAAGCTGTGGCTATTCCGCCTCTACGATTAATGGGAGAGACCGCAAGGTCTGTAATCCAGGCTGAAGATGGGGCGAGGTCCAAGGATACGCTGATATATGCCACTGGTTTTTTATCCAGAACACCTACCAACAGGGCATCCCTATGGATCCAATCTTTAAATAGCTGTTTAGGTAACCTTGGGTATTCAACTTTGACAGATCGGGGCAGGCGATTTTCCTGAAAATTGATTCCCACATATTTATCTTCAGATACAACATCCATCTGCCAGACATAATCAGTATGATAACTATGATCCAATTCCATCATGGCGGTTATATCTTCTAATACAGCAGTTCTCACTTCAATTCGTGGCATATTGATCCTATTCTGGAATGATCCTGACCTTTACAATACAGGCTGGTAATGCTGTTTCCTGATTATCGTAAACAACCAAACGTAAATAATAGTCACCCGGTACTCGCAGTGAAGTATCCCACACACCCAATACCCCGTTGTATTACAATCGCCCTGTTTGCTTGCATGGTTGTCCAATTAACATTATCCTGTGAAAATTCATATTTGTAAAAACCAAAATCTGGAATATTCGCAGTTCCCTTCAATTCAACCGATCCCTTGATCTCTTCACCTTCTTTGGGTGATGTCCATTCAATTTTTCCGGGTTCACAAACAGGTGACACTGGTGGAAGTACAGTTTCTGTACCAATTCCGGGAACAGATGTATTCGCTGGTAATGCTTGAGGCTGCGAAATCATTGGTGTATCAGTGGCAGACAAATTTATAGTAGGCGTGGATTGAATAATTAATGCACTAGGACTTGTTTCGATATAAGAAATAAAAGCAAATTCTCCAATAGCGACAATCAACACAAGCAATAAAACTCCACTTGCCTGGAACAAATGCCCTCTGGCGTTATCTTTTTCCATGCCAAATGATGAGTTTCTATATTCATTTATGGAAATAATTAATTTCCTTAAATAAATGAAACCTATTATTCCTAAAATGATATAAAGATATGATTCGGCAAGTTTAAATAAACGAAAAATTTCTGCCATATTTACAATTCTATAAACAATAAATAATAATACCCCGCCCGGTAATTACTCCCTGCGCAGTAGCTCCGTGATTAATTTTTCCAGTTTTGGAACTATAACTTTTCCCGCATCTAACACTTCTTCATGGGTGGTCATCGTATTTCCATCGAGGTTCGCTTTATTACTGATTCCCGATACACCAATGACCCGCATTCCTCCATGACGGGCGATGATCACTTCCGGAACTGTGGACATTCCAACAGCGTCAGCTCCTATAGTCCGTAAGAACCGTAAATCTGCGGGTGACTTCAAAAGAAGGACCCGAAAGGCAAACATAAACGCCTTCTCTCAAATCCAATTTTTGATCGTGCGCGATTTTTCGTGCAAGTTTTCCCAGGTCTCGGTCATATGGTTGGCTCATGTCCGGGAACCGCGGGCCAAATTCATCGATATTTGGTCCACGTAAAGGGTTTAATCCAGCCATGCCAATCAGCCCAATATGATCGGTTATCAGCATTAGATCTCCAGGGATGTAGTCTGGATTTATCGCTCCAGCTGCATTAGTAACAATAAGGGTTTTTATTCCAAGGCGCTGCATCACACGAACCGGGAGAACCACCTGGTCCATCGGGTAGCCTTCATAATAATGCACCCTACCTTGCAAGACCATGACCGGCTTGGCTTCCAATTCGCCAAAGACCAATCGGCCAGTGTGGCCTTGAACCGTTGATTGCGGCCAATATGGTAGTTCTGTGGATAAGATTACCTGCTGATTAATCACTGAAATCAGCCAGGGGTCCCAGGCCAGACCCTAAAATGATTGCATAATCCGGCTTAACTGTTATTCGCTGCTTTATAGTCGTGCAGATTTCGTCTATCTGGGCTAGAGTTATAAATTTATCCATCATTTGTCTTCCTTTACGTTGACATCGGATAGCGACATTATAGCAGATGCAATTACTGGACTAAAGCAAGTCACGGTAAATTTCCTGCCATGCTTTGATCACATTCTGAACTGCAGCATCATCCACCCAATAATGAGTTACGAACCTGAATTTGCGTTCTCCCGCAATACCTACCAGCACGCCTTTGTTCTTAAAAAGTTCAGCAATCTGGGTAGCTTTTAGTTGAATGGAATCATCGATATTTGCAAAGATCATATTTGTAAATGGAGAGCCAGTATCCAAAACCAAACCACCAGGTGCTGCCAAACCAGCTGCCATCTTTTTCGCTCTGAGATGGTCCTCTGCTAATCTGCCCGTCATAGTTTGCAAGGCTACGATCCCGGCTGCAGCTAAAATGCCCGCCTGGCGCATTCCTCCTCCCAATTGTTTCCGAATCCTGCGTGCTTTTTGGATGAATTCTTTGCCGCCACATAGGACAGACCCGGCTGGTGCACAAAGACCTTTGCTTAAGCAGAAAGTTACACTATCAACCGGTTTTGTCAGTACTCCAACCTTCACGCCGAGAGCTGCAGCAGCATTAAATATTCTGGCTCCATCCAAATGCACCTGTAATCCATTGGCATGTGCCAGATCCGCTAGATCCATTGTATACTGTTCAGGCAAAACCACGCCTCCACAGCGATTATGGGTATTTTCCAGCATTACCAACCGTGTTTGAGGAAAATGCACATCATCTTTGCGGATTGAGTTTTTTACTTCATGAAGATTTAAAGTACCATCTGCCTGGTTTGGTAGGACATAAGGATGAACTCCCCCCAGAGCAGAAATTCCGCCTGCTTCAAACAGAAATGTGTGGCACAGGTTTCCTAGGATCACTTCATCCCCCCGATTGCAGTGGCTTAACACTGCAGCCAGATTACCCATGGTTCCCGAAGCCACAAACAGGCCAGCTTCCTTGCCAGTAATTTCGGCGGCCATGTCCTGGAGGCGATTAATTGTTGGGTCTTCACCAAATACATCATCTCCAACAACAGCCTCAGCCATAGCTTTTCGCATTTCAGGCGTAGGTTGGGTAACTGTATCAGACCGAAGGTCGATCCACTCCATGAAAACCTCCTAAATTAAATTGTCGAGTATTTGGGTAAGATCACCCGGTAATGCAGCTACAAATGTTTGCAATACTTTTGTTCGAGGAAGTTGTAACGTTATTTTTTCCGCGTGCAAGAAGTGTCTGTTTATTTCCAGGGATGGTTTTTTATATCCATAAACACGATCCCCAGTGATCGGGCAGCCGATAAAAGCCAGGTGAAGTCGAATTTGGTGTGTTCGTCCGGTAACAGGATGAATTTCAAGCAGAGTATGGTTCGTAAATTCTTTCAGGGTTAAATAACGGCTGGTGGCATCACGACCCCGATCATTGTGCATGACTGCCATCTGTTTCCTGTGATTTGGATCCCTACCGATTGCACCTTCGATGATACCTTCCGCGGTTGGCGGTCTTCCATCCACTAGAGCAATATAAACCTTATGTATTTCACGTTGTTTGAATTGCTCCTGCAGCCAACGGTGGGTGAAATCGTTTTTTGCCAGTAATAATATACCAGATGTGTCTTTGTCCAATCGATGCACTATTCCAGGGCGTCCTTCCCCACCTATACCTTCCATCTCCGGTGAGTGGGCGAGAGCCGCGTTTACAATTGTTCCACTGGCATGACCGGCTCCCGGATGAACAACCATGCCGGCTGGTTTGTTGATCACCAACATGTCTTCGTCTTCGTAGATTACATCCAGGGTAATTTCTTCAGCTAGGATTTGTGTAGGCACTGGTTCGGGAGGATTGAGAACCACATCATATCCTAATTCAAGTGTATAACCGGTCTTGGTGATCAATTTCCCGTTTACGGTGACTGCTCCCCCGGTGATCCATTTTTGAATTCGGTTCCTCGATTGTTTCGGGTGTTGATCAGTAAGGTACACATCCAGCCGGATCTTTTCAAAACTGTCGTACTTATATATAAAAGTTGAATTAGCCACTTGAATCAGGTTGCTCCATTTGCTGCTCATTATTAAGATTGAGGGCAGCCTTTTTTGAATCCGCTTTCTCTTTCCACCACATTCCTATCAACAAAACAGCTACTCCAACAGATATACTGGCATCAGCAATATTGAATACTGCAAAATTTCCCACAGAAATAAAGTCGGTTACCTCACCCCTGGTTACCCTATCGATCAGGTTACCTAGAGCACCACCCAATTGCATACCCATGGCAATCCGTAAAGGCCATTCCTCAACCGGTACACGGGGGTAATAATAGACAATAACTGCAGCCACAATTAAAGACAGAATAGTGAAAACCATTCCAAAACCCTGGAACATTCCAAATGATGCTCCCGTGTTGCTCCAATGTACTATTCGGGCATAAGGCATTAACCATTCCCAGGGAGACCATGAGGCTCCGAAGGTAATATTAGCTCTTACCAATGATTTTGTTACCTGGTCTAGAAAGATAATGACTGAAGCGATTCCGACCAGTAAAAAATATTTTTTAATTTTTAAAAACAATTCTCCTCCAAAAAATCTTTATATAATACAATTTTACCGCATCTAAAGAAAAATCTATCATCCTATCACTGTATTCTCATAATCAAACACAGCTGGTTAGGTTTGAATCAACAGGCAGGTTGAAATGATCCTTTGTAGATAAACCTTTGGATGACCTTCGCAAAAGAGATTGGTACTTTGTACCAATCTCTTTTAGGTATTTAATGTTTTGTGATCTTGATGGCTATTTGTTCACCGTCAAATCCATCACGGGTGAAACTTTCATCATCCACAGGAACGCGTCTCAATGCGACACACAGCGTCTCGCCCATGATGTAATCCTTGAATGCGATAATGGCGGATTCCATACCAGGTGTGGAAGTGTAGTCCAGTTCAATTCTATCCGCGATCTCAAGGTCATTTTGCTTTCGGGCGTCTTGAATTCGACGGACAAATTCACGCGCCAATCCTTCCTTCACCAGGTCCGGTGTTAGATCGGTCACCAGTGCAGCAAGGTACGCGCCTTCGGAGGCAACCGCAAATCCAGCTTTTGCCTGTGCCCGGACCTCAACTTCATCCGGAAGGATCTCATAGGAGTTTCCATCTGCCTCGACTGTAAAAGACTGTCCGGCAAGCAGTTTCCGTGCTGCGGTTTCAGGTGAAATTTCAAGGATGGCTTTGCGGATAGCCGGAAAATCCTTTCCATATTTTTGCCCAAGCTGTTTCGGAAGCGGATTTAGACTAAATGATACTGCTTCGCCTTCGGTGTCCAAGGTCCGGACATGTTTAACATTTAGTTCGTCCGCCAGAATATCAGCATACTTCGTCACGATCCGCTTCTCACTTTTATTGCTTAAAGAATATGCGACTTCCTGCAACGGCTGGCGAACCTTCCGGTTGGCTTTGTTGCGAGCAGCATGACCCAGGGAAGCCAGCTTCATGATCAGGTCCATTTCAGCATTTAATTCTTCATTGATCATTGCAAGATCATACTCTGGCCAACTGGTAAGGTGGACTGATTCTTTTGATGTCTCATCCAAAGATTTGACGAGGTTCAGATATAGTTCATCAGCCAGGAAAGGCATGGTTGGCGAAAGAAGTTTGCTGACAGTAACAAGTGCGTGGTATAGAGTAGCATAGGCTGCTTTTTTATCCTCATCGGATTCTGTTTTCCAGAATCGGCGGCGAGAACGGCGCAGGTACCAGGTGGAAAGATGGTTTACAAATGTTTCCACCGGCCTGGTTGCCCCGGTAACATCATAATGCTCAAAAGCATCGGTAACATCCCGGACCAGAGCATTAAGTGCAGAAAGAAGCCATTTATCCAAATCGTTATAAACGGGTTTTGCATTCGGATCAGGCAACCATCCATCCAGACGGGCATATGTAACAAAAAATGAATAGGTATTCCACAAGGTGAGTGTGAAGTTACGGATCACTTCTGCTACGAGATCTTCACTAAATCTCCGTTCCTGCCCTGGAGGTGAAGCTGTATATAAATACCAGCGGAAAGCGTCTGCACCTTGAGAATTTAAGACACTCCATGGATCTGCAATGTTTCCACGGGTTTTGGACATCTTGTAACCATCGCTATCCAGAATCAATCCCAGGCAAATGACATTCTTAAAGCTTTCCTGTTCAAAGAGCATGGTGCTGATCGCATGCAGCGAATAAAACCAGCCACGAGTCTGATCAACCGCTTCACAGATGTAATCGGCAGGATATTGACTCTTAAATTGTTCCTGGTTCTCAAAAGGATAATGCCATTGAGCGTAGGGCATCGATCCCGAATCAAACCATACATCGATCAATTCAGGAACTCTCTGCATCTTCCCGTCACATTTCGGGCAGGGAAACTGAATATTATCAATATAGGGACGGTGGAGATCTAGAGAACTCTGGTCTATACCGGTTAATTCGGTGAGTTCCTTTACTGCACCTACACACAATTGGTGTTTACAGTCTTCACACTCCCAAACCGGTAAGGGAGTTCCCCAATAACGCTCTCTGCCCAATGCCCAATCAATATTATTTTCCAGCCAATTTCCGAAGCGACCGGCTTTGATATGTCCTGGGTACCAGTTGATACGGTTATTGAACTTCACCAATCTGTCTTTATACTGGCTGGTACGTACATACCATGTCTGGCGGGCATAATAGAGCAAAGGCGTATGGCAACGCCAGCAGAATGGATAAGTGTGAGTGATTGTGCTTTGTTTGAACAGCAGTCCCCGTAAGGTAAGGTCTTCAATGATCAAGGGATCGGCTGTTTTAACAAACATGCCGCTCCACGGTTTAACCTCACTGACAAACGATCCGTCAGGAGCAACTGTTTGAATTACCGGCAGATTGTAAACATTTGCGACTTCCATATCATCCGCACCGAATGCAGGTGCAATATGGACCAATCCGGTACCATCTTCCGTCGTCACATAATCTGCATTTACAACATAATGAGCCGGCTTTTCCGGAGGGATAAATGTGAACAGTGGACTGTATTTTTTTCCCTTCAGTGCCC
Organism: uncultured Chloroflexia bacterium; assembly: GCA_963709535.1. Classification (GTDB taxonomy): domain Bacteria; phylum Chloroflexota; class Anaerolineae; order Anaerolineales; family Anaerolineaceae; genus PNON01. The sequence continues at coordinate 421,576 of CAVPWY010000003.1, read as the reverse complement.
TACCCTTGAATGTTTCCACCACACAAACCGCTTCATCCCCAAAAACGCGTTCAATTAGGGCATTGGCAAGGATCAGGCGTTCTTTGCCGCCTTCCGGTAGGTCACGTTCGACAACGGAATATTCCACCTCCGGATGCACAGCAACAGCTACATTCGCAGGAAGCGTCCATGGCGTAGTCGTCCAGATCAATAAGGATGTTCCGGGTTTATCAACAAGGGGTAACCGGATGAAAACAGACGGGTCGACTGCATCCTCATAACCCTGAGCCACTTCATGGTCGGAAAGCGGAGTTCCACAACGCGGGCAATATGGGACAACCTTGAAGCCCTGATAAAGCAAATCTTTCTCCCAGAGAGATTTTAATATCCACCAAACTGATTCAATATAATCATTGGTATATGTTACATATGCCGTTTCAAGATCGACCCAAAAACCAATCCGGTCAGTCAGCTTTTCCCATTCCTGAATATAAGTGAAAGCAGATTTTCGGCATTCTGCATTAAATTTATCAATACCATATGCCTCGATCTGTTGTTTATTTGTGAAACCGAGCTTCTTTTCAACTTCGATCTCAACCGGTAAACCATGCGTATCCCATCCACCACGACGACTCACATGAAAACCACGCATGGATTTGTAACGTGGAAATATGTCTTTGAAAGACCGGGCCAGAACATGATGCACGCCCGGCCGTCCATTGGCAGTAGGAGGACCTTCGTAAAAGACGTATTCCGGACCACCTTCATTTAATTCATAGGCATGTTTGATCACGTTATACATTTTCCAGTGGCGGAGCATCTGCTCTTCCATCTTCACAACATCCAATTTGGGTGAAACTGACTTAAAACCCATAAACATCCTCCAAATGAATTAATAAAAAAACTCCCGCCCATTCAGGGACGAGAGGAGAATTCCCGCGATACCACCCTGGTTCCCGGTTATGAGCCAGGCACCTCAATACTCATTTTTTCGATCAATGAGTAACGTTCTGATAACGGAGAACAAACCCGGCTTACTTTAATCAGGTTTACACCTTTTCAGTTCACGACTCCTGAATGATTTTCCACCAGTGTCAATTCCCGACTTCCACCAGTTCGAGATCGCTGTAAATGCTTACAGGTGTACTCTTTTCCATCAACATCGTATTTAATTAATATGATTATGCCATATACACAGGATAGCGTCAATAAGTATACATGCAAGGATAAATGATTTAAATTATTTTATTCCGCCTGGATAACATTGTAAAACAGAGGAAGTGGTTCCACCGGTATATTGCTTAATTTAATTGCTTTCATAACTTTATCACGGATGGTTTTAATGGATGCAGAATTCTTCGCATGAATGGTGAATAATAGATCTCCCACTTCAACCCTATCCCCAACCTTTTTGTGAATGACCAATCCGACAGCATGATCGATCTTATCCTCTTTCTTTGCCCGTCCAGCACCCATCTCAACGGATACTTCTCCGACAATCCGGGCATTGAATTCTTTGATATACCCACTTTTTTCTGCATAAACATTTTCCACTACTGGTGCTTGCGGGAGCTTTTCGGGAAAATCGACAAATGAAACATCGCCTCCCTGGGCAGCAACCAGTTTACGAAACATATCCAGAGCCTTACCGCTTGCAATAGCGTTCATGGCCATTGTGCGGGCTTCAGAAAGGGTATTGGATTTCCTGCCGATCACAAGCATATGTGCAGCCACAGTCAGACAATGCTCTGTAAAATCATCAGGTCCTTCTCCGTGAAGTGTGTCTATGGCTTCTTTTACTTCAAGTGCATTACCGACTGCATGTCCCAAAGGTTGGTTCATGTCTGAAAGGATGGCAGTGACTCTGCGACCGCTGAGCTTTCCAATTTCCACCATTAGTTTGGCAAGGATATTTGCATCATCCAGGTTGGTCATGAACGCGCCACAGCCTACTTTAACATCGAGTACGATCGCCTGAGCTCCTGCGGCTATCTTCTTACCCATTACGGAGGCAGCGATCAAAGGTATGGAAGGAACAGTCCCGGTCACATCGCGAAGAGCATATAACTTTCCATCCGCCGGTGCCAGGTCTCCGGTCTGTCCGGTTAGCACCAAACCAAGGGATTTTAATTGGGAAATGAACTCCTCCTGACTTAGATTGGTGCGAAAACCAGGTATTGATTCCATTTTATCCAGCGTACCACCACTGAATCCCAATCCTCTTCCGGACATCTTTCCCACCGGAAGGCCGCAGGCGGCCACAGTTGGTTCCACCACCAGTGTGGTTTTATCGCCAACTCCGCCAGTAGAATGTTTATCCACAACGAGGGAAATTTCTTTTGAGAGGTCCATGACCTCTCCAGAGTGTGCCATAGCCAGGGTAAGTTCTGTGGTTTCACGGGCAGAAAGACCATTTAACAAAACAGCCATCGCCCAGGCGGATACCTGGTAATCCGGTATGCTCCCATCGGCAATACCTGAGACGAAGTATTCGATCTCTGTTTTGGTCAATTCCTGATGATCACGGACCTTAATAATAATATCCACTGCACGCATGACACACCTCACAGCCTATAAATATAAAGCGTTTCTACCATTATCCGGAGAAACGCTCTTTTTTACAAATTCACCTTCTTGTTATTTCTTTTGGATGATCGTCAGTTTCCTGAACGGTTCCTCTCCAGTCGACTCTGTCGTTACCTGGGGATGATCACGTAAAGCTATATGAACGATCCTGCGCTCATTTGCCGGCATAGGTTCAAGGGTTTGCCGTCGGCCGGTTGTCACGGCTTGTTCTGCCATTTTGAGGGCAAGTTGGATCAACTGGCGTTCGCGTCTGCCACGGTATCCTTCCACATCAATCACCAATGGAATCCATTTTTCCAACCGTTTACCAACAATTAAACTGGTAATGTATTGCAGTGCATTTAATGTTTCAGTTTTACGCCCGATCAAAATACTGAGGTCTTCACCAGTCACCTCAACAAGGACACCAATCTGACCTTTTTCATCCGGAGTATCCATAAAGGTTGCTGTTACCTGAGCATGAGTATGCATCTGTTCCAATAATTCGCTAACGGTTTCCCGGGCAGTCTTTAAAATTGGATCTTCACCATTTGTCGATGCAATTTTTACGGGTGCTTGTTTTTCCTTCGGAGCTTCAGGTAAGGGTTTACTTTCCGGTTTTTCAATTTTTCGAGTTTTCGCGGGAACAGACTTATTCTTAATGGTAATTTTTATCCGGGCTTGACGTCCACCTAATCCAAAAAGTCCTTTACTGCCTTCATCGATTGTTTCAATTTCGACATCATCGATCGACATGTTTAGATCAGCCAGGCCTGTTTCTATCGCTTCTTCAACAGTGGGTGCGATTACTTCCAGATTTGTACGTTCTTCAGTCATTTAACCCTCTATTTACTTCTTTGCAGGTAATTTGATAAATGAGAACATCTTCTTTAGATCGACTTGACCAAGAGCGGCATATTGTAATATACCGACGATATTGCTGGCAACAAAATAAAGAGCCAATCCCGCTGAGAATGTCAATGCCAGATAACCCATCAAGAATGGCATATACAGGTTCATCATCTTGCCCATCTGTGCACCCTGGTCATTACCAGTTGATGGAGGAGTCATCGCCTTAGACTGCAGGAATGTAGTTGCCACCACAATGATCGCCAGAATTGGAATTCCAAAAGGCAAGAAACTCAGGTTTAATCGTTCGGGTTGTCCAAGATCCATCCACAGGAAGGTACTATTTAGAGGAATCAGGGTCGCTACTTTGAGAAATCCAGGATAAACTTGCCTGGAAAGATTGAGCAGCTCAATGGGAGAAGATGCCAGGGCGACCATGATGCTCTGGTACAGCCCGATTATGATCGGAAATTGGATTATGGTAGGCAGGCAGGAAGCGAAAGGATTGATCCCAAGCTCTTTATACAACTTCATCTGTTCCTGGGATAATTTTTCCTTATCACCTTTATATTTCTTTTGGGCTTCTATCCAGCGGCTGTCACTTTGTAAAGCTTGCATTCCTTTGGTGCCTTTTACCTGTTGTGCAGTCAGCGGATGGGTAATTAATTTTATTAGGACTGTAAAGAGGATGATCGCCAGGCCAAAATTATGACCTACGATTGTATAAATAAATAATAGTACATTTACAAAAGGGGTAATAATGATGCTTTCCCACATGTCTTTTATCCTTATTTAGGTTGAGCCAGGATCCAAACCTGGTTTCCATTGGCATCCACTGCAATTAATATATTCTCTTTAATTGTCGTTCCAATGATTATATTTTCGCCGGATATAACTGGAGTTCCATATAGTTTTTCGGCAAGCACTTTGGTATACAGTTGTTTTCCACTGTAATCAAGGGCAACCAAATTCCCGGTTTCGGTCGTGAAAACAATTTGTGTTTCTGTAAGCAAAGGTGATCCCAATATAGGGCCAGCAGCCTTGTATCGCCAGAGCTCTTTTTGGTTTACTCCAGATACTGCATAAAGTGTACCCTCAAGGTCACCAAAGTATAAGACTCCATCTTTAATTGCAGGACCAGACCAGACTGCCTTACCTGTCGGGAATCTCCATTGAATGGATCCATTTGAGGTATTAATAGCGAGGACTTCATTGGCAAGAGTACTGATATAAATTACACCATCTGCATTTACAGGGTTGCCGATAGTCGCCCCACCACAATCAGTCTTCCACAATTCCTTGCCTGTCAAAGCATTCAGTGCGTAAACATAGTGGTCCATACTTGCGAGATAGACGACACCATTCATAACCAGCGGTGTTGACCAAAGTAAATTCTTGGTGCGGAACTTCCAGACGAGGGTTCCGTTAAGATTTAAGACATATAAAGTATTATCACCATTTGGAGCATAGATAAGGTCACCATCTAAAGCAGGCTGTGCTATCCAACGCCCACTCGCTTTATAAGTCCATCTGACTGTGCGGGTGTTTGCATCAATACTATGGAGTTCATTGTTATAATCGCCCACCACTAATTGCCCGTCTGAGGTAATTACCGGCGGAGCGAAGAAAGTTGGCTTCCCTGCTTTTTCTGGATAACGCCACAATAAACTGCCATTTTCAGCAGAAGCTGCGTATACCCCCGAGCTATAAGATGTATAGATCGTACCATCCTTGACCAAAATTCCCGGCCAACTCGATGCGATCCCAACTCCGGTACAACCTGAAATAAATACCGAAAGAATGATCAAGATTGTGATTGGAAAAAGTAATTTTTTCATTTGGTTAAATTTTTCAGCCTTCCATAAATTTGTCTCTGACGATTGATCATTGAACCGGATCAAACCCACCGGGATTGAATGGATTGCACCGCAGCAATCTCCAGATAGCCATTACACTTCCTTTTATTGCTCCATATTTATAAATCGCCTGGTACCCATAATGAGAGCAGGAGGGATAGAACCGGCAGGTATTTCCGGCAATTGCTGGTGAGATCACTTTTTGATATCCACGGATAAGCATCAATAGTATCCATTTTGGAATTGTCGTTATTGTTAATGGGAGATCCTTAAGCTTGGGTTCAGATGCGTACTCTGACCGGATATCAGATGATTCTGTCATTCTCTCTTAGTATTCTAGCTTTGTTCAAAACCTGGTATAAAGCTTTTTGAACTCCTGTATATGAGCTGGATAACAAGCCAGCTCTGGCTATTATCAACAAATTAGTTCCCGGTAAAATTTGATCAGTATATTGCTCAAAAGATGCCCGAAGAACTCTCTTTGCGCGATTCCGCGCTACTGCGATGCCCATTGCCTTACTTGCAAGAAATGCCACCCGGACTGAATTATCCGACTGATCTTTTTCTACTATCAACACAAGCAGCGGGTTGGCAAATGAGGTTCCCAAACGCCGCACCCGCTGTATATCGCTTGACCGGGTCAGGCGATATTTTCGGTTCAATGAGCCACCTGACCATTTGACAAAGAAAAATAATTCTAGTAAATAAAACGATTTACCATCTAATGCGTTTCACATGATTATTCATGGAAACGGTCAATTTTCGACGACCACGAGCTCGACGTCGTTTCAATACTTCCTGCCCGTCGGCGGTGGCCATTCGTGCTCTAAATCCATGCACCCGTAAGCGTCTATGGATCTTTGGTTGATATGTACGTTTTGGCATGCTTCTACCCTTTCACATCTATGCAATATTAATAAATTCAGACTTTTGATTATACCGTAAGGCTAAGTTTTGGTCAAACCTTTGGTGCCTGGACCGGTGGATTGAATGCTTTTGCCAGTTGCTCTGCGCCTTTGGCATTAGTCACAGCCAAAACCTCATCGCCTGCCTCCAAGGTTGTAATTCCGCGGGAAATCATTATCTCACCGTGTCGAAGAATTGCAGCTATAACACAGTGCTCAGGAAGCTGAAGGTCCTTAATCGCTATGCCTATGGCTTCAGCCCCGGGCGGAATTTTTTCTTCCACCAGATGAATAGTTCCCTCTCCGAAGTTTCATTAAGGTCACCATATCGCCCATTGACATCTCTTCTTCAATAAGCCGGGCTAAGATCTCAGCCTGGTTAAGAGCGACATCCACGTGGAATTTCTGATCGAACAACCAGGCATTTCTAGGATTATTAACTCTCGCAATCGTCCGTTTTGTACCGTATCTCTCGCGGACAAAATAACACAGGGATAAGTTAGTTTCATCGCTTGTGGTACATGCCGCAAGGACATTAGCTTTCTCAATTCCAGCTGCTTCAAGAATGCTTGGATCAACAGGATCGCCCTCAAAAATAACCTCAGTCGGCAATTCTTTGTGAACCCGGGCTAAAATCTCTTTTCGATGGTCAATCAGGTGAACCTGGTAACCTTGTGTAATCAGCATTTTTGCCAATTGTGCACCTGTCCGGCCTGCTCCTGCAACTAAAACAAACATGGTTACCTCCCCTCTGTCGATAATAATTGATCTTTCACAGTTTGAGCACCTTCCATTGTTGCAGTGAAATGGAATACATCATCGGTATGGATCACTGATTCAGGGGTAGGAAGGAAAGCTCTACCATCTCGTGTGATCGATACAGGAATACATTCCGTGGATGTCAATACTTCCTGCAATTTCTTTCCATCCCATTTTTTCGGAACTTCAATTTCATATACTTCCACTTCGCCATTTCCAGCAGAATAGACCGTTCGCACTTCGGCATGGTATAGCATTTCTTCTATTCGTTGAGCACCCCAACTGGTTGAACTAACCAGCTGGTGGTGGAATGATTCATGGATAGGACGCCAACGTGGGTCAAAATTACGAACAACAATGTGGGGGACATTATATACAACTTTTGCAATGTGACCGATGACTGCATTTAGTGGATCACAATTTGTTACAGCGGCAAGGCCTTCTGCTTTATCGATTCCTGCACGAATCAGAACATCCTGATTGAGTGCTTCTCCTTCTACCGTCAATCCTTCAAAATCTGCTGGTAAATTTGAAAAAGACGCAGCAATATTATCGACGATCGCCAGGTCTGCTCCAGCCAGATTTAATCGGCTAGCCAACTCTATGCCTAACCTGCCACATCCAATAACAATAATTTTCATTTGTCCTCTAATAATACTTCGTGATCAAACTTGTTATGAGTAACCTCAATCTACTTGATAAGGAACATCCGTAATGACTATACTTTTCTTAAACATCAATGCCAACCGTAAACCCCATGCTGTCTGCGTATGCAGCGCATTAGCCCACCATTTGCTCGGAATGAACTGAGGGACGACAATGGTAACAATTTCATTGGGCTGCATTTGGGAGGTCACTGATTCGATGTATTGAAGCAGGGGTTCATGCAGTAATCGTATGGAGAATCTAAGATAACCAACCGGACACCATCACCCCATATTTGCCATTTTTCAAGGAGCTTTATAGTTTCCTCAGGTTCTATTTGAATATTTACTGCTGTAATGTCACTGGAAAGGGTCCTTGCATACCTTAATGCAGCCAGGGTTCCCCGATGGACACCACTGATCGGAATGATCACCCGATGTCTGACAATTCTCGGAGGTGCTCCAAAATCCTCCAGTGACAGCTTTTTTGCTAAATTCTGGTAATGTAGTGGATGGAATAAAATGTAACGATCAATAACGGTATGACGATGACAATAATCCACGCACCATCAACAAATTTTGTCGTCGCGAATACAACGGTAACAACAGCCGTTGTGACTGCTCCTGCTCCATTTACGATCATCTTGAACATCCAGTGGTCATCATGGATACAAGAGTCGAACCCTTTTCAACCTTTTTCTCTCCAGGTTGCAGCTTGCCCGATTTCCACCATCGAACAGCCATTCCCGTTTGAGAAAGGGTGAAAGATAAGAAAACACCTATTGCATAAAGAGGTATAAGCCTGGTTACGCTGGCTTGAAAGACGATGATCAAAAGTATTGCAATTATCGCCAATGTTCCGATTCCACGTGAATAAACTAATCGGCTACCACGGTATGCCAATTGGCGGGGGAGAAAACCATCAGCACCAATCATGGCGCTAAATCGTGGGAAACCAGCAAATGCTGTATTTGCAGCCATTACCAAAATTACTGTGGTTGCGGTATTACAGCCAAGGTAAACAATTCCCCGGCTATTCCAAATTGTTCGTGCTAACTGCGAAAAAACAGTTTCGGTTTCTGATGGGATAGCGCTTATCTTGATAGGATAGAAAAGTAATACCCAAGAGTAATGTCCCCAAATATCGCTGCCATCCAAATTAAAGTGGTTCCGGCATTTTTACTGCGAGGTTCTTTGAAAGCTGTAATTCCATTGGATATCGCTTCTACACCAGTAACAGCCGTTGTGCCACTGGCAAATGCTTTTAGGATCAAGAAAAATGTAATTGGTTGAAGTGCAGTCAGGCTTTCAATTTCTGGTGGATTGGGAACTAAACCAAGTCTGCCGGTAAAATACCGAATTAGACCCCATATCACCGTGGCTGACATCAGTAATTAAAAAGAAATAAGTAGGGATTGCAAATGCAACACCCAATTCTTTTGCTCCACGCAAATTGATCAACATGATAAATAAAACAAAGCCTGCCTGCGATCCAAACCCGATAAGGAAAAAGTGCTGGATAAGCAGATATTATTTGTGCAACTCCTGAAGAGATAGATACCGCAACTGTTAGAATATAATCGGTTAAGAGGGCAGCTCCGGCAGCTTGAGCAGGAAGTTCACCTAAGTTGTCCTTCGCGAGACAATATACGCACCACCTCCACCCGGATATGCATGGATCGTCTGTTCGTATGAGATTGTGAGTATCGTGAGAAGCTACGATTGCCAGAGCTATCGGAAGTGCAGTAATGGAAAGCTCCTACTCCAGCTAAAGCCAGGACAACAAGTACTTCCTGGGTGGAATATGCACTGGAGGATAATGCATCTGAAGCAAAAACTGCTAAACCCACCACTTTACCAATCGTTTGGTCGGGGGCATCAGCAGTAGATAGGGGTCGACCAATTAGCCAGGTACGCCATGATTTTGGGGGTTGATAATCAGCATTCTGCTTGATTACAGTGCTGCCCTCATTTTCTTCAATATTCGTCATTTCAACTTTCCAAACTGGTCAAGGTAATACCTTCTTTACCTTTGTTGTTATCTTTTTAGTGTATAGTACAAGTGATCGAGAATGATTTCTTTAGATTAACAGATGGATTATAATACATTTGAGATATTAATATGAAGGAGTTTCAATGTTCGGAAAAATTGGATTACCTGAAATTTTGCTTGTTTTAGTAATTGTTTTGCTGGTTTTTGGTGTCGGAAGGATCAGTAAAGTATCCGGTGAACTTGGGAAATCCATCCGGGAATTTCGGAATGGATTGCAAGGAACAAAATCTGACGAGAAAGAAAACACCGATCAAACTGAAGAGAAATAATTTACCAAAACCAGCCTTGGTTTTCTTTTCGAAATGATGTAAATGAATATTTTAAATATTGGCATACCAGAACTTCTTATTAATTTTTGTTATTGCCCTCATCGTACTGGGTCCCCGCAATATGGTATCAACTTCCAGGCAGCTCAGCGGGGCAATACGAAAATTTATTTCTTCCAATACCTGGAAATCCATCATCAATTCAACCCAGGAAATCAGGAATATGCAAGATAAGATCATTAACGATACTGGTCTCCCAGAAACCCTTAAGACCCTGCAAAATAGCACCCGCGACCTGGTATTACCCTCACAGCCAAAATGGAATTCAAAACCTGAGATCTCCATTTCTTCTCCAGTAGTAATTGAAGAAAAACCTGCTATCAGGGATAAGACAGAAGAAACAGATATTAATGGTAAGGGTGAAAGTGAACGATCCTCGTACCGAACATACTCCAGAATGAACTACTTAAGTAAATTTCACTCGGAAAATGAACGATAATACTCAGGAAATGACTTTTCTGGATCATTTCGAAGAATTACGAGGTCGATTATTAAAATCGTTAATCGCACTTGCAATTACCACAATTGCAAGTTTTTCGTTTGCCCAGTATCTTCTGCGTTTCATCGCCATTCCGATCGGCGGATTATCTCATCTGCAATCCATTGAAGTAACAGAAAATATTAGTGTTTATATGCGGGTTTCATTACTGGCAGGTCTGGTTTTAGCCATGCCGGTCATTGTTTACCAATTGCTAAGATTCGTCCTGCCAGGATTAACTTCCAAAGAAAAACGCTGGGTAGGGTTCGCTGTCCCTGCTGCAACAATACTATTTGCCGGTGGAGTGGTTTTTGCTTATTTCATCATGATCCCGCCAGCTATTCAATTCTTAACTACTTTTCTGGATGTGCAAACAGCACCAAGGTTATCAAATTACATCAGCTTTGTTTTAAATATCATGTTCTGGCTTGGAATTTTCTTCGAAGCGCCGCTTCTGGTTTTCATTTTAGCCAAATTACACATTATCACCGGAAAAGGATTACTAAAACAATGGCGAATAGCAATAGTTGTCACAGCAATTGTTGCATCGATAGTCACACCAACAATCGATCCGGTCAATATGGGAATAATGATGCTTCCCCTTTTTGTTCTTTACCTGCTTAGTGTACTTCTTGCATTCCTGGCATAATAATTTCCCCAATAAATCCTTCATCAGTTATTTCAACAAGCATGGCAGGTAATACCTGGTTATTCACCGCTCTATCGATCTCAGTTCTTACCCTGTGATTATTGGTCGTTAATCCAGCTACCCTCCAATTATTATCACCAATTTTCCGCATGCCTTCCCAAAGTACTTGTACAGTACTTGAGATGCTGGCTGATCTTATTTGCCTGCCACTTTCGGTCAGAACTTGCCGCATTAACCCGCTGCGTTCTTTTTTTGTTAATTGCGTTACCTGGTCTAGCATACCTGGCAGCAGGAGTACCTTCCCTGGGTGAGTAAGTAAAAACATGACCTCCAGAAAACCCCATCCTTTTTACAAAATCAAGCGATTCTGAGAATTCAATTTCTGTCTCACCGGGGAACCCGACGATGACATCCGTGGTTATGGTTGCATCCGGCAGAAGCTCATGAATTTGATGAATAAGTGTCTCATACTTCTCCGGCGTAGTTTGGCGAGCCATGCGCCTTAAGGTTGCTTCGGATCCTGATTGTAAAGGCAGATGGAAATGCCTGCATAATCGCAGATCTTTTTGCCAGATCATTAACAATTCCGAATCTACATCCCAGGGTTCGATGGATGAAAACCGAATTCGAAAATCACCGTTTATCGTGATAATCTGTTCCACCAAATCTTTCAACTGAAGCTTCGGATTAAGATCACAACCCCATGACCCAAGCTGCACACCTGTGAGGACGACTTCTTTGACTCCTCCACTAACAGCAGCACGAATATCTTCCAGAACGGTAGAGGCTGGAATAGATCGTGCTTTACCCCTGGCGATCCGGGTCAAACAGAATGTACAAAAGTTATTACAGCCATCCTGCGCTTTGATAAACGCCCGGGTGCGGCTGCGTGTCCCGGGAACTGGTATTCTTGCATCGGGATGTAATTCATGAATTTCACCGAGTACCAGCTTTACCAGATCATCCTTGCGTAAATTATCTATGATCCGCGTATTTTGTTCAGTTCCAAATAAACCGGGCTCAACTGCTGTGAGGCATCCTGTGGCTATGACACGTAAATTTTTATCCTGAATTATCTTGCGCAGTTTTTGCCGTGAGTTCGGATGCCGCAGCAGCGGTCACAGCACAGGTGTTTATAACCGCTATATCTGCATTCTCTGCATGTGGAACAAGGGAATGCCCATACGCCCTGAATTCACCCGCATATTTTTCTATCTCACTTTGGTTTAGGCGGCAGCCGACCGTATCGAGGTATATCTTCATGCTATTTGTTTGTCTCGATCACGATAAAATTATCGAATTTTATGTCTGTTCCTGGCTCATTAAATGTCCCGGAAATTATCCCAACGTCTCCGGAAGACAGGTCAATATCAGCTACCTCATCCACCTTCTCCCAGTTAACATACATGGTTAAATCCTTATCGACACAATCCGCCCGAAGGTGGTTGTTGGATGCACCTTTTTGAATAAATCCGGATGGTTCAAAAGAATCTGAGCTAAGTATTTTACGTTCACCACCAATATTTTTTACAATTGCATAATATCCATCACTGGATACAAGGAAAGCATAGAAGTTGTCAGCATCCTGGTAGCGGCAAATTATGCCAAAGAGGTTATTATCCGGTCCACTTATTTTTTCTGCATCCACATTTATCGAGGAATCCTTAATAACAATACCTGGTGTGGACCATAGCTCAGTTCCCGGGTTTTTAATTAACATCCTGATCGCGTCACCATCGTACTGGACAATTCCTTCTTCCTGTATGGTTAATTTCCATCCATTTTGATGGTCAGTAAAATCATCCATAAAAAAAGGTGTATTTTCACTGTTTCCAGAATTTACCCCTGCTAATTCTAGCAGAGGTGAGCATGCACCCAGGGGAAACATAACGATGAGGGAAAAGATAAGAATTGCAACTAGTTGTCGTGCTTTCATCATAAATAATTCTAACATAGGACTATTCTGCCTGGATCGTGGTCAGGATCTGGTTCGCTTGATCGCTTATGGATGTATCCTCGCTTTGCTGAGCAGCAGTCGTTAAATGAATTCTAGCTTTCTCGATAGATCCTATCCTGGCTAATAACGAACCAAGATGGAGATGAGCGAGGTAATAAGATTTATCATTTGTAACTGCCTGTGTAAAGTATCTCTCTGCGGTAATATCGTCCTCAAGTGCGACAAATACTTGCCCGGCTAAATCGAGAATTTCTGATGAATCCGGTTCAAGGCTGAGTGCTTTCCTGACTGCAGGTAAAGCTTCGTCCTGTATATAAATTCCATTTTCCAAACAATAAGTTATGACATTCTTCCAACCATAGGCAGTATCAAGTTGTAAGGCAGACAATTTTATATATTTCAAGCCTTCGTTAATATTGCCGATCTCAGAAAGGATCTGGCTTAATCTTTAATGAGCTGTACTGGGAATTTGGATCGATTTCCAGAGCTTTGTGCAAATAAATTATGGATAATTCGGGTTTCTTTTCGATATACCAATATTCAGCTAGCATCGCATTGGCAATTGGATCATTTTCTCCGTATTTCCGTGCAAGTTTGATCTCCTTTTCTCCATCCAAATGCATGCTTTGTTTCTGCAGGGCAATTTTCACCCACCCAACAGCATAATTGCCCTCGACTTCGGTCGATTTTTCAAATGCCTTTAAGAGCAATCTCCGGGTGATCATTTTTCACTGCAAGATCTCCTACCTCCAACCACCAGATACATTCTTCCTTCGCATCATTTTTAATTTCAGGATATTTTTCAATAAGATTGCACACTTCATGGTATGCATTATCTGTCCCAGCAGATAGATCATTGAAAATCAATTTAGCTTTCACTGGATCGACAAACATCTCAATCCAACCACGCATCTCACTTGACTTCAATGTCTTCGGGATAGTATTTCAACTGGTTTATTAATGAATTTTCAGCATCATTCCACATTGCCTGGGAAATATAAATATTTATCAGCCGGGTGGATAAATCTTTAGCATTCGTTTTATTCAAGTTAATTTTTTTCCAAACATTTACTGCCTGCTTCCAATCCCCATTTTGTTGGTGGACATCACCCAAGATCAACAGGCCAGTACCATCCAGTTCATTATAATTATCAGCCAGCTCAAGATACTGTTTTGCCAGTTCGAATTCCCCGGCCAAAAAGGCTGCCTCTCCTGTTCGTTGGTAAAGGAACACTTTCTCAGGCGAACGGGAAAGAATAGCCATGTATTGATCTAGTGCAGCTAAAGATTGGCCATCTTTTAATGTCTGGTTCGCATGGCTGACAGCTTTCAAACCTTCAATATCAACCGGAGATAAGTTGAGGAGGAAAGCTACAAGAAGGACAAAGAAAGCGTAAATGAGGGATTTATTAGTCATGTTCAATCATATATTACAATATTGATAATTATAGCCACCTTTGACCAAACCCGAGAATTTTGAAAACTCCAGTGGTATATTAACATCTAACTTAATCACCTTTAATGCATATCTTGACAGTCATATCTGAGCGTGATAATATTTTTTGTCGAATATTCTAACCCCGATTACGTGGGGAAAGTAGAATAAAACATTTTTCAATGGAGAAAGAAAGTATGGCAGAACGTTTTGTTGGTACAATAAAGTGGTTCAATGCAACCAAAGGTTATGGTTTTGTAGGCCGTGATGGTGCAGAAGATGTATTCGTACATTTTTCCGCAATCCAAATGGAAGGATACAAACGCTTAAAGGAAGGTCAAAAAGTCGAATTTTCAGTTGAAGAAGGTCCAAAAGGACTACAGGCTGCAAATGTAGTTCCTGTGGAAGAATAAGAGACTAAAATCATCATTATCGAAGCCGCCAAATAGGCGGCTTCTTTTATTTCTCATATTGCCCGGAAAGAAAATAAAAGATCTTAACATACTCCAGCACAGTAACATCGCGCGATTCAGAATCCTTCCACCATTTCAAGGGGTCATACCAATACCCTTTAACATTTACCGGTTGAACGCTCACAGTTGATCTCTGAATTTTTGAAAATTTTATCAAAGATCATTCCTGTCCTTTGCGAATGAAAGTTGTCGGTAACGATGATCAGGGATTTCCAATCTTTTTGTTTCATCAATATCAATACTGCTTGTGCTTCTTCATAAGTACTGGTGGAGGTTTTCTTGGTTTTATATAATTTGGATTTATCAATTCCGTAACGGGAAGCAAGGATGTCGTAATTGATGGTAGTTATTGGAGTTGATGAACCGGTCTGCAGTTCATCCGTCTCCGTAAGGATGATGCGTCGTACTTTTCCATCATGATACAAATTGGCTCCAGCCTCCAATCGCTCTTCACCACCCCCACTCAGAATCACAAGGGCTTCAGAATTTTTCAATGGGTCTTTTCGTACAAGGAGGGCACCAGCAAAAATAAAAAGTAATCCAAATATGCCGATCAGAATGACCAGAACAGAACACCCAACAAATGCTATTTTTCCTGTCTTTTTCATTGTTATTCTACACGCAGTCCTTTTAGAAATTGCAGTTTTTATTCTTTGCAATGCCTCTACAAGTACACTTTTTGAGCATCCAAAATTTAGACGTACAAATCCACGACCTGGTTCCCCAAAATCCAATCCATTATTTAAACCCACCTTTGCTTCCGAACAAAATATTCGCAAGGGCTTGGCAATAATTCCAATTGCCTGCAATCCAACCAGGCCAAATATGTGCCTTCTGCGGGGAAGACCTTTACTCCAGGTAAACTAGTTTGAACAAAATCGGTTACCAGATTCCGGTTTGACTCTAAATAGGCAATCAAGCTTTTTAGCCAATCTGCACCGTCCCGATATGCTGCCAAAGCTGCTGTCAATCCCAGAGCATTCACATGCCCTGCATAAGCATCCCTCGCTTGAGAGTATTGCTTTCGAAGGTCAGGATCACTGATAATTGCGACGGAACATCCGAGGCCTGCGATATTAAATGTTTTGCTGGGCGCAATAAAGGTAATTGTCCGTTTTTCTATTTCTTTTGATAATGATGCTATGGGTATATGCTGACTGCCCGTAAAGACCAAATCGGAATGGATATCGTCAGAACAAATCAGTGCATCATGGCGCAAACAAATTTCTGCGAGTTGTTGAAGCTCAGTTTTTGTAAACACTCGTCCCGGTAGGATTATGTGGATTGGATAGAATAAATTGGCTCGGTTCACAACTTACAGCGGTTTCAAATAGGTCAAAATCGATTTCATACCTTCCATTTTCGGTTTGAAACAAAGGTACTTCCCGTTTGTGAAGATGGGTAACATCCGCGGCATGCAGAATAGGCGGGTAAACTGGTGTTTGTACTACCACATTTTGACTTTGGTTGGAAAATGCATGGCAGAAGAGATTTAACCCGCTTACCACCCCTGGAGTTAAAACCAACCATTCAGGTCTTACTTCCCAATTGTAAAGAGTTCTGCATCCTTTCCTGGAGAATATTCATTAATTCCGGAGGAGGATATGTATACCCAAAAATGCCATGTTCCACTCTTTTCTTTAATTCGGAAAGTACTTCAGGAGGAGAGGGAAAGTCCATATCTGCCACCCACAAAGGAAGCACATCCTTAGGGTAACGATCCCACTTGACACTATGAGTACCGGTTCTTTCAATGTATTTGTCAAAGTTATATTGTTGCATCAATGATCCTCCACCAGATTTATAATGATTATAACCTGCCAATAAGTACTCAATAACCGGTAATTGAATTTTAGGAAAAATGCAACGGAATTACAATTTAATAATCGAGTGATGTTCTCAGTTTCTGTTATACTTTCTGAGAAGGATATTTAATGTCAAATAAAGCACCCACAATTCAAGTCTCTTCTGCCCAGGAATGGATCGACTATGAACTGATCGATTCAGGTGATGGGTTAAAACTGGAGCGATTCGGGAAGTACACATTTTCACGCCCCGAAGCACAAGCAGTCTGGTCCCCCGCCAGGCCGCTGGCACATGGTTAAAAGCTGATGCCGTCTTTCAAACAACCGCAGAAGAAAATGGCGGACACTGGTTATTTAATAAGAAACTACCGGAAAACTGGATGATGGAATATAAGGGAATCAAATTCAAGGTACAGGCTGGGGCATCTCGTCATCTGGGAGTTTTTCCTGAACAGGCTGTTCATTGGGATTGGATGACCGCTGCCATTACAGCAGCGAATCGTCCAATAAAAGTATTAAACCTTTTCGGTTATACCGGGTTAGCCAGTTTGTTTGCCGCAAAAGCCGGCGCACAGGTTACTCATATCGATGCATCCAAGAAAGCGATCAGCTGGGCAAGAGAAAACCAATCATTAAGCGGCCTTAAGTGGGTCACCCATCCGCTGGATAGTGGATGACGCATTAAAGTTTATTGAACGAGAGATCCGCCGCGGAACATTTTACGATGGAATTATTTTAGATCCGCCAAAATTTGGCCGGGGACCCAAAGGTGAAGTTTGGGAATTTTTCAATCTTCTCCCGCAAATGTTAACTGCCTGTAAGAGTGCATTACACCAGAATGCCCTTTTTATGATCGTGACAGCGTATGCTGTAAAATCATCTGCGCTTACCCTGCACGGTGCCATGAACGACTTGACCAAAACCAGGGGCGGAAAACTGGATGTGGGTGAACTTGTCACAGTGGAAAAAAGTGCCGGTAGACTGATCTCAAATGCCATTTATGGTAAATGGTCCTCTGAAAGATAATCTAACCGTTAAAATTGCCCCTGCATACTGTGTGCATATCCAGTTAACTCAACATAACCTGATCCGGATACATTTTTACCATTTACTACACCTTCGATCAGAACAGCACCTTCCCAGTAAGTAAAGGCAAGATTGAGTTCCTGGTCTTTGATCAAAGGAGTTATCTTAAGGTCAATTCCCCGAGAAGGAATTTGCATACGCCAACCGGATGGATAAGCAGCATTTGATGTCGGGCTTTTCCAGGTTCCAGTCGAAGAAATATTGAATTCCTCCATACCCAATCCTATTAACGGTTGACCGGGTACCAATAGAGAGCCATTTGAATTCGGATCCACTGACCCGTCCTGGTTTCGCATTCGGTACGCCATGATGTCTTTTCCATCATCGAGATGCAAGGCGAACCAATCCCAGCCCACCTGTTCTCCCGGATAATGCGCTGGTACTAAATTCATGGTCCATCCAGCTTATTCCGGTTACCTGGTATTTCTTTTCTTCAACACTAAGTATGCCTTTTGTTATCAATCTTGGAATACTGTAATAGTATGAGGCTGTGTCTGAGCTTTTCTGACTTAACCCATTATCACCTTGAAGCACAATTCCATGCTCATCTAAAAGGGATAGATCAATTTCAATACCTTCGGACTTTGCATTTAGTCGGAATTCCTTATCTGAAATTTGTTGAACCTGCCAATCAGCTAACCAGACTTTCAAAAGAGGATCAGTTAATGCACCAGCCAGTTGATTATCCCCCCGATTAAATCGTTGAAACGGGTAAAAGCGGTTTGTTCCTGCCTGGGTTACCGTAAAATGAGCCATATAGATCTGATTTGCGGCAAGATCTGACGTGCGGTTCATTTCATCGACCTGCGGCTGGAGGGCACGACGGAAGAAAGTGAGTTGATATCCAAAATCATCCCCTTGTTCAGATTTCAAGTTACCGGTAAAGTACCACCACTCTGTTTGAAAATTTTGGTGCGCTCCATGGTCCACAGGGAAGCTAAAAACTCGAGGTTGATCGGCATGATCAAAATGGTTTGTGTTGATATTTTCGATATCAGCCCATTCGATTTGCGAACTTTGCCCTAAATCCTTTGGAATTGGGCTGGTACAGCCTGAAATGAAAATTCCAACTATAAGTAGAATCAGAAATCTTTGAAGGCGAAATGTATTCCTACTCATAACGGATTGCCTCTACAGCCTGCATACGGCTCATTCGCCATGCAGGGAATATTCCAGCCAGGACAGCAGCAGCTATGGCGATGCCAATCGCCTGCAGGAAAATTACAGGCGAAGCTGATAACCTCATTGACCAGCCAAAGGAGCGCTGGTTGATGATATCCACCAGGACCAACGCCAGTGTATACCCTGTTGGTATCGCCATCAACCCGGCAACCAATCCCATAAGGAACGTTTCCAGCATAGCTAGGGACCACACTTCACGGTTGGTTAAGCCCAGTGCACGCATGATCCCCATCTCACGCTGCCTTTCAAATTGCAGCAATCCCAACGCACTTAATATTCCGATAAAAGCCACAACCATTGCCAGAATTTGCAAAGCCCGTGTGATGGCAAATGTCCGATCAAACACGACCATAACATCCTGCCTCAAATCTTTATTAGGCCGGATGAGGAGTGATTGATTTGTTGGTAATATTCCAGGCAGATTTGTTGAAAAATTTTCAGCATTGACACCCGGAATGAGATGGATCCCTATTGCCGATATCGATTTATCTCCCCAATAACGCTGGTACACATCCAGAGGCATCTGAACTGTGCCTGATGTTGAAGCATAATCATAGTAAATCCCAATGATTGGAAAATTCACCAATCCCTGGCTGGTTGCCAAATTGATACTTCCACCGGAATCAGGAATTCCCAGTCGATAAGCAAGAGATTCTGTGATCAGGATCGAACCATTTTCCATGGCTTGCCAGACCTCTGATTTTGGAAGATCAACATTTTTATACAGTCTTTCATAAGGAAGCTGCTTATTGTCGGTTGCAGCAATTTGGACTTCACCTTTTTCAGATTCCACCGTATTGATCTTTAGCTGGTAAAAACTGGCAACCTCCGGATTAACTTTCAAGTCAGGAAGGATTGCCGGGTCGATCGGGAGTGTTGGCTGGTTTGAAATAAAAGATGGGGCGGTGATATAAACATCCCCCTGTAATGATGTACGCAGCCATTCATCCACAGTAGTGCGAAAGCTTCCAATCATTAGTCCCACGCCAATCGAGACAGCTATGGATACCATCAAAGCAGATACAGCAACTGAAGTACGGCTAAGGGAGCTGATCAGATTCCTCGGAGCAAGGCGTCCGCTAAGTCTGCTAATTATCTTTAGTAATGGTTGGATAAAATTTAATAACCAGACCATTACAAGTGGGGTGATCATTGCAAAACCAATGGTAATGAATGCAATGATACCAAATCCAATAATCAAGCTTTGTGTGGGAAAATAAAGGAGGATGAAAGCCATCCCTAGGGCAACTACCCCTGCCATAGCTACTTTCCATAATCTTTGCTTTGACCGACGTTCAACTGAATAACGCGATAATGCTTCCCGGGGCGATACGGATGCAGCCTCAAGAGCAGGTGGAATAGCAGTAATCATGGTGGTGACGAGACCCAGCAAGAATCCTTTGGCCAAACTTGAAGTAGAGATGGAAGTTGAATTTATGGTTGTCGTAAAATATAGATCGTTGACTGTTTGAGACACCATTTTGATCGTAAATTGGCCTAACCCAATCCCCACAATCAATCCCAGCAAGCCGCCAACAATTCCAATTATTATTGCCTCAGCCATGACCATGAAGAATATTTCCCGCCGGGTGACACCCAGGCATCGGTAAATCCCAAAAAAAGAACGGCGCTGAACGATCGAGAAAGTCATGGTGTTATAGATCAGGAACATACCCACCAGCATGGCCAGAAAACTTAAGGCTGTCAAATTCGTTTGAAATGCTGAAGTTAGTTGATCCAATCCCGCTGATCTTGCCTCTATTGGAGTCACTTTTACCGATCCAGGCAATAAAAGTGACAATTTTTCCTCAATAGCCACATTACCGGGGGGAAGGATCAGATCAATCCGGTCAATTTTTCCTTCTTTTTGAAGGATCTCCTGGGCTGTTGAGATGTCTGCAATGATCAATCCTTGGAATATCCGGTTCTGATAACTGTCATTAGTTGTAACCACTCCAGCAACATACCCATTTTTTGTTTCCCCGCCATAATCAACCGATATGGAATCTCCAGGCTGAAGATGATATTGGGTGGCAATGGATTTAGAAATGATAACCGCACCAGGACGTGTAAACAATTGAAAAGCGTTTATATCAAAAAATTGGTTTGTCCGGCCCAAATAACTTCTAAATTCATAATCGTAAAATGGATCAATGCCCATCAACTGCATGGGTGAATTACCCATCTGCGGAGAAGTTACGATGCCTGAAATGACTGGCGCAGCCTTGAGAGGTAATCCCGATTTTACAATATCGACAAAAACTGCTTCATCCAATCCTGCTGGAGGAGCAAACACCTGGTGTGTTGCCTTTCCGACCAGGGATTGGGTGCTCAATTCCAGGGCTTTTGCTGAGCTTGCATTCGCCAGGTCGATCGCCACCGCGACAGCTACCCCAATGGTTATACCCATAACCATTAATAATCCCTGGATCTTATGGCGAAATAGATAAGCAAAAGATGATCGGGAAAATAAGCGTAAATGAGGGAACAGCCTGACTTTCACCTTAGAGAACTAACATCCTTTCCCCGGTGATCTTCAGTTAAATGTCCATCCCTCAAAACAAGGATACGGTCAGCAAAAGCGGCCGCAGTTGGACTATGGGTAACCAGGACAAGGTTTTTTCCATTCACACGAATTAACTTATCGAGCAACTGCATCACTTCCAAACCGGTTTCTTCATCCAGGTTTCCGGTCGGTTCATCTGCCAGTAACAAATCCGGATCATGCACAAGTGCCCTGGCGATGGAGATGCGCTGCTGTTCACCGCCCGAAAGCTGATCTGGAAAATCATTTTTCCGGTCCAATAAACCAACAGCAATTAATAATTCTTCTGCCTTGTTTTTACCGGCTGCATCCAAATGGTTATTTAATTCAAGGGGCAGTGTAACATTCTCCCAGATCGATAAAGTTGGAATTAAATTAAAGAATTGGAAAATAAAACCAACTTTCTTGCGCCTGATCATCGTTCTTTCATCTTCACTCAATTGAGTAAGGTCAATATCATTCAAAAAGACTGAGCCAGAATCAGGCCTGTCAATTCCGCTGATCAGGTTTAAGAGTGTGGTTTTACCGCTTCCGCTTTTTCCAAGTATTGCCGCAAATTCCCCCAATCCAAACTGGAAACAGGTGTTATTCAGAACGACCCTTTGTTTCTTGCCATCGAAATATCCTTTGGATAAATTGACAAGCCGTAGAAATCCAGATCGATCTGTACATTCATTTTCCATATGAGTAGGATTATTTTCTTCCATCTCTCAATTCTAATTCATCTTGAAACCAAAAAATCCCCTGTTGGGTTCTTGTTCAGCGTTTGTACAACGATTGGATCGGACCTGAAATAATTCTTAAGAATTAGAACCAATCTTTCTTCATAAAGATATAGACAACCACAAAACTAATGCCCAGGAATAGGGCAATGATGATCAAATAGGCTAAAGGGTGGTTCATAAATGGCAAGGTTACATTCATCCCAAAAAAGCTGGTAACAATCGTGGGGATACTTAATACAATAGTGATGGATGCCAGGAATTTTAAGATCACATTCAAATTATTCGAGATGATGGATGCAAAAGCCCCCATCATGGAGCTAAGAATGTTGCTTGAAATATCCGTCATTTCAATGGCCTGCTGGTTTTCAGTTATGACGTCTTCCAGTAGATCTTCATCCTCAGGGTACTGTTTGAATAGCTGCATCCGCTGTAATCTTTCCAACAACAATTCGTTAGCCCGTAATGCAGTTGCAAAATAGACCAGACTTTTTTGATATTTGAGTAATTCTTGCACTTCTTTGTTTTTTACTGAATGCTGCAACCTGTCTTCCAATTCTTCTGTCGATTTATTGATCTCGCGTAAATAACTTAGGTACCTGGTCGCTACACCTAATAAGAAACGCAGAAATAATCTATATCTTTTACCGGTTGTGAAACCCTTCGTTTTACCGGAGGACATACCTGTTAAAATATCACATTCCTGCCTGCAAACTGTGAGGATATGATCTTCATTTATTATGATTCCCAGTGGAATGGTTGCATAAGGGATATCTGAACCTTCCCCTTCGTATATAGGAACACGAATGATGATCAGCAATGTGCCATCATCTTCTCTTTCTGTCCTTGGCCTTTCATCCAAATCCAAAGGATAGGTCAGGAAGTCCTGCGGGAGTTTCAGTTCGCGAAGTTCAGCTAGTTCGGTTGGTGTGGGATCTACAATGTTGATCCAACAATTGTTAACGACATTACTAATTAGTTCAATCCCATTTTCTGCGGATTTATAGATCTGGATCATTGCACACCTCCAATAGAAAGATGGGTTGGATCAACTTATAAGCAATTTTACCGTAACATTTGCAAAATTGAACAACTAAAAACAGAAGATTAATCCATAATTAATAAACTATCTTCGAGTTTATTTAGTTGTTTATCTTTCATCACCTGCACTTTTAAAACCAAATCATTTGAGGTCGTACCGAAGTATTGGTTTGTTTTCTTGTATCCTCGAAGCAACAGAAAAACCGAGGTCGAGAAAAACCTGAGAAAAGCCTCTGAAACCATTTACGTCCGGTAAAACTGCTTCTTTAGGAACAGATGGATACGCTTCCAAAACCTCAGCTCCATTATTGCGAGCATATTTAATCGCTTCTGTAATCAAAAAACGGGTGACTCCCATTTTCCTGTGGGTCTTAATGGTAAAGAAACATGTAATTGACCAGGTGTTTTTGTTGTCAATTGCTTTATAAAATTTCGTTCTCTCTAAAACATCATAATCGGTTCTTGGAGCAACTGCACACCAGCCTACCGGTGCATTTCCTGAATATGCTATCAGCCCGACAGGATCTTATTATCAACGATCGCTTTCAAACGTGACTTGTTCCCCGCTCCCCGATTATCTTCCCATTCCTTACGTGAACCACGGAACCACATACACCAACAACCAGCAACTTCCCTGTGGTCTCCGAAAAGTGAGACCAGGTCTTCCCACGTTTCTTTTGTCAATTCCCGGCAGGTAAATCCATTTTCTTCGGATATTTCTGAATTTTCCATATCAATCCTCATAATATTTTTTATGCATCGTATATTGGTATCTTGTCCTAGGGGCATAAATAATTATTCCGAAATTATTTTCATTCATCCAATATTCTTCTATAACTGGATATCGGATTGAAAGAATTGACTTGAAAAACAACTGGGATTATTATAATCTTGTAAGTCCATTCAATACAATTGCACAATTGGAGGAAAAATGTCTTACAACACATCCACCAGGCAAACAAAAGAAAATATTGAATTATTTCAGCAGATCTGGCAGCCCGAAGGTGAAATTAAGGCGGTTATTTGTTTGATCCATGGTTTGGGGGAGCATTTGTCGCGTTACCAACATGTCGCCGAATACTATGGATCAAAAGGTTATGTGGTTGCTGCCTTTGATCTTCGCGGCCACGGAAAGTCGCAAGGTCAACGCGGCCATTATGCCAGCCTGGAAATGGCGTTGGATGATATTAAAGTATTCATAAATTCAACAATTGCACAATTCCCCGGAAAACCAGTTTTTCTGTATGGTCATAGTTTGGGTGGTGTGATGGTTCTTAATTATGCCCTGAAAATAAAGAACAACCTGACCGGTGTGATTGCCACCAGCCCGGGATTAGCCACCGGAGATAAAGTGGCACCCTGGAAATTATCCCTTGGCAAATTGTTATATTCCATCGTGCCAACTTTTTCGATGGCAAATGGTTTGGATGTTGAAAATATATCAAGAGATAAGGAAGTTGTTAGAAAATATAAGACAGACCCCCTGGTTCATGATCAGATCACAGCCAGGTTTGGGTTGGATTTCTTGAATGCCGGGTTGTGGGCTTCAGCACATGCCAGGGAATTAAACCTTCCACTTCTTCTTATGTACGGAACCGGGGATCATATTGTTTCCGGCGAAGCCGTTCGTGCTTTTGCAGCAGCAGCACCGAATGTAACATTCCACGAGTGGGATGGATATTTCCACGAACTGCATAACGAACCAGAAAAAGCCGAAGTTTTTGAGTTCACAGATCAGTGGATCCAATCTCAAATCTCTATAACTCCTTAATAATTGTTGAATAGAAAACAACAAAAGACTAAACAAGTCTTGACCGTAAGTAAGTCAGGTAATACAATTATGGAGGAGTGAAAATGCAGCGAATATTCAACATGCTTGAATATCTTCCATACACCTGCTTGTTTCTACAAACAGGTGTATCTGTGTAAAAGTAAACGTATATTATTTGCCCGATTATCAAATGATAAGTCGGGCAAATTTTTTACACTATAGTTATTAACTCTAACACCAGGAGACAGAATGAAAGATTATCTTTTTCGTGGAAAGCTGGCTGAATTAGACAAAGATGTTTTTGAATTAGCCCAATTAGAAACCGAACGGCAAAATCGAAAGCTGATCATGATCCCCAGTGAGAGTACCGCACCACTGGCAGTGCGTGAAGCCCTGGCGACATCCTTTCAGAATATATATGCTGAAGGGTACCCGGATGATGAGCTGCGCTTCATGAAAGAAAAAGAAATCCTGGATTATCCGAATCGATTAGCCGATTATCGTCGTTATTCGGATCCGAGGTTTTATAAAGGTGTGGAATATGCAGATGTGATCGAATCTTTAGCTCGACGCAGATGTGCAGAAGCTTTTGCAGCAAACGGAAAAAAGCCTGATGACCTATACGTCAACGTTCAACCACTTTCAGGTGCGCCTGCCAATAATGCTGTCTACCCGGCTGTAGTCAATCCGGGTGACACAGTACTTGGAATGAGCCTGCTGCACGGCGGACACCTGACCCACGGTTCATCCGTGAATTGTTCCGGTAGACTGTATCATTTCGTACATTATCTGGTCGACCCGATTACGGAAAAAATTGATTATGCCCAGGTTGAAGCACTTGCACTCGAACATAAGCCAAAGATGATCATTGCCGGCTACACTTCCTACCCCTGGTTGCCGGATTGGAAGAAATTCCGGGAAATCGCTGATTTTGTCGGAGCAATTTTATTGGCGGATATTTCGCATATTGCCGGTTTGGTATCTGCCGGGGCACTTGCATCACCAATCGGATATGCACATATCACCACATTTACCACCCATAAAACACTCTGCGGCCCACGCGGCGCTTGTATCATCACCACGGATGCTGCATTGTCCAAGAAAATTGACAAGTCCATCTTCCCTGGCGAACAGGGCGGCCCACATGTAAATGTTTTTGCAGCCCTGGCATTGACTTTCAAGTTAGCAAGAACCGAAGAATTTAAATCTTTACAATTCCAGATCATTAAAAACTTGTAGTGTTCTCAACGACCAACTGAAGAAACGTGGTTTTCACATTTCTTATAGTGGAACCGATACCCACCTGTTGAATTTGGATTGTAAATCTGTTGTCGGTCCGGATGGCACTCCATTAATGGGTGATATGGCCGCACGAATTCTTGACCTGGCTGGCATTGTCTGCAACCGAAATACAATTCCCGGGGATAAATCCTCCTTTGCAAGTCTCCGGTGTACGAATGGGCACTCCATGGCTAACCCAGCGAGGCTTCAAAGAAGCCGAGATGGTCCAGTTGGCCGACATTATTGCAGATATTCTTTTAGCTGTCACACCCTATACCATTGAAACCCGTAAAGGACCTGCTGACCGGGCAAAGATTGACTTTAAGGTGTATGAGGAAGCCAAACTCAAGGTTCGCAAAATGGCTGAACAAGCCGGCATGGTTGAAGAAACCCAGAAACATGGGTATCCGCATTTCTTTTATATTGACGATCTTCCGGCCTCCAAAAGCGATGTAATCACACTTAAACTAACCGGGAAAAACATCCGCACATTCCTGAATTATGTTTTCTCGAGTAATGTTGAAGCTCTCAAACCGGGTGAAGGGCAACCCTCCAGCCTGGTTGTGAATGGAAAAATTGTCTCTGGAGATCTAAAATCCATTACACCTTATCAGTACTTACTGAACATTGGCAAAAAAGACTTTGGCATAACAGCAACATGGTTAAGAGATCTTTCCGATGGATTTGCCGGGTTTGATCAGGATTATCGAAAACGGCTACCGGGTCCCATTCTGGTGGAAGAAGTTGAACCGTAAAATTCTCAACTGTAGGTGAAAAAGATTTTTCGGATAAAGCATATGCCATCGGGCAGCACACTAAACCTGGTAAGTCCTTACCCGCCTTCACATGGGTGGAACCGGAAGAAAAGCTGAAATTTACTGCCTTAAACAAAACCCATAAAGCTCTTGGCGCAAAAATGGTGCCTTTTGCAGGGTGGGAAATGCCGGTGTGGTACAACTCAGTGATCGAAGAACACCTGGCTACCCGCCAAGCTGCGGGTTTATTTGATGTTTCCCATATGGGAGTTTACCAGGCTGAAGGACATTCAGCTGCACCCTTCCTAGATTCAGTCTGTGGTAATGATATTGCCGGGCTGGAAATCGGAGAAAGCTGCTATACACACTTCCTTGATCCAAACGCAAATGTATTGGATGACTGCCTGGTTTACCGCCGCGCTGAAGAGAAGTTCCTCGTGGTGGTAAATGCTTCGAACGATGATAAAGACTGGACCTGGTTGAATGCTGTCAAGAATGGCGAAGTTTGCATTGATTCTGTTCAGCCTTGGGTAAAAGCATTTGGACGAGATGTAGTTTTCAGAAATTTACGCGACCCAAAAGCAGGGAAGGATATGCGGGTGGATATCGCCTTACAAGGCCCAAAATCACGGGATATCCTGCTCTCTCTTGGATGTGATGCTTCCACGAAGAAGCAAATCATGGGATTAAAACGCACGCAACTCTGCGATGCCACCGTCGGCGGGTTTGACCTGATCGTTTCACGAACAGGTTATACCGGAGAAAAGATGGCCTTTGAATTATTCATTCATCCCGATCAATCTGTAAAATTTTGGAATGCATTAATGGAAAAGGGTAAACCACTTGGTTTGCTACCATGCGGCCTCGGAGCTCAGGGATTCTTTGCGAACTGAAGCAGGACTACCCCTGTACGGACATGAAATGGGTGGTGAAATGAATTTGGGTGTTGCTGAAGCCGGATTTGGCTCTTATGTGAAATTATATAAACCCTGGTTCATTGGCAGGCAGGCATTCAGCGATCGCGAGAAAAATCGTTCTACCGTCGTTATTCGTTTCCGGTTCACCGAAAAAGCGATCCGAATGGCGCACAATGGGGATGCTGTTCTTGATAAAAAAGGGAAAGTAATTGGTGTGGTTACAAGCTGTGCGATAGACAGTGAAGGCTACCTCACGGGTCTGGCTTCCCTTGAAATAAAATCCAGTATGGAGGGAACACCAATATTTATCTATCAGGGTAATCCGATATCCACAGGAAAACCACCTGCCCAATTAATTGCCGGGGATAAAGTAGTCCTCCCCACCGCTGCTGTCGTTGTCACTCGTTTTCCAAAATAATTACCGTAAAGGTAATTATCCGATCCACTATCAAATTAACTGATAAGGAGAGCTTAATTTATGCAAACCCCCTGGGATCACCGGTATGCTCAAAGAACACAGAGGATGACGAGTTCCACAATTCGGGAATTATTGAAATTAGCTGAAAACCCTGAGATCATCTCCTTCGGTGGAGGAATGCCTGCTCCCGAAGTATTCCCGACAGAAAAAATTGGTGAAGCCTGTCAATATGTTTTAAAAAACCTCAGTAACATAGCCTTACAATATGGAGCAACGGAAGGGTATCAGCCCCTACGGGAAATGATCGTACGGCACTCAGAACGAATGGGCATTGGTATTCAGACTGAAAACGTAATGATCACATCCGGTTCACAGCAAGCCTTGGATCTGCTTGGCAAAATATTCATCAATCACGGCGATCGTATTCTTGTTGAATTGCCAACTTACCTGGGTGCGCTTCAAGCCTGGAATGCCTATGGTGCAGAATATGTCGTGGTTAAATCAGATGATGAAGGAATGATGACAGAAGCCCTGGAAGAACAACTACGAACCGGGCCAAAGTTTATGTACCTTCTTCCAAACTTCCAAAATCCAACCGGTGTAACCGTATCACTGGAACGGCGGAAAAAAATCCTCGAATTAGCAGACCGGTACGGAGTTCCAATTATTGAAGATGATCCTTATGGACAATTGCGTTTTGAAGGAGAACATATCCCCTCAGTGGCCGTCCTCGATGGTGAGGTACGATACTCAAAGGACTGTACATCCTATTCAGGAAATGTAATTTACTTGAGTACTTTCTCCAAAATCCTAGCTCCAGGTCTCCGATTGGCATGGATCATCGCACCACCTGAAGTTATTCGAAAACTGGTTCAGGCAAAACAAGGTGCCGACCTTCATACAGCCACCTTTAACCAGGTGGTCGCTTACGAAGTAGGCAAAGGTGGATTCCTTGACCAGCATGTAAAACTGATCCGTAGCGTTTATCGTGAACGGCGAGATGTGATGCTAGAAGCCCTGGAAGAATTCATGCCAGAAGGGGTCAAATGGACCCATCCAAAAGGCGGACTATTTCTATGGGCAACCCTTCCGGAATACATGGATGCGACTCTGATCTTAAACCTGCCATAGCTGAAAAAGTGGCTTTCGTTCCAGGCACCTCCTTCCACCCGAATGGTGGTGGAAAAAATACCATGCGATTAAATTTCTCCATGCCAACCCCGGAAAAAATCACTGTTGGGATGGAGCGCCTGGGTCGGGTTATAAAGACCTACATAAAGAACTAGCAAGATAAGCTAGAAAATTGTCATCAACGGATAATCCTATAAATCAATCAACCTTCCTGACTTCTTAGGGAGGTTGATTGATTTAACCATCTAATAATGTTTAAATATTTGTTTTGTATCTGATCCTGCCTACTTGTTATTTTGCCATAATTTAAAATCGTGCAAAATAGAACCTCCCAGGAACTCGCGCAAAATGGAATTATCGGGTATCAAGTCGCTATTGATAGGGAGAAACCAATCCAAAAACGCCAATAACCGTTTTGCCTCGATATATTCCTGACTACCAAAAGGCACCTGACGTAAGAGTGGTTCAACCACCGGTTTTATTGCTGATAACTCATATGCCAGGGCAGAATTAAACATGATATCGGCATTTTCCTGGTAAGGGAATATGTGATTTTTTTCTCCTGCCCGAACAGATTCCCATCGTTGCAGCGTTTGGTGAGCAGTATAACCGCGATCATTAGCATCCCGAACTATTCGCCGTAACAGGCGTGTATCCGTTGTGGATATCCGGTTATGCTTATCCAGGTTCAGTTGTGTCAAAGAAGAAACATAGATCCTGAAGGATTGCTCTGCTGGAATATCTGGCAACAACTGGGGATTCAGTTCATGGATTCCCTCCAGGACGATCAACTGACCCGGGAGTAATTTGACAACTTCTCCCGGAAAGCTTCTCCCGGCTTTAAAATCAAAATGAGGGATTTGTACTTCTTTGCCTGCAATCAGATCTGTGAGGTGGGCATTGAGAAGGGGTCGGTTGAGGGCGTCTATGACTTCGTAATCATATGCACCTGTTTCATCTTTTGGCGTCTTATCCCGGTCAACGAAATAGTTATCCATCTCGAGCGCATACGGAGATACACCCTGTGAAAGAAGCTGAATGGATAATCGCTTAGAAAATGTGGTTTTACCTGATGAAGAAGGTCCAGAAATTAATACGACCCGGATATTCTTTATCTTTTGAGCAATTTGAGAAGCAATATCTGATATTCTCTGTTCATGTAATGCTTCAGACACAAGGATCACTTCCCGGATCCTGCTTGCTGCTATTGCGTCATTCAACGCACCAACGCTCTCAATGCCAAGCCGCTCCAACCAATCACCATACTCATGAAAGGTGTTCACAAGTTTTAATGATGGCGGCATAGGTTGAATTTCGGTCGGGGCAAAACGCCTCGGGTAACTCAACACAAAACCTTGGTCCATTTTGGTCAGTCCAAACCATTTTATATACCCGGTGGAAGGTACCATGTATCCATGTAGATAATCTCTATGGTTCTCCAACCTGTAAAGTATCAGGAATTCTTTTTGCCGGTAAGAGAGCAGGCGGACTTTATCGGTCTCCCCCTTTGATCTAAAGTAGTCAATGGCGTCTTTGAGTGGTACTTTTTGTCTTTCAAATGGAAGGTTGGTCTGGACAAGGATTGACATCAATTTGCTTAATTGATCCAACTCATCATTACTTAGCGGGTCACGGCCATGTACCTGGCAAAAGAATCCCCCGGAAGAAACTGAATGGTCAATCCATAGTTCAACATTGGGAAAAAGATCTTCAAATGCAACTTCGAGAAGAAAAGTTAAAGGACCTTCGGTAAATTCTAGCGCCATCTGCACTTTTCATGGTGATGGGTACCACTGTCGCATCCATTGTGAGGGGCAGTGTTAATTCTCTCAACTCTGAATTTACAATCGCGCCAACAATAATTTGACGTTCTTCTAGTGGTAGTATTTCCAAGAAATCCGCGATTGTCCCGCCTCGATTACCCGATATCACTCTCCCGTCAGGTAAATGAATTTCAATCGTATCGCGTTGTTCGGTTAAGGTGCTGTTATTTTTTGTCATGAATTTGGTTATCCCTGAAACCCAATTTTATCATAGCCACTTTACTTATTAACGCAATACATGAGGTATTGTTATTTTCGGCTAACTTATTTGAATCTGGATATGTTAGAATTTAATGTCAATAGTTGAGAATCGAGGAATGAATAGTGATGTCAAATAAAGTTGAAGCGAATCGATGGCGGTTGGTTATTGATCCCCCGGCTTCAGGATCCTGGAACATGGCTGTTGATGATGCTTTACTCGAATTTGCCCAGGGGGACGGATACCTGCCCACCCTCAGGTTGTATTCATGGAATCCTCCCTGCCTATCATTAGGCCATGCCCAGCATATCAGAGAAGTTGACCGGGAGGCATTAATAAAGATGGGTTGGGATCTTGTCAGGAGACCGACCGGCGGAAGGGCAATCCTGCACATTGATGAACTAACTTATTCAATTACTGGAAATGCAGAACAGCCAATATTACAGGGTGGAATCCTTGATAGTTATCAAAAAATATCGCAGGCATTCATTCAAATGCTGCAAAAATATTCTCTTGATCCTCGATCACGGGAAGAATCACAACATACGAAAAGCCATATTGAACCGGTGTGTTTTGAAATTCCATCGAATTACGAGATCACGGTTGCTGGCAAAAAGATCATCGGAAGTGCCCAGGCCAGGCGCAAGAATGCTATTCTACAACACGGAGCTATTCCACTCTCCGGGGATATCAGCCGGATCATCAAGGTTTTAGCTTATTCCGATGAAGACTCTCGAAAGAAAGCCGCCCAGAGAGTATTATTGCGGGCAACAACCATTGAAGACCAAACCGGAAAATCTGTTTCCTGGCATCAATCTGCCATGGATCTAGTGCAGGCTTTTGAAGTAACCCATAATATGGTTTTCATTAATGGAACATTGACGGAAGAAGAAGCTTCTTTGGCAAAGAGAATCGAACAGGAAAAATATAATAACAAGGCATGGAATGAACGAATATAGCTTTATTGCTGTTCCACGATCACATGATCATATCCAAGATCCCTTAAAAAATTCGTCAGATAAGTAATTGCATTTTGTTTCGCCAGTTTGAGAATTCCATCTTGCAATGCAGCCGCTTCGATCTCTTTTTCTGCAGCCCTTCTGACTTCTGTTTCAAGCTGAGGATTCCCTTTTGTAAATATCCCGGTTTGCCTGTCGTAAATATACGATTGTTCGTTGTCAAGTGAAGCAATAAATATCTCCGGTTCTGGTAAAGATATAACCAGGCCGCCATCACGTTCCTGAATATGATCCAGTGAAAGTTTACTCAAGTCCACACCGGCAATGACTGTTCCATGCGCAATAAAAAGCAATTTATCACCCACGAAGGTTTTGAATAATCCCTGACCCGTTTCCCCGGTGATCACCTTTTCCACTGAATATTGGATGGTTTCCAAACGGGCTAACGGTTGAATTGCGTGAATGATCGTAATCGGGTCAGGGCGGATGGTTGGGGTTGGATGAAGGATCTCAGCAACCTGGGTGGAGATCCCCGAATTTGCTTGAACGATCGGCTGAATGATGTTGTTTACAGTTTTATTAACGGAATTAATCAGATAGATACTGATAACAAGAAATGCTATTATTGCACTGATAACTAGAAAAACTGTCCATTTTTCTTTTCGCATATTTGCTCCATCCGAATATTTAAATTATACCTTGATATTTGAATGGTTTTACTTCGATGGTAGAATTTTACAATGGTGAAAAAAATGCTAATCACAATACCAAGGATCCTCATCGTTACTTTAGCTTCAATATTAATTTTAGCTGCTGCAGCAAGGATCTATATTGTCATTTCAACCCAGAGTTATATTCGTCAACTCAAATACCAACCGGACGCCCAAGTAGCCCTGGTGTTTGGTGCCGGCCTTCGCAGGGATGGCTCTCCAACGGCCATATTGAGGGACCGAGTACAAAGTGCGGTTGAATTATATAAATCCGGAAAAGTAAAAAAACTGCTCATGAGCGGCGACAACAGTTATTTGGAATATAACGAACCCGGAGCAATGCGGGAATATGCCCTCAGTCTGGGAGTTCCTGAGAATGATATCGTTTTGGATTATGCAGGACGCCGAACATATGATTCATGCTATCGTGCGCTCTATATTTTTGGAATCAAAAGCGCAATTTTGGTCACACAACCGTTCCATCTTCCCCGGGCAGTTTACACCTGCCGAAAACTGGGTATTGAAGCCACCGGGTATGCAGCGGAAAACATCACTTATAGGAAAAGCTCGCAACTTTACTGGAATATGCGTGAAATTGCAGCCATGTTGGTCTCGACAATTGAGGTCAGCATAACTCATCCTGTTCCTGTCCTGGGTGTAAAAGAAACCATATTTCCCGAAGAATAATCTACGGCATGAACCTTGCAATAATTAGATCAACAAACCTAATTATTGTGCTTACTATTTAATAAACATGAAACGTGAACAAGCCTTAGCAATCGTAAAACAATATGTGAAAAGCCCCGGACTGATCAATCATATGCTTTCAGTTGAGGCTGTCATGCGATATTATGCAAAATCATTGAATGAGGATATAGAACAATGGGGATTGACCGGATTACTGCACGATTTTGATTGGGAAATCCACCCGACAGCAGAATTGCACCCTGCGGCTGGTGCAGAAATATTACGATCCAACGGAGTCGATGAAACAACCATTCATGCCATATTAAGCCACGGATCAAACCTTGGTATTCCACGAGTGACCAATTTGGAAAAATACCTGAGTGCCTGCGATGAAATTACCGGCCTGGTCACTGCTGTTGCCCTTGTTCGGCCTTCCAAGTCTCTATATGACCTGACCGCCTCATCAGTGAAGAAAAAATGGAAAGATAAAGCTTTTGCCGCAGGTACCAACCGTGAGGAAATGGAAGCAGGAGCAGTTGAGTGCGGTCTGGACCTTTGGCAACATGTCGATAATGTGATCCTTGCGATGAGGACGATTGCCCCGGAGCTAGGATTGGAAGGCAACCTGAAACCTGATGGGCAATAAAATAGAACGGATAGGTGAATAATGGGATTATCAGGTAAAGGCTTTTTTATATGGAAAGTACCCAGCTGTGAAAACGGGAATCCCTCCTATATTGCCGCACGAGCGGTTGAATTTAAATTCACACATGTGCTGATCAAAATTGCAGATGGTATTGCTTTATCAAATTACGATACTCTAAAGAAAATAGATTATATTGCCCCCGTTGTTACTGCTCTTCGCGCAAAGGGAATACAAGTTTGGGGTTGGCATTATGTTTACGGTGATGATCCATTACAGGAAGCACGCCTGGCTGCTCAACGGGTAACTGCCTATAAATTGGATGGCTATGTCATTGATGCTGAAATTCAATACAAACAACCGGGGAAATCAACCGCTGCCAAGAGCTTCATGACAGAATTGCGTAAATATTTGCCAAACACATTGGTCGCTTTAAGTACCTATCGTTACCCAAGCTACCATATGGAGTTTCCTTTCAATTCCTTTTTGGATAAATGCAATTATGCAATGCCTCAGGTCTATTTTGAACAGGCTCATAATCCTGACGAACAACTCTTACGATGTATACAGGAATACAGGACTCTGGTTACACCCCGTACTATCATTCCAACCGGGCCAACATACAAAGCTGGTTCATGGGGACCGACAGAAAAAGATATAACCCTGTTTATGAAGACGGCGGTAAGGCAAAACCTGCCCGGGGTAAATTTTTTCAGTTGGGATGAATGCCGTAGAGACTTGAGTGCGGTTTGGAATACCATTGGGAGTTTTGCCTGGGGAAGTACACCTGTCCTTGATTTCCCTGATCAATTCATAGCGGCATTAAATTCCCGCAATCCGGATACGGTAGCTGCAATGTATGGAACAACCGCAGTCCAAATCACACCTGCCCGTACCATTCAAGGATCAGTAGCTATTCGAAGCTGGTATGAAGGGTTATTTAATCAAATTCTTCCAAATGCGGTATTCACTTTAACCGGTTCTTCCGGCACAGGATCCACGCGGCATATCAATTGGAGCTGCACATCCACGCGCGGGTCCATTCAAAATGGCAGTGACACATTCGGTTTGGTAAGTGATAAAATTTCGTACCATTACAGCTTTTATAAACTTCCCTGATTATGGCATTTTAATTCAAGGTGTTTTCTTCGGTCGACCCCGGCCTTTTTGTGGATTAACTTCTGACTCCACTTTACCGGTAGGTTTTGTGGCAATAGAAACCTTACGAGATATACCCGACCTTTTAGGTTTAGGACTGGTTTTTTTATCTTTACTTACCGCTTTGTTAATTGGTTTCGGTTTTGTTACTTTTTTGACCGACTTTGACACAGTCTTCGCTTTTGATGACTTAACATCCTTTTTTGGGTCTGTATTAATGGTTCTTTTTTCGAGCTTGCCCTGGTTCTTTTTTCCGGCTTGAATAATTCCAATTGCATGTTGGACTCATCTTTCCCGGAATGTTTTCCTAATCCAGGATCCTCTTTTGTATGTTTCGCTTTTTTTCCAACCCCATCCCAAATGGTGGTAATGCCAATCACCTGGTCACCTGGTTTCACTTCCATCACCATCTTTCCCTGAGCTGCTCTACCCGCCTGTGGAATTTCATCCACTTTCTTAGGTTTGGAAATGGATTTCATGAAGTGAACAATGAATTTTTCAGTGTTTTCTCCAACCATCATCCCGGCAATATGTTTTCCAGGGGTCACCTTCCATCCAATCACTCCCATTCCATACCTGCCCTGGGTAGGGTAATCCTTGGCAGGGTGTCCGCTTCGCCCTGCCATCAGTTGTCAGCAAAACCACAGCGTGATCCTTATTTATACAGGAAATATTAACCACTTCGTCCCCTACACCAAGCTTAATTCCAGCTACGCCTGCAGCGACCAAACCTATAGGTCGTACTTCATCTTCATTGAACCTGATACAAAATCCTTTGGTGGTAGCCAAAATAAAATCTGAACTTCCGTTACTCTGCAGGACCCAACCCAGGATATCACCCTCATTAACCTTGCAGAGTTGGAATGTCTGCGCAGATGGGCCGGGTAAATCTGTCGCAATCGATTTTTTCAACATACCACCCCTTGTGGCAGTGGTGATGAAAGTTGAATCATTGAGCTGGCTTTTTTGCGGCAAGGAGAAGATGACTGCCAGGTTATCATCCGGATTCAATGCAGAAATTTTATGAACCGGTGTCCCTTCAGAGATTTGCGCGGCTTCTGGAACAGAATGTACTGGAATGGCTGCAGCTCGTCCAGTATCTGTTACAAGGTAAAGTGTATGATGTGTGTCACATTTCAATAACCATTCCGGGGCATCCTTACCGGACATCCAGGGAGATGAAGAAGCATTCGACCGGGCAATCTCACCTGCTTCGTTCACTCCAATCCAAACTTCTTCAGAATCCATCAGGTCAGTGACAGTCAGCATTTGAGACAGGCTTCCACCTTCCTTCATGCCGATGATGTTTGTCTTCCTTTTATCTGAAAAACTCTTTTGAATTTCTGCTAATTCCTCGGCTACTTTTTGCCTGATCTTCTCCGGCGTTTTCAACAGGTCTTCAAGCATTCGGATGGTCTGTGAAACCTCACGATATTCATCCTCGAGCTTTTTTCGTTCCAGGGCGGCTAACCTCTTTAATGGCATGTCCAGAATTGCCTGTGCCTGGATGTCTGATAATGAATATTTCTTGATCAGTCTTTCTTTTGCTTCTTCGGTGTCTGATGAGTTTCTAATTAGCTTTATGATCTCATCCAGATATTTGATGGCTATGCGCAAACCTTCAAGAATGTGAGCCCGCTGTCGAGCTTTATCCAGCTCAAATTCACTCTTTCCGTTGGATCACAACCAAACGATGGTCCAAAAATACCTTTAATGTTTGCTTCAATGTTAATAATCGGGGTTCACCACCCACCAGAGCCAACAGTGCTATACCAAAGGTAGTTTGCATGGAAGTGCGTTTATATAAATTCCTGAGCACAACCTCAGGATCGATTGACTTGTTGAGTTCGATCACTACTCTCAGTCCATGCCTGTCAAATTCATCTCTCAGGTCAACGACACCATCCATATTGCCAGCCCTGACCAATTCAGCAATTTTTTCGATCAGTGAAGATTTATTGACCATGTACGGTAATTCCGTGATGATGATCCGATTTTTTCCCCTATCCATTTCCTCTAAATGCGCTCTAGCCTGGATGATCACCTTTCCCCTGCCGGAGCCATAGATACTGGCCAGGCCTTCGCCTGCCGGGTCTTGAATGATCACACCACCTGTTGGAAAGTCCGGTCCCTTTGATGAACTTCATCAGGTCTTCAACAGTCACATCGTCAAGCTGATTCCAGTGTTGGAGCATATATATAAGGGCATCCATCACTTCACCAAGATTATGAGGTGGAATGTTTGTAGCCATGCCGACCGCAATACCTGTTGCCCCGTTTACCAACAGGTTCGGGAAGGCAGCTGGAAGGACATCCGGCTCCATCAAAGTTCCATCAAAATTTCGCGAGAAATCAACCGTGTTCTTTTCGATTTGCCTCAGCATTTCGATGGAGGCCTGGGTCAACTTGGCTTCTGTATAACGCATCGCTGCGGGGGGATCACCATCCACACTGCCAAAGTTTCCCTGCCCATCCACGAGTAAACAACGCATGGAAAAATCCTGTGCCATGCGCGCCATGGCTTCATAAACAGCCATATCCCCATGCGGGTGATACTTACCTAATACTTCACCCACGATACGGGCAGATTTCTTATAAACGGAATTGTTATTCAACCCCAGATCGTACATGGCGTAAAGAATTCTACGCTGTACAGGTTTTAATCCATCGCGTGCGTCTGGCAGTGCGCGTGATACGATCACACTCATTGCATAGTCAAGATATGATTGCTGCATTTCCTGGTCAATATCAATTCGGCGAACCTGGTTTGGTGTAGTCATATTCTCTCTTTTACTGAACACAAATAAGTTTCAAGATAATTCCGAAATTACAATAATAATCTTAAGAGTATTTATATCACCGGTCAAGAAATATGGTCATGAAAAGACCCCGTCAAATTGACCGGGGTCTTGCTTAAAATTCGACCTGTATTATTCCGCGATGGGAAGCTCTAAAACTGGCGCTACTGTTTCTTCGGGCTCTTCCGGATAACCCTGTAAACCC
Source organism: uncultured Chloroflexia bacterium (assembly GCA_963709535.1). GTDB lineage: Bacteria > Chloroflexota > Anaerolineae > Anaerolineales > Anaerolineaceae > PNON01. Next base: position 382,812 of record CAVPWY010000003.1, on the reverse strand, counting down.
AATGCTTTTGCTGCATCAAATCCAGACCCGGCGGGGATGAGTTTTCCGATGATGACATTTTCTTTCAAACCGATCAATGGATCTTCGGTGGAAGCGATGGCTGCTCCAGCCAATACCTTGATGGTATGTTGGAATGAAGCTGCAGATAGGAATGAATCGGTGCTCAAGGAAGCTTTCGTTACACCCAGTAAAATTTCGGAGTAACGGGCAATTTGCTTACCCTGAGTTGTAAGTTCCTCATTCACTTTCTTAATTTCCAATCTGTCCACGAGGTCCAATGGCAGGTATGGGGTATCTCCCGGTCGACGAACCTGAACCTTACCCAACATTTTGCGGATAATTACCTCAAAATGCTTATCATTAATGTTTTGTCCCTGTGAACGGTACACTTTTTGAATCTCGCTCATCAAGTACTTCTGGCAGGCATCGCGTCCTTTGATCTGAAGGATCATATGCGGGTTGAGTGAGCCTTCTGTGATTTGCTGTCCAGCTTCCACATGATCGCCATCCTTGATGATCAAGCGTGCCGTGGAAGGAATTTCATACTCACCATTTTCCTTCTGTTCGTACGAAACGATCACCGTTCGACCTTCTATTCTTACCCGGCCTGAATGCGTTGTGGTGATCGTAGCATCATTCAGAGCGGCTACCAAACCACCAATTTCGATCTGCGTGGCATCTTCAACAGCAATGGTCCATTCTTCAGGGATGACATATTCATCCGAAACCATTTCGCTGTTTTCTACACGAACAATGCGTAAATCTGCCATTTTTTCGTTCTGGAAGAAGTGGGCAACACCTTTGATTTCAGAGATGATCGCTTCACCTTTTGGCATTCTTCGCGCTTCGAACAATTCTTCTACACGAGGAAGACCGGTTGTAATATCTCCTCCGGCTGCGACACCACCTGTATGGAATGTACGTAAAGTAAGCTGGGTACCAGGCTCGCCAATGGATTGTGCTGCGACGACACCTACAGCTGATCCATGTTCAACAAGTGTCCCTCGCCCCAGGTCCATACCATAGCATTTTTGGCAAATGCCATGAGTTAATTCGCACATCAATGGTGACCGAACTTTAACTTCCTGGACCATGGCCTCTGTAACCCGGCGTACTCTTTCGCGGTCCAGAATCTCATCCCGTTCAACGATCAATTCACCAGTGGCTGGATTATAGATATTTGCAGCAGCCAATCTACCATAGAGACGAACACCCATCGGTTGACCAGCAACATCATCTTCCTTGCGGATATATACACCTTCTTCGGTTCCACAGTCTTCGGTATTGACGATAATATCCTGGGCAATATCCACCAGTCGTCGGGTCAAATAACCGGCATCAGCAGTACGAAGAGCTGTATCTGCCAGACCTTTTCGAGCACCATGGGTTGAAATGAAGTACTCCAGGGCGGTTAATCCTTCTCGGAAGTTGGAAATAATTGGTAAGGGGATGATACGTCCTGATGGATCAGCCATCAAACCACGCATACCAGCCAACTGTGAAATTGGACCAAATCCACCTTTGGTTGCTCCGGAATTTGCCATGACGGCAATATTTCCGTTTGGATCCATATAGTTGCGGACTGCATCACCAACCTGTTTGGTTGTTAACTGCCAGATCTCAATGACACGTTCATTCTGCTCTTGTTCGGTCAATAAACCACGGCGGAAATCTTTTTGAACATCTTCGACTTCACTTAATGATTTATTGATGATATCTGTTTTTTCTGGCGGAATAGTAATATCCGCAACAGCGATCGTAGCACCGGAAACCATTGCATAATGGAAACCGATATCCTTGATACGATCAGCAATTTCGGTCGTTACATCCTGACCACAAATCTCATATACGGTCGCTACCAGATCCTTCACTGCACCTTTTTCCAGTTCCTGATTAACAAACTGGATTTCAGGGGGTAATATCCGGTTGAATAGTACTCGTCCAACCGTAGAATTCAATATCCTGATCTCAGGTTTCGACAAGCGATTATTCTTATCGTCATACCAGGTTTCCATTCGAATTCTGATCTTGGCGTGAATTTCAACCTGATCTAAACTGTATGCAAGTTCAACATCATCCATATCTGCGAAAATTCTGCCATCGCCCTTGTGAGGACGGTTATCTTCTACAGTCAAGTAATACACACCCAGAACCATATCTTTGGATGGTGAAATAATTGGTTCACCATCGGCTGGTTTCAACAGGTTCTTCGATGCAAGCATCAGGGTACGGGCTTCTTTGACTGCCTTATCGGACAAAGGAACATGAACAGCCATCTGGTCGCCATCAAAGTCAGCATTGAAAGCTGTGGTAACCAATGGGTGCAATTGGATGGCACTTCCTTCAATGAGGACGGGTTCAAACGCCTGGATTCCCAGCCTGTGCAATGTTGGTGCACGGTTTAGCAGGACAGGGCGATCACCAATGACTTCTTCCAGTACTTCCCACATCTCAGGCCGATTTCGCTCAATAAATCGCCTTGCGCCTTTTACATTTGCAGCAAAGTTATGGGATACAAGCCGGGAAATCACAAATGGTCGATATAATTCTAACGCCATGGCTTTGGGCAGACCGCATTGATAAAGTTTCAATTGCGGACCAACAACAATCACCGAGCGTCCAGAATAGTCCACCCGTTTCCCCAACAAGTTTCGGCGGAATCTACCTTTTTTACCTTTGAGCATATCGCTCAAGGATTTCAATTCTCTGCGTCCACGGCGGGATAATGCTTTTCCACGCTGTGAATTATCTACAAGGGAATCCACTGCTTCCTGGAGCATACGTTTTTCATTACGAACGATAACATCGGGAGCACCAAGCTCCAGCAATCTTTTCAAACGGTTATTGCGATTAATTACACGGCGATAAAGATCATTCAAGTCAGAAGTAGCAAACCTTCCACCATCGAGCTGAACCATTGGCCGCAGATCTGGAGGAATTACAGGAAGAATGGTTAAAATCATCCATTCCGGTCGATTTCCTGACCGCCTAAAGGCTTCTACAACTTTCAAGCGGGTTGTAGCTTTTTTACGTTTCTGTTTACTGCGAGAAGTCTTTACTTCGTGCCAGAGTTCTTCTGATAATTTTTCCAGGTCCAGGCGGCGAAGAATGTCATAAAAAGCTTCTGCGCCCATATCAGCACGGAAAACCTGACCCCAGCGGGTCTTCAGTTCGCGATAACGACTCTCACTTAAGAAAGTGAAGGTGCGCAATTCCTGTAATTCATCGCGTTGGTGAGATGAATGGCTTCGTCCTTCAACAGACTGGTCCTCGAGCTGGTTTCTCAGTTCATTCATCTGCAGGTCTGATTCGGCACGGACCGTTTCAACCAGCATCTTGACCTGTTCCAGTTCGCGTTCCTTCTGATCCTTCAACTCGGTTTCGATCTCTTCCAAGCGTTCTTTGACAAGTTTATTGATCTTTTTCAGGAATTCACCAGTAACTGTGGCTCCAGCTTCTGCAATCACTACACCAGTGGATTTGAATAGAACCGGGGAGGAAAGCGCTGAACCCATTTTCTCTTGTAATTGCGTTTCAAGAGCCTGCCCTTCTTTAATTACAGGATCCAACTTAGTGGCAGTTTCTTCGTCATAGCGTTCATCAATACTGGTTTTTTGTGTCTGGAATTCTGCCAGTTTTTTATCACGGCCAATTTTGACTTCCGCTATCTTCGAATTAATTGAGGTAGCCTGTTCCCGTTCGGAAACATTAATCTCATCCTGCAGCCTTTTTAAAGCTTTTTGGCGGGCATCTTCATCAACGTAAGTAATAATATATTGTGCGAAATACAACACCCGATCCAAATTCCGCCTGGAAATATCCAGCAGGAGACCCAAATAGGATGGTATGCGGCGGGTATACCAGATATGTGCAATGGGGGTGGCAAGCTCGATATGACCCATGCGTTCCCGACGTACTGATGAACGGGTTACTTCAACACCGCATTTATCGCAAACGATGCCTTTGTATCTTGGATTCTTATATTTACCGCAATAGCATTGCCAATCTCTTGTGGGTCCAAAGATCGCTTCACAAAACAAGCCGTCTTTTTCCGGACGTAGTCTTCTATAATTGATCGTTTCTGGTTTTAGGACTTCTCCATACGACCAACTTTTTATGGTTTCGGGAGAAGCAAGATTTATACGAAGTGCGGTTAAGCCCTTTGTTTCCACTAAATACCTCCTACTGTGACTGGACCGGTAACATTAACGATTTAAAGCGCTTAGGTTGTTATCCCATCGCGCTTGATTTAAATTAACAAACAGACATTATACGCATGAAATCTTATTATACTAATTCATGCTCACTTTCGTCAAGATAAGAATTGGAATTTGTGTATATTGTTATTCGGATTGGACTGTAGGCTCTTCCTTTATCTGAGCTTCTTTTATTCTATCAACATCTACGACTGCTGGAATTTGCAGGAAGAAAGTACTGCCTTTCCCAAGTTGGCTATCCACCCACACCTTGCCACCATGACGCTCAGCAATCGATTTTACGATCGCCAGCCCCATACTGGATGGTTTTTGAACATATCCTTCCCGTTGGGAGCTGCGGAAGAATTTCTCAAACAATCGGGGAATATCCAATGGGGCAATTCCCTTTCCATTGTCTTTTACTTCGAAAACAACAGATGCTGAATATTCTGAACAATTGATGGTAACCTGGCCACCGACCGGAGAATACTTGATTCCATTTTCCACCAGGTTATATAACGCCTGCTGTAAAAGGGCGGAATCGGCATTCACTATGGGGTCGCTTTCTTCAGCTATCTCGTTCAGGACCGTGATGTTTTTCTGCACTGCCTGGAGCTGAAGGGTGGCTTCCACTTTTTGAACCACCTCTTTGGCATGGACAGGCTCTAATTGCAGCCCAATTCCAGCCTCAATACGGCCCAGGTCCAATAAGTTGTTAACAAGCCGTGACATGCTCTCAATGCCGGTGGTTATTTTCTTTACATAATTTTTCTGCTGTTCATTCAACTCGCCAACCATCTGAAGCATGGTTGCATTACCTCTCATCAGGGTAAGCGGAGTGCGTAAATCGTGACTAACAGTCGCCACAAATTCTGATTTGAGGGAATCAACTTCCTTGAAGTGGGTGATATCGCGGAGGATGCAAACCTTGCCAAGTTGTGTCGTTTCTACCACCATATCTGCAATGGAGGCATAGAATACTCTTTGTTGGTCAAGTCTGATCTCACGGTTATTCGCTCCAGATCTCAGTAAACTGAGCAACTCCTGGTTTGATATCACATCCTGGATCTTTTTCCCCTCAATGAATAGCTCATTCATTTTGAATAGTTCCCTGGCCGGGTTGTTAGCCAGGATGATCATTTCATCCTGGTCGATCACAAATATCGGGTCTGGAGTGGATTCGAGAATGGCTATCAATCTTTTCTTGCCCAGCTCAGCAGATTTATAAAGGCGGATATTTGTCACTGCCAGGCTGACATCTGAAGCGAGGGTGGAAAGGAATTTAACCTCAGAATCCGGGAATGACCGCGGTTGATCATAAGCTGTCCACAGAATGCCAAGGAAACGGTTGTTGTTACGGATGGGGACGGAAATAATTGCAGCCGGATTGAGCAATTCAGGATTTAATTTGAGGACTCTTCCACGGATCAAGTTGTTAAGGCTGATCACATCCCTGCTGCGGGTTAACGCCATTACCTGTTCATCCAGGTAAGTATAGTATTTCAGTGTCTCCCCCAGCCCAAAACTTGTGGGGGTATTCGAATATGGATCAGTATCCGGTTCAGGCACAAGGACAATCCGCGCCATACTGCCGCCGTTACTGATTGCTGCTTCAAGGATCGGTTGGAGGGCTGATTTAAGATCAAGGTGGGTGGCTATTCCCTGGCTGACCGAAAGTAATAAATTCAACTCATCGATGCGGTCTTTTAAAGTCAGACGCATCTGTTCAAACATTTGCCCGAGTTGGCCGATCTCATCATCACCACGAATATACTGGGTATGGTCCATCGTCCCTTTTGAGATCCTGTCAGCCTCATTGGTTAATACTTTGATGGAATAAGTGATGGAAGACAATCCAGCTTTAAAGATCAGGAATAACAAAACTGCTGCTGCAATGAGAATTGCAAACATGGGTAACGTGACTTCCCATGTTGCAGCCTGAACTTCAGCGGATGGAACTGCCAGAACAACTGACCAATCCAAATTCTTGGAGGGTTTGTAGTAGATCAGCAGTTGATTATTACCAGCGGTAGTCAAAGTGTAAAAACGTTCTACCGCAGATAATTCACCCGGATAGGTGGAATTTAGGTAATCCACGTTCTGATGGTAGATCACCTTTCCATTTTCATCGATGATATAACCTTCTCCGCCTTTTTGAGACATGTTATTTAGTAAGTAAATGGTGGACTGGGTATATGGATTGGTGGCCAGGTCACTTCTTCCAACCAATACCCCTTTAACCTGCCCAGATCATCCTTTACAGGAACAGCAAAAGAAATTGTGACGGCATTGCTTCCCGCAGTCGAAAATGCTGTGTATGAGTTGAGAATTCCACCGGTGACGGTTTGCTGAACAATCCCAATTTCCTCAAGTGAGAGCTGAGCGATACTGCTTTCAGGATAGCTGACAAGTACTTTGCCATCCTTATCAACAAAAGCAAGCTGCTTAAAGAATTGAATTGTCCTGATGCTTTGTGCCAGGCTGATTTGAATATCCTTCGTAGCATCACCATTCAGTGGAAGAGCACGTGCATACTGGGTCAGCAAGTCATTACCAGTATTAATAAAAAATGGGATTCCATCCGCAGCCACTTCTGCAGTACCGGCTAAACGGGCTTGTACCAATTTCCTGGCTGCAGCTCCTGAAACCAACCAGGTTCCAACCAAAAGTGCAAAGAACAGAAAGAAAACGAAAGGACCAACACCCGTAAAAAAACGTCTGGTAAGGACATTCTCGTCAGTGGCCGGGAACAATGGTCCCGGTTTGACCCAGCTAGCCTGGTAATAATTGGATAAGAAATACCCCACAATACCGGCAATAATATTCGGGGTAATAAGCAAGACAAATGCACCAGCCAGGGTAAGAAGACTGCCTCCTAACTGGCCGCTCAACATGCCGGGTTCACCTATCGAATAGTCTCCAATTGAAGTGACCATAAAGAAGGCGGCAGAAACAAGGGCTGCGATTAGTGGATTTCTGAGCAACCGGTAAACCCAGCCGCGATAGCGCATCCGAATTAACTCACAGTAAACAAGAGCAACGATGCTGTATTCAAATGGAATTAATAGACTGTGCTGAGTAAAGAAGCTAATCAGTAACCCTGATACCCAGGCGGATGCTACAGCATAAATTGGCGGCATTAATCCACCGGCAAGAATCCATGGAATGGCAGCAAGTAGTGGGATCAATAACGTTGCTGATGCGCCAGCATATAGACTGTTTTGGACTTCTTCCAGGGAATTTAATCGCAAGCCAATAAACAATGATGTAAAAGGAACCAGGATGATCAACAATGCCAACAAAACTGAATTTCCCTGGTTCTTCTTCGGTGCTTTTTCATGCCAATACCCTGAGGCGCCAATATAAGATAACCAGGTAGAATCCAATAAGCCCCCATCCTGTAATACTATGCGGCAATTGGAGGCCAAAAGGGTTCCCTATGAGAGTGATAATAAATTCCATAATGTCAAGAGAGCGCCAGTAATTTTATTAATTATATATTTATACTATTTGTCAGGCAACAAAGCCATTTGATTGAATTTATTTCGGGACTGTTTATATAGGGTTGAAACCCCTTTCTTGATCGGTTCTGATCCTACCTTCGCAATCCACTTTATTGTAGCAGTTTTTGCCTTCTCAAAACAAGCTTTTGAATACACCAGTTTCTCGTTTTCAGAAGCCAATGCCAGTTTTTCTGCACCTGTCCATAAAAGTATCTTCCAATTGGTCTCGTTCTTCCCGATATAGAGCAATCCGCTGAGAGTAATCCATGATCACTGACCGGTGAAGTTTTTCATGCATCCACCAGAGTGAGTCTGGATCATATTTCCCGGTGGGAGTACTTCCCATTTCGGGTAACCCGGCTTTGAACCATACGGGTTTGAAGATCCCCGTGCACGGAGCGGCTGTTCCAGTGAACCAATGCAATTGATCCTCCTGGAATAGTTCAGATACCATTGATCCGGTGGTCTCATTGATTCGGATCGGTCCAACGCCGGCATGCATGCAAATATCTGCACCAGTTAATCCCCGATCCGGTGACCAGGTTGCTGATTCTCCCCTTCGATGAGTTCTTAGAATACTCATCAAATCACGGGCTTCCAAGCCAGTTTTCCCACCCATCAAATTCATGGTTGTGCATGTTTGACGCCCTCTGGCATCCCCAAAGTAAGTAAATAAGGGGTCAGAGTAACACTTGCTGAAATTAAAATCATCCTTATTCTTGCACCATTTTTTCTCCACCGCATAAGCAACCAGATCATTCGATGCCAGATCCCACTTATCCGTTATAGTGATCGCATTGGAAATCGTGCGAATACCTGTGACATGTTCGGCTGCCCAGTGTTTTCCGGCGGTCTCCAAAACCCAGGCTTCTTTTGGATCAGCAATGAGGAAACTATTGTGATAATAAAATGGATGCAAAAATCCACAATTACCCCCTTGTCCATATTTTTCAAGCAGATCTGTGATGACTTTCACTGCATCGAAAGCTGTAGCAGCCCTTTCAAGCGCCAACCGCAAAAGATCCATGCCAGTCAGACTGGTTCCTTTATTGTAAGGAATACGGGTGAAGACTGCCTCATTGCCAATGGTAACCCCATATTCATTCGCCCCCATTTCGCCACCCCAGATCCAAAACGGTCTGGCGAGAATGATCGCATTCGTGGTGGCTGCCTGTGGAATGGTTAAATCGGTGCAATGGACATCTTCCCCTGGAAGATAATTTTTTCGGGGATGCATTTCCAGGATGTGCGCCTCATTCGGGTCACGATCGCTGTTCTTTCCAAATAATGCTATACCCTTTTTTGACCGGTTAGCTGGTACATAGATCGTATCGCACATGGCATCACCCTTTCATTTGTGGTTAACTTCTATTCTATTGGTATTGTCGCCAATAAGGGAGACAATAATATTTCAGGAATAATAACCCCGGTACTCTTCTGGAAGCAGCTCAGCAATTTTCTTCATCACAAAATCCACTTTTTCCTGCCTAAGCTCTGAACCCGTTTTCCCTTTCTCATCAAATTCCGGGAGGGAAAACGGTTTACCCACTATCATCGAAGCTCGCGGGCGTTTCCCATGTAAGAGTTCAGATAAGAAGTCGTCTGTTGTTCCCACCATAGCCAGAGGTACGATGTTGACTTTTGTTTTTTCAAATAAGTAGGTAATGCCTGCTTTTGCTTTCCGCATGCCTGGCGAATGTGACCGGCCACCTTCCGGAGCAATTGCCAATGATTTTCCGGATAGAACAGCATCAACTGTTCTATGCAATGCGGTTCGATCTATTTCTCCCCTATCTATCGGTATTCCTCCATAAGCCTTTGCCAAAATGTCCTGACCAGGGCGATTCCAAACATCTGATGCCCCTAATACTTCAGGAAATGTCGGCCAATATGCGACTATCAGCGGTGCTTCAAAAAGGGATACATGGTTGAAGATCAAAATATATGGATCCTGCGGTATATTTTCAAATCCTATACGTTCAACGCGGCTGAGTATATTGAACAACGCCTTGAACACCGGGCGAATGATCCGGCGAGCCACATGATTGTAGAATGGGATTTTATAATCGCTCATTCAAATTCAGCCTTTATTTTTTCCACAACCTGGGATACCGATAAATGATCTGTATTGATTATGACAGCATCTTCTGCAGGTTTTAATGGCGCAATTTGACGCGTCAAATCGATCTCATCCCTTTTCTTTATCCCGGCAAGAATGTTCTCAAAATTGGCTGCTTCACCCCTGTCGATCAATTCCTTAAATCGTCTTCTCGCCCGTTCTTCAGAGGATGCATCCAAATAGATCTTTACCTTTGCTTCCGGCAGAACCACAGTTCCGATATCGCGCCCTGCCATGACAACTTTTCCGCGAAGTCCAATTTGGCGCTGTTGGTAGGTCATTGCCTTACGAACGCCTGCATATGCTGAGACCTGTGATACATGCTGGTCCACCAGGCGGGTTCGAATTTCCCAGGTGATATCATTCCCGTCCATGAGAACATCATACTGACGTCCGTCATTGACTGAAGGTTCAGAGATATCAATTTTCACCTTTTCAGCAAGGGCAGTTATTCCGGGTTCATCCAGTAAAGATATATTGGATTGGAGCACACCGTATGTGACCGCCCTGTACATAACGCCTGTGTCAAAATAAAGGTAGGCAAGTTCTTTCGCAAGTATTGCTGCTACAGTAGATTTTCCGGAACTTGCAGGCCCATCGATGGTAATCGCATCAGGAATTGACATTTATATTTCCAATCAGATGATTAATTTTTTCCGGGATCACCAAATAAATAATTCCCGGTTTGAGGATTTTGTACATTTACTCGTTACCGATATTCAAGATTAACACCATCAGATTATTCAAGTTCTATTTTTCTCGTTATTGAGATGGTAAACTGATCGTTCCACCCGGGAATTGATCTGCCCTTACCCAAAGCACTACAGAAGAGTATGAGTAGGAAACTTTTCGGTGGACAAGCCACGAAATCCAATCCATTGCGGTGAAGTTCTGCCAATCAATGGATTGCTCGAAAATAAAATCCTGTCCGCGATATTGATCCTGAAATGCAAACGTGTGATCAATTCCAGCAAGAATAACTTCCGGCTGTTGGTCCTTTTCAGGTGCCAATTGATATTTAATTTTTGAAAAATCCTTTAATCCCCATTCGAGCACTGTTGAATCTAAACCTACGACAGAAACACCAATCCCGGTTGAAGTGTCAGCATTCCAATTTGAGATCTCATTGATCGTCTTCTTGATCAATCCCAACTGTGGCACTGTCTGGGCTGATCCTATCATTTCGCTTTGCAATCCTGTTCCTACCCCGGAAACCCTCCACCCGGTCGAGAAAGTGTACAAAAATAGAATTACCAGAATGCCCCAGATATATCCTTTCAAAGCAACTGTTCTGGACCATCCTAATATTATGAGGATTGCACTTACGAGTAGGATACCAATTCCGCCGCCAACCGCCAGAATGAGCTGATTTTGTTCCCCGCCATAAGTCAACTTTCCAAAATTGAACCATAAAAAACCAGCAATTGTCATGATCAGGATCGCGACACCCATGGTCGGAATGAACTCACCACCCTCTGAATTTATGTGATGCTTGATCTCAATGGCGGCCAAAGTGTATAAAGGAAAAACCAACCAGAAAAATTGTGTCAATTCCCTTCCTGGATTGACAAAAATAAGAACCAGGCCAGCCAGGAGCCAAATAAAAAGAAATTTTCCGAAGCTGTTCTTTTCAATCAGGCTTCTGATCCCGCCCCAAATCCCAAAGATCAGTCCCAGGGGGAAGTAGAATATTATGCCCAACAAGAAAAGTGGGAAGGATAGAATTTCCTGACTTTTCCAGGTGTGAAAATAATCCGTAAATGAACCGGCAAGAGCATTTAATGATCGCGGATAGGATAAGAAAAGCGTTCCAATCAGAACAACTGTAAGGATTAACGCCAGCCAAAATATGCGGTCACGGATGGTTTCAGTAATTATGGATAGTGGTTGCGGCTGCTTTTTATAGGATTCCCTGTTGATCATCAGCCAGACAACCACCGCAATCGCCAGTGGAATAAGTGCTGACCAGAAACCTGCTCCGCCAAGCAATGCAAGACCACACACCACTCCAGATCCAATAATTTTCCGATTGATCAATAAATATACCGCCAGACCTAATAAAAACAGAGAAATTGTCGATCCACCAGCTGTCCGGGAGAGAGAGACAAGGGAGGGATCCATTGCCAGAAATGCAGCCAAAAGAATTGTCTCCCAATTTCCGATATTTTTTCGGTAAGAGAAATGGGATAGCAGATCAGTAAAGTACCAAATAATGCGGGAATCGACCGGGCAATATAGTTGGTTTGGTCAAATAACGTAAACAGGAAACTTGTTAACACCAGGTAGAGAGGTTCTCCGGACCAATTAATCGCCTGCCCTTTTGTTGTCGATTAATGCCTGCAATGCTAAATTCGCTTCACTTCCGGATAATGGTTGATTTCCCAGGTGAAGAAACCTTATGGCGATCGCAATAAGTGCAATTCCGAAAATAATCAAATATTGGTTTCGTGTGAATTTTGCCTGCATCATTTTGAATTTCCATTATAAGAATATATGGTTACGGATTGGTTCTGGAAAACTGGTACCAGGTTTTGAATAAATTTTGAATCGTCCACCTGATATTTTGTGCGCTCCAAACCGCCGACATAGATATATTTTACCTTGTAAAGATCAAGAATGCTTTTAGCTTCCAACCAATCCGGGAGTGGAATATAATCTCTCAATATCCGGTTCCCGATTTCCTATCTCCTCGGCCCCCCCACGCCATTGGCTTTCATGCGGTGGCCAGCCTAAAACACCTGGCATGCCGCTCAATGTAGCCACCCGGGCAAAACTGGAATAGCTTCCACCGACAGCTTCCACAACGTATCCGAAAGGTGCATTTGACAACCATTTGATCGCCTCAGCTTCGTCCGGATTGTACTTTTCCATATACGATGTACCATCCAAATTAAGGCCATTAACGGGATGAAAATTGTTGGTTGTATTCGCGATACCAATCAGGGGGTATGCTAATCCGCAGAGGACAACAAATACAATCAGAATTTTGCTCAGAATGCCAGGTAAGCGACGGACTACCATCCAAATCAATGCAATACCAACACTGGCAGCCAAACGACCACAACACCCAGGCCTGGTAGTAGAATTTAAAAATGGTATTCATTCGCCAGCCAAATTGATCACGCAAATAAACGAATTCGGGGATCAAGGTCAGAAATATCCCGGCCACAATTATGAGGAGGATAAACACAACACCCATTGGAATTGAATCGATCTTTCCCAACTTATCTACATCTGGCAATGTAAATTTCCGCGGTACAAATAAAACCGCTGCTATAAGTGTACCCAGCAATAATAAAGTGACCCAGGTTCCGGGTGCAGAGAACCTTCTCAGGAATGCAGTGCTAACCAATTGCCCGGTCGCAGCACCTTCCGCCCCTTGAATATTGAGGAAGTAGTAACCTGCTTCACTGAGTTTTATTCCCAGATTGCCCGGAAGAAGAGATGACCATTTATCAGAGTTAGCCGCAAAAAGACCCAGCCCAAATCCGCCAGCCCATAAAGCAACCAGAACCCCCAATGCAACAATTAATCCTTTCAACAATCCTTTCCCCGGTTTTTGTTGCACCACCAGATATAACACAAAGGTGAATATTGGTATTAACAATGTACCAAACATCATCCAGAAATGAGTACCCCGGGTCGAAAAGACCATACTTGGGATAATTCCTCCAGCCTGCGATGAAAACCCGATATAAAATGGTAAATACAACAGTATCGAACCGGCAACCATCAGGATGCCCAGGCTGAGCATCTTCCAAACTTCATCCCATTTGAAACCGTGCACCATCACCCTTCTGGCAAAATATGCTGCCAGGAAAATAGCCAGATAGACGGGAAAATCCCAGGTATTCAAGAATGCCATTCCACCCAGCAGGATCGTAAAGAAGGCAAGGTTTATTGGTGGAATATGTACTTCGATCCCCCAGATGGAAAATCCTTTTTCATCAATGGTCAGGAAGATATTTAATGCCAGGGCGAGCATTAAGGTAACAAAAGGAAGAGCCAGAACATGCGGATGAAGGTCAGCCAGGAGAAAAGAGAAAAATGGGAATTCGTCAATGATCTCCAACCATTCACCATTCATTTTGTAATCTGATAATACCCGGGAAGCCCGCCACCAGATAATCCCCGCCGGACGGGATGGCCACCAGGAGAATGGGAGAGTCGGTGCCTGGGTTAATTCCTGCAAGTCCAGCCATTTCCAGAATGGAGATTGGAAGGTTCCATCCACTCCCTTGGCCCAGAATAAGCCGCGAGAGTGCATGAATTCAAAAATTCCTTCAAAATTGCTAATGATCAATGTGAATAATGGTCCAAATAATGGGAGGAGGAAAGTAGATGTACCAATTTCCTTTGAATCCTGCTTTCCGTTCAGTTTCAAAATCCATTTCTTAACGCCATCAGAATTGATGATGTTATAGACCAGCCCATACATTCCGATTCCGGTCAGGGAAAAAACCAGCGAGATCATCAAATTGAATCCAATTCCCGATGGAGTTGCCGTCAATTTAACCAGCATGGCAGTGATCACGTATCCGAAGTAATAATAGGATATGGAGTAGCCTGCCAGCCAGGGATCATTCGGTGGGAAGCTTGTGGAATGCAAAATTGCATTGATGAAAGCCAACTCCATCGGTTTTTCAGTACCGGTAATATCCGGACTAGCTGCACGCAGCAAGGCGATCAAAACAAATAACAGGAGGAACAATATTTCTGTGGTGATCAAATACCCTTTTTGATCCAGAAATATTTCTTTAATCGCTTTTAGGGGGTTCTTTTTACTGATACCGATGCTGAGTAAAGTGAGCAGGATCAACGCCAGGAGAATCCCGCCTGAATCGTTTTGCATAACATGATAGGAGGTAAATACCCAGAATATGAATCCAGTCAGCATCAACCCGAAAACCCGGCTAAATGCATAGCCTCGGTCTTTTAATGAAGGCAGGAGATACTGGATCAAGGGGAGGGATAATAATCCAATAATACTAATTACCAGATACCATATCAAGAAATAGATCATAGCCATCCCTATATGACGGATTATTCAGTTACGAACTGATATGATCCATCAGGTGCAAACCCTAATGGGATTTCAGCTTCAACTGCGTTAATATTCAACTCTCCATAAATATGCGGATACCAACTTCCATTCGGAGCTTGTTCCGTACGAATTTCAGATTTCAATTTTTGGAGTGTTAATTTTTAATACGATCAGGTCCGGTACGCCAAGATAATACCGTGAAGCCGTTGCAGCAACTTGATCTGCCAGGGAGCAGTGGATAAATCCCTCGGTTGCAAAACTCTGAGGGCTGTACGATCCCCGTTCTTTGGCGGTTTGCCATTCCTTACTTCTCAATGATGTGATAAATATATCCCATTACCAGCCTGCTCAATACTCAAGGTTTACTTCTAATATGGTTGTATTAGCTTTTTGATACACAATTTTCCAGGGTACTCCATCCAATTGATAGAATTTGGCAAGGCCTTCCAGAGGATATATCGCCAGTTCCAATTGGCCGACAACAATATACTTCACTCTATATTTTTGCAGGAAAGAGATCGAATTGGGTATGGAGGTTGTGGAATAGAACGAGGCGATCTCTGCAACACGTCCTGTAACCCATTCTTCAGGAGTTACAGCCCTTTGCTGCCTTTGATGCCAGTTCCAGCCCAATACACCTGGTAAACCGGTGTTGATGGTGTAGCGGTTTCCCCAGCGGTATTCAACTACATTCCCTTCGACGATCACGGGAGATCCTTTGACATTCGCCAGCATCCATCGGATTCCATCCAGGTCTTCTGCCAACTGCATGGTGTGCCCATTCTCTTCATATGTGGCGCCAATCATATAGTTGATACCATTCAATGAATGCGAAGCTGTATCCACATAGCGGTCGGTGATCTTATCTATTCCACCAAAAATTGGGAACATAGCTGCACCTAACAATAACAGGCTTGCTGCTGTCCGATAAACCGGTCCCCAGTGCATCCTGCCTGCATTCATCCGTTCCAGAATCCACCAGGCAGAAGCTGCAGCGCTAATGGCAAATAGCGTCCACACTTGAAGGTAAAACTTGAAGACCGTATTCATTCTACCGATATCGCCCTTGAGAACGAAGACTTCCACAAAAAGTGTCAATACCAGGCCGGTACCAACGAAAAACAGGACCACCCGCTTGATATCCGGCAAATCCGGGCGGAACATGATCACTGCAGCCCAGGCAGCCAACGGCAATACAAACCAGGCAATCCCAGCCCCCACATAGATCAATAAAATGGTGAGGAGGATTACAAGGATAAATAATCCTTGAACCAGCCAGAGATAAGGCCGGATCTTTGAAAGTGACCTAAGCGGAGTAAATGCCATCCAATCGATGGTTTCTCCACTCAACCAGGCAATAATAAAGAACAGGAATACACCCCAATGCGTAATATATGACCAGAAAGGTGTGGTGGTCCCTTTCCATAGTTCAATCGAGTTATAGCCTGCCCCGTACCAATAAGTGAAAGGTTGGTAAAGCAGCATGGATAACCCTGCAATCGCCGCCAGGAAAAGAACAAGTCTGATCCAGAAATGGTTAAGAATTGGAATGTCCTTCCAAAACTCGTTCTGTTCACTCTTCCACCTGAAGCTGAAATAAACAATACACAACAAGCTCAGACGCCAAATAAACTGGAAAATCCCACGTATTGGTGGGTCGCAGTGCACCCACAGCCATCGCCCCGGTGAACAAGACAGCACCAATGCCCAACAACTTCAATAGCCTGGTTTCTCCTCCAGTATGACCTTTTCCCAGGATCAAACCTGTGATCCAACCCATCACCAGGATCGTGATCGGTAATGCGATCATGTGAGCATGCATATCAGCATAGAGGAAGGTAAAAAACGGGAATTCTGTGATGGGTTCCACATCGTTTGGAGCTGGAATAGCCCGGCTGGGGATCCAATACCAATCCCCTGGCGAGAATGGGAGCTTTACTCCTTTTACCAGCTCTACAAACCCTTTAAATGACCAAATCCAGCGTTGGAACACATTTGCAATGAGAATATCTCCACCTGGTGCTGCCAATCGCTGCAAACCCTGCCAGATCATGCGGACTGTCCCTAAATTGCCCAATAGTACCAACCCGGCAGCACCAGCCAGGCCAAACACATAAGGCATCCAAGGATGGGATGGCTTCTCAATTGATTCTTCACCTTCAATGTATTTGCTTTACTGGAATTTTGGCTATGCGTAGTAATATTCCAGATGATCGAGAACATACCGACAGCCATAATGCTATATAGTGTCGGAAGGATCAAATTATATGCCAGGGATGGCATGATCCCGACCAGCTTTACGAGCATCCCGACGATGACAAACCCATAATAGTAGTAATTGATATATCCGCCGGCAAACCAGGGATCATAAGGCGGGAATGTGGTGCTTTTAATGACCGCATTAAAGTATGAGAAATCCATCGGCTTCTCGCCGCCCTTGTAGGGGTGCCAGAGATCAGGATTACCAACCCGGATCAGTAGATCGATCAGGAAGAAGAGTAAGATCACCCCTTCGATGATCAAAACTACTCTCTTTTTCTCAGCGAAGAATGTTTTCAGCTCATTTTTTTGAACAAGAGCCAAAATCAGGTTTATGGCAGCGATGACCATCAGGACAGCAACGAGAGTCAATCTGGTAACCGGGATTCCAACTGATCCGACCCACCAACTGAGCAGTGCAAAGAGCAGCATTCCCGTCATGCGCGAGAAAGCATAGCCTTTATCTTTCAACCCCGGGAAGGCAAGATGGACCAATGGAAATACCATCAATCCCAGTAAACCGATAACGATATACCAAAGGACAGCGCTTACAGCCGGATACGTATTAAGTAATGTTATTAACATTGAATAACTCATACCAGGTGCCACCTGATTGTTGTTGGATCATCCGATTTTCAGGCAGGAGAAGATCCTTCTGCTTCTGCGGACGCATGGGTACATCGTTCAACGGCAAGTGGACCACCCTGGTGAGGTCGACGCTGTTAAATAAAGTCCTTGTTACTTCAGGACTATATGAAGATGTCTTCCGGAAGATCAATACTTTGGGATGGTCATAGACCGTAAAGGCTTCTTCGGCAAACTGGTCGTTGATACGGAAATCTCCCAGGTTCGGGTCTGATTGGAACACTTTTACCAGTTCAAATCCGAGCTGCCCCTTGAACATCCCCGGTTGGGCAACGCTGTAACACCAGATCAAATCCTTGTTTTCAGGGCAGCCCAATAAATTTCGATAATACAAGGTAGCCATGGGATACCTTTCAGGTATCCTGACTGTGGTTGCCCACTGCCGGTTGGAGCTGATAAAGATGACATCGGCCTGGTCCAGGTTGGTGATAAATCGCTGGCGCTTATCACTGTCCTCATCCCAATACATCTGGAAATTCAAACCACCCGGATAAATTCCACCGTACCCGTCATAATTATCGATACGCAGCGGCAGTCCATCATCCCAATCGGATTCATTGGCCGGGGCGGTACCATAGAAAGTAAAAGCAGATCCCCCTTCCGGGGCGTCCAGAATGATCTGGTACACATGGTCTTTCGTAACCTGAAACGGCTTATCCAGCTTAAATAGATATGAATCACCTCGATAATCAGCTTTGGCAATAAAATCTGCTGTTACGGAAGCTCCCGAAGAAATTCCATTTTCAATGTCATCAAGTCGGATGGTGAATGTCTTTAATCCGCTCAAGGAATGTACATCCACCATTTTGTTGACAAATATCTCACTGATCTCACCGGTAACATTGGCTGTGAAGTTAAATACTCCTGGATTATCGTTATTGATCTGCATATCTTGCGGATAAGGCAGGGGCTGGTTGTAGACTTCCGCTGATGTTACGATGTGGAGATTGATCGGACCAGGTATATTCTGGTAGATCCAGCGGGATGCCTCGATGCGGGTGACAGGCCGGGTATAGATACGGGTGAACGCATACGCCCATAATCCGGAACCCACAACTGTGATCAGTGTAAGGATTACTGCGATTCCTCTTAGATGGTGCTCCCCGGATTCTTCTTTCACCTTATCCCACAGGTAAAAGATCAGCCAGGCTCCCATGATGACGAGGGTTGGATAAACCAAAACCATGTAACGCATGGATGGATTCCATGCTTGTGACTGCCAGGCAAAATAGACAGCTGTCCATAGCCAGATAACAATATGCTGACCCCAATCACGTTTGATCATTCGCCAGGCCATTACCAGAAAACCTGACCAGACGAGAATTCCCAATGGAATTCCCATTCCCCAACGGATAATATTTTCCAATGCAAAGGTCGCCGGTCGGCGTGCCCATTGGAGGGCTGGTGGAAAATCAGCTTTTCCGCTGGTCTGTCCGGCCAGTTCTTTAAAGTTTTCCAATAATTTAGAATTGGGAATGATGCCAAAGAAACCGGGACCACTAAATGCGTAGGGTTGGAAGATCCTGAAAACGATAAATGCAACAATTGCTCCCAGCATAAAATTTCTTAAAACTGGAAGAATCCAATATTTTCTTTCTGCATTGGGTAACTTGACAAACCAGGGTAAGACGGCAACAGGCAGCAAAATAGCGACCGGGGCAGCACTGATTTTGGAAGACATCGCCAACCCGAGTGCAACACCAAATAACAGGTAATAACCTATCCCCGACCACCTGGTGTAAAAGGTTTCAAACATGCTTATCGGCCGGTCTATTTTGTCCATCTTCTTTATTAGTTGAAGAAGTATGGTTGGAATATACCAGCACTGCGAAATATACTGCCAGGGTAGTGAAAAAACACAGGAAAGTATCCACTGCAAAATAATGTGAGATCTGGATCTGCATGACGGAAAATGCGAAAAATATCGATGCCAGGAATCCGATCCTTTTATCGTAAAGTTTGGAGCCAATAAGATACACCAGCAGTAGAGTGAAGATATCAAATATTGCCGATACCTGCCTGCCCAGCACATTTACCTGGTCATATCCAGTTTGTCCTGTCCATTCAGCTATGTAGCGAACTACAATAATAGGTAGATCGCCATATACATAGAAGCCGTGACCGCGATTGTGAGGGTTCAGGCTGGAGGATTCTGTATTGAAGTATTCGGCAAACGAATTCACCGGTGAGATATCCGTCTCTACCATGGTGAGGAAGCGTTCATCCGGATGCAAGTGCTGAGATTCATCCCATTTGATTCCCACAAACCGGAAATATCCGCCGATAAGAATCACAAGGATCAAAAACAGGTCAAAATACCAGTATTTGGGAAATTTCCATTTATTTTCTCGAAAATCCGATTCGATCATTGGTGTTTCATTGGGTTCTATCATTGGTGTATTCATATCAATTCATTAATTCCCTGGTCCGACCAGCATAATTAGGAAATCTCTTCCCGGAACTTTAGAAGTAAATGTTGTTACTTTTGCTGATGGATACATGGCTAGCAAAGTATTTAAATCTGCTGTATCCTGTGTATTGAGGATGAATAATTTCGGGGCATCCAGGAACTTTGTTTCTTCAAAATTCTGAGGCCAGATCGCATAATCTTTAATTGGAAATCCGGCTTCAATGCTGACCAGGCGGGTATCCACCCAGTATGGATATCCAACCACCCAGGCTGTATCCGGTGTGCCAACCGAATCAGCAAAGCTGCGAATAACATGACCCATTTCAGATGTGTTTCCAGATGATTCTTTATAATTCTTCAGATATGTATCAAATAAGAAATCATAATTCTGCCGGGCTGAGCCAAAAATCAACCCTGCCGCTATAAGAATGGCAACAACTTTTCCCAGCCTACCCTTGATCATCCTCTCCAGGGATGCCAGGAAACCATCCAGGCATAAGGCAATGATCAGGTAAACCGGAACTATGGCGCCAGCAGTCCGGTTAAGAGCGGGATTCTCCTCTGGAAACGCGATGGACAGGATTGACGGAAGCATCAGGATCGGGACTGAAAGAACCATAAAAAGATCCAGCCAATTTCTTTTTTGGACATATCTTACTATTAATAAAACCATTCCCAAATAGAATAAGGCCGCTGTGATCACATCCAAAGCGGGACGATAAGTTATGGAATGCAGCCAGGTATTTCCGTCATTCACCCCAAACATCAACATCGCATTCTTAACATTATCCAGAAAGATCACGAATGGATTGCCGGGGAAAGGTCTTTCCACTTCACCCAGTCTTGTAGCCAATCGATAAGTAAAAACATCCGGGTGATGGATGGCATATCTGATCAAAGGTATTGCCACAATAGTGGAAGTAACACCCATCATGATCGTTCCAAACAAAGCCTTCTCCCAGTTGGGTCGATTCCGCCTGTGCAATATAAAAAGGAATACACCAAAAACCAGCAGAATTGGAACTGCCCGATACGGAGAGTAACCATGCAGACCTAACCCAATGGCAATACCAGCCCAAACAAAGTCATTCCGGGTTCCATTCTTCAACCCCTTCAGCAGATAATAGAGTGCAGGTGCAGCAAAAAGTGGATAGAGTGCAAATCTCAACCCAACCCTGGAGATCACATTCGGCCAGAATGCAACCCCTGCAAATATGAAGGCCAGAAATGCCACCCGTTTGTTCCAGAATTCCTTCGCGATCAGGTAAAGATAAGGAAGAGTTAGTAAACCAGCTGCAACCATACCAATCTTTAGGCTGATGAATGATATACCGGTGTGGAATAATTTCATGACCAGGATGGTCCAATAGAACTGAAATGCTTCCCTGCCCGTGTTTCTTTGAAAGAAAATTGACCATTGACCATCCAGTACATCCTGGATGTCCATTAATTTTTCGGCATGATCGCTGGTCATTTCAGGCGGGACTGTATTCAATTGGTAGGTTCGGAAGAAAATGATGAGAATTACTGCTGCAAACAGGAGAATAGTTCCCCAGCCAACGTTTATTTTCCAATTCCCAGTCTTTATACTTATAAAAAACCGCTTGAATTCCGGATTTGATGGGTCCGAAATCAAGAAATCCCGCAAGGAAACACAAAATACTGGCGCACCAAAGAGTGAGATTTATAAAACCAAATACATCTCCACTAAAAGCTATAAAAGCAAAAATTGATAATATCGTACCAGCAAGGAGGAACTGCCAACGGATTTTAAAATTTGGCCAGACTTCTTCGGAAATATCCAAATTTTCTGCAATGATCCATTCCTGGGAAATGACACTCCAGATCAACATAGAAAATGCTGCCGCATAAAGAGCGAGGGCAGCTTCATTGGACGGTTTTGGCGGTTCGAGCAATCCCTGGGCGATAAATGCGACAACTATGGCTATAAGTGACCGCCAGGGTATTCTAATTTGCTTGAAATCGAACTTTAATGCCGGTGCTATAACCCGAGGTTCCACATCAGCCGGAACTGTTCCCACGTGGCTCTCAATGGTGATCTTAACTTCTTCAGGTTCAGGAAAATGCAGATCTGATTTTTCCCAAAACTTCAATTTTGCTTTTACATAGTCCAGAACAGAGGGTTCATTCATATTCATTGTATGTTTTAGACTTTTTTTGCAATAAAGATGATGCTCTCTCCCCATTTAGGTGGAAGAAAGACCCAACCTGTAATGGCTTGAAAACCACCAAGTGACCCAAATAATAGTTTTTGCATCCCAGTGGGTAACCCTTTAATATAAGGAACATCCCAAAATCCATCAGCAAATGTTTTCACTATCTTCATCCCGGATGAATATAACCATTTCTTTCCATGCTGCTGGAGCGCGGAGTGAGATGTGTGTCGGATCCTGATATCCGATCCATGAGGCACCTTTGAGTGGTTTCAGCAGTGAGCTCAAATTCGGTGTGGCCAGGATAAGAGTCCCACCGGGTGAAAGGATCCGGCCAATTTCATGGATTGCTTTTTCCGGGTCGGGCAAATGCTCAACCACATGCTTACTGATTATCGCATGAAACGAATTATTCGGATAAGGAAGCTCACCTGCAGACGAACAAACCAGGTGTGTATTTGTTGCAACTTTTGCGGTTTGTTTTAATGCCCAGTGGTTGATGTCCATCCCGAATGTCTCGAAATCAGGTTCCAACTGCCCAACCAGGTGACCAAGACCACAACCTTCTTCCAATAATCTTCCACTATTTTTAGCATAACGGCGGGTCAAAGTTGCATAAAACCGGTTAGACCACCAGTATTGAGAGTATTTCGCAAACGAAACCGTTTCATAAGTATTTGTTGAAAAATACTTATCGTCAAATGGTGTTTCAGGCATACTATTGAGTATCTCCGGCTAATAATTTCTCAAACAGTTTTTCGTATACTGCTGCGACTGTATCAGGAGAAAAATAATCAATGATCCAGGCCGGATCTTTAATATATTTTTGCCGATCCTTTAATATTGTGCAGATCTTTTCAGCAAGCATTTTCGAATCGCCAATTTCGAATACTTCCCCCATCCCTGTCATCTTCACCGGTTGGCGTACTCCCGGGAGGTTGGCAGCTGCCACCGGAACCCCATTCATCATAGCCTCGATCTGAACCAATCCAAATGATTTGGTGGAATTCAAACTTGGGACAGTGATGACATCCAGGTTGGGGTAAAAAGCTGCCATTTCTTTTTGATCAAGGACTCCCAGCCATTTCCAGTGCCCTTCTTTAATATATTGGTTAAATTTTTGGAAAAAGCCTGGCAGCGTATGCATCTTCGCCAAGCACGTTCTGATATTGTCCTGCGAAGAGGACAATTGCTTTTGGATATTCTTTTAGAATTGCAGGCATGGCATCCAGAAGGACTTCCACCCCTTTTTCTGTTGCGAACCTGGCTGCCATCCCGATCACTGGTCCACGATCCTTGAGGTCATGGTCAGCGGAAAATTTATCCACAGTGCCCGGTTCGGCAACAGGTAATATTACCGGGGGTTGAATTATGCCCGTCTTTTGTCTATATTTTTTGAGGTACGGAGAATTGTCCGCATAATCCTGGGTGTAGGTGATGATCTTATTGGTAAACCAGGCAGCCAGGTTATTCATGACGTGCACAACCTGGTTGACTATGGAATTGAATAATCCTGCCGGCATTTGGAGGTCACAATGATAAGTGATCACTGAAGGTTTCCCGAATAATCTACCTCGAAGAGCAACACCTGCTGCGTCAAATTGTGGTAAATGCAAGTGGATCACATCCGTATTCTTTACCAGCTTTGTTGCCTGATAACCAAATGCAGGTGAAATGACTCCCTTGCTGATCCGCATTAATACCCTCGATCGGATGACCTTTACCCCATCAACCACTTCTTCCAGGGGTAATTTTTTATCATATTGGGTAGTAAATACAGTCACATCATGACCGCGCTTAACTAAAGCACCAGCTAATCGTTCGGTATAGATGGTTAATCCACTGGTGTGCGGACGGTAATAGGTTAAGTACAATGAGGATCCGCATTTTAGCCTGAGTTTATTTGAACAGATCTGGATTGTTCTTGACCCAATTAAATAACCGGCTGATACCTTCCACCGGAGTAACCTTAGGCGTCCACCCAAGTTCTTTTTCTGCTTTACGGATATCAGAGATGTATACTGCCTGATCTCCTGGTCGCCAATCCCCCTTCGCAACGGGGATGGGATGCCCTACCAATTTTTCAAGTATCGGTCCGAATTGCTTCCAGATGGATATGGTATTCTCAGCTCCCCCGCCAATATTCAAAACCCGTCCCGGTTTACCGACTGCCTGTTCAATCGCCAGGTCGTATGCATTTAACAGGTCATCGACAAATAAGATATCGCGAACCTGCTTGCCATCGCCATAGATCGTTATTGGTTTGCCAGTAATCGCAGCAATCACGAACCAGGCTACCCAACCCTGGTCTTCCATCCCAAATTGGTGGGTGCCATAAATGCAGCTTTGGCGTAAAACCACTGATGGTAGTCCATAGATTCGGGAATAATCTCTGACATACTGGTCGCCAGTCCCTTTGGAGCAGCCATAAGGTGAATGGAAATCGAGGGACAGGGTCTCTGGAATGCCATAAGGATAATCGGCATATTCATATCGGTCGTCTTTCTCGACGGTTTTTACTTCTTCCATGCCCCCGTACACTTTATTCGTGGAAGCATACAATACCACCGGTTTGCTTCCACTGAGGCGGGCAGCTTCCACCAGGTTGAATGTTCCCAAAGCATTGATTTCAAAATCTTCGCGAGGATTGGTGACTGAGGTTGTTACAGCTACCTGTGCAGCAAGATGAACGATCACATTCTTGCCCTAGTGCAGCATCAGCAAGCGCATCGTGGTCACGTATATCAGCTTCAATGAGTTTAAATGATTGGCCGTATTCCCGACGCAGCCATTCCAGATTGAGCTTACTGCCCGAGCGGGAAAGGTTATCATAAATGGTTACATTTTCACCACGCTGGATCAACCTGGAAACGTAATTTGACCCGATAAAACCAGCACCACCAGTCACCAAATAACTCTTTGCCATGTAACCCTTCTTAGTCATTACCCTCTGATAAGTTTTTGGATCAATCATCCCCAAGACGAAGAACTGCCATAAATGCTTCCTGTGGAATCTCTACATTTCCAATTTTCTTCATACGCTTTTTACCGCGCTTCTGTTTTTCGAGCAATTTTTTCTTGCGGGTAATATCGCCACCATAACACTTGGCCAGCACATCTTTTCGAAGTTGTTTGACTTTGGCACTGGAGATAATCCTACCAGAAGCGGAAGCCTGAATGGAGACGTCGTATAACTGCCTTGGAATCAATTCCTTTAATTTTGTAACCAGTTTCTGGCCTTTGTGATAAGCATCCGCTTTATGAACGATCGATGCAAGAGCGTCAACTGATTCATCATCAACCAGAATTTCGAGTTTCACCATATCTTCAGACCTGTAATCTGCAACCTGGTAATCCAGTGACGCATATCCACGAGTGCGAGATTTCAGCTCATCAAAAAAGTCGATGATCAATTCCGAAAGCGGGATCTGGAAAGACAACTGAACCCGATTTGGTGCCGGGTAATCCTGTGAAACAAATGTGCCGCGCCTCTTGGTGACCAGATCCATGATCGTCCCGAAGAATTCCGTTGGGCTGATGATCTGGATATTCATCCATGGTTCGCGTATCTGAACGTATTCCCCTTCTTCAGGAAGTTTTGCCGGAGAATCGATCAGGATCGTTTCCCCGGAACGCAGGACAATTTCAAATTCTACGGATGGCGCTGTGACGACGATGTCCATGTCATATTCGCGTTCCAACCGCTCCTGGATGATCTCCATATGAAATAAACCCAGGAATCCACACCGAAAACCAAAATTCAATGCCTGTGATTTTTCAGGTTCATATACCAGTGAGGCATCATTTAATTGAAGCTTTTCCAGGGCATCTTTAAGATCCGGATAGTCTTCGCCTTCAACCGGATAAATACCTGCGAAAACCATCGGTTTCACTTTACGATAACCTGGTAAGGGTTCATCCACAGGTGAAGCTGCACTGGTCACTGTATCACCAACGTGGCATTCAGAAACGGTTTTCAAACCTGTGGCAATATAACCCACTTCTCCGGCTGCGAGTGTATTGGTAACCCTCATCGTTGGAGAAAAAACACCTACTTCGATCGGTTTTACTACAGTTTTTGTCTGCATCAACCGTAATGTATCGGTTGAAAGAATGGTCCCTTCGACTACGCGCACATAGGCAACAACACCCTTGAAAGAATCATAATGAGAATCAAATATCAACGCCTTTAAAGATTTTTCCGGATCCCCTTTTGGTGCAGGAACTTTGAGGACTATCTCTTCCAACACTTTTTCAATATTTGTTCCATCCTTGGCAGATACCCGAATAATACTATCAGGATCAATCCCCAACAGATTGGCGATATCCTCAGCGACAACATCCGGCTGGGCAGATGTAAGGTCAATTTTATTGATCACAGGGATTATTTCCAATCCTGCGTCCAGGGCAAGATACAGGTTCGCCAGTGTTTGCGCTTCGATCCCCTGTGTTGCATCGACGATCAGCAAAGCTCCTTCACAGGCAGCCAAAGCCCGGTTCACTTCATAATTAAAATCCACATGCCCGGGAGTATCGATCAGATTTAACTCATACAACTTGCCATTCTGAGCAGTGTATTCCATTCGTACAGCAGAAGCCTTGATGGTCACACCTTTTTCACGTTCAAGGTCCATCGTATCAAGCACTTGTTCGGTCTTATCCCGGTCTGAGATAGTCCCGGTTAAATGCAGCATCCTGTCAGCCAGGGTGGATTTTCCATGGTCAATATGCGCAATAATGCAGAAATTTCTAATATTTTCGGTCATAGAAGAGTTTAGTATAACCTATTTTATTCGCTTTTACCCCTCAGCAGGAAAGCTGGAATCTGTGCCTGGACGAAACCCGGAATCTCGACTTTCGCCTTTGCTGGATAGTAAAAATGTACCAAAAACTCAATATTCCCTTTGGGTCCTTTTAATGGGGAAGTGGTCAAGCCGACCGGTTCATAACCCAGCTCTTGCGCCAGGGTTAGAAGAGAGACTACCACCCTGTAATGCACTTCCGGGTCAGTGATCACACCATCGCCATGGTTGACTTCCTGCCGTCCAGCTTCGAACTGAGGTTTGATCAAGGCGACCACCTCGCCTCCATCTTCTCCAAACCAATTTCTGATCACCGGAAGGAGTTTATCTAGCGAGATAAATGATGCATCAATCGTGATCAGATTCACAGGCTCTGGCAGTGTCTTTACATAACGTGCATTTTGCCTTTCCATTGTGACTACCCGGGCATCCGATCGAATTTTCCAGTGCAAAATTCCATAGCCAACATCGATCGCATAAACCTTTGCTGCGCCATGTTGGAGTAAACAATCTGTAAAACCTCCGGTTGATGCACCAACATCCGCACAAATAAACCCGGTGACATCCAGGTTGAATGCTTGAAATGCACCGTCCAGCTTCTCACCCCCGCGGGAAACGTACTTTGGGCTTTCCGTGATGGTTATCATTTCAGTACCATGAATGGGATGGGATGCCTTTAATACGACCTGATCATCCACCCGGACTTTACCCTCCATGATCAACCGTTGAACAGCCGATCTGCTCTCGGATAGTCCTTTTTCGACCATTGCAACATCCAACCTTATTGTTTTCATCTACAAATGTTTCCCAAATCATTTATTCTTTACTATATTATAATTAAGATATCAATCAATCAGGGTCAGGTAATCTATTGAAACCAAATCTCTTTAAAGCGATCATAAAGACTATGCGGCCAAAACAGTGGCCGAAAAATGTGGTAATTTTCGCTGCCCTCATTTTTGACCGCCAACTTACAAACTGGACAGCATTATTGAATGCTACTGCCGGTTTTGTCATATTCTGTTTAATTTCCAGTTCGGTGTATATCATTAACGACCTGGTCGATGTTGAAGCTGATCGCCGTCACCCGGATAAGAAAAATCGACCCATTGCGTCTGGCGTGCTGCCAGTTTCAATTGCACTTATTTCTGTAATTATCCTGATCCTGGTCATTTTCCCTTTGGCTTATCTCCTTTCCCCAACATTTGCCCTGATCGGATTTGCGTATTTCCTGATCAACCTGGCTTATTCGTTCTGGTTGAAACATATCCCACTGGTGGATGTATTAATCATTGCCGCTGGTTTTGTATTAAGGGTGGCTGCTGGCGTAATGCTCATTCAAGTGGAACGTTTCTCACCCTGGTTGTATGTGGTTACCACCCTGCTGGCTTTATATCTCGGTTTTGGCAAAGCGTCGCGCTGAGTTGGCTCTCCTGGCTGATGGAGCATATTCACATCGCAAGGTATTGGATGGGTACACCATTCCATTTCTGGATCAGTTGATCACGATTGTCTCCAGCACAACTGTTGTTGCCTACAGCCTATATACATTTTCTGCCCCCAATCTACCCGAAAACCATACCATGATGCTAACGATCCCATTCGCATTGTATGGGATTTTCAGGTATCTTTATCTCATCCAGGTGAAAAATTATGGTGGCGCGCCCGAGGAGATGCTTTTTACTGACCGCCCACTTCAAATCTCGATCCTCCTCTGGGGATTATCGATCCTGGCAATTTTTTACATTTTTTAACATGCCTGCCATCTCTGCTTCCTATCCCGGCAAGGTTATCCTTTTTGGTGAACATGCTGTGGTGTATGGCAGTCACGCGATTGCCATTCCTGTCAATCAGGTTCATTCTCATGCTGTAATTACCCCATCAATAGCGTTCTTCGCCAGGTTATGTCGGCATCATCGCTCCGGATATAAACCTTCATCAAGATCTCAAATCGCTCGATGACAACAACCCGCTTGCATTCGCCATACGCACTACTTTGCGAAAGTTGGGAGTATCCAAATATCCTGCCTTTACCATTCGGATCACATCAGATATTCCTATAGCGTCAGGCATGGGTTCGGGTGCATCCATATCCTGTTCCATAGCAAAAGCTGTTTCCACCTTCCTCGGTAAACCATTTTCAACACTTGAAATATCCGAGATCTCTTATGAAGTGGAAAAGCTTCACCATGGAACACCTTCCGGTGTTGACAATACTGTTATTGCTTTCAATCAACCAATTGTTTTTAAGCGTGGCGAACTTCCAGTTAAGCTGCAAACCGGGGTGAAACTTCATTTCGTGATCGCCGAATTCAGGAATAAAATCATTAACCGCTCAAGCTGTGGGCGCTGTGCGATCGAAAAGGGAACAGGATAAATCTCACTTTGACGACCTGTTTCAAGCGATCGACCAGGTCGTTATGAATGCTTTGGACGGTTTTAGATCGGGAGACACTCGTAAAATCGGCAGCTTGATGCAGGAAAATCAGGGATTATTACAGCAGGTGGGTGTATCCAATCCCACCCTCGAAAAACTCATTTCAGCAGCTATTAATTGTGGAGCGTATGGAGCCAAGCTCTCCGGAGCCGGCATGGGTGGTAACATTATCGCACTCGTTCCAGCTGACCTTATTGGAGACATCGAAACGAGTTTATTACATGCAGGAGCAGTATGCGGTTATTCACACAACTCTTGAGATGGACAATTTAAAAAGGCAAAGTTCTGATGGCTGATTCGATAACGTATTTGAAACTCGGCGGTTCCCTGATCACAGATAAAAACCAACCGTATTTTGTTGAACAATCTACACTTGACAGAATTTCCTCTGAGATCAGCCGGTTTTTGTGTGAAAATCCTACTGATAAACTGATTATCGGGCATGGATCCGGCTCGTTTGGACATACAAGTGCGACCAAATACCACACTCTTCAGGGTGTGAGCACAAAGGAAGAATGGATCGGATTACAGAAAGTATGCTATGATGCCCGTTCTTTAAACCAGTTGGTGATGAAATCCCTGCAGAAGGCGAATGTTCCTGCCGTCTCCTTTCCCCCTTCCACACAGGTTACAGCATCAAATCGTGTCATCCAAAAATGGGATACATCCCTTATTCAAACTGTCCTTGAGCATCATCTTGTACCGGTCATCTTCGGGGATACCGTGTTGGATACATCCACCGGCGGAACCATATTATCCACTGAAGAATTATTTATTCATCTAGCCGGGATGGTAACACCTTCCCGGATACTCATCGCTGGAATTGAAGATGGTGTTTGGGCGAATTTCCCTTCCCGGGAAAAACTGATCGAAAGAATTACACCAGCAAACTACCCATCGATCAAAGCACAAATAATGGGATCGGTTTCCACCGATGTCACCGGTGGAATGACCACCAAGATCGAAAAGATGTTATCACTATTACAGGCTTATCCGGAAATAAATGTTCAAGTTTTTTCGGGGACCAAAATTAGTTCCATTTATTCCGCACTATCTGGAAATATTTTTGGTACGTTGATCAGTAATAATTAGAAAGGATAATCTGATGATCAAAGACAGGAAATCTTTGGAGGATTTTGAAGATGAATATCTGGCACCATACGCAATTCATAGTAAGGACTCCAAGGGGCGAAAATACCCGGAAGATGAACCGGCATATCGGACCTGCTTCCAGAGGGACCGTGATCGGATCATCCATACGACTGCATTCCGCCGATTGGAATATAAAACCCAGGTATTCATCAATTCGGAGGGAGATTATTATAGAACGCGTCTGACCCATGAATTGGAAGTAACCCAGATCGGTCGGACAATAGCACGTGCTCTTGGAGGAAATGAAGATCTGGTGGAGGCCATTTGTTTGGCTCACGACCTGGGGCATCCACCTTTCGGCCATAGCGGCGAAGTGGTATTATCACGTTTGATGAAGAACTGCTGTGGTGGATTTGATCATAACAAACATTCGCTCCGGATTGTGACAGAATTGGAAACCCGATACCCGGAATTTCCCGGTCTGAAATCTTTCCTGGGAAGTTCTCGAAGGAATGGTAAAACATGAGACAGAATATGATATTTCTGATGCTGCGGAGTATGACTTCACCCTTAGAGGTCACCTTGAGGCACAGATAACCAATGTGGCGGATGAGCTTGCTTACACTGCTCATGACCTCGATGATGGCTTACGTTCCGGTATGATCACAGTATCCATGCTGGCGGGAATGCCAATTTGGGAGATCTTGCTTGAAAGTATCCATTGGAAAGGTACTCAACTGGATGAGGTCACCCGGCACAGATTGATCCGCAAACTGATCGGTATGGAAGTTACTGACATTGTTGATACAACTGACAGCAACCTGAGACATAACACTGTTCAGTCCGTGTTAGAATTACAAAAGTTAGCCTTTAATGTAGTCAGTTTTAGTGAAGATATGCGTCGCAGGAATCGGGAGCTGAAAGATTTCCTGTATAAAAACCTTTATCGTCATTACCGGGTTGTAAGAATGGCGGTTAAGGCCGAACGGATCATTACTGAGCTATTTAATAGTTACATATCGGAACCCACCATTCTACCTTATCATGTTCAGTCCATAATCCCTGAACGTGGATTGGAGAGGACTGTATGTGACTACCTGGCCGGTATGACTGACAGGTACGCAATTGATGAATATCAAAAATTGTTTGACCCAACGCTGTTACCATAAAACGAACCTGGAGAAAAAATGTCAGATGTTTCTTATTTAACCCCTGAAGGGCTGGAGAAAATACAAAAAGAATTAGCCCACTTAAAAGGTCCTGAGAGGGATTCGATTTCTCAACGATTAAAGGTCAGCCATTCAAATGGGAGACCTTTCTGAAAACGCGGACTATATCAAGGCAAAGGAAGATCAAGGTTTTCTTGAAGGACGCATCAAGGAGTTGGAATATACTCTTAAGAATGTCACCATTATCGACAAAGCGAATATAGATACCAGTAAGGTCAATATCGGATCCACGATCACAGTACAAGAAGGCGATTTTGAAACAGAAACCTGGTTCCTGGTCGGACCTAAAGAAGCCAGTCCGCGGGCAGGGAAAATATCTTATGAGTCACCAATCGGGAAAGCTCTCATTGGTCGTTCAGTTGGTGATAATGTTAACGTGGTACTACCTAATGGAAATAATATTTCATTGAAGATCCTGAAGATCGAATAATCAATATATGATAAAAAAAGGATCCCACATAAATTGGGATCCTTTTTTGTTTTTCAAGTCAATCGATTATGCTTTTACTTTTGGCCAAACAGCCAGTTCCAAAGTCAATCTATCAAAATAACTATTTGGCGGAAGTGGACCCTGCCCATAATTCATATCCACGATTTTGGCTTCCAATTGGAGTGTTGCTGTCTCAAGCAAAATTCGTTTTCCTGGCTCAGCAAGGATCGGTTCGCCCTTGGACATCAATCTCTGCTGGGAAGCTGGATCCGAGAATGTATGTTCTCCCATCAGAACCTTGGTTACGGTTTGAATATCATTCTTATCGAACAGCCACACTTCAAAAGCAGCTACCTTCTTGGGATCGCCAACACCGATCGTATCTGAAATGCCTACTCCGCACTCCCCCAGGAACTCACCCATCGGGTTATCGATGCTGAAAGAGTCATCGTATTGCTCATCACCTTGCATATATGTTGTCATAAATTGTGAAACAGGTGATTTACCAGGATTCCGGAAGAATTCGGCTCCCTTGGTTGCTGAGCTTTCACCGGAAAAACCTGAGTCTGCGCCATCACTGGCAGCATCCTGTTTTACCCTGCGGCCGGGAAATTTACCCTTCTTCATGAGTATGTAAAATACTACAAAACCCAGCACCAGGGTAAGGACACAGAACAATCCTAAAGCTACCGGCAGAATCCCTTTTAGCCCGGTTTCCTTGGGAGTCTCAGCGACAGTTGGAAGGGTTGTCTCTCCACCAACTACTGGTGTTGTTGCGGTATCTTCAGGGGTAGTAACTGCTGCAGGTTCTTAACAGTAGCGGGTGCACCAGTCGATATGGATGCATTCACAACCCTGGCAAATGCTGCCAGATCACCAGAACTGATATTTTTCGTGTCTATTTGAATATCCGAGAAAAGTTTTTCAGCATCTTTTCCAAGACTGTCCCACCTGGTTTTTGCGAGAACTACATCCTTATTTACAGCATAAGAATCTACAGTCATGCGGAAATAATCTGCCTTTATATCCTGACGCAGGTAAGCTGGTGTTGCATCCTTCCATTGCACAGGCACAAGCCACCAACCTAAAACGATCAAACCAAATAGAACGCCAGCCAAACCTGCTATCACATTCCAAGCCCAGGGTTTTTTAAGAAAATCTTTTATCGTATTCATCATTTGTTACTCCTGTCGTTATTCAAAGAATTAGCTGCCTGACAATAACCCAGGCCAGCATGAAAAAATTCAATAATGAAATCAAACAGGAATGTTGCAACCTTTATGCCGTGTGGATTTTTTTGTGACTTAATCCGAATGTATCTTCCAGATTGTATATTTCTTTACAAACGATGCATTGAGCTTCTTTTTTATTGATCATTACCAACAGACCATTTTCACAGTCTGTATTTGTGCATGGCTTGGAAATAGGTTTTTTCCAACTTGTGAAATCACATTTTGGATAATTTGCACAACCATAAAAAATTCTTCCCTTCCGGGTTTTACGTTCGATCAAGTCACCACCATCTTTTGGGCAGATGACACCAATCTTTTGCAATATTGCTTCAGTATAACGGCAGGCTGGGGAAAGTACTGCAGCTAATGAATTTACCAAAACGACCCCAACGGTAAACCAATTCATTGCCGCATGTAGGACAAAAACGGCCTACCTTTTCCAATTCTGTTTTTGTTTCCGGCATTTCTGCTTTGGCTTTTATTAATAGTTCCGCGAAAGGTAGATAAAACTCCTTGATTACGTCCGCCCAGGCACGTTTCCCTTCCGAGACATCGTCCAGGTCTTCTTCCATATGCTTGGTGAAATCCACATCGATCAAGTCGTCAAAATGTGCTACCAGCAGATCATTGACCAGAAAACCGGTTTCGGTCGGGAATAATCGTTTCGCTTCACGAAAAACATACCCCCGCTCCTGGATCGTTGAGATGATCGGTGCATATGTGGACGGCCTGCCAATACCGTTTTCTTCCAATATCTTCACCAGGCTGGCTTCAGTGAATCTCGGCGGTGGTTGCGTGAAATGCTGTTCTGCTATCGGCAAGTCAATCAGTCTTTGTATTGCGCCTTCCTTCAAATCTGATGGTATCTTCATATTCTCATGGGGGTCGGCTGTTTTGTCATCTTCAAAAGATTCTTCATAAACCACCAGGAATCCTGGAAATTTAAATAGTAGATCCTGCAGCCCGAAAGAGATATCCATGCTGCTGGGTCTTCCCTTCGATGTCAACAGAAACGGCATCGTATACTGCACTTTCCATTTGCGAAGCAACAAATCGCTGCCAGATCAGCTGGTAAAGTTTAAATTGATCGTTCTTAAGATACTTCTTTAATTTCTCTGGATCCCGAAAAACCGATGTTGGCCGGATGGCTTCATGTGCTTCCTGGGCACCCAGGGATTTTGTTTTGTAATGTGGGGCAACAGATGGAAGAAAATCGGCACCATGCCTTTGGGAAATATATTTCCTGGCTTCCTGCTGTGCCAGATTCGAGACATTCATCGAATCAGTACGCATGTAAGTGATCAACCCTGTGGAACCGCTGTCGCCAACATCGATTCCCTCATAAAGCTGTTGAGCTAAAGCCATGGTTCTACGGGCGGTAAAGCCCAGCCTGCGGGATGCTTCCTGTTGAAGGGTGCTGGTTGTGTATGGTGGGGATGGCTTTTTCTTTCTTTCACTCTTCTTTATTTTGCTTATGGTATACGTGGCTTTTTTAATATCCACGACAAGAGGATCTGTTATCTCCTGGTTCTTCAATTGGGGTTCTTTACCATCCAGCTTTGCCAGATAAGCCCGGTAAATGTGCCTGCTGCCTTCCTGTTGGAAATCGGCTTCGATTGTCCAGTATTCAACAGGAATGAATGCTTCAATTTCCCGCTCACGATCAACGATCAGCTTTAATGTCACTGATTGCACTCTACCTGCTGAGAGGCGCGACCTAACTTTTTCCCACAATAGTGGACTTAAATTGTATCCAACCAACCTGTCCAGGATCCTGCGTGCCTGTTGCGCGTCAACCAGATCCATATTCACATCTCGTGGATGGGTAAAAGCTTCATGGATAGCATCTTCGGTTATTTCGTGAAATACAACCCGCTTGGAATGCTCATGAGGAATTTCAGTCGCTTCAGCCAGATGCCAGGCAATAGCTTCACCTTCACGGTCAGGATCAGTGGCCAGGTAAACGGTTTCAGCTTTTTTAACAAGTTCTTTAAGCTCTTTTACTACCGCCCGTTTTTCATTCGGGACTCGATATTTCGGTGTGAAATTATTTTCAACATCCACCGATAGTTCAGATCTCAACAGATCGCGAATATGCCCAACCGATGCCCGGACTGTATATCCTTTACCTAAAAATCGTCCAACTGTTTTAGCTTTCGCTGGAGACTCTACGATAACCAATTTACCATTCCGTTTGGGTTCCATCACGATGCTCTTGCGTTTCGGTTTGGATATTTTTTTCTTGCGTTTTTTAACTGTTGATTGATCTTTTTCAGGAACAGGTAGTAATTCGTGGGCATCCGTCCTACCCAGCCTGTAGAGCTTTGTTGAACAAACTCCACAAGTACCAGTGGTAGCAGGTGAACCATTTGCATTAAAAATGGCAGTTGCGTCTTGAATTTCCCGCTTGGTTTTACACTTAAAGCAATATGCTTCCAAAATAATTCACTCCTAAAGGTATTCCACCTGATCGTTCGATTTTAATCGTGCTACCACTTCACGTACCTTTTGAACTTGCTCTTTCGTACAGACCAGTAATGCTTTTTCGGTATCGACAATGATTATATCCTTCAAGCCGATCGTTGCAACCAGTTTATGCGGATTTTCTTCTACAACCAGCGATCCTTCTGTTTCCTGCCAGATCACCTCTGATCCCAATTTAATATTTCCATTATCATCTGTAGTCATGAATTCAAAAAGAGAAGACCAACTACCGACATCATTCCAGCCAAGATCAGTTGCAGGAATGACAAATATATCCCTGGCTTTTTCCATGATGCCATAATCAATCGTCTCAGGCTTGATACGTGACCAGATCCTTGACATCTGCTTAGCTGGATCAGTATCAGTCCACGAATTCCGAATCTCTTCCAAATGACCAAACAATTCCGGCATCAATGATTTAATTTCCAAAAGGATCTGACTCGTTTTCCAGATGAACATGCCAGAGTTCCATAGGTGTGTGCCGCTTTTAACCAGTGCTTCTGCCACTTTTTGATCCGGTTTTTCTTTAAATTTCAAAACACGATGGATCGTATGACCCTGCTCCACAATCGCTTTATTGCCAATTTCGATATATCCATAACCTGTAGCAGCATAGGTGGGTTTGATACCCAGGGTGAATAAACCGCCCTTTTCCGCTGCTTTGGTCCCAATTTCGAGAATTCGGTGAAATTCAGGGATATTGTCGATCAGATGATCTGCAGTCAGAACGACCATGATCGCATCCGGATCGCGCTTTTCAATTGTGATTGCAGCCAGACCAATGACCGAGGCAGTCCCTTTTGGTTCAGATTCTATAATGAAATTATTGATCGGGATATCAGGTGTCAAGCTTTGCAGTTGATTTGCCTGGCTTTGGATGGTGACAACAATAATATGGTCTGGTTGAAATAATCCTCGCAGACGATTGATGGATTTCTCATACATAGACTCTTTACCGGAAAGTCTAAGCAGATGCTTTGGGTGATCCAGGCGTGATAAGGGCCACAACCTGGTTCCTCCTCCACCGGCCATGATGACGGCATATTTATTTGTCATGCGCCTCTCCAATCCGATAGTTTTCAGTTTCATCACGGATGGCCATGAAAGTCATCCCGCTGACCTGCTTAACCATACCTTTCAGTTCCATCATCGTCAATGCTGCAGAGACTTTTTCCACAGGAAACCCAGCTTTTGATTGAATCTCATCTATGTAGACCGGTTCCAGATTTAATATTTCCATTAATTTTGATTTAAGCTCATCACCCGGGAGGAGCAATGTAGCCTGTTTATAATGGTCCACTTTTCGCAAGTTCAGGCTTTCCATGATATCAACCGGATCTAGGAGCGGTTGTGCACCTTCACGGATCAATCTATTCGTTCCCTTGCTTTGAGGAGCATATATGGGACCAGGCACGGCGAAGACTTCGCGTCCTTGCTCGGCTGCAAATGTAGCTGTGATTAAAGCACCGCTGGTTTCACCTGCTTCAACTACTACCGTTGCCAGGGATAAGCCAGAGATGATTTGATTTCTTGGAGGAAAATTCCCGGCATCAGGTGGTGTGCCAGGGTGATAATCGCTGATCACCGCACCATTTTCGATGATCTTCTCTGCCAATTGCCTGTGTTCTGGCGGATAGATCTGATCGATCCCTGAGCCGAGGACAGCGATGGTCCGACCATTATTCGCCAGGGTTGTCTGGTGCGCGACACCGTCTACGCCTCGCGCCAAACCGCTGACCACAGTTTATCCATTTCGAGCTAAATAAGTGGAAACTTGTTCTGTTACTTGCCGCCCATAAGATGTCACTCGTCGGGTGCCAACAATTGCTACAGCCCAACGATCTTCAGGTTTGATCGAACCCCGGATATAGATCACAGGGGGAGGCTGATCAATATTCATTAACTTATCGGGATAATCAGGATCTTCCCATGTAAGGATTTTGATTTCCTTTTTAAGGATATCCTCATATGCTTGAATAGGGTCGATTTTATGTCGGGTTCCAACAAATACATCAATGATTCGTTGACTTAGTCCAGCGGATAGTAATTCGCTTTCAGAAGCCTGCCAGGCGGTTTCAAGGTTGCCAAAATATTGGATCAACGCCTGTAACCGGACAGCGCCAATTCCCTTGACAAGGTTGAATCCTACCCAAAATGCTTTTTGATCCATTTGTTAATAATAAATCAATTCCACTCAGGGGGGTTCACGACCATCCTGGCATCTTTCAGATTGACACTGATGATCACTGATTCAATGGCCGGGAGAAGAATTTCTTCTCCATTTTCTGATTTGACTACATATACGTCATTGGCACCGGTTTCGAGCACCTCAGTCAGTACGCCAAGCAATTGATCAGCAGTATCAAAAACATTCAACCCGACCAGATCAAAGTGATAATACTCCCCGTCTGGTAATGCTGGAAGATCTTCTTTACGAATATAAATGAATTTATTCCGGAACAATCCAGCCTGATCCAGATCAGTTATGTCCTTGAAGGTGATCAACATGGCTCTGTCCATCGCCCTGCGAGTTCGAATGACCAGGGGTTGATGATCTTCGCCAATTAAAACTTCACTTCCCGGTTTGAATCGGTCAACAGACTCTGAATAGGGGTCGATCATCATTTCACCGTCGACGCCATGTGGGCGGCGGATCTTCCCTATGAGGATGAACACAGGCTCGCCCGGTTGGGGCGAGCCTTGATCAATGATATTCTTTCGTAATGAATTCTTCCGTACACTCATCGCGGTTCGATCACATCCAGGTTGGCTTGTTTTCCTTCGGAATTAGCAGCAACCCGTAAAAGTATACGGATGGCATTGGCTACCTTACCACCTTTTCCAATAACCCGACCCATATCCTCTTTGACAACATGTAATTCCAAATTCACTTTACCGCCCATTACTTTTTGGTTTACCTGAACCTGATCAGGATGATCAACCAGGGAACGGGCAATATACTCGATCAGCTCTTTCAATGAAGCTCCTTTCCCATTGATGGGACGCTATCAAATCAGCGGCTATTGTCGGGTTTTTGGACTAACGGGTCTTTTTAGTTTTGCAGCGGCGGAATCTGCCATCACGGTTTCCAAGCTTTCGCCAGCTTTAATTCGCGCGAAACGATCCATCAGTCCGATGGTTGTGAAAATCTTTACTACGGATTCACTTGGTTGAGCGCCTTTGCTCATCCAATCAAAAACTCTTTCTTCCTTGACTTCCACAGTGGAAGGATTGGTGCGTGGGTTATAGAAACCTAAGATCTCCAGGAAGCGGCCATCGCGGGGAGCTTCTTTATCTGCAGCGATAATTCTGTAACTGGGTTGTCCTTTCAGACCTGTACGACGAAGACGAATGCGAACCATCTAAAAATTCTCCTATTTCTTGATTTAACTAATTGTTCCTGAAATATAGACCAGTGGTTGAGAGGTGCAGAAGGGTGCACACCAGTGGTTCTATCTCAGGTTTTTGAACAGGCCAGCTAAACCTTTACTGCCTGTCTTATTAAGTGTTTTCATCATTCGCTGCGCTTCGCGGAATTGTTTCAGCATCCGGTTAACTTCCATTACTTCCGATCCACAACCTGCCGCGATTCTTCTTCTGCGACTGGCATTCAGGATGTCCGGGTTTTTACGTTCCGCGCGTGTCATCGAATTGATGATGGCTTCTGTCAATTTTAACCTGTTTTCCGTTTCTTGGGGAGATATGGATTGTGCAGCTTTTCCAAGATCTCCCGGCAGCATATCGAAAATCTGGGAAAGCGGACCCATTTTCTTCATTTGTTTCAATTGATCCGCAAAATCTTCCAGAGAGAATTGACCGCTTGCCAGACTGGCGGCTTGTTTTTGAACTGCTTCCTGATCGAATGCTGCTTCAGCTTTCTGGATCAAACCCATGATATCGCCCATACCAAGAATTCTGGAAGCCAGTCGATCCGGTAAATATGCTTCGATCGCATCAATGCTCTCGCCCGTGCTTAAGAACTTGATCGGTACACCTGTTACAGCACGGATGGAGATCGCAGCACCGCCGCGTGAATCTCCATCCATTTTGGTCATGATCAGGCCTGTAAGCTTGACCGAATCTCTGAATCCTTCGGCTACATGCAGGGCTTCCTGCCCGATCATGGAATCTACTACAAGCAATGTCTCGATGGGTTCCACTTTACTGCGAATGGCTTTCAGCTCATTCATCAGAGTATCATCCAGTTGAGACCGCCCGGCAGTATCAATGATCAGTATGGTCGCACCACTTTTTTGCCCGTTAACCAGCGCTTTCTTTACAAGATCGGGTGGGGTTACTCCATCCATTGTAAAAACTGGTACACCTATTTTCTCACCCAGGATCTGTAATTGTTTGATGGCAGCGGGTCTATATGGGTCAGCAGCGACCAGTTCCACCCGTTCTCCTTGAGAACGCAGCATGGCGCCTAATTTCGCGGCTGCGGTCGTCTTGCCGGAGCCTTGTAACCCAACCAGCATGATCACCCGTGGTTTCTCACCAGTCAGGTTCAATCGATCAGGTTCACCCAGGCTGGCGATCAATTCTTCATGGACGATCTTGATCACCTGCTGAGCCGGATTTAAAGCTTTTGATACTTCCGCGCCGATGGCGCGGGTTTTTACTCGGGCCAGGAAGTCTTTCACCACGCTGTAATGAACATCCGCCTCGAGCAAAGCAAGGCGTATTTCCCGCAGGACGCTGTCAACATCCTCCTCAGAGAGTTTTCCCACGCTTTCGCAGGTTTGTGAAGATCTGGCTAAGTTTTCCTGACAGGTTTTCAAACATAAAAATTTCCTTTATCTCGCTGAAGGATTTTATAATGGTTGAACGAAATGGTCAAGCACGATCCATTTATTATGTTGATTGTCTATTTCTTGTTGGATGATTAATTACCTCATCCAGGAAAAGATGCTCCCGTTCTCCCTACTAAAATAATCCTGATCACCAACTTTTCTTCAGTATTTTTATAATTATTGGTCTCGGGAACAACATCATAGAGTGATAAAATCATTCGAGTATTAAACAAAGTACCTGGAAAAGAATATGGCAATCCTTGAACAACTAAAAAAGCTCCCCAGAGAGTTAAAACTCTTTATGTCTGCAACTGTCATCATGGGAATGGCTTTCAGCATATATAACTCGATATTCAATAACTACCTGAATTCCAAGTTTACGATGACGGGTTTTCAACGCTCCTTTCTGGAAATTCCACGGGAATTACCCGGAGTATTAGTTGTATTAGTTACGGCCATGGTCTGGTTCCTTTGCAGCCGGCGGCTGGCTGGATATGCAATGCTGCTTGGCGCAGCCGGTGTCATATTGATCGGATTTGCTGCCCCTGAATATGCCATGATGACCATCTGGTTATTCATCTTCAGTATGGGTCAGCACATTTGGCTTCCATTGCAATCTTCCATTGGCATGGAATTAGCTAAAGATGGTAAGGTAGGCGCAAGGCTGGGTCAGCTCAATTCACTCAAGAACCTTGCTGCGATCATTGGAAGTTTTATTGTTTTTGCGGGTTTTCGATTTCTGCACTTTAATTTTCACACAACATTCATTATTACTGCAGTTCTATTGGTATTGACAGCTATTTTATTCTTTAAAATGTCTCCCCAGCCATCACGAAAACCTGGCTCGTTCCTTAAGCTTCATAAAGAATATAACCTGTATTACTTCTTGTCCATCCTTTTTGGATCACGTAAACAAATATTTATCACATTTGCTCCCTGGGTACTGGTTACAGTATTCAAGCAACCAACCCAAATCATGGCAACCCTGTTAATGGTGGGCGGAATTATTGGTATATTTTTCCAACCGCTTTTAGGAAAGATGATCGATAAGTTGGGAGAGAAAATAGTTCTCGAAGCAGAAGCTGTCCTGCTGGCATTTGTCTGTCTGGGTTATGGTTTCGCCAGATTTGTCCTGCCTGAAGCAACCGCTTTGACCGTCACTTTTATTTGCTTCCTTTTAGACCAGGTACTTATGTCTGTCAATATGGCCAGGGCTACTTATATAAACAAGATCGTACTACAGCCGGCAGATGTACAACCTGCTTTGACCTTTTCCGTAACCTTGGATCATATCTTTTCGATTTCAATCGCTCTTATTGGCGGTGCGATCTGGAAC
Organism: uncultured Chloroflexia bacterium; assembly: GCA_963709535.1. Lineage (GTDB taxonomy): Bacteria > Chloroflexota > Anaerolineae > Anaerolineales > Anaerolineaceae > PNON01. The sequence goes on along the minus strand of CAVPWY010000003.1, from coordinate 340,627 downwards.
GCCTTTGGCTACCAGTACGTTTTCCTGATTGGAGTGGGTATCGCAATCATAAACTTCTTCGCAGCTACGAAGATCCAAATTCCGATAAAAGATAAGCAAACAATTTTAGTCAATTTAGAGTAAGGTCAATATGTATTTTGAAGATGGTTTTGTCATGTTCAAATTACCATGACAGTATTATCGATTGACAATGACTTATACCCATCAATGGGTTTCAAATTATCTGAAGCCAGGATATATGGTCTGTGGCAAGACCTGACCCAGAAAATATCCTTATTCGAATTTATATTTGCGGAATGCACTATCCATTATTTTCTGCCTGGTTACGCTTTTGTGCTAACAAAGCCGCTTCCACCCTATTGCGTACCTGTAATTTTTGCAAGATATTAGTCATGTAATGCTTCACGGTCTTTTCCGAAATGAACAATTGTAAACCTATTTCCTTATTGCTCAATCCAGAGGCTAGCCTTTCTAAAATTTCTCTCTCTCTACTTGACAGTTCATCAATCGGATTTACGGGTTTTTTTGAATGACCATCGGTCTCACTCATCTCCAATAATAAACTGGCAGCAAGAGCGGGTGGTACATAAGTTTCACCTTCTTTGACCGCGCGTAAGATCCTGATCAATTCTCTTGCTGCCACTCCCTTTAAGTATATGCTTTTACACCTGTTTTTAAAGCCTCCATCAGGTTGTCATCATCATCTGATGCTGTCAAAATGAGGATTTTCGTTACCGGTGAAGCTTTCGATATCGCTCTGGCGGCATTCAAACCACCTCCAGGCATGTCTATATCCAAAACTACGAGATCCGGTAGTAAGTTCCCCGTTTGTGTAATCGCTTCCTGCATATTTTCTGCCTGACCGACAACTTCAAAATCGGGTTCCATGGAAAGAACATTTGCCAAACCTTCCCTGAAAAGGGGATGATCATCTGCGATCAGCACATGAATTTTCTCATTCATACTATTCTCTTTCACCAACAAGTGGTATTTGCGCTGAAATCCGAGTCCCAGTATCTAAGGTGCTTTCGATTAGAAAATTACCTCCCAAGCTCTCCACCCTCTCGTGCATTCCTATCAATCCCATATGTCCATCAAGATCGGATAGCTCATCTACTTTAAAGCCACCTCCCCGATCATACACTTCTATGGAAAAATTCTCTTTGTCTGAAGTCACCGTTACATCTACTGCAGCACCATTTGCGTGATGATAAGCATTGTTCATGGCCTCCTGTAGAACTCTATAAACAGTAATTTTAACCGGGAGCGATGTGTTTTGTGGTATGGATTCCATAATCAAGTTGACTTTTAAATCTGTCATGCGCTCGTGACTGCGAACAACTCTAACAATTGTCTCACCCAAATTAAGCTCCACAAGTTGAGGCAGGCTTAATCCAGCTGCTATCCCTCTCATTTCGATAAGCGTATTTTGAAGCATTTGTTGAATTTGGCTAATTTCTTTCGTTGATTTTTCAAAATTCACATCGGAAAATTTTTCCATTCTACTTAATGATGTGTCCAATTGTAAAAGAGCTAAGCCAAGTTCCTGCGAAGGCCCATCATGTAACTCAGCTCCAATACGCCGAAGCAACCGTTCATGGATCGTGCTGATGCTGGCTGCAGCTTTCCTAACACGATTATTGAGGACTTTATTCTGGGAGAGCAGATGAGATAATTGCTCGATTTGTCGGTTTAATTCCATTTGTTGTTGTTCTATCGTGTTACTTGTTTTCTGGATAAATCCCGAAAGAACAAGATAAATCAAAACCATGACAATCCCGACGACCAACCAGCTGCGCTGTTGTGCGGAATTTATATCGTTTTTGAGAATATCCATTGATTGATAATATTCAGCCACCGCAATTATCTGGTTTGTTCCACTCAACCGGACTGGACTATATATTTCCAATAATTCTGGATTAATTGCTCTTTGGCTGGCATTCTCATCAGAATTCATTACTAACCCGGGTGGAGACATTTCCCTGACTTGCTTTGATGAAGGATTCATGCATTGGGAATGTTTTCCCTACAATAGCAGGATCTGTGCTGTAGATAACCCTGCCATTTAAATCCCAGGCTTTAAAGGCAACGATTTGTTGACCGAACGATGTTTCTTGTAATAATTTCGTAAGAGTAGCCATGTTCTGTGCAGAAATTGTCCCTGCTTTTCCAATATCTTGTAGCAAGGGTGCAACAAAACTATCAACATATAATGCCGTTGTGGCTCCCGACCGGTTGATCACTCCAATTTTAATTTGGCCGCTGACCCATGCTCCCAGTCCAACCATAGCCGCAATAATGACTACCAGGCTCGTCAACATAAATGCCTGCGCCAGTGAAAGATGTTTATATATGTTTACGATTCTTTTGATCATTTCTCTCCTTGAAGCGATTTCTTTATAAGTATTATATCGGTTTGAGTGTATTTGAATATGACCAACGGTTATATTTCTTTTCAGACTTTGGTCTTAAATCTTTTGGACTAAATACGAATGAGGTTTCCTACCAATGGCAGTTACATGCGGTATTTGTAATGGCTATGATCAAGACAGTAGGATTTGGAATTAAAAATCCTGATAAGGTCCATAAAAATTTATCTAATAGGAGAAAACCTCATGAATACAAATAAAAAGCGGTTAATTTTTACAGTTATGGGTTCTATCGTCGTGGTCTTGGTACTACTTTTCGGTGGTGCAGTTGGGACAGTTTTTGCCTCCCAAAATTCATTACCAGGTGATGCTTTGTATCCTGTAAAGAAATCGATTGAACAAACCCGATTATCATTTGCGAATGATGCACAAAGTCGGGCACAATTAAGTGTGGCATTTGCTGAACGCAGGATGCAAGAGGTAGCTGGATTGATACAGGAAGATCGTTTCACCAATATCACAGACACAACCCGGGAATTTGAAAAATCCATAAACCAGGCGTTAGTTGAATTGGAAATCGTTGCAAAGACCGATCCCGAGCGTGCAAGTTTGATGGCCGTCCAGGTTTCTGAAGCATTATCGAGATTTGCACGAACGATGAACAGTATGCTGGAAAGCGTTCCATCACCTGTAAAAGCCGAAATGGAAATGTCAATCTCATCTGCACAGGCAGATGATTCACCTGATGGGTCTACTTCAGAAACAGAGTTTACCGGTTATGTTAAATCGATCACTCAGGGTGCATGGATTATCGGTGGAAAAACAATTTTCATCCACTCCCAAACCGAATTGAAAGATACTATACAGGTAGGTGATTTCGTTAAAGTGCACGCATCTATGAATGGTGATGGAGATTTTGTTGCCCGTGAAATCGAGTTATCCGTTGATGGTGAGGATCTGGCGAATTCAAATGATAATTTGAATGGCAATGATAATACAAATACCAATATTAATGGTGTCGATGATAACGGTGGTAATACGAACACAAACGTCAACACTAACTCAGCAAATGACAATGGTAATGTTCCTGGTAATAGCAATAACAACACCAATGACGATAAGGGTGGAAAAAGCGGGAAAGGTGGAAATAATTAGTCACCCGCAATGTAATTTCTACGAAAATGTACCAATCATAAATTATTGAAAATTGTGAAACCCGCAAGTTATAAGGAATGGCTTGCGGGTTTCCAGTAAGGTAAACATTATGCAGCATCCTGAAGAAACCACTACACGTCTGAAACTCACCATCCAACGATTGTTGTCTCAAGTAATGATACAAAGCCCAAAGAAAAGTATGGTCGGACAGAATAAATGGTTCATTGCAATATTACTTTTTATAGTCTTCATTCTATTTCTGGCAGCTGTCCAGTTTTCTACCCCGAACATGCCTGACAATGATGGATATTATCATATTAAAATGGCTTATCTGATGCGGACAGAAGGTTTCAAACCTTCATTCCCCTGGCTTCCTCTGACCATTCTTAATCCACGTGAGTTTTATGATCACCATTTTCTATTTCATGTAGCACTAATTCCATTTACATTTGGAGATTTACGTGTTGGTGCAAAAATTGCCAGTGTGGTCTTTGCAGGATTGGCTTTTGTTACAATATGGTTCCTTCTTAGGAACCAGAAAGTTCCCATATCTTCGCTTTGGTCAATTGGATTATTAGCGGTTTCTGAAGCTTTTATCTACCGTATGAGTATTACAAGGGCACAATCGCTATCACTAGCTACTCTAATATTAGGTTTAAATTGGCTCCTCATAGGGAAGCATAAACCTCTTTTTATCCTGGGTTTTTTCTATGTCTGGCTCTATAATGCATTCCCACTCTTATTGGGAGTTGCGGGTATTTATGTCATTAGTGTTTGGCTCATTGACCACAAGCTTGACCTTAAACCCTTGATCTATACCGGAGCAGGAATACTGGCAGGTTTACTAATAAACCCCTATTTTCCATTCAATATTATCTTTGCCTTCCAGCATATCCTGCCCAAACTCATAAATATGACCGCTATCAGTGTCGGAAATGAATGGTATCCGTACGATACAGGTCAATTGCTCAACAATTCCCCCTTAACTTTCTTCGCATTCATTTCCGGAGTCGTGGCTTTGGGGTTGAACCCAAAAAAGATGGATACCCGGACAGCGATAAGTTTAGGGTTGGTAATCATGTTCGGGGTAATGCTATTTCAATCCAGACGATTTATCGAGTATTTCCCTGCCTTCGTGTTGATATTTACTGCAATAGCCTGGATGCCAATAATCAATGCATTGGGAAAGAGTAACAATGACATTGAATTTGGGAAGAACATTTCTTTTGTCCATCTGTTTAGACCCTACATCCCATCCCTTTTGCTCGCAATTATCCTTTTACCATCAATTTGGAAGACCTATCAAGATTCCAAATTCAGTATTGGTACATCCAAACCGTATGAATTATATTCAAATGCATCTGATTGGCTCGAATCAAATACACCTGAAGGATCCAGAGTTTTTCAAACAGATTGGGATGATTTTCCACGTCTTTTCTTTTACAACAACCATAACACGTATCTAATCGGTTTGGACCCCACCTATATGCAGTTGTACGATTCCGGGTTGTACGATTCTTGGGTTGAAATAACAAATGGAAAAGTCAAAAACCCCTCACAAACGATATCTGCTTCATTTGGTGCAGATTACATCATAACTGACTTAAATCACAATAATTTTATTAGTATCGCAAGAAATGATCCCAATCTTAAGCAAGTTTATATTGACAAGGATGCTATTGTTTATCAAGTAATGACCCCTTAATATGGCAATTACATTCCTAGGATTAATTTTATGCTTATACAAACACGTACCTTAACCTTTTCCCAAGTGTTTAATAAAATATAAGCGAAATCAAACTAGTATTCGAACCAGGAGATAGCATGGCAAAAGTTGCAATCGTTACAGATAGTACAGTTAATTTACCTCAAAGCATTTTAAAGGATTATCCAATAACAGTTGCCTCACAGCTCGTGATTTGGGATAACAAAACTTATCTAGATGGTATTGATATCCAACCAGCAGAGTTTTATACGCGGCTTCAAACATCCAAGTCAATGCCTTCCTCGTCTCAAGTGTCCCCGATAACGATGAGGGATATTTTTTCTGGATTATTGGACCAGGGATATGAAGTCCTTGCAATTATTATCTCCTCCCATCTCTCCGGAACGATGAGCTCAGCCATCATGGCGAAGGAGATGCTGCCAGAAAAACCGATCGAACTGGTCGATTCGTTGAATGCGTCCATGGCATTGGGATTCCAGGTACTCATGGCGGCACGTGCAGCTAAGAATGGTGCAACGCTCACAGAATGTAAAGCTATAGCAGAAAAAGCCAGAGATCAATCCGGAGTATTTTTCGTAGTGGATACCTTGGAATTTCTACACCGCGGCGGCCGAATTGGTGGTGCTGCACGATTACTGGGTACTGCCCTAAACTTAAAACCAATTCTCACTGTTGATGGTGGAAAAATTGAACCAGTCGCCCGAGTCCGTACCCAACGTAAAGCATTAGAAAAGATGTTGAATCTCCTCGCAGAGAAACTGCATAGTGGAAGTATTTCCAGATTAAGCGTTCTACATGCGAACGCTGCTTCACAAGCTGACCAACTAATGAGCGAATTAGTTCAACGATTCCATCCGGCAGAAACGATCATGACCGAAGTCAGCCCGGTAATTGGCACCCACACCGGTCCCGGCACTGTTGGTGTCGCTTATCTGATTGATATGTAATTTCATTCTTTAACATCATACGTCATCCTTGTAAGTAAGAAGGGTGACGTTTTTTTGTCCATCTTATTAGTTTATTTCACCTGCCCTTTCCAATTTGTTAGTTTTTATGTCTTCAGCTATACTCAGAGAATAAACATAAATCTGGAGGAAATTCATGCGAAGATACGATAATATTGGAATAGGAATACCGGAAACATATCTACCTCGTGAAGGCGTAGACCTCACCCGCTGGTCTGTCATCGCATGTGATCAATTTACCTCCCAGCCAGAATACTGGGAACAGGTTAAAGCTATTGTCGGTGATGCACCTTCGACCTTTCAGCTCATCCTCCCCGAAGTATATTTGGGGAAACCTGAAGAAGCTGAGAAACTGGTAAATATTAACCAAACAATGAAACAGTATCTTTCTCAAGGCATTCTTCAACCACAAGAAGGCATGATATACATTGAACGATCTGTGGCTGGAAAAACCCGCAAAGGGCTATTAGTTTGCCTGGATCTTGAAAAATACGATTATAACAAAAACTCTTCCAGCCTGATCCGTCCGACTGAAGGAACAATTCAGGACCGCCTTCCACCTCGAATGAAGATCCGTGAAAATGCTACCTTGGAACTTCCCCATATCCTGGTTTTGATCGATGACCCGCAAAACACAATTATTGGTTCCGCAACTGAAGGTAAAGCCAACCTTCCCAAGCTTTATGATTTCGACCTGATGCTGGGCAGTGGACATATTTCCGGATGGTTGGTAAAAGATCTACCTCTGGAAAAGAAGATCGTGGATGGATTGACCAGTCTGGCTGATCCTCAGAGATTTAAGACGAAATATAATTTATCAGGTAAGCAAAATGTGCTGCTATATGCCATGGGAGATGGAAATCACTCCCTGGCAACAGCAAAGGCAATTTGGGATAAGGTGAAATACTCTGTGGGAATGGTCCACCCATCGCGCTATGCTCTTGTAGAACTGGTAAATGTGCATGATGCAGGATTGGAATTCGAACCTATTCACCGTGTTCTCTTTGATGTAAAAGTTGACATTTTCGAAAAGATAAGATCATCCTTCAAGGAGAACGTTAAAATTACTAAAGTAACTGATTTAAAGCAGTTAAAGGACATGATTTCCCAATCGACACCGGAAGTACAACGAATCGGCTTGATCGATCCGGCGGGAGTTCATGTTATGGAATTGGTTCGCCAACCATTAAATTTACCGGTTGGAAATTTGCAGGACTTTTTGGATGATCTGATAAAAGCAGGGAATGCGGATTGTATTGATTATGTCCACGGTGATGAAACGGTCTTTGAATTGGGTAGAAAACCCGGTAATGTCGGTTTTTATCTTCCGGCTATGAAGAAAACCGAACTATTTAAAACTGTTATTCTGGATGGCGCTCTACCCCGGAAAACATTCTCGATGGGTGAGGCTATAGAAAAACGGTTCTATTTGGAAGCCCGAAAAATTAAATAATAAGTATCAGCGAAAATAAACCGCCAGATCCCTGGCGGTTTATTTTTAAGGAAGCTGTAGATCAACCCGATCAAACCCAAACCGCATAACGTGATCAATACCATTCCAATGGTCTGTTTGGATGGATTCCCCCCTGTACTAACTACCTGGGGCGTACTGGTACTGGTGAGGTTGTTAATCCCCATTGAAGGTAGTGGAGTAATTGTCTTCGAACGTGGAGTATAAGTGGGTGCCATCGTATTTGTGCCTTGCAACGTAGAAGCAGGTCCGGGAGTCCCTGAAACTGAGACCGTATTAATTACACTAGGTGTACCTTCCGGTTTCTTGATCAACAATTTCTGATCTGGCCAGATGGTGGTATTATCGGGTGCCATCCCATTTAATGACCTTAGGTCATCGACTGTGATCTTATAGGCTTCCGATATGGTAGCCAGGGTCTGGCCGAATAGGACAATATGGACGATCGAACCATCCGGTGCCGGAGTTGCTGCTCTGACACCGAAAATATAATTGGACATATCGGGTGTTGCATTCGGATCAATTGGTGTATTGGGTGAGTAATCGGGGGCTGAACCACCTTGGACCAGGCACACATCCAGGATGAATACATATGTTCCATCACCATTGTCTGCAACTCCTGCGCCGACATCTGTGTAATTGTTGCCCCATCCATTTAGCATTACTTGTTGGTGTGTCCAATCTGACCAGGCTTCATAAACAGCTGAACTTACCGAAGAGGTGCTTGCCCACGCCTCATCACACTTGATGGATTTTCCTCCCCCATAACCTGACCAGTACACCCGCATGGTTTCATCGCTGCCGCTCGCACCGGTATGACCTCCGTTTCCGGTGGACACAATCCAATCCGCATGAACCTGTGCAGCTGACATCACCTGTGCATCCGGATTCAAAGCATACAAACCCATGCTCACTCTGTAGCTATTGACCTCTGCGATCAGATCATACGGGCTGGGAGCTGCATTCTTAACCTGAGAACGGAATGCACTCTGTGAAAACAGTATAATGGTTAGGATGCTGATAAGGTAAAATTTCCGAAGCATTGTATCCTGATTATAATCCATCTAAAGATCATATGGATTATTTAGAAAAGAGACCAAATAATTATACTATTATGAAACAAATCAAATTTAATCCTCTTTGCGACACTCTTCATCTTAGCTGGATGTTCACCAATGGTGCCGCCAACAGCCACAGAAGAACCTCAATTAATTCTTCCGGTGACAATTACTCCTGTTCCGAGTAAAGCTACTTTGGTTCCCACGGCTACATCATCTCCAACAATTATTCCCACCATGGATCCCATTTCCCTTTTTAAAGTGTCATCACCACTTGAAGATATTCAACTGAATGATCTGAGGTCGATCATTTCTGAACCGTTTTTTCAAACCGGACCAGAATTGGATGACGGTCATCATGGTACTGATTTCGCTTTTTATGACTTCGGAAAACTCACGACGATCGTTGGCTTACCGATACACTCTGTATTAAATGGTAAGGTCGCTGCCGTTATAAATAATAAGAAACCTTACGGGAACCTGATCATCATCGAAACACGATTGGATACATTCCCTCCAGAGTTCCTTAAATTGCTCTCTCCCCCTCTCCAGGAAACCCCATATCCATACAATCCGCGGCTGCAGTTTTGCACCAGTTTGAAAGGGGAAACATGGACTGTGAAACCTGAATCGATCTACTTATTGTACGGGCATATGCTGGAACCCTCGCCCTTAAAGTCGGAGATGTAGTCACCAGCGGACAAGCCATTGGCAAGGTGGGTAATACAGGGATGTCCGGAAACGCGCATTTGCATTTGGAAATGCGTTGGGGTCCAGGTGGTACTGAATTTGCATCAATGAATTATTATGATACCGCTGCCACTCCGGAAGAAAATATTAACTATTGTGTCTGGCGCATCAGCGGTAAATATGTACGCATCGATCCGATGGTTTTTTTCAACATCTGGGAAAATTTGCCTTAATTATCTTGTAAATAAAAATATTCAATGAAATTTATTCGTAAAATTAAACTACCCAAGCTTCATTTCGAATCCCTCAGGAATATCAAGTTGCCCGGGATTCAATTTACTGGTTTCAAAAATATTAAGCTGCCAAAGACAAAAATCAGACCAGCCTGGCTTTTCATTTTTGCCGGAGGATTGATCATTATCAATATCATTTTCCTTGTGTTACAAATTACTCCACCTGCTAGACCTCAAGAGGTTATTCCGCAGTCAACACAATTACCAGTCATACTACAAACAGAAACTCCAATCCCTACCCTCATTCCACCGGAACCCACTCAGGCTGCACCAGAAGTTCCGGTTGCCATTATTCCCAGCGGGTCCACCTTATCACAAGGGACGATCCTGTTTTCCATGGTGAAAGATGGGTACAGCAACCTATATAGTTTTCAACCCGGATTACCGGGTTTTCTTCGATTAACTGCTCACCCCTGGGACGATATTCAACCTTCCCTTAGCCCGGATGGAACAAAACTGGCTTACAGTTCCAAACAAAATGGTTACTGGAATATCTACATACTGGATCTATCCTCAGGTCAGATTATTCCCGTGACTGACACAGCAGAATACGATGGACATCCGGTTTGGTCGCCTGACGGGACACAACTATTGATCGAATCTTACCTGGAAAACTACTTTCAACTTCAGATCGTTGATCTTTCCAAGGAATTTGCAGAAACCAAACAGATCACTTTTGGCAGTTTTTCAAATTATGATGCAGCCTGGTCTCCTGATAGCAAGGCGATTGCTTATATCTCCAACATTTCCGGTGATCCGGCATTGTGGATGATCAGCATAACTGATGATCAGCGCCAGTACAATGCTGTCCCGATTGCTGAACAGGATACTCCTGCACATCCCACATTCTCACCAGATGGGACGAAACTTGCCTTTTCAGCAAAACTTGATGGAAATAGAACCATTTTTACCTGGAACCCCTCAAGGCCAGAGCTAAGCCCCAAAATGATCGGCCAGGGAGACCAGTTAGCCTGGAGTCCGGATAGCCAGGTGATATTCTGCTCGCTTGCACAACCATTACGCACATACTTAACTGCATACACGCTTCAATTTGGAAATATGGCCATGGCCCCGTTTGTATTATCCGGTGATGTAACCGGGATCGAATGGAAACAAAATCCACCGGATTGGCTGCAAAATCCATGGGTTCAGGCAAAACAACAGTTTGTTGATGAACCAGCTTACCGGGTTCAACTTACACCGGTCGCTGAATCTGGCAGGTTCAATTTGGTGCCAATACCGGGTATCAACCTGGAATACCCATTTCTCCACGACATGGTTGATGAGTCCTTTCAGAGTTTCAGGAACCGGATGATCAACGAAACTGGTTGGGATGTCCTCGCAAACATTCAGTCTGCTTTCCTGCCATTGTCGCAAACATCAGAACCTGATAGATCACAGGATTGGCTGTACTCCGGGAGGGCTTTCGCTTTAAATACTATTCCGATGAATGTTGGCTGGATGGTTTTGGTTAAAGAAGGTTTTGGTAATCAAACTTACTGGCGAATTTATATACGACCACTTTTTCAGGATGGTTCGATGGGAAAGCCCATTCATTTCAGGGCATGGGATATGAATAGCCGATTTAATAATGATACTGCGGCATATGAACAAGGTGGAAAACTATCAGAATCGGATATTAGTGGATACTGGGTGGATTTTACTGATATAGCCCGCAGGTTTGGCTGGGATCGCCTTGGAGCACTTTCCAACTGGCTTACCTTTTATCCGGCAGCCAGATTTAACCTATTTATAAACAATGGCGGACTATCCTGGAAAGCAGCCATGCTTGAATTATATCCACAGGAGATCTTTATTACACCAACCCTTGTTGAATTACCGACTGCGACACCCACCATTACGCCCAAACCCCGGAAGTCAGTTACTCCAACCAATACTCCTGTGCCATCCGCCACATCTACCTTACGCCCTACCTGGACACCCATCCCCTGAGATGAAAAAAACATTGAAACTATCACTTGCCATATCTGCCGCATTCCTCATGGGAAGTATTGCATTTTCACCTGTAATAATTGGAAGAGCACAGCCACAATCCCTTAATACGGATCAATTGATATCACCTACATCAACAACTACCCCAACTCCCGATCTCACTACAACAATAACTTCAGGTACACCTGACCAATCAATAACCCCTACTCCGGTAAGTACCCAACTTTACAGTAGTCCGGAAATTCTAAATCTCGTATTTCCAACCCCCGGACCTGCTCCCATTTCCGCCTGGCGGCCACCCTTATATCCAGTACCATGGGCAGCAGGCGAGCATGATCATTTTTTCTTTCAGCGGCCAATCGCTGCTGATGAAATTAACTGGCCGGTTGCGGATTACCGGTATGGAGGCGTTTTCTTTGGTCCAAGTATCGTCCATACTGGGGTGGATATTGATGCACCGACGGGTACACCAGTTATCGCCGCCGCAAGTGGAAAAGTGGTTTGGGTTGGTTACGGTCTTTTTTCTGTTAAGGGGAATATGGACGACCCCTATGGCCTGGCAGTAGCCATCCGGCATGATTTTGGCCTCAACGGGAACCGTCTTTATACGATCTATGCTCACATGCGTGCCATTAATGTCATTGATGGCCAACAGTTAAACGCCGGTGATCAAATTGGTGAGGTGGGTTCAACCGGCGCTACAACCGGACCTCATCTTCATTTTGAGGTTAGACTTGGCAGAAATTATTTCTTTGATACAAGGAATCCGGAATTGTGGATGGCTCCCCCACAGGGTTGGGGCGTATTGGTGGGAAGAATAACGGATAAGAAAGGCAAGAATCTCACCCACAAAGAGGTTCGTGTCTATGCTCTTTACAACGAACATGAATGGGTGGTCCGGTCTTATGGCCCACAGGTCGTTAATCCGGACGAATACTTCCAGGAAAACCTTGTCCTAAGCGACCTCCCTGCCGGGGAATATCGTATCCGGATTAATTATGCAGAACATGATTATTATGGTAAGTTTGAGATAGAACCCGGAAAGATCACGATGATCTCTTACGCAGGAGAGAATGGATTTTCCCTAATAAAACAGGATCCTGCCTTTACACCGGTACCGGCAACACCTGCTCCTTGACTATCAGAACACATGTGCTATAATTACATTTGAATTTATATATCAAATATTCAATTAGATGGAGAGAGAGATGGCAAAAAAGACGCTCAACCAACCCCTTCCAATTGTGTCATCCAATATGGATGATGCAAAAAAAGCAGTCCTTGATAAAGCATTATCCGATATTGTGAAACGATACGGTGAAGGATCCATCATGCGGCTTGGCGAAGCTCACCAGATGACAGTTGAATGCATCCCGACCGGCTCTCTCTCCCTCGACATCGCGCTTGGAATCGGTGGAATTCCCCGCGGCAGGGTCACCGAGATCTTCGGCCCTGAATCATCCGGGAAAACGACCGTCTGCCAGCATATTGTCGCAGAAGCTCAGAAAGCGGGTGGTACTGCAGCCTATATTGATATGGAGCATGCCCTCGATCCTGCATACGCCCAAAAATGCGGTGTAAATGTGGAAAATTTGCTCATCTCCCAACCGGATACAGGCGAACAGGCGCTAGAGATCGCAGAGACACTGGTCCGCTCCGGTGCCGTGGATGTCGTGGTGGTCGATTCTGTGGCCGCTCTGGTTCCACGGGCAGAGATTGAAGGCGATATGGGCGATGCCAGTATGGGTATGCAGGCCCGGTTAATGTCCCAGGCGCTGCGCAAGCTCTCCGGCATCATCTCCCAGACGAAGACTGCGGTCGTCTTTACCAACCAGCTCCGCCAGAAGATCGGTATCATGTTCGGCAACCCCGAAACCACCCCAGGTGGATTGGCACTAAAATTCTATGCCTCCGTCCGGTTGGATACACGCCGCATCCAGGCTATCAAATCCGGGGCAGAGATCACAGGCAGCCGCGTGCGCGTCCGGGTGGTCAAGAACAAAGTCGCAGCCCCATTCCGCACCGCGGAATTCGACATCATGTACAACGAAGGTATCTCCAAGGTGGGTGATATCATCGATCTGGGTACCCAACTTGAGATCGTCACTAAACGCGGCGCTTTCTACTCCTATGGAGATGTCCGTCTCGGTCAAGGCCGCGAAAACTCCAAAGAGTTCCTCAGCCAGAATATGGAATTGTGCAACGAGATCGAACTGGCTGTGCGCGAACGTGCTTTGGGCGGCGATCTGCCAATGCCATTCACATCCAGCCCGGATGATGGCAGCGTCTCAGACGATTAATATCAGCAGAAAAGTCATGCATCCATCCCTGTTCCACCATAAAGCCTGGATTTCTACACTGGTTATTTGCCTTTTCCTGGCAGGCTGCCAGAGGAGTACTGCCAAAACAGCGGTTGCCGGGTTTATTCCACCAACTGAAATCCCGGTACCGACGAAGATAGTTGTTACGGTTGCATTCAACCCACTCCCCAGGTCAATTGTGTTGATGTCTTATCTTTTTCGGATGACATCACCATTCCAGATGGGACCGTCGTCAAACCGGGGGAAGAGCTGGAAAAAAAATGGCAGGTGCGGAACAATGGCACCTGTGATTGGACGGACAAATACACCCTGCGCATCATCGCAGGTGACCCGCTCGGCTCACCAGACAGCCAACCGTTGTATCCCGGCCCGGTCGGGGAGCGTTGCCCCGATCCGCATGATCCTGAAAGCGCCGGTAACTCCCGGAGGTTACCGTACCGCGTGGCAGGCATTCAATGCTGCCGGTAAAGCATTCGGGGATGTGATCTATATTGATATCGTTGTGCAATAACTCACATTACAAAACCAATTAATAATAAACACGCCGCAGAATTGCTCTGCGGCGTGTGAGTTTATAAGGGAACAGACCGGTTTAGGTGCCTTCCTCCCAGGAGTTCAGGTATTTCGTCTGTTCTTCAGTCAAAACATCAACCTTCACACCCATCGCTTCGAGTTTCAGGCGGGCGATCTCACGGTCGATCACATCCGGTACTGAATAGACTTTCTTTTCCAGCTTGGAGGCGTTCTTGAGCATGTATTCTGCGGAAAGAGCCTGGTTGGCAAAGGACATATCCATGACGCTGGCGGGATGACCCTCAGCGGAAGCCAGATTGATCAGGCGGCCTTCGCCCAGGATATGCAGCTCACGGCCATCTTTCAAAGTATAGCGCTCCACAAATGGGCGGACGAGGCTTTTCTTGACAGCCATTTCTTCCAGTGCGGGGATGTTGATCTCCACGTTGAAATGGCCTGAGTTGGCAACGATCGCGCCGTCTTTCATCACTTCAAAATGACGCTTATCGACCACGTTCAAATCGCCGGTAACAGTGACGAAAATATCACCGATCTTGGCTGCTTCGATCATGGGCATGACCCGGAAGCCATCCATCACTGCTTCGAGGGCGACCAGCGGGTCGATCTCGGTCACGATGACGTTGGAGCCCATACCGCGGGCTTTATTGGCGAGACCACGGCCGCACCAGCCGTATCCGGCAACCACGAAGGTCTTGCCGGCCAGCAGCATATTTGTCGCACGGACGATGCCGTCGAGGGTGGATTGACCGGTGCCATAACGGTTATCGAAGAAGTGCTTGGTCATGGCATCATTGACTGCGATGATCGGGAAGTTCAAAACACCATCAGCAGCCATCGCACGCAGGCGAATAACGCCGGTGGTGGTTTCTTCGGTACCACCAATAACGCCCGATAATACTTCACGGCGGTCTTTTCCGATGGTACTGACCAGATCAGCGCCATCATCCATGGTAATGTGGGGTTTGTGGTCAATCGCGGCATTCAGATGCTTGTAATAGGTGACATTGTCTTCGCCTTTGATGGCATACACCGGGATCTCATCACGCTGAACGAGAGAAGCAGCTACATCATCCTGGGTCGAAAGAGGATTGGAAGCGGTCAGAACAACATCCGCTCCGCCAGCCTGCAGGGTTTTCATCAGGTTGGCTGTTTCTGCGGTAACATGCAAACATGCCGACATGCGGATGCCCTTGAATGGTTTTTCCTTTGCAAAGCGTTCAGAGAATCTGGCGCAGCACAGGCATTTCACGTTCTGCCCAATCGATGCGCCGGTGGCCGCCTTCAGCAAGGCTTAGATCTTTAATATGTGAATTTGACATTATTTTCTCCGTATCCTATTTATTTTCTGATAGTAAACAATTCAGTGCACCATGGTCATCAAAGACCTCGCGGTAGCGATTAATAAACTGTTCTATTGAATAAAAGTGGTTTTGCGGACCGCGCTGCTCGAGGCAATACGCGGCTGCTAAAGAACCCATTTGACCGCATGTGACCCAGTCCATGCCGCAGCGATAACCGGTCAGGAAGCCTCCGCGGAAAGCATCCCCCACACCGGTCGGGTCAGCGATCTGATCGGTCGGGAAGGGTTCGATCTGGTGCTGCCTGCCGTCGGTGTAGACTGTCGCACCTTTGGCTCCCAGCGTCACGACCATGAATTTGACCTTGTTCAATATCTCAGCCTCGGTAAGTTGTGTCGAACGCAGGAGCAGTTCATATTCGTATTCATTGACAAAAAGCGATTCAGCACCCAGGACACCCTCACGTACGACCTGTCCATCCAGGCGGACGATCTGCTGGCTGGGATCGTACAGGTACGGAATACCAGCGGCCATACATTCGCGCGGGTAAGCCTGCATCGCGGTCGGGTCATTGGGTGATACCACCACCAGGTCCGGTTTGCTGCCCGGCAGTTCGGTCACTTTCAATTCAGCAGCGTGAGCCATTGCTCCGGTATAAAAGCTGGCAATTTGCGCATTGGAAAGGTCAGTATTGGCGAAGAATGAAGCGGTGTATGTGCCGGGAATAACCTTTACCCCGCAGGTGTCGATGTTGTTGGATTCCAACCATTCACGGTAATCGGCAAAATCCTCACCAACGGTAGCCAGGAGGACGGGTTTGGCACCCAAAAGCGCCAGGGTGTAGGCAATATTCGGTGCGACACCACCGCGCTGCTTGACCATGGCATCCACCAGAAAGGAGAGGCTGATGCTATCAAGCCGGTCTGCCAGGATGTGATCTTTGAAATAGCCGGGAAAGGACATCAGGTAGTCATATGCCACAGAGCCGGTGCAAACGATCTTCATGTCTTTGTTTCTCCCTCATGGAACAAGGAATATGCGACTCAAAAACGCCCTCGACCGAGAGCGTCGCGAGGCAAAGTATAACCTGTGACGGGGTCTTTGTCAAAAGGAAAGAAACTTTAATTCACCACCGCCCTACCTCCCCCAAATGCTAAAAACATTTGGGGGTGTAGGAGGGAGCCACTCTGTTCACGACGGCGAGTTAACCCATAGGCAATTCGGAATATCTGTGATAAAAGTCAACCTTTAGAAGCGGGTTTTAGGTAGTAAATTTTATTTAACTCGCATGATTGCGTTGAGGATTACAAGTAATTTTCGCATACATGACTCAATCAATGCACACAATTAATCTACTTCCAGCGCTTTCTGCAATTTGATCACAATTTCTTTACGCTTTTTCAGCATTTCTTTGTAATCCAAGTTGTCGGTTGAGTGAATCTCTCTTCCGCTAAATCGGATAAACAAGTTTCTGACTCAGTCTTTCAGACTAGCAATTCATGATTACTCAGGTTAAATCTGCACCATCACGACCTCCTTGGTTCATGGAACCACTACCAGACGCTATACGGTATAGGTTTTTCGCTGTATAAGCCTGCAATGGATGACTATTCTTATTATAGAAAGACCCTAAAGGGCAGTCTTAAGATGATTTCAAGTAATTTACCGGACACCCTCAACTGCTGATCACTATGGGTTCAAAAATATTATCTTTGGTATATTCCATTTTACTTTTCTCCGGCTTTTATTATTATTTCCATACTACTATATAATTCCATTATCATTTGGGGAGGAATTTCGAAAACCCCCTGGTAAAACAACAATATATGGAGGAAATCGCTGATGAAACCCGTAGATCGTATCATTAATAAAGTCAACATGCCTTTTGCACAACCAAAAAGATGGGGAATAGCATTAATTCTATTGGTTATCGTAGTTATATTGGGAATCCTTAGTGAACCACATTGGTACCTGTTTAAAAGGGTCAATCCGGACCAAATAGGGATCAAGACCAGAGGCGGAAAGATCGTCGGTATTGTTCCAGCAGGAGTCTACAGTGACGTTGGCCTGTTTGTTGATCTCCAAACCTACTCCACGTTATCATACCAATTCACTACAGAAGACCCCGAAGTGATCACACAGGACAATCAACGCCTAGGCGTAACGGTAAGTGGATCAGCGTTCAGGCCGTATTTTTCCGTGAGTGAGCAGGATATCATCAACCTCTGGATAAAATATCGAAGTATCTTTACCAATGACCAATCCCTGCAATCTGTATTGAATGACCTGTCCACGCAATCGATGAAGGTATGTGTCGGAAATAAACCATTTCGAGAATCTGTCATCGGTTCTGAGCGTGATTCTTTACGAACGTGCATCGACCAAGAGCTTAACCGTCTGAGCGCCAACTATGGGCTGACAGTAACAAATGTTACTGTACCAAATGTTGCTTTGTCCCCCGAGGTGCAGGCTCTGCTTGATTCGATCACCAAGAGCCGGCTGGAGACCGAAAAAGCTGCCCAGGATAAGCTCAAAGCCGATGCTGAAGGTTTAGCCCGGAAGGCAGAACAGGAAGCCAATATCAGGGTTGAACAGTCAAAAATCCAGGAAGAAACCCGCCAACAGATCATTCTGGCACAGCTAAATGAAGAAAAATTAAAGGCACAGTTAAAAGTCATCGAAGCGGATAAAGCGAACTCGTTACTGTCAGCGCAAAAAGACCTCGAGATCAATACTGCCATGTCACTCGCAGCTTCTGAGAGAGCGAAAGCCGATCTCGCAAAAGATCTTGCCCAGGCATCCATCTACACCAATAACCCGGTCTATGCGGCATATATGATGGCACTGGTCAATGCGTCTGCCATAAAAGAGACTGATAAATTCATATTCACACCGGAAGGTGTCTTCCCGCAGCTTGTATTTGGCAGTGATGGATTATTCTCTACCGTGCCGGTTCCAAAATAAGAATTCTTTTTTTTCAACACTTAAGAGCGGACAGGAAATTAACCTATCCGCTTATTGATTCAATTTTCCATTAGGGGTATTTAACTTAGTCATGCGGGTGTCTCTGGTTGGTGGGCTGAAGCCCACCAACCTTCTGTATAAATATTGAAAGGTATTAACCCTTAACCCATTCAATATTGTAGGTTTTTGAGTACATAAATCTGGTTTATTTCATCATACTCAGAAGCTTATTCACCATATCCCCCTGCATCAAGGTATATTGCAATGAGATTAATTTTTCTTCAGGATAATTCAGGCTTTTGTTGAAATATGTAAATTAAAATACCAATCATCCCTGAAAGAATATATTCAAGCATTAAATCTATTTCTTCAAGATCAATATTCCCTTTTTTCTCTAATGCCTGGATAATCGAGGTCTTGAGACTGTTTTTTAGTTTGCGCTGAAAGGCTGGATCTCCATTATCCCCTAACAAGTGATTGTAGTATTTATATTTTCCCTGATAAAGCGCCAAAAAAGAGTTAATAAATGTGGGAGGATTTGTGCTTACATCAATAAAAGGAGGCAATTCATCCAAGGTAGGTAAAGATTGGTTTTCTATAACCTCCAGCACTTCGTAAATATCCTGAAAATACTCGTAAAAAGTTCCCCGATTGAATCCCGCTGTGCTGGTAATTTCTTTTACCGTGATTTCATCAATACGCTTTGTCAAATATATAGACCAAAATGCCTCTATGAGGTTTTTCTTTGTTTGTTCAGTTATTTCTGCTTGTTTGCGCATTTGGCTTTCTCAATAATCCGACATTTTGCTCATTTTTGTTGGTTGATAATCTACATACCTTTTGATATATTATACAACATGTTGTTGGATATTATATCAAGAACGGAGATAAATCAATGACGCAGAAAGAAGATAAACCAAAGAAATCCATATTATCGTTTTCGACTAACACCCTACCCGAAATGGATGATGTTGGAGGAAAGGCACTAGCTCTTATCCAAATGACAAAGGCTGGCATGCCTGTTCCACCCGGGTTTGTCTTAGCTGTCAAATTCTTTAAGCCATGGATGGATATCCTTCAAAAAGCTACTGCATGGGTTGTGATGAAAAATATCGAAGCAGGAGAAATTGGTCAAGCGGCAAAAGCGCTTCAGAGTTTGTGCAGCAATCTTAATTTTACTGATCAACAGGAATTTGACCTTGAAGACACCCTTAAATTGTTTCGGGAGAAAAATCAAGGACATTTATTTGCCGTTCGTTCATCCTCTCCAGACGAGGACCTTGAAGGTGCATCATTTGCCGGAGGTTATGAAACAACCTTGGGAGTTACGGTTGAAAACATAAAATCTGCGATCCTACATTCGTTCACATCAAGTTTCGATGAGCGGGTATTCCTGTACAAAAAAGAACATGGATTTCGACTTGACCTACCCAGCATCGCTGTGATCGTCCAGCAGCAGCTGGATGCAGAAAGCGCTGGGGTGGCTTTTTCGCTGAATCCGCTGAACAACTGCTTTGATGAGGCCGTTATCAATGCCAATCATGGCTTGGGAGAATCGGTGGTCTCCGGCGATGTGGATCCGGATCATTTTGTAGTGGACAAACTCAAGCGGGAAATTATCGAGACACGCATCGGAAGTAAACAAGTTATTATCACGTTGAACCCTGCGGGTGGTACCGCCAAATCCAACCGTGACAACCACAAGGAAACTTCACTCACACCCACTCAGGTGTTGGAGCTGACTGAACTGCTGGGGCAGGTTGAAAAGTATTATCAGAAACCGGTGGATATCGAGTGGGCTATCTCGAGAGATAAAATATTCCTCCTCCAGGCTCGCCCAATCACCACTTATCTCCCGCTGCCGGAAGAAATGATCACTGCACCCGGGCAGCCGAAACGCCTGTACTCCAATTCCACTCTAATCGAGCAGGGCCTGCAGGAACCGCTCTCGGTGCTGGGCACGGATTTCCTGGGCTACGTACTCAAAGAAGTGGGCGGCCAAATTGCAAGAGGTGGGATTGGGCTGGATGGGGTGGCCTTTACCTCCGGCGGTGGTTATTACATGAATATTTCATACGCTCAGAAACTGGGGATGCGCGGCGCCAGTCTTGCGCCGGGGAGTA
Organism: uncultured Chloroflexia bacterium; assembly: GCA_963709535.1. Lineage (GTDB taxonomy): Bacteria > Chloroflexota > Anaerolineae > Anaerolineales > Anaerolineaceae > PNON01. The sequence continues at coordinate 319,707 of CAVPWY010000003.1, read as the reverse complement.
TCGGAGACCCGCGCGTGACAGCCACCCTGGACAATATTGACATGGCACAATACCTGGGTGTCAAACTGCCCGAGAAGCTGAAGGCGATGCGGGGCAAGATGATGTTCAGCATGCTATCGATGGTCAGATCCAGTCTGGGAGCGTATCTCAAGCCAGAGCAACTCCTTCAACGTTATCATGCTGCCTTGCCTCAGGAGATCCAGCGCCTTGAAACGTTTTCCGGCGATGGCTTATCGTTACAAATGCAAGCCATTGAATTGACCGGATTATTGAGCTTCTTTTATGACGATTATGGGATCCCAATGATCCTGGCTGCGCAATTTGCCCAGCAGCGCATCCAGAACCTGTTCAAACAAGAGAGCAGCCAGGTGCAGGATCACTTGATCAACCTGGGGATTTCGCTGCCAGGCAACAAGACAGCGGAAATGGGAGAATTAATGTACGCTCTGGCAGCCTCGGTCGAGATCAGCCGCTGCGACTCTGCCGCCGACTTCCTGACCGCCCTGGAGCAGGGAAACCTATCCCCGGATTTTGTGGGCCGCTGGGAACATTTCATGACTGAATTTGGGATGCGCTGCCCGGGCGAAGTTGACCCTGCCACTCCTCGCCCAAAGGAACAACCCGCCCTGGTTTTTGAGCAGCTCAAGAATATGTCTCTTACCATACAGGATAGGAAGACTTCCCGGACGTTTTTCGAGGAGGCTCGCGCAAAACGTGAGTCCGCTTATCAGGCCCTACATGAAATCGCACTGCAAAAAGGAAAGCGCAAAGCCCGGGCGCTGGAAAAATTTTACAAAATATGGCTGACCTTAGGTGGATACCGCGAAACGCCAAAGCATTATGTCATCAAGGTGATCGAATTATTCCGCCGTCGGGCACTTGCTATCGCCCAAAATTTTGTAGCGGATCAGCGATTGGATACCCCGGAACAAATCTTTGACCTGACCATCACCGATATTGATCAGGCAAGGAAAGATCCTACACTCGATCTGCGTGTATTGGTGAAAGAACGTACCGTGCTCACCAACAAGATCAGGAAAAGCCACCTGGTGGCGCGTATCATTGATTCGCGCGGAAAGATCTATTTTCCTCCCCATCAAACAGCCACAAACGGTGAACTGACTGGCGTCCCCATTTCCCCCGGCGTTGTGCAGGGACGGGTTAAGGTGTTCCGCTACGCAACCGATAAGAAACTTCTTCCCGGTGAAATCCTGGTGGCCCGCGCCACCGACCCCGGTTGGACGCCGTTGTTCATCAATGCCAAAGGCATCATTCTGGAGATCGGCGGCGCATTACAGCATGGTGCAGTCGTGGCGCGTGAATACGGCATTCCATGCGTCTCAGGGCTGGACGACGCCACCAGTAAACTGAAGGATGGGCAGTTGGTTGAAATGGATGGTTCCAACGGTGTTGTCCGTATTTTGGAAGAAGCAAACAAGAACTAGGAGGCAAACTTCATGACAACATTTATCGGGATCGTCCTGGGGATGTTTGGTATCAGCATCATGCAATTGGTCCTGGCAACTGCAATGCCGTTCATTGTCACGGAAATCGGGGGTGATCATCTTTATGGCTGGGTCTTTTCGAGCTATATGCTGGCCTCCCTGTTAACCATTCCAGTTTTCTCAAAGCTGGCAGACCTCTATGGAAAGAAGAAGTTTTATTTGCTAGGCATGGGCATCTTTGCCATCGGCACCCTGTATGGTGGATTGGCTCCCAGCATGGAGCACCTGATCATTGCCAGGGTTATTCAAGGCCTGGGTGCGGGGATAATGGTTCCCGTTTCCATTGCATTGATCTCAGACATCTTTCCGGCTGAAAAAAGAGGTGTAATGATCGGCGGACTGAGTTTCATCCAGCTTCTTGCTAACATCCTCAGCCCGATCCTGGGAAGCATCATCACAAAACAATTAGGTTGGCACTGGATTTTTTACATTACTCTTGTAATGGTTGTTGCCGCCTTGTTTTTAGTGGCAATGGCCAGGCAGGCAACCCAGGTTAGCCAAAGTATCCGCTGGTCAGAAATTGACCTGGTCGGGGGGCTTGTTTTTGGTGTCTTCTGCGCCTTGACTGTCAACTTTTCCAATGTTGTTAGTGGTCAAAACAAGCTAGGAATAACGGGGGTATTGCTCCTCATCGGTGCGATTACCACCGCGATCATACTGGTTTGGAATGAACGCCGGCATAAAGATCCGATCATCAAAGTGGCGTTCTTTCGATCGAAGATCCTGCGGCGGTCGATCATTAGTTCACTAGTTGCCGGCGGGATTATGTACGGGTTGGTCACCATCCTGCCTTTGTGCGGTGTTGTCCTGAAACAGCAGGGATTCAATATTGACGAAAGTAAAATTCTGATGCTGTTCATGTTGGGCAGCACCTTTGGCCTTCTAATTGCCAGTCGGCTCGTGACAAAGCTCAACGCGAATTTTCCAAAAACATTATGGGGAGTGTCGGTCCTCAGTGCAGGGTTGATGTACTATGCCATCAGTGCGAGTAATTTGCTCATGTTCTATATCGTCACCGGTATTCTTGGATTGTTACTTGGCGGGATCATGGCAACGTTGCTGATCAATTCTCAAAATGCTGTGAGCAGTGAGGATAGGACGGTTTTAAGCGGGCTCGTGCAATTGGGGCGGTATTTGGGAGCCGCGATTGGTGTGACGATCCTGACCGGCATACTGCCGGAAGTAAGCCAGATCAGCGCGGCAACGCAATTCCTGGGTGCATTTGGCTTGTTGGTGGGAATATATGTCCTTGGATTGATCAACGAATTGATATAGGTAAATCTCATTATCAGTTCCAGAGTAAGATTTTTTTCGGCACGTAGAGCGGATAGGAAAATTTCCCTATCCGCGATTTGATAGATCATTTTGGGAGACCTTTTGGTCAATTACGCGCGCGGTGGGTCCTTCTCAACTGCGTTTCGGCGATGTTAACACCGGAGCGAACGGAGGGCTGAAAATTTCTTGAACTTTCCTAAAATAAACAATATAAAATAATACTCATCCAGAAATAAAATAATAACAATACTCCAAATATTGGGACTATTTTTCCTTTAAGAAGGAATGGACCTAGTTTTAATTCATCTTTAAACACTAAGGGCAAACCGTTAAGACCCCATAGAAAGGAACAAAAATAGAATATTATTCTCTTTATATTTACGCCAATATTTTGCCCATTTGCGATTATCAACAAAACCAAAGATGTTATTACTGTAACACCTAACCAAATTTCAAATGAAGAATTATTAAGGCTTCTTCGTATTTTTTTGAATATACTATTAGGTTGCATATTAACCCTCCGTTCGTGCCGGTGTCCTCACCGCGCGCGGGATTACTTCACCCTAACCCGCTCCTCTGCAGGAGAGGGGATTTAGGCTCCGTGTTCTTAGTTGGTGGGTTTCATCTCTCACCCACCCGCTATTTCATGTTCATGCGCTGGAACAGGACCACCTTAACACCGGCGCGAAAGGAGGTTAGACCTGAGTAAACCGCATCCCGGGGGTATATATGCTTCTGCCCACCACATACGATAAGATGGATTTGTAAAACAATAAAGCAGCGCATAGAAGGCAGGGAACCAACCCCACGATTGAGGGGAATAATCCAGTCCCCCTTTACCTGTTTTCAACATTATTATATATTCACATTATTGGTACTTGACATTACTGTATTATATACAGTATAATATTGTTATGAAAACAGTACAAATCAATGAAATTGTAATCAAAATGAAACAGGAGATGCTGCGTGGTTTGACCGTGGCCTTCATCATGAAGTTCCTTGACAGTGCGCAATACGGATACGCGCTGCAGAAGGAGTTGAACGACCGGGGGCTGGAGATCGGGCAGGACACCCTCTACCCGATGCTGCGCAGGTTGGAAGAGCAGGGCCTGTTGGAGAGCGAGTGGCGGGTGGATGATCCACGACCACGCCGATATTACAGGCTGAACCAGGACGGGCGGCTGGTGCTGGATAAGCTGAAGATCGAATTGGAAAAGATTGAGCGAATAACGAGGAGAGTGTTGTATGGAAATGAATAGATCTGCAAGGGAGTTACTGGATAGATACCTGTTGGGTGTGAAAAATGCCCTGCCGGTAAAAAAACGGGAGGATATCGCCGCCGAGATCGAATCCTCTTTGCTGGACCGGATGGATGAACGTTTCTCCGGGGTTGGTGAGATCAGTGAAGAGCAGGTTAAAGAAGTGCTGACCGAAATGGGTTCACCCCGCAAGGTGGCTGCATCCTACGGGTCGCAGCGCGGGTTGATCGGACCGGGGTTGTTCCCCTCTTACCTGCTGGTGCTGCGCATCGTTGTGCTGGTGGTCATCGGCGCACTCACACTGGCGTTCCTCATCGGCACACTGACCGGCACAGACATGGGCGGATGGAAGGCAGCACTCAATTATGTCAGCTCGCTGTTCAACGGGGCTTTTATGGCAGCGGCCTGGGTGACGCTGGTGTTCGCCATCATTGAAAGGGCATCAGAAGGGAAGGAACTGGCTGAACTGCAGGATGAATTCGAAAAATTCAAACCGGAGGACCTGCCCAACTTGAATGAGGACCAGAAAAAACCATCCACCACCGGGATGATCGCTGATATCGTAGCCTCCACCCTGGGGTTGTTGTTCTTCACCTACCTACTGGGCAGCCAGGGCAGCTTCCCGATCTACATCAATCCTTGGGAGAAGCTGGGGCAGGTGCAGATCTTCACCGACAACTTCCTGCGGTTTGTGCCGGCCATGATGGCCATCGCAGGGGTGGAGATCGCCCGCAATGCCCTTCACCTGGTGTGGGGACGCCGCACAGCCGTGACCGACGGGTTGTATTACCTGACCGAGGGAGCACACATTGTTCTCTCCGCCTTCCTGCTTGGCGCTTTCCCGCTGATCTCCCTCGAGTTCATGCGCGAATTCATCGGGATGGCTGGGTGGAATTCCCAGCAGGTGCAAAACGGGGTGGATATCTTCATCCGGATCGGGTTGATCCTCTCCATCTTCGGTTCAGTGGTGAACATCATCAAGCGGATAGTCAAGACTTTGAAAGGGACACAGGGGTAAAACTAAGAGGAAACACAGGCTTCTATGGGAACAGGCGGATCAGGTCCGCCTGTTTTTTTTATCCATTTGGTCTCTATAATGAAATCCGCGTGTTAGTACCAGATCTCTTCAACTGATGCCTGGCGGCAGGAAAGCGGCCTGGAGGGAACACCGGTTCGAACAGAGTTGGGTTTCGCATATGCTCAACCCAACCTACGGCTGAACCATAGGGAAGAGGAACACCATTTCTCATTGTTGGCAGGCGATAATGTCCACCCGTCTGCTATTTCATATTCATGCGCTGGAACAAGACCACGCCCACCCCGAAGTAAATAGCCGAGAGGATGGTCAACATGAACAGTTCGTACCAGACCTCGGAAAAGCCGACCCCCAGTGTAAAAATCTTGTTCAGGGCGATCACCGCATGCGTCGGCGGCAGGATGTCATAAATGGCAACACCGTGACCAAAAACCGTGAACAAGTTGGTACGCGGTAATGGAAAAGCGGTTCCGGTCAGGAACATCAGGAATCCCAACGGGAAATTGGCGATCACGAAGGCCTGCGAGACTGTTTTTGCAAAGGCCGCCACGATCATCCCGGCGCCAATAATGGACAAACTGGTGATGACAGCGATCAACAACGCCAGCCAGATCTGCCCCTGGCTCTTGAATCCGCAGATGACCGCGGTGAAGAACGTCAACCCGATGCTGACCAGTGAGACCAGCACCAGCCAGGCACTGACGCCTCCCAGGAATTCAAATGAGGTGACCCCTGCCAGGCGCAAGCGGATCAGTTTATTGCCCTCGCTCTCGCGTGCCACCAGCATGGCTGCCTGGAAAATGGTAATGATGATGGCGAAGATCAACAGACCCGGAACGTAGTTCTCAAATTCGCTGCGGGCAGCGGACGCACCCAACGGTGTTTCCAATAATCCGACCGGGCGGACCTGCCCGCTCATGGCTGCCATATAGTTATCCGCCACCGTCATGGCTGAAACAGCCGCGACGGTGTAAGTGGGGTATGTCAGGTCACCCACGAATTCCAATCGGGTGGGCGTGACCTGCCTGTTTTGCTTTACTGCCTCCATCACCTCAGAGAAATCCGCGGGGATGATCAACAACGCGGCCGCATCCCTGTTGCGCAGGCGGCTTTCTGCCGTAGCCCGGTCTGTCACTTCGATGACCCTTAAGAATGGCGCTCCGTTCTCATAGGAGAAACTGCGCAGCTCACCCACCAGTTCCTGCCCGGCGTGTAAGGTGCCTGCTCCGCGATCTTGATCTATGACCAATAACCCGTAGGTGGTTGATCCACCGGAGCTGGTGATCAGCCAGTAGATGAAAACGAACAGCGGCGCAAAGGCCAGGCTGAGCAGCAGCACCCACAGATCCCGTTTTTGTTCAATGGCGCATTTTTTAAAGACAGTCCAAAATCGCATCATTCCCGTAATCTCCGGCCGGTAATGGAGATGAAGACATCTTCGAGCGTATTGGAGCGCATGCGGGTTTCGCCCAACTGCACGCCCTGCCCCCTTAATATTTCCAGAATACCCGGCAGTTTTTCCAGCAGGGCATGACCGCGCAGGATCAGGGTATGGTCGGCCATATTCACTGCCACCCCCGGTTGACTCACCAGCGTAAGCATTTCCGGTTTCATCTCGTGCTGAACATCCAGTTCGATGACATCGCCTTCCCCGACAGTGCGTTTGAGCTCCGCGGGAGTATCCACCATCAGGAGTTTGCCGTGGTCGATGATCGCCACTCGGTCTGAGAGTTCGATCCGCCTCATCCATATTGTGAGTGGTCAGGATGATGGTTTTCTTGCGCGCCAGCGAGTGGATATATTCCCTGACCATCACCCTGCTCTGCGGATCCAATCCCGTTTCGGGTTCATCCAGGATCAACAGACCCGGGTCATGCACCAACCCCAGCGCCAGGTTGAGGCGGCGCTGCATCCCGCCCGAAAGTTTGGAGGCCAGTTGATCGCGTTTCTCGGCCAACCCCAACTGTTCCAGCAGGAGCTCAGAACGCTGCCTGGCTTTCCTGGCAGATAAGCGGTACATCCGCCCGATGAACTCCAACTGCTCCAGGCAGGTCATTTTTTCCCAGAGGATGTTCTGCTGGGTGCAAACACCTACATTGCGCATCACATCGAAATCACCGGTCATTGCCTTGCGGCCATCGATATAGATCTCGCCAGAGTCCGGCTGCAATAGACCGCAGATCATCTGGATGGTGGTGGTCTTGCCGGCACCGTTGGGCCCAAGCAAGCCAAAGATCTCGCCCTGCTTCACAGACAGGCTGATATCATCCACCGCTTTGAGTGCGCCGAAGGATTTGCTGATATTTCGAATTTCCAGACAGGTATCGTTCAATGTATTTTTCTTTTTCTTCCTAATAATTTCAATGTGCTTGGTGGGGTGATTCCCACCTTTTCCTTATTCTTCCAATCTCCAGGTACCTTCATTCCATCCCTGTATAGCGTGTCCAGCTTCAAAACCAATCAAACTGGTTTCTTTAGCAATTCTATTTAGCACAGACAAAGATTTTTCAGGTGCATACTTGAGAGAATAAACCGCTGCCATTGCAGAAATTGAAAATTCTTCACTATCCGATTGAGATAGCAGTGCTTCTCTCCCTTCGTCCCCAAAACTTCTCAATTTTTTCACGGTTTTACGAATGATTGCAGCATTCTTGTTTGCGGTTCTCCAATCCCCAATTAGCGAGGCTTCATAATGTTTTTTTGCTGCCGTATTAAATATCCTCAATAAGGACGTTTATCTTTTTTTCGATCATTTCGCTTTTTCCAAGAACTGCCCTTTATAAAAGAGGGGTTGGGTAAAACCCACACAATTTCTCGAGACCTATCGGTCAAACCCACGCGCGCGGTGGGGACACCGGCGCGAACAAAGTTATTCTAGTGCATATTGATCAGTGCTGATTCATACAACCGGGCTTTGGCTTCTGGTAGTGTTCCATTTATCTGTACAAGTATGTTGTCTTTAATAAAAACCCAGGAAAAGAACATTGCACTACTTTGGCCAAGAGAAACATAATATTCTTCTGTTTTATCCATACCTATCTTGTTATCAAATGATAAGATCCTTCCCCCGCAATCAACGCACAATGAAGGTATGAAGAAGCGAGTTCCCTCAATAGCCATCATTGGAGCGAATCCATAATCATCAACAGTCAATCTTCGCATTGCACCAACTTCCAAACCAGCATCAACAAAAGCCATAATCACTTGATCACTGGTCCATCTGGTAAAGACAGGAGTGGGAGTGAGCGTGGGTATTGGAGTCTCTGTTGGAATTGGAGTATTTGTTGGAAATGGAGTATATGTTGGATAACGAGTAAGAGTTGGATAAGGGGTAAAGGTAGGCATAGCGGTTATAGTTTCAGCTACGCGAGTTGCGATTGCTTTATTGAAAGGAGCGCAAGCAGATAAAAGTATTAATAAAAGAATTACGATACCGACCAATCGTTTCATTATCCCTCTAAGTAGAATGGTTGATTTCATCTGAACTTCCAGTTAGAACACAAAAGCAAACATGCGCAGGACTTCAAAGTAGTCTTTGGTCTCAAAATGAATGGTGTAAGGCTCGGGCAGGCTGACACCCGGATAGAATGAACTGGAATACGCCTTGGTATGGTCCTTAAATCGGATATCCACTGAAAACTTTTCCGGCAGTTTGATCATGTATTGCTTGAGGTCACATTTCAGGGCTTGCTCCACTCCTCTGCGGATCTGCTCTACAGCCAATTGCGGATGGATGTTGATGGTGGAGTTGCCGATGCCCTCTTTTACCGCCACCGTTTTCACCGCAGGATTGATACCCTGCACTTCCTTGCACAGGCCGGCATCGCCGGAGACAAAAACGACCGGGACCCCGGAGAGGGCGGCTGCGTAGGCATTGATGAGGAACTCTGAGGCGTAGGTGTCATTGATCTTGATATATACATCGCCCAGGGACATGGAATGTGACAGCGGGTTGGTGTGCGATCCGGCCCGTGAGTGATACCCGATCATCAAAACCGCAGCATAAGTGGAATCCATGCCGTCCACCATCAAGTAGGGATGTCCGCTCCACCCGCGCCACAACAGGCTGCCCTTTGGCAGTTTCTCCGCCTGGATGTTCCTGGCGGAATCATGGGCGTCTTTCACCATGATCTCGGTTGCTCCGGCTGCCAGCGCGCCTTCGCAGGCGGCAGCGACCTCGGCGGTCATCTGATCACGGAATTCTGGATAATCCGGATGTTTCTTCTCGGTCTCGTCCCAATTGGTGGTCCCGGTAATTCCTTCAATATCGGCGCTGATGTATATTTTCATGTTTTTCTCCTTGGATAAATTATATCCAAATTCAACAATTACCCGCATCCGATTTGAAATATTTACGGGCAGGGCAGCTCGTCGACAGTTTCAGCGGCGTCTGCCCACTCAGAAGCCTGGCTGCTGGATGGATAATCCTTCATGCAGCCCGGGAGGTCTCGCAATACCAGCATCCTATCCACGCGGTCAAAGGTGATGACACCATCGGTGTAGACAGTACGGCTGACCCTTTTTTCGTGTGTACCACCCGGTGCCAGAGAATAACTCTTCCAACCCTCGAACTTCATGGCATTATTATCCCAGGATTCATAGTACATCAGCAGCAGAGGGTCATTGCCTTCGTTGGTAAAGAGCAATCGTGCGTTGCAGGAAAGGCCACCTGTTCCATTGCTGCTTTTTAAATCCTCATAAGACCAGTGGTAGTTCGTTTTTGAGGCAATACACTCCTCTGTCGTTTCGGGATCTTTGATTGTGGCTGTCGGTTTGACAGTTGTGTCGCACCATTCTTCTAGTTCGCCAGAGTTGTTTACTGACTGCCGCCAGACACCCCCTTTCTTGGCGCAATCAATGGATCCTAGATCGGACACAACAGCTGAAGGGCTTAATCCGCAGGCAAGCTGAAGGGATAAAAGTATCAAAACAAGCAGAATGAGCTGGGAAATGCTGGCTGATCCTTTTCATACCACTCCTCCAATGAACAGGAATTATTTGCTCAATAAGATTATACCGATACCTCCCAACAGAAAACAATCCGGCTGAGGTAGTGAATATCAGGCTAAATGTATCCCAAAGCTGGAGAAAATAACAATCTATACGAATGGTATATTATAGTGGAATTCACCCCTAGGAAAATCGTGGATCCCCGGTAAGTGTTTTACCATGTCTCCCATTATTCAGAATCATAGCTATGCGAAGGTATTTTACGATTGCATCGTACAAATGCAACACAAAGCGAACATCAAAAACCCATTCTGCCGTATAATTCTAAAACCATTATTCGAGAAAGGTTATGCCACATGGATCTTCGTACTACAGCCATCACATTCGCTCATAAAAACCAGGATCGGTTCTTAACTGAGATGAAAGAATTCCTTCACATCCCATCCATTTCCACCAACCCGGAAAACATACCGGACATGCGCAAAGCCGCTGACTGGCTGGTGCTGGAACTAAAAAAATTGGGTTGTGCTAACGTGCAGATCTTCCCGACCAAAAAACACCCGGTTGTTTATGCTGAATTCCTCAAAGCTGGAGCGGATAAACCGACTGTGCTGGTATATGGCCATTATGATGTACAGCCCGCTGATCCGTTGGACCTGTGGGTAACTGGACCTTTCGAGGCAGATGTGCGTGGTGATTATCTATTCTCCCGCGGCGCATCTGATATGAAGGGCCAGGTGATGGCATGCCTGAAAGCGATCGAATCCATTCAATCCGCTGGAGCATTTCCGGTCAACCTGAAATTCATCTTCGAAGGCGAAGAGGAAATCGGTTCCCCCAACCTGCAGTCCTTTATCGCAGAACACAAAGACCTGCTTAAATGCGACATGGCGCTCAACCCGGATTCAGGTATGATCGGCGCGGACGCCCCCACCATTGTTTACGCTTTGCGTGGGTTGGCTTACTTTGAGATTCGCCTGTATGGACAGGAACATGACCTGCATTCAGGCCAATGGGGCGGAGTGGTAGATAACCCTGCCAATGTTCTGGCTGAAATTGTTGGCGGCATGAAGGATAAAGATCACCGCATCACCCTGCCAGGCTTTTATGATAAGGTGCGTTTACTTACAGATCAGGAAACCAAAGAACTTTCCCGTCTGCCCATGGACGAAAACTATTTCCTGCATGGCACCGGAGCCAAAAAACTGGCCGGTGAGAAAGGCTTCACCTGGGTGCAGCTGGTCGGTGCCCGTCCGACCCTTGATGTGAACGGTTTTTACTCCGGCTTCATCGGAGAAGGCTCGAAGACGGTGCTGCCCTGCTATGCCATGGCAAAAGTATCCATGCGCCTGGTTCCAGACCAGGATCCGGAAGAAGTCAAACAATCATTGATCCAATATATTGAAGCGCACATCCCTGACACCATGCGTTACGAATTGACCGTCCACGCCGGCAACCCGGCTTCCATCACCGATCTCAATACTCCCGGCGTCAAAGCACTCGAAAAAGCGCTGGAAACCGTATGGGGTAAGCGGCCGGTTTTCAAACGTGAAGGCGGCAGCGTTCCAGTGGTGGGATATATGAAGACATACCTGAATGTTAAGTCTGTGCTAACGGGATTTGGACTGCCGGATGACAACATCCACGCGCCTAATGAGCGGCTTCATCTTCCCACCTGGTATAAGGGTATCGATGCCCTCATCCACTTCTTCTACAATTTATAACCCATGAAAGAGCGACTTCCAACCTACGGCGGTCAAGCCGTTATCGAAGGTGTAGTTATGCGCGGCACCCGCCATATTGCCATGGCGATGCGGGCTCCGGATGGCAGTATTAAACTGTATCAGGAGGAATTGGGTGGGATATTCAAGAAAAACTGGATGAAATTGCCCTTTTTGCGCGGCCTGATCGGGCTGTGGGATGCACTGATCATCGGCATCCGCTTTTTGACCATTTCTGCCAATACCCAGACCGGAGAGGACGAAAAGCTGGAAGGACTCCCCCTTTATGGGACAATGGCTTTCTCATTGACCATCGGTGTGGGACTCTTCTTTCTGCTGCCGGCAGGTGTTGGACACCTGGCGGAAACATATTTACACTGGAATTCGTTCTGGGGTAACGCCCTCGAAGGATTATTACGCCTGGTCCTATTAGTCGGATATATCTGGGGCATCGGATTCATGCCTGATATCAAGCGGGTTTTCCAGTACCATGGTGCAGAGCACAAGACCATCAACGCTTTCGAAGCAAAAGCAGAACTCACCCCGGAAAATGTTAACAAATACTCCATTGAACACCCCCGCTGCGGCACTTCTTTCCTGTTGACGCTGGTGGTGATTTCCATCATCGTATTCTCGCTACTTGGTCCGCTGCCCATCTGGATGAGGTTCGCATCCCGCATCATCCTGCTGCCGCTGTTGGCATCAGTATCATATGAATATATTCGTCTGGTGGCGTACAACATTGAAAAACCCTTCTTCCGGTTTATCATCAAGCCCAACCTGGCTCTGCAACATCTCACCACCCGCCCGCCAACTCTGGATCAGCTTGAAGTGGCGATCGCATCATTCAATGCCATGTACCTGAAAGAGACAACTCAAACGAACGGGCTTGATCTTCGAGAGTAAACCATGAAAGAGTGGATGAAAATTCCATTGGGGATCGTGTTTGGTTTAGCCATTGCGGCTGTAATTTTGATCGTCTCCAGCCCTCCGCGGGGAAAACCCATCACCCTTACACCGGCACCGACAGCAGCATTGATCATCCAGGTTGATGGTGCTGTGTCAAATCCGGGAGTTTATTCCCTTCAACCGGGCAGCCGGGTAAGTGATGCCATAACCGCAGCCGGGGGATTGCTGCCGGAAGCTGCCGGATTCCCGATCAATATGGCGCGGCCATTGAAAGACGGGGAGAGACTTGAATATTACTGATCAAATCCCCGTTGCGGTACCGGCTGAACCCGGGTTCGACAGAATTGATCGATATCAACACCGCCACGAAAGAACAATTAGACTCATTACCGGGAATCGGCGAGACCCGGGCAGAAGCCATCATCCAATACCGTTCAGAGAACGGCGCATTCGTCACTATCGACGAATTGCGCAATGTCCCCGGGATCGGTGAAGACTTATTCAATGAAATCAAGCTCCTGGTCAAGGTACAATAATGATCCCTGAATATCACAAACTGCTCATGCAAAATGCCATTGGCGCTTACTTTGGCGACCAGGAACTAAGTGAGGTCATTGCCGGTAATATGGGTCAGGATGGTATAGCAGGTCAGAATGGTCATCCGGAATATCATTTCGATGATAGTGAGTTTGAGCGTTCGTTTGCCTACCTGACTAAAGTCAGATCCAATGTGATTCAATATGTCAAATCAGGATCCAATTATTGTGAAGCAAGGGCAGACTTTGGCCGATACACACATGGACACCAGGATTACTACGCGCATAGCAACTATGTCAGGCTTTGGGCGCAAAAATATCAGGTGAAACCGGAAACCTGGTCTGGAGAACTCGACTTCAAGGATGAGGAGATCCTCTCCAGCCCGGAATTAATTTCGGGGCACTTCTACAGCCCGTGGGAGATGATCACGTTAATTCCTACTATTGGGCGGTTTTTCATTCCACTCTTCCCCAAAGGCTCGCATGCGTATTTGAATATCGATTCACCGTATAAAAATGCCTGGTTCCCACTGGCATTAAAAGCAGCTGAACTCAGAACCCGATACGAGATACAACAAATCTCTATTGAGCTATATCAGGAGAATCCGGACCATTTGTACAAATTCCTTGGAAAGATAATTAATCCATTCAACGGAGTATAATAATTGTATGGAACTTAAGCTAAAACTCGAAAATGATCTAAAAGACGCGATGCGCAGCGGTGATGATGTGAAAAAAAGCTCAATCCGCATGGTGATCGCTGCCATAAAGTTAGCCCAGGTTGAAAAAGGTGACCTGCTTGATGATCAGGCAATCGTCGGACTGGTTCAAAAAGAGATCAAGAGCCGTAAAGAATCGATCGCAGATGCAGAAAAAGCCAACCGGCCTGACCTGATCTCCGCAGCGAATGATGAGATCAAAGTCCTGGAAATGTATCTTCCCACCCAAATGACCCAGGAAGAATTAACCGTTCTCGTCCAGGCTGCGATTATAGAATCAGGTGCAACTTTACCCAACGATATGGGAAAGGTAATGAAATTACTGGTCCCGCAGGTTCAGGGAAAGGCACCTAACGATCAGATCAGTCGGACGGTAAGGCAGCTGCTCGAAAAGAAGTAAGGATGCATTCTTTTCCCCAATCTGTAATGCAAAAGTCCAGACGGTTCCTGATCTTTAGAGCCATTGTTTTAATAGCAACCGGACTTCTGGCAATTCTAATCCTGAACGCGCCCATTTCCATTCGATCCGGTATTATTCCGCGTGCCATCGGGCGAAGTCGCAGCCCAGGATATCCAATCACCCAAAGCCATATCCTACGAATCAAAAGTACTGACCGACCAGGCAAAACTTCAGGCCAGCCAATCTGTCAGCCCTGTTTACCTGCCATCGGATCCGTCAATTAAGCGCCAGCAGTTGGACATTCTGCGCGTGAATCTCCAATTCATATCGCAGATCCGGCAGGATCCATACGCAAGCCAGGAACAGAAGGTCAACGATCTTTCAAATATGAATGACATGAAGTTGTCTCCGGCAACAGTCCAAAAGATCCTTGACCTTACCGATTCCCGCTGGCAGGATATTCAAAGTGAATCCGAAAAAATCCTTGAGGTGCTTTTTCGAAGCACCATCCGCGAGACAAATATTTCAGCAATAAAGAATGATATCCCCTCTCTGGTGGATTCGAGTTTCCAGCAATCACTGGCTGGCATGGTGTCAGAAATCGTTTCCCAATTTGTCATTCCCAACAGTAATTTCAGCCAGGAGTTAACCGATAAAGCCCGGGCGGATGCTGAGATTAAAAGTTGAACCAGTCATTCGAAAATATGAGATCGGACAGATCATCATCCGGCATGGGCAGGTGATCCGCTCAGAAGATCTGGAAGCGCTTCAAGCCATAGGTATGGTTGATACCCGGTTTTCGATCAACTCCATATTAAGTTCATCCGCACTGGTGATCGTTTTAATGGTTTTCGTGGCACTTTACGGATTAAGACGGCAAACCAGCCCTATGGATGACCTGCGCAGTCTGCTGCTGATCTCATTTACTTTTCTTTTCTTCCTGACGCTTGGCCGGCTGATCATCCCCTACCGTACTGTCATCCCGTTTATCTTCCCGGCCGCAGCATTTGGGTTAACCCTCGCTACAGCTTTCTCACTCGAAACAGGTTTGATCTTTTCAGTAATTTTGAGTCTGCTGGTTGCCTATGGACTGCCCGGCAGCCTTGAAATTACTATTTTCTACCTGGTTGGCAGCTTCTGTGGAATACTGGTATTGGGACGTGGACGAAATATCGGTTCGTTTTTCAGAGCCAGCGTTGCAATGAGTGCCGCGAATGCGCTGGTCATTATGGCCTATCGTCTCTCCGATCCGGTCACGGATTGGATAGGTCTCGCCACCCTTATCGGAGCTTCCATAGTGAATGGATTTGCGGCGGCAAGTGTCACGCTGCTTCTGCAATTCATCTATTCTCAATCTCTCGGAATCACAACAGCATTGCAACTGCTCGATATTTCCCGACCAGACCATCCACTACTGCAGTTCATGCTGCGAAATTCGCCTGGAACATACCAACACAGTTTGCAGGTGGCCAACCTGGCTGAGCAAGCCGCTGAAGCCATTAATGCTGATTCATTGCTTGTGAGGGTTGGAGCGTTATATCATGATGCGGGCAAGGCCATGAACCCGCAATTCTTTATCGAGAACCAGATCAAGGGGAACCCCAATCCTCACGAAGATATGGACCCATTGACCAGTGCGGGGGTAATCGTTAAACACATTGCAGAAGGAGTAGCGCTTGCGCGAAAATATAACCTGCCACCCAGATTACAAGACTTCATCCGCGAACACCATGGCACACTCATCACCCGCTATCAGTACAACCGTGCGGTAACAGAAAATGGTAATGATGAGAGCAAGGTGGATATCGAAGCCTATCGATATCCGGGTCCCAGCCCGCGTTCACGCGAGACAGCTTTACTGATGCTGGCAGATGGCTGTGAAGCAAGGGCTCGGGCAGAGCTGCCAAAAGATGAAATCGAACTGCGCAGTATGGTAAAGAAAGTGATCGATAAATGCCTCATCGATGGACAGTTGGATAACACCCGGTTGACGTTGAATGACCTGGTCAAGATCACTGATTCATTTACCGCCACTTTAATGGGAGTGTATCACCAACGGATCATCTACCCTGAACTGCAACCTAAAGAAGACCTCAAACAACTGGATGGTTCGACTCAGACACATCAACCGGACAACAGTGATGCTGCAAATCCAAATTAGGCCTTATTACCTGCACAAAATATCCACGGCGGATTTGAAAATTGCTGCAGATCTAGCCTTGAAAAAATGCCAACAAACAGAAGTAGTTGTAGGCATTTTGATCACCGGCGATGCGGAGATGCATTCCTTGAACCGTGACTACCGGGGAATCGACCAGACGACAGATGTCCTTTCTTTCAATGAGAATTACATTGACCCCGAATCAGGACTGGAATACCTGGGGGATATCATCATTTCTGTTCCACAGGCAAAGAAGCAGGCATTGGCAGGCGGCCATACGGTAGATCAGGAAGTGCAAGTGTTAGTCATACATGGGATATTGCATCTTTCAGGCTATGATCATGATACAAAATCAAAACAGAAAAACATGTGGCACGTGCAAGCAGAAATTCTCAAAGAAATCAACAATCCACTGGCAGGTCAATTTTCAACAGGATAACCCAGCACAATGACCGAGTTCCTGTTATCACGTTTAAAATCTTTCAAGCATGCCTTCGCTGGCTGGTGGTTCGTGATATCCACCCAAAAGAATTCCTGGGTGCATATGATCGCAACGATCTGTGTGATCATCCTATCCTTATGGTTGAAGCTTCCCGCGCGGGATTGGGCTGTATTATTTGTTGTCATTGGCATGGTTTGGATCGCTGAATTCCTGAATACTGCCCTGGAAGCAGTCGTTGACCTTGCCAGCCCATCTGCATCATCCACTGGCGAAAGTGGGCAAGGATGTGGGTGCTGCTGCCGTATTGATCGCAGCAATGGTCTCTGTGATCGCCGGATTATTAATTATGGGACCACCTTTGCTTGCAAAAATCGCTTTTATAAGTAAATAATTTTTGGAGATGTCTATGGCAAAATCATCTTTTCGTTTCGGTACTGTCGGATCACCAAAATCCACTCCTGCCAAACCCGGTGGAAGTGTCGGCGCTGTATCACAGATAGCTGCATTGAATTTGAATGCCCTTGAGCTGGGCTGGGTCCAATCGGTGCGGGTTTCGCCAGAAACCTGCTCTGCCATCAAGGCTGCAGCTACCGAATTGGATGTCGCGATCAGTGTGCATGCACCTTACTTCATCAACCTGAATGCTGATGAAGAAGAATGGCCAAAATCACGCAAAAGATTGATGGATGCGGCTTATTACGGATACCTGGCCGGGGCGACCGATATTATTTTCCATCCAGGGTCATATTTCGGAAAACTGCCTTCTGAAATCATGGGCAATGTGATGGAGCGCTTAAATGATTGTGTGAGTGAGCTCAAGAATCAGAAAACGAATGTCTGCCTGCGCCCTGAAACCATGGGGAAATCCGCCATGCTTGGCTCACTAGAAGATACGCTTATCATGAGCCAGATCGAAGGTGTTAATCCCTGCCTTGATTTTGCCCACCTACATGCCCGTCCGGGTGATGGTACGGTGAATTCCTACGATGAGTGGAGTGCCATACTCGATCTTTATGGTACAAAATTGGGAAATGAAAGTTTGAAATCCTTACACATCCACCTGAGTGGAATTGAATATGGACCCAAAGGGGAGAAAAACCATCTTCCAGTTCAGGAGAGCGATCTGGATGTGAAAGGACTCTTCACTTCATTGACAAAACATGGATGCGGGGGAAGGATCGTCTGTGAATCACCCATCCTCGAAGAGGATGCTGTTTTCCTAAAAAACACCTGGCTGGAAATTTCCGGCCAGGATTAAGTTCAAAAAATCGCCCGGAATATATTCCGGGCGATTGAATGTTATACTTACGATGATGTGGGGAACCTCCCACAATTCAATTTACTTCCAATTTCCTGTTATAAGTATTCTTTCAAGCTATGCTGCACAGCATAAGCTGCTGCTTCAGCCCGGTTGCTTACTTCCAATTTGTTCAATATGCTGCTGACATAATTACGAACAGTTCCCTCGCCGAGGAATAAAGACTTGGCTATTTCCCGGTTGGTCTTCCCTTCGGAGACTAGAAGAAGAACATGTTTTTCCTGCTGGCTTAATGTCACAAAGGCGGACGCTTTTTCTTTTTCATCTGCCTGCCGGACTTTTTCAAACACTTTTTGAGTTAAGGAAGTGTCGATCAATGCTTCGCCACGACCAACCGCTTCGATGGCTCTGATCAGGTCTTCCCGACCGATCTGTTTCAGAACATACCCTGAAGCGCCTGCCCGGATGGCAGAAAAGAGCATTTCATCTTCGGCATACGATGTGAGCATGATCACACGGGTCTCAGGGAATTGGGTGGTAATCTCCTTGCAAGCGTCGATACCGGATGAACCTGGCAACCGGATATCCATAACGACGACATCAGGACGCAGGCGTGTCACCTGCTCGACAGATTCGCGTGCTGTACCCGCTTCGCCAACAATTTCAAATTGGGGATGATGTTCAAGAAGGGATTTTAAACCCAAACGAACGACTTCATGATCATCTACCAGTAATATTCTCTGCTTACCCATGAGATACTTTCCTCCAGAACCTTAATCATACCAGATAGCGGTTCAGGCTGCCAGACACCTTTTGGTGCCCTGGAATAGTGCTTATACATTTTTATTTCGGCGAAAATCCACAAATCTGTAACCTACTCCACGTTCTGTTAATATGTATTTGGGATTTGCCGGATCTTTTTCTAATTTCTGCCTTAAATAATTTATATATAGACGAACATAATGCGGTTCATCCCGATATTCATATCCCCAAACTTTGGCAAGGATTTGATCATGGGTATTGACCATACCGGCGTTTTGGACCAGGTGATATAAAAGCTTAAATTCAGTTGGACGCAATTTGATCAGCTCACCATCCAACCAGACTTCACGCCGGTCAAAATCAATTTTCAGGCGATCATCCACCTCGATCAAACCTTTGATTCCCCCGCCAACAACTTCAGCACGACGCAGGACAGCTCTTACCCGGCTAACCAATTCACGGGGTGAAAACGGTTTGGTGACGTAATCATCTGCGCCTAATTCCAACCCATGCACACGATCATCTTCTTCGCTCTTTGCAGTTAACATGATCACCGGGACTGAATTGATCTCCCGAATCATCTTCAAGACTTCGAATCCATCCAGGTCAGGCAGCATGACATCCAACAAAACAAGATCCGGGAGCTTATCTCGAATCGCCTGAATCGCCTGTACCCCCCTAAATGCTTCAAAAACTTGAAAACCATCATGTTCCAAATTCAATCGAATGAATCGGACCATCCGTTCTTCATCATCCACAACCAATATTCGCCGGTGCAGAGCATCGTCTACCATGCCACTACTCACGGACAAAGCCTATTACTTCCTCTTCTTCACCAGTTGGGAGGACTTCAATAAAATTGACCCTGGCCATAGGCCAAATAACGGTTGTTACATTTGCGTCCAGATAATGCAGGTCTTTTCCATCCCGTTTCCGGGGACTGCGGAGAAGTCAAACTGGTTGCAGTTGGAGCTGGCAGTTCTTCAATCTCCCCTAATACGGGATCTTCCCCCACCAGATGGAGTAATATCATTGGCATAGCATCTCTCCGGTTGGATTAATATACAAAATTATCTGCGGATGGTAATCTGCAGTTTTATTTTCCCTAAAGCGATCATATCCCCATCTTTAAGAGGGTAATTTACGTTTGGAACAATTTTTTGCCCGTTGATCCTTGTGCCGTTGGATGACCCCAGGTCAACGATCATGACCCCCCTATCGGTGACACGGATAGCGGTATGCAGACGCGATACACCTTCCGCATATCCTTCGTACGGGGAAAGATCAATATCCGGCAAAATCGGTTGGCCTTCGGTTATCCTTCCGAGAGTAAATTCTTTCTGACCGGCAAGAGGTATCACCTGATTACTACCAACAAGTTTCAAGGAAATATTATTTCCAGAGGATGTCGGTTTAGGTGTTTCCGGTTGGGCTGGTGGTTTTTGTTGGGGGGTTGCCTGATCCATAGAATCTCCAGTTGTGTTTTCTTCTTCGTTATTAATTGTAAAAACTAGTTGAGCGCCACATTCACTGCAAAAAAGGGCTCCATCTAATTCTTGATGCTTACAATTCGGGCAGGTGATCATATCTGTTTTTTCTCCGGTCCAGGTGGAAGTAATAGAGATCTTGTTCCATACTTAATACGTTTATCACCTTCTTGGGTGAAGTTATTTTGTTGTTTAATGTTTTCCGCTTCTTTCAATACTGTGTGAGCCAATTCGCGTTCGCCTTTTGAAAGAAGGTGTGTGGCAAGATATTGAAGATGCCTTGAAGCTTTGACTGTGTCTCCCTTTTTCAATTCTTCCTGCGCCTTTTCCTGCATACGATAGAGCGTCAATTGTGATAGTGCATGTACGATTGGTGCCGGCATTCCCTGATTAGTATCCACATCCTTACTTATTGTACATTTGATGGATATTGGTAAACGTGTTTTCGGCACTTTTCTAGTCGGTATATGAAGTGTAACATATCCGTCCATCAATGTTATCTCTTTCTGTTGATTATGCATCGGATTTATACAAAATTCAAGCATAAGCACCAGTTTATTTGTCATGTGTAGATTACCTGCCCGGACAGGGACTTCACGGAGTAGTGGCGCAGGTTCGGGGTATATCCTGAAAGCATATTGTAATTCACATTCTGGTGAGTTTGTAAAATCCAAAGTTAACTGTTCACCATATATTTGTTCAAGATTCTTATATTTTTGATCCAGAAATTTCTTTAAATCCTTTGGTCCTGAGATATACATGCTAACGCCACCAGCACAACTCGCAAGAGCATCAATAAACTCATCGTTCCATTCGCTACCGATCCCCAGTCCGCTAATACTTATCCCCTCTTCTGCTGCTTCCTTTCCCAATTCAAGGCAAAGATCTTCATCGCCATAAGTTCGTCCATCAGTAAATAGAATCAGGTGGTTAAGGTAACCGGGAATGCGGTTTTGCCGAATTTGAGCAATGCCTGCACTCAACCCCTGATAAATTTCCGTGCTACCCGAGGTGACAATTCGACTAATTCTGGATTCAATAAGGTGGATATCTGCGACTTGTGTTGGTGGTACTAAGATTTCAGCCCGATCGCTAAATGTCACAATACTAATGATGTCATTTGGTCCAAGCTGCCTGAGCAATCGGATGGAATTATCCTTCACCATATCCATCCGCTCACCATACATCGATTTTGATCTATCCAGAACCAGACTCAAGTTTAATGGCCGTTGGATGGATTTTTTGGTTGCTGGTTTAGCACTAATATCCAGAAGCACATAAACAAGCTGCGAATCTTCAGATGGAGTTAATTTGGACTTTGAAACAAATGTCCGTTTGGAGAAGCCCGGAGTTGAAAGGTCTTCATCACCAAGGGTTTTATTGTATTCCTCCCTGAGGGAGCTGGAAGATAAAGCGTCATATGCTTTTTGAACTCTATAGAATAAGTCTGCAGTTCCTAAATTTGGGTTGGTGTCAGGATGATATTTTCGCGCAGCCTGATGATACGCACTGCGAATTTCTTCATCAGTCGCATCATAACAGACATCCAACAATGCATACCAATTAATGTCCTGACCCATAATCCTACAATAAATACTGAACTAGAATTACACTAATATTATCAGGTCCTCCCGCATTATTAGCGGCATCTATTAATCTTTGACAAGCAACACTTAATGAAGGCGCGGATTTAATGATTGGAAATATTTCTGATTCCGGATATCACATTCCACAAACCATCACTGCAAAGCATAAGGTATCCACCATTGGGGAATGGGTAAGTGTTTATATCCGGTTCAAACGGTTCAGATTGTCCCAAAGCACGATAAAGAACATTACGTTGAGGATGTTCAGCCGCTTCTTTATCTGATATCTGACCCAACTCCTGCAGCCTGCGCACTAACGAGTGATCCCTGGTGACCGTCTGCATTCTTCCATCGGGATAAATGAAATATGCCCGGCTATCACCCACATGGGCAAGGGTTACCTGATCACCCAAAATAAAAGCAGTGGTTAAGGTGGTACCGCCACCCGGCGCATGCCGAACCACGGCCTGCTGAGATTCAGATATACCATTTTGCATTAATTCATGTAATGCATCATTAGGTTGATCTTGCTTAATGCCAAAAATTGGTAAATATAGTTTTTTGGTGATATAGGTAGACATTGCATTTACTGCAACAACGCTGGCCAATTCGCCATTTTCATGCCCACCCATACCATCTGCAATAATAAACAACCCGTAGACCAAATTTCGATTTTCACTACTCATTATCGCAGACATTGAATATAAAGAATCTTCATTTATATCCCGTTGAAGACCAGAGGATTGACCGCAGCCAATGATTAGCTGAGGACTTATAGGAAGGTTCGCAGCCATACTGACAGTTTTTAGTTGATCATCAGTTAATGGTGCCGTTTTTACATCATATGGAAGATTCTTTTTACGTTTGAAAAGGGAGAAAAATTTATCCACAAGCGTGCTCCATCAAAATGTTGTATCCCACTATGGTGTATCCACTACAAGCGAAACGATCAGTTTCTACGCGAGTAATGCATAAACGATATAATCCGTTGACCCTATATACAATATATCATTAAAGATTATTGGGGACCCTGTTATCGCTTTTCCTGTCTTAAACTTCCACCTTAATCTTCCATTTTGGATGTCAATACAATGCAGATTGCCATCCACTGATCCAACATAGATCGAATCTTTATAAACTGCCGGGGAACCAGGTATCTGATTATCAGTCTTATTCCGCCACATTTCTTTACCAGATGCACATTCCAGACAGTAGAGATTTCCATCTGCTGAACCAAATAACAATTGTTTGTCAACTTTCAGCGGAGAAGACATCGATCCTTTGTCCATGCGGAAACGCCAGATCACCCAGCCGGATTTTGCGTCCAAGGCATAGCAGAATCCATCCACGGAGGTAACATAAACCACTCCCTGTGCAACAATTGGAGAAGCGGTAATGGCTCTTTTGGCCTGGAACCGCCATTTGATCACACCAGTGAAATCAGTACAGATCAATTCACCGCTTTCTGATCCAAAGTAAATTAATTCATTATCGATGAAAGGTGATGATCTGACCGGTGATCCAATTTCTGCGCGCCAGGCGCGGCGATTGGTCGTTAAATTGACTACATGCAAATATCCATCATCAGAACCGAAAAAGATATGGCCTTCAGCTATCCGGGGAGAAGACCTGATAGGGCCTTCGGTATAGTAGGTCCACAATACCTTGCCAGACCTGACTGAAACTGCATGCAGACGATTATCTTCAGAACCGATATAGATATTGCCTTCATAAACTGCCGGTTTGGTGGCAATACCACCATCGGTTGTGTATTTCCACATAAATTCGCCATTGGCAGCATTGATCGCATATAAATTGTTGTCGTAAGTGCCGGCATAAATGACCCCATTATCATAAGCCAGGGCATTACGAATCTCATCTTCACATTTAAATGTCCAGAGTGGTTTGATCCCTTCTGATGGGGTCAGGGTTCCCGTTTGCAGGGCCAATCTTGTAAGGGCACCAGTTTTTCGGGCAACTCCCATGAGTGCGTCCTTCATTCCGGCAACTGATTTAAAACGATCTTGAGGATTGTATTGAAGCGCAGTACTGACTACTGCTTCCAACTCATTGCTTACATCAGGATTAAAGCGACGGATCGGACGTTCATTAAATGTAAATGGTGGTTCAAGCCGGGGGTCCCGCATGGATAATAAATGATGGAGAGTGGCACCCATTGCATAGATATCTGCCAGAGGTGTCGCATCGCCCCGGTATTGCTCGGGTGGCGAGTAACCTTCCGTTCCGATCATTGTGCCTTTTTGCCCGGTGGTGAAGACTTTGGCAATACCAAAATCCACCAAAACTACCCGGTTTTGAGCGTTGATCATAATATTGGATGGCTTAATATCCCTGAAGATGATCGGTTCAGGTTTATGGTTGTGCAAGAATTCGATCACATCACATAGCTCGATTGCCCAACCAATCACCTGATCTTCTGGGATAAAATCAGTGCGACCCTTTAAGATCGCTTCCATGTCACGGCCGCTTACGTACTCTTCAACAAGGTAAGATCTATCTTTATGGGTGAAAAAATCAAATATTTTGGGGATGGCAATATGATTTAAATGTAACCAGAATATTCGCTTCACGTTCGAAGTTTTGAACGATAGTAGCTCGCACCAATGGATCTGGTGCCTGGTTGATCATTTCTTTTACTAGCTACAAGTTTCACTACTTTTGGAAAATGTAAATCCCGGGCGCTATAGACCGAGCCCATTCCGCCAATACCGATAACTTCTTGAATTAAATATCTGTCAACAAGGACAGAACCCGCTTTTAATTGATGTTCGTTATCGTCAGCAATTTCTATACTTTCGTTCTCATTCCTAATGCTCAGTGTTGCCTCCCTGGTGTTCTAATGAAAATTCCATAAACACTGATAATGATTATATTCACGATTGGTCTGAAAAGCAATCAAGTAAGGCTAATTCATTGCACCAGACGTTTTACCAATTCTGGACGGATATCTGCAGAGAGTGTAAAATCATTTAATAGTGTACGAAGAAAGGTAAGGTTTTTATGGCTGACTTTGCAGGTAAGGGAAAAGTTGCGGTAATTAAAACTTCTCCTGCCACAGTTCTCGAAGATATTTCCAAATTAATGAAATTATCCAATTTTCAAGGTTCGCTGGATAAGAAAATAACCACCGGATTGAAGATCAACATTTCCTGGCAAACCTGGTATCCAGCCTGTTCCTCAACTCCCTGGCAGATCGAAGGGGTAATTCAAACTTTGAAGACAAAATGGATATTCAGACATTGTCGGTATCCATAATGATACCGTTGTTGTGGATACCTCCGTTGGTGAAGTCAATAACAAACACCGGTTTGTAACAGACAAATATGGGATTCCTTGCATTTATTTATATGATGAGCACTTTGAATGGTACGAGTATAAGCCGAAAACTCCATTCCTGGTTCTTGATAAAGTTTATCCAGATGGTGTATTCATACCCAAAGCGCTTGTTGGCAAGAATATTATTCACCTCCCCACAGTAAAAACCCATGTTTTTACAACCATCACTGGTGCAATGAAAAATGCTTTTGGGGGTTTATTACACAGGAACAGGCATTGGACACATAGTGTCATCCATGAAACACTGGTCGATCTCCTCATGATCCAGCAGGATATCCACCCCGGAATTTTTGCTGTGATGGATGGTACTTTTGCGGGGGATGGCCCGGGTCCACGAGCAATGCACTGGCACGAGAAGAACATTCTGCTCGCCTCTGCTGACCAGGTAGCAATCGATGCTGTTTCAGCCAAATTACAGGGATTTGATCCCATGAGCATTAAATTCTTACGGCTGGCACATGAAGCGGGTCTGGGAATAGCTGATCCTCGTCAGATCGAAATTGTCGGATATGACATAGAGCAGGAAGAACCCTGGAATTTTAAACAGGAAGATACTTTCGCTTCACGCGGTCAAAAGCTGATCTACCATGGTCCATTGAAACCATTCGAGAAAATACTTTTGCAAAGCCCGATCGTCCCATGGAGCTTTTTCGCGAGCAATTTCTACCACAATGTTTACTGGTACCCCTTCATTGGCCGGAAACGAGTGGAAAGCGCACTGCAAAATCCCTGGGGACAACCTTTAAGAATTATGGTGACGGTGAAGTGGTCATGCCGGGAATGGAACCAAAAACTGTCGTACAGGCTGCTGTAGGAGTAGGTCTGGCAGCCTCCTTATTCGGTGCCTTGTTTTTCCTGTTCTTACGAAAGAAGAGAAAATAGAATCAGCTATATCAGCCAAAATAATATCCCGTCTACTGTAAAGGCGGGGTATTTTTTATACCTTTTTTTAATGAGAGGTAGAATACACCCCAGGTCCAATCTTCAAGATACTCTTCAATTCGGGACAATAAATCCAGCTTTATGCTTAAACCAATCAGTAGATCTCGTGTGTCCTGGAGCATTTGCAAACATTGGATTTGTATTGCCTCATCAGTGATACCCTGTTTCGTCATTAACTCATAAAGTCGATTTGGGCCGCATGCGGATAATAAGTGCAGGTGTCTTTGTGGATGATAGAGTTAACCCGAGGTTGTTCAGGTTTTCCCGTAATCCCTGTAGGACCTGATCCTGATCATCCTCGACCTGGGATTTCCTTTTATTGGCTTCATTCAACATTTCCCGCAGAACAGTCATGCTGTCCGGGCCAATCACCACCAAAGACTCGACGAGTTTCTGGATCGGCGTGACACTCGAATCTTCCAGGCACAGCATTAATACATCGCCGACTTTCATACGAATATAATCACGCTCAGAGTAAGAAAATGAATGATCCATCGAACCTTATAATATGTTAACAATATGATATGAATAAATTCATTTGCAATATTGTTATCGGTTCTTACTGTCATTTTCTGATGCTAAAAGGCATAAAAATATTGTTAAGGTTGTAAATTTGGGGCAAGATAATTCGCAGCTGCCCATCCCTGTCTTTTTTCGTCGAACGGCGCTTCTATATACCACCAGGTCAAATTATCCACTTTTTGTGGTCCATCTTTCACGACAAATTCCTCATTATCCGCCCCGAGAAAAAGCGGAGTAGCATCCACTCCCGGGTCCTTCCGAATTCGCAAACCATCACCACCAGTACCGGAAATATGGACTGTCATCCCAACCTGAATTGTACTGCCCGGATCCGGCGGGAGGTTGGCTAAAGTAGCAATGGTCTCTGGTGCCAATGTCTGTGTTGGAATCACCACTGGTGGCAGGCTTGGCGCAGCGATGATCACCACTTCGGGAGTAACAAAAGCATACTGCCGGTTGGAAGGTGTAAATAGCAAGATGGCGAGAACAATAGCCGAAAGGCAAACCACCCCAATAATTAACCCGACCAATATTGAAATCCAAGTTTTCGACATACTATTTATTTACGCTTTCATTAAGAAAAATGCAAGAGCCAATATGAGGTACACCGCAAACATCGTGGAACCTTCCAACCAATTTGATTCTCCATCTGATGATACGAGGACTGTTATCAGTACACCCGCCCCGAGCGCCATGAGCTCAAAAGAATTAAAGATCAGGGTCAATGGATTACCCATGAAGAGGCTGATAAAAACCAGGACTGGAGCAACAAAAAGTGCAATTTGCACACTCGATGATATTGCGATCTCAACGCTCAAATTCATTTTATTGCGGGCTGCCATTTGAACTGCAACAAAATGTTCGGCTGCATTTCCAACAAGAGGGATTAAGATGATCCCTAGGAAGAATTCACTAACACCCAAGTGAGGATACAACTTCCTCGATGGCACCTACCAGTAGTTCGCTTAAAAATACGACCGCCAGGGTTGCAATCGTAAGCAATATGATCGAGTTCCGAAGAGTCAATTCACCTTTATGCGATTCAACTGGAACAGATTCATATGTGAGGGGGCTATCTTTAACCTTCAGGCTGTAAAAAAGCCCCAGCCCATATAACAGGATCATTATTACCGCAACTCCGATGCTTAATCCTTCCACCCTGGAACTGGTATCAGCTCCAATGGAATGGCTGAAAAACGATGGGATCGCTAATGCAAGTACTGCGAGCGTTAATAATATGGCGTGGTTCCCGGCTGATTTGCGGTCAAAGTGTTGGACACCATGCTTTGAGCCGCCTACGACCATCGCCATACCCAGCACAAAAAGAATATTACCAATGATCGATCCGGTTATGGAAGCTTTAACTAACTCCAGAAAACCTTCTTTGATCGCAACAAGCGTGATGATCAATTCTGCAGCATTACCAAGGGTGGCATTCAACAAACCGCCAATCTTGGGACCAGTATAAATAGCCAACAGATTCCGTCGCCTGGCCGATCAAACCAGCCATTGGAACTACAGCAACTGTGGATAATATAAATACCCAGGTTGAACCCCATCCGCCATATTTGGCTATGAATGCCAGAGGTATAGCAATAGACAGGATCATTAATGGATTGGATTTTAAGTATTTTATTAGCCAATTAGCTTTCATATAATCATCACCGATATCTTCTCACTCACTGAGCTGCTCTGGTAATAGTTTTATTCTACCAATTTATTTGCTACCATTGTTACACGCTAATTCTAAGCCAATAAATCGATTTCCATAACCGTGACTGCCTGACCACCAATACCCACCCTGTCTCCCCTATTCCATAGCCTTAATTCTCCACCACGTAATGATGCCTGATAAGCAAATAGTTCATTTTTTCCAAGCTTGACCGCCCAATATGGAGTAAGAACTGAATGGGCAGAACCGGTCACGGGGTCTTCATTAACACCAACCGCGGGTACGAAAAATCTGGAAACAAAATCGTATTTCCTGGAACGGCTGGTCAGGATCAAGCCCCTAACGGGTAGTCGGGTGATAGCAGAACAATCGGGTATAAAATTTCTCAAGAAATCTTCATCTGCAATTTCGACCAGCCAATCAAACCTGCTTTTGCCTAAATACAGAATATCTGTTTGAATGATCAGCTTAAGTGCCTCCGGAACCGGTATTTCCACAGGAGCCAGCGATGGGAAATCCAGGATGATCCAATCACCATCTTTTTTTGCAGTCAATAATCCACTGCGGGTAAAGAACTTCGCCTGTTCACCCGGTTTAAGAATTCCCTTTTCCCAAAGAATATGCGCAGAAGCCAAAGTGGCATGTCCACAGAGGTCCACTTCCACTTTCGGGGTGAACCAGCGTAAGCGGAAACCATCATCTTCGGGGTATAAGAAAGCCGTTTCCGAAAGGTTCATTTCGGAAGCCACATTTTTCATCCATTCATCCGGTACAGTGTGATCCAAAAGGCAAACACCGGCCGGGTTTCCCTTAAAGGGGGAATCGGTAAACGCATCCACTTGATAGATTTTTCTGCCCATATTTGCTCCTGTAATGATTTTACATGATTAATAAATTATCGATTATTGATTTAATCGATAAAGGAGGCAAATATTTGTAAATTAAAAACCTCCAAACAGGAAACTCATCAGAATGAAAATGATCTGCAATGCCACAAATCCGGCGATCACGTAGCTGATGATCAACCAGGCTGAGGTACCGGCGATTGGTTTGATCGTTTGCCCTTCAGCCAGAGCCCGGGCGGCCAATGCACTACCTTTATAAAGGTCCTGGTTTTTATAAGGCGAACTTAACCAAATAATGTTCTCACTCTTCACAGGGATGACAATTGTTTTTCCGGAATATTCTTTCAAGAGCTCTGCCAAATGAGGCTCTCTTTGAGTTAACAAACCACTCTCCAGGATCACTGCTCCGCCATTCGTTGATAATAGTTGGTTTTGACTATTGTACTGGAAAAATAAACGTCAGCGGTATACCGGATGCATGCCTTTGGAATGCCAGTTGAATTCCCTTGCCCATGTCTGACTGCGGGTCCATCAGGGCGACAACAGGGAAGGCAGCCTGTTTCTCCGCCAGGTGCCTGGTTAAAGCACGATTATCCCGATTCAGGCAAACAAGATGATAAGTTAAGAATGCAGCGAATATCAGGATCAGACGCAGATTCTGCAAGGATGAATTAAGGAGGTCAGGCACATAGACTCCAAACACACTTTGCAGGATCGTATAGAGAAGAAAACCGGTGGAAGCCATCGTCCCGATCACACTGGCAAAGATCACCAGGTAAATATAGATCTTGCGGCTGAGCGAGCGGCGGGCATGGTCACCTTTCACACCATCCAGTATGGCTTCCTGATTTACCTGCAGCCAGTACACCAACCAGATCACCACCCCAACCACCAGCACCGCCAGATTTGCAGCCAGTGTCTGGTGTTTGTCCACAAAGGTCATCGGACGTTGGGTGAGGGTATTTACGATAAAGCCGGCGATGGCAGCGATCCCATAAATCGTTCCACTTAATCCTAATATCGAAAGGATATAGCGGTAAATACGGCGCATTGCAGACTGCTTGAATACATCCGGTTCACTTAGTATGTCATTGAATAGGATTCGTCCAAAGTATGCCCAGACCACAACAAAAGGCACTGCGAAGGAGATCGAAGAGCTCATATTGCTCATCAGTTGAGAGATGGTGAAGCTTTCTCCCAGCGCAGCTCTTAACAACCAGTAAAGCACCATCGCCCCACTGATGCTGAAAACAATCGCTCCAACCAGTGCCAGAATAAATAAAATGACCGTACGGAGTGTTGAATGTCTCTCCCGTTCATCCGAAATGGAAATCTGGATATTTCTCCACCAGTACACCCATAATGGCACACCGACCACCAGCAAAGCAAATGCGTTGAATATCAGTTCCTGCCCGGTCAAACCGATCGATTGACGGATGAGGAAGATGTACTGTACTGCCATCTTTACGCCGGCAATGGTCAATCCGAGGCTGTAGAGCATCCAGATATAGCTGTAGAGACGCCGCAGGTCCACCAGATTGTCTGTATCCGTGGATGACTTCCAATCGGACTGCAAAATTTTTGCGAAATAAGCAGCCAGCAAGAGGTTTACAACAATCGCAATCAGATTGTCAGCGATGGTTTGATTTCCGCCAAATACAGCCCGCTGTACAGTAAGCTGACCCCCCATCAATAGTAAACGGTTTATCAGAGCTATAAAATTTTGAACAACCGGGATGAGCGCGCCGAGCAGAATTCCATACAGGCTGATCGCCCTTACAACTGAATTCTTTTCCTCGTCAGATCTTTGAGCATCCCGCTGTACCACCAGCCAGTGCACCAGGAATAATGGAACACTGACAACCACCTGGGCAAGACCAGCAGATAGTACATTTGCCTGAACAGTACCAATACCCTGGTGGGTAATGGATCTCAACAGATTTGTAATTCCCCAGGTCAGTGTCTCGACACTGATGAAAGCTACAAGATAAAAGTAGATTTGCCGTATGGTTCGCATATGATCTCCTATTATCAGGTGCTGTTATTGTTTTATTACCGGCTGATACCAATCATATGACCAATACGTGTAAGGCATCGAAATCAATTTCCATTTTCCAGCCTCTTTTTCCAGGCTGGCATTTTCTGTATTTCGTGAGCCTTCGTTAAATACGCCGCCTCCTGAATATGTAGTCGCCACCATAACAGTTGCCGAATTACCGTCGACCGT
This sequence comes from uncultured Chloroflexia bacterium, assembly GCA_963709535.1. Lineage (GTDB taxonomy): Bacteria > Chloroflexota > Anaerolineae > Anaerolineales > Anaerolineaceae > PNON01. Next base: position 288,133 of record CAVPWY010000003.1, on the reverse strand, counting down.
TTCACCGGTAACATCCACCGGATTCATTTCCATTTGGGGTTTATTGATCAGAATGCCCTGCCTGAACTTGGCCATGGTCGGTTTTCCATCTGCGTCCGAAAGATATCCATATGCCTTTTCGTAGTCCCCTTTATGCAGGGCGAGGATATAGTTGAACACCACTCCCGTGGGTTGATCTTCCGCCTGGTATTCCTGGGTAATATTCTGCCGGGTAAAAAATACCACCAATGCTATGGCAACAAGGGCAATTATTCCGATGATGATCCCCATTAAGAATTTATCCTGCTTCATAATCTCCTCCTGAAGAAATACCCCTATTGCTTATCCATACTCATTGTAATTGTTTGGACGGGGATAATCAAATACATGTAGGCTGTAAGAATTAGGTGGAGCTGGGGCAATTTGAATAAATCCAATTACTCTATCAATCCGGATTACTGGTTCGATGACTGTTGAATGGGAATCCACCAAATATTACTGGATTACACAAAGAGGTCTCAGGAAATTAAATCGTCTAAAAATTCTACTTCTAAAACGCTAAATGTTGATTATATAATAATTATGAAGCAGAACAATTGAACAGATCTGTTCACTATATTTTTAAGAAATTGAGGAGGGTGTATGCGCCAAAGAATAATTGCCGGCTATCTTTTTGTGGTTCTCTTATTGCTATCTTGCAGCATTTTTTCACCTTCACCTAAAGCCTTAACCACAGCGACCTCAGAAAACTCAACACAAGAAATTACTTCACCAACAGATAATGAAAAACCTCTTGCAACTGAAGAAGCACCTATATCTGTACCAGCCCTGAATACTCCAGGTCTCATCCAGCCATCCGACCTGAAGTATGTAGGCGCCATTCGCCTGCCCGGGGGAGAAGACCGCCCAAAAACCTTTGCCTATGGCGGGAATGCCATGACATTTTAACCCGGATGGAGATCCTTCCGGGAAGAATGACGGATTCCCGGGGTCGCTATTCATCAGCGGACATGACCGGATCGCGTATGGCGAGGTACCGGATGGCAACCAGATCGCTGAGATCAGCATTCCGGAGCCGGTCATCACCCGCAGCCTGGACGACCTGCCTGTACCTGATTTTCTGCAGGATTTTGTCAATGTGCTCGGAAGCCATTTCTCGGGTATGGATGAGATTCCCCGCATGGGAATGCAATATGCAAATGATCCGAAACTTGGTCCAACATTATTCCTGGCATTTGGCCAGCATATGCAGTTCGACGATCAACCCACTCATGCCCTGGTGAGCGCCAACCTCGATCCGGGATCATTCCAGGGGGAATGGTACATTGGGGACCAGCCTTCCACAAATACCAATGGTTACATGTTTGAGCTGCCCCAATCATGGGCAGAGAAGTTTACAAGCTCATACCCGTTGGTCACCGGAAGGATGCGTGACGGCGGGTTGGCCGGGATGGGTCCGGATTTGTTTGCCTATCAACCTTTACAGGATAGATGGAGTGCCAGCCGCTGGATCTCATCTTGAATATAAGACCCTCCTGAAATACGATAGTTCATTGACTACTGCAGACCTAACCCACTGCATGACCGGGTACCAGCATCCGGACGAATGGGAAGGCGGGGCTTTCCTCGAGGATGGTTCGGGGAAGCAGGCTGTGATCTTTGCCGGTACCAAAGGAACCGGTGAAAAATTCTGGTACGGTTATCTGGATGCAGATGATCCGACCAAACCCTGCGTGGATACCGGCGTAACGGACTATGTCACCTGCCGTATGGCGGATGGAAGCTCCTGCCCGCAGACGGATTTTTCGGGATGCTGCGATGAAGCCAGCGGAGGCTGTGCCACCAATCGCGGCTGGTGGTCAAGCCGGTTTGATGCGCAGATCATCTTCTATGACCCGGCACAACTGGCAGATGTGGCAGCCGGGAAGCTGGAATCGTGGCAGCCGCAGCCTTATGCAGTTCTGGATATCGATGAATTCCTGTTCAACTCACCGCCGGAGTGGGACCGCCAAATGCTGGGTTGGGGTGATCAGCGCCGCTTCCGGATCGGTGATGTGGCTTTCGACCGTCAAAACGGCATCCTTTACATCCTGGAACTTTATGCAGATGGAGCAAAGCCTGTTGTGCATGTCTGGCAAATCAACAATAATGAATGAAATGATATATTCATCGTTCACATAAACTTATGCCTGCAACCGGGTTTTGAATAATTAATAGAATACGAACGAATCAATTTAGTATGGAGTAAAGAAAATGCAGAAACGTAATCTGGGAAACAGCGGCCTGAGAGTATCGGCTCTCGGATTAGGGTGCATGGGGATGAGCGGAATACTTATGGTCCGGCTCATGACAAACAGGAGATGATCTCGCTGATCCGAACAGCCGTTGAACGTGGCGTTAATTTCTTCGATACAGCTGAAGTGTACGGGCCATTCATCAACGAAGAGCTGGTCGGTGAAGCCCTCTCCCCTTTCCATGGCTGTGTGGTCATTGCCACCAAGTTCGGGTTCAAGATCGATCCCAGTGGAGGCCGGCAGGAGGGCGGTGTGGACAGCCGGCCTGAGCATATCAAAAAGGTCGCAGAAGACTCGCTGAAACGGCTCAGGGTCGAAGCTATTGACCTGTTCTACCAGCACCGCGTGGACCCGGATGTACCTATCGAGGATGTCGCCGGTGCAGTGAAGGACCTGATCCAACAGGGCAAGGTAAAGCACTTCGGCCTATCTGAAGCAGGGGTGAAAACGATCCGCCGGGCACACGCAGTCCAGCCGGTCACCGCTGTCCAGAGTGAATACTCACTCTGGTGGAGGCGCACCGAAGAAGAACTGCTGCCGGCGCTTGAGGAGCTTGGGATCGGGTTCGTTCCATTCAGCCCGCTTGGCAGGGGTTTCCTTACAGGTAAGATCAGTGCAGATACTACCTTTGACAAATCGGACTTCCGCAATACCCTGCCGCGTTTTACACCAGAGGCACGCAAAGCGAATCAAGCCCTGGTTGATCTGCTGAGCAAGGTTGCAGAACGAAAGGGTGCAACCACCGCCCAGATCGCACTGGCCTGGCTGCTGGCACAGAAGCCGTGGATCGTTCCCATCCCGGGAACAACCAGGCTTTCGCGATTGGATGAAAATATCGGGCAGCAGCAATTGAGCTTGACACTGGATGATCTGAACGAGATCAATACCGCTAGCATCGAAGATCAAGGTACAGGGGGATCGGTACCCTGAAGAGCAGGAGAAACGCACAGGTCTGTAAACTTCTTCCATGGTGCAAACATATCGTCGACCTAACATGTCGAACCCTGTACGTGGTGAGGACACCGGCGCGAAATTCACAGACCTATTTCATACCTGAGGATGCAATGTCAAGCCAAAGAGTGTTCCTATGGCAAGGATTTCGACTAATCCGGCGAGGAGATTGTAAACCAGAGTTTCTGGTTGGTACTGTAAACATTAGCCATGTTGAGGCCGCAGACATTACGACCCTAAAGAACCAGACAAGGATTGCATAACTCTAACCCTTTCACTATGCCATTTTCTCCTGGCAGGCTTGTGTAGAGAAGTAAAAACACTGCCGCCATTATGAAGCCATACGCTAGGTCAATTGCAACACCAGCCACAATGTTCAGGGATTTCCTGGCTATCGGCTTGTAGACTTCATTAGGCGTTGAGCCATTGAGTTAGCGTTCAACACGCCGTCCAATATGATCAACAGGATTCCGCCAACAACGCTGACAATAACATACGTGATCATGTTAGCACTCCTTTATTTGTTTTCAGATCTTCATTAGCTCCGCTGTAACCACGCAAGGGTTTGTTGGTAACACACCCGATTTACTTCATTCCAATTTTTGTTACTTTGTGAAGCCAGGTTTCTTGATAATCATCTGGTGGCGGCCAAAGTAATGATTTTTATACGCAATAATGATCAAATTATCATTTAGTAAGAACATCGCCGAATAATATGGTGATTTATGGAAAAGAAGATTATCTTCATGATTTTCACCACGGTTAATAATGTCGAGTTTTCAATTATTTTCCTGGCACTTATTGGATCCAGGTTTCCATATTTGATGGAACATAAGCTAATTTCTTCAAAAAAAAGATGATAGTCTTTTGTTCGATTTTACCCATCCCTTTACTCCATTCCCCATCTTATAATGAAGTTCCAATTGATTCAATCCGATATACATATAGATTGCATATGTTAAAAATCCTTCCTGTCTCATTATTAACATGCATCGCCCATCCACCAATGGATTCCCGCTATGATATAATTTTTAGGTCATGGATGCACTTCCACTTCTCAATAACCGCTACAAACTGATGGAATCCATCGGGCATGGAGGCATGGCGCATGTCTATTCCGCCATCGATCTCATGCTTGACCGCCCGGTGGCGGTGAAGGTCTTAAAGGAAACCCTTTCGGCTGACCCGGTCTTTCGGGACCGCTTCCACCAGGAAGCCAAGGCAGCGGCCAACCTGTCGCACCCCAACATTGTGACCGTCCACGACTTCGGCCTGGACCAGGGACGCCTCTTCATCGTGATGGAGCACATCCCCGGGGTGGACCTGAAGACCATGATCATCAAGAAAGGCCGCCTGCCGTTGGATGAAGCCATCCCGCTGATCATCCAGGCTTGCAGTGGCATTGGCTATGCGCATCGCGCCGGCCTGGTGCATTGCGATATCAAACCCCAAAACATGCTGGTGACCCCCGATAAACGATTAAAGGTCACCGATTTCGGCATTGCCCGAGCCCTGGCATCCATTTCTCCCGATGAACGCAACGAAGAGATCTGGGGATCGCCGCAATACTTCTCCCCCGAACAGGCATCCGGAGCGGCACCCCAACCCGCATCTGATGTTTATTCCCTAGGTGTGGTGATGTACGAACTGCTCACCGGGCAGCTGCCCTTCTTCGCAGAATTTGCCGAGGGTTATGCAGCCATGCATCTGCGGACGATCCCGGTGAACCCGGGCATGTTGAACTCAGAAATTCCGCCGGAATTGGACGCCATCATCATGAAAGTGCTCTCCAAAGAACCGGTCCGGCGTTATCGCACCGCCGATCAGCTTGGGCGGGTACTGCAATCCTATTTCCGTCCGACCGAAGGCAACAAGAACCTGACCCCGCTGCCGGAATTTATCGAGACCGTTCCAGCGGATACCGCTCCAAGAGCGACATACAGGGTCAATACACCTGAGTTGATCGATGAGCTAAATGGCATTGATTGGGTTACAATAGGATTGGGATTATTAACTGTTGTCGCCGTGGGCGGCTTGATCCCATTATGGATTGCGGTGCTGTTCAATATCTTATGAGATCGATCATTTCAGCTTCCATTCTTTCAGCAGATTTTTCCAACCTGGCGGACCAGATCCATCAGGCTGAAGACGCTGGCGTAGACTGGATCCACGTGGATGTGATGGATGGCAGATTCGTCCCCAACATCACCATGGGACCATTCATTGTGGAAGCCTGTAAGCGCATCACCAAACTGCCGCTGGATGTGCATTTGATGATCGAGAAACCCGAATTGCACTTGAAATCCTTCGCAGATGCAGGCGCAAACCATATTACCGTCCAGGTGGAAACCTGTCCACATCTGCACCGAACATTGGGTGTTATCCGCGAATTAGGATGCCTGGCGGGTGTGGCACTTAACCCGGCGACATCAGAAAATACGCTGCCTTATATTCTGCAGTTGGCTGATCTTATCTTAGTCATGACGGTCAATCCCGGCTTTTCAGGGCAGGTATTTTATCCTGAAATGGTTGATAAGATCGCCAGGGTGCATGGAATGTTGTCGGATGCACGTTCAAAAGCATATTTACAGGTGGACGGCGGAATCAATGAAAAGACCATCCGGTTGGCCAAGGCTGCCGGAGCAAACACTTTTGTAGCGGCAACCGCCATCTTCGTCCACCCCGGCGGGATTGCTGCAGGCGTGAAAACTTTACGAAATTGCCTGGAAGATTAAATAAAAAGAGCGGCGTAAGCCGCTCAAAAACTAAACAATCGATTAAGACTTTTAACCATAGTCCGGATACAGCGAGCGCACATCACCTTATGAACTTTATGTCCTTGTTCAACAATCATGATCTTTTGCAGGTTCGGTTGATAAGAACGATTAGTCGCACGCATGGAGAAACTGCGATTATGTCCGAATGTTGTTTTCTTGCCGCATTTTTCACAAATAGCCATTCTGAAGTTTCCTTTCAAACTTTATATTCACGCTTAAGAAAGGGGCAATCCCTTTAGTACAGGAAAGTATTTTATCACAAACCGTAACTGTTGACAATAATTTTTGTTAATAACTTAGATGTAAAGGATCGGATAATATGACGGATGAAAAAAATCCAATCGGTAAAGTTCTGGTGTCGCATCGGGCGATCGCAACTGTCGCCTGCCAGTCTGCTCTATCTTCCTATGGAGTTGTGGGATTAGCTCCCAAGAACTTTGTGGATGGGTGGGCGAATGTTATACTCAAGGACCCTTCCCATGGAGTGGAAGTCAAATATGATGGAGCCGGAGTTGATATTGATGTTTTTGTGGTACTGGAATATGGTATCCGAATTAAAATCGGTTGCCACGACCATTTCTCATCAAGTTCAATACCAGGTTGAAAAGACCTTTGGTCTGACAGTAAACCGTGTCAACGTCCATGTACGCGGTTTGCGTATTAGCGATACGGATTAAGAGAAAATTCAGGATATTATGGGTATTCACGATTTTTAGATTCCAAACAAACCGCATTGCTGGATGGGCAAAACTTTAAATACTTTATTACTTCAGCCCTGGCATGGTTAAAGACCAATCAAGAGCATATCAACTCATTAAATGTGTACCCCATCCCGGATGGAGACACAGGCACCAATATGGTGCTTACCATGCAATCCGCTTTGAACGAGATCAACGGTTCAGAAGAGCGGAATATTGGAAAGATGGCACATACGCTGGCACAGGGAGCTTTAATGGGAGCCCGTGGAAATTCGGGGGTTATCCTCTCCCAACTCTGGCGTGGATTTGCGCGTGCCCTGGACAATTTTGATACAGCCGATGCTGCAAAAATTGTAGCCGCACTGGAAGAAGCCCGCAATACAGCCTATAAAGGTGTGGTTCGACCGGTCGAAGGTACCATTTTGACTGTGGCAACAGATATCGCAAAACGGGCGCGGGAAGTCCTGCAATATTCCAGTGATTTGCGTGTGCTGCTGGATGAGATAGTGAAAGCAGCGGATGAATCAGTCATCCGCACACCAGAACTGTTGGATAAACTGAAGGAAGCAGGAGTTGTAGATTTAGGCGGAAAAGGTTTGTTCATCCTGCTGGAAGGAATTCAACGCCAACTTGATAATCTTTCACTTGAAACCCCGGTAGCCACGTGTAACACCTCTCTCTGCCATGAATTTTGACAGCATCATGGAATCAGTTGAAGAGGGTCAGGATTATGAAGTGGTGGTGGATTTCTCTCCCACCGATACATTAGACCTGGAAAGTTTTTATGCGGAATTAGGCAAAATTGGAACCTCGATCCAGGTGGGCGAAGGTGAAGGTTTCTACCGGATGCATATCCATGTTCCGACAGAAAAACGCTTCGAACCGATCGACTACACCATGTCACTGGGAACAGTGCATAAGGTGGCCATTGAAAACTTGATCGCCCAGATGGAAGAACAGGGAAAACAGGCTGCCAAACCATTGAACCTTGCCAAAATTGAACCCGGTCAAATTGCTGTAATAGCCATCAGCCCGGGTCCAGGGTTATCCAAAATATTCGCCAGCCTGGGTGTCGCTGCCATCGTCGAGGGCGGTCAAACGATGAATCCCAGCACAGAAGAGATACTGAAAGCCTTCGAAGACCTGCCGACGGATAAAGTGATCATCCTGCCGAATAATAAGAACATCATCCTTGCTTCGCAGCAGGCAGCGGCAAATTCAGTAAAAAAGGTGGCTGTGATCCTCAGCAAGAATATTCCCCAGGGCTTATCAGCTTTGCTGCACCTCATCCCGGATGGAGATTTTGATGAAATTGTGGCGGATATGAACGAAGCCCTGACCAGTATTGAGACGGGTGAGATCACCACTGCCACACGCAATGTGACCAATGATGGGGTCGAAGTTAGAAAAGATGAGATCATTGCGCTTCACAACGGAAAAATAATCTGTTCTTGCCCTACACTGGAAGAGAGTGTATTCAAATTCCTGGAATCAGCAAAAACCGAAGATCATGAACAGATCACGCTTTTTTATGGTGCCGATATCACTGTTTCGATGGTCGAAAAACTGGTTGCAAAGATCCAGGAACGCTACCCCGATCAGGGTATTGAATACCATGACGGCGGCCAGCAGCATTACTTCTATATCATGTCTGTTGAATAATATGACTTCAACCTGCATCATCACCGATAGTTCTGTCCAATTCTCAAAACATACTTTTCCCGGCAGGAACCTGGTTTTCCAGGTTCCGTTTCGTGTAAAGGTCGGGAATCATTTTGTGGAAAATGATCCCCTTTTTAAAGTATCCAGCCTCCCATCCAAGCTCGACGAGAATAATAGGGCTGAGTTAATTGCACCTATCTGTTCAGGATTGCCTGGATGCGATTGAATTCCATAGCAAGACATACAAAGAGATCATCGCCATTTTCATGTCTTCTCAATTAACAGAGGCATATCACAATATGGAACAGGCCTCAAAGATCAAACCTGGAAAAATATCCCTTTCGGTGATCGATTCACAAACAACATCGGTTGGCCTGGGGGCTCTTGTGCAACTTGCTGCGGAAAATGTTGTCAAGGGCACCAAATTCATTGAAATTGAGCGAAAAATCCGGGGAAAAATACCGAAGATCTACTCGCAGTTTTGTATATCCAATCTATCGTATTTAGAGCGGTCCAACTTTCTTTCCAAACCTCAGGCTATGCTGGGAGAAATGCTCAACATCTTACCTGTTTTTGCCTTTGAAGAAGGGAAAATGGTCTCTGTTGAGAAGGTAAAGAACTTCCGGCTCTTACTGGAAAACTACCAGGAGTTTGTTGACGAGTTCAATGACCTGGATCAAGTCGCCCTCGTGCAAAGCCAGCCTCCACTCATCCATGAAACCCATACTTTAAGGGAACATGTGAGTTCATCTTTTCCGGGTACACCATTTATTGAACTCACCATTAACGTCGCCTTGGCGGCACTTTTTGGACCTGCAGCAGTTGGTATCTTTGCCATTGAAGGCCGCGCCTGAGATTTTTCCAGAATTTTATACAAGACAAAAATTTAATATCCATTCACCTTATTCCCGGTATAAATTCGGGATTGGGGTTAAAATAATCCTATGCAACCATCCATTGAGAAATTATTAAAATTCTTCAAATTAGAAGCCGATCGGGGATATGATAATCGGGCAATCGTCGGCGGACTGGAAAAGATCCTTCCCAACTGGGAAGCTGAAGCCAGGGCAAATAATATTCCGGAAGAAGCCATTCAAATGGTCAGGAGCAGGATCGGCGAATATTCCGCCTCTCCAGAAAAGCGTGAAACCTCACTCAAAGAAGTATGGGCTTTTATCGGCAGCAGCACTGGAATGTCTGAACAGGAAATCAATTCGTTGACATTTACCTCTCGCCGTAAAGAACCAACTCCATCTTCTCCCGAAAAATCTTCTAGCAGGCCAAACCAATATTCCAACAATAAAAGCCGTCCTTTTCCAGCATCAGGTCATTCCCCCCAGCAGCCACAGGTTCGGTTGGGCTTATCTGCCCCATTGACGGTCATTCAAGGCATTGGTCCCAAGTACGCTGAAACGCTTGCCCGCCTTGGCTTGAATTCCCTGGAAGACCTGTTGTTCTATTTTCCCCGTCAGATATGATGATTACAGCCAGCTAAAACCGATCAGCCGGATATTTTACCGTGACGATGTAACGGTCATTGGTTCAATAAAGAGCGTAGCAGCCCGGCCAATCCGCGGCGGACGATTTACCCTGACCGAAGCAGTTATTACAGATGGCAGCGGCGACCTGCGGTTAACCTGGTTCAATCAACCATGGATCGCGAACCGTTTTCACGAGGGAATGCAAATTGTGGTCTCAGGCAAAGTGGACCAATACCTTGGCCGTTTGATCATGAATAACCCTGAATGGGAACCCCTTGATCAGGAACAGCTGAATACGAATCGTATCGTACCCGTTTATCCATTAACAGCCTCGGTTACCCAGCGCTGGTTGCGCCGGATCATGTACCAGACGGTTTCTTACTGGTCTGGAAAAGTGGAAGATTTTGTTCCACAGTCGATCAAACAAGCGAATAACCTGCCGGATCTTTCTTCAGCATTGCAGGAAGTCCATTTCCCGGCCAACCAGGAAAAGCTGCACGCCTCCCGCCAAAGGCTGGCGTTTGACGAGATCTTTTTAATGCAATTGGGAGTTCTGCGGCAAAAACAAGCCTGGCAGAATATGACCGGCACCCCATTCAAAAAGGATGATGAATGGGTCAATCAGCAGATCGCCAAGCTGCCATATCAACTCACCAATGCCCAAAATAAAGTCCTGGCTGATTTAAGGATCTGACCTTGGCGAGTGGATCTCCGATGAACCGCTTACTGCAGGGTGATGTCGGGTCAGGGAAAACGATCGTTGCGGCATTGATAGCGGCCATAGTTACTTCCGAAGGGTCGCAGGCTGCCTTCATGGCACCCACCGGAATTCTGGCAGAACAGCATTATCGAACCCTCGGTAAACTCCTGGCAGACCCAACTGATGAAAGCGCCCTTCTGAAACCTGAACAAATATGCCTTCTGGTAGGAGACACAACCGCCAGTGAGCGAAAAGTTATCCTGGAGAGATTAGCTGATGGATCCATTAAACTTGTGGTCGGTACGCATGCACTGATCGAGGATCCAGTCATCTTTAAGGACCTGCAATTCGTAGTGGTTGATGAACAGCATCGCTTCGGGGTGGACCAACGTGCCCAACTTCGCTCCAAAGGAACCAACCCGCACCTGTTGGTCATGACTGCCACACCAATTCCGCGTTCGCTAGCGTTGACTATTTATGGCGATCTTGACCTTTCAGTCATGGATGAGTTCCCGGCTGGCAGGCAAAACATTGATACATTTGTGTTCTATCCCCGCGAACGGGAGAGTGTGTACGACCGCATTCGCACCCAGCTTGATCTGGGCTACCAGGTATTCATCATCTATCCGCTGGTGGAACAGGGCGATAATGATGAAGCCAAAGCCGCAGTGGAAGAACATGATCGATTAAAGAAAGAAGTCTTTTCGAAATACAAACTCGGATTAATGCATGGGCGAATGAAGCCGGATGAAAAAGACCAGGTCATGAAATCATTCCGGGACCATGACATTGACGTCCTGGTGTCGACTTCTGTTGTTGAGGTGGGTATAGATATTCCTAACGCGTCAATGATCCTCATTGAAGGAGCCAACAAATTCGGCCTTTCCCAGCTTCATCAATTCCGCGGACGTGTCGGTCGTGGAACAGCAAAATCGTACTGCATCCTTATCCCGGAATCTGAAAGCGACAGTGACAATGAGCGCTTGCAGGCGATGGTGGAAACCAATGATGGGTTCCTGCTGGCTGAAAAAGACCTGGATCAACGCGGACCGGGTGATTTTCTTGGCACACGCCAATCCGGATTTGCCGATCTGCGGATGGCATCTTTAACAGATATTCGCATGATCGAAATTGCACGTAAGGCAGCGCAAACTTTATTCGAAGAAGATCCAAATTTAGCCCAACCCGAGAATCAATACCTGGTAACAACATTAAATCATTTCTGGGGAGCCGGAAAAGGAGATATCAGCTGATGGTAAGAGCAGTTTTTCCTGGAACTTTTGATCCAATACATTTTGGCCATATTGATATTGCCCGCAGGGCATCCAAATTATTCGATGAGGTGGTGGTTGCAGTCTATGATCTTCCATTAAAAAACCTGCTTTTCTCACCAGAAGAACGGTTAAATTATGTTCGGCAAAGTTTTGCCGATGATAAGAAGATCCGGGTTACCGGATACAGCGGATTAACTGTGGATTTTTGTCATAAGATCGATGCTCAGGTCATTGTCCGCGGTTTGCGCGTTTTTTCCGATTTTGAGCATGAATTCAGGATGGCGCTGGCAAATCACCGCCTGGCACCAACCGTTGAGGTCATGGCATTGATCACCTCAGAGCAGCACACTTTTCTATCATCGACTACAGTACGGGAAATTGCATCTTTAGGCGGTGATGTTTCAAGCATGGTTCCGGACTATGTCACGCAGGCATTAAAAGCCAAATTTCAAGAACTTGGAAGTAATCAAACCGTTGTTCCCATGACGTCGCTGCGTGATTAATACTGGCTCATTCAGATTATTGTGGTCTGATAATTGCAACTTACATTTTGAACCGGGAGAAACATATGGACATTCAACATTTAATTGATCGATTGGAAGAACTCTTTAATGAGAGCAGGGGCATTCCTCTAACTCACAGTGTAGCCATTGACGAAGACCGATTTCTGGACATTATTGACCAGATGCGGGTCTCGATCCCGGAAGAAGTGAAGAAAGCTCAACAGGTATTAACCCAGAAAGACCGCATCCTTGCTCAGGCACAGGAAGAAGCCAACCGGACGATAGCACTGGCTCGTGACAAAAGCGACCAATTAACTGCAAAGGATGCCATCTCCGAAGCTGCCAGGCACCAGGGAGAGCAAATCATTGCCCAGGCACGGCAGGAAGCTGATGCTGCCAGGCATGAATCAGATGAATATGTTGTTGAGACACTTACACGATTAGAGGTGGAAATCGACCGGACACTGTCTCAAGTGAGAAACGGGATCAAAGCATTACAGGCAGAACACAAACAGCGTATGAAAACAGAATAACTCCCCCGAAGGGGAGTTTTTTTACTTTTCTATTATCGTTTTTACTTCAACCGGTTTTGCCGGTTTTCTTTTTGCCCGGGTTTTCTTTTCCATTGGTTTAGCCGGATAAAGAGCCACTTTTAATACTTCATCCATGTGGGAAACCGGAATTATTTTCAGGTCAGTTTTTACCTTGCGTGGAATATCCACCAGGTCTTTCAGGTTTCTCTCTGGCAATATGACTGTTTTCAAGTTGGCACGGTGAGCGGCCAATATCTTCTCGCGTACTCCACCGATTGGAAGCACCCGCCCGCGCAATGTAATTTCACCGGTCATACCCACTTCTTTATAGACTTCCCTTTTCGTGAAAGCTGAAATCATGGCTGTTGCCAGAGTAATCCCGGCGGAAGGGCCATCTTTTGGAATGGCACCTTCGGGAATATGGATGTGGATATCTGAACGTTCAAAAACCTTCGGATTAATGTTCAGTTGTTTCGCCTTTGACTTCAGGTATGAAAGTGCTGCCTGACCGGATTCCTGCATCACATCACCGATCTGCCCGGTAATTTGCAGGCTGCCCTTTCCGTCGAAGATCAATACTTCAACCGGCATGATCTCTCCACCAGATTCTGTCCATGCCATGGCGGTGGCTACACCAATCTCATCTTTTTTCTCTGCTTCAGTCGCAAAGAATTGAGGCGGACCGAGGAATTTTTCCACCATTGAAGGAACAATTCTACGCGGATACTGCTTGCCTTCAGATTTCAGGCGGGCTGTTTTACGAAAAACCCTGCCGATCTCCCTTTCAAGATTACGGACACCAGCTTCATAGGTATATTCGCGGATGATCTTGCTAAGGGCTGAATCCAACAGGGCAACTTCCCCTGTTTCCAACCCGCTTTCTTCCAATTGGCGCTGCAATAAGAATTGTGGGAAATCTCCAGTTTATCCTCTTCGATGTAGCCGGGAAACTCGATCAATTCCATTCGATCCAGTAATGCCGCTGGAATACTCATGATGGAGTTCGCTGTCGTTACAAACATCACCTTGGAGAGGTCATAGGGCAGTTCCAGGTAGTGATCTGAGAAGGAATAATTTTGTTCAGGGTCCAGGACTTCAAGTAGTGCAGAAGCAGGGTCTCCCCGGAAATCTGCTCCCAGCTTGTCAATTTCATCCAGCATAAAGAGCGGGTTGATGGATGCCGCCCGGCGCATGGTCTGTAAAATCCGCCCCGGCATGGCACCAATATATGTCCGCCTGTGGCCGCGAATCTCAGCCTCGTCCCTTACCCCGCCAAGTGATAACCGGACAAACTTCCGGCCCAACGCCTCAGCAATGGATTTACCCAGTGAGGTTTTACCGGTACCCGGAGGACCGACAAAACACAAAATGGGCTGCTTCATTTTTTTCGGATGCAGGCTTCGGACGGCTATATATTCCAAAATACGGTCTTTGGCTTTTGCCAATCCATAATGATACTGTTCCAATACCTTTGCAGCATGTTTTACATTCAGGTTATCTTCAGTCTGCTGCACCCAGGGAAGATCCAGGATCCAATCCAGGTAGGTGCGGATGATGCCAACTTCAGGAGCCAGGGGCGGCATCTGCATCAATCGTTCGATCTCTTTATTGGCCTGGGTTTGCAATTCCTTTGAAAGCCCGCTGGATTCCACCTTCAACCGCAGTTCTGCGATTTCCCGGGTCCAGACATCCCCTTCACCCAATTCATTCTGGATGGCTTTCATCTGCTCACGAAGATAAAATTCCCGCTGGCTGCGGTCCACTTCACTTTGAACTTTATTCTGGATCTCATCTTCCAGCAGCAATACATCCAATTCCTGAGCCAGAAGCCGGTTGATCTTTTTAACCGGTCCTGTGGATTGGTATTCAGGAGCAGGTCTCTGCGCGCTTTCAGGTCAATGGACAGGGTTGTCGCAATCATATCTGCCAGCCAACCTGGTTCATTGATATTAATGGCAAATAGATGGGCTTCGTCTGGCAGAGTTCGATCGAGTTGGACGCACCTTTCAAAAAGATCACGCGTTGTCCGCATCAGTGCATCCATTTTCTTATCCACTTCAACAGATTCTTCGATGATCTTTGCGCGGACGATAATGAAAGGTTCTTCCTGGATATACTCCAAAACCTTGATCCGGCGGCGTCCCTGAACGAGGGCAGAACTATTGCCATCCGGCATGGTCAATAAGCGGCCGACAGCTAATTCCACACCTATTGAGAGAAAATCCTTTGCTGTGGGCAGTTCCACATCCGGATCATTTTGAACCAATCCAATCATGGTTTGGACATTCGAATGGGCTGATTGGATTGCATGCAGCGTTCCACCCTGTACTACAAAGATCGGAGAGACCATATGCGGGAAAACAACCAGGTCTCTTAAACGGCAAGACAGGTAGTAAGATCGTGCCCTGATCGTCCGGTTCAGCATTTTGGATCCTATATAGTTCTTCTGTTCTTTGATGGATAGCTGAACTGTAATCTATCTCATCATCATTCGGGTTTTGCCAATCATCACTTCGCATTTTACCTATTCCTGTTCGTTTGCAGGTTTCCCTGTTGATTTATCCATAATTCTTTTACTGCTGCAGCTATAAAGATACTCCCAGCCACCAGGATTGCTCTTTCACCATCGGCTAGCTTGACAGCTTCCGTGAAGGCATCCTCCAACGGTAATATTGCTTTCGCCTTTTTTCCCATCATGTGGACAAAATCCACAATTACTCCAGCCTCCAATGCCCGGGGATGTATCGATTGGGTCGCGATCACCTGATGCACCCTGGGCATAAGATCTACCAGCATACCGCGGACATCTTTATCTTCAGAAGCTCCAAAGATCAGGATGACATCATTCCCTGGAAGATAATCATCCAGCGTCAACCTTAATTTTATTGCAGAATCACGGTTGTGGGCTGAATCCAGAATGATCAAAGGTTTTTTACTGATCACCTCAAAACGACAAGACCAGGACACATTCTTGAACCCTAAAATAATTGCTTCATCTATGATCTTTGGATCCTGTTCCTGCAATATTTTTAGAGCAGAATAAGCAGTGGTTGCGTTTTCCAGCTGATGGGCACCCAGCAATGGAATTGTGAATTGTTTTGGTTCCCAGTTATTTTCAGGATCACCTTCAATATATTTGTCCATTTTCACCTGGTCCTCTATTGACCAAATAAACATGGATTGAGAATCAAGGTCATGCTCTAAGGCAACATACAACATATCTCTACCAACCAATGTAACCGAAGATCCAGTTTCATTAGCTTTTTGAAGTAAAACTTGAAGTGCTTCGTTTGTCTGGGATGCTAATACCACGGGTTTTCCCGCTTTGATTATCCCGGCTTTTTCAGCTGCGATTTCTGCTATGGAATTCCCCAGTATTGCCTGGTGGTCATAGGAAATGGTTGTGATCACCGATAAGATGGGGTCAACGACGTTGGTTGCATCAAGCCTTCCTCCCAATCCCACTTCGATCACAGCGTAATCCACACTCTGATCTTTGAAATACTGAAAAGCCAATGCTGTCGATATTTCAAATGTCGTGATCTCTTTTACCTGATCGATCATCGGTATAAGCCTATCCACCAGTGTGACCATGTCTGCGTGGGGAATTGGCACCAGATTTACTTGAATTCTCTCATTGTAGTCAATCAAATGTGGAGATGTATACAAACCAACTTTATACCCTGATTCTTTCAATACGCTTGAGCAAAGGGAAGCAACCGATCCCTTCCCTTTCGTTCCGGTTACATGAACAATAGGATACGCTTTTTGTGGATTTCCCATTAGATCCAGTAACCTGGTCATACGATCCAGGTTGAATTTTTCAGGGGAATAAACCAGTTGTTTCGTCAGGCTGTAATCTACAAAACTGAACAAGTAATCCAGGGTATTTTGATATTGTTCTTCTATTGTCATTGAATTTCTCTGAGATTTCATCTGTCAAGGATTGTAACCGCCGTATATATTATTTGCAAGCATAATTATTATTATGTGAACTATACTATGGAGTGAATTAATCCACCTTAAGGCTACCTAAGTTATAATCAAAGCATATCTCAGGATACTATGCACTTCGGGTTGCTCACTCTCCAATTTAAATTATTTGGGTGCAATTCTTTGAAGGAGAAAAGAAGTGCCATGCGGCCTTTGGAACACCGCCTTTCAAAGCAATTCAATATCTCAATTGCAGAGACAGGATACCAGGATAGCCATGGCGATGCACAGATAACCTTAGGCCTGGTGAATAATAATTCTGCTTTTATTCAATCAGAATTTGCAAAAATAGAAAAATGGATGGAGAAATACTATCCGGAATTAACTATTTATGATCAAAAACTGGAAATCATTTGAGGAAATATGGACCTTGGATTAATAAATAAAAAAGCTGTTGTCACTGGAGCAAGCCGCGGTTTGGGGTATGCTGTGGCTTCTGGCCTTGCGAACGAAGGTGTGGAATCTGGTCATCAATAGCCGGGACGAGCAGTCGCTGAACAAATCGAAGGAAGAGATAAAATCTCAAGCACCTGTTCAGGTACATACGGTTGCAGGTGATGTATCTTCTGCAGATTTCTGCAACCGTCTCATCCAGGATTCGGCTCAATTAATGGGTGGAATTGACCTGCTGGTAACAAATTCCGGCGGGCCAAAAACCGGAAAATTCGAAACCAAGTCCGATGAAGACTGGATGGAAGCGATCAACCTGTGTTTCTTAAGTCATATCCGGCTCATTCGTGCGGCTTTGCCATATTTACGTCTTTCAAAATCTCCCAGTGTTCTTACGATCACCTCCATCTCTGCGAAGCAACCCATTCCAGACCTGATCTTTTCAAACACACTGAGGGCAGGATTACTCGGTTTGACAAAGACATTATCCCAGGAATTAGGCAGTGAAGGCATCCGGTTTAATTCGATCCTGCCGGGATGGACAAAAACAGATCGGGCACTCAGCCTGCTCAAAGATCGCTCAGTAAAAAACAACACCACACAGGAAGTTGAAATGCAAAAGCAGGCCGATGCCACCTCATTCAAACGCCTGGCAACTCCGGATGAGTTCGCAAATGTAGCTGTTTTCATACTTTCTCCTGCCGCCTCCTATCTTACCGGTGTTATGCTTCCAGTGGATGGCGGTTCTTATAAAGGTCTCTTATAGGTTGTAAAATGCAGTCGAAACAACAAAATAACTTTCTCGAAGAGAAGATCAACTCGATCCTTCCTCTTGTTCAGAAGCCGGGTCGTTACACCGGCGGTGAATTAAATTCCATTGTCAAAGATTGGAATACTGTCCAGAGCAGGGTAGCCCTGGTCTTTCCGGATATTTATGATCTGGGTGTGCCAAACCTTGGGTTGGCAATCCTGTATGATCTCCTCAATAAGCGTCAGGATGTACTCGCTGAGAGATGTTACACCCCCTGGGTCGATATGGAAGACCTGATGCGAAAAAATGAAATTCCATTATTTTCGCTGGAGACTAAACATCCCCTGATCGAATTCGATATTATCGGTTTTTCGTTGCCTTATGAGACACTTTATACCAATGTCCTGAACATGCTGGACCTGGCTGGAATTCCAGTTCATTCAATTGAGCGGGTAAAAGGACATCCATTGGTCATCGCTGGCGGACATGCAGCATTCAACCCTGAGCCAATGCATGCATTTATTGATGCCTTTGTCATTGGTGAAGGCGAAGAGGTGATGGGAGAGATCGTTGATGTCCACCAGAAATGGAAAAATACAAGCCTGGATCGAAAGTCATTGTTATTCCAACTGGCACTGATACCGGGAGTGTATGTACCAGCATTGTATTCTGTCAGCTATTTACCTGATGGTCGAGTGCAGGAAATCAAACCGGTGAATGGAGATGTTTCCTTCCCGGTCACCAAACGGATCATGGCAAAATTGCCTCCACCGATCACAAGGTTCATCGTGCCATACATCGAAATCGTTCATGACCGGGTGGCTATTGAGATCATGCGCGGTTGCACCCGTGGTTGCCGTTTCTGCCACGCCGGGATGATCACCCGACCGGTCCGCGAACGTCCTGTTGAAGAGATCATGACTGCAATAGATGCAGCTTTGGAAGCCACAGGGCATGAAGAAGTAGCCCTTTTATCTTTATCTTCTTCCGACTATTCCCACATCCAGGAGCTTGTGGATGCATTGAGTGAAAAATACACCGGAAACCACCTGGTGGTCTCATTACCTTCCTTACGGATCGAATCATTTTCAGTCGACATCATGGACAAACTTAAAGGAACAAGGCTGGGTGGTTTCACGCTTGCCCCGGAAGCAGCCACAGACCGGATGCGCCAGATCATCAATAAACCGGTATCCACTGAGAATCTTCTGGAGACTGCCAGGGCAATTTATAGCCGGGGTTGGACAACGATCAAACTCTATTTTATGATCGGCCATCCATCCGAGACCATGGAAGATGTTCGAGCCATCATCGACCTGTGCAAGCAGGTCTACCAGATCGGCCGAAGTGTGGTCGGAGGTCGAGCCAAGGTACATGCCGGTATCGGGACATTTGTACCGAAAGCACATACCCCATTCCAATGGACTGCGTGCGATGACCCGGATTGGTCCATGAAAAGCAGAATTTACTGCGTTCGGAACTGCGAAATCCAAACATAAAAGTCAGTTGGACCGACCCGAAAGATACGCATATGGAAGCCTGGTTAGCCCGGGGAGACCGCCGATTATCGGATGTAATATTCTCTGCCTGGGAATCTGGCGCTAAATTTGATGCCTGGCAGGACCAGAATCATTACGAAAAATGGTTGAACGCGTTTACACAACATGGTCTTGACCCGGCGTTCTATTCTCACCGTGAACGAAATGTAGACGAAGTTTTGCCATGGAGCCATATTAATACTGGTGTAAGGGCTGCTTATCTGCTAAAGGAATATAAATCATCCAAAGAAGGAAAATTACGGGAAGATTGCCGGGATGAGTGTTTTGCGTGCGGTATCATGCCAGAGTTTACAGCAGAATTCCTTCCCGATTGGAAATGTCCACCTCCGAAAACGAAAAAGAAAGCCCGTGAGGAGCTCAATGTATGAGAATTCGAATAAGTATTTAAGAAGACCCAGGCCATGCGCTTTACCGGTCACCTTGACTTGCAGCAAACCTGGTTCCGGGTTTTTCGCAGGGCAGGAATACAACTTGAATACAGCCAGGGATTTCACCAGCAGCCAAAACTTCAATTAGCATCTGCTCTACCCTTGGGGTATATCAGTTCCGGAGAAGTACTGGATGCCTGGATAAAAGAAGAACTACCTCTGCTTGATTTGTCGATGAAAATTCAGGCAGCCCTGCCACCTGGACTGGAGGTATTTCATGTTGAAGGAATTCCGATCGATGCCCCTAAAGTGCAGGTCGCGCTCCAATCGGCTGATTACCAGATCACACTTTCCCCAAATGAGAATATTAATGAACTTCAGAAGAAGATCGACCAATTTAATCAATCCACCGAAATCCTTGTGGAGCGCCGGGGGAAAACACGGAATATTCGCGACCTCGTTGAAAGTTTGGGAATAAGTACTACAGCTGAGGGTAAAGGTGTCATCACCATGCGCTTAACAGCCCGCGAATCTGCAACCGGCAGGGCGGATGAAGTCTTGACGCATCTCGGGATCGATCCATATAAAAGCTTGATCGAACGGATCAGTTTGAACTTTTCTTGATCACGTGCTACATCCATCACTACGTTAATATTGAGAATTTAACCCAAGACTTCAGTTTTCAAAGCTCGTGATGTTAATAGTTGTGAAATAAAGATTGCCCCCATGATCAGGAAGCAGCCAACGACCTGAATTAGTGTCAACTTCTCTGAGAGGATCAGCCATCCAAATAAAGCTGCGAAAACCGCCTCGAGACTCAGGATGATGGCAGCATCAGCGGGTGGGGCATGTCGCTGTCCATACGCCTGGAGGGTGAAGCCAACTCCTGTCGATATTAGTGCAAGGTAGAGGATCGAAGGCCAGGCTGGAAGGAGGGCAGGTAAAGACTCCCGTTGGAAGGCCAATCCGAAGATCATATTCAAAATTCCACAGACCAGGAATTGACCGGTGACAAAAGCCAATACAGGAACATGTTTTACCCCCATACCGGTAACGATCACATGTAAAGCCCACAGTACCGCACCAATCAGGACAATTCCATCACCCCAATTAAAACGCAATACCCCACCGCTGCCTAACATGTAAATTCCGATGGTGGTCATAAAAGCAGCCAGCCAGATGGACCAGTTCGATCTTTCCTTCCAGAATATTGTGAGCAAAATGGGGATGATGACCACATAAGTCCCAGTGATAAAACCGGCGTTACCCGCGGTTGTAAATTCCAAACCTGCTTGCTGAAGTCCGCTGGCTGCAAACAAGATAGATCCGCCTGCAGCCATCCACGGTATGGTCTTACGATCTAGATGGAGATTGAATCGAATAAATGGCAGCATCACCAATCCGCCCAGAGTCCAACGGGCAGCATTGAATAATAAGGCACCTACCTCTAAAGCAGCATAGCGCTGGGCAATAAACCCCAATCCCCAGACCAGGGCAGCCAAAAGTAATGTAAGATCTGCCTTAAGCCGCATGCGCGCAAGTTTATCATGGTTTGGCTGTTTGAATGCACAAACCATTGAATATTCATGGAAAATCGATGCATAATATTATTTTATATTTGATCTATAGAATTTCGATACTCATATACCATTAATTCAACTAGTCATCATCACCGTTTTCATTTTGATTGTGGCAGGTTTTGCAATCCGTGTATCCCGCTTTTCCGGTTGTATGGCAAGCTGTACAGACTCCATTCGCACTTTCATGGTTGATGTTAAATGCCGGATGTCCGCGATTCCAGGATGGAAAAGTATGGCAGCTTGAGCACTGACCGCTGAGATGATTTGACGGACTGGTATGACATGATTGACAGTCGGTCAAAATGTCATGAGTGAAATTCGCCGGTACCCAGCCTGTAGATGCATGGCAGCTTGAACATTGAATATTGTAATGGTTAGCCGGCTGATCACCCTGATGACAGCTAATACAATCCGTCAAAGCAGCGTGATTCACTTCTTGAGGAAACCATGCGGTTGTGGAATGGCAGGTGGAGCATAAACCTGGATAATGGTTAACCGGTCGCTTACTTTCGTGACAGCTTACACAATCTGTCAGGCTTGCATGATCGACTTTCTGGGGAGACCAGGCATTTGTTGTATGACATGTTGAGCAAACCAGGTCAAAATGCCCTGGCCTGACAGCATGGCAACTGATACAGTCAGCAGATTCTGTTTTGGTCATGGTCAAAGGAAACGGGCAGCCAGGCCTTGAATGAATGGCAGGCGTCACATTTTAATGAAAAATGAGGTGCAGGTTTATCTTCAGCATGGCAATCAGTGCATGCAGTAGCAGAAAAATCTTTATGATCGATCTTCCTGCCTTCCCAACCGAAGGGAGAGTGGCAAAGACTACACTCAAGAGTGGAATGGGTTTTAGGAATTGATTCTGAGTGGCAGTCGGTACATAGAGTCCCTTTAACTAACGCTGAGTTTGAATGGCAACCAGTGCATGGAATTGCAGCATGCCAACCGGCCAGTGGAAAGGTCGGATGAGTATCTGATAATAGTGCATACGGTGCTGCAAAGTAAAATCCCTTTGTGTTTAACTCCTCCCCTGGTAACCTGTTTCCGGCAATTATTTTCCAGTTTATTGGCCATTTCGTGGAGTTTTCTATCATCAATCCAAGCGTTTTCCATTTCCGTCTGAGTGCAAGGACAGACTCCTCCTGACTGGTTAAACAGCAGGTTTGAATGGCAGGGTCGGATAACCGGTAAAATTCAAAAAGGGAATTGATGCGTGGGTCATTTGTCTTGATAATTGGATTATTAATTGCCAACTGGTCAATAGCCCGGCTGACCGCTATAGTTTTTTCCAGGATGTCACCAGATGGATTTTTCAGGTCATTTAATCTTAATCCTAACAAGTGCTCGGTATAATTCAACTTTTGGGTTCGCCCAAGGGTGAGGTTCAGCCGCAATTGTTCCGCTCGATATTGAACCGGATATAATGGATTCCCTGGGGAGGCTAAACCACTATTCGATAACACAAAGCTTCCAGCTGCGACCATTAGTAACAACAGTAAGCCAAGCAATATGATGACTATTATTAATCTACGCATGGAGTCCCCTTTCCAATGTATAGCCATATTATATATATAAACTGAGAAACCGATCATGTTTTTTCACGGTCCTCATCTCATGGTAAAATAAACGGGAATTTGAAAGTAATTTGCCCTTGTAGCCTAGTGGATAAGGCGTCACCCTCCGAAGGTGAAAACCGGCGTTCGAGTTGCCGCAGGGGCACAAAAACACCGCTACGCGGTGTTTTTTCTTGTCATTGTTTATTATTTTATAATCTGCCAGCTGTTTGAATATGCTCTTCAGCTAATTTGAGTAAGATGGGGATGTTGGGAGTTCGAACCTGCTGGAATTTTTTGGACTTGAATTTTGCCATCCCGCCAGTATTTGATCAAAATCGTACCCCTTTCTACTAACGTTCCTGCAGCCTGACTCCAGAGGATAATGTTTTCTCCGATTTTTAACCCTTGCTGATTTAGGAGAATCTCTCCAAATTTGACAACCTGTCCTCTGGCTAAAATTTCCTGATCTTGAAGATATAAGCCAGGGTAAACCTTTGACTCCAGTTCCCTTACCATCTGGTCAAAATGGCGGATATTGCCGTTGATTTTCGCAATACCTTTCGGAGTATGGATTTCCAATTCTTTTTTCCATAAAGGGAAAAGTAAGAATATATTGACCTCATCCCGCCTATATATATTTTGAATTTCAGCATATATAATTAGCCACTGCTTACCTTTGTGGGTTATCTGTAGTGAATCAGCTGCTAAAGAAAGCTCCATTGGTTTTGAAACGATCAAACGAATTAGGATTACCAGGAATATCAATGCAAATATGGATATAAGGCAGAGGAATGGAATAATGCTGTTTAGTGATCTGGCTGTCCCGTGGCTGGCTACTTCCCAGGAATATGAAAAATAGCTAAACACAGATGCTAAAAATATTCCTATTATACAAAAAACCAGCAGCAACCAGGAAGACCAGGGAGTTTTGGTCGAATAAAAAACCGGTCGGGTTTGCTCGGTGTTATTCATTTTTGTTCTTGATTTTATCCCATCGGCAGATTGCGTCTCAACTGGGGATAAAGATTGATCCCTTTGACTGCCCCTTCAACTGTGCAGGTAGTCGGATTATCAACCAGGTAAGCTGGAATTCCAAGTGATTTGGTCAAGTATTTATCCATTCCACGCAGCATTGCACCTCCACCACATAGGGCGGCTCCCCTGTCAATAATATCAGATAACAGCTCTGGAGGTGTTTTTTCAAGCACTCTTTTTATGCTGGCCACGACATCTCTCAATGGGTCATCCAGGGCTTCAACGATATCCTCATTCTTCACTTCCAGGGGTTTGGGTAAGCCACTAACCTGATCTTGCCCTTGAATTTCTATGGAACCCATTTGTGAGATTGGAATGGCACTACCAATTCTGATCTTTAACTGTTCGGCAGTTGGCTGACCGACCAGGAGACCGTATTTCTTTTTAAGATAGTTGATAATCGCTTCGTCGAGTGCTAAACCCCCACCGCGTAAAGTCTCAGCGCATACAATCCCATTCATTGCGAGGATCGCAGACTGAGTTGTACCCCCACCCAGGGAGATGATCATATTACCTGACGGAGTGGAAATGGGAAGGTCGATTCCTATTGCGGCTGCGAGGGGTTGCCAGATCATAAAAACTTCACGACTGCCTGCCCCTAGGCAGGCTTCATGGACTGCGCGCATCTCAACGCTCGTTACACCATATGGGATTGTGATCATGACCCTGGGTTTGAACATTCCCATCGGACCAGAAACTCGCCGTAAAACATCCCGCAGCAAATTCTCGGTAATTTCGAAATCAGCAATCACACCATTCCGAAGCGGGCGTGATACTTCAATGGATTCGGGAACCCGCCCGTACATATCATTTGCGGCTTTTCCCCATTCGACCATCTTCATTTCTTCAACCAGGATGGCTACAATGGTTGGTTCATTCAGCAGAATTTGGTTCCCTTCTGCAACCTGTGTATACATTGTCCCCAGGTCAATTCCGATATCACGCGAAAAAAATGGCATGGATTAATTACCTTTCACAAGTATTATACATGGAATGGGTTGATTTAGGTTTTCACCAGGTTATTTTTTATACTGATAACCAATTAGATATTAACCTGTTTGATGAGCTCTTTGAGTATTTTGGCGGAATTTGATAAACCACTTATTTCTTCAACTGACAAAGTAAGGTTTAAAATCTTCTTTATCCCATTTCGACCCACGATGGACGGCAAACTCAGGTATACATCATTTATTCCATCGTAATCTTCTATAAAGGTGGATAAGGAAAGTACCGTATCCTGGTCCCGTAAAATCGCTTCAGTGATCCTTAACAAACCATTGGCAACAGCGTAATATGTGGCTCCTTTACGCTCAATGATCTGATAAGCAGCATCACGAGTTTGCTTAAATATCTCATCCCACACATCCTGGGAATATCCGATACAGTTCGCCAGACAATATTCTTTCAGACGCATTCCGGCAATATTAGCCAGAGACCAAACGGGTACCTCACTATCCCCATGCTCCCCAATGATATATGCGTGGACACTACGAGGATCGACACCGGCATGCTGGCTGAGCAGGTATCTGAAGCGGGCAGTGTCCAGAATTGTTCCAGAGCCAATGACTTTCGCATGCGGTAACCCGGAAATTTTCCAGGAAGCATAACTCAGGATATCCACGGGGTTGGTCGCAATGAGCAATAGACCGTCCGGGTTATTCATCACAACCTGTGGAATGATCTGCTTAAAGATAGATATATTTTTATGAACCAGGTCCAGGCGGGATTCCCCGGGTTTTTGTCCAGCTCCGGCAGTGATCACTGTGATCGCTGCTCCCTTGCAATCTTCATATGTGCCAGCCCAAATTCTGGTGGGCTGGACAAAAGGGACTGCATGATTCAGGTCCATGGCTTCCCCTTCAGCTTTCGATTTGTTCGCATCGATGAGCACGATCTCTCCTGCCAGACCACTTTGCAGAAGTGCATAGGCAAAAGTTGCACCAACATTGCCTGCCCCGATGATGGCAATTTTTGTAGATGTCAATAGGTCATCCATGATGATTCCTCCTCTTTTACTTTCATTAATTCTACCAAGAACAGGAGCTGCAATAGTGGAAAGCTAACACTTTGGTTAGACAAGCAGGTAAAAAATCACCTAACCCAAAAAAGGTTGATCAACAACCAGGCTAGTATTATAGATAAGTTTCGGTTGCGTGAAAATGATTTATCGTTTATCTTTTCGATATTTCCGTACGGTTTCAAGACGGAGGTTGGATCTTCTTAATGCAGATTGCAGTGTAAGGTATGTATCGGTATCTTGAGGGATGACTTTCTGAAGCATCTCCTCTGCCCTTTGTTTGGCAAATTCTGCTCTTTCAATGTCGATTTCTTCGATATTTTCAGCCGAATCTGCCAGAATTGTGACCTGGTCAGGCTGCACTTCGACGATTCCGCCAGCCACAGTAAATACTTTTTCTTCGCCTTTATAACGTACTTTGATCAATCCAAATTTCAATGTGGAAAGAAGAGGGGAATGGTGCGGCAATATTCCCATTTCTCCCAGAGTGCCGGGAACAACAACAATATCGGCTTCACCTGAAAATACAGATCGATCTTGCGAGGTTATCTCTACATGGATAGGCATTATCAGCCCTCTCTTACATCATCGTCTTGGCTTTTGCCACAGCATCTTCAATGGTTCCCACCATTAAGAAAGCCTGTTCGGGGAGCTCATCGTGTTTACCATCCAGGATCTCTCTGAAGCCACGAACAGTCTCTTCGATGCGGACATAAGCTCCCGGAATACCGGTAAATGACTCTGCAACAGCCATGGGTTGGGAGAAGAAACGCTCGATCTTTCTGGCACGTGAAACGATCAATTTATCATCTTCGCTCAACTCGTCCAGGCCCAAGATCGCGATAATATCCTGAAGATCTTTGTAACGCTGTAATATCCTTTGCACTTCCCGGGCAGTATTGTAATGCTCATCACCTACAATGAGCGGGTCAAGAATACGGGAGGTGGAAGCCAGCGGGTCAACAGCCGGATAAATACCCTTTTCAACAATAGACCGCTCGAGGGCAATGGTTGCATCCAGGTGTGTAAAGGTAGCCACAGGAGCAGGATCTGAATAATCGTCAGCGGGAACATAGACTGCCTGCATGGATGTGATCGAGCCGCGTCTGTGTGGATGTGATCCGTTCCTGCAATTCACCCATCTCTGTGGCAAGAGTGGGCTGGTAACCTACTGCAGAAGGCATACGCCCGAGCAGGGCTGAAACCTCGGAGCCAGACATTGTGAACCGGAAAATATTATCAATAAATAACAAGACATCTTTTCCCTGGTCACGGAAATACTCTGCCATGGCTAACGCAGTTAAGGCTACGCGCAGACGAACTCCCGGGGGTTCATTCATCTGCCCAAAGACCATGACTGTATCTTTCATTACACCCGATTCGACCATTTCCCGGTATAGCTGGGTACCTTCACGGGTTCGTTCACCTACACCGGCAAAGACTGAATTTCCCTGGTGAACCGTTGCAATCGATCGGATCAATTCCATGATGATGACTGTTTTCCCTACTCCAGCACCTCCAAAAATACCGGTCTTCCCACCTTTGGTAAATGGAGCGATCAAGTCGATCACCTTCAGTCCGGTTTCAAAAACCTCAACCTTGGTGACCTGGTCTTCAAAAGCAGGGGCAGCCCTGTGGATGGGATAGTACTGTTCCGGTTCAACTGAACCCTTGTTATCCACCGGTTTACCCAGGACATTAAATATTCTACCCAGTGTGGTCAATCCAACCGGGACCATGATGGGTGCCCCGGTCCTTCTGGCTGGCATACCGCGCTCCAAACCATCCGTGGTATCCATGGCTACACAACGTACAGTATTTTTCCCGAGGTCTTTTTCAACCTCCAAAGTAACAGGACCCTTTCCTTCCCGTGGAATCTCGATCGCTTCATATAAAACCGGAATATCATTTTCAGCAAAAGCGACATCCACGACACCACCCAAGATCTGCACTACTTTTCCTGTTGCTTTTTCCATGAAAGAACCTCCACTCATAGTCACGAAAATATTCTGACCCTAATTTAATGATTTCGAAAGAGCCTCTGCTCCACCAGCAATATCAAGCATATCGTTGGTAATGCTTTGCTGGCGGACTTTGTTGTATTCAAGTTGAAGAACACCACTTAGCTCCATGGCGTTATCTGTGGCATTCTGCATGGAAATCATCCGTGCAGCGTGTTCACTGGCCTGGGCTTCCAATACCGCCTGATATACCTGCAATGCAGTGAACCGGGGAATGATCTGATTCAACAGCTCTCCCTGGTCCGGTTCATAAGTAAATGCCGATTGGATCTTATGAGAGCCGATGTTTTCTGCCTCATGGCTTTCGCTTTGAATCTCAAACGGCAGGAGTTTTTTGATCACCGGATCCTGATGGATCATGGTAACAAAGTCGGTATAAGCCAGGTAAACTTCATCATATGAACCATCCAGAAATCCATCCACGGCCATCCGGCCGATGGGCGAAATGTCTGAAAATGATGGTGAAGCCGGTAAGTTACTGAATTCTGCGATAACCCTTTTACTTCGGCGAAGAAGTAGATCACGTCCTTTTTTACCTGCTGTAATATAGCTGATATTTTGAGAGAATCCTTTAAAATGCACCAGGGTATTCCGCAAAATATTTGTATTATATGCTCCAGCTAATCCTCGATCACTTGTGATCAAAATAACGAGAATGTTTTTTACTGTCCCACGAGGATTTAATAGCGGGTGTAAAGCGTTATGTCCGGGTTGTTCTGATAAGATGGACCAGGATTTTCCAGGCCTGTTGAGCATATGCCCGGGTTGCTGATACCGCTTGCACGGCTTTTCTGACCTTACTGGCAGAAACCGCCTGTAAAGCCCGTGTGACCTGAACGATATTCTTTATGCTCCGGATGCGGAGCCGCATTTCCCTTGCAGATGCCATATATTAATCCCTGATTACTAAGAAGCCCAGGATGAATTAAAGGTTTGCAATGCTTTCTGCAATTTATCGATTGTTTCGGGGGTGATCTGCTTTTTGTCGGAAATATCTTTAGTAATTTCCGGGTAAGATGAATCCATAGTCCGAAGCATGGCAGTTTCCCAATCGCGTATTTTCTCCACAGGAATTGCATCTGCGAATCCATTGGTGGCAGCAAATAGTGAAATGACCTGGTTCGCAAGCGACATGGGTTCATACTGCCGTTGTTTCAAGATTTCCTGCAGCCGCTGGCCCCGGTTCAATTGTGACTGGGTCACTTTATCCAGGTCAGATCCAAACTGTGCAAATGCAGCCAGCTCACGATAAGAAGCCATTTCCATTCTTAATCGAGCTGCCACCTGTTTGATGGCTTTGGTCTGGGCAGATCCACCTACGCGGGAAACAGATATACCCACATTTAATGCCGGGGCGAATACCTGAGTTGAACAAGTTCGATTCCAGATAGATCTGACCATCTGTAATAGAAATGACGTTGGTTGGAATATATGCAGAAACATCACCCAGCAACGTCTCAATGATGGGTAATGCTGTCAGCGATCCACCAGTGCCAGCCACAGGTACAATTTTATATTTTGAAGATTCGGGAAGCTTCTTCAGTTCTTCTTCGGCCAACGATTTCGAAAGCGGGCCGCCAAAGATGTTTTTCAGGTAAGCATCTTCAGGATTTGCCTGGCTTTTACTGAATGTTACCGGAACAATTGCGTATTGAATAGCCAATCTGGCTGCCCGTTCAAGCAGGCGTGAGTGCAGGTAAAAGACATCACCCGGATAGGCTTCACGTCCCGGTGGGCGGCGAAGCAATAGTGAAACCTGGCGGTAAGCCCAGGCATGTTTGGAAAGGTCATCATAAACCACAAGGGCATCTCGACCGGATTCCATGAACTCTTCCCCGATGGAACAGCCTGCGTAAGGAGCAATATACTGCATGGCTGCTGGTTCGTCAGCAGCTGCCATCACTACGATGGTATGGTCCATCGCTCCATGCTTTTCCAGAATTGCGATTGTCCTGGCTACTGCGGATTTTTTCTGACCGATGGCGACATAGATACAGACCAGATTTTTTCCATTCTGGTTAATGATCGTATCGATCGCCAAAGCTGTTTTCCCTGTTTGGCGGTCGCCAATAATTAATTCGCGCTGCCCCCGGCCTATGGGGATCATTGAATCGATGGCTTTAATACCGGTTTGGACTGGAGAGTCAACATCCTGTCGTTCGATCACACCCGCTGCAATACGTTCGATGGGGCGGAATTCGGTGGTAATGATGGGACCCTTGCCATCGATCGGAACACCTAATGCGTTCACCACTCGTCCGATAAGGGCGTCACCTACAGGAACCGATGCAATTCTACCCGTCGCACTGGCAAGCATTCCCTCTTTGATCAACTGATAATCACCTAAAATAATTACACCCACGCTGTCTTTTTCAAGGTTAAAAGCAATACCCTGGACACCGTTTGAAAATTCCACCAGTTCCTGTGATTTTACACGCGTCAGTCCCGCAACTTTCGCAATTCCATCGCCGCATTCAAGGACTGTGCCTACTTCCTTGATCTCCATGAGCGGTTGAAATGCTTCGATTTTCTGTTGTAATTCCGCGGTGACTTGATTTATCAGATCGGTCATTGATCCTCCAACCCTTTTAGAATCTTCTTTAAAGAATACCCAAACCTAAACTATTATCGGCAACTTATCGATAAATATGATACCTGAAAGCAAATTTATTGTCTAGCTAATAGGTCACCTTGTAAAATAACTCAAAGCTGCCCGCAATTTTGCTTCGATGTCCGGTTCTGTATCTTTTGGGATTGCCTGGATTGCCGCCTGGCTCTCCACAATGCTGTAGCCAAGACCGGTTAACGCTGCAATTAGTTCTGTTTCCAATTCATTGTACGATGACAATTGATCCACCCGGCTAATGGCACCAACTTTATCTTCCAGGTGTAGAAGCATTTTTTGCGCAGTTTTCTTTCCAATTCCTGAAACCCGACTAAATACTTCAGCCTGCCCATTGCTCACAGCCTGCCTGATCGTTTCCAAAGTTAAAGTTGAAAGAACTGCCAGGGCAGTCCGCGGGCCAATTCCATCCACACCCAGGAGGACGAGGAAAAAATCGCGTTCTTCGCGAAGATCAAAACCGTAAAGCGTTAAAGCATCTTCCCGAACGATCAGATGGGTATGTAAAAAGATCAGTTCTCCCGTTTTTGCAATCTGACAGACCGACGCAGGGACATAAACACGCAATCCAAAACCGCTCAGGTTGATCGTCAGGTTATCATTATTGATTTCAAGAACCTCGCCACGTAAAGTTGAGATCATTTTGTATCGTCCATTTTCTTTAAGGATTCGCGCTGATGATTAAGTATCTCATATAAAATGATTCCTGCAGCCATTGCCAGGTTCAACGAGTCACTTTTGCCAACCATCGGAATGGAAACCACCTGATCACATATTTCCAGGTGACGGTCAGATAAACCATGCCTTTCGCTGCCCATTAATAGAACCAAAGGATGGACATATTGCGTAAAGTGGTAATCGTTATCCTTTCCACCAGCCGCACCATATACCTGAATACCTGTGGAATTTTTCCAGAGAACAAACTCATCAAGACTGCATTTGATCAAAGCCATATTGAAAAGCGCGCCCATACTTGCCCTGATGGATGATGGATCATATGGATCGGTGCAATTATCCAGCAGGATGATCGAGGTCACTCCACAGGCATCGGCGGTGCGAATGATGGTGCCCAGGTTGCCCGGGTCAGCGATCTCATCCAGGGCAATAATTGTGTTCGATGTCTTCAGATTTATCTCTCCAAGTGTTGACCACTTTTGCTTGATAACAGCTGCCAAACCCTGGGGGCCATCCTTGCCGGAAAGATAGCGGAAAACTGATTCGCTGACTTCAATACACTTATTCTGACCGGAAATCAAAAAATCATCCAGTGCCTGTCTTCCGACCGGGCTGACAAGCAAGGTGGGACAATAGACCAGGGTTTGAATATCCCAGCCATCCTGGATTGCCTGAATGACAATCCGCAAACCTTCGATGTAAGCCAGTCCTGATTCTGCCCTTCTTTCCGGTTCAGGAGCTTATGTATCTCTTTGATACGGGGATTGGCAGTACTTGAGATCTCGACCATCAGTTTTCAGACTCCAATCGGTTATACCGGCTGGAGTTATGATGGCAAATTGCCACCGCCAATGCATCCGCGGCATCATCCGGTTTTGGAATGGATTCCAGATTCAAGAGAGTTTTGACCATTTGTTGAACCTGTTGTTTATCGGCCTTGCCATAACCGGTCACTGCCTGCTTTACTTCCAGAGGTGTGTATTCTCCAAATGGTAACCCAGCCTGGGCGATCGACAAAACAACAACCCCGCGAGCCTGACTGACAGTCATGGCCGTAGTTACGTTCTGATAAAAAAATAACTTCTCCACGGCCGCAGATTGCGGTTCATAGAGAAGTATGAGTTTTTTGAGTTCTTCAAATATACATAATAGCCGTTTTTCGACGGCCATATTCGCCGGTGTATTTATTGTCCCATAAGCTACCGAGATCAGCTGCCCCTGAGAATCTTCATCCACCAGGCCATAACCGGTAGTTGCGGTTCCAGGATCAATTCCCAGAATTCGCATGGCGATCAATCATCTTCTAATGCGGCCATGACCTCATCAGTCATTTTCAGGTTTGAAAACACATTCACTACATCGTCAAGCTCTTCAAGTGCTTCAATGGTCTTCATCACCTGAACAGCTTTATCCGGTTCCAGTTCAACTTCCTGAGTGGGAAGCATCCGTAAACCTGCTTCATCGGGGAAGATCTTTACAGCATGCAGTTTTTCCGATAGGATCTTATACTGTTCAACCGGAGCGATGATCTCTGCGGAGCCTTCTTCGATGTTGACATCATCTGCACCGCCATCTACAGCCAATTCAAAAACTTTATCTCCATCAAGTCCTTCGAGAGAGAAGGAGAAACATGCAGCTTTCTTTAAATTGCCAACCAACCGAACCGGCTTCCGCCATGCTTCCGCCGCCCCTGGTTAAAATATGCCTGACTTCAGCTACAGTCCGGTTACGGTTATCTGTCAGGCATTCGAGCATGACAGCAACACCATGACCGGCATAACCTTCATAGTATAACTGCTCCATGACAACGCCGTCTTTGCCTTCACCAGTACCCTTTTTTATAGCGCGATCAATGCTATCTTTGGGCATATTCTGGGCTCTTGCTCTTTCGATTGCCATTTGTAACCGAACATTCATTCCTGCATCACCGCCACCTTCACGGGCGGCCATAACCACTTCACGAGCCAAACGGGTGAAGATAGCACCCTTTTTTGCATCAGCAGCGCCTTTTTTACGCCGAATTGTTGCCCAATGTGAATGACCAGACATACATTGTCTCCTCAAACTTATACGGAATATTTTCAGATATTATACCATTGAAAAAAATCCAGCATCTCATTGTCAGGCCGATCGAGTTAAGCCTAAAATAAATGCATTTCAAGATTGGCAAAATTTGTTCTGATGGGCTTCCGGGTGAAATTAATTGCATGGATAACATTTACAGGTCAGCAAAAACACCATATACTACAACATAATGATGATAAAAACATCTGGAAAGTTGTCCCTCAAGACAAAACTCAGTGTATTCCTGATCATAATCGTATCGATACTATCTTTCTCACCTGGAGGATTTACCCTGATACCAAATACGGGGTCTAACAGGGGAAAAGAATCCATATTTCACATCACCAAACGCCTCAAAATTAGCCTTCATCAGCCAGGTAACAAACGGGAATCCGGAACAGGTTACCGGTTTATGGCTGCCAAACCTCACCGGTTTGATGGTTGAAGAACAACCAGCCGGAAAATCAGGATTTGTAAGCGATCAACCCGATAAAGTCACTCATTTTCAACTTGCAGCGGATTTTGGGTCGATTGGGTTACTGGCACATTCTTACCTGGCAGGAGCGTTTTTCAATGATCTTGAACTCGATCAGACCATCATAATTATTTATGGTGACGGCTCAACGGATAAATATAAGATAACTGAGATCCGGCAATACCAGGCATTGGATCCGGATAATGCACTCACAGATTTTGCAGCAATTGATAACGGGGGAAAGAAGATCAGCCAGGAAGATCTATTCTATGAGATCTATAATCATCCCGGAAGGTTGATACTTCAAACTTGCATCCAATTTAACAACGATAATCAGTGGGGACGAAAATTCATTATTGCAATACAAGTTGAATAATCTTAACTGTGTGAATATACCGGGTTATCCTTAGCGTTTTCAACCGGATTTAGTAATTCACCGATCCCCTCAATACTCACTTTTACAACGTCCCCGTTCATCAGTGGACCAACACCAGCCGGTGTACCGGTCAGGATGGTGTCACCCGGATCAAGGGTCATTATTGACGAAATATAAGTTATCAATTGATAAATGGAAAAGATCATATCTCTGGTGGATCCCATCTGACGCATTTGTCCATTCACATGTGTGGAAATAATTGCATCAAACGGATTAAATTCTGTCTCGATCCAGGGTCCGATCGGACAAAAGGTATCAAATCCCTTCCCGCGGGTCCATTGCCCGTCACGCCGCTGCAGGTCCCTGGCTGTAACATCATTGGCTATAGAGTATCCAAGGATGTGATCCCTGGCGTATTCTGTCGGTATCCAGCGCCCCTTCTTTCCGATGACCACAGCCAGTTCACCTTCATGTTCAACCTGGGATGATTGAGGTGGAAGCAGGATCGGTTCTCCCGGTCCGATTATAGTTGAAGCTGGTTTAAGGAAAAGGATGGGAACTTTAGGTAACTCTGCTCCAACTTCTTTGGCATGTTCCGGATAATTTCTGCCAACACAAATAATTTTTCCTGGGATTACCGGCGCAATCAGTTTCACCCGTTCGAGAAGAATTTCAGGTTCCAATCTACGGTAATCTGAGAAAGGTGAACCCTCAATATTACCAACCAGATCATTCTGTATCCAGCCGTATTGGATTTTGCGATCCTTATTTAAGAATTTTACGATCTTCATTCAGAGTCATCCTGTAATTTTTGAATTCAGACTGTTAATTTTTCCGGATAATGCGGTATAATACTGTTTCCCGGGCGGGTAGCTCAGTTGGTTAGAGCACATCTCTTACACAGATGTGGTCGCAGGTTCGAGTCCTGTTCCGCCCACAAATTATAAGTCTACTTTTTACAGACTGTACTCTTTATTTTTAGAGTATGGTCTTTTCTTTTCGAATAAATTATGAATCCCGGAAAAATCATGTCATATTCCGATCCAAATAATCCTGCCAGAGAATGTCCATCTTCTCCTGAATTGTTAATTCATCTGGTGTTGAAATTTCTTCACCTTTCGCAGTTTTAGGTATTTCCCTGGTCCAAACGCTTCGGAATAATGTATATCTGACAGCCATATTACTTTCCAATCCGCCGCCATACTTTTTCTCAGGATCCCAACAATACCACATATTGGCGGTAATATCGGTGCCTAACAGCGAGGCAAAGTATTCGTCGACAGCATTGGCTTTAAATTTATAGGTCCCACTTGAGTAGAGTGTAACGACTGGAATGTAATTCTTTACATCCAATTTATCCCAAAATAAGTATGAGTTAACCAAGCCTGTATTTGGTCTTTCTTTCAACTTCCAGGTCACGTTTCCCATCACAAAACTTGCACGCTTAATAAATTCTTTTAAGAGGTTTGCAGGTACAGATTTGTCTCCCCAGAAACCAATGTCCAAACCACAGGATTTTATTGCCTCCAAATATTGGATCGTACTCTTCACCGATCTTTTTTTATAGTTACCATTAATATGAACGATGACACCACCTAAAGAACTCCGATCGGAAAGCTTGGCAACACGCGACAAGAATAATTTGGCTTCCTTCGCCGGATCAGAACCGACCAGATTGATAACCAGGAATACCTTTACTCCCGGAGATTTTGAAAACTTAAGGAGTTTATTGATGTTGAACCATTCGGGATTGCCTGTTTTTTTCATGGTTCCAGCATCGAGCGCATTAGCTTTAACCAATCCATTCATAAATTCCAGGGCGATCCAATCACAATTTAAACATTTATCGTCCGGATGATCCTGATCACCTTTGGCATACTTGGGAATTTCGATGATATCCCCTAAGCGGGGGGACAATAATTTCCTGATATAAATTCCATTTTTTCCTGGAATTATTTCTCTCCCTTATATAAATATTCAATAATTAATTTATTAGGTTATGACCCTGATCGATAACACTCCAAGCGAACGGTGCGGGTTTTCCTTCTTTTATAGTTGCATTTTACTTACCAGCCAGGATGAATTTTATTACATCCAAATCCGATAAGAATAATCGGGTAAAAAAACAGGGCGGCTAATAAGCTGCCCTGTTTCGTTGTATATTCCTAATATATTATTTCACAATAAAGTGAAGCAAGCGCATATTTGCTCCATCACTCACCCAGATATTACCCTGCGGATCGACAGCGACCCCGGATGCCATTGCAAAACCATCTGTATCCAGGCTGTAATCTCCCCACGTTCGGATAATGGTTCCATCAGATCCAAATTCCAGGATCCTGTATCCTTCCGGATCGACCACGAAGACATGGCCAGTATTATCCACGGTCAGGAATGGCTTATTATCCAGCGATTGCCCATTCCAGGCGTTGACATCCCAGCTCAGGCTAACGCCATAATTTGTTCCAGTTTCATCCGGAGTGAACACCTGGATGCGCTGGTTCCATGTATCAGCAACATAAATATTTCCGCTGTATCGCCCCAAACACCAACTGGTTCATCGAACTGGCCGGACTCTAAACCATAAGTACCAAATTGCGTAATAAAGGCACCGTTCGCATCAAACACAACGATGCGTTTATTTCCGGTATCTGCAACAAAAACATGGTTATTCCCGTCTACATAAATTCCGCGTGGACCCCAGAAGGCATCCGGTTCTTCAGCCTGTCCAAAGAAGCCCCACATGGTGATGAAATTTCCGTTAGTGTCAAACTTTTGGACACGATGATTCCAGGTGTCGGTCACATAAACCGATCCATCCGGTCCGACAGCAACACCCCAGGGTTCATTAAATGTTCCTCCGGCAGCTTCTCCTTTACTGGAGTTTGCAAAACTACCCCACATGCCAATTACACTGCCATCGGCTCGCAGGTGTTGGATACGGTTATTCCTGGAATCAGCAACAAGCAGGCTGCCATCGGGTGCGGTAGCCAGTCCCCTCGGCGCATCAAATAAACCGGGATCCTTTCCCGGACCGCCAACAACGAGATCGGGCACCAATTCTACTTTGACCTTTTCATAAGGATCCACTTCTTCTACAGCAGCGACTGGAGCCAAACCCAAATCCCAGATCTGGGATGCTATATTCTTATTGATATATAACCGGATACGTTCGGCCGGCTCCCAGGTTTCAAGGGTCATCGTCGAACTGCCCGTTGCCTCTGCATACAGGGCGTAATCCCGGTTTAACCAGATATCAAAAATACCAGCTCGAATCTTGGGGTCTGTGATTGCATTCCCAATGCGCGGCCAAGTCAGGTCGTAATAATCCTGGTTTGGCCACCAGAGGCGAAGATATTCAAATTTATAAAATCCCTTATTCAGGATCGGATCAACCTTATCATAATTCGGGTTGCCAACCAGGACAATCGGTGCATCCCGGAGGGTCTTTGAAGGCTGCTCACCGAAGTAATCCAGGTTCGGGAAATCCCTGAAATACCACCAGTATGGATACAAGGAGTGGTTATCATAGGCTATCTTTAAATTCTTTCCGCCCGCAATGCGTTCAGAAATTTCTTCCACCTGGGCAAGAATATCTTTAGGTCCCCGGGCAGCGTGCGCATAAACCAGGTATTCCTTGGCGGTGTCATAGTTAATATAATTCGCCCGATATGCGGCTCTGGCGGTCAATCCTATCAACCCGACCAGGACGATCGCCCCAAATAGCTTTCCATATTGGAATTCTTTCCATCGGGAAATGATATAGACTAAACCACCAATTGCATCCAATGAAGAATAGTGCAGCGAAGATAAAGGCGGTAGTTGCGGAGAGTTGATCAAGACCATTCCCGGAAAAAGGAGGTATAGGGCTCATAAAGGCGGTTAATAGCCTGGCTGATGCTACAACCAGCAGGATCAGTAAGGTAATTACCAGCCAGCCTCGTTTGGATAACAATTGAGACCAGTTGATCTTTTCCACCCACATGCCAAATGCATAACCAGCTAAAAGGATCATCGGCATGGCGATATGCACGGTTAACCAGGGCATGCGTTCTCCGGCGTATGAATATGCTACTAAAGCGGAAACCACCCAGAAGATAAGGAAGGTGAGGATGAATAATGGGGTCACAGTCCTTTTTTCAGCCTGTGGGTCAGCTTCTTGATAATCCGGCAACTTTTCAGTGTTTATCCTGCAGGTTTTTTAACCCACAACCGGATGGCATAAAATATTCCCAACAAACTTCCTACAGCCGGAAGGAATTCATACATGGGGATCTGAATCAACGCATAATAATACCATGGCTGGCTTCCCCGTTGAACTGTTTGCTGGGCAAGCCAGTAACCCAGGGAGCCAATTATGCCGGTAAAAAATCCCTGCCCATTCGTGAAAATAGTTGTGTAAAGGAAGATATAGATCCCATAAAAAATCACAGCTGATTTCAACCAGGTGGATGATCTCCACCAGATGCCGATCGCGGCTGATATTCCAATGAATACAGCCAGGAAAATTCCAGTTCTGATCAGGGCCGGTTCACTATAGTCCAAAGGGTCCAAACCGAATAATTTAATCGGAAGTGCGGTTAATTGAGGTAAAACAAAAGTCCCGATCAGGATCAGCAGGTCAAAACTTCTCTCATTACGAATATCAGCAAATCCCAACCCACGGATCAATAAATAAACTGCAACTAAGAAATCAACGCAGAGCAGACACCAACAAGGATTAATGGAAGAGTAGAAAAAATAAAAGGTTTAGCAATTGTGATGGTTACTGCCGGATCAACAGGGACTGGTGATTGATCTCACCAATCACTGCAAATACCGCAGCTAGAACAATTAATACAACACTGACCATTAAGTGCAAGTAAGTAAGGATCCTTTTTTACCTTCATCCATCCAATCTTTATCATATTGCGTTTTAAGAATAAAAGCAGCAGGAAAAGCAAGATCTGGGCAGAATAAATGAAAGCTGTCTCTTTGGTGGCAAATTGCAGGGAAAATATTCCCGCAAGTAAGTAATAGAAATTTATCCTTGCCCTCTTCCAGGTAACGTAAAACAGCATAGATCGTGATCACTCCCCAGAGAGCAACAAACGCCTCATTGCGGGTATACCTTCCATAAAACAGCAAATAGGGAGAGATCAACATGAACAGCCCGGACATCAAGGCTCCAACCCGCCCAAAATAGCGTCTATATTTCCACATCATCATTACAGTGGCAATTGAAAATAAAGCTGCCGGCAGGCGTGATGTAAAATCATTATCACCCAGCAACAGGTAGCTTAATGCCACCAGGTGAAATTGCATGGGACCATGCGTAACCGGGTCATGCCGGTAACCTTGACCGGTGTACAGCTCCCAGGATGGCCGCACATGATTCACCTCGTCGTGACTCATGACCCGCGCATCGAGGATATAGAATCGGCTGACGATTGCCAGAATGATGATGACGGCAAAGATCACCTTTTCGATGTTTATATTCGTCAAAAATGGTGGAAGCTGCGATCCAACCAACTGGAATTACTTTCCTGAGAAGCATTTGAAGTTGTCATATTTTTTCTTCTTCGACCAGAATGAATTTCATATGCTCCATTTTAACCCACTCATCACTTTGGCGCAAAGGAGTAAGTCAAATTGAATATTTTCCCCACCAAATGCCGCCTTACTTTTCTTACAGAAATATTTTAATCCACTGTAAAAATAATATTATCCGTAACCAATGGATAAATTTGAGAGATTGCACAGTTGGATATAAAGTGGTCATAATCAAAAAATGCGAAGCTGCGTAACGATTAGGGCTGATGAGGGTTTCTTGTTGGTTTTGGCTTACTAGTCGGTATCGGTTTATCAGTCGGATTTGGTGGAATATTAGTAGGAAGAGGTGATGTCACCCGCGTTGGTGGCACTGATGTACTCGTAATTAATGGCTGAGATGTGGAAGTCGTCACTGGATAGGTGGCCGTTGTTGAAGGAAGAGGGTTCACGGTTCCAGTCGATAATGAAGTGGGGGATGAAATTGGAGTGCTTGTCGCAGGCAAACTGCGATCTAGTGTCATCGTTGGAACAGGAGTCAACAAGTCATGCCTGCAAAGTACCCATTCGATCTTGTGCGCTGCCCGTTGCTGGAAATTCTGTAATGATCTGGTCGAGGATGGCTTCATTAATAGGAGGAATAACAATGCTATGAAGATCTTTGCTGTAATCTGCAACTGACCCTGCACGAATAGAAATAGGAAGACTGTCAAATTTTTTGGCTTTAGGGATAAAAATGTCCAAATTTATTAGCTGCGAGAAAAACAATAAGAATGTAAGAATAAGAAGAAATATAGGAATATAAATATATAGGTGCGAAGTTTCTTCACCTTTTTGGTTTCTGTTAATCATTGCACTGCTATCTTTCAATGGCATTTGTACCCTATCAATCCGAACTTAATACTTGGATGAAAGCTTTTACTACTTCAGGATCAAAGTGACTTCCACTTTGATCATTAAGATATTCGATGGTTTCCTCGAGTGGGATAGCACTCCGGTAAACACGATCATTTGACATAGCATCGAAAACGTCAACAATTGCAAATATTCTGGCAGATATAGGGATTTCCTCCCCTATTCAATCCACCGGGATAACCTGTCCCATCCCATTTCTCATGATGATATAACGGGATTTCGAGTGCAGGCCCTAAAAAGTCAATTTTTTTCAATAAATCATAGCCATCCTCTGCATGATTCTTAATAATTTCCCACTCCTTTTCATCCAAAGGGCCGATCTTATGTAAAATGGCATCAGGTGTACCCATTTTGCCAATATCGTGAAGCAATGCGCCCCGGCGAATATTCACCAACGCTTCACCATTAATACCCATCGCTTGAGCTAATTTCACTGTAAGGGATGTGACTCGTTCAGAATGACCAATCGTCTCTTCATCCCGCAATTCCAATGCTTTCGCCCATCCTTCCAGAGTTTCGTCATACGATTGAATAAGTTTGTTCTGAGAATGATTAAGGCTTGCGACCATTTTGTTGAAAGATACAGTCAAATCTGCGACCTCATCATCCGATTGTGGGAGAACCATTATGTTCACGTCACCTTCGGCTACTTTTTTTGAGGCTTGAACCAAACGAAGCAAAGGACGGGTGATCGTATTTGCCAGGTTGATTCCCAAAAGGATGATTATCAGGAGTGCAGATGCAACCAACAAAAAAATTCTCCAGCGTGAATCAGTAGAAGTGACTACTAAAGCACTTTTACTTAATGCCACTCCTAAAACACCAATTTGATTTTCACCTCGTAACTCCCATGAACCGAGGATCTCGGCAAATTGAATATTCACAACATTAAAATCGCGCTGATTCGAAAGGTCGCGTTTTGTGCTGCTGACATCTTTAAGGGATATGGTCTGTAAAGCAATTTCAGGAGTCAAATCATGGGAAAACGGAAGAGTGCTATGGATCACCTTCCCGGATTGATCGTAAAAACTGATCTGCGCGAATGTCTTTGTATGCAAATCTTCTGCCATCGATACCAGAGACTTGCCGACCAAAATTACACCAACCAGATCGTTTTGAATGCCATATACAGGTTTTGATATATATAAAATTAATCCATCTTCTGTTTCTACGAAATCGGCAAATTTATCGCCCCGAAGGTCGCTCTTTCGTTGTAGAGTGTTTTGGACAATTTCCAGGTTGGAAAACAACGATTGTCCACCTGTTGAAATATCATATTCTTCAGGATTCCCATCCTGCCGATGATGGATAGATAGAAGATGGTTGCCCTGAAGGTCCAAGAATTCCACTGCATCAAGTCGAGCATTAGCGATGATGCCAATTGTGAGAGATTTCAATTTATCAGGATCATTAGAAACAACGGCGGAAGGTACACCTTCGACGTTTGCCAACAATCGCTGAATTTCCAATAGCTGTGTCTCATAACCAACAATCAATTCAGATGAAATTTTCCCCGCCTCGAATAATTGTTTGTTGAAACGTTCTTCTACATTTTCCGTTATAAATTGAGTAATCACATAAGCAGATACCACCGCAAGTATAAGAGAGAATTAAAATATGGAATTGTTATCTTCATCCGTATTGGAAAACGCATACGGACAACTTTTTTGTGTTCTGGTGAAGTATCTTTCTGATCAGCTTTAATTTTCATTACTTTTGTTGGATACGGGTTCTTAGTTACATTTTAAGGAGTATTCAATAAAGTCCGGTTAATAGTTTAAATTCGGATAAATTTGCCTTTACTTGAGTTAAAGAACCAAGTGGATAGCAGATTTTATTATATACCGGGTAGAGATGGAGGTCATGGATTAATAAGTGGTGTAATCAGGCTGAATAATACTCATAATAGGTTAGGTCAAAATTGAGATTTAATCGCCCTAGATTCATATTGGTACATTGGTCGCCCGATAATTCCTATTGTCTCATTCCATACGTATATTCTATCAGTAACTTTTATACCTCATCTTCGTATATACTATTGGTAGAAAAAGGAGACTCACATGTTCGAAAAATTTTCAAACAGCTGGAAGTTGTTTAAGGCAGCAGCATCCGTTCTGGCGGCAGACCGGGAATTACTTAATTTTTCCGATCATCTCGACGATTGGAGTGATCATTATCAGCCTGACATTCGCTGTACCCATGTTCCTATCCAATTTTTTTGATACCTTATTTTCCGATAAATTCGGAATACTTGGATATGTTGTTCTTTTCCTGTTCTACATTGTACAGTATACGGTAGTTTTTTATGCCAACACGGCGCTGGTCGGAGCAGCCATGATCCGTTTGAATGGTGGTGACCCGACAGTAAAGGATGGCTTTAGAATTGCCAACAGCCGGTTCGGTGCGATCATTGGATATGCATTGATCTCGGCAACCGTAGGCATGATCTTAAAAGCTCTTCAAAGGCAAAAAGGTCTGGTACGCATCGTCACTTCCATCCTTGGCATGGCCTGGAACCTGGCAACATACCTTGTTGTACCGATCCTGGCTGTAGAAGGAATCGGTCCTATTGCAGCCATAAAACAGAGTGTCAGCTTACTTCGAAAGACCTGGGGCGAACAGGTCATCGGTAATTTCGGATTAGGTTTCGTATTTGGAATTGCCAATTTGCTGGTTATTATCGCTGCAATCCCGATCATTATCCTGGCAATCAACTCCCAATCGATCGTCCTGATCGCGTCTGCAGTAGTGATCTTTTTCATCATCTTAGCCATTCTTGGACTTATAAACAGCAGCCTGAATGGTATCTACACGGCAGCAGTTTACCAGTTTGCTTCAACCGGGAAGAGCAGTTCATTTCTTTGAAGACAAAATGGTAAAGAACGCTTTCTCGCAGAAATAATTAGCCCTTTTTCGTTAAGACCTTCATCCTTTGACAAGGATGGAGGTCTTTTATTGTTTTTGATGCAATATCTCCTTATACTATTTCTATAAGCGAAGAATAGGAGGAGATAATGGGAAGAGTT
The DNA here is from genome assembly GCA_963709535.1 of uncultured Chloroflexia bacterium. GTDB lineage: Bacteria > Chloroflexota > Anaerolineae > Anaerolineales > Anaerolineaceae > PNON01. Next base: position 244,325 of record CAVPWY010000003.1, on the reverse strand, counting down.
ACTCATTTTGAAATAAACGCAGAAGATCCAGAACGGGCAGTAAAATTTTACCGGGATGCACTTGGATGGACGATTGAAAAATGGGGTGGTCCGATCGAGTACTGGCTGGTGATGACGGGCGATGAAAAAACACCCGGGATCGATGGCGCCATCATGCGAGGCGAGAAACGGGGAATGGGCACATACAATACCATTGAGGTTGACTTAGTTCAGGATTCATTGGCAGCGGTTATTAAAGCAGGTGGTAAAAAGCTCAGTGAAATTGATACCATACCCGGAGTTGGATTATTCTGTTATTGTGAAGACACCGAAGGTAATAAATTTGGTTTAATGCACTCGGAGACAAAGTGACCTTATGGTCGGCCTATTTGAAGCTATTCAAAAAGGTGATATCCATCAACTAGAATTATTAATAAAGGATGACCCGAAAATTATAAATTCAGTTGACAAGACCGGCCTTGGGGTTGTTTCAACTGCTATTTACAATAATGAACCGGAGATCGCCCGGATGGTTGATCCAGGCAGGTGCACCGGTCACATTCCATGAACATTGTGCTCTGGGGAATTTGATTGGAAGTCAAGAGTATCTTAACCAAACAACCTGAATTGATCGATCAATTTTCTTCAGATGGTTTCCAGGCGCTTGGTTTGGCAGCATTCTTTGGCCAGAGTGAAGTTGTCGAATTTCTCATCAAGGAAGGCGCAGAGGTGAATACCCCTTCCAAAAATCCGATGGCAGTCCGACCTCTACACTCTTCAGTTGCTGCACAACATATGCGCATCAGCGAATTACTGCTCGAAGCTGGAGCAGAAGTCGATTGTTATCAAAAGGATGGTTATACTCCCCTTCATGAAGCAGCCGGAAATGGCCAGTTGGAAATGGTGCAACTGCTGTTATGTTTTGGTGCAAAGAAAGATGTTCACCTGACAGATGGACGAACACCTCTCGATCTGGCTCGTGAAAAAGGTTTTGGCGAGGTATCAACTTTACTGGAAAAGTAAAATTGTTACTAACTTAGAAGCAGTTTAATAGTCGACTTCCGATAAATTGTGCAACTTCAACCCTCCATTCGACTATTCAGAAATTAACTATTTCGGTTTTCAACTCATCCGGTTTCTTATTTGACATTTCGTAACTCTCCATCTAAACTAACACCATGCTTGCCAGAGTTTTTTCTTGTGCTGTCATTGGTTTGGAAGGCGTTATCGTCGAAGTGGAGGTGGACACTGGCGGGGGTAATGGCCTGCCAAGTGTGGTCATCGTCGGCCTGCCGGATGCTTCTGTCCAGGAGAGCCGCGAAAGGGTGTTATCTGCGATAAAAAACGCCGGTTTGTTTTATCCGCGCAAGCGTATTACGGTTAATCTTGCTCCTGCATCTGTTCGGAAAGAAGGTCCGGCTTACGATCTGCCCATTGCACTCGGTGTTTTGATAGCAGCTGAAGAGCTGGATGTCAATTGCCTGGACGACACGGTAGTACTGGGAGAATTATCACTGGATGGATCAGTCCGGCATGTCCGCGGTGTACTGCCCATGATCGCAGTCTCCCGTCGCGAAGGTTACCACAGAGTGATCGTTCCTTTTGTCGATGCACCTGAAGCTGCCCTGCTGCCGGAGGTGGAAGTCATCCCGGTCAATAACCTGAAAGAGCTTTTCCTTCATCTTAAAGGCATCAAACCCATCAAACCATTTCCGTTGATCAACCCTGAAGACCTACCTGTTCAGGTGCAGACTGATTTTCGTGAGGTCAAGGGGCAGGAGCATGTGAAGCGCGCCCTGGAAGTGGCTGCCGCAGGTGGTCATAACGTCCTGATGATCGGTCCTCCCGGTGTAGGCAAAACATTGTTGGCTCGTGCCATGCCTGCCATTCTGCCCAAGATGACCATCGAAGAAGCCCTGGATGTGACCCAGATCTACTCGATTGCTGATCAACTGCCACCGGATGTTCCCCTCATCCGCAACCGCCCTTTTCGTTCACCACACCATACCATCTCCCATGCCGGGCTGGTCGGCGGTGGAAATTGGCCGCATCCGGGCGAGGTCTCTCTTGCACATCAGGGGTGTGTTATTCCTGGATGAACTGCCTGAATTCGGTTCCCGAGTACTGGAAGTCTTGCGCCAACCCATTGAAGATAAACTTGTTACCATCAGCCGGGCACAGGGATCGCTCACCTTTCCTGCCAATTGCCAATTGATAGCTGCCATGAACCCTTGCCCTTGTGGTTATTATGGGGATCCGGTTCGAGCTTGTACCTGCTCGAATAGCACAGTATCCAAATACCAGAAGCGTGTTTCCGGTCCATTACTTGACCGGATCGACATTCACATCCAGGTTCCACGGGTCGAGTTTGATAAATTAAATGATGACCGCCTGGGAGAATCCAGCGGCACGATCCAGTCACGGGTGGAAGCAGCCCGCCAGATCCAGCGTGACCGGTTCATGAAAGAAGAGAAACGTGGAAGACATGCAACCATGTGCAATGCCGATATGACCACTGCTGAAGTAAGAAAACATTGTGCGCTTGATGATGCAGGACGCAGTTTGATGAAAACAGCTACAAATCAGCTCCAATTGACAGCCCGTTCCTACCACCGTATCCTTAAATTAGCCCGAACAATTGCTGACCTGGCTGGATCTGAAAATATCTTACTTGTCTACCTGGCAGAAGCACTTCAATACCGTCCCCGGGATGCGATGATGTAAATCAAGGATCTTGAAATGAAGATAAAGGTTGTTTATTGTTTTTAACTTTTTGAATCTGAATCAACTAAATGACTATAAATCTAAATCAGATTTATGAAAATCCTTATTACTAAATGGTCTGGTAGTCACAAAAAAATGGAACATTTTTGTACACCTAACAAACCATCGTCCACATCACCTATCTAATACTTTATAAATCTATATTTAGAAAACACGCGAGGTAACAATATGGATATAAATAGGAAAGACAATATTCATTTTGAGTTGCGTGCGTGGCGAAAGACAATAATCAATCGATTCTTGATTATTTCAGCAATTGCTGCTGCAGTGGGGACAGTGATGACTATGGTGGATGCCTTTTCACGTCCCGAACAATGGACCAATGTCTTTATTTATTTTTCACTGGTAATTCTTCTAATCGTTCTGGCTATTTTTCGGAAATTGGATAACCGAATAAGAGCCGGAGGGGTTTTGCTTGTTGCTTATATCACGGGGTTGAATGCTTTTGCTTCCCTCGGTTTAGGTGGTAGTGGTCGTTTATATATGCTTGCTTTACCCGTCATTGCACTTATTCTTCTGGGTGTGCGATCTGGCATCGTGATGTCGGTTATAAGTATACTTACCTTAGGCTGCTTCGCTATCTTGTTTGGAAAGACCACTCTACTACAAGGTATTTTCATTGAACGAAATACTCTTCAATTCAGCGATTGGATTGCTGAAAGCAGTGATACGTTGATGTTACTGTTAATCATCATGATAATTCTAATACTCTTTTATCGTTTTCAGGAGAGCGTTATCGATAAAGGACATGTATTCCAGGCAGAGCTAATACAAACCAAGGCTTTATTGGAGGAACAAAACATCAACCTTGAGGAAAAGGTTAATGAACGAACAGAACAGCTTTCCCGCAGCAACCTCCTCCAGACAGCGCTTTATAAGATTGCTGATGCTACCAGTGCTTCACATGATCTGCATGAATTTTTTACACAGATCCACCACATAGTCGGTGAATTGATGTATGCAGGTAATTTCTTTGTTGCCCTTGTTGATGAGCAATCTGGACTATTGAGTTCTCCATACTTTATTGATGAAAAAGATGCTGCGTTTCCATCTCATCCTCTTGACACATTCCATGGTATGACAGGCTATGTCATCCGTACCGGGAATCCCATCAATCACGGGATTAATAACTTTACTGCTTTGGTCGAAAGCGGAGAAATTGAACTGACTGGTGCAGCAAATGTAGATGGCATCGGTGCGCCACTCAAAGCAGATGGGAAAACGTTCGGAGCAATTTTCGTCCAAAGTTATACGGAAGGTATCACTTATACAAATCAAGATGATGAAGTGCTGGCATTTGTTGCCAATCATATTGCGACTGCTATTACACGTTTAAAAGCACTTGATGCAGAACACCAAAGGAATACTGAACTCGCCTTATTAAACGACTTAAGTCAGGAGATGTCAAAAACCCTGGATATCAATACCGTAATTCGAATAGTGGGTGAAAAAGTCCGTGGAATCTTCGGCAGTAGATCCGTATTAATAATGCTTCTGGATAAACAATCAAATCTCATTCAAGTGCCGTATGAGTATGATGAAGATGAAGGTGGGTATATCGACTATGTTGAACCGTTTCCTCTTGGAACTGGGTTAGCTTCGAAAGTGATCACCACCGGTCTCCCTCTTATGTTGGGAACTCTGGAGGAAGAAATTTCTAATGGAGCATATTTTCCACCTGAGATCATTGAGAAAGGTGTGGGTAATTTAAGCCAATCCTGGTTGGGTGTTCCCATAATTACTAATGAGGAAGTAATCGGGTTGGTCGCGCTTGCGGATATGCATCCTCATGCTTACAACGAAACGAACAAGCAATTATTACATACTCTTTCTTCCAATCTGGGCACAGTTATAGAAAACGCAAAGCTATTCGCAGCAGAACAGCAACGCAATTCCGAACTTGCCATTATCAATAATATCCAGGAGGGTCTTGCTTCCAAGCTTGATCTTCAATCTATTTACGAACTAATCGGTGAAAAGACCCGTGAGGTTTTTCATGTGGATGTCGTGGATATCGTATCCTTTGATAATGTCACGCAATTTAATCGACAATGCCATACTCTTTTGAAAAAGGTGATCGCAGCGTCATTCCACCACAAAAGCCGTACGGGTTCCGTTTAAAGGTAATTAATACCCGGTACCCCACTTTTGATCAATGAAAATTTTGAGAAACTTGCTAATCAAACTAACAATCCGTTGATAACCGGAAATTGGCCAAAATCAGCGTTATTTGTTCCACTTAATGGTTGGAGACAAAGTAATTGGTGTCATCTCGATCCAGGATTTAGATAAGGAAAATGCATTCAAAGAAGATGATGTCACCCTGCTTCAAACACTTTCAAATAGTATGAGTGTAGCTCTCGAAAATGCGCGTCTCTTTGATGAGACTCAACGTCTGCTTAAGGAGACAGAGCAGCGAAATAGTGAGTTGGCTATCATAAATACTATACAAGCTGGTCTGGCTACCCAATTGGACATACAAGCAATTTATGAATTGGTTGGTGAAAAAATAAGTGAGATTTTTGATGCAAATACAGTGATGCTATCTACTTTTGATCTCAACAATGGATTAATGCACCGAAGATACGCTATAGAAAAAGGTAAGCGTTATTACTTTGACCCAATGCCTATTCCAAGAATATGGGACAATTTCATTCGGCAAAGGAAGTCAAGATTGATAAATACCAATCTTTAAAAAATAATGCAGCAAATTGACCCGGATTTCAGAGTGCCCGCCGGTAAAATACCCAAAAGTGGTCTTTCCGTACCATTACATTTTAAAACGAGGTGCATGGAGCAATCACTTTGCAAAATGTTGACCATGAAAACGCATTTAGTGAATTTGACCAATGTCTGCTAGAGACACTGGCTAGCAGCATGAGCGTAGCCCTCGAGAATGCCCGCCTCTTCAATGAAACCGAGCAACGGGCAATTGAATTAACAGCCATAAATACAGTCAGTACCGCACTTGCAAGCGAATTGGATATGGCTGCGCTTATTCACCTTGTCGGAGAACAGACACGGACAATATTTAACGCAGATATTGCTTATGTCGCTTTATTGGATGAAACTAATAAAACAATCAATTTTCCTTACACATATGGCGAGGAATTGACCAATTAAATTTGGTGAAGGCCTAACAAGTGCTGTCATCCAGTCAAATCAACCATTATTGATCAATAACGAGCTTGGGAAACAAACACAGGAATTAGGCCGCTCTGTTGTTGGTAATAATTCTCTCTCTTATCTTGGAGTTCCAATTTTCGTTAGCGGTAAAGCTGTTGGTGTACTTAGCGTCCAAAGCACAACTCAAGAAGGGTTATTTGATGAAGCTGATACCCGGTTGCTAAGTACTATCGCTTCTGGAGTAGGTACTGCCTTGCATACAGCCCAATTGTTCGCGCAAACCCAACAAGCCCGTGCCGATGCTGAACAGGCCAACCAGGCAAAAAGTGCTTTCTTAGCCAATATGAGCCATGAATTGCGAACTCCGCTTAATGCAATTATCGGATTTACCCGAATAGTCCGTCGTAAAGGTGAAGGGTCGTTGCCGGAAAAACAGACCGAAAACCTCGATAAAGTGTTGATCAGCGCAGAACACTTGCTTAACTTGATCAATACCGTTCTTGATATTGCAAAAATCGAAGCTGGAAGGATGGATGTTTTAGCATCTAATTTTCGGATCAATGCGCTTATTGATTTGTGTTTCAACACGACACAGCCTCTATTAAAACCATCAGTGATCATGGAGAAGGCATGTAGATGAAGACCTTTCCATGGCATTTTCAGACCAAGATAAGATTAGGCAGATAGTCTTGAATATTCTAAGTAATGCTGCCAAATTCACTCATAAAGGAAAGATCATCCTCTCCGCTCAAGCGATCTGGTGACAATTTGCAGATAAGTGTCACCGATACGGGTATTGGAATCAGTCAGGAAGCACTTCCTCGAATATTTAAAGAGTTCCAACAGGCAGATACCGGCACCACCCGCCAATATGGCGGCACCGGGCTTGGTCTTTCCATCAGCAGGAACCTCGCACATCTCCTCGGAGGGGATATTATTGTGGAAAGTGAACTTGGGAAAGGTTCTACATTTACCCTCACCCTTCCACTTCAATATATGAACCAATCTCTAGTTGAAAACAATGAGGAACCTTCAATCGAGCCTTTGGAGATCATTTCGCAGCCAAAAAATCAGCACCAGCCAGAATGAAGGATACTAGGAAGCGCATTCTTGTCATTGACAATGATCCCGATGCTGTTTATCTCATCAAAGAGAACCTCCACCGTAATGAGTTTGAGGTTATAGGGACAAGGGACGCCCACGAAGGTCTTATACTCGCCGAAACCCAAAAACCGGATGTTATCCTTCTGGATGTTCTTTTACCAGGCGCAGATGGTTGGCAACTACTATTTGACCTCAAACAGAATCCGGCGACCTCCATTATTCCGGTGATTATGTATTAACAATCCTGGATAAAAAAGCTCTAGGTTTTCATCTTGGTGCTGCAGATTATTTGCTTAAACCTCTTGATCCTTCAGCTGTCAGGGAATCCTTAACTAAAGTCATCGGACAAAATCCCCCCAACCAAAAACGTGTTCTATTGGTGGATGATGACCCACATGTGATGGATGTCTTGCAACAAGTTCTACCTGAATCCGAATTCAAAGTGGAATACGCCAGGGATGGATTAGCCGGTATGAATGCTGTTGACACATTTTTACCGGATATCATTTTGCTGGATATCATTATGCCACGGATGGATGGTTTTGCATTTATTCAGAAACTGCGCTCCAATCCAGAGACCAGTGAAATCCCTGTAATTGTCATCAGCGTAAAGGATCTGTCCCCAGAAGAAACTTCTTTCTTGAGGGACAACGTGACTGCTATCCTGAAAAAACAAGGATTCCAGCAGGACCAAGTGATCAGGGAATTACATCAGGCGTTGGGATTACCTTAATGAGATAAATTTATTAATTTATGACGAGGTATACATGAAATCCATCCTTATCGTTGAAGATATAGATCTGAACCTAGACCTCCTGACGCAACTCCTGGAAGATAACTATAAATTATTGGTTGCGAGAGATGGCGAACAGGCAGTTGAATTAGCTCAACATAATGATCCAGATCTGATCCTGATGGATATTTCACTACCAATCATGGATGGCTATGAAGCAACCCAAATCATCCGAAAAACAGAATCCATCAATTATCATCATCGGACTCTCAGCTCATGCCATGCAAGGTGATGTGGAAAAAGCAATAACTGCAGGATGCACGGATTACCTGACCAAACCGATCGATGAAGACATATTATTAAAAATGATAAATCAATATGTGGGTGGGTGATAATGCCAAACCAGAAGATCCTGATAGTGGATGACGAACCATTCAATATCGATTACCTTGAACAGGAACTTGAAGAATTAAACTACGCGACTTTCGCTGCTTCGAATGGTCTTGAAGCATTAGAATCAGGTCAATAAAGAAGTTCACCTGATCTGATCCTATTGGATATTATGATGCCAGTGATGGACGGATTTGAAGTCTTAAAACGTATCAAGGATAATCCCAGCCTACGCGATATTCCAGTAATTATTATCTCAGCCAATAATGATCTTAAGAGTGTAGTTAAAGGAATTGAACTTGGAGCTGAAGATTACCTCCCGAAACCATTTGAACCCACACTTCTTCAAGCACGGATATCCTCCTGCCTGGTGAAAAAACAATTAAATGACCTCCAGAAGAAGTATCTGAAAAGTTTGGAACGTGAATTCGAGATTGCACATGAGATCCAGATGGGTTTTTTACCTGCTGAGTTGCCTATTTTGGAAGGATGGGAAGTTGCTGCCTACTTTAAAGCTGCACACGATGTAGCAGGCGATTATTATGATGCATTTTTACTGCCAAACGGAAACCTGTTTTGTACAGTCGGAGACGTGTGTGGGAAAGGAATTGGGGCTGCTTTATTCATGACATTATTCCGCAGCCTTGTCCGAGCAACTGCTATGTCCAGTTTTTCTGATGCAGGTACAACTCAATCAATTTCCTCAATTGGAGAAATTTTAAAACACGTTGTGTCCTTTACAAATAAATATGTAACAGAAACCCACGGTGATGATAGTACTTTTTCAACTCTCTTCGTAGGGATATTTGATGTCAACAACGGAAACCTCACATATATAAATTGTGGAAATGAACCACCACTTCTATTACGGAAGGATAGAGTTATTATTCCTCTTAATTCAACTGGTCCAGTAGTTGGAGTATTCCCGGAAGCCAATTTTTCGGTCGCTGAAACAACTTTGTCCAAAGGAGACCTATTGCTGGTATTTACGGATGGAATACCGGATGCATTAAATAAAGAAGGGATATCATTTGGTAAGGATCAAATTTATGAATTACTGGAGTGAAATTTACCTTCCCGCAAACCAATTTATTCAAAATATTTTTGAAACACTTCTCCAATTTACCCAAGGTACAACCCAATTTGATGATATTACACTCCTGCTAGTGAAAAGGAATAAATGACTTTCTAACATTTTTCTTTTAACAATAATATATGTCTAATCACTAATATTATGGATACATGGAGAAATCTATGAGAGGAGTTGATGTGGTCGGAATTGGCCGGGCTCCCCTGGATATTGTTTATGTCGTTGACCATTTCCCAACTGGTGATGATCTCATTCGTGTAGAAGAAGCCAGTATGCAGGGTGGTGGACCTGTGCCCAATGCTCTTTGTGCTTTATCACACCTTGGCGCTTCCACTACCTTACTGGATACTATCGGAGATGATTGGCAAGGTCAAAAGATCCGGGAATATCTGGAATTGATCATGTCAACACTGAATTCATGCATATCACCCCTTCTGGCAGATCAACAGTCTCCACGATCCTGGTTCATAAAACGACCGGTAAACGAGCCATCATCAATTATCGCGGTGATTCATCTGACCATCACCTGGAACAAAAAGAAATTGAGCTGATCTCCAAAGCACAAATACTGCATATCACGGGTACATATCCTGAAACTGTGTCATTCGCGGCAGGAAAAATTCGATCATCTGGTGGAAAAGTCTCCTTCGATGGAGGTGCAGGTCTGTACAAAGAAGCTGATCGAAATATTCTTCCGAAAGTAAATTACTGCATCACAGCAATTGGCTATGCGCAAAACTATACCGGAAAAGATTCCATTTCTGCCATGCTGGATGCTTTCTTAATGGAAGGCGTCGAAGTTGCCGGGATTACCTGTGGAACAGATGGATCATGGTTCAAAGAGGCTGGCGGGGTTGAGTTTCATCAGCTGGCTTTTATTATGCCAACAGTGGTTGACACGACCGGATGTGGTGATATCTTTCATGGTGTTTTCCTATATGGAGTGCTCAAGGGTTTCCCCCTGGAAAAGTCTGTAAGGTATGCATCCGCCGCTGGAGCCTTAGCCTCAACCCGGCTTGGAGGCAGGCAAAGCATTCCCACCCTGGATGAGATCGTTCAGTTGGCAGGTGAATAAATATATTTACATGGGCTTTACTGCAAACACACGGTATAAATGTAATATAATGAATAATATCCTCATTGCAGGAGTGTATTATGGCTGAATTCACACGATTTGAAATCTTTCAACTCCTTAACGGCAACAAACCCCTATGGTTGGGCAAGGTGGATCTAAGTGAAGCTGATCTTCGCGGGGCGATTTTGCATGGCGCTGTGCTTACCGGAGCCAATCTACAAAAAGCCCAACTTCAGGGAGCAGACCTGGTAGGAGCGAACCTGGGGGGAGCAAACCTCCAGGATGCCAGCCTGGTAGGTGCAGATTTGCGGAAAGCATACCTGAGAGGGACGGATCTGCGCAGAGCAGACTTGCATGAAGCGAATCTGGCTGAAGCTGATTTGACCGATGTCAATTTATCCGACTCCAATCTTTTGGATGCGAATCTTGGAGCTGCAGACCTGACCAATGCCAATCTCTCAAATGCAAACCTTACCGGAACAAACGCCCCCGATCACAAAATTCTTAGAGCCAAATCTCTATTTGGCACAGTAATGCCCGATGGGACCATCCACGAATAAATAAGAAATACAAACGGAGTAATTACCATGCCGGATCTGACACGCGAAGAATTGATAAAAATACTGGCCATCAGCGATCATCCCCGTCTCTCCGGGGTGAATCTGGAAGGGTTGGACCTGAGAAATTTAAATTTTGCCTTTGCAGATCTTACACGGGCTAATTTATCAAACACCAATCTTTCAGGAGCTTATTTGCGCAGTGCCCGAATGGAAGAAGCCAACCTTGATAATGCCAACTTGACAGCTGCCAACTTAAAAGAAGCGAATTTGAAATCTGCGAATCTTCACAATGCCAACCTTACCGGTGCCAACCTGACGGATGCAATCCTGTATGGTGCGAATGTAGACTCCGCAAAAATCGACACCAACGCCGGATACCAGCGTTAATTCTATTTATCCCCAGTGAAATCATCATCTCCAAAATCCCCTGAAGGTAACAACTTTCGCTGGTCACATTCCAGCAGTTTTATTCTTAGCCTGATCCTGACGATCATCACTCTGGTGATCATTGTCTGGTGGCCACTGGTGGAAGAATACATCCAATTCTTCAGCCCGGCTTATCCCTTCTGGCTGCAGGTTGATTGGTTGTTGATCGGGATCTTCCTGGTGATGTCCGTCCTGATCACTGTCGGGGCAGATATCCGCAAAGATGCAGTATTAATTGCTGTAAGTTTTGCCGGGGGATTCCTTATTGAATCCTGGGGAACACATACTGGATTATGGTCATATTACACCGGTGAAAAACCACCACTTTGGATCATTCCTGCCTGGCCAATCGCTACACTGGCTATTGAACGGTTGGAACGGATATTTGGAACGATAACAGGAAAAATACCGGAACCGTGGATAAAATGGTCATACTGGCTGATATTTCCCGGTTTTCTGGTTTACATGCTCGTTTTCGTATATCCCACCCTTGGCATGGTATTTACGATTTTCGCCATCATTGGTGTGATGCTGGTAATCAGATTTGCAGGTGATCATCGTTATGCACTAACCATCTTTATCGCAGGTGCTGCTTTGGGAATATTTCTGGAATACTGGGGAACCACAAGAGAATGTTGGACATATTACACATTACAGAAACCGCCTTTGTTTGCAATCCTCGCCCATGGACTCGCATCCGTTGCATTCTGGCGGGTTACAAAATTGGTTGAACCCATCCTCAATAGGATCGTCCAACCAATTCTTGCTCTACTGCGTAGTCGTTTTCCTTTACCTGGAATCAAGGAAGAATAAAAATCATCACCCATTCCCAAATCTAAGTTATTGCCCTTATCTCTTTAAATCGACAGAACAATAATCCCACCTACTGTGAGCAATATACCGATCACGGATTTTAAGGTGAGAGGTTCACCCGCAAATATAATGCCCATTAACGCGCCAAATAGGGGAGAAGTAAAAGCAATTGGCATGACTTTTGTCAGGGGAGCGCCCTTGAGAGCGGTATAGAAACAAAGCATTCCCACTGCACCAGCTACAACTCCTCCTCCGATCACCATGTACAGCAAGGCTTTTGACCCAGCCTGAGGAACAGTTTTCCATTGCGGAAAGCTGACAATCCCCAATATGATAAGTGCCGTGAAAGTGCGGATGGTAATACCCATCTGAGGAGAAAGGTTTCCTAAATGTAAACCTTTCTTTTCAAAATAACCGCCTACACCCCAGGCAATAGCTGTTAAAAGGGCAAAAAGTTGTGGTTTCATGCATCCTCCGTTGAAATGTTGATTTCTTTGCAATTATAAATGGAAAACCGGAATTGACTGAATTCTCTTTTATTGGGACAGCTTATTGATCAAAATTCAACGGGCAGTTAAAGATCTCCAATCAAGATTTATCCCTTCCTTTAAATAGAAGTCAACAATTCCTTCTACATTACTAAACTGGTGGTAGAAAGTACTTGAATTATGTATAAGAAGTGGATATAATGTGGGAGTAAGTGGATATATGTGGGTCAAAGTGGGACGTCGGAGCAATCCGGCGTTCCGTCATAATAGGATAAGTAGAACATATGTTTCTTGGACAGTACACTCACAGCTTCGATGAAAAAGGACGATTGACCATACCGGTCAAATATCGTGAAGCTTTACTTGTAGGAGCGTATGTTACCCAGGGATTTGATAAGAATTTGATGGTCTGGACTGCCCCTTCTTTTGAGCAGATCTATACCCAGGTCAATGATCTGAGTATCACAGACCCGAATGCACGTTTATTAAAGCGGTTGATTTTTTCAAATGCGGTTCAGGTAGGAATTGACAGGGCTGGAAGAATCTTGATACCGCAATATCTACGGGAAGCAGTCAATTTGGATGGCAGCGCAATTGTTGTCGGAGTGGGTGATTATTTCGAGATCTGGGCTGATGTTCACTGGCAACAGCAGAATACTCAAATGCAAGATAGCGATTCCAACGCTCAACGATTCGCCGCATTGAATCTTTCGGCCAGGTGACAATGGAACCAAAGGTGTCTGGCGAACCTCACCCGCACCTTCCCGTACTTTACCATGAAGTCTTAAAGGCTTTAAAACCTGCTTCAGGCAGCAAATATATCGACGGCACACTTGGCGCAGGCGGTCACTCACACGGAATTCTCGAGATGAGCGCTCCTGATGGTGAACTCCTTGGTTTGGATCTGGATCCCATCGCCCTTGATTTTGCCGGATCGCGACTAGCCGAATTTGGTGAGCGGGTACACATTTTTCATGGCTCATACCTTGAGATGAAAAACAAGGCGAACTCCCTGGGATGGCAGTCAGTGAATGGAATTCTACTCGACCTGGGGGTTTCTTCGATTCAATTGGATAATGCCGAAAAAGGTTTTTCATTCCGAAATGATGCTCCACTGGACATGCGCTTTGATCCGACAACCGGAATGACTGCTGCAGCCATAGTCAATAATTTCGAAGAACAAGAGCTATTACAGATCTTATGGGATTATGGGGAAGAGCAAAATGCCAGGCGAATTGTTCGTGGAATACTGGCCACCAGGCCTCTTTCCACCACCAGGCAACTAGCTGAGTTGATCGAAAAAGCAGCGGGTAGAAGCCAAAAAGGGATACACCCCGCCACCCGCACCTTCCAGGCACTCAGGATCGCAGTAAATAATGAGCTTGAAAGCATTACCACGGTCCTGCCGATTGCAATGGAACTCCTAACTCCTGGTGGTAGGTTGGCAGTGATCACATTTCATTCGTTGGAGGACAGGATCGTCAAGCATTACTTCCAACAGGAAAGCAAAGATTGCATATGTCCACCAGAATTTCCTGTTTGCCAATGTGGGCATAAAGCAATCCTCCGGTTGATAAAGCCAAACTTCATTCAACCGGATGAAAACGAAGTAAAAACGAACCCGCGGGCGCGCAGTTCCAAGCTGCGGGTCGCAGAAAAACTGATGGTGGCATGACTTATGCAAGGTGAATCAGTTACGAACATGAAAAAAGGAATAACGCAGGCTTACAAACTGGTTCCTTGGCGCGGCCAAATGCAATGGCTCGGCGTGATTACGCTTGCATTGGTTACCATTTCCCTGATCGCCTGGATCTATTTATCAGTATCCTCCAAAGCCAGTATTGCAGGCCGCAGTATTCAACAATATCAGTACGAGAAGTCAAAGACCATACAATCGATCGCACAACTCGAGACTGATCTGGCCAGGATCACCTCTTCCACCGAAATGGCCAGTCGGGCGAAGAAACTTGGTTTTAAAGAATTAAGTGCAGACCGTTATACCTATATGGTCATCCCCGGTTATAACGGAAAACCCTCTGCCATCCTTGCTCCAGCCTCGATCCGGACCTTACCTGAAGACGTGATCAGCCCGGAATTTACCCAATCCCTTTGGGATTGGATGTATGACCGCTTTGTTCAACCTGTTTATGATAATTAAAGGTATGAAATGAAATTACCGCATTACCCGCGCTTTTTATTTGTAGGAATTCTTCTTACCCTGGCTGGGTTGTTAGTAGTTGCCCAAATGGTGCATATTCAAACCAGTGTTCAGGCAAAAGAGGTCTCTGATTACGGGAAGACCTGGGCATATGTTCCCCGCACTATTTTCCCTGAACGGGGAAAGATCTATGACCGCCAGGGGAGTCTGCTGGTAGGGAATCAGTTGCTTTATGAAATAGGTGTCAATTTAGTAGATGTTAATGATCCCGAATCGATAGCGCGGGCGTTTGAGACCATACTCGGGTTGGATTACATAACCACACTGGAAAAAGTGAGCACTGCCGCCTCATCAAATTCGTCCTATTTGATCCTATCCGATTTTGTTACATCTGCAAAAGCAGATGAAATCCGCCAGTTAATGGATTCATACGCAAGGATGGCAGATGATCCAAAGTACTTGAATAAGACCCCACCCAGCCTTGATGGTGTGATCCTCACTGCTCATCTTCAGCGAAGTTATCCTGAAGGTTCATTGGGATCGAATATCCTGGGCTTTTATACACTCGAAACAAGTGAAGATAGTAAAACTGCTGACCGGCATGAGATTCGCGTTGGACATGGTTATTACGGGGTTGAGGAAAAATATAACGAATTGCTGGCCGGTACCCCGATTGACGTGAGGGTACCACTCGATCCAAATCTGGTAGGGGATATACCTCAAATTCCACCAGGCAGCGACCTGATCCTGACCATTGATCGGGAAATCCAGGCAAGTATGGAAAAGGTGATAGATAAACATGTTAAAAGTTCCGGTGCAGTCTCCGGAACCTTGATCGTTTTAGACCCAAAAAATGGCGAAGTGATCGCCATGGCCAATTCGCCCAGGTTGGAACCCAATAAATACTGGGAAATCAGCAAAATATTTGAAAACGCTGCATTTTTCAACCGGGCTGTATCGACTACTTATGAACCGGGCTCGGTATTCAAAGTGCTCACCATGGCCAGTGCACTCAATTCTGGCACTGTCACACCTGAAACTCCATTCCTGGACACCGGTGAATTTGAAATTGGTGGAGCCATCGTTCGAAACTGGGATGGAAACGCCTGGGGTGAACAGAATATGATCGGTTGTATGCAGCATTCACTGAATGTCTGCTTATCCTGGATCGCCAAACAAATGGGACCGAAGGTATTTTACGATTATTTGCAACGGTTTGGCATCGGTCATATCACCGGGATCGACCTGGCTAATGAAGCTGTTTTCCCCCTGCGTACTCCGGATGATGGCTTATGGTACGATGTCGACCTTGCCACCCATTCGTTTGGTCAAGGTTTGGCCGTTACACCCATCCAATTGGCTTCAGCCATCAGTGCAGCAGCCAATGATGGCAAGATCATGGCTCCGCATATCCTGAAGGCAATGGTGAGCAACGGACGTCAATACAATACCACTCCCCAGGTAATTGCTAATCCTATTAAGCCTGAAACAGCCAGAACTTTAACCGAAATGCTAGCAACCTCATTGGAAGAGGAATCTTCAGATGCCCTGGTGTACGGCTACCGGTTGGCCGGGAAAACAGGCACTGCAGAAATTCCGACTCCATACGGCTATTCCATGGGTGTCACCAATGCTTCTTTCGTTGGTTGGGGACCAGCCGATGATCCAAAATTCCTGGTCTATGTCTGGTTGGAAAAACCAAAAACATCCATATGGGGCTCAATCGTTGCAGCGCCAGTATTTGCGGAAGCTGTTCAGGAACTGGTCGTATTAATGAATATTCCTCCGGATGAGATCCGGTTGGGATTGCAACAATAAGGAGAAATGGTGCTGAACCTTGCTGATGTTTTAGAAGCGTTACTTGGATATAGACCGGAAGGTGTCAACCTGGTCATCACAGAAGCTTCCATTGACTTCACGTCAGTGCATTTCAGGGTCCCTATTTGTCGCCATTTCCGGGGAAAGAGTTGACGGACATAATTATGTCGGTGATGCATTTCATAAAGGAGCATGTATTGCTCTGGTAGAAAAGGACCTGTCAAATTTATTTCCCACACTCAAACTTGATAAAGTTGAGAAGTTAGCTCAAGCTGACATTCCAAGCATCCCTTTTTGCATCCTGGTTGAAAATTCCGTCCTCGCTCTTCAAAGGATAGCCAAGTTCTGGCGCTCAAAGCTTGACCTCAGGGTCGTTGGTATCACCGGAAGTGTTGGTAAATCAACCACAAAAGAATTGATCAGTGAAGTCCTGAATCAAAAATACCGGACATTAAGAAATCCTGGCAACTTGAATAATGAAATTGGTCTACCCCTGACAATATTACGTCTGGGCGAAGGCTATGAAAGGGCAGTTCTTGAAATGGGTTTTTATGTTCCCGGAGAAATAGCCCTCCTATGTGATATAGCCAAACCACAGGTAGGTGTCATCACCAATATTGGTACTGTCCACGCTGAACGAGCTGGATCCCAGGATGAAATTGCCCGTGGAAAAGCAGAGTTGATAAAAGCGTTACCTCCCTCTCCCGAAGGAATTGCCATTTTAAATTCTGATGATCCCAGGGTCAGACCCATGGCAAAACTCACCCAGGCAAGGGTGATTAATTATGGACTTGATCCGGCTGCTGATATTTGGGCAGACGATGTGGTTGGTGAAGGATTGGAAGGCATTCGTTTCAACCTGCATTACCAGGATGAGGTATTTCAATTACGGGTACCTCTCATTGGTCAGCATTCTGTTCATACTGCTTTAAGGGCTGCAGCAGTTGGCCTGGCCGAGGGATTAACCTGGGGTGAGATCATCGTCGGGTTGCGGAACAGCCATTCTCAGCTCAGACTGGTGGCTGTATATACAGAACAAGGTGCGTTATTGCTTGATGATACCTATAACGCTTCTCCGGAATCTACATTGGCAGCATTAAATCTGCTTGAAGAATTGGATGGACGAAAAATTGCCGTTCTGGGTGACATGCTCGAGTTAGGACAATATGAAGAAGAAGGCCATTATCTCGTCGGAGCCCGGGCAGCTGAAGTCGTCTCCGATTTGATCACCATCGGTAACCGCGGAAAAATTATTGCCAACTCAGCATTGAAATCAAATTTGGGGTCGTGTTGTGTTCATTCCTTCGATACAGCCATGGACTCGATTGGATATTTAAAGTCCACCCTGACGACAGGTGATGTAGTTCTGATAAAAGGATCCCATAGTATGCATATGGATCAGATAGTTTTTGCACTGGAGAAGGAAAGATGAAAGAAACTTCCCTTGCTCTCACTCTCAGTGCATTCACATTTATCCTGGCAGTCATCTGGGGCGGTCCATTGCTGAGGCTGCTCCGTCAATTGAAGATCGGTAAATTGATCAGAGTCGAAGAGCCAGATGCACACATCACAAAGATGGGCACTCCCACAATGGGTGGTGTCATGATCATCCTCCCGGTCATTTTTGTTACTTTCCTGTTGAATGCTGCTTCATTGATCGGCTTGAATGTTTATGGGCAATCGATCATCCTCCCTTCAGTGGTTATGATTGCATTTGGCGTTCTTGGCGCAATCGATGATTGGGAAGGAATTCGTGGACCTAGGCGCGGATCAGGGATGCGTATCAGAACAAAATTCCTTCTCCAAACCATACTGGCTCTCGGGGCTGCCCTTTCTCTTCAATATTTATTAAATGTACCTCATTTACATTGGCCGGGAGCCAAACACCCGCTAGACCTGGGAATCTGGTATGTACCCATTGCCATGTTCATCATCGTTGCCATGGCAAATGCAGTTAATTTTACAGATGGGATGGATGGCTTGGCCGGGTTGATCTCAGCAACCTGTTTTGCTGCTTATGGAGTTATAGCCCTCATGGCAGGGCAAGTGTTCCTGGCTCGTTTCTGTTTCACCCTGGTTGGGGCAATCTTTGGATTTCTCTGGTTTAACGTTCACCCCGCTCAGTTATTCATGGGCGATACAGGATCACTGGCAATCGGGGCTACCCTCGCATATATTGCATTAATGACCGGCCAATGGCTGGCACTTCCATTAATAGCCATCATTCCAGTTAGTGAAGCAGTAAGTGATGTATTACAAATAGCTTATTTTAAAATCACACATGGGAAAAGGTTATTCAAGATGGCACCTTTGCATCTTCATTTTGAGTTACTGGGTTGGAGCGAGACCCAGGTGGTTCAAAGATTTTGGCTGGTTGCATTAATGTCGGCAATGATCGGTATTGCAGTTACTTTGGTGTAAATATGAGTGATTGGAATGGAAAACGAGTATTGATCATGGGAGCTGCCCGTCAGGGTCAGGCTCTTACACGTTTTCTATGTTCCAGAGGTGCATTCGTTATCCTTAATGATTACCAGATTGAAGAAAAACTGAGCAGTGCAAAAGCAGCTTTACAAGACCTGGATATTCAATGGGTTACCGGAGGCCATCCTGTGAGCCTATTGGATGGGATCGATCTTGTTTGTCTTTCAGGCGGAGTTCCACTTACAAATCCGATTGCTGTTGAAGCCAACTTGCGTGGTATCGGTATCTCGAATGATACCCAAATATTCATGGAAGAAGTTCCCTGCAAGGTGATCGGTATCACCGGCTCTGCGGGGAAAACAACCACCACTACTCTGGTAGGCAGGATCGCAAAAGAAGGAATTAACGCGCCTGAACAAAGTGTGGATTGGTGGAAATATCGGGAACCCATTGATCTCAAATGTGGATCAAATGACAAAAGATGACATCGTGGTCATGGAAATTTCCAGTTTTCAACTGGAACAAATGACCATTTCTCCTGATATTGCAGTTGTTTTGAATATCACGCCCAATCATCTGGACCGGCATGGCTCGATGCAAGCATACACAGAGGCAAAATCACGGATCTTGACTTTCCAGAAGCAGGGTGACTATGCCATCTTAAGCAGAGATGATGAGGGGTCAAGAAATCTGGCAGGTCTCTGCAAAGGGAATGTCATCACATTCGGCATACAACAAGGCGATGTAATGGCACCATCAACCTTCGTTCAAGCCCACCAGGTATGCTATTCTGCTGCAGGATTAATAACCCCCCTGCTTGATGTAGCTGATATTCAACTTCGTGGCCAGCACAACCTGTTGAATGTCCTGGCAGCTTGCGCCATTTCCTGTGCAGCAGGGTTCAGTGCAGAAGCAATTCAAAAAGGATTGGCAGATTTTAGTGGCGTTCCACATCGGCTGCAGTTTGTTCGAGAACACAACGGGGCAAGATGGTACAACGACTCAATCGCAACAGCCCCTGAACGGACAATGGCAGCTTTACGGTCGTTCTCCGAGCCAATTATTTTATTAGCCGGTGGACGCGATAAAGATCTGCCCTGGGAAAATTTCGCAGAACTTGCTCATAAGCGTGTAACTCACCTAATACTCTTCGGTGAAGCTGCCAACAAGATTTATGATGCTGTCACGGCAGCTCACAATCAATCTTCCATCAGTACGATCGACAAGTGCTCAACCATGCAGGATGCATTAATCAAGGCAAATAGTTATGCCAAACCGGGATTTGTGGTCCTGTTATCACCTGGTGGAACCAGTTTTGATGAATTTATCGATTTTGAACAACGTGGAGAGGCTTTCATTCAATGGGTACAGCTGCTTTCGTAAAATCAACCACACCTAAAGGTGCCGTTACTGGAACATCCAATATTAAGTTGCATGTGGATGTACCACTATTGCTAATTGTCCTGGCGTTATTAGCCTACGGGTTGGTGATGTTGTACTCCGCCAGTTGGGATTTTGCAGTTGTCCATGATATGCCTGCTACCGCAATCTTTATTAAACAGGTTCGCTGGGTAGTTTTAGGACTGGCTCTGGCTACTGGAATTTCAATGATCGATTACCACAAGTACCAGAAATTTATCGTTTTGGTCATGGCTGGAACCATCGGTATGCTGTTATTGGTACTGGTATTCGGCCGTGGAGATTCAGGACCTGCCCGAGGTTTATTTAATGGTTCGATACAGCCTTCTGAGTTGGCAAAGCTGGTCATGGTGATCTACCTCTCCTTCTGGCTGTATTCAAAACGGGCAAAGATCAAGACATTTGGTTTCGGGTTCTTTCCGGTGATTGCCATTCTTGGAATTGTAGGTGGACTCATCCTGTTACAACCTGACCTAAGTGCTGCCGCGACTGTAATTTTAATCGGCGGATTGCTGTTCTTCCTGGCAGGTGCAGAATGGCGTCAGATCATTCTTGCCCTCGCGTCAGTTGCCCTCATCGGTTGGCTGGGGTTGAAAGTCTACGAAACAGGTGCATCTCGTTTACAGGACTACCTGACCGGTTTACAGGATATGACTAAATCGTCCTACCATGTGATGCGCGCAATGGAAGCCGTCATCAATGGCGGCTGGTTTGGCGTAGGGATTGGTCAATCCAATGTCAAATTTACTGGTCTTCCATTCCCATATACTGACAGTATTTTTGCAGTCATCGTTGAAGAAATGGGATTACTGGGAGCTGCAGGAGTGGTTCTTCTCTTCGGGCTACTCCTCTGGAGAGGATTAAGTATCGCCAGAAACGCATCCGACCAATTAGGATCACTATTGGCATCAGGAATTACATTTTGGATCGTATTGGAAGCGATGTTGAACATGGCAGTCATTATCGGGTTGTTTCCATTTGCAGGTAACGCGCTGCCATTTTTTAGTGCTGGTGGCTCGAACCTTGTAACAACTTTAATGGCGGTAGGTATTCTGATGAATATCTCCCGCACAAATTTGGCGAATGAAGCCAAGGATGGGAGTGTTTTCAGTGCGGTTGTTGATTTGCGCAGGTGGAACGGGCGGCGGCGTGTATCCCGCACTAGCCGTTCTTCAGGCTCTGAACGACAGGGTTGATCAGGTGCTCTGGGTTGGAGCAGAAGGCGGAATAGAGGCGGATATGGTCAAACGGGAAAATATCGCGTTTGAAGCAATTCCTGCTGCCGGTATCCATGGAATCGGATTAAAGTCCCTGCCCGGGAATATTTTGCGATTAACCAGAGGGTATTTCGCTTCACGCAGAATCCTTAAATCCTTCAAACCGGATGTGCTGCTGTTTACCGGCGGATATGTTGCTGTCCCAATGGCGCTGGCAGGTATTCCTTTCCAATCTTTGCTTTATGTCCCGGATATTGAGCCAGGGTTGGCACTAAAGACTATCGCCAGATTCTCTGACCAGATCGCATTGACTACCCCTGAATCAGGAACCTTTTTTAAGGGGCATCAAAATACCAGCGTTACCGGTTACCCCACCAGGGCTAGCATTTCGGATTGGACAAAAGAAAAAGCAGAACAACTTTTCAACCTATCAAAGGAAAAACCGGTTGTTCTGGTCTTAGGCGGAAGCAAAGGCGCACGATCGATAAACCAGGCGTTAGAAAAACACCTGAGTGAATTACTCAGCATTGCTCAGATCATCCACATATCCGGTCAGTTGGATTTTGAGGTGTTGGAGAAAAGTCGCGAGCAGCTTCCTGCTGACCTGAAAGCAAATTACCATCTTTATTCCTATTTGCATGATATAGGCGCTGCCTTGGCAGCCGCAGATCTTGCAATTTCCCGGGCTGGTGCCTCCACCCTGGGAGAATATCCACTCTTTGGGTTGCCTGCCATCCTGGTTCCGTATCCATATGCATGGCGATATCAGAAAGGGAATGCAGACTATCTTTCAAACCATGGTGCTGCCGTAATCCTGGAAGATAGCCGTTTAGGGGATGATCTTGTAACTTTGGTCAAATCAATGCTGGCAGATCCGCAAAAATTAGCGCAGATGGGGGATTCTATGAAGTCCCTTGCCGTTCCAGGTGCAGCTGACCGAATTGCTGAAATGCTTGTGGGTCTTTCAACACAGAAGACCGGAAGGATACAGTCATGATCAGCCTGACCTTCATGTTCTGGTTATTTGTTCTTCTATTTGCCATTATCGGTGCAACTCGTGGTTGGGCAAAAGAGATCCTGGTCACCTTTGCAGTGATCCTCAGCCTCTTCTTGATCACGATCATCGAAAAATTTGCCCCGATCATCACTGAAACAGTAGCTCATAGCGGGAACTCATCTGCATTTTGGCTGCGGTTCATAATTATTGTTGGTTTGGTCTTTTTTGGATACCAGTCCCCCAACCTGCCCCGGCTCTCTCAATCACCTAAGTTTGTTCGAGAGCACCTGCAGGATACATTATTAGGATTGTTTTTAGGAGTGGTCAACGGTTTCTTGATCTTTGGTTCCATCTGGTACTTTTTACACCAGGCCGATTATCCGATCAGTTACATTGCAGCACCGGTAAAAGGGACAGACATGGGAGATGCAGCCCTAAAGATGATCCCCTTCCTTGCACCAGCCTGGCTGGGAACTCCTTTGGTTTATTTTGTCACTGCATTGGCATTTGGTTTTGTCATCATTATATTCTTATGAAAAATCACATTCACCTTATTGGAATTGGCGGCACCGGACTCTCTGCGATTGCACGACTGTTGCAGCAGAGCGGTTATTCTGTCAGCGGATCTGACCAGATGATGAGTCCGATTGCGGAAGCTCTGATTCAAGAGGGAATAAAAGTCACAATCGGACATAAAGCTGAAAATGTTACCGGCGCTGATGTCATCGTCCGCTCATCAGCCATATCCGATAATAATCCTGAAGTACTTGCCGGACATGAGCAGAATATTCCAGTCCTAAAACGATCTCAATTTCTCGGTCAATTTATGGAATCCAAGATCGGAATTGCTGTGGCCGGGACGCATGGGAAAACAACGACAACTGGAATGATTGCCTGGATGTTGTCTGAGTTGGGATTGGATCCTTCATTTATTGTAGGTGGCACCATTAACCAGCTCAATACAAATGCTCAAGCTGGAGATGGTCAATATTTCGTCATGGAAGCCGATGAATATGACCGGATGTTCCTGGGGTTGAAGCCAGACATCAGTGTGATCACATTTATGGAACATGATCACCCCGATTGTTTCCCAACCCTTGCTGATTATTATCAGGCATTTGATGAGTTTGCTGCTTCAACAAAACCAGGCGGGAAGATCCTCATCTGCGGTGATCATGCAAACCTAATAAACCTGCAAAATAAAGTTATCAGCCACGGATTAAATTCGGTTAGCTACGGTTTTTGTGAAAATTGCGATTATCAGGCTGTAAACCTGGTACTTTCAGCAAATGGGTATTATTCTTTTGATTTTATCCAGATATCTCCTCACGGAGTTCAGGTTTTAGTAAATAAAGTCTCCATTTCGCTTCCAGGTAAACATAATGTAATCAATACGCTTGCCGCGTTGAGCGTTGCAAGCTTGTTGCACTTAAATATTGTACAAGCTGCCGCCGTTGTTGGAAAATTCACCGGAACCGGCCGTCGATTTGAAATTGTTGCCGAAGTAAATGGAATTACACTAATCGATGACTACGCGCATCATCCAACCGAGATAAAAACCACCCTCGCAGCTGCCCGTTCCCGCTTTCAACATAAACGAATATGGGCGATCTGGCAGCCGCATACCTATTCTCGTACCCGCCTGCTTGAAAAAGACTTCATCAATGCCTTTTCTGATGCAGATGAAGTCATTGTTACAGAGATCTATGCATCCCGTGAAAAAAAAGAGGAGTATTCATCAAATCAACTCGTCAGGCAAATGAATTAGGAAAATACCCACTTTATCCCAGAACTTGCAACTGTAATAAATACTCTCCAGAAGGAACTTCGCCCGGGTGATGTGGTGATCGTTCTTTCAGCCGGAGACGCAAATCTGGTAACTAAAGTGTTGGCAGAATCGCTGCCTGAAAGGAAGAATTAAATGGCTTCAAAAGATATCCAAACCAATACACAGCGGTATCAAGTTTCAAATAACCCATTAACCACAATGAACACTGAGGTCAAACTCACCTCTCCAAAACCGCAGGTGAAGTACTTTGAAGGTGACCTGAACGATAAAGAAAAAAAACAGGTCGTAATGAAGTTGATCCGTTTCCTAAAGGCATCATAGTTCAAGGAATTCTGAATGATAGAGCAGATTAAAATCCTACGCGAAACACTTGGTGACCGGCTAATGGAAAATATTCCACTAGCCCGGTACACTACCGCTCGCGTTGGTGGGTCTGCTTCCTGTTTGGTTGCCATAGATTCGATTTCGGATCTTGTTCAACTTGTGGAACTCGCACAAAAAATCGGTATTCCGTACAAGTTGTTGGGTGAGGGTTCAAATATCCTGGTCAGTGACTTCAGGTTTCGATGGCTTGATCATTGTGAATCATACACACGAAATTGACTTTGATCTCACCCTAGCCTCTTCCCTTGTTAGGGCAGATTCCGGTGTGAATATGGTTACCCTTTCCCGCAAGATTGCCGAACACAGCTTGAGCGGGTTTGAGTGGGCCTGTGGAATTCCGGGTACTGTGGGTGGCGCTGTCTATGGAAATGCCGGAGCAAATGGAGCTGATATCCAATCAAACCTGGTATCGGCTGACATTCTGCTCCCGGGTGGAGTTAAAAGAAACCTGGCCTTGTGAACAATTTCAATATGCCTACCGCACGAGTGCCTTAAAACGGAATAAGAAAGCTGCCATCGTCCTGAATGCAACTTTCCGGATGGAGAAACAAGATCCGGCAGTCATAAAAAACAAAATGGCAGAATTTACTGCCAAACGAAAAGAATCGCAGCCTGCCGGTGCAAGTCTGGGATCCATCTTCAAGAATCCAACCGGTGATTTTGCTGGAAGACTGATCGAAGAAGCAGGATTAAAGGAAAACGTATCGGTGGTGCAGAGATCAGTGCCAAACATGCCAATTTCATCCTCAACGGCAGCAAAGCCTCTGCGATGGATATATTCCACCTGATAAAGCATGTTCAGGGTGAAGTTAAGAAGAAATTCGGCATTTTACTAGAAACAGAAATTGAATTCTTAGGCAATTTTGATTCGGAGTGAATTAATGGGTAAGAAATTAAAACTCGGCGTAATTTTTGGCGGTAGATCAGGAGAGCATGAAGTATCTCTTATGTCTGCCCGTTCGGTTCTTAGTGTGATCGACAGGGAGAAATATGAAGTATTCCCGATCGGGATCACTCAGGAAGGACGCTGGGTTGTTGGAGAATCCCTGCTGGATCTACTGTCTGAGAAGAAGACTTCCAAACTCCCGGGTGCTGCTCTTTTTGGTGATCCAACCCGCCCGGGTTTGTATCAACTCCATTCTGTTTCAGGGGATGAAATTGTATTCAAATTAGCCGATTTGGATGTCATCTTCCCCGTATTGCATGGTACATACGGCGAGGATGGAACATTGCAGGGTATGTTGGAAATGGCTGACGTAGCTTACGTTGGTGCTGGTGTTCTTGGATCCTCTGTGGCCATGGATAAAGCGCTCTTTAAAGATCTGATGCGCGCCAACAACATTCCAGTTGTGCCTTCCATTTTGGTATTGCGTTCTCAGATCGAAAATGACTTGCCTGCTGTGGTCAACCAGGCCGAAAAAGTTGCGGGCTACCCGCTATTTGTGAAACCATCCAACATGGGTTCTTCTGTTGGGGTCAGCAAATGCGTAAACCGTTCAGACCTGATGGAAGGTTTGATCGATGCAGCTCAATACGACCGCCGCATCTTGATTGAAAAAGGTGTTGATGCCAGGGAGATTGAAGTCAGCGTCTTAGGCAATGATAATCCCCAGGTATCCATTCCTGGCGAGATCCGACCAAATGCGGATTTCTACTCATACGAAGCGAAGTATATCCTGCCGAATTCAGAATTGATCATTCCTGCTGTGCTTTCTCAAGATCAGATCACCCGGATTTCAGGGATTCGCCAAACATGCATACATTGCTGCAGACTGTGCAGGTATGGCCAGGGCTGATTTCCTTTTGGATAAGAATTCAGGCGATATCTACTTAAATGAGATCAATACCATTCCCGGATTCACGAAAATCTCGATGTATCCCAAATTATGGGAAGCATCCGGTCTGCCATATCCACAATTGATCGACCGACTAATTGAGTTGGCTTTGGAACGAAAATCGGATCGTGAGCACACCGTCCATCAATTCAGGAGCAAAGGATCATGATCGGGAGCCGAAAACCCAATACCCGCGCCGACCATGTTCGGACCCGCCGCGTTAAAGAAATGAAACAGCGGGTCATCATCGCTACTGGTGCTGCGAAGAAACCCTCGCAATATGCACCTATCTATTCCCGCAATGGAGACGATACAGTTCCGATCAGGCAAAAGGCACAAAAACGAACGAGAAGGAAATTCTTTTATGCCTTCAAGAACGGGGTTGAGATCAAATTACCTGCATTCCCGGTCTTTAACCCAGGATGGCGATTGGTTTCTGCTGCTTTATTTGGCCTTTCAGCATTTTGCATCTATTTCTTCTGGACCTCACCTTTCTTCCAGGTGAACCAGATTCATTTATCCGGTGCTGAACGGGTGACACAGGAAGAGATTGAAAGCATTATTCCGATCAAAGGACAGAAGATATTGGGAGTTGTTCCCGGACCGATCGAAAAGGTTATTAAGAATACTTACCCCGTCGTCTCAGATGTCAATGTGGTAATCGGATGGCCTTCATCCATTTCCATCCATGTGAAAGAACGGGTGCCGGTTTTGGTCTGGAGTCAAGATGATGTCACTCGCTGGATCTCTGCCGATGGTGTAGCTTTTAACCCCAAAGGTGAAGCTGAAGGATTGATCTCCATCACCGCTGCCGGGAACCCACCTTCCGGCGGATATAACCTGAATGTGCTCCAACAGGAAGGTAAAAAATCGCTCGCAAGTATGGTTTTGCCGACCCAGAAAACAACAGAAGTACTGGAACCAGCAGAAATTCCAGCACAGATATTTATCGAACCCGAATTGATCCCGGCGATCCAGTCAATGGCTAAACAGGCTCCCCCGGGTGTTTCACTTGTTTATAGCCCCATGTATGGTATCGGATGGTTTGATACCCAGGGGTGGAAAGTATTCTTCGGTATGCAGCCAGATGAAATGTCACAAAAATTAGCCTCATACCAGGTTGTTGTTCAAAATTTATTGAGTAAGGATATCCATCCGAAGTTGATCTCGATGGAGAATTTATATGCGCCATATTATCGGACGGAGCAATAGCCATGGATGAACCGATTGTTGTTGGAATTGATGTAGGCACTTCAAAAATATGCACTCTTGTTGCCAGGGTGGAAGGAGAAAAAACACTCCGAATTCTGGGTGTGGGTATCGAACCTGCCCAGGGCATCAAACGCGGAACAGTGATCGATATTGCCGCAGCCACCCAATCGATTGCACGCTCCATCGAAAAAGCGGAACGCTCCTCCGGTTTGGAGATTACATCCGCCATCGTCAGCCTGGCCGGATCTCACGTCTCATCTGTAAACAGCCGCGGGTTGTTGGTATCGCCGGCAGAGTGATCGACCATGCAGATGTCGCCAGGGCTCTCGAAGCAGCGCAGGCAGTTGCCATCCCGCATAACCGCGAGATCATCCATGTCATACAGCGCAGTTTTACTGTGGACGGGCAGGATGGGATCCACATGCCGATCGGGATGCACGGTTTCCGTCTGGAAGTGGAAGCCCACATCATCACAGCAGCTGCCGCAACTGTTGAAAATATTCGCCAGGCAGTCAATTCAGCCGGTGTACAAACCGCACAGTTCGTACTTAACCCGCTCGCCTCAGGCGAAGTGGTACTTTCTGAGACCGAGCGCCAGATGGGTGCAGTGGTCTGTGATATCGGCGCAGGAACAACCAGCATTGCCGTCTATATCGATGGCGATGTCTGGCACACCATGGTGCTCCCACTGGGCGGCAACAACGTCACCACAGATATCGCCCATGGGCTGCGGGTACCTATTTCGCAGGCCGAAGAGATCAAATTGGAACACGGTTATGCAGTCATGTCGGAAATTAGCGAGGATGAACATTTTACCATCCGCGCTTTTGGCGAGGACCAGCCAGTTTCAGTTACACGCAGAGATTTGGCAGAGATCATTGAAGCCAGGGTGGAAGAACTCTTTTCACTCCTCCTTCAGGAAATTAAACGTTCGGGATACGATGGCTTATTGCCCGCCGGTATGGTCCTTACCGGTGGAACCAGTAATCTGCCAGGTATTCGCTCACTCGCAAGCCAGGTTATGGGAGTCCCCGTGCGAGTAGCCCACCCCGAAAATCTATTGGGGTTGACCGATCAACTCCTGACTCCCGCATATTCAACCAGTGTAGGTTTACTCTATTGGGCACTACTCATGAGTGAATCAACTCTCCCAGCCAAACACCGCAACTCGCTCGGAAGCAGTGGATGGTTTTCCTGGGATAGACTGCTCGATTGGATTAAAGGTTAATCCCATAATCGAGGCTCATCAAATTCTGCCTAATGGAACATTATAAAGTCTGTAAAAGAGGAGAATAAAATGGATACATCAGCTCAATCATCACAAGAATCGTTTGCAAGAATAAAGGTAGTAGGTGTCGGTGGCGGTGGTTGTAATGCAGTCAACCGCATGATCGATGAAGGTCTGCAAGGTATCGAATTCATCTGTATCAACACTGATGCTCAGGCTCTCCAGCTTTCCAAAGCCCCCACCCGGGTGCGGATCGGCGATAAGACCACCCGCGGATTAGGATCCGGCGGCAATCCGGAGACTGGACAGAAAGCAGCAGAAGAATCCGCTGAAGAATTATATGAAGTCCTCAAAGGCAGCGATATGGTATTCATCACTGCTGGTCTCGGCGGCGGATCCGGAACAGGTGCTGCACCCATTATTGCCCAGATCGCCCAGGAAGTTGGCGCTCTCACAATCGGTGTGGTTACCCGACCATTCACCTTTGAAGGCAGCCGCCGCAATCAGAATGCTGAAGCCGGCGCAAATAAACTGAAAGACCACGTAGATACACTTATCGTTATCCCTAACGACCGCCTGCTCTCCATCGTGGATAAACGCGCCAGCCTGAATGACGCTTTCCGCAAAGCAGATGATGTTCTGCGCCAGGGTATACAGGGTATTTCCGAGCTTATCACTGTTCCCGGCCTGATCAACCTCGACTTTGCAGATGTTCGCACGATCATGTCTGAAGGCGGTGCGGCACTCATGGCAGTTGGTATCGCTTCCGGTGAAGACCGAGCCCGCCTGGCTGCTGAACAGGCCATTGCCAGCGAACTGTTGGATATAACCATCAACGGCGCACGCGGTATCCTCTTTAATGTCACCGGTGGAACAAACCTGACCCTGTATGAAGTCAACCAGGCGGCAGCCATCATCCGCGAAACAGCCCACCCGGATGTTAACCTGATCTTTGGTGCTGTGGTTGATCCGGATATGAAGGATGATCTTCGCATCACCGTGATCGCCACCGGTTTTGAGCGTTCCGGCCTGCGCCAGATTGAAAAACAGAAGGTTGAAGAAAAACCAACCATCGTTTTTAACCAGCCAGCCAGAACTGCAGAAAAGGCCGAAGTTGAACGCCAACTTCAACCAGCAATGGAGTATGCCAGCCGGGTGATCAATACCGATGAATTGGAAGTTCCGACTTTCATTCGCAACCGCCTGCAGCGCAAATAAGTATTATTAAATCATCAAGTAGTCCGGTGTCCTGCACCCGGGCTTCCCAAGGTATAGGGTAATTGATCATTACCCTATACTTGTTCGTTCCTGCAAACAGCCTGCTAAATAAGGCTGTTTTTTTATGAAAGACTATCCCCATTCTTTCCATCCGCTTACCTTTAAAGAATTAAATTTGGATGGGTTAATTTAAGGCAATCGTTGCTCAGTTAACTTGCATTCCTATTTTTGATATGCTAAAATTTTTTTACATTGCCAAATAAAGGGGGGAGTTACTCATCGACCCCCATATATGGGGGTAAAATTACTATATTGATACGGAGAGTTGATGCGTTGTCCTTATTGTAATTTTGATGACTTCGAAAGTGATCGATACCGCACATGATACACAGCGGTGGCGTCAGGCGAAGACGGGAATGTGAGAGTTGTCACCAGAGATTCAGCACAACTGAAAGGGCGATCCTTTCCACGCCCCTCATCGTAAAACAGGACGGCAGCCGTGAGGAATTTGACCGTGAGAAGTTAAAGCGCGGTATCCGCATTGCCTGTACGAAAAGGCCGGTCTCTGCAGAAGATATCGAACGCCTGGTCGGTGAAGTTGAATCTGACCTCGAAAACATGGGTAAATCCGAAGTCCCCTCCCGGGTCATCGGTGATCAAGTGATTTATCGGTTGAAACAGCTCGATCTGATCGCATACATTCGCTATGCGTCGGTGTACCTGAAGCTCAGAGATTTGCGGGCGATTCGCGATGAGATCGACCAATTATTAGAAGGTGAGATAAGATGACAAATGAAAACATTACTGTGAATAAACAAACTGGATTACTACCCACACCACCATTACCAGACCGCATTCCTCCGGTCAAGTTATCAGATAATGCCCGGCAGGTGCTCATCCGCCGTTACGTCCGCCGCGGACCGGATGGCGAGCCTGCAGAAACCGTGGAGGAAATGTTCTGGCGGATTGCCTACCATGTAGCCAAAGTTGAAACGGAATGGAACGGGGATATTGAAGCCCGCGCCATCGAATATTTTGAACTGCTGACCAGCAAGAAGTTCTTTCCCAACTCCCCAACCTTTACCGGTGCCGGAACACCTCTGGGGCAATTGGCTGCCTGTTTTGTTCTTCCCATCTCGATGACATGGGGAAAGATCCAGCCGGGATCTTCCAAACCCTGCGGGATGCTGCGCTCATCCAGCAGACCGGCGGCGGGAACGGCTTCTCCTTCTCCCGGCTGCGCCCGAAAGGCTCACTGGTGAAATGCTCGGCCGGCCAGGCTACCGGTCCTGTGGGCTTCCTGCGCGTGTATGACCACGCCTTCGGCGAAATTGCCCAGGGCGGCACCCGCCGCGGCGCCAATATGGCCGTCTTGCGCGTGGACCACCCGGATGTGGAGGATTTCATCACCTGCAAGACCAATGAGAACCAGATCACCAATTTCAATATTTCTGTCGGGATCACCGATGCTTTCATGCAGGCTGTTGAAGAACGACGAAGATGTGGGATCTGGTTTTCCCGGATGTCGCATTCACCCGATATCGCGACTTTAATGGCACGATCGAACAAGCCGAAAAGGCCGGCATTCCCGTCAAAGTCTGACGAAAACCGTTCGCGCCCGCGATCTATTCGAAAAAATCGTGCATCAGGCTCACCACAACGGTGAACCGGGCATGCTCTTCCTGGATGCTGCCAACCGCTACAATCCCGTGCCCCATCTCTACCCGCTGGAAGCCACCAATCCCTGCGGTGAGCAATGGCTGGGACCGTATGAAAATTGCTGCCTGGGTTCCGTCAACCTGGCTGAACATCTCGGTACCAGATGGCACGGTGGATTGGGAAGATATCCGCCACAGTGTCGAGACTGTCCACCCGCTTCCTGGATGATGTGGTGGATGCCAACCGTATGTCCCGGCAGTTCCCGCCCTCAAAGAAGCTGCCCTGCGCGCCCGCCGCATTGGCTTGGGCATCATGGGTCTGGCCGATCTGATGTATCACGCCGGCATCCGCTATGGTTCACCAGAAGGGCAGGAATTTGCGGCCGTCAGGTGATGGAATTTGTCCGCTACCATTCCATGCTCACCAGCATCGATCTGGCCCGCGAACGTGGCGCTTTCCCGGCCATCCAGGGCAGCATTTACGACCCTGCAGACCTTACCTGGCAGCCGCCCACCTCCATCGTCCCCATCGTCCATGAATATTTTCGCCCGAGGTGGATTGGGGATTGGTTGTCAGACGGTATTTTGAACTACGGCATCCGCAACGCCGCCCAGACCACCATCGCCCCCACCGGAACCATTGCCACCGTCGCTGGCTGTGAAGGTTACGGCTGCGAGCCGGTATTTGCCCTGGCCTATATCCGCCATGTCAATGACAACGGCCAGGACCTGCAGCTAACCTATGCCAGCCCGCTGTTCGAACAGGCTCTGGATAAGCTCGGCCTGGAATTGGAAGAAAAAGAAGCCGATCATTGAGCAGGTGATGCAAGCACGGCTCCTGCCAGTCATCGCCGAAGCCTGCCCGAAGAAGTTCGCCGGGTATTTGTTGTCTCGGCAGATATCACCGCGGAAGAGCACGTCCGCATGCAGGCAGCCATGCAGGCCTTTGTGGATAACAGCCTCTCCAAGACCATCAACTTCCCGCCCAGCGCCACCGAGGAAGATGTTGCCACCGCCTACCTGCTGGCCTGGAAACTGGGCTGCAAGGGCATCACGGTCTATGTCACCGGCTCCCGCGATAAAGTGGTGCTGGAAACCCACGCCACCGCCGGCCAGAAGAAAGCCGTAGAAATCGAAGAACCAGCTCCGCCCTGGCAACGCTCCACCCAGCAAACGCTCTGGCATGAAGTGAAGAAACCCCGCCCCCGCTACCTGCCGGGCTTCACCTACACCATTGAAACACCCGCTCGGCAAGGCCTTCATCACCATCAACGAAAATGGCGGCAACCAACCCTTTGAGATGTTCGTCAACACGGCCAAAGCCGGCTCGGATACCGCGGCCGTTTCGGAAGCCATTGGCCGTTTGATCTCCTACGTCCTGCGCCTGGCTTCCCCCATGGAGCCATCCAACGGCTGGAGGAAGTCTTCCGCCAATTGGCCGGCATCGGTGGCGGACGCTCGCTGGGTTTCGGCCCCAACCGGGTGCGCTCTCTGCCGGATGGTCTGGCCCAGGTCTGGATGGAATATTTACAGCATCACCAGGAACGGTGGTCAATGAGCTGCAATTCCGCGAGGATTTCCCGAACGGCGATAACGGCAACCACCCGGAACCTGCCCAGGTGCTGGTACCGGTGGAGCAGCCCCTGCTGCAAATCGGCGATCTCTGCCCGGAGTGCGGCCAGGCGGCCGTGATCAACGAAGAAGGCTGCCGCAAGTGCTACGCCTGCGGATATAGCGAGTGCTAGGAGATACCGGGTGCGTCTGACGCACCCGGTTGCTTTAATGGTGGGAATATCACGGATTATTTATCTGCAAGTAGACTCTGGTATTCATAGATAGTCCGTTCACAAAGCTGATGGTCGATCAAACAGAAAGGAATGACTATGACCTTTATCTGGCACGATTTCTGGGTAAGTTTTTTAGCAAATCTTACTGCTGATTTCATAATCGGTATTATTCTTTACTTCATACTCACCAATCTCCCTGAGAAAAGAAAGGGAAAGGAGATCTTGATTAAGGGTTAGCAAATTTTCGCGAAGAAATAATCGTTAATCAAGAAAAAAGAATTCCTAGATTAATAGAAGATTTGAAAAAACTCCCCGAAGGCGTGATTGAAAATTCACAGTTCATGCTTGCACAAAATGCATGGGAATCATTAAAGGTAACTGGTCTATTACCAAAAATAATGAATGTAAACGTGGTCCATAATATCTTTCAGCTTGAAGAACAAATAAATGAGACAAACCATCTTTTGCATGAGGTGCAAGAATTAGTATCTTTTACTAAAAATTATTAAGGAAAGGAAATAATCTTCCCGAGTACACCATTAAATCATGCGAATTAGTTCAGGATATTTAAAGAGAACATTAGAACTGCTCGATGCAGAAATTAAAGGTTGATCGTAACCGATAGTCGTGCTTAGGAGACATGCTGTGGAAACTAGTGCTCGGGGAGGATACCAGGGTGAACGAGGCAACTGTCCCTGGCGAAGCGGGGATGTAACGCTGGTGAGTACGGAGTACTTGATGAAACACAAATATCACGAAGCCTATGACGCCTTGCCATATTTAGTAGGGTATATTAAGATTTAACAATTCTCTTAGCATCATTCAAGAAAGTCGTTATGTATGGGCGGTCATGATTTAATGATTTTTGATAATGAAGCAATTGATGTCTTGGGATTTAATATACGTGTGTACAATCATCTACGGAGAAATAAAATAGATACCATTAGGGATCTGGTAGAACCTTTATAATTACAATCTATATTCAATCTATGGTTTAGGAGATAAATCATTTCAAGAGATCCGTGAGAAATTATCCCGCTTAAAATATTCCCTACATCAACCTGAACAATTAGAGTTGGAAAGCCAAAACGACAATAATACTTTTTTTGTAAATTTAGTGGAAATTTCTGGCCTTGATTTTCCTCAAATAGTAAATAAGTTGAAGTCACTAAATATCAAGAGTATAAATGATATCGAAATAGCGGTTTCTACGGAAATGCTTAGCTATAAAAATGGTTTTGGGGAAAAAAGCATCAGACACATTGTTTACAAGTTAAAATATATATAAGAACAAGACAGCCACAAAATCGAAAAGGGAATTAGACGAAGAAAGACTTAACAATATTAAATATTATTAACAATCAAATAATACAAGGCCGAATTCATAATAATGCAATCGTATCAGGCAAGACAATTTCGGAATGGATCGGTTTTAATAATTTTGAAACAAAAGAAACTAGGTATATGGTTCTGGAATACTTGGTAAATTCTCCTTATCTCAATTTGCCAGGAAATGGAATACTTGCTGAGCTATATCCCGCTTAGGAAGCTCCAAATTTGTATTCGCAGGTTTAGTATTAAATAAGTCCACATTGGATTTTATAGGGCACGAGTATTCTATAACGCGTGAGCGGGTTCGTCAGATTTCTAAGGATGTATTAAGAACACTGACTAATCGTGTTCGGATAATGTGCTTATATAAACCACCAGCTTTACTTAAGGATGATTTTTCTCCTGTCAGGCTTCAAACAGCATTATTGATAGCCGAAGATACGGGTGATGAACTTACATATGAATATTGGGTAGAAGCAATTGTAACCTCCGGTTTATTAGGCAATTGGAGACAGGAATTTACCAGTAAGGTTGATCCAATCGACTGTTTATATATGATTATTAACATGACACACCCTGAAATTTCAAAGGTATTAAAAGGTACCCGAAAACTTGCTGAGTGTATTTTCTTCCAGGGAGATTGGAATGTCTAGTGTTTCAGCAAGGTTATTTAACTCTTTGTGCAACTTCTCGAAGACAAGCCGAAGAAAAATGAATAGGCAAATAAATTTTACTGGTGCTGTAAACGTAGAATTACTTTCTTCAGAAACAAGTATTAGTGTAGATAATTTACGGGAGGTCTTAACAAAATATGGGGTTTTCTCAAGGAAATCATTTGTGGTACTTACCCCCGACAGGGAAGAAAAGCAATTTACGAGTGCATTACGATGCTAAAGACCTTAAGTCAATTAACCGTAGTATTGGGTTAATGCTCGAATATTGTGGGCCATTATCGTCAGATGATATTTGCAAAGGTTTAAACCATTCTTTATACCGCACTTCATATTTTGCACCACATCCTGATGTAATGAATATAGTCCTTATCAACTTGGGATATCAATGGAATAATGGTCTCCTTATACTGAAGAAAATTAAATGAAAATATATCAAAAAGCGAGCAAATCATCCTGGAATGTTTTAATAGCACTGGGAATGTCCTTCATCATACTGAATTAGCCCAGGCATTTATTGACAGCGATTTATCATTTCCTTCATTACATGCAGCATTGACCCGTTCTCCTGTTTTCGAAAAATTGGATCGTGGATTGTATAAAATTCGAGGAAAGCAAGTATCTTATAACGAAACCCAACGTGCAGTCAATTTATCTAAAAGGGTCATGAGTGATATTGAAGTTGCCTACAATAAGGCTGGAATTATTGAGATTAATTGGTCGCTTGGTGTGCTGTCTGTTGCTCTGGGGATTATCTATTCCGGACAATTACCAAATCTATCTGGTGAATGGAAATTGAGAATTGCATAATACGAGCTTGGATAATATTATTGTTACGGAAAATGAAATAAGAAATCTATATCTGCCTATAAAAATGCTAAAAATTAAAGTCCGGTTCTCGTATAAGATCGAATTTAACGCATTCAAACGAACAGTCACTATCTCAAGAGGTTATGACAATGGTAAAAATTGAAACCTTAGTAAATCATCAAATAGTCGTAATTGCACTCAGTCAAATTGAGAGGGGATTCCAATTTCATTGATACGGAGGATATTGCAGTTAGGGTGAATTAATTAGCTCCCGGGAGGTTTAATTGGAAAAAATATCCAGAAAATATTGACTTGAAACTTGTAAATGTATCACTATTTGATCTCAAGAAAACCCAGGTTAGGTGGTTTGGTTGAGGGTGACACCAAAATTGGTTGGATGTTGACACCCGATGGATTGATGTGGATCAGATTCTTGGAATTACTTTAGAGGATTTTTCAATTAACGCCAATTATCCAAAAAACTCAACTTTTATCAAATTTGGAAGAGGGAAAATTACATGTTAAAGTCAACTACAGCTTATAAATTATTCATTGACAAGGAATTGGAAAAGGCAACACTATTGGATGCCTATAATTTCTTAAATAAATGAGTATTATCAAGCGAATTCACGAAAAAAAAGATTTCTGATTGTGGAGAACGCTGTTTCAAATGATCATGACTTATCAATCATCTGGAAATCATTAAAGACAATTTTAAGGAGGGTATATAAATGTCAGCACGTGATCCAATTATCGTAACAACCCACATTGCTCGAGATTTCCTACAGAACAGCCTACTTTTAACAGCATGCCGAAGATCATCTGGGAATACGTTGCAAACTCCTTGGATGCAGCTATTGAAGATGACATTGCTGTAGTAGCAGTAGACATTACCAATAGCAAAGCCACAATCTCTGATAACGGACGAGGTATGTCCAGGGTAGAATTAGGAAATTTCTTTTAAAATGCATGGTGAAAATGTTCAAAAAAAACGGGGGAAAAAAGTTCGGGGGAGATTTGGCACTGGCAAGAGTGCAGCCTTTGGTCTGGCAAATTACCTTATGATTGATACAACCCAAAGTAAATTGCGTAATGTGGTGGAATTAAGCCGGGAAAAGATAAATAAGGCAAAAAATGGAGAACCTTTTCCAGTCGATGACATAATTGTGAATCAACAAACAAACGATGATGATGGTACAACAATAGAAATTCGTGAATTTAATGTAAATCGGATTGATATTGAAAATGTTATAGCTTATATCGAACGGCACCTAAGTAGATATCATCTGCGAGCTCACGTTACTATAAATGGACATGAATGTAAATTTGAAGAACCAGTGTCAGTTGATACATATGAAAAACATCCACCTAGAGATGTGTCGAAACATATTGGCAATGTTAATTTAATAATCAAAGTTTCTCCAACCCCATTGGATGATGACAACAAGGGTATAGATATATTTTCTAATGGATTGTGGCATGGTACTACTCTGGCTGGTGTAGAAAAAAAAGAGAAGGCCAATTATTTATTCGGTCAGATTGAGGTTCCAATATTGGAAGAAGGTGAATGGCCAATTCCTGCTTTTGATAATACACGAAACAATACTTTAAATACACAGAACCCGGTGGTTGTTGTCCTCCTGGGGTGGATCGCTGAGGAGTTAGAAATTGTCAGACTGGAATTAATAGAAAAAGACCGGAAGAGAAGACAAACAGAAGAGGCAATAAAACTTGCAAAAGAAGCTCAAAAAATCGCGGAGATCATTAATAAAGATTTTGCCCAACAAGAAATGGAGTTTGAGTTATCAAAAAGAGTTTCCATGCGATCCGGCGGGAAAAGCATATCAGAAATTTTAGATGAACATGGGGATCTTTGGCCTGGAAATGGACAAGACGTCACACCTTGGGAACAATTAGGCACAGAGCATGGTTCAGGAAAACGGGGAGAGAGAGCAGGGGAAGGAGATATCCCACGACCCGGTCCTTCTATTCGAGAGGGAAATGAACCTGGTGCCAAGAAAAGTCAAATAGAAGGGCAACAAAAGAGGAGAAATTCAGGGTTTTCTATAGAATTCGAAAATGCAACATCTCATAATCCACGTTCGCGTTACGATGGAAATAATAAAGCGATTTATATAAACCTTGATCATCCACAAATAAATTCAATATATGAAGATGGTGGGCGAAGTTCTGATAATAAGTATTAAGGAAACATGTTACGAAGTTGCAGCGGTTGAATATGCTGTGGCATTACCGTATGAAAAACTGAATAAGATGCCAAATTATGATACCGAATTGGCATTAGATGATGTTCGAGAGTACTATTAATCGGATATGTGCCAGATTATTTAGTTGACATTTAATCGTGCCTGTTTCCCCGAAGTTTCCTGTAGCGAAACGGAAGGGATGAAATCTCTTTTCTCCTCTGTTCGCGCCGCCGGCGCCCCCACCGCACGCAGGGGTTGACCAGTGAGGTCTCCGTTTTTTGGTAATAGACTTTTCATTATGACAGAGATTCCTCTCTGCGTTCGGAATGACAGACGTACTAACGGAATGACAGGCTAACGGACAGACATATCTTGCAACGTATTTTCAGGTTATTAGCTAAGATTCTCGCTTTTCCAGAATGGAATTAATATCCCGCAATACCGGCCAGGCTCCATTGGTGGTGTTTGAGAGCACGGTGACCAATAATCCTCTTGCGCGGTCCACGGTCGATTTGAAAGATACCCCCGCATCGCAGCCGGAATAGTATTCCCTGTGGTTTCGGGTGTCATCAAATATCCAGATGCCGTGGCCATAATAGGTATGCTCATCCTCATCACCAGCCTTTATGAACGACCTCGTAAAGAGTTCCACCAGGTCTGCGGGGAGAATTTCGTGCTTCCAGAAGGAATTCCAGCAGTTGGCAACATCCTGTGCAGTTGTGTACGCGCCGCCATCAGATGCCCCGATGATGGGGAGGTTGTAGATGTTTGTTCGCCAGCCAGCTTCCTCTTCCACATAACCGAGGGCAGTGTTCTCGGGCAGCCTGTCCATGGAGAAGAAGCCGGAGCGTTCCATACCGGTTGGTTTGAAGATCTGCTGTTCAACAAAGTCCTGATACTTCATTCCGGTAAGTTCCTCGATCACCACACCCAGCAGTATGTAACCGCCATTGCTGTATGAAAATCTCTCTCCCGGTGAAAACTTCATGTCTTCGTCCGGGAATACAGGCAGGTAATCTCTCGGACCTTTCAAGGAGTACCAGGGAATACTGAGGAAGAAGTTGTCGAAATCCTCTATCTTTTCTTCATCATAATAATCCGGAATTCCGGACGTGTGGGTAAGGAGATGCTGAATTGTTATCTCCTGCGAATAGCGGGGAAAGGGGTATGAAATGCAGTCCTTCAGCCTGGTCGAAAGATCCAGCTTTTTGGCAGTGATGAGTTTGCCGATGGCCAGGGCGGTAAAGAACTTTGTGCCGGATGCAATCCCGAATCGTGTATTCATGTTATTTTTAATTTTGTTGCTTCTATCTGCAAACCCGGCAGCCCGCTCGTACAAGATGGAATTCCGGTGTTGAATGGATATGACCCCTGAAAATCCATGCTTATCGATAGATCGATCAATTAAATTGGTTAATGATGTGTTTGTCATTGTTGTCTTCATTCCTTATTATGATACCTACGATTATACGAAACTATGTGTTATAAAGCAGACAATTTTATGTGGAAAGTTGATCCACCTATAGCTGCGGTCATTAGGAACACTATCTTTCCCGTGTGCCTGGTCTCCCCACCGCGCGCGGGGGTTGACCTCACCCTAACCCTCTCCTCTGCAGGAGAGGGGATTCAGGCTCTTTGGTATTAGGCTTTTTCACATGTCAAAGATTTCTCTCTACGTTCGAAATGACAGGCGTGAGTACGATATGACAAGACTTGGGGTGGCTACACCGGTCCACCCCAGCGCGAAAGGTCTATACGAAACTAAGCTGATGTAAATTGAACTTATTGTTCCGCAGTAGTGCCTGAAAAAATCACAATCACCTTGCTTGTATAGACATTGGTCTATACTTTTATCCAATCCAATTGTACACTTTTTTTATCTAATTTATCCATTATTTGGACAGGAGTCATTATGAAAACACGTTTCTT
The DNA here is from genome assembly GCA_963709535.1 of uncultured Chloroflexia bacterium. Classification (GTDB taxonomy): domain Bacteria; phylum Chloroflexota; class Anaerolineae; order Anaerolineales; family Anaerolineaceae; genus PNON01. Next base: position 203,664 of record CAVPWY010000003.1, on the reverse strand, counting down.
GTTTTCCGTTATTTTCGTGATAGTGCTTTTATTTGTAAGTATTCTGGTCGTCAACCCGGTCCAGGCTGTCAATTCACAGGTGATCTGTTATGACGCAAATCAAAAAGTGATTCCCTGCCCCAAAACTAAACGAACAAAGACGCCCTACTGGACAAAAACACCAACGGCTACCCAAACATCCCTGCCTTCAGCAACCCCTTCAAAAACTGCGACCGAAAAACCAACTTCCACGGCACTGCCCCCCACCAAAACCTATACTCCAACGAGTAGTGCCACCATTCTTGCTGTAATTCCGCTAACGGGAATTAGCACTTCTGTTGGTAATTCTGACCCCAATCAGGCACCACTACCAGGGTCCCAACCCAACACAGGACCATTTTCCATGTCACTGTTTGGAGTTGGCAATCCACTGGGAATACTGATCGGATTGCTGGTGGGAATATTGATCGGATTATTGCTAGGCGGGCTTCTGCCTGCCGTTATCAGGAGTATGCGTGGTGGACTCCTGCCAGCGGTTGACACAGGTAATGCCATTCGCCAGGCTTACAAGTTTGATGGTGCGATCAATCAGGACCACAAGTTTGATGGTGCGATCAACCAGGATCATAAATTAAATAGCGCGATCAACCAGGATCACAAGCTGAATGGTGCGATCAACCAGGATCACAAGCTGAATGGTGCGATCAACCAGAGTCACAAATTGGATGGTGCCGGTGATCAGTTCATTAAGTTTGATTGATATTGTCAACGCTCGACAATAATATTGAGTGAAGTATAATTTTGATATGATTAATCAGCTGGTGCGAACGGTGCCAGACCTGACACAGGATGATTTGCTCATCCTGCGTCAGGTCTGCTTAAGTTATTTTGAATGTAAGGATAAGACCAACACGAAGCTTGCATACTTCAGGCAGTTATTTGAGGAAGGGGTCAGTTTATCCATTTTCCAGGCAGAAGAAACGCTATTCCCAATACAACTAAATGACCTCACCAGGTCTGGGCTACTGGAGGAGGTGGATTCAAAAATCCAGGCCACCCTGCAGATCCAGTATTATCGCGGCCTTCTTTTCCTTACAGATTTCTTCCACCAGGAAAACCAGCCGGATTTTGTACTGCCGATCGGTCCTTCTGGGCGGTATTTGTCAGATCTGACCATCAGGCGGAATGTAGAGAACACCCTGGATCTGGGTTGCGGTTGCGGGATCCAAAGCCTGCTGGCTGCTCAGCACAGTTTAAAAGTGACTGCCACAGATATCAACCCTCGCGCATTAGCCCTCACTCGAATAAATGCTGAATTAAATGGAATAAAGAATGTGGAGACCTTTGAAGGCAGCTACTTTGAACCTGTCGCTGGACATAAATTTGACCTCATCTTAGCCAATCTGCCTTATGTCATTCGTCCTGAATCACGTTTCATTTATTGCGACGTGGAACAGCCTGGTGATGGAAGTATCCGAAAATGGCTGCAGGAAATACCGAATAACCTGGAGGATGGTTGCTATGCGCAAGTGCTTTTGCAGTGGCCGATCCATGATAATCAATCCTGGTGGCAGCCTATCCAGGAAATGGTCAAGGATCTTAAGTTAGATTCCTGGCTAATCTTTAACGGGTCCAAAATACCGACAGAATATGCAGATGCCTGGATCGATCTGGAAACAAAACTTGATCCGGAAAAATTTTTAAAAACCCGCCAAACATGGGTCCAATGGTATAAAGATCAGGGCATTCAACAGATCGGATTTGGAGCTTTGACACTACGAAGCCGATTAACAAGCAAGAATTGGTTCCGTGCCTTACCAGTAAATAAAGAGCTGGATAGCCAGGTGGGAGAACAATTCATGCGATTTTTCACTGGAAAGGATTTCCTGGATAACCTTGGAAATCGGGATGAATTGCTAAATATCGTTTTTTACAAGTTTAATTTGGAGATTGTACCAGAAAATAATTCGACAAATTGGATATATTCATCCAAAGAAATGCGCTTAGAAACCTCTCTCTCGCCTGAAACCATACCGGTTTTAAGCTATTTGGATGGCAAGTGTAGTTTACTGAAGGCAATTCAACTAGCTTATCCAAATAATAGTGCTAGAGAGCAGAAGAATCAGGAAATCCTTAATGATATTGAAAAGATTATTCAATTAGGGCTTCTCGTACCTAAAGAATAAACCCCATTCGCACCGAAGTTATTATCCAGTAAATGAATCAAAAAGGACCCCACCGGGAGAGTGGTTTGACCACCAGGTCTCCATTCTTTGGTGTTGGTTATTCAACAACGCGGTAGAGATTCTTCACTTCGTTCAGAATGACACACGTGGGTGCAGATTTTTCCCTTCTGGATGCCACAGGGAGGTTACGCACTGCTGCACAATCGCTTCGCTCGGAATGACAAATGTGCAGGCGGAATGACAAGACGATTTGCCCCCTGGCTCCGCCAAATGTTCCCGGAACAAAGTGAAAGGTATCCCTCCAAATCCATAAAGGTATTTGGAGGGATACACAAATAATGAGGGCGAACATATGATGCCCGAAGGGTAAGGAGGTTCACCACTACGAGCAGGGTTTATAAAAATCATTGTCGTAAGATAAGGTAATCGTTTGACCGGGTGGAATGACGTAATAATTCGGGTTCGTCCCATCCAACCACCTGCCATCCAAAAGGCCTTTGATCAGGATCATATCCCCGAGCATCCGTTCAAAACGCCAGCCGTATTTTTGAGCCTCGGTTCGGGCTTGCTCCTCATGTCCCTCTGAACCTGATAAACCCATATCGATCCATACTGCCCGCTCATAGGATTGCTGCCAGGAATCTGTCAGACTGAGTAGATAGTCGGCGTTTTCCTTGCCGTACTTGGTGACACATTCGCTGTAGGTCAGGTTAAAGATCTTTTTTTCCGGTGAGCCGATCGGCGCCAGCAAGTTCAGCGTGCCCATCCGCTCTATATAATCATCAGTGAACCAGTATGTCCCCGGAACCTGATCCACCTGCTCTTTATAAAGCCTTGCGTCACCCAAAAACAAGGTAATACAATCATGGACTTTCGGGAGGACCACCGGGATCGAAGGTGCTTTAAGCAACTTTAACCAATTCCCGCATAGCCCATAACCCAAAAGGATGGCGTCGAATTTCCCCTGTTCAGCTTCAGCGATCTTTGCCTGGAGAGCTTCATTGAGTCCTTCCGGGTGTTCGTGAAGCCTGATCGGCATCAGGTGAATATCCACGATGTGAGGCGAGGCTGCAGCAGCCAAATACAGCGGTCGTGCCAGTACTTCACAGGCTATGCAAAAGAATCGCATCGATGAGATCTCCTGATAAATCAACGGAATATTATGCATGAAATTATAGCAGGAATGATATATTAAAAAGGCGAACCACGATCCACCTATAAGTAGGATAAAAAGGACAATAATCTAATTACCGGGCTGATTCTACCCATAGACCATTAGGATGATATTCGTAAATCCATATCATCCCCTACTTGGTATCTTATTTACTCATTCTCCAGGATGCGATTCCAATTTCCTTATCTTTAATCCAATTCGAATCACTGCATAACAAAGGAATATTATAAAAATAAACAATATCAATTGTGTAACATCAAAAAATAATGAATATTTTCCCAATTCTTCGTGATTCGCAAGCCTGCCTGGATTTAATATCACCAGGTAAATTGGAAGAAATGGAAGCAGTACTGCCAGTAGACGACGGTATTTTTGAGCCTTTGCACGGCTGGAATTATAGATCTCAGGTGTATTTGAATTTTCAGACTTTATTCGATAATAATGCCAGTTGGCCATGGAAGCTACCAATTCCCAACCAGAGTCACGAAAAATCGAAACATATTCCGGGTAGTCCTTATTCGTAGTGAGTTTATAATCGAGGCGGTAGGTCACTACCTCTGGGGTTCCGCGCTGAAAGGTATAAACAAAAGGAGCAACAGAAAGAAGGTGCCAACCCGATGCCGCCATTTCTTCCAACCACTTTTCTTCTTTTTCATCCTGCCAGGCAAAAATCACCTTGAATACGGTTTTAGTCTCTTTAATGTTTTCCTGTTCCACTTCCACCTCACAAACCTAATAATATACGGCCATGACGGGCCAATTCTTCGAAGCGGTTGACCTCGTGTTCTGCCACGCGAAGACCCACTTCAGTCATATTGTAAAGTTTCCTACGTTCATGACCAATCTCTTCTACCGTTTCGATCAGTCCCAAAGCCTGCAAATTCGACAGGGCGCCATACAAGGTCCCCGGCCCTAATTGGACCCGGTTCTTGCTGATCTCACCAACCTTTTGCATCACCCCGTATCCATGCAGGGGTTCTTTGAGAGCGACTAAAATGTAAAAAGTTGCCTCTGTGAGTGGCGTTATTTTCTTTATTACTTCTTCGATTTTCGCTTCATCAACCATTGCACTCTCTGCCTTTACTACTTGGCGATATATCGTTATTCGTTATATCGTTTATCGTTATATCGCATAGCGTTATATTATCAATATATTTTGTTTTTGTCAATAGACAAACATGTGGGTGCACAACAGTCCACCAATATCAGGTGATTCTTGATTTGTCTACTTTGAAAAAACTGTATAATCTGTTGGTAGATATGTTATGCATGTTGGAGAAAACCATGAAACAAAAAATCCCTGCTCACATTTTCTTTGGAATCATCGCATTTACCATGATAACCCTAGCTGCCTGCACACCAACGATAGCTCCACCATCGACAACAACCTCAACCACCGCCCCAACTGTTCCCCAGACAATCACTGCCATACCGGATACCTCAAAGATCGTTGAAACACCCGGACCGACCGACCTGCCCATCAAGCCAGTTGATGTTTATCCCTTTTGCACCAGCATCGGAAAAGATAAGACCACCCGTGTAACAGCCAGCTTCACCGGTGAATATTGTATGGGGGTGGAGCGCAAAGACTGAAGAACAGGTCAACGATTTCCTGAAGAACAGCACCACCACAATCACCCTGGATGGGAAAGTAATTGAAGGGTATCAGACAGGGGGAATATTTAAAAACGAGACCAGGAATGAGTATGAAGTCTTGTGGACCTCACCTATAGGAATTATGGAAGCCGGGCAGCATACCATCACCTATGATGTTAAGTTTTCAAAACAAGTAGATGATGGAACCGGCTCTTATGGCCCGGGTACTAAAAATGAATCCCTCACCGATGAGTGTTTTATCCTGGTCGAGTGAGATCCAGTACCTAATAAATGGCAGCACCTGAATTGATCAGGAAGTTCATTAAAATTATGTAGTGAATACCTAGGCTTCATTCACTGTGCCGTTTCCCAGATTAAACCGTTTGCCTGGCTGTCTGAGGCTGTCATTGCCGCGAGAACCGTCCACCCGGTGGCTTCATAATACTAGAATGAAAAAAATCGTTCGGAATGACTGTGCGTAAGGGCGGACATATCATGCCCGAAGGGTACTTTGGTCCGCCCCTACGAGGGGATTAATTCAACATTGGGCAATAAGATTCCTCGCTACGCTCGGAATGACAATAATACAGGAGTAATGATAAATAAAACGGTTAATTATGAATTAAGTTGGGGATGGAGTGGGCGAGGGAACCGTAGTATCTGTAGGAGCAGGAGTATCAGTTGCTGTTGGGGCAGTTGTGTTGGTCGGAATCGTGGTGTCTGTTAAGGTTGGAGATGGAGTAACCGATTGAGTAAGCGTCGGTGTGAATGTTGGTGTGAAGGATGGAGTATTTGTTCGGGTGAATGTGGGAGTTGCAGTCCTGGTGAGAGTCCTGGTCAGCGTCCGGGTGGGGGTCTTCGTCGACCCATCCACGGCAACAATATCAACAGAAGGCATCTCGCCGAAAAGTCGTGCATAAGGATCCATCAACTGCCAGTAACCGGTGTAATCCCCTTCCGATGATGGAGCGGTGAGTTCCACGGTGACATGAATGTATTCACCTGGTGACACTATATCATCCAGGGAGACATTTGCTCCACCCATGCGTTTACCATATACGAATACCAGGCTGAAGCTTGTAGACCAGGCACAGGTTCCGCTATTATAGAATTCCCAGGTTTTGTCAAAATCTTCACCCGTAAAAACTTCTGTTCCGTCCGGAAGAGTCTCATCGGTTACCAGTGAACTATAACGACAGGTGGCATAGTAATCGTAGGTGCTGGTTCTAGTAGCAGTTTTATAAATGGTAGCGCTAGGCTGGATCGTTATTGTAGCCATAGTGGGAGAAGGGGTGCCGCCTGTTGGTGTAGAGGTCGGGTGCTCCGCTGCATAAGTTTGAGCCACCGACGTATAAATTTGGTACACTTCCGCCTGGGATATGGTTGGTCCAAATAAACTGCAGGCAGGAATAAATATCAATATTCCAATCAGTATGGCTGCAAGAAGCAGTTTTGGTTTCATGGTTTCCGCTCGAAAAATCAACTTAAAGTCTCAGCTTTCAGTATATATATCATACGATATAACGGACATTTTTGTTCCCGAATTCAGGTCTTTAGAACCTTAAGCAACAGTCAAATAAAGTCAATTGTAAGGATATTTTCCCGGTTTTTATAAGTGTATATTGAAGTTGTAATTGGAATGCAAACCATCAAATGAACTCCCTCTGCTTCCAACCATTATCGTGGCTTGTTATACAAATTCACAAAGCCACCCAAAAAACCTCACGTTAGGTGTTTATTTGTCTCTTTCATCATTTTGAGTACAATAAATTTGATCACGATATGAACAACGAAAGCATCATGTGAGTTGCGACGAAATAAATACGAAAGTGAGAACAATATGCCGGCCACATTGAATTTGAGTTCCGTCCAAGGTTTCTTATCTGAATTGAACCAGAATAATAATAAGATTTGGTTCGATGAACACCGACCGGTATATAATGCTGCCCGCGAGACATTTGAAAAGTTCATTAATGGACTGATCGAAGAATTCAGGGTACCGGATAAATTGCAGGATCTGACTGCCAGGGAGTGTATGACCCGGATCTATCGGGATATTCGCTTCTCTAAAAACAAAGCCCCTTACAAAACGAATATGGCGGCTATGATCGCACCAGGAGGTTGGAAGGCACCCATGTTGGGATACTACATCTCTATTGAGCCAAAAAACCAGTCGATAGCTGCTGGTGGCTTATATAACCCCACACCAGAGCAGTTGAACCGGTTCAGACAGGTTATCGAACGGGATGCGTCCGCTTTCAAAAAGCTATTGCATGGCAAAGAATTCATTGAGAACTTTCATGCAATCGAGGGTGACCGGCTCAAAACCGCGCCAAAAGGATATGAACGAACCCATCCGGAAATTGAAATACTCCAGCTTAAGCAAATATTTGTCGTGCATCATTTCACCGATGATGAAGTTTTGGCAGACAATTTTAAAGGAAATGTGATCAAAGTGTGCCAGGCGATGAAGCCATTCCTGGCATACCTGAATGATATAGTGCAGTAGGATTTATAGCCAGAAACCCAGTAACCAAAGAAAACCGGTAAGCCCGAATAAACCAACCGCGCCGAGAGTTAATAGATGGAACCCGGATTGCGGATGGCGTATTTGCCACGAGACGCGGTAGATCTGCCATAATGCCAGAGGCAAGGCTAAATAAACCAATCGACCGGCCATCCCTTCCGGGGTGGAAGGCGAGTATCCCCCCATGATAAGAAAAGCTAGCACGACCAGGCCGTGATGCAGCCAGGCTGCCCGATCGTTTCCCAATCGAACTGTGAGCGTGCGTTTATTATTAGCTGTATCAGCCTGGATATCAGGAAATTCAAAAGAGATCAGCATCGCCATGGAGATAAGCGTAAGCGGGAAACTGATCTGGAAGAGCAGCGGAGTGATCACCATCGAGTGGCTTTGCAATGCCATCCCGGTGAATGGAACAAAAAAGCATAAGATCAATGATGCAGCCAGCTCACCCAAACCCCGGCTGACCAGCCTGATCGGGGGAGCAGAGTAAAACCAGGCAGCCAACATTTCAAGTACACCCAACAATGCCAGCCATAGATTTTGGAAAGCGATAACTACAAGAAGTATCATGCCGACAGCGCCACAAATCATCGCGGCATTAAGTGCCACTTTGGGATCTATTGCATTAGTGGTTAACACCCCGCTGCCACCGGTGAACCAGGTCCGGTTCCCGTCAGGCGATCCATCGACATCACGGTCGAAGTATTCATTGGATAAATGCACCATCAATTGAATGGAAGAAACGAGCAGTAATCCGATCACAAATTGGACGGGATTGAATTGGCTACCCGATAAAATTGCTATACAGACTCCAATCAGGTAGAGTAATAATCCTCCCAATAAGAAGAATGGCCGTGACAATATGATGAAAGATTTCAGCCTGTTGACTTGCATGGATTCATTGTAGCAATACAACCAAGGTATTGAGGATACATATATAGACTTACGTGACTTCCACACGGGGAACACATTCGACCTGGTTTACTTCCATTGCGTCAATCACCCCGCAGAAGAGAATTAAATCTTTTTGTACAGGTAGTTGTATTATTCATGGACAAACCTCATACTAAAATTAAGAACGTAAACAGTTCTGCTGGATAATTGCTGAACCTCAATCAAGGTTCAGGGGAGAAATTAGATGAGCCTTTACAAATATCTGATCATTGGTGGGGGGATGACTGCCGACGCTGCCGTTGGCGGCATCCGGGAGTTGGACCAACAGGGCAGTATCGCCATCATCAGCGAAGAAGATGTACCTCCCTATAACCGTCCTCCGCTTTCAAAAGGTCTTTGGAAAGGAAAACCCCTGGAAAAGATCTGGAGAAAAGCAGCTGCTGCCAATGCGGAAATAATCCTGGGAACCAAAGCAGTCTCAATAGACCCGGAAGCTAAAAGTGTGGTCGACAACCAGGGCAGCGAATATAACTATGAGAAGTTGCTTCTGGCAACGGGTGGTACGCCACGTCGCCTGCCGTTTGGAGGTGACGGGATCATCTACTTTCGTACCCTGAATGATTTTCAACAATTGCACCAATGCAGCGGGCAGGGGAATCATTTTGCGGTGATAGGTGGAGGATTTATCGGCTCGGAGATCGCAGCTGCGTTGGCAATGAATGGCAATAAGGTGACCATGCTTTTCCCTGAGGAAGGTATCGGAAGCAGGGTATATCCACCCGAGATTTCACAGTATCTAAATGATTATTACCGGTCAAAAGGTGTTGAAGTGCTTGCGGGGGTAAATGTTACGGATATAAGAGAGCTAGCCGGGATATACTCGGTGATCACTGATAAAGCACCGGCCGTCCAGGCAGCCTGTGTCGTGGCCGGGATCGGTATAATTCCCAACACTGAACTTGCTTCCAAGGCAGGGATCGCTGTAAAGAATGGGATCATCGTGGATTTAAATCTGAAAACGAACCTGCCTGATATCTATTCTGCGGGTGATGTGGCAGAGTTCCTTTTACCGGGTGAGGAAAAACCTCACCGCCTGGAGCACGAAGATAACGCCAATTCCATGGGTTTGCAGGCCGGGCGTAATATGGCGGGTGCAATGGAATATTATGAGCACCAATCCTACTTTTATTCAGACCTATTCGATCTTGGATATGAAGCGATCGGTGAGCTCGATCCACGAATGGAGACTTTTATTGACTGGCAGGATCCTTTCAAAAAAGGTGTGATCTATTATCTGGACGACGGCAGAGTCCGAGGAGTGTTATTGTGGAATGTATGGAAGGCATTGGAAAAAGCTGGCGCATTGCTCAAGGAAGCTGGACCATTTACCAAGAAGACGTTGAAGAACCGAATTGTTTAATTTTGTGGAGGTACTTATATGAAAAACCTGGCAGCAATGCATTGCGTTAAAAGTAAGTAAATTGACACCAGTCGTTACGACGGATGAGATCAAACAGTACCTGGATCAGCTACCCGGCTGGTCAATGGAGAGAATCAGCGGGGAATTACGCCTGGTCAAGAAATTCACATTCAAGGATTTTAAGCAGGCGATCGAGTTCGCGGATAAGATCGCACTCATGGCTGATGAGGAAAACCATCACCCGGCCATCCTCGTTGAATGGGGCAGTGTGACGGTCAACTGGTGGACGCATCTGATCCACGAATTGTCGATCAATGATGCCATCATGGCGGCAAAAACTGACAAATTGCTGGAAAAATAAAGCTACCCAGCATATTTTGATAAAGGCAGGATCAATAAGATACCTACCAAACCATGAATTTTGGCTATTGTTCTTACCCGGGTAAACCCATACCTGGTTTTTTTTCATTTATTATTTCAGATGGATCAGGATAATATTCAGTATAATAATCAGGGAGAATCGCCTTATGGAACTCGTTGAAGGAATATTAGACCAGACCAAAGTCAAAATTCATTACTGGACCGGCGGTAAACCCGATGCACCGCTGGTGGTTTTCAGCCACGGAGCCACTGTGGATCACCATGAATGGGATGCCACCCTACCCCTTGTCGGGAAAGATTTCAGGATCATGACCTGGGATATTCGCGGCCATGGACTTTCCCGGCCAGCACCTTTTTCATTGCAGGAAGCTGTAAATGACCTGGTGGGGATTTTGGATGCACTTAAGGTTAAACAGGCCATCTTTGTTGGACACTCCCTGGGCGGCAATTTGCACCAGGAATTGGTTTTCCATCATCCCGAACGTGTAAAAGCATTGGTGTTTTTGGATTGCACCTGGAATTTTCAAAAACTTTCCGCCCTGGAATCTGATCAGCCTTAGTGTGGCAGAACCGATCTTCAAGTTGTACCCCTATAAAACACTGATCAATCAGTCGCTGGCAGTAACAGCTACATCAAAAGAATCCCAGGAATTGCTGCGACCTGCCATGGAGAGCCTAAAGAAAGATGAAATGATCCAGATCTTGATGGAAGCCACTGCCAGTCTGCACAATGAACCGGGATATAAGATCAATAAACCCATCCTGATGATGGTAGGAGATAAAGATACAACCGGTAATATCCGAAAAATCATGCCGATCTGGGCAAAGCAGGAGTTGGATTGCAAATTTGTAGTTATTCCAAATGCCAAACATGCAGCCAATTTGGATAACCCTGAATTCTTTCATCGCACCTTGATGGAGTTTTTAGGCAAATTCACAGAGTAAGTATGGGCATAAAATTTTGTGCCTATACAAAGAATTGTGGCCATACGGATACAGAACTTGCCCATACGAAGAATTGTGCCCAAAACAGCAATCGTGTTCAAACAATATCCAACTATAATTAAGCAAAATATTCATACAAGTTAGTATGATTCGAGGGTAAAGGAGAAATACCATGCTCATCACTGATGCACAGAGAGAGATGCGGACAGCATACATGGGAGGTTTTATCGGCCAGTTGGTAGCTGGAATTATCTGGGCACTATCCGCAGCAGTCAGTCTATGGATCAGCCCCAGAATTGGCATGATCATTCTCTTTTTTGTCAGTATGCTTTTGTTCCCGTTAACGCAATTCATTTTGCGGCGAATGGGTCAACAAACCAAACTAGGTGTTGGAAATACACTTGGTCAATTAGCAGCACAAATAGCATTTACAGTACCCATCGGATTCATTCTCGTAGGGGTGGCAACACTTTATGAGCCCAACTGGTTTTATCCAGCCAGTTTGATCGTAGTTGGAGCACATTACTGGCCTTTTGTTTTCTTATATGGAATGAAGCATTTTGCTATATTGGGAAATTTGATGATCATCGGCGGAACACTCATCGCCTTGTACGTTCCGACCATTTTCAGCCTGGGTGGCTGGTATGGGGCAATCGTTTTGATCGCTTTTGCTTTTGTGGGTAGACAGGTAATCTTAAGGGAAGTAAAACCTGAATAATCAGGACGGATAAAACAGATCTCAGGTCTGATTCCAATTTTCAGGAAGTTAAATCAACGATAATACGGGGAACATACCATTAAAGTTGTTAAGCCATTTTTAGCATTAATACTTGCCTTGATCGCAGGATTAGTGGTTTATCTTGCCATCTATATCATTGATTCATTAAGTATTCCACCTGTGTCAATTCTTCGTCCAGTGAGCTTTTTTAATATACCCATGTTACTTACTTTTAATACTTGTGTGTTAGCAATTTTCTGTCTATCCCCAATCATAAGGGGAATAATCTGGTGTTTCAAAAAAGAACAATCGACCATACCGTCAAAACAGTCAAGGTCAGAAACAAACAAGACTGAAAAAAGTACTCCTTCAATTATCATATCCATTTTCTTATCTGGAACCAGTATTATATTGGGAACTTATCCAATCATTCTAATTGTGCTCTTGTCCATCGATGATATTACTGACTACATTTCACAAATTGATTTTATTATCATGGCTGTTTATATAATCATCCTACCTTTATCGGGCTTAATCCTTTCCACTGTTTCAATCATTTGGAAAAAATGGTGGCTATCACGAATTACCCTTCTATATTGTTGTGTCGAATTTATCAATGCAGTATTTTTCGTAATGTTAATCTTGTTTCCTCCAATTGAAACGCTTTTCGGTTGAAGACATTAATTCTCTTTCCCAATTATCAATAATTGAATTTTTTTAGTAAGTCACTGTGTATAATAATTAATACGTATTAGATATCTTTTTACGAAAACGCCCCTATTTAGGAATATTAGTGATTCCAACTAATTTGTCAGATACATCAAGTAAGGTTGACTTGTATTATCGAGAAAAATCCTAAGGTAAAACCGCATCACACACCCTCAATCATTTCACAAAGTTGTAAAATTTATATTGTGAGAAACAGGCTTATGAGAAATCGATTAATCTCCATTATTTTGATCACTGTTGTATTACTCGTTGGATGCAGTCCATTAAATGATATAATGGAACCGAATAACAATCTAATTCCGATTGGAATGACCCCCGAGGAAGTTGATGCTCTGAAGAGCATCACTTTACTGGATGATTTCCCGTTATATTCCATGCACTTTAAAAGGAAATTATAAAACTGAGGAGGTAGACGCAAGCGAGTTCTGGGTCCTTGGAACAAGGATTTCGGTTGTTTACAAAGAAAAATGGACAAAACCATCCTGCCCCTGCCTGGGGATGCTCATTATTCGCTGCTTTGGGTGACACCGAAAATATGCTATTTGGCCGCAATTTTGATTGGCAATATAGCCCTGCTCTTCTGTTATTCTACTACCCACCAGATGGATATTCTTCAGTTTCAATGGTAGACATCACTTATCTGGGGTTTTCAGGTAAGGAAAACCTGCTTGAGCTTTCACTTGAAGAGAGAGCTGACTTAATCGAGGCAGTCGAAATACCATTTGATGGAATGAATAAATATGGAGTTGCGGTGGGAATGGCGGCTCTTGAATCGGATGGACAGACGTATCGATCCAAGCAAACCATCAATAGATTCACTAATGGTTATCCGGGAAATCCTGGACCATTCACGCACAGTTGACGACGCAATAGCAATCATTGAAAAGTACAACGTCATTTGGGGAAATGGTCCACCTTTGCATTATTTGGTTGCTGATCGAAGTGGTAATTCGGTTCTTGTTGAGTTCTACCAGGGAGAAATTCAAATAATTAGAAGTTCACAACCCTGGCACATAATGACTAACTTCAATCTTTCGCCAGCAGCGGGTCACCCAAAGGGTAAATGCCGGCGTTATGACCGGATATCACAGATATTAGAAAGCTCTCTTGGTCAGATATCAAACCGGGAAGCCATCAGCTTATTAGAAGATGTATCGCAACCGAACACTCAGTGGTCAGTTATTTATGGCATTACCAATAATGAAATCCAGATTTCGATGGGCAAGGACTACAACAAAGATCCAATGATCTTCCAGTTGAAATAATCGGGGAAAACATTACCTATCGTGTCAAGCTGCGATACTTTACCCGGTGTGGAGTATCTGCGGCGATACCCAGGCGCTTTTTCCGGTCAGCTTCGTAATCTGACCAATTGCCGGGCTGCCACCAGACTGTGCTATCTCCTTCAAATGCCAGGATATGCGTGACGATCCTATCGAGGAACCAACGGTCATGTGATACCACGACCGCGCACCCGGCGAAGTTTTCGAGGGCTTCTTCCAATGCCCGGAGTGTATTTACATCCAGATCGTTGGTTGGTTCATCCAGCAGGATCACATTTCCCAGGCTGCGAAGCATTTTTGCCAGGTGAACACGGTTGCGTTCACCACCGGATAAATTACCAACTTTCTTTTGCTGATCAGCACCCTGGAAATTGAAAGCACTCACATAGGCACGTGAATTGCGCTTGTGACCACCCAGATCCAGAATATCATTTCCATCACTGATCTCTTCCCAAACATTCTTTTCGGGGTCGAGTGAAGCCCGACTCTGATCCAGGTAAGTGATCTTCACAGATTTACCGATATCGATCGTTCCTTTGTCCGGTTGTTCCTGCCTGGTGATCATTTACCGACAAATGTCGGATTTTGGTGGAAAAATAGCAATACGTTCTTAATCTTTTTACTTGAGAGTAAATAATTTTTAAGAGTAAGAAGCAAGCCTATGAGAAATCGATTGTTTTCCACCATCTTGATAACCATTTAATCAATCATTGGCTGCAGTCCACCAAATGAAATAAAGGAAACGAAAAATGATTTGATTCCAAGTGGAATGACTCCCGAGGAAGTTGACGCTCTGAAGAGCATCATTTTGCTGGATGATTACCCGTTATATTCCACGCACTTTAAAGGAATTTATGAACCCGAGGGGGTAAGCTCCAGCGGATCAGAACCCAAAGAAGATTAATTTCGCATCTCCACAAAGGAATTTGGACCAAATCATCCAGCCTGGGGCTGCTCATAATTTGCTGCTTTAGGTGACCACAAACCTTCTATTTCCCAACATCTAATACATTAGCCAATCTGGTAAGGGTTTTCTGTGGTGCTGATTATGGGTCCTCTTTTATTACACAAAATATTAATTAATAATCCAATGGTGTAAAAAATAATAAAATAGGGATATTTGTCAACTTGAATAACAGATTATTCAATGTGTATAATGAAACACAGACAATTATTCTTTTATTGGAGGAACGTAATGAAAAAAACTAGCTCTGCTATATTTGCCCTCGTGATCATCGCTTCCATGATGCTCACCGCCTGTGCACCTGCAGCTCCCGTCACACCTGCAGAACCCGCTGCTCCTGCCGCTCCTGCCGCTCCAGCTGCGCCAGCAGAAGCAACTGCTGTCCCAGTCGAACCGACTGCTGCTCCAATCGCCCTTAAACTAGCCGCTATCTTCCCGGGTGTCATCACCGACGCAGATTACAATGCTATGGCTTATCTTGGCCTTGAAGCCGTGAAAACCGAACTAGGCGTAGAAACAGCCTTCTCTGAGAGCGTGGCGGTTCCCGACGTGGATCGTGTTATGCGTGAATATGTTGACGCTGGATTTAATGTTATCTGGACACACGGTGGTCAATTTGTTACCCAAACTCTCGAGCTTGCCAAATCCTTCCCGGAAGTAGTCTTCATCGCTGAAGGTGACGACCTCCCCGCTGATATGCCCACTAACGTCTGGTTCATCGAACGCAATTTCCACATTGGCTTCTATGGCATTGGTGCCCTCGCTGCCCGCGCCACCACATCCGGAAAGATCGCTTACATCGGTGGTCTGACCCTGCCCTTCTCTTACTCTGAAGTGCATGCCATCAAGCAGGCTATCGCAGATTCCGGTAAAACCGTGGAATTCACCCCCATTTGGGCTGGTGACTTCAACGATCCCGCCAAAGCCCGCCAGGTTGCTGACACCATGATTGCTGAAGGTTACGACGTCCTCATCGGTGCATTGAACCTCGGCATGCAGGGTGTATTCGAAGCCACCAAGGCTAACACCGGAGCCAAGGTCCTTGTTACTGCCAAGTACTCCGATAAATCACAGTTCGCTCCGGATAACTATATCACATCGTTGCTCTACGATTTCGCAGGTCCATTAAAGGACATCGTCACCAAGGTACAGGCTGGTGAATTGGGTGGTTATTATCCACTAGGTTTCGATACAGGTGTTAACTCCAAACCCCCCTCATGAATGTTTCAGAAACTGTCGTAAAAGAGATGGATGTAGTAATCGCAGACCTGATTAGCGGTAAGATCGTTGTAGTCAAAGATATTACTGAAGTAAAATAATATTCATCAATGCATCCTTTGATGCTTGAATGCTTTCAAGTCTTGCGAAGGGAAAAACATCTCCCTTCGCAAGTTATTCTATATTTACCAGAGCAGGCAACCTATGGCAGATACACCAATCCTAATCATGAAGGGTATCCGCAAGACCTTTGATAAAAGCGTAGCCCTGGATGATGTAAATTTTGAACTGAAAACCCGCGAAATCCATGGCCTTTTGGGTGGAAATGGTGCAGGTAAAACAACCCTTATGAACATTTTATATGGGCTTTATAAAATGGATTTCGGGGAGATTACCCTGAATAATCAAAAGATTAGCATATCCTCTCCGCATGATGCAATAAACAAACATATCGGCATGGTGCACCAGCATTTCCTGCAGATCACCAGCTTTACAGTACTGGAAAATATTGTTCTGGGTACCAATATTCAACGAAAATACACAATGGATCTTACTTCTGAGAAAAAGAAGATCCAGGATTTGCAACAAAGGTTCACACTGGATGTTGATCTGGATGCCATGATGGATGAATTGCCAATGGGCACTCGTCAAAAGGTGGAAATCCTAAAAGCACTTTACAGAGGAGTTGAAATACTCATCCTTGATGAACCTACTACTAATCTCACACCACAGGAAGTAGACGATCTGTTCAAATCACTTCGGGTCATGGTCAATGAGGGATTGTCCATTGTGTTTATTACACATAAGCTACGCGAAGTTTTGAGCGTTTGCGACCGCATCAGTGTACTGCGTAATGGACGAAATGTAGTCACTCTTAATAGAGATGAAGCCAATGAAGAAGCTTTTGTGCGCGGGATGGTCGGCGATGAGATGGACATCCATAATAGCATCATCTTCTCACGTGGAAAGTCTACCACGGCTGGTTCAGAACAAATCCGTAAAGAAGTAGTCCTTAAGCTCAACCAGGTGGGATTTTCGGAAAAAGACAGCATACCGTTGTTGAAAAATATCTCATTTGAGCTCCACCAGGGTGAAATCCTGGGAGTAGCCGGTGTGGCTGGTAATGGCCAGAAAGACCTGGCAGAAGCCATAATGGGAATCATTCCTCTTACAACAGGTACCATGGAATTGAATGAGAAGGATATCAATCACTACCCCACCAATAAACGCCTGGAAAGCGGCATTTCCTACATCCCGGAAGACCGCTTACACGATGGCTTTCTGCCCAAGGCCAGTATAGCGCATAACCTCATTCTTGGATTTCATAGGAAACAACCATATTCCTCGAATGGTTTTATTAACTGGAAGAAAGTGAACAGCACCGCAAGTGAGTTGATTGAAACATTCAATATCAAGACTTCCGGTCCATCAGATGTAGGCGGCAACCTTTCCGGTGGTAACATTCAGCGGGTAATGATTGCTCGTGCCTTTTCCAAACCATCACATCTAATGGTGGCTCATAATCCCACCCGTGGCCTCGATATTCCTTCCATGAATTTTGTCTACACCCACCTCCTTGATAACAAAGAAAATGGCATGGCTACACTCCTTATCTCGGAGGATCTTGATGAGCTGTTGTTACTTAGCGATAGGATTGCTGTGATGTATCGTGGTGAGCTGATAGGTTTCCTCAATCGTGATAAGTTTGAAAAGTATGAGATAGGACGCATGATGAGCGGATACAAAGCAGAGGCACAAAAATGACAACCTTTGTTAAAAGTAAACCGTTTTCAATCCTAAACATTATCCTCCCTTACCTGGTGGCGGTAGTAATCGCATTTGCTGCGGTAGGTATTTTTATTGCATTAATGGGTTTTGATGTATTCAAAGCTTATTCCACTATCCTTTATACCTCGTTCCGCACCCCAAATGGATTCATCCAAACGCTCTTAAAGTTCATTCCACTCGTATTACAAGCATATGCATTTTCCATTCCTTTGGCAGCAGGGAAATTCAATATGGGCGGCGAAGGTCAACTCATCGTAGGCGCCATCGGTGCCTCTGCAGTAGGTATTCTATTTCCCGACCTCCCTGCTGTCATATTGCTGCCTCTGGTATTGCTTGGTGGTATCGTTGCTGGTGCGTTATGGGGTTTCATCCCGGCATGGCTACTTTACAAGTTCAATATCAATGAAATCCTTACAACAATGTTATTAAATTTTGTTTCATTTGCATTAATAAACTATGTGGCAACAGGTGCGTGGCGCGATCCCGCAGCCGGACACCCTACGACAATCCCAATCGGTCATGGCGGATACCTCCCTTTACTGGTAAATAACCCACCACTGCATGTAGGCATCATAATCGCACTCTTGGTAGCAGCAGCAGTATATTTTTATACAACCCGTTCCACTGCCGGCTATGAGTTAGTAGCCACAGGCGCTAATCCGCGGGCAGCTGGTGTGTTTGGCATCAACGTCAAATACATGTTTGTGTTGTCCATTGTCATAGCGGGTGCCATTGGTGGACTTTCAGGTGCAATTGAAGTGGCTGGTGTGCAGCACCGCTTGATTGAAGGCCTACAGTCCAACTTCCTTTTACTCGGTTTGATCATCAGTCTTATAGCAAAAGGAAACCCACTGGCTGTTCCTTTTGTGGCTTTCTTTATTGCTGTACTTGAAGTAGGTGCCAGCGCAATGCAACGCACACTTATGATCCCTGTGGAAATGGTCTTTATTGTGGAAGCTCTGGTTTTATTGTTTGTATTGCTGTCTGATGTAGTCAGGAGAAAATAATCATGACTGGTGCTGAAACTCCATTAATCCAGTACGCAAAACTTATCTTACTCACCATGGTGCCATTTGTAATGGCCAGCCAGGGAACCATGCTTGGTGGCCGGGCTGGTGTTTTTAATGTTGCCCAGGAAGGCATTATGCTTGTATCCGCCTCAATCGGGTTCCTGGTCAGCTACTATACCAAGAACTTGACACTAGGTATAGTTGCTGCGATGGTAGTAGGCGGGCTTTTTGGTCTAGCGATAGCTTACTTTACGACCAATTTAAAAATGAACCAGTTTGTAATAGGACTTGCCTTGTTCTTTATCGGTGTAGGCCTCTCTACCTTATTACCAAAGTTGATCATTGGTGTGACGCTCACCCCACCTCTAATCCCCACTTTGAAAGATATTCCCATCCCCCTGCTAAGCAAGATTCCTTTTATTGGAGAAATCTTCTTCAACCAGAACATCCTGGTTTATGCTGCGGTACTGGTTTCCATCTTTCTGTGGTGGCTATTGTACAAGACCAGCTTTGGACTGGCACTGCGCTCCACGGGTGAATACCCTCAGGCTGCCGACAGCCTGGGAATCAATGTGACCTCCATGCGTTACCTTACAGCTATTGTTGGAGGTGCGTTGATCGGTGTTGCTGGTGTTTATCTGCCGATGGTTTACACTGGAACATTTACTGACGGTATAGTGAAAGGCCGTGGTTGGTTGGCTATCGCCCTTACATTCTTTGGCGGATGGAAGCCGATTAACATACTCATCGGTTCACTCTTCTTTGCTGGAATCGAAGTACTTTCATTTAAAGTACAAGTATCGGGCTTTGGCATTCCATACCAGTTCCTGTTGATGTTGCCTTACGTGGCCACTATTCTTGTTATGATATTCACCTTCAAGCGCTCTACAGTGCCAGGTTTTCTCGGGCAAAATTACGATCGGGAAAAACGTTCACTATAAATCAAAAATACAAAATACCAAAAAGCGAGTGGTTTTTAGCCACTCGTTCTTGTTTATTTTAATCGTTAATTATCGTGTCAAGCTGCGGTACTTTACCCGGTGCGGAGTATCAGCGGCGATACCCAGGCGCTTTTTCCGGTCAGCTTCGTAATCTGACCAATTGCCGGGCTGCCACCAGACTGTGCTATCTCCTTCAAATGCCAGGATATGCGTGACGATCCTATCGAGGAACCAACGGTCATGTGATACCACGACCGCGCACCCGGCGAAGTTTTCCAGGGCTTCTTCCAACGCCCGGAGTGTATTTACATCCAGATCGTTGGTTGGTTCATCCAACAGGATCACATTCCCCAGGCTGCGAAGCATTTTTGCCAGGTGAACACGGTTGCGTTCTCCACCGGATAAATTGCCAACTTTCTTTTGCTGATCTGCACCCTGGAAATTAAAAGCACTCACATAGGCGCGTGAATTGCGCTTGTGACCACCCAGATCCAGAATATCATTTCCATCACTGATCTCTTCCCAAACATTCTTTTCAGGGTCGAGCGATGCCCGGCTCTGATCCAGGTAAGTGATCTTCACAGATTTACCGATATCGATCGTTCCTTTGTCCGGTTGTTCCTGCCCGGTGATCAAACGCAGCATGGTGGTTTTACCGGCACCATTTGGACCGATGACACCGACGATACTGCCTGCCGGAATACTAAGATCCATGTTTTCGAGCAGCAATCTATCACCATAGGCTTTGGTCACTCCCCTAAATTCAATGACCTTTTCCCCAAGGCGTGGACCCGGCGGAATATAGATCTCCAGGTCTTCACGGCGTTTTTCTGATTCCTGGGAAAGCAGGTCTTCATAAGCGGTGTAGCGAGCCTTACCTTTGGATTGCCGCGCTTTGGGTGACATGCGGATCCAATCCAGCTCCCGTTCCAGGGTCTTCAAACGCTTACTTTCGCCTTTTTCTTCCTGCCGTATGCGCTCCTCTTTTTGCTCCAACCAGGATGTGTAATTACCTTTCCATGGGATTCCGAAGCCTTTATCCAACTCGAGGATCCAACCGGCTACATTATCCAAAAAGTAGCGGTCATGTGTTACGGCGATGACCGTACCTTTATATTGCTGCAGATGACGCTCCAACCAGGCAACTGATTCAGCGTCCAGGTGGTTGGTCGGTTCGTCAAGCAAAAGGATATCCGGTTCGGTAAGCAGCAGGCGGGTAAGTGCCACACGTCGACGCTCACCACCAGAGAGGGTTTTAACGGAGGTGTCTCCCGGCGGGCAGCGCAGGGCATCCATGGCCAGATCCAGCCGATTATTCAACGTCCAGGCTTCACGCTTATCCAACTCATCCTGAAGTTTGCTCTGTTCAGCCAGGAGTGCATCGAAATCAGCATCCGGGTCGGCAAACTTTTCGTTGACCGCATCAAATCGCTTGAGCATATCCACAATTGGTTGAACGGCCTCCTCCACCACCTGTTGGACAGTTTTCGTATCATCAAGATGCGGTTCCTGGTCGAGCATTCCCACCGAGTATCCAGGAGAGAAAACCACTTCACCGTTATAGCCATCGTCTTTTCCGGCAATAATATTCAGCAGGGTGCTTTTACCTGAGCCGTTCAAACCGAGCACACCAATCTTTGCCCCATAATAAAATCCGATGGATATATCGCGCAGCACCTGTTTATTGTTCGGTTGGAAGACGCGACCTACTTTGACTGTGGAAAAAATTACCTGTTTGTCATTCATATTAAGTCCTGAAAAGAGTATAGAAATTAGAAAATGTGAGAAGGCGATCATATAACAATATTTTGGTAACATGACCATCCCTTTAATGAAACCACATCATAACAGAGATTACAAGGATATTGCTATAATAACTACACATAAAAGCAAACATACAAAATAAGGTGGTGCAGACGTGAACTTTACTGTAATCCAAAAAAAGAATGTGAAAATTGTGACCTGCATTCCAGATGGAACCAGGATATCATCGGAAGCAGATGCGCTTGATGCGGTCGCAGCTTGCGGAGAATATGAAGCATATAAACTGCTCATTCCTGGCGAATGCCTGTCGGAGTCATTTTTTGATCTGAAAAGCGGCCTTGCGGGTGCTGTATTACTGAAATTCAGCAATTATAGAATCCAGGCAGGGGTTTTAGTTCAGGCTGAAATGATCGGCGTTGGCAAATTTTATGAATTTGTGCTGGAGACCAACCGCGGGAATGAATTTAGAGTCTTCCAGGACCGGAATAAAGCTCTTGAATGGCTTGTTGGAAATTAAAACCAGGTTTTCCAGACGCCGGGTAATAATCCTAAGCATAATGGCTGTAATTGCCATCATTCACATACTAAGGATCGGGAATTATTTGTCTGGAGAGTTATATAATTTTTATTATAGTTATTTTTCTGATCTCATCCTCCCATTTGGAGGATATTTTCTGCTATGCGCAGCCGAATTCAAGCTGCCCATCCTCAGGCATTGGAAACCTAAATTATTGATTTCATTTTTAGTACCCGCTTTGGCTGAGACCTTCCAATTCTTTGATATACCTGTTTTGGGATCTACTTTCGACCCGCTTGATTACTTAATGTATGCTTTTGGAGCAATCTCAGCTGCCATCATTGATACCCAAGTATTTCCCCGGATATTTAAATTTTGGGTGTATGCAAAAAATGGAAAGTTGATGAATTGAATTACGTCCTTTGCACCTGAGATTAGGAGGAGGCACGTTATGCTTGAAAAATCGAATTTAC
The DNA here is from genome assembly GCA_963709535.1 of uncultured Chloroflexia bacterium. Classification (GTDB taxonomy): domain Bacteria; phylum Chloroflexota; class Anaerolineae; order Anaerolineales; family Anaerolineaceae; genus PNON01. The sequence goes on along the minus strand of CAVPWY010000003.1, from coordinate 181,157 downwards.
TTGGAGCAATCGTGGCTGATGCATTTTATTTATCAGCCATATTGGTTTTCATTTTCAGGCTGCTGGGTAAACCGAGATACGGGTTTTGGATTGGATATTTTGAATTTCTTTTGGCAATCCCATTAATATACTTATTGGTGATAGGTCAACAATACGATCGTCCCGTAATCTATTACATCCAGATCGGGTGCATGTTAATCTGGTTAGTACTGGAAGCGCTTCTTGATTACATTCTAAAAGTTGACTTTCGTAATATCAGATGGGCAGTGATCAGTTATGTTGTTTTGTTCTTTGCCGGGGCTGGCGGGATGCTGGGGGTGGCAAGACTGGCCGGGCGGGATGGAGCATCTCAGCGATCATCCTGTTTTTAATAATGGCTATTTTGACATTTGTGCAACGGATAGTTACTGGAATGTGAAAACATCCAGATCCTGCCAGGTTTCCAGGTAAAAAGTCTAATCCTTCATTAATAATTATTTTACAATTTCTTCACAATTCATTCCTATACTATTAATCGGTGTAAATCATATAACCGATGAGTTAATGGTTTTCTGTCCGCTAAGATGACAGGAGGATCTTTATCGATACGGGAGTTGGAGGTAATTATGAGTTGGAAAAGAGTGATATATACGTTATTCGTTATAGGAGTGGCGGGTGTCTCAGCTCTGACCGGTGCTGCAGCCGGTGGATTTGCGGTTTATAGAGTTGTGAAGATGGACCAGGCAAAACTGGCTCCCGCAAGCCTTGTTCTTCCAGTAGGATCATCAATTAATGCAGAGCAAAATAAGGTCGTTGTCAATACAACCAATATTGAAACAACCATTACGGATGCAGTCCAAAAAATAGCACCGGCAGTCGTGACTGTCGTTGGAACAATTCCCGGACAGATGACGATCTTTGGAAATCAGGGGGACGCAACGGTCAGCGGCAGTGGATTTTTCATTTCAAACGATGGGTATATCCTGACGAATAATCACGTTGTTGAAGGAACCAATTCCGTAACGGTCATTCGATCAGATGGTAGTAAATTGTCGGCAAAAATTGTGGGAACCGATCCTTATGCGGATGTGGCAGTCCTAAAAACCGAAGCACAATCTGTAACTGCAGTGGTTTTGGGAAATTCTGATATTCTACGATCCGGGGAGACACTCATCGCCATCGGATCTCCTCTGGGAGATTTCAAGAATACGGTCACAGTAGGGGTGGTCAGCGCCACCGGCCGATCGATCGATACCGGTAATGGTTACCAGATGGAGAATTTAATCCAAACTGACGCAGCCATTAACCAGGGTAATTCGGGTGGTCCCCTGGTGAACCTCGCTGGTGAGGTAATTGGTATGAACACCCTGGTGGTGAGGAACAGCAGCAGCGGATCGGTAGCAGAAGGGTTGGGATTCGCAATCCCGATCAATACTGCCCGTGCGACTGCTGATCAGATCATCCAGAAAGGTTACTTCTCAAGGCCGTACCTGGGAATCAAATGGCAAGCGATCAACCCGGATATTGCGGCCATGTACAACCTCCCTGTTCAATGGGGTGTATATATCACGGATGTGTTATCCGGTACTCCTGCCGATCAAGCTGGATTAAAGCAGGGAGATATCATCACTGGAATTGGTTCTGTGACGCTTGATGAAACACACTCCTACATCAATACATTATTCCAGCAAAATCCTGGAGCCAATGTAACCATCACCATTATGCGGGAATCAAAGAGTATACAGATCGATGTTGTACTTGGGGAAACCAGGAAAACAAATTAGGTAAATATATACAATTCTCTTTACAAGCAGCATTACGAAATATGTAATGCTGCTTGTTTTTATTCCCATATTGGTAAGTGGGTAAAAACATTTGATTTCCTACACTATAATATGCATAGTTAAAATTTTCGATTTCCGGTCCATTGATCCACTTTTAGAATACCGAATTGTTCATTTTATGCACAAACAAAAAATTTCGACATTATCGATTGCAAAAGCAGTAGGCTGCCACCCGAATACTGTTCGGCTTTTTGAAGCACAGGGATATATACCTACAGCCCCCCGAAGCAACTCAGGGTATAGACAATTTACCGAGTTTCATGTTGAACAGATGCGGTTAGCTATCACAGCTTTACGATGGCCATATCCCGGTGGGAAAGCCCCTGTGGATCGATTAGTCCACCTTGCGGCTGAAAAAGAGTTCCAGGCTGCTTTACAACTTGGCTATGCCTACAAGGAACGTATCCAACAGGAAATAAACTATGCGCAAGACGCTGTCCGGGTGCTGGAGCAATGGGCAAGTGGACAACCATCGAAACCGATGTCTCAACCTCTAAGGATTAGTGAGGCTGCCAGCTTGCTTGGTATAACCACAGATGCTCTGCGTAACTGGGAACGCAATGGGCTTGTCGCCATTCCACGCGATAGTTCAAATTCATACCGCCTGTTCAATGAACCTGAACTCAGTCGATTGCGGGTGATCAGGGTTTTGAGCAAGGCTGGATACAGTATGATGGCCATGCTCAGGACCATCCACCAACTTGACCTTGGGAATCAAGAGCGATTTGGAAATTCTGATCGGGGAACAACCCATTGGTGAGGATGTGATCACAGCTGCAGATCGATGGCTGGCCACACTTAAAGACCAGAAAGTCAGGGCGGAAAAAATAATTATCCAGATCAATCAAATGATCGATAAATTTGCACCATCAATAAGCGTTAACCCTCCAATAGCACACCAATGTTTTAAAATGAAAATGAACGGGAATCACAATAGATTCCCGTTGTTCAAGCGTGGAAGGATATTTATTATTAACTAATTATTGGAGGAATACATGGCGGGAGAACTCATTAATGTTCAAGGATTAAGCAAAACATACAAAGTGATGCAGCGAGGTGAAGGATTGTCTGCATCACTAAAGAGCTTATTCCATCGAACTTATGTAAATATTCCGGCAGTGCAGGATATCAGCTTTTCCATCCATGCCGGTGAGATGGTCGGATTTATTGGACCCAACGGAGCGGGTAAAACAACCACCTTAAAAATCGCTTGCCGGACTGCTATATCCCACATCCGGTAAAGCGACTGTCAGCGGATTCATTCCCTGGGAGCGCAATAATGCTTTTCTGCGGACGATCAGCATGGTGTTGGGCAACAAAAGCCAGATGCTGTGGGATATTCCACCCCTGGACACATTTCGCGTATTAGGCGAGATCTATCAGGTTCCCCGGAAGGAATTTGACCAGACCCTGGATGAGTTGGTAAACCTGCTGGAAATGAAAGAGATCCTTATCAAACCTGTTCGAAATTTGTCACTCGGTGAACGGATGAAATGTGAACTGGTAGCCGGGCTCCTTCACCGGCCAAAAGTCATGTTCCTGGATGAGCCTACACTCGGCCTGGATATTTCGATGCAACACAGGCTGAGAGAGTTCCTGAAAGCCTACAATTCGCTTACCGGAGCTACTATTATCCTGACGAGCCATTATATGGCAGATGTGACTGCCCTGTGTCCGAGGGTGATCCTAATTCACCAGGGCAAGCTATTGTATGACGGAGAGTTGAGTACGCTTTCCAAACAACTAGCACCGTTCAAGATCATCCGTTTTACCGTTAATGATGGTCAGACTGAGATTGATTTGCCTCCGGGAGTGGATGTGCTTCCCCCGGAAGATGAACGCATTACCTGGCGTACTAACCGTAAAGATGCTCCGGCTGTTACATCTCATCTATTACAGAACCTGTCTTTAGCCGATCTGACAGTGGAAGATCCGCCTATTGAAGCAGTTATTGACCAGATCTATTCGGAGGGTGGCTTATGAATTACCGGGGAGGTATTGCTCTGATCCAACGGACCTGGGCATCCTGGCTGCAGGAACGGGGATTTTTTTGGGTGCTGGCTTTCGGGTGGATGATTCCACCACTGATCTACCTGTTCGTCTGGTCCACGGCAGCAGGTGAAAAAACGATTGCTGGAATGGACCGAAGCGAATTCATAGCCTATTACCTGTTGATCATCATCATCAACCAACTTACCTATTCAACCACCAATTGGACTGTCGGAGATGTCATCCGGTATGGAAGTCTGAATACCTGGTTGCTGCGTCCGCTTCCGCCAGTTTTTGAAGCACTGGCTTCTGAACTAGCTGGAAAGGTTGTTTTTATGGTTTTTGTCCTACCTGTTTCCGGGATCCTTGCCATCTTCCTCAAGCCATCACTTCACCTGACGCTCGAAGGTGTTTTATTGTTTATGCTGTCAACAATTCTCGCCTGGATGCTGCGTTTTTTATGGGGATACTGGCTGGCCCTTCTGGCATTCTGGACCTCCAGGGCTGATTCACTGCTCGTAATTCAGGATTCTCTCGTTTTCCTCTTATCTGGTATTGTCGCTCCATTTGCCCTACTGCCTGAAGGCGTTGCCATGGTAGCACGGTGGCTGCCTTTCAGATACATGGTCGGATTTCCTGTGGAAGTATTAACCGGGCAAATAGGGGCTCAGGAAACATTGTTCGGCTTGGTGATACAAGGGGTCTGGCTCAGCATTTCCATTTTTCTTACCCGATTAATTTGGTCCCAGGGATTGAAAAATTATTCAGCGGTGGGAGGTTAGGATGCGCTATATTAAATTGGTCTTACAGTTCCTGTCAGCATCATCCCAGCAGGAAATGGCATACTCGTTCAATTTTTTTATTCATCTGGTTTATTCCCTGCTTAATCTGGGAGTAGGTATTGCCGGGTTGGGAATTTTATATAATCAGGTTGAATCCATCCAGGGGTGGGATTACGAATCAACGCTGGGATTACTCGGAATATATCTGGTTGTCAGTGCAATTCGCAGCCTTTTTATTGGTCCCAGCCTGGAAGCTTTATCAGGTATGGATGGTGAGATCCTGTCGGGTAAGTTCGACTTTACATTATTGCGCCCCATCAATCTGCAATTTCTGGCCAGTTTCCGGTACTGGCAGCCATTTGCCCTTTTTGACCTGCTGCTTGGTATAGGTGTCATTGTCTACTCCATAGCTCTTCCCGGAAGTAGCGTTACCTTTATCCACTTGATCACCTTCGGATTGGCGCTTTCTGCTGGATTGATCGTCATGTATTCCATAATTCTGGCATTTTCTGCGCTGGTATTCTGGAGTCCTGGTTTTATGTTCACCTGGGTATTCGATGGATTGTTCCAATTAGCCCGCTACCCGATCGGCCTTTATCCTGGTTGGGCACGACAATTACTAACCTGGGTCATCCCTGTGGGTATCATCACTACTTTACCCGCCCAGGCACTGACTGGTAAAGCAGCGTTGCCTGATCTACTCGCAGCAATTGGGCTCGCTATTGGTTTATATCTGGGTGCAGGTTTATTGTTCAAATTCAACGTAAAAAGATATTCGAGTGCAAGCAGTTAGTAAACGATCCCTTCTGGAAACTGTGTTGGTGATTTTGCGTATATATATTTGAAACGATTAAAATTGGGTATATATTATTAAATATTTTCGGGAGGGCGTAATGAGAACAAAAAGCATTAGTTATTTTTGGGGAGCCATACTCATCCTTGCAGGGGCTTATTTCCTGGCACGGAATTTTGGATATTTTTCAAGTATCCCTGATGGGGTTTGGAAATTCATCTTTGCGGGTGCAAGCCTGCTCTTCTTTACCACCTGGCTGGTAAATGGAGTTCAAAACTGGGGCTGGCTCTTTCCCGCGTGCATTACTGCTGGATTATCCGTTACGATATTGATGGATGAGATCGGAAACTTTGGATCAGTCTCAGGTACTCCCATCTTGTTTAGTATTGCAGTGCCATTTTTTGTCGCCTACCTATTTGACCGGAAAAAGAATCTTTGGGCATTAATTCCGGCATGGGTGATGTCTGTTATCTCCCTGATAACGTTGCTCGCTGACCGGGTAAATGGAAATTGGATCGGAACCCTTGTTCTCTATTCCATCGGGCTGCCTTTTTTGGTGGTTTATTTTATGGATCGCAAGAATTGGTGGGCGCTCATTCCAGCAGGTGCCATGGCTGTGATCGGAACTTTTCCATTGCTAAGTTCCATACTTAATGAAGATACAATGGGGGTCGCAGTAATGTTATTATTTGGCGTACCATTTTTAGTAGTCTTTTTCTGGTCAAAAAACAACTGGTGGGCTTTGATACCCGCGGGAGTGTTTATCAGTATCGCAATTGTAGTTTTCCTGACAACCATGAAGATCGTTGTTGGTGATGAACAAAATGGTCCTATGAGCGCTGTGATTATGGGTGGGATAGGGCTTACCTTCGGAATATTATGGCTTATGCGGAATGTGAGACCAACTGCCTGGGCAAAGTACCCCGCCCTGGGATTGTTTGCCGCTGCAATTCTTGCATTTTTTACGGGTGAGCGTTTCAAACTATTCTGGCCGATCGTTCTGATCATCGTCGGTGTGGTTATGTTATCCAGTTACTTTTTACGAAAACCCAAAAAACAACCGGATGAAATTCAAACGCCAGTAGAAGAAAACAAACAAGAATCAATTCAATAAGCAATATCTGGATATACAATATAGTCAGGATGTGTAAATTGCACACCCTGACTATATATATTAATAATCAATGTATCCGGATATATGGTGAAAAAATGTCTCATAAAAGAATACTTCTTCTTATAGTCCTATCATCGCTGATCAGCGTGGCCTGCATTCTTTCAAAAGGGATGGATGGAAGAATTACCCATGCCACATATTTTGGTTTTGATATGGAAAGTGATACACCTCAAGATTCAGGCGGAGATCACGCAGCATCCGGGCATATATTTATCCACCAGTATGAGATTCCGGAGGATGGCTGGGTAAGCGGGGTGTATTACCTCAACGACTCAGAATGGTTCCGGGCAGAGATCCAGGAATCGGTCACGCTTTTGATTCTGCGGCCTACAGATAATGGCTGGCTAATCGTTCATAAGGTTGAACTCCCCCCGGATGATCAGCCATTGACCAGGATAGGAACTTCTACTATCTATTTTGACAATCTACTTCAAGTTAACAAAGGGGATATCTATGGACATTTTCAGGGTGACAAACCAACCGGACCTTTCCCGCTGAGCATTGATAAAGCTGCCCAAGATGGCCTGAGTGTCGGAAAATCAGGTTTTGTAAGTGCAGATATCCAGGTAGGTAATTTTTTGGTCAATGAAGGCTTTACCGGCGACCGGGATTATTACTTCAACCTTATCTATCAAAAGTAGATGGGTTTACTTGCCATAAACTCCCCAGAATAATCCAGGCTGCTTATTGACGAACTCTTCGGAGAAATAGTATGCATCCTCCTGACTACCCACTAAATGATATTTAAAGAATGCCACCAGGAAATGTTCGATTTTTGCTTTTGGAATAAAATCAAATATCATCATGTGGCTTTGATCGATGAATGAGATCAAACTTTTGTCCGAGCTGCCAATATGCTCATAAATTGGCGCTGCCTCTATTGAATACGGACAATATTCATCCGCTGTTGCACCAATAATTAAGAATCGGGATATCCACAGCTTTCAATCCTCTTTCACCGAACAACAAAGCTCCTTCTGGAGCCATTGGCATTGCAGCCTTAATTCGCGGATCAGTCATCGGCTGCCACAAACCATCCTCAGAAATTGTTAGCCGCTTACCTGCATCTCCAACGATCGTCAAGAAGTCGGTGCTACCCGGGCACATATAATCTTTCCACCCCGTCCAAATTTTGGAGACTCAGGGATGAATTTCATTCCACGTTTGAGCATTGCTGCTGGTAGTATGATGGATCAAAACGTGCTCCACTCAATGCCAGGGCATTATACCCATCAAAGGAATAGCCAAATACGCCTACATTGTCTGTATCCATCAACCCTTTTAACTCCGTAGGCGGGTTACTGGCTACATTATCGAGGGCAGCCAGGATCTCCTGTGGATAATCGATCAGCTTACTGCCCAGAATATCATAGGAATTCTGCCCTTCCACACTTACGATCACAAATCCATGGGATACCAGGTGTGGTGCAAGCTCATTTGCAATTGTTGTCGAACATAACAAAACAGGGTATGGGGCTGATGATTTGTCAGGTATAGCATCCCACGCCACTGTTCCAGTAAAATCAGCAGGCCTATCTGCCGGGTAGAAATATCCGCAGGCTCAGGGTGGAATTTTCCATCCATGGATGAGGATATTCCACTGAAAGTTTGCCAGCAAAATACTTGCCGGGTTTTGAAAGAGGAAATCTAATTCCACTTCTGAAATACTCTGGGTTGGGATGATCGTTGCAGTCTCAGTTGGTGCAGGTTTCTCTGTGGGTGGAATGGTTATGACTTTCGGTAGACTTGATGGAGTGGGTTCTAAGGTTACTGGAGAAGATTCCGTAGGAGGTGGAGTTGAACACGAAGCCAACAAAGAGCATGAATTAAAAGAGTTGAAAAAGCAAATAGTGTAATATCTTCCTTTGCTTGAGAACATACACCCTCCAATTCGTTCAATAGTTGTTGGTTTTGGGAACGATGAGGGACGATGTAAGTTTTGTGTATTGCGGTGAACCAGTATTATATTATATTACTTCAATTCTAAAAAGCGGACCGTATGCTATTGTCTCATCAAAATAATGCAGGCCATCTTCAAAGTGCGAAGGATATGCCCAATAAGAATAAAATATAAATGCTCTGGATTGATGAACCACCCAGATATCCCTCTTAACTCTCCACCAGGGTTCACCGGATGGACGTTGAAGCGTGAACTGAACAGCATCTTTTCCAGCCAGGGTTGTATCCTCGCGGATAGAATTCCTTTTCAGGATAGTTGTCGCGAACTAACCTTATAAGCATCCTATAAACCTGCTCCATATCCATGTCCGGAGAATAAGGTCGCTGCATGACAGCGATATGCGATAACTGTATCCATTTTTATGGAACCCAGGTTTTCCATCAGCCAGTATTTAGAATTTCATCAGTTTCATATTCCGGATTGTGTTGAATAAAGTTATCCCAAAGGATCCGGTCAATCCGGAATGATCTATTAACCGGTAGAAATTTTCAGGGTATGTGGCTAAGAACGAGATCACGTCTTTATGGTAACGATCCGCATTCAGTGGAGGAAACATCATCATTTGCTTCCATGTTTATGGATGGTATCGAAAAAAGTTGTTGTGTAAGTATACATACATTTCTGTATGTTTATCCAAAGGAGAAAAATGAATATAAAAACGAATTATCCAACCAGGTAAAAATATGAACAGGTGAATAAGGCAATGAGAATAAAAAACATCACAAGAACGATCATATTATTCGTTACCCTCACCCTCACTGGTGTAAGCTTTGTGATTTTTGGTCAGGAAGCATCATTATCCCTCAGGTACCTTCCCTGCTTGGTGCAACATATTTGCTTCAGCTTGACTTCTTATATCGACCTGACCCGCAAAGATAATATCAAAAAAGAGTGAAAATATTTCCACTCTTTTTTGATAAACGGGATATTATTTTCAAAACAATGATTGAGATCATTCGTGCCAGGCGTAAAGAAATCCTGCCGCGTTCGATCTCGACTTTTATGATCTCCACATCGATCACATTGGCTACCTGTAAGAAAGTGCCCTGCGGCATCTGTGAGCGGTGGAGCAACCCATCTTGCTTGACACCAATATCCACAAAAGCCCCAAAATCGACTACATTCCGCACAGTGCCTTTCAGCTTCATGCCTTCTACCAGGTCTTCCATTTTTAAGACATCGCTGCGAAGGATCGGTGGAGGGGCATCCTGGCGGGGATCACGTCCCGGACGAACCAATTGCTCAAGGATATCTGTCAAAGTAAGCAGCCCGCAGCCCAGTTCTGCAGCCAAGGCTTCCGGTGTGATTTCGGAGCGCAATTTTTCCACAGCCTCGCGCCGTTCTGCAAGGGTGGCATCCGGTTTTAGTTTCAATCTTTTCATCACCGCATTTGCAATGGGATAACTTTCCGGGTGAATGGCTGATGCGTCCAATGCATTCTTTCCACCAATGATCCGCAAGAAACCTGCACTTTGTTCGAATGCTTTCGGACCCAAACCGGCGACTTTCTTTAATTCAATTCGCTCTTTATAGATGCCATTTTCATCCCGGTTGCTGACGATCTTTTCAGCCAGCTTTGGACCAATTCCCGCTACATGCGCCAGTAAAGCGGTGGATGCGGTATTCACATCCACACCGACACGGTTAACTACATCTTCGACCACACCATCCAGGGTGGTTTTCAATAAACCCTGATCGACATCATGCTGATAAAGGCCAACACCAATTGACCTGGGATCGATCTTCACCAGTTCTGCCATCGGATCCTGTACCCTGTCGGGCGATCGATGCTGCCCCACGCAGTGAAACATCCAGATCCGGCATTTCCTGCCTGGCTAACGGACTGGCGGAATAAACACTTGCCCCGGCTTCGTTGGTAATAATGTATTTGACGGCAGCTTGATCTTTAATGACCTGGGCTGCCAATTGCTCCGTTTCCCGGGAAGCGGTGCCATTGCCGATCGAGATGAGGGAAACATGATATTTCAGGATCAACCCACGAATTATTTCGAGAGTCTCGTTCCATTTCTTTTGCGGTTCATGCGGATAAAGGGTGCCGGTGTACAGCAGTTTACCGGTTGCATCCACAATTGCAGCTTTACATCCGGTGCGAAATCCGGGATCCAAACCCAATACCACCTGCCCGGAAAGGGGAGGCTGGTTGAGCAGCCCGCGCATATTATCGGCAAATACCCGGATGGCATGTAATTGGGCCTGGATGGATAACTCCCGCCGGACGTCACGTTCAATGGCAGGTAGCAGCAACCGCTCGGCACAATCTGTGATTGCCAATTCCAATTGCTGGCAAAAAGGAGAATGCGGATCAGGTCGAAAAGTGGATTGGATAGCACCCAACCAGTCGCGCTCAGTTACGACCACGCTCACGCGAAGGACTTTCTCAGTCTCACCCCGATCGATCGCCAGCACCTGGTGTGGCCGCATTTTATCTACGCGGTTCTCATACTCATAATACAATTCGTACACACGTTTTTCATCCACGGCATCTGGAACTTTTTCAACCTTTAGCGATGCAAACTGCAATGCCTTTTCACGGGTCAACCTTCGAACATCTGCATGATCACTGATCGTTTCGGCAACAATATCTCGGGCACCAGCCAATGCATCATCAATGGTTGTGACCTGTTCGTTTAAGAATCCCTGCGCAGTTTTTTCCGCGCTACCTGGTGTTCGTGATTGTTTCAGAATGAATTCCGCCAAACCCTGAAGACCCTTTTCGCGGGCGATGCTGGCACGAGTACGCCGTTTGGGTTTGTACGGCGCATAAAGGTCTTCGACCGCGGTGATCGTCAAGGCCTGATTTATTTTTTCTTCCAATTCAGGCGTTAATTTTTCCTGCTCGGATATCGAAGCCAAAACAGCAGCCCTACGTTCGTCCAGTGCACGTAGACGCTCCACTTCTGCCTGGATGTCACGGATCTGAACTTCATCCAGGGTGCCAGTCATTTCTTTGCGATAACGGGCGATGAAAGGAACTGTATTCCCTCCATCCAACAGCTCGATGGCTGCAGTCACCTGGCTGGATTTTAAATTTTAATGATTTTGCAATGGGTAGAGAATAATCGGTCAAGTGATCGTCCTTTGGAATAATATAGTATCCGTTATTCTATCACGCCTGGAAATAGGCTAATGGATATTCAAAAGAATTGAGAGTTTACCTAGCCAGGTAACAGAAAAGGTGAAAAGAGACCAATCGAAATTATCTGCTGGATGAGGTTATTGTGTCTGGTAAGATCTTATAGATCACCCGAATTTGCCCGGGAACCCGCCACTGGTAAGGTTTTCCAGTATATTTCATCGATAACTTATCAATGTGCGCTTCAGCTCCATCTTCTGTGATTTCAACCACCTTGCCTCGGAAAAGTACATAATCGGTATGGATTGTCAGGATCCTGCACTTCAACCGCCACACGGCTATCCCGCCGCATATTCAGATCCTTTACCCGTCCACGAGCACTATTGATCATCAGATATGTCCCGTCGTAATCCACCCATAAATGGAGAAACCTGGGGACCTCCATCAGACATTAATGTAGCCAGGTGACCATAGGCTGGCTTTGAAAAAAGATCCATAAAATCAATCGTTACAACATTTGACATCTTGTCCTCCACCTTCCAACTTATTCTTTGGATTATCTATTAATTATAGGCCGTAGATTCAACAAGTATGACAATATTGTAGACCGCTATATAATAAATATAACTTCCATTACGAGGAACAATATATGAAAGAAATCGATATTGTCACCTGGCCGCGAAAAAAGCATTTTGAAGTATTTTAATTCTTTTGATTATCCACATTTCAATTTATGCGCAAATGTAGACATTACCACCTTATACTCACTGCTCAAGTCCAAAAGCAAATCCCTGCACACGACCCTGGTCTATATCATCAGCCGGACAGCGAATGATTATCCGGAATTTCGATGGCGTATCCGAAAAGACAAAGTGGTAGAGCATGATATCGTACATCCATCTGCTTCCATTCTATCCGAGATGATTTGTTTTCTTTTTGCACCATGAGGTTTTACCAGACTTTTGCTGAGTTCTATCCAAATGCAGAAGCAACAATTGAGCATACAAAACAACATCCGACACTGGAGGATGAACCAGGAAAGGATGACTTACTCTTTTTGACCAGCATCCCCTGGGTATCATTTACGGGAATCATGCACCCCATTCATATGCACCCGGTCGATTCTGTTCCCAGGTTTGCATGGGGAAAGTTTTTTAAAGAAAATGACCGGATCATGCTCCCACTTTCAGTCCAGGTGCATCATGCATTGATGGATGGGTTCCATGTAGGTCGTTATTATCATAAAATTGCAGCAATACCTGGATACACCGGAATCCTGGTTGGTATTAATCTGAATTGCTTGCAGATTACCCTCGCATCCAATTTGCCACCAGGATGCAATGCAACTTATATTTCCACAATTCCGTATACATAGTAAATCCATTTGATTCGAGGACTGCTATGTCACAACCCGGGACTTTATTAAAGAACTTCTTTACTGTTTTTCTCAAAGGTCAAACCTACCTTAATATGGTTTATTTACTGTTGTCTTTTCCGCTCGGAATTATCTATTTTGTTATTCTCATCACCGGATTTTCGGTCGGGATCCCATTAATTATCATCTGGGTAGGTCTGCTTATTCTACTTGGGCTATTTGCCCTTTGGATTGGATTTGTGGTCTTTGAAAGGAAAACTGGCGATCTGGCTGCTTAAAGTGGATATTCTCCCCATCAGTATTCCTGATGGATCTAGGAAAACCATTATGGCAGAAGTTCAAAACCAGAGCCGGGAATCCTGTCACCTGGAAAGGGCTGGTATTCTTGATGGCCAAGTTCCCGATTGGGTGTTCTATGCTTTACCGTTCTGGTGTCCTTACTGGCAATTTCCTTAAGCTTATTTACTGTTCCGATCTACTATCGCTTATTTCAACCCGTCATCGATCTGACCTGGAGTACTATGCCCATTCAGCTAAATGTCATTGACACATTACCAGAAGCTTTGATATGCAGCATTATCGGTTTTTTCCTGCTGCTGATCTCATTCCATATTTTCAATGGGATGGCCATCCTTTCGGGGAAATTTGCCAAAGTGATGCTCGGGAACTACTCCTCAATAAAAATAGACCTGCCAGTTCCAGTCACCCAAGTTGAAACAGACATTCCAGCCGCTCCAATTCAGTAATATTTACGTACACTAAAATAAAGCTCTGTGCCTCGAAATCCGGGACCAGAGCTTTTTCTATTATAATTAATCCACAAATTCACATTCAAGGATAAGAATATGACCAAACGATTGATCGTGGTTGCCGGTAATATTGGAACTGGAAAAACATCGCTCACAGAACGAATTGGTGCCCGTCTGGGTTGGAAAACAGCTTTTGAATCTGTTTCTGATAACCCGTACCTGCCGGATTTCTACCGGGACATGAAAACATGGTCATTTCATTTACAGGTATTTTTCCTTGGACACCGGTCTGATCAATACCTTGAACTAGCCCATGAACCGGTTTCAGCCATCCTGGATAGAAGCATCTATGAAGATGCCTACATCTTTGCCCGTGCACTGCATCATATGGGGAATTTAACCGAACGGGACTATAAGGCTTACAGAAAATTATATGAACTCGTCGTCAAGAACCTGCCAGCTCCTGATCTGCTTATATATTTACGTGCACCCATTGATATATTAATGAAACGCATTCAGGAGCGGGCTCGTAATATTGAAACCGGGATATCAGCCGAGTACCTGACTTTGCTTGATTCATATTACGATGACTGGCTGCAAAACTTTGACCTCTGCCCCGTATTGACCATACAGACCGATGACCTGGATTTCGTCAACAAACCGCATACCCTGGATATTATTGTTGAGCGTATCAATAATAAACTTTCGGGTAAGGAAGAAGTGGTTTTTAAATAAATCATTTTCTTTTTTATTCAAACTGTTCCTCCAGAAATTTCATTGCTCAATGATTCTGTTTTCTGTCTACATGCAACTATGGTAAAGAACTTGCGTATATAGAGATAGAAAAACAGGTAACCAGAAATGACGACGCAGACAAACACAGACACAACTGCATCAGGGATCACTCCGTTGGAACCGGCCGAATTCACTCGTATCGTCGAGGAGAACCAAAAACCGGTATTCAACCTATGTTATCGAATGCTTGGTGATCCCAACGATGCTGAAGATGCTGCGCAAGAGACCTTCTGGAAAGCCTATAAATATTACAACCGGTATGATCCAACCCGGTCATTATTAACCTGGTTGCTATCTATCGCTGCCCACCATTGTATCGATCAAATTCGGAAAAGGCGGATGAAGACCATCAGCATCGATCTGTTCGCTGATGAGCTTTTACCCGATTCCGGTCTAACTCCTGAGAAGGCGTCAATTGAATCGAATGAAAAAACCCGATTGCGCGGAATGTTACGAATTCTCACACCGGACGATAGAGCAGCGATCGTGATGCGTTACTGGTACGATTTTACTGATGAGGAAATAGGAAATGTTCTCCATTTAAGCATAAGCGCCGTGAAAAGCCGATTATTTCGCGCTCGAAAACAAATCGCTCTGGCCTGGAAAAAATCTCAGGAAGAAAGCTTTGGAGAACCGAGGAGGCAACATGAACCATTATCCATATGAAGAATGGTTGTTAGAAGAAAAACTTACCGATGACCAGGGAAAACAATTGAAAGATCACCTAACTCATTGTGTTGAATGCCGGGAACTACGCACGGCATTATATGAAACTGACCAACTATTATCAAATCTTCCACTGGCTGAGCCAGCCGAAGGATTTACCGATAGGTGGGTGAATTATGCAAACTTGAAGCAGGAAGCCAGGCAAAAAAGCTGGGTATGGCTGCTTTTAAGCGGATTCGTTCTAAGCGCTGGTGTCAGCTTACTGGTACTGCAATTACCCGTCATCCTTTCTGGCGTCTCGGGTTCTCAAATGTTTGCCAGCTTTTTTCTCTACTTCATCAGAACACTTGAAAATATCTTTGATTTCATCCGGTCATTCAGGTTCATATTTGAAGTTTCCACCATCCGAATTCCATCCTATATCTGGATCGGGATAGGAGCGAATGTGGTGTTTTGGATATCTATCTGGTCTTTTTCTCTTTGGAGAGTGGTTCGTCCAAAAGGTAGCCTGCAATGAAAAAAATAGTCTACTCTTTATTCGTTTTTCTACTCATTGCTGCATTTCTCCCGTCAACAGTATCTGCGAAGACACTTAACGATGACAAAGTGGTTTTTGGGGGAACATTCAATCTTTCCGATGGAGATACACTAAATGGGAATTTGATCATCCTCGGTGGAACTGCAACATTGGATCAAGATTCGACTGTAACAGGAGATATTGTCCTTTTAGGCGGGACATTGACTGCCGGAGGAACTGTAAATGGCAATGTGATCGTTGTTGGTGGTTCTGCACACCTGAAAAAATCTGCATATGTATTTGGCGATTTAATTACCGCCTCATCCAGCGTTGAACAAGATAATGGTGCAACCATCGCCGGAACTGTGCGGCAAAATTTCACCACACCCTTCCGTGTGCCTTTTTCCAGCGAAGATCAGACTTCACCGGAAACAAAACCGGGATTTACAGCACCAGACTTGAATCCACTACTGAAAACATCCAGAATTGGCTTCCGCAGTTTTGGGGTTGCCATTCTTGCGATGCTACTGGCAATGATCTTCCCAAATGCACTTAAGAGAGTGATCCATCCCATCCTAACCGCTCCCATCATTTCCGGAGGTTTTGGTTTGCTGACCATCTTTCTTGCCCCGGTTGTCCTGGTTATGATCGCAATCACTTTTAATTGGTATCCCTGTCTCACTCCTTGGGATTCTGGTCCTTGCATTTGCCGGTTTCCTGGGTTGGGCTGCAATTGGAACAGAAATAGGGAACCGTCTTGCCCGTGGCTTCAAATCACAATGGCATATAGCTGTAAGTGCAGGAGTGGGTACTTTACTGCTGACCCTGGTTACTCAAATCATTGGGCTTATCTACTGTATTGGCTGGATCACTCCATTCCTTTTCAGTATGCTCGGATTAGGCGCGGTTATCCTAACCAGATTGGGTACCCGCGAATATGTAAAAAATATAACTGTTAATAAATAGAAAATAGTCTTTCAGGAGATAAAAAATGAAAAAATACTCACTTCTTATGATCGTATCTGTAATTGTTCCTACTGACAATGGCATGTAGTTTCACCGTAAATTTGCCAACCATTGAAACAGGACCAGACCAAACCTTTGATATCAAAGAAGCTTCTCCTTCCGGAAATGAGCCTTTCGATGTGAATCTAAAGATCGGAGCGGCAAAGATCAATTTTACCGGTGGAGCCAAAGGTCTCGTGGATGGAACCATTGTATACAATGTTGTCGACTGGAAACCCACCATTACCAGAACTAGACTCCAGCCTGGAAATCAACCAGGGCAAGGTTTCTGATGTAGGCGGCTTCAATTTAAAAGACATAAAGAACAATTGGACTCTCAAGTTTACTGATAAAACACCATTAAACGTAGACATCAACGCTGGTGCATACCAGGGAAAAATGGACTTTTCGGGTGTACCTTTGGCATCCCTTGCGATCACCGATGGAGCCAGTGATAATACAGTTACGTTCAATTCACCGAATCCTACTGTCATGTCAGAACTATCTTATACAACCGGTGCATCCACTGTTACACTAAAGGGCCTTGGCAACGCTAATTTTGAAAAAATGACCTTTACCGGTGGAGCAGGAACTTATATCCTTGATTTCACAGGTACGCTAAAACAGGATGCTTCTGTGAAAGTCGAAGCCGGGGTGAGTACGACAAAAATAATCGTGCCTGCAGGGATGAAGGTAGTCGTCGAAGTTGAAGGCGGGATCAAGACCGTAAACACCCAGGGAACCTGGACTGCCGATGGTACAAGTTATGAAACTGAAGGTAATGGACCAACTCTGACGATGAATATTAACACGAACCTGGGAACACTTTCGCTCATACAGGAGAAGTAAAATCGACAAAAAGTCAAAAAGTCCGGAGCATTTTTCCGGACTTTTTTATTATTGATTTTCTTTCTTAAGAAAAGCGCTGCAACCGCTCCTGCGAAACATATCGCAGCAGTGGAATAGAAAACTGTAATAAAACCATATTTATCGGCAAGTAAACCGCTAATCAATGTTCCTAATGATCCACTTGAAAACATGAAACCCAGAACCAATCCGGTTACCATCCCTGATCCTCCACGGATAAGTTTCTGCGCCAAAACAATGATGACGCAAAAAGCCGATCCGGTCAGAAATCCAGAAACAGGTATAAGGAAATAGTAGAGCATGTTATATCCAATGATCGGAATGACCAATAATGGAATTGTCCCGAAAAGTAATGATAAGACTATGGTGATCTCTTTGCCGTATTTATCTGCCTGAACACCTCCAAATACGTTACCTATCGCATATCCGCCCATAAAGAGCGCAGATAGGATTCCATACGTTGATGGGGACTGCCCTAGATCACTAAGATACTTCGGCATGAAGGTGACCATATTTTGTTGAACCCAGGATAGAAAAGCTGCAGATAAAATTAAAGCAATCACACCCCGGCTAAACCATTTAGTTTTCACCAGGGTCGTAATCTTATCGACTTTTGCGTCCATATTAAAAGGACCAACATGACGGAGATGCCACCATGCCCATCCTGAAGCAGGCAGGGTGAGGAAGACCAATGGGAAAAGTCCAGCCAGGCCAAATCTTTCCAGGAGAGGACCACCAACTAGTGGGCCAAAAAAGCCTCCCCCCTGACCAAACAGGAAAAACAACGATGTCGCAGTAGTCTCCCGCCCACCGAAATGGTCTCTACCGATCTTTGTCGCTTGAGCAGCACCAGCCGGATGAAAGGCACCGGAACCCAGACTAGCCAGTGACCAGATATACCAGGGCAGTGGAATTTGGTGTGAGCAACGCCAACATGAACCAGAACCCCATCCACAATATTCCGCCACTGACCAGCCAGCGTGGTCCTATCCGGTCTGCGAAAAATCCAAAAACCGGCTGGGCTAGAGCTGCTGAAACTACGTAGATCGTACTGAACAAGCCGATAGTGGTATTGCTCAGGTGGTACGGACCGCTCCAGTATGTCAATAATACTGCTCTCTGCCCGCCCAAAATATCAACAATTAAATGCCCCATAGCGATTGAAGAAAAAAGGCGATCAATTAATAATGCCATGTAAGATCCGCTTCGATGGATTATCTGTAAATTTTGGATTCTTGAATGATCTTGCCAACACCGGGAGTAACATAAGGAAGCCAGGGGAGACCATTCTTTACACGTTCCCGTAGATCATTGGATGAAATTTCGATAATGGGTGTTTTCAGGAAAACAGTTTTCTGACGCAACTCGGGCAGCTTTTGATCAAGGGTTTTCCAATCCGGTTCCTCATTCACCCGCAGCATAACGACTATACGGGCGCATTCGCTAATAAATCCGGTCGGATCGTGCCAGGTTGGTAAATCGTTGAGTGAATCTCCACCCAGTAGATAATAAATTTGAGCATCAGGACGGGAGAGTTTGAATTCACGCACTGTATCCACAGCAAAGTGAGGACCGGGCCGTTTGAATTCAATTTCAGAGAATGTAAATTCCGGAAAATCCTTGATCTCTGCTTTAACCATTGCCTTGCGTAAACCAGCATCTGTGATCACCTGCCCCTTCTTATGGGGAGGATCAGGCGTCAGAACCCAATACAGGGAATCCAAATCCATTTGGGAAAACGCTTCTGAAGCGAGAATCAGGTGACCGATATGAGGAGGATTGAATGTCCCACCGAATAATCCTATACGCATAGACGATCACTCCTGCCAGTCAAACTCAAAGGTTGAAATGCAGACGGTATCACCGTTTTCCACACCTGCTTTGCGGAGTGCATCATCCACACCCAGGAAATCCATCAAACGCTGGAAGCGCCGGATGAATTCTTCCATTTCCCAATAGGTCATTTCAGCGGCTCGTTCGATCGCTTTACCTTTCACGCGCCATTTTCCATCGTAATCTTTGGAAATTGTGAAGTCGCGTGTATCTTCTCCGGGTTTGTAAACAGGTATCTCGGCGGATGCCGGCCTCTCAGGTTCAGGTGTTTCTCTCAGCAATTGGGCGGTTTTCCACATAAGGTCAGTCAGATTCGTCCGAGCCAGGGCAGAGACTGTAATCAAGTGCAAGCCGCGTTTCTTAGAATTTCCTCTGCAAACCTTTAAGTTTTTGTTCCACTTCGGGATTATCAATTTTATTCAATACCACAAGCTGGGGTTTTTCACCCAGTAAAGGATCGAATAATGCCAGTTCGCTGTTGATCTGTGCGAAATCTGACAATGGATCTTCTAATTCGCCATTAATTAAATGAATGAGAACCCGGCAGCGCTGGATATGCCTGAGAAAGCTGTCTCCCAGGCCAACACCCATATGGGCACCTTCCACCAGTCCCGGAATATCAGCCAGTACAAGGCTGGTATTATCATCCAGATTCACCACCCCGAGGTTGGGCTCAAGCGTGGTGAACGGGTAATCAGCAATTTTTGGGCGGGCGTTGGTGACAGCAGCAAGCAGGCTGGATTTCCCAGCATTGGGTAATCCCACGATCCCGACATCAGCAATGAGCCGTAATTCCAGGCGAAGATTTTTTTCTTCACCCGGTTCACCTTTTTCAGCAGTGCGGGGAGCCTGGTTGCGGGAATTTTTAAAGTGCGGATTTCCTTTTCCCCCCGTCCGCCTTTGCACAAGACGAATTTTTGGCCCGGTTCCACCAGGTCCGCAAGAATTGCACCGGAATCGGCATCATATATGATCGTACCGGCAGGAACTTCTATCTTTAAATCATCAGCACCGCGACCTGTCTGGTTATTGATGCCACCCTTTTTGCCATCTTCCGCAATGAAATGCGTTTTATGTTGAAATAATTGAAGAGTATTCATATGGCTGTTCACAGTAAAAAAGATGTTGCCACCTTTTCCACCATCACCGCCATCCGGTCCACCGTGGGTAATGAACTTCTGTTGGAGGAAATGGACCATACCATCTCCGCCTTTTCCTGATTTTACGTATAATTTGGCTTCATCTATAAACATGAGATTTATTATACCCGAGGGATTGGCTTTGCAGGACAATTGGGGAGGAATGGTAGTGGGAATGTTTTATCCATATAATTCACACACCCCGTAAGTTCTACGGGGTGTGTGTTTTCTATTTCTTAGGCTCGATCGTTGAGACCTTTGTTATTGGAGTCCCAGCTTTGTTCTTGTTTTCTTTCTTTTTCTTTTTTTCCTTATTCTTTGGACTTTTATCTCCCATCGGTTCCTCCTCTTACCGCTGGTTCCTATTTAGAACCTGATTGGCGCGGCGATTTTGATCAACAACAACGTTACTTCCCTATGTCTTTGGGAAGATCAACCCATTAACCATAGCATAAAATCTTTTTCAATACAAGCACAAAAAGGCCTAATCTTTGGGCAAATTTAGATTATATAAATTACCAGTGAATTGCTTTAAGGGCTGCCCTGGTTTAGTTAATCCTTATCTGATCAATAATTCAGCCAGACTTTATCCAAAACGACCAGTTATGTATCCTTCAGTACGATCGTCATGCGGGTTGGTGAAGATTCGATTAGTCTCATCATATTCAACCAATATCCCGGATCGATCAGTATCCATTGTTAAGAACGCTGTATAGTCAGAAACCCTGGCTGCCTGCTGCATATTATGGGTCACAACTATGATCGTATAATCTTCAGCCAGTTCCCTCATCAACTCTTCGATCTTTAAGAGTGGCGATCGGATCGAGGGCAGATGCAGGTTCATCCATGAGGATAATTTGAGGCTGGATGGCGATAGCCCGTGCAATGCATAATCGCTGCTGCTGTCCGCCTGAAAGAGATAATCCACTTTGATCAAGTTTATCTTTGACTTCATCCCACAATGCGGCCCTTCTGAGGCAATGCTCCACCCAATCATCCATGCTTGGGCTTCCCACCTCGCTTGTAAAACCATTGATCCGTGGCCCCCAGGCTACATTCTCATAAATACTTTTCGGGAAGGGGTTGGGTTTCTGGAAAACCATACCTATACTCCTTCGGATTTCCACTGGATCAACATCCGGGGAATAAATATTTTTACCCATAAAGTGAATTTCCCCTTCGAGATGCGAGGATGGGACCAGTTCATTCATCCGGTTAAATGACCGTAACAAAGTGGATTTCCCACAACCTGAGGGACCAATAATGGCGGTAATTTTATTTTGACGAATTCGTATTGTGATATCTTTTACTGCGCGAAAATCCCCGTAATAAATGTTGATATTTTGGGATTCAATTGCATACCTGGAATTATTGGTTATTGGCATTGTTCACTTCCTATAGCGGTTGCGCATATAAATGGCGATTCCATTCAGTGATAAAAGGATCGCAAGCAACACCAGGATAGCAGCAGCCGCCAAATTTCGAAATTCGGCCTGGGGACGTGCTGTCCACTGATATATTTGGATGGGTAGACTTGTAAACTTGGAAAAAATATTATTCGGGTCAAAGGTGATGTAAGTGGCTGCACCGATCACGACAAGCGGGGCTGTCTCACCGATCGCTCTGGAGATCGCAAGAATGGAACCAGTGAGGATGCCGGGAATTGCACCCGGCAACACATGCGACCAGACTGTCTGCCATTTAGTGGCTCCCACGCCATAACTTGCCTGCCGGATCGAATTGGAAACCGACCGGATTGCCTCCTGGGCATTGATGATGATCAATGGTAATACCAGGACTGCCAGTGTTAACCCGGCAGATAGAATGGTCCGTCCATTTGCAGATTGGGGTGCCGAAAATCCGAAAATGGCACCGCTGGTAATGGGCTCCATTGTCCGGACAAATATTGCCAGCCCCAGCATCCCATAAATGATGGATGGTACCCCGGCAAGGTTGTTGATATTCGTCTGGATGATTCGATTGATTCTATTATCGTCAGCATATTCTTCCAGATAAATGGCAGCACCGACACCCAATGGAAATGCAACTATCAATCGTGAGGAAGACAGTCCATAATGTTCCAAGGATGGCAGTCCTTACTCCTGCTTTCAAGGGATCAGATGACTGTGGACTGGATAGAAACCCTGGATTGATCCATGAAATAAATTTAACTTCAGCTTTCGGGTATTTTGCTGCTGCATCCGTGAATACATTGTTTTCTTTTTGAAAATCAGAATCAGACAATGACCAGGTGGCTTTGAATTTCAGGTTTTACAACTTCAGCCCAAACCAGGTCATAAATCTCCGTATTTCGTCATTTCCAATAAGGGATTTCCCGGTCAAGCTGGCGTAACCTGCCACTGGATACATTTTTCGCCAGAATTTCCCTCAATTCAGAGACTGATAACTGTTCAAGGAAACCCCATTTACTGGCAAAGTAGTCGGGTCTATTTTTGTTTCGACCGCAATATAGCCAAATGATTGGTTGATTATGTTATATAGCAGTAATGATAGGAATACTATCCCAATCACTGTTGAACTGCGAAAAACAACCCGCCAAATACTTTCAACGAAATGCCGGTCTTTTCAGGTTGGAAACAAATAATGGGGAGAGGGCGGATTTGGCGCATTATTCTTGTATCTCCCTGAATCTTACGGACGATCTTCTGGCTGATGATATTCAAGACCCAGGGTAATAAAGAAAAGAAGTAATCCGATAGCAAAAAGACTGTTGTAATCGATCGAATCATAACTGATGATCTCCGCCAGAAATTCGCACAATGTGGCCTGTCATTGTTTCCGCACCTTTGAAAGGATTGAATGTGAAATTAGGCCCGGCACCTGCAGCCAAGGCTACGATCATTGTTTCTCCGATCGCCCTTGAAATACCCACAATGAATGCTGCTGCAATGCCAGAAAGTGCAGCAGGGAGCACTACTTTTAATGCGGTTTCCAGTTTCGTTGCTCCCAACCCATAACCGGCTTCCCGCAGAGATCGCGGCACTGCGGTTAATGCATCTTCAGCCATTGATGAGATCAAAGGCAGGATCAGGATTCCCATGACCAAACCGGCTGAAGCAGTATTGTAGATATTCACCACATCCTCACCAAATATTTTACGCAGCAGTGGGGTCATAAAACTCAAAGCAAAATATCCGTACACCACAGTCGGGATACCTGCCAGGACTTCCAGAACAGGTTTAACGATGCTTCGCAAGCGGGATGATGCATATTCACTTAAGTAAATCGCTATCGACAACCCAAGAGGCAAAGCTATCAACATTGCAAACGATTGTTGTGATCAGAGTGGCATTGACCAGGGGGAGAATTCCAAATGCACCTCCCTGAGGCTGCCATTTCAAACCGGTCAAGAACTTCCAAATGTTTACACCCGGAGTAAGAAAGAAATAGCAATGCCTCCTTTCCAATTTCGTACACGATTCCTATTGTGGTAAAAACTGAAAATATCCCGCAGAAAGTACAAAAATACCTGGATAATCCCTTCACCAATCCTCCTCTTTTTTCGAAGGCTGATGTCACTGTTATTTGGTTTTACTTACGGAACGAAGTGGTAATATCCATGGATCACCTTTACTGTTGAACAAACCAACTTGACTGCAGATGCTGGTGGTGAGATTGATCATCTGCAGTCAGGTACGTGGCTTCTAGATTGCTTTACTTGAGAGCATCCACCAGGGACTGTCTGGCTTCATCCAGGGCTGTCTGGCTGGCCGGGAAGTAACCCACATTTTGGATCTCTTCATTTACGAAAGTCAGGAAAAAGTTGAGATATCCTGCCACCTGAGGTTTGCTCTTCAAGATTTGAGCATCCGAGTACAGGAATAACGGGCGGGACAGTTTGTATGTGTTATCTTCAGCGGTCTCAAACGAAGGTGCAACACCATCAACTGAGATGGCATTAAGCTTGTCTTTGTTTTCAGCATAGTAGGCGAAGCCGAAGTATCCGATCGCATACTTTGATCCTTCAACGCCCTGCACCAGCACATTGTCATCCTCTGAGAACTGGATATTGGCACTGTTCAATATGTCTGCTTCTGCTGCTTTCAGGTCAACTTTTCCATCAGCGTCCTTGAAATTAGGGCCTAAGGCTACTTCCACGAAGTAATCAAAAGTGCCTGAGTCGGTGCCTGGTGAAAACCTTAGGATGTCCTCATTCGGCCATTCAGGACGAACATCTGACCACTTGGTCACTTTTGAGGAATAGATCATTCCCAATTCTGCCAGGGAAACGTCTTTGACAAAATCATTCTGTCCGCTCAACACGACTGCAAGTGCGTCTGTTCCAATTCGGAATTGAATAGGTGTTCTGCCGATTGCGGTACAACTTTCAACTTCAGTATCCTTGATCTTACGGGAAGCATTGGCAATATCGGTCTCACCGGTTTTGCAAAAACGCTCAAAACCAGCTCCGGAACCAATGGAGTCAATGGTGACTTCCCCGGCAAATCCTTCATTCTTGAAACGCTCAGCCATTACTTCGGCCAGGGGAAAAACCGTAGAGCTGCCTGCTGATACGATCTTGCCAGTCAAAGCAGCAGGGTCAACTTCAGGAAGGGTGACACCGCCAGTGGCTGGAATCGGATTCTGATACATCTGCTAACTACTGGAGCATCAGTTGGCTGTTCCAGCAATTGAGGCTGTGGTCGGTGCGGATTGTTCCACAACCATTCCTGTTGGAGTTTGTGGGCCATTGGTTGCCGCGCGCAGGCTGATAAGAGAAGGGAAGCAACTACCAGAATTGCGGTGACAAATATAATTTTCGATACATATATCCTCCAATAATCGTATTAATTTTCTATACAATCAGAGGATAACATGTGAAGTTTAACAGATCAAATCGATCATGTAAAAGTTCGGTCAAAATCAGGTTAACATATGGTTAACAAAAATAGCTTTCGAGACATCCATCTCGAAAGCCTGTTCGATTCATAGAATTATCAGGCAATTGGAATTGTAAAGAAAAATGAATGCACTCCCTTGCCAATGCTGCTTTCAGCCCAAATTTTTCCATCGTGAGCTTCAACCATATGCCTGGCAATTGCCAACCCTAATCCCGGTGCCGCTGCTCGAACGGGATCGGTCAACTTTATAAAACCGTTCAAATATCCTTGGAAGATCAGCTGATGAAATACCCCTACCGGTATCTGTCACCGAGAACTGTATATTCTTTTCATCTGGGGAAGCACTTACAATTACCTTACCCCCACTCGGTGGTGAATTTAATGGCATTATGAATCAAATTTACAACCACCTGTTGTAACCGTAAACCGTCCGCAATGATCTTGGGAAGATCTTCTGCACAGTCCATGGTAAAAGTAATACCTGATCGTTCCGCCTGCATGTACAGCCGTTCAAAAGCAGGTTGAATGACATCAATAGGCCGGGTGGGTTTTAATTCCAATGGTACGCGACCCGATTCGATCCGTGACAGTTCAAGTAATTCAGACACTAACAAATTCAGCGAGTCCACCTCGGTTTCAATCCGCTCAAGGAAACGGTGAGCGGCAGGAGGATCATCAATGGCCCCATTTTGGAGAGTTTCAGTCAGGGCCTTTATCCCGGCAAGCGGTGTTCTCAATTCATGGGATACATTACTAATAAAGTCCCGTCTTATTGCATCCGTTTGAACCTGCCTGGTTATATCCTGGAAAAGCAAAAGTATATGGTCAGGCAACACTGAACCCAATAATGTCGCAACAGCCTGCACCTGGATTTTATTATTTGAAATATCAAATTTAGCTGTCTGACTTTCACCGGAATCCAAACACTTTTGCCATAATTCAACAGGTTGATGATCCTGTGTTACTTCGATCAATGGAAGACCTACAGCAGATCCATTACTACAAGAATACATATTTTCTGCAGCCGGGTTGATTAGTTGGACGATGCCTTTTCCATCAATGATGATGACGCCATCATTCATTTTTTCCATTACAGCTGCCAGTTTTGCTCGCTCTGTGTCAATTTCGCTGATCTGATTCTGGATTTCCAGATTCATGGTATTGAATGCCCGGGAAAGCTGGCCGATCTCATCGGTTTTTGACGGATGGATTCCAGCTTTGTTATTACCTGGTGATAATTGTTGAATATCCCTGGTAAGGTTTCGGAGCGGTTGGGATATTCGAATTGAAATAAGACTGGCTATGATGATCGCTAATAAAGTAACAAGAATTGTCGTTGAAACAAGCACCCCCTGAAGTTGGCGGACTTTCCCTTCGACCTGGTTCAGGGGTATTGAGATGCGGATGATCCCTACTACTTTTTCGTTGTCAGTAATCGGCAACAGCGGTATACATCATTTGATAACCGACCGTATGGCTGAACCGGTTGCTGGTACCACTGCCCAATTTAAGCGCTGCAGCCACCTCTGGACGACTCAAGTGATTATCCATGGTCGCCCGATCTTCATGTGATTCTCCCAACACAGTACCGTCAACGGCAATGATCGTTACCCGTGCATCAACCACACTTGCCCAATGTTTTGCGATTGCATCCAGGCCAGCCTTTTGGTCACCACTTAAGAGAACCGGTTTTATAACGTCACCGACCATGCGGGCTTCAGAGGTCAGCCTGGATTCCAAATTGGTTAAATAGATCTGCCGGACAAAATTGGAAATCAGGATTCCAAGAGCGGTCATCGCTACAAGGATCAATAATACAAAAGGCCAGGCGATTCTCCAGCGAATGGTATGGAACATTAATCACCCCTCAAATCTATACCCTGAACTTCGCAGAGTAGTAATCCTTACCGGTTTTGACGGTTCCGGCTCAATTTTTTCGCGCAGCCAGCGAATGTGAACATCCACTGTCCGGGTGTTTCCCGGAATAATCCCAACCCCAAACATGTTCAAGCAAAAAATCGCGGGTTAATGCCCGACCCTGGTTGTGCGTAAAAAAGAGCAAAAGCTCATATTCTTTTGGTTTGAGGGCAAGCGGTTTATCAGTCCAACAGGACTTCGTGACGGGATTCGTCAACCACCAAGTTGCCAAAAGCATGGCAATCTTCATCCGGTTGTTTATGTTGTTCTGTGTTTACATCTTCCCTGATAATTCGTACCCGCCGCAAATGCGCCTTTACCCGGGCCAACAACTCACGCATGCTGAATGGCTTGGTAATGTAATCATCTGCGCCAATTTCCAGCCCTATCACGCGATCGATCTCATCCTCACGTGCGGTCAGCATCAGGATGGGTACTGACATTTCCTGGCGTAGTATTCGACAGACTTCGAAACCATCCAGGCCAGGAAGCATGATATCCAGCAGGATCAGGTCAGGTTTTATCCGGCGGGCAGTTTCAACACCCGAAACCCCATCACCCACTGCTTCCACTGCATAATCCTCACGGGCAAGATTGTAGGTTAAAGCTTCACGCAGTGAGATCTCATCTTCCACGACCAGAATTGTTGTCATAAATGGATTATAGCATGCAGCAATTTCATGGTGATGTTTACATGTAACAAAATATTGCAGATAATCTGATTAAACAAAAACTGCGCCAGAATATCTGGCGCAGTCATGTTTCATCTACTTCTTTTACTTCTTTCCAAATTTCTTCTTCAAAATGATCTTCCAGAGTCGGTTTGCCGATCTCCTGCAACTCGTAGCGTACACGCTGCATCGGTTTCTTCACCTTGAGGACACGGGTGATATCAATCGGGGTGGCAGAGATGACCAGATCGACATCAGCATTGTCGATGGTTTTTTCAAGATCCCTGGTCATTTCATCGCCATAGCCCATCGCCGGTAATATCGGTCCGGTATTCGGATATTTCTTGTAAGTCGCCAGAATCGATCCCACTGCATATGGACGAGGATCCACGATCTCAGCGGCGCCAAAGCGGCGGGCAGCCACCCAACCGGCGCCATAGGCCATTTCGCCATGGGTCAGGGTTGGACCGTCTTCGATGACCAGCACCCGTTTGCCACGGATGGCTTCCGGGTCGTCCACGAAGAGTGGAGATGCGGCTTCGATCACAACGGCATTGGGATTCAGTTCATGCAAAGATTCGCGAACTTTCATCACAGCTTCGGTATTGGCAGTGTCCACTTTGTTGATCACGAACACATCGGCAGCGCGAACATTGGTCTCACCAGGATGATAAGATCTTTCGTGCCCGGGGCGATGTGGATCGGCAACAACGATCTGCAGATCAGAGACATAGAACGGGAAGTCGTTATTACCACCATCCCAAAGGATGATATCCACTTCCTGCTCCGCCTGGCGCAGAATGGCTTCATAATCGACACCAGCATATACGATAATGCCATTGTCAATGTGAGGTTCGTATTCCTCGCGTTCTTCAATGGTGCATTCGTGTTTATCGAGGTCTGCATAAGAAGCAAAGCGCTGGACTTTCTGCTTGACCAGGTCACCGTAAGGCATGGGGTGGCGAATGGCGGCAACTTTATATCCCAGGTCTCGCAGGATCAAAGAAACCCGTCGGGTGGTCTGGGACTTGCCTGAACCGGTTCTAACAGCACAAACGGAAACGACCGGCTTGGTGCTCTTGATCTGGGTATCGCGGGTGCCCATCAGGCGGAAATCTGCACCGGCGGCCAGCACAGTGGATGCTTTATGCATCACAAATTCATGCGGGACATCGCTATAAGCAAATACAACCTGATCGACTTTCATGTCCTTGATCAGTTTGACAAGGTCGCTTTCCGGGTAAATATTGATCCCATTGGGATATAACTTACCCGCCAACTCTGGGGGATATCGGCGGCCATCGATATTGGGGATCTGAGTGGCTGTGAAAGCTACAACTTCATAATCTTTGTTATCACGAAAAAAGACGTTGAAATTGTGGAAATCGCGCCCTGCGGCTCCCATGATAAGGGTACGGATTGGTGACATGGCTTTCTCCTTGGTAATGGTTTAACCGTCCCGGAGGAGAATATTCAACCCGGGTCGGCGGCATTGAGTTTCACATCGCTTCTGGGGCTGTGATGCCCAATAAAGCCAAACTGTTGGAGATGGCTTGCTTTGCAGCAGCCACCAGGCGCAACCGGCTGCTGCGGACAGGTTCATCCGCTTGCAGTACGGGACATTGATTATAAAAGTCATTGAACGCTTGCGCAAGCTTAAATGCATAACTGGATATTACCAATGGTTTTAGTTCTTCAGCAGCTTTCATTACTTCATTCGGAAAACGTGAAATCAGATCGATCAGGTTGATCTCTGATGTTTCAAGTTGTGTTTGAATTGGAGCAGATTCGGGGATGATACTCTTGTTTTTACGGAGGATGCTATTTGCCCGGACATGTGCATATTGAACATACGGTGCTGCCTGCCCGTCAAAATTGAGCGCGGATTCCCAATCAAATGTGACGACCTTGGTATTATCACGGTCAAGCATGGAATACTTGATCGCGCCAAGGGCCACCGCATTACCAATCTGGTTCATTTCACTTTCAGGTAAGGCCGGGTTCTTCTTGCGAACGACTTCCACCGCCCGGTCGACTGCCTCACGCAGCAGGTCTTCCAGTAAAACAACCGTCCCATCACGGGAAGACATGGTGAGGTTGCCCGGCAGGTTTACAATTTCATAAGCCAGGTGGTAACAGCGATCCGCCCAGGGGTAACCGGCAATTTCGAGGGTTTTGAAAACCTGCTGAAAGTATAACGATTGGCGAACATCCACCACGTAGATCGATTTCGTCAGATCGTATTCAGAGAATTTCTGAACAGCCAAAGGCAGGTCAGTCGTTGCATACAGGGACGTTCCATCTGAACGCAAGACGACCAGCACCCGGTATTTTTCTTTCTTTTCCCCGGCTAGTTTATCCAGGTCAACAAAAACTGCTTCATCCGGTCGGCCATCCACGGCAATACCGCGTTCTATCAGACCGGCGATCATTTTTTTACCATCGTCTTCTTCTTCGCTTGGGAAGTAGAAACGGTCAAAACGAGCACCAAGGCGGGCAAACATCAGGTCGAAACCATCCAATGACCACTGTCGGGTTGTCTTCCACAGGGAGATCACTTCCGGATCGCGTTTATCCCAGCGGGCAAACAGGGCTTTGATCTCTGCTTCCGCTTCAGGATCTGAATGAGCATGTGAATCTGCTTCCTCATACAGGTCACCCATCCAGCGAATGGAATTCTCTGGTGGTTTTTCACCGTTATGGCGTTTGAGGTAATTCCACATCCACTTGACAACATGGGCACCAATATCGCCCATATAATTTGCCCGAACCACATCGAAACCGGCAAAAGCCAAAATATCACAAATACAAGCCCCCAGGATCACAGCCCGTAAATGCCCGACATGGAAGGCTTTATGTGTATTCAGATTGGCATACTCCACCATGATCTTATCCGGTTTGGCTTTACCGCGGCCAAAATCGCCGCCATGAAGTAAAACTTCATCGACTACCCGGCGTGCAAATTCGGCAGGTTTGAAATACAGATTCAAGTAACCGCGTACAGCTTCCACACGGTCAAAGCCGGAATCTGTGGGTATTCTGTCCGCTACGGATTGCGCCATTTCCTGCGCACGCAGAGGCACGTTGGATCTTATATTCTTTTGTTTGAATTCCTGGGATGCTGCCTGAAAAAACGAAGTAGTAATTCCCCATTGACCGGCAAATGGTGCCGGAGTCCACTGCATTTGTATTCCAGACAGCCCAATTTCATTAAAATATGCGGTGGTTATGGATTCAACTTGTTTTTGCTCTGCCTGGAACATAATGATCTGACCACCTGTTTATTTAAGTCCGTTTTGTATTATATCATGCTGGATTTAGTACAACAAAAAGCGGAAGCTAAACGCTCCCGCTTATCAAGGGTAATACAAATATTACTTAGCCAGAGCGGCGAGGTGCTTCATCAGGCGGCTCTTGCGGCGGGCAGCGTTATTCTTATGGATAACACCTTTCGCTACGGCTTTGTCCAGAGCGCTAATGGCGGCAGCTGTGGTGGTCTGTGCGTCTTCAGTTGTACCGGCTGCGACGGCTTTACGGGCAGCGGTGATGAATGTACGGGCTGTTCCACGGTAAATACGGTTTGCTACACGTTTCTTCTCGTTCTGTTTGTTGCGCTTGATTGCAGATTTAATATTAGCCAATTTCGTCCTCCAAATATCCGATCACAATAACGAGCGGTAATAATACTCCAGGATGGGATTTTTGTAAAGGAATAAGAGGAGAATTGAGAATAGAGAAAAGAGAATGAAAATGTGGACGATATTCTATCCATTTTCAATTCTCCATTCTCTCCATCCAATTGACGTACTCCCACCATAATAGTATGATGAATTCACCAGGCTGGTCGGATGAGCGCGGTCTCCTTCGGGAGATCGAGGAAAGTCCGCACTCCACAGGGCAGGATGCCGGATAACATCCGGAATGGCGAGCCGTAAGGCGAAGCTGTTGGTAGGGCCACAGAAAGAATCACCACCTCCCAGGCGAGGCGAGTGAGAATGGTGAAAAGGTGGTGTAAGAGACCACCGGCGCAGGCAGCAATGCAGGCGGCCAGGCAACCCCCATCCGGAGCAAGGTCAAGCAGGGACAAGAGGCTGCCCGCCTCATTTGAGTCCCGGGTAGACTGCATGAGCGATACAGTAATGTATCGCCTAGAGAGATGCTCATCCATGGAAGTGTGGTCCCTTCGGGGATACCCGCTTTTTGGACAGAACGCGGCTTATAGACCGGCCTGGTAAATAATAAATTATGTTCGGACTTAACATCTTGAAGGGGGGTTGTTTATAAGAATTAGGCAAAAGTGAGAATTTTGACTAAAGTAGAAAATATTTTTTAGCCAATTCTTGGTTAATATCTGTATTAATAATCTGTTTCTTAAAGTTAGAATATTTTATTTACCCTTCTATCCATGCTATTATCGTGAAGTGTATAATAATGTAAAGTAATGAGCATATTCATTATTGCCATCCGTACCTCTATGGTCAATTAACATTCTCGAAAAGTTAAAGTGTGGCGAAAAGTGGAAGTCTTCAAATCATTTGAGGACTGTCTTCCACAAATGGACTGGTGTATGAAAAATCTACCCCCATCAGCAGCAATAAAACAAATGAGGACACTGCTGATCTTCCTGGTTGTTGCGGGTTACATCCTCACATTCATCACAGCTTACTGGGGAACAGCACATTTTTCAACTATTCAGATCGTGATAGGTGTACTCTTCGGGGTAGCCTATATTATCCTTGGAATGTTCGACACTGAAATTCTCCAGCATTTTCCGGTGAGTATGCACAATGTGTTATATTTTTCCATCCAAATTGCATTGATATTTGGCATAGGTTGGATACTTGGACCTGGAGGAACCTGGCTGATTGGCATCCCCCTGGCCAGTGTTGCAGTTGAGCGGTTAACTACCTTATGGCGTTGGCCGGTATATGCAGCCTTGCTGGCAGCCATCATTCTACCTATTCCGCGTTACTCTACCTGGGAAACAGCAGGGATGAATGCAATTATAATTTCCGCAGGCATATTATTCGCTGTATTAACCTCACAAATTAGGTTGAATGAGCAACGCGCCCGCGAACATGCAGAACAACTAGCCAGCGAATTGGATACCGCCAACCATCAATTGGTAGAATATGCTGCCCAAGCCGAAAAATTGGCTGCTGCACAGGAACGTAACCGTATCGCCCGCGAGATCCATGATAACCTGGGCCATTATCTGACAATTGTAAATATACAGATCGAGGCAGCACGTGTAACACTCGCAACAGACCCAGAGCGTGCCATGGATGCATTGGAAAAGGCGCAAAAACTAGCCAAGAAGGGGCTTGCGGGTGTGCGCGAATCTGTCGATGCGTTATGCATTTCTCCTGTGGAAAATCGTCGACTGGACGAGGCTATCGCCGAACTTGTTGACGAAGCTCAAACTTCAGGTTTTCCTACCGTTTTTCATCTTGTCGGTAAATCTCTTCCTATTGATTCCAAATCTGCACTTGCATTGTATCGTGTTGCACAGGAAGGGCTGACAAATATAAGCAAGCATGCCCAGGCAACCCACACCGAAGTGACCCTCGATTTCTCCCAGACCGCCTTTGTACGCCTTACACTCATTGATGATGGTGTGGGTGCGGCAAAAACAAGAAGTGGATTTGGCCTGGTCGGAATTCAAGAACGTGTCCAATTGTTGGGAGGCGAATTCAATGTGGAAACCCAGGTTGGCAGAGGATTTCGACTTGAAGTTACTATCCCAGTTGGAGAGAACCTATGAATTCGATAATGATTTTCATTTTATCCATTTGGCAAATGGGACAAATCAATTCAAATGATATTCACGGTTTTCATCCACTCGAAACCGTCTCTTTATGCATTCAGACTTTTACCCGTTAGCTAACTCATGAGCATCCGTGTTCTTCTCACTGATGATCAGGCTCTCTTTCGTGAGGGATTGGAGACTTTATTGTCTGTTCATAAAGATATTCAAGTAGTCGGACAGGCGTCGAACGGACAGGAGGCTGTTGACCTCGCTACAAAGCTTGTCCCAAATGTGGTCTTGATGGATATGCAAATGCCCGTAATGAATGGTGTCAGTGCGATACGGCGGATGAAAGGAATACTGCCAGATTGCCGCATTATAGCGCTGACCATGTTCGATGATAAGGAATTAATATTCGACGCTCTACGTGCTGGTGCGGTAGGTTATTTGCTCAAGGATGTTGGCTCGGCGCAATTGGCGGAGTCCATTCGGAGAACGGCACATGGCGAGTCCATCCTCGATCCATCGGTAGCTGCGAAAGTGCTAGCTGAATTTAGCCGCGTATCCTCACTTGTAACCGCAAATTCCATGGAGGCTCTGGTTGAACCACTATCGGAGCGCGAAATAGAAGTATTACGGTTGGTTGCAGCTGGAATGTCAAATCGTGAAATTGCTAAGAAATTAATTATCAGCGCAGGAACAGCAAAAACTCACATTCATAATGTGTGCGGGAAGTTAGGGGTCAGAAATCGTACTGAAGCAGCCATGCGGGCAAGGGTACTTGGGCTGGTGTAATTTAATGTGAAGTTGGTTTCCATGAGTTCAAGGGTATTTTATACAAAGCAGGAATGCTTTCTATCAGAAAACGCACGATTAATTAAATATCATATTCCATTGCTAAACTTCGTGATGCTTTAGTAAGCCTTTGATGGGAAATCGGGGAAGTTACTTTAGCATAGAAATTAGTGGGTAAAACAAGAACCAAATACTGGTAGGTTTTACACTCAAATGTGAAATTTGATTCCTTCAGGGGTTTTACTCAACTGCTCTTAGAATGACCATTGAATTCTTATTTTTAAGTTGAATATCCACCATACAGATCAATAAACCTCATAATCACAGACTACACCATTTCTCAACCCCCTTCTCTACCATTCGGTAGATGCCCCGTTATAAAGAAGTTGGTAAAGTAGGAACATAAGTTCAAACTGTCATTTTCAAACGAAAGGAGTAAAAATGGATTTATGGCTCTCACTCTACTGGGGTAGCCCGATCGGTCTTGGTGTGTTCTTTATCGGCCTCGGAGTGCTCTTCATGGGTATTGCAAAATTACGCAATAAGTAATACTCGCATTATTCTTCAAAGGGACAGCCACATCAATCGGCTGTCCCTTTGTATGCACGAACAAAATAAGGAGACTTTGCATGGTTAATAGAAAAGGGAAAGCCTTCTGGCTATATATTGTATTAGTTTATGCCTTCACCTGGGCATTGTGGGTTCCAGTCGAATGGTACGCGGCGCAACATGGCTATATCATGCCGAATCCACTGACAATTCCTGTGTTGATCGCGAATGGCATCCAGGACAAGACCCATCTTACCCTCATTTTGCTTACAATTGTCTCAATATTTCTTCCCGGAACAGTGATTGCAGCGATCGTTGCCCAAGCCTATGAATTGGGGAAAAGAGGATTACGCGGACTTTGGCATCAGTCAACTCACTGGCGGGTGGGCTGGCGTTGGTACGGGATTATGCTCGCCCTCTTATTGGTCTTATTCCTTCCGATCATCATCTATGCTTTTGTAAGGGGTCCTCTTCCAAATACAAGACAAGTTTTGAATGGTTTGATATGGATCGTTCCGATGTTCATATATACATTCCTGGCATCGGGGATGGAGGAACCGGGTTGGCGAGGTTATTTGCTTCCAAACCTTCAGTCCCGCATGAATGCCAAAAAAGCTAGTTTTATCGTGGGAGTCATATGGGGCATCTGGCATTGGCCAGTTTTCATCCCAATATACATACAAACATTAAGTTCCCCCGGTGGCTTGCCACAGGCGATTATCACATTAGTACTACAACTGGTCTTATACACAGCTGGTTCCATGATAAGTGAAGCTTTGATCTACACCTGGCTATACAACCGAACGGAAAGCGTCTTCCTGTGTATCTTGTATCATGTGCTGCACAATAATGCATCAACATTTCTATTAATGTTCTTCCCAGGTATTGGCCAGATCATCCCCACTCTGGGAACGGTAATGACTTGGATCATCGCTATTATTCTTATACGCTTCTTCTGGGTGGAAACCAAAGATTCCAGGGATAGGCAACAAGTGTCTACCATGAAGATAGGAGAATGAAAATGAATAAGTTAAAACTCACCTTTGGAATCCTTAGCCTTGTTATTGCATTTGGATTGGTCTTTGCCAATCTAGCCTTACCGCCTGAGAGTTTGTGGTTCGATCTAGGCTATGGAAACATGCCTTGGGCGCCGCCAATCATCTTCGCAATCGTTGGAATCGTGCTGGTGGTTATAAGTTGGGAAGGTAATAAAAAGACCGGACAAGAAGAGAAACCAACAAAAGTAGTTAACCCTGCAAAGGCGTCATTGAACAAACGCATCGAAACCACTTTCTGGGGTCTTTACCTGATCATGCTCGCAGGCTGGTGGTTAGTTCCTAAAGAGACTGCACCCAAGGGAATATGGTCCATCGCCGTTGGTCTACTTCTACTCAGCTTGAATGCAGTGCGATATTTCAATAATATTAAATTGAGTGGTTTCACTTCTTTACTGGGTATACTCTCCATTCTCGGCGGAATTGTCGAATTGACCGGGCTGGCTGACTTAAATGGAGCCATGTTGATCATTGTCCTAGGTGTGTATTTGATCCTCAAACCTTGGTTAGATAAACAAGGTTTCTTCTGGAAACGCAGAGGAAGACTGATATATCTACCATTTCTCGCATATAAGCAAAGGCTTTTCACGCATATGTCTTTGAAAAGATCGACCTCAAAATGCATATCCCAATCTTGTCCACGAAATTTATCGTTATTACTTACACTTTGGCTGCATTCCAATGGTTTTTAAGTGGTCTACTATAATCAAATGTAAGTTGAATGCTTATGAATCTCGACAGCCCGCTGATACCAGCGGGCTGTCTCAATAAGGAGGAATACGAATACCCTGAGACCAAACAGGATTATTCTGACTTGATCATGCTCTCCAGGATATCTGTGGTCAACGATTTTGGCCTCTCAAGCGGTTTGCCCATCGCCCGCGACCAGACCACATGGGTGGAGATCCCCAGGATGCGGCTCAAACCAAATAGGACTGTATAGAAATCTGTTTCCGTGACGCCAAAATGATACTGCAGAGTCCCGTTAATGGCATCCACGTTCGGCCAGGGATTTTTGACCTTGGCTTTTTCAGAAAGGATCCCCGGTAATATCTTGTAAACCATATCGACTAACTTGAACAGTGGGTCATCCGGCAGGTATTTGCAGGCAAAATCACGTTGGGCTGTAAAACGCGGATCGGTCACCCGCAGCACAGCATGACCATAACCCGGTATTACCCGGCCGCTGGCAAGGAAATCCTCCAAATATTTGCGCAATTGCTCTTCATCTGGAAGCCCATTAAAGTGTCCCTTCACATCCAACAGCCAGCGTAAACATTCCTGGTTCGCCAGTCCATGCAGCGGTCCAGCCAATCCGTTCATACCTGCTGAGCAGGAGAGATAAATATCTGACAGCGTTGATCCCACCAGGTGGCTGGCGTGGGTGCTGACGTTCGCGCCTTCATGGTCGGAATGCAAGACCACGAATAAACGCATCAGGTCCATATATGCCGGATCATTCTTTCCGATCATATACGCAAAATTCGCGCTCCAATCCAGCTTGGGATCGGGTTGGACAAAGATACCATTGCGGTACTTAAGGTTGTATATATTCGCAATAATGGTTGGCAGTTTGGCAGTCAAATTCAGGCTGTCTTCCAGGTAGTAACCCCAGTAATCTTCCTTATCAATGCCATAATAAAAACGCCGGGCAAACACCGATTCGCTTTGCAATGCCAGAATGGCTTGCGAGAAAATAACGTCATTGGATGGGTATAAGCCGGCATCGGCTGCAATGATTTGAATACATGCTCCGGCACATTGCTGCGCACCTTCCATTCGATCTCGACCTGCTGCGCTTCCTGCCGGGTGGGCATCTCACCAGTCATCAGCAGGTAATATAAACCCCCCGCCAGTGGGAATTCGCCGTGATCAGATTTCGGGAGCTGCTCGATCACTTCCGGGATGGTGAACCCGCGCAGACGCAATCCTTCCTGTGGATCAACATAGGATACATCGGTCACATGGATCGGCACCCCCCGAATGCCGCCGTAGATCTGTTCCACGGTAACATCTGCAATTGAGAATTTGCCGTGTTCCTTGACCAGCTTCTGCATCCTGGCGCGTTCTTCGGTCAACTTTGAAGCAATGCGATGTTCAATGTTCATAATTACTTCCTGTACTGCACATAAGATGGATTACTGGAATATCCCAACAGACGTGAAATTTCTGATGCCGCCGGAACCACTTCCCGTCCATATTTTTCGATCACATCCCTGGTAAAGCGCTGCGAAGGCCCGGAAATGGTGAGGGCACCCATTACTATCCGATCCGGACCATAGATCGGTGCAGCCACGCCGGATGCATCCTGGATCCATTCACCATGGCTATAGGCAAATCCACGTTTCCTGATCTTCTCAAGCTCTTCCCGCAAGACCTGTGGGTCAGATATCGTATGCCGGGTGAATGGCTGCATTTGTACTGATGTGATGATATTTTCCTGCTTCTCTTCAGGTAAAAAAGCCAGGATCACCTTTCCGGCAGAACCAGCATACAATGGCAAACGCAGCCCGAGCCTGGCAACGATGCGGACACTTTGCGGAGATTCAAGGCGCTCCACGCAAACACGGTCAGTTCCATCCAAAATATATAGACTGATGGTCTCCTGGGTCAAGCGCAGCAGCTCGGTCATGATCGGCATGGCAATCGCACGGATATCCAATGAGGCCAGATATACTCCGCTCCAATTTAATAATCGTATGCCAAGGCTGTATGTTTTCGCTTCGGTATTCTGCTGCAGGATGCCGCGCTCTTTCATTGCCAGCAGCAGCCTGCCGGTTGTGCTGGTGGAAAGGCCGGATAACCTGGCGATCTCTCTTACTCCCAGTTCAACATGTTCCTGAGAAAAGCAATCGAGTATCTCGCATAAATGCGCCAGAACACCTGTATCAGCTTTTTGTTTTATCGTTATTAATTGTCCCATTATAGTAGACAGCGTCCCATATTCTATTGTATAATAGTTTACATACGTATTGAAAATTTGTCAATCAGTTCTTCTGAAGATTTTATTTCTTATTTAACGGAGTAAAGAATGAACAATGTATTTGCCCAAAATGAGGATCAAATCATTTCATTTTCCCATGGCAAGATACAAGTACCGGATCAACCAGTCATCCCATTCATAGAAGGGGATGGCTGCGGACCCGAAATATGGCGAGCTACACAACAGGTGGTAGATGCTGCTGTGGATCTGGCTTACCTGGATAAACGGGCAATAACCTGGATAGAAGTATTAGCCGGGGAAAAAGCATTTCGAATCAAAGATACATGGCTGCCAGATGAAACGATCGAAGCTTTCAAAGAATTCCATATCGGTATCAAAGGACCATTGAATACACCTGTTGGCGACGGGATCAGATCCCTCAATGTAGCCCTGAGAAAAGAACTGGACTTGTATGCCTGTATGAGACCCGTTAAATATTTCACTGGAACTCCATCCCCTTTACGAAGACCTGAACGAGTGGATATTGTTCTGTTCAGGGAAAACACCGAAGATGTGTACACAGGGATCGAATTTGAAGAAGGAACATCCGAGAATACTATGCTCCTGGATTTTATGAAAGCTAAAATGCCAGCTTTCCATGAAAAGATCCGGTTTCCGAACAGCACATCCCTTGGTATAAAACCCGTTTCACGTGAAGGGACTGAACGTATTGTGCGTGCAGCCATTCGATGGGCTTTATACAATCATCGCAAAGTAGTCACCCTGGTTCACAAGGGAAACATCATGAAATATACCGAGGGCGGCTTTATGAAGTGGGGTTATGAGCTGGCGGAAAAGGAATTTGGGGATCAGGTTTATACGATGTCAATGTGGAAAACTACTCAACTGAGATCGAGTGAACAGGAAGCCAATCAAGAATTATTGGATGCTCAAACAAATGGTAAGTTAATTATTAAAGATATGATCGCCGATGCGACATTTGAACGGATGATCACGTATCCCCAGGAAATGGATGTATTGGTAAGCACCAATCTGAATGGCGACTACATTTCTGACGCTTTGGCAGCCCTGGTAGGCGGGTTAGGAATTGCACCAGGT
Source organism: uncultured Chloroflexia bacterium (assembly GCA_963709535.1). Classification (GTDB taxonomy): domain Bacteria; phylum Chloroflexota; class Anaerolineae; order Anaerolineales; family Anaerolineaceae; genus PNON01. Next base: position 140,956 of record CAVPWY010000003.1, on the reverse strand, counting down.
GCAAATATTAATTTTGAAACCGGGGATGCCATATTCGAAGCAACCCATGGTACCGCACCTATCCTGGCTGGTCAAAATAAAGCAAATCCTTGTTCCCTGATCCTCTCTGCAGTGATGATGCTACGGTATATTGGATGGCATGAAGCAGCCAACCTGGCTGAGAATGGTTTACGTAAAACTCTTATATGCCGGAATGTCACCATCGATTTCTTTGACCAAATGAAGACTGCAACCCTTTTATCCACATCGGATTTCGCAGAGCAGGTCAGTTCAGAGAATGTAGAATGTCAGCCGCAAATAATAATATTTTTTCTACAAGTACCCTTAAGCTTAATAGCCGGGAATATCAATATTATCCCCTGGCTCAGCTTAAGGATACCTACGCTATTGATCTGAATCAACTTCCATACAGCATCAGGATATTGCTGGAAAGCGCCATCCGGAACTATGACGGAGAAATCATCACAGAGCAAAGCATTGCTGCCCTGGCTGGCTGGTCAAGAAAACCTGGAGACCATGGATCCATTTCCTTTATGCCAGCCAGGATCCTGCTGCAAGACCTGACCGGGGTTCCTCTGGTGGTGGACCTGGCATCGTTGCGATCGGCAGCTGCAAGAGCAGGTAATGATCCTTCCCGAATCAACCCATTGATACCGGTTGACCTGGTGATAGACCATTCCATCCAGGTGGATTTTGCCGGGTCAAGCCAGGCATTGGCTCAAAATACAACCCTGGAGTATTCACGCAACCGGGAACGATACCAGTTCCTGAAATGGGCGCAGAATTCGATCAAAAACTTCCGGGTCATTCCACCTGCTTCAGGGATCGTCCACCAGGTGAACCTGGAATACCTGGCGCAGGTAGCCATTACTTCTGGAAAAGATGGAAAAACATGGGTTTACCCCGATAGTGTCTTTGGCACAGATTCCCATACCACCATGGTGAACGGGCTGGGAGTTCTGGGTTGGGGCGTGGGGGGAATCGAAGCAGCCGCTGCCATGCTTGGGCAACCGGTGGAAACCCTCATCCCGGATGTGGTCGGGGTGAATATCACCGGTCAACTGAAAGAGGGTACCTCACCGACCGATATTGTTTTGACGCTCACCGAAATGCTACGAAAGGTAGGTGTGGTCAATAAGATGGTGGAATTCTTTGGACCGGGTCTGGAGAATCTCACCATCCCGGATCGCGCAATGCTGGCGAATATGGCTCCTGAATACGGAGCCACCGCTGCCTATTTCCCGGTGGATGACACGGTGTTGGATTATCTGCGGTTGACAGGCAGGAGTGAGGAACACATTCGACTGACCGAAGCATATTTCAAGGCGCAGGGATTGTTCAGGGCGAAAGAAAGTCAAACTCCTGCATATACGCAGGTTGTTAACCTGGGGTTGGATAGTATCCTTCCTTCGCTGGCAGGTCCAAAACGACCGCAGGATCGTGTATCCCTTGATGATGTAAGCAATCAATTTAAAGCGGCACTGACTGCAACTGTCACTGAACGAGGATTCGCACTTTCACCTGAGAATGTTGATCAAAAAACTGCATTGGTCGTAAAAGGGGAGGATTGTGAGCTGGAACATGGTTCGGTGGTAATCGCTGCCATCACATCCTGCACCAATACTTCCAACCCTGTTGCGATGATCAGCGCCGGGCTGCTTGCAAAAAAAGCAGTTGAACTGGGATTACGCTCAAAACCATTCGTGAAGACCAGCCTGGCTCCCGGATCAAAAGCAGTGATGGAGTACCTTGAAAAAGCTGGTCTTGTGGAACCACTGGAACAATTGGGGTTTCACCTGGCAGGTTACGGCTGCACCACCTGCATTGGCAACTCCGGTCCACTCGACCCGGCAGTGAATACAGCCATTACACTGCATAATATCGTGGCAGCGGCAGTTCTCTCCGGCAACCGTAATTTTGAAGGGAGAATTCACCCGTCCGTTCAAGCCAACTACCTGGCCTCCCCCGCCCTGGTGGTGGCATACGCGATCTCTGGCAGCATACAAAACGACCTCCTTAATAAGTCCACTCGGTTTCACGCCCAACGGCTCACCTGTTTACCTCAAAGATGTCTGGCCGTCCAACCGTGAAGTGCAGGATGTGGTCAACAAGGTGATCACCCCGGAGATCTATTCAAATACCTACGCGCATATTATCGACGGGGATGAATTGTGGAAATCCATCAATGCCAGCTCAAGTGTGCTGTATCCATGGGATCGTAATTCAACCTATATCCTGGAAACACCCTTTTCAGACCAGTTGCCAGATCAAAATACAATTATTAATCGTGCCCGAATTCTGGCCATTTTCGGGGATTCGATCACAACCGATCATATCTCACCCGCCGGTGCGATCGCCTTGAACAGCCCGGCTGCGGATTACTTGAAGGAAAAAGGTGTCCTCCCTAACGACTTTAACACCTACGGTTCACGCAGGGGTAACCACGAAGTGATGAAGCGCGGCACCTTTGCGAATATCCGCATCAAAAACTTGATGCTGCCCGGTGTCGAAGGCAGTTTTACAACACATCAACCTGATTGCGTAAAATATGACCATTTTCGACGCTGCCATGAAATATCAGCAGGAAGGCATTGACCTGGTGATCCTGGCCGGGAAGGAATATGGATCAGGCTCCAGCAGGGATTGGGCAGCAAAAGGTCCACTTCTTCTCGGGGTAAAAGCTGTCATCGCAGAATCATTCGAGCGGATTCACCGTTCCAACCTGGTGGGTATGGGAATATTACCGCTGCAATTCGTGAATGGGGAGAACGCTGCCAGTTTAGGATTGGATGGAACAGAAGAAATATCAATTACCGGATTGGATCAATTCGAGCCCGGAAATCCATCCAGGTAACCGCTCAAAAGCCGGATGGCAGTCTGAGTTATTTTAGTGTGAAGGTCATGTTCAATTCACAAACGGAACTCCAATTATGGAAAAAAGGCGGGATCTTACGGTCTTTTACGGTTGATTGATTCATCCATTACTGCTCTCCTACGATTACATTTGTATAAGCTGTTCCTTGACGGATATTTATGCAGGGTTTATAATCTACATATGAATTTAGTTCAGGTAACAAGTCAGGTTTTACTCTGCTTATGTCCCGGGCGGGATTGATTTACGCCGCCCCGGTTTGATTTTCCCCTAGAAAATACAAATTTCAATCCAAGCGGCCGGTCATCCCGCTGATCATCCTGCCCAGAAGGTCTGGTTATTTTGCGTTAATGAATCGTTACGCAAACCCGCCCTTCCATGACCTGTTGATTGAATTTGGCTATATCACTCACATTTCTATTGGATCAAGAAATCAACTAATCAACTATTCAACTATTCTCTATTCTCATTTTTTATCGAGGTTTATTATGAAAATCGCAAATAATGTAACTGAACTGATCGGCAACACCCCGCTCGTCCGTTTGAACCGGGTCACGACCGGGGCGTATGCCGAAATACTGGCCAAACTTGAATTCTACAATCCGGCTCACAGTGTGAAAGACCGCATCGGTTTTTCCATGATCGAAGCGGCAGAAAAAGCCGGGAAGATCAAACCTGATACGGTGATCATTGAACCGACCAGCGGCAATACCGGCATCGCGCTGGCCATGGTCAGCGCTGCGCGCGGATATAAATGCGTCCTGGTCATGCCGGACACGATGAGCAAGGAGCGGCGCATGCTGCTGCGAGCTTACGGTGCTGAGTTGATCCTCACTCCCGGAGCGGATGGGATGCCGGGAGCCATCCGCAAAGCTGAAGAAATGGCTGCCAGGATCCAAAATACCTGGTGCTGCAGCAATTTAACAATCCTGCCAACCCCGAGATCCACCGTAAAACGACCGCTGAAGAGATCTGGAAGGATACCGGACGGCAAGGTCGATTTTCTGGTGGCAGGTGTGGGAACCGGCGGCACCATCACCGGCGTTGGCGAAGTCCTTAAAAAGCGCAACCCGGATTTCAAAGTGGTCGCAGTGGAACCGGATGCCTCGGCAGTACTTATCCGGCGAGGCAAAAGGTCCGCATAAGATCCAGGGGATTGGAGCGGGATTCGTACCCTCCATCCTGAATACAAAGATCTATGACGAGATCATCCGGGTGAAAGACGATGACGCCTTCGACATTGCCCGCCGAATGGCGCGGGAAGAAGGTCTGCTGGTGGGAATCTCTTCCGGGGCAGCCACCTGGGCTGCGCTGCAGGTCGCCCGCCGCCCGGAAAACAAAGGCAAGGTGATCGTGGTCATCATCCCATCCTTCGGGGAACGCTATCTGAGCACTCCGTTGTTTGCCAACCTGGCTGATTGAACTTGGAGGAGGACAGATGCTGGCAATGATGAGAAATGATATCCAATCGGTTTTTGAGCGCGACCCGGCTGCCCGCAGCACGCTGGAGGTATTGTTATGCTACCCCGGACTGCAGGCGGTCTGGGGACACCGCCTGGCACATTGGTTCTGGGTGCACAACCTGAAGCTGATCGGGCGGGCAGTCTCGCAAACCTTCCGCTGGACGACCGGGATCGAGATCCACCCCGGGGCGAAGATCGGGGCACGTTTCTTCATCGACCACGGCATGGGTGTGGTCATCGGCGAGACCGCCGAGATCGGCGAGGATGTCACCCTGTATCACGGGGTGACCCTCGGCGGCGTCAGCCTGGAGAAAGGCAAGCGCCATCCGACCCTGGAAAACGGCGTGGTGGTGGGTGCCGGCGCGAAGATCCTGGGCAACATCATCATCGGTGAAGATTCGCGGGTGGGTGCCAATGCGGTGGTCGTCAAGTCGGTGCCGCCGCAATCGGTGGTGGTGGGCATCCCCGGGCAGGTGGTCACCCGCAGCCATCCGCTGCACCACGAACATACTGCCGACCTCGAGCACAACCTGATGCCGGACCTGGTCGGTTCGACCCTGGTAAACCTGATGAAGCGGGTTGAACAGATGGAAGCGCAGCTTCATATACAGGCGAATGGAAGTGCTCCACATATCCCGGAGCAAGGGGTGTGGAGCGGGCAGGATTTTCAGATATGAGGAAGTGCGGAGAAGAGAATAGAGAATGGAATAGTGATTAGGGATTAGGGATTAGAGATGTAGTGATTGAGTGATTAGTTACAATTCCAAGATCTCACCATCTGCAGGGATCAGTAATTGGTCGGGGTTGATACCATGTAATGTTGCATATTCACGCAGTTCAGCACGGGTGACCGTGGCATGGTCAAGCGCTTCCATGTGGGTGGCAACCACAATGCTTTTCGGGGCGGACTTACAAACAGCAACTGTCTGTGCTGCGTCCATGACGATCAGGACCTGATTCCCCCACACGGCTCCACAGGAGTGGGTGATGATGACCCGGGGGTGAACGCGGTCAATTACTTCAGCAACAGCGTCATAATAGATCGTATCTCCCACCCAATATACAGTGGGTTCGTTTTTTGCCTGGAAGATGAAACCCGAAGCTGTTCCCATATCATCCAGAACGTCACCGCTGCCGTGCTGGCAGGGGGTGCGGGTGATGGTGATGCCGTGCCAGACCAGGCTGTCTTCGATTGGTGTCACAAGGTGAAACCCCATGGAAGTGATCGGTTCTTCATCCATTGGCTGGCACAGGATGGGTGTGTCCTTTGGCAGCAGCTCCTGCGCTGCCGGGTCAAAATGATCCGAATGCAGGTGGGAGACGATGACCGCGTCAATATTTGAGATGACTTCCTGCTGGGAAAAGGGAGATCGACCATCGGGTTGGGTGATCTGCCAGTGAAGGATGGGCGGGAGAATTTGGCAGCCAGGTATGGATCGATGAGGAGATGCTGCCCGGCATATTCCAAACGAAGGGTGGCGCTGCGGATGAGTTGGATTTTCATAGGTAATCCTTTATGTATATCTATCCTTATAGACGGATGATTGGTTATATTCGCGGTGATCGATTTTTCGAAACAATACCATGAATCTGTAAATGATATTGATCAATACAATTATAAATTGTATTGATTTGATTACTTGGGTATGGCGATATTGAATAAGATGTCCTTGCCAATAAAACCGCCCTGATTCTCTGACTTAAAAGCCTTTATTCTGTTGTATAATTCACGCCAGTAATTATTCTTTAAATACTCATTGATTGAATATGTCACCCCGCCAATCTTCACCCCTCTCGCTCGAATTCATCCTGCTCGGTTTCCTTCTGGAAAAACCGGTGCATGGCTACGATCTGTACCGCGAAATATCCTCGATCAACGACCTATCGGAAGTCTGGCATATCAAGCAGAGCCAGCTCTACGCCCTGCTGGAGAAGCTGGAAGCAGCCGGGATGGTTAGCTCCACGCATGTGACCACCGAATCCTTCATCGCCCGACGGGAATACAAAGCCACACCTGAGGGGAAAGCAACCTTCCAGGTGTGGATCGCCCTGCCGGTGGAGCATCCGCGCGAGATGCGTCAGGAATTTCTGGGCAAACTATACTTCGCCAGGCAGGCCGGGACAGATAAAGCCCTGGCATTGGTTTCCGCCCAAAATCAAAACTGCCTGGAGTGGAAATCCATGCTGGAAAAGCTGCTAGCAAACGCTGAACCAGGAAAATTCAGCCACATTGTGGACAGCTTCCGGCTGCACCAGGTGAAGTCTTTGCTGAGCTGGCTGGATGAAGTCGAAGGTGAATTGAGAAAAGCCAAGTGAGCAAACAAAAAACTTCACTGCCGCGACACTCTGCTGACTACTGGAAGATCAGCATGCTGCCGTATCTCTTCTTCCTGATCATTCCGATCATCGGGTTATTCTGGCGCAACGACTGGTCCAAATTCATCCCCAGCCTGTCCAATCCGCAGATCCAGCAGGCAGTTTTGCTCAGCCTGAGAACAACGATCATCTCAGTGTTCGCATCGATCCTGTTGGGTACACCGGTTGCTTATTACCTCTCGCATCGCAATTACCGCTTTCACCGGGTGGTGGATACGCTGGTTGACCTGCCGACAGTACTGCCGCCAGCTGTCGCCGGTGTGGCGCTATTGATGGCTTTCGGCCGGCGTGGGCTGGTAGGTGCCTGGCTGTCGCAATTTGGCATTGAACTCCCTTTCACGGAGACTGCGGTCATCATGGCGCAAACCTTCATCGCTGCCCCGCTCTATATCAAAGCTGCTGCGATCGGTTTCACCGATGTGGATTGCGAGCTGCGTAAAGCCGCTGCATTGGACGGTGCCAACCGTTGGGACGTATTCCGGCATATCATCCTGCCTATTTCTCGTACCGCCTTGATCAGCGGCGCAGTGCTCACCTGGGCCAGAGCATTGGGAGAATTTGGCGCGACACTCATCTTCGCTGGCAACTTTCCAGGCCGGACCCAAACCATGCCGCTGGCGATTTTCATCGGCTTCGAGATCGACCTGACGCAGGCGTTGACCCTCTCGATCATCCTGATCATCGTTTCGACTATTACATTGGCGGTGGTCAAAGGCATCCTGCACCGCCAGGTCGACCACCTGCGGGCTGAAGATTGGGATTAGTTAAGTAGTGAATAGTGATTGGGGATTAGTGATTAGTGAGTACTGTCAACTAATCAACTGATCAACTAATTGACTAATCACTATTTTCCCAAATATCCCACCAGACACTTTTCCAACCTGACAATATCCCCCTGAAAGACCTCTTCACCCGGCTGATGGTAGGGGAAGATGGCTGGTTCCAACGCGATACTGGTAATTGGATGGGTTGGATCCTGGTTCAATTTCAAACCATAAGCCAGGTAATCATTGGTATTGTTATATTTTAGCAATTCCGGATCGATTTCCATGAAGCGCTGATACACCGTTTCCGTGGCAGAGATGAGGTCGGGTGGCGGGGTTAGCCCGTTCTTCTCCCAGTGATCGGTATAGATCGCCAGACCCGGTTCGCCTTTGAAAAGCGGTGTTGTGTCTATGGTGATGACCTGGTCCGGTACGAGGTTATTCTGCAAAAGGTATTCACTAATCCGCTCGGCACCCAACCCGGAATGTACACCCTTGCCCCCGCCTCGAAGCCATTCGGGGTGATACTTCAACCCATTGCCTTCTTCCATTTCTGAGAACAGGAACAGCATGGTTGGAAAATCACCTCTTGAGGTTTGCTGCAATAGGGAAAGACATAGTCCCACACCGACTGAGTCATCTAATTGCCCGATGATTTTCTCCGCAGTGACTGATACGGGAAGCTTTTCAGCCCAATCCAATCCAAAATGATTGATCTTATCCAGGTGTGCGGTGATGGCGATGGTTGGTTTGGCAGGATTTCCCGGCACTTTGATCACGATGTTATTCTCCACCACCCGGGTCGATTTGGCTCCAGGAACACCGGAGGCGATCTGTTCAATGAACGGTATTAACCGCTCTTCGTAGGTCGTGAAGGATGGGATTTCTGCACATTGCGCGATAAGGTCGACGGTTGGGTTAGTTACCATCATGCAGCCACATCACTTTCGATCAGATCCGGTTTATTCTGTATGGGTTCAGGGTGGACGGTCACATCCGCCGAGGGTGAGAGTTTTTGAACGACTTCCTCTATTTGCTCCGTCAGTGCATGGGCTTCATTGAGGGAAAGGTCGCCATCCAACAATACGTGAGCTTCAATGAAGGTGTCCGGTCCGGATTGTCGTATGCGAATCTGGTGACAATTGGTCACGCCTGGAATACCCTCAACGGCTTTTTTAATTTCTTCTTCCAATCCCTTTGGCGCAGTATCGAGTAATGCCATCACAGTCCGTTTACCAAGCTGGAGGCTGATGTAGATCACAATCACAGCCACACCCAGGGCTGCAATAGCGTCAGCCTCATGCAGGATTCTCAGGGATGGAACATTCTCGCTGATCACGACACCGATCAGACCAAAAATGACTACAGAAGAGCTCCAAATATCCGTTCTGAAATGAAGTGCATCAGCTTCCAGCGCCTGGCTTTTATGTTTCTTCGCAGCCTTATCCAGCATTTTCGAACGGTTGTAATCAATAACGATGGAAGTTGCCATCACAACGAAAGACCAGATGGATGCCTCGACTACGACGCCCTGCTTGGAACCAAACAGGCGTTCAATAGCCTCATAAATGATCCAGACACAGGTAAGCAGCAGCAGCAATGTTTCAAACAGTGCAGAAAGGTTCTCGATCTTCCCGTGACCGAAATTATGCTCCTTATCGGCTGGCTTACCCGAAAGCCGGACCGCCAGGAAGGTAACCAGTGCTGCCACCAGGTCCAGGCCAGAATGAGCAGCTTCCGCCAGGATACCCAGCGAATTCGTCAGCAGGCCAATAATGAGCTTAAAGCCCGTCAGGCCGACTGCAGCTACAACAGATGTCAATGCTACATTGGATTTTTCTTTATGCAGTATGAGTACGATCTTCAAATGTCATATTCTTTAGCCAGAGCCTCCAAACTTTCTGATACGTTCTGGACTACGTCATTATGACACGTGAGAGAGAGGTGTTCGGTAGGTTATGAGCCGGTTGGATTCCGAGCACCATCACCCTGCACCCCACTTCGTCCTGTAGATACTGCCATATTATACCAAAACACCTGCACATGGGCAAATGCCTTTCCCGACCTTTACGGGATTCATTGTTCCACATTCTTATTGACAATAGAACATATATTCTATATAATACAAATATGAAAGAAATTGCAACCGACTCCCCCAATGACGTCCTTGAACTTGCCAGCGGACAGATCCTGGCGATCCTGGCCCCACATGCCGGGCGGACCGCGATGCTGGAAACTGCTGCTCGATTCTCCCTGCGCGGACCGGTGCGGGTGCTGGATGGCGGCAACCACTTCAACGCCTACATCGTGGCACGCTCCATCCGCCGCTTCACAGCCGACATTGATTCTGCGCTGACGCGCATCAGCCTGGCACGTGCGTTCACCTGCTACCAGATGGAAGCGCTGCTGTCAGACGCGGCGCTGGAGGTCCGGCACCTGCCTGAACAGGCACACTCACCGGTCACCCTGGTATTCGATCTGCTGGCCACTTTCTATGATGAGAACGTGAACGTGATCGAACGCCAGCGCCTGCTGGCACTTTGCCGGCGTTACTTTCAAAGTCATCTCTACGCGTTCGCCGCTGCTCATCAGCCTGCGGCCTGCGCAACCCACCCGGCCGGACCAGCAATCCCTGCTGAATGAGATGCTGGATTTTGTGGATAATGTCTGGCAGGCGGAAACACCTGTTCCCGCTGCCATGCCAAGATTATTTTAGAGGTAATTATGGGACGCACACTACCTTCCATTACACAGGTTTTCCTGGGGGAACAGGATGCCTTCTCCCGTTTCAGGCGTGCCCTGCGGCGCAGCGACCAGTTGGTTGTTGATGACCTGTTTGCCGCCGCCCAGAAGCACCTGGCGGCAGCCGCCTATGCCGCGCATGCCCTGCCCTTCGAGACCTTTTTGCTGGCCATGCTGCTGGAAGAGCACAAAGAGACCATGCGCCTGCGCCAGTTGATCGAAGAGATGCAGTCCGCCGGTGCACTGCCCCCGCCCGCAGAGGAGCAGGACTGATGGAAGATCAGGCGGGTTTGAATTACCTGGGCTGGGTGATGGATGTCTTCGATACAGCCCGCCAGGGTGTGGTGGTCTGGTTCCTGTCCGAGGACGGCACCCGCCACCGTTTTACACAGCCTTTCCCGGTCACCTTCTATGCCACTGCGCCGCCTGCCCGCTTACTGGAACTGCGCCGCCAATTACTGCAGCAGCCCATCAAGCTGCGCCTGTATGATACCCAGCGCCGCGACCTGTTTGTGAATGCCAATATCCCGGTCATGGCCATCGAGGTGGAGCAAACCGCCCTGCAGCCGCTGCTCTTTCAACGTCTCAGCCATGACTTCCCCGATATCACTTTCTATGATGCGGATGTGCAGCTTTCGCTGCGCTACCAGGCGCAAACCGGCGTCTTCCCGCTATCGTACTGCCGTGTCAGCACGGATGAGAATCTTGTCATCCAATCCATCCAGGCATTGGACACCCCTTGGGAACTGGACCCGCCCCCTCCGCCTTTGCGCGTCCTGTCGCTGGAACCGGATGTGAACCCCGCGCATAGCGAACCCACCGAACTGCTCATCCGCTATGAAAAGCATACCGGGCGCATCCCCCTGCAGCCGGAGCGTCCCTTCATTATTAACATCTCCGCCATCCTGCAATCGTACGATCCCGACATCCTGCTGACCAACTGGGGCGACACCTGGCTGATCGACCACCTGCTGAAGCTGTCGAAAAAGTGGAAGGTGCCTGTGGCGCTCAATCGGGAACTCGGACGCGGGATAGCCCGGCGCGGAGAGAAGGTGTATTTCTCCTACGGGCAGGTCATTCACCGCGGACAGCAGGTGCATCTGTTCGGACGGCTGCACATCGACCGCTGCAACGCCATGTTGTGGGGTGATTACGGACTGGACGGCGTGTTCGAACTGGGACGCGTCACCGGGCTGCCGCTGCAGATGTCCGCGCGGGTTTCGCCCGGCTCCGGCATCTCTGCCATGCAAATGACCACCGCCCTGCACATGGGGGTACTCATCCCCTGGCACAAGCAGCAGGCTGAAGATCCGCGCAGTGCGCTCAGCCTGTTCTACGGCGACCAGGGCGGACTGGTGTACCAGCCAACCATCGGACTGCACAGCCATGTCGGCGAGATCGATTTCATCTCCATGTACCCCAGTGTGATGGTGCACTTCAACATCTCGCCCGAAACCGTGGGCAGCCGCTCGCCCCAGGCGGAGCTGATCCCCGAACTGGGCATGACCATCGACCGCAGCACGCCCGGACTGGTGCCGCTCACGCTCCAGCCTCTGCTGCAAAAACGCATCGCCTTCAAGGAGCAGATGCTCACGCTGCCGGAATGGGATCCTCGCAAGAAACGCTATAAAATGTGCGCCTCAGCCCACAAGTGGCTGCTGGTGACCTGTTTTGGCTATTTGGGCTACAAGAACGCGCGCTTTGGCCGCATCGAAGCGCACCAGGCGGTGACCGCCTACGGGCGTGAAATGCTGTTATCTGCCAAGGATGTGGCGGAAGAACAGGGGTTTGAAGTGCTGCACATGTATGTGGACGGGTTGTGGGTGCGCAAACCCGGATTGAAGACCGTTCAGGATTTTCAACCCATCCTGGATGAGGTGGCGCTGAAAACCGGACTGCCCATTGCGCTGGATGGCATTTTCCGCTGGGTGGCTTTTTTACCCTCCCGCCGCGATGTACGCATCCCGGTACCCAACCGTTATTTTGGCGTCTTCCAGGACGGCACCATCAAGATCCGCGGCATCGAAGCCAGGCGTGGAGATACTCCCGCCTGCATTTCGGGTATGCAGATGGAAATGCTGAAGCTGATGGCCAAGGCTGGCAGCGCAGAGGAACTACCCGGATTGCTGCCGCAGATCCGTACGCTGCTGCTGAAACGCCTGTCGCTCATCCAACGGCGCACACTGCCGCTGGAAGAATACCTGGTGACGCTCAAATTGAGCCGCACGTTGGAGGAGTACAAAGCACCCAACACCCCGACTGCTGCTGCTTTGACCCAACTTGGAAGCCATCGGCAAGTCGCTGCGGCCCGGCCAGCGCATTCGCTTTCTCTTTACCCTCGGTGATCCGGGTGTGCATGCCTGGGATCTGCCTGACCATCTGGACCCGCAGCGATTGGATGTGGAGCGCTACAAGATCCTCTTCATGCGGGCAGCTTTCACCCTGCTGCAGCCGCTGGGATTCAGTGAGACCGGGTTGGAGGACTGGCTGTTCGAAAGGGAACGCTCGCAGGAGCTGCCAATGGCATCCTTCCGCCGGGTGAGCCAGCATTTGCTGCCCGCATTCGGTTTTCAGGAGAGCGGCTGATGGATGAAATTGCCAAACTCCAACTGGCCTGCCAGGCTTGCGATCAGGAAGTCAGCGAGGATCACGACATCCCTGTGTGGGCACATCACCCGGACCTGCATAACAAACTTCCAAAGCCGGTGATACCTCCGCTGGCTATTCCAAAACATAAGCTGGAGGATATGGAGATATTCCATGCGCAGATGGGTGGCGGAAAGACAATTCCCCTGCTCAAGACGATGCTGACCACCTACTGTGAAAACAATTGTAATTACTGTGCCTTCCGCAAGGATCGTGATTTTCAGCGGGTGGGTTTCTCAACGGATGAGATGGCTGGTTTATTCATGAAAGTGTTCCGGAAAGGCCTGGTGAAGGGGTTGTTTTTGAGTTCCGGTATTGCCGGAAGTGCGATCCGCTCACAGGATAGGCTGCTGGATTGTGTGAGTATATTAAGGAAGAAGTACGGATTCCGCGGCTACATCCATCTCAAGTTGCTGCCCGGGGTGCAGGATGCGCAGATCGCTGAGGCACTCCAACTGGCAGACAGGGTATCCATCAACATCGAGGGACCCAATGAAACTGTGCTGGCTAAGCTGGCACCGCAAAAGAAATTCAATGATGAATTGGTCGGCGGGCTGGATGCGATCCATCGGATCACGGTTGAGGAACAGGGGAATCTGGAACCATCCCGGAAGAGGACATCCCTCACCACCCAACTGGTGATGGGTGCTGTCGGAGAGAGCGACAGCGAGATCCTGCAGACTACACAAACACTGTATAAAAAACTCAAACTGGCACGGGTGTATTACTCTGCTTTCTCGCCCACAGCCGCGAACACCATTCGATTCGCTACCAGCCCTGCCTCATCTGCGTCATGCCCGCATGTACCAGGCTTCGTTTCTGTTAAGGGATTATGATTTTGATTTTGAAGAACTGCCATTCAGTATGGATGGAAATCTACGGACCGAGAGTGATCCAAAAATGATCTGGGCGAAAGACAACCTGGCTGGCAGTCCGGTGGATATTACGAAAGCAGATTTCGAACAATTGATCCGTGTGCCCGGGATAGGCAAGATCAATGCGAAAAAGATACTGGAAGAACGCACCAAACAGGGTATTTCAAAAATTCAAGATCTGGGTAGAATTGGTATATCCATGAATAGATGTGCACCATTCATTCTAATTCATGGAAAAATGCCAGCCTATCAACCTGATCTATGGATCTGAAACCCTTACACTTTTTCGACGAACCGATCATTCCAGCTTTTGATATTCCTCCTTCAATGGACAAGAAACAGGGCTGCCCGAATGCTTTCACCTGGAGGGATATTGATTACCGGGTGGTTGAGCTCGTTAAGGAATGGCATGATTACTCCCGCAAAGGACGCATGGCCAGGAATATGCAGCCGCAGCATGCTGCTGTTGCCAGCAACCGCGGATCCTGGGGAGTGGGCAGGGATTATTACGTTGTCAAAGTGGATGGTGAACGCTATTTCCAGATCTATTATGACCGGGCGCCAAAGGACGTGGATCACAGAAAAGGGGAATGGTTCCTGTGGGGAGAATTAGCACTTCAATAATATTTATTATTACATAAATATTATTAATATATCCATTGACAATAATTGATATTATTATATAATAATATCAATTATTTGATTCTGCGTTAATTTATATCGGAGCCGAATGAAAAATACTTTGACAAATTGCCCGGTTTGCGACCAGCCTCTTGCTGCTACCCGATTGAATTGTGATCACTGCGGCACCAGCATTGAAGGGAATTTCGCATTGAATACCAGTCCATTCGCCCAACTTTCTCCAGAGCAGGTCAATTTCGCCTTGACCTTTATCCGCTGCGAGGGACGATTGAACCGGATGGAAGATGAATTGAAGATCTCCTACCCCACCCTGCGAAACCGTCTGATCGAATTGATCAAGGCGCTTGGATTTGAACCCGGCAAGGAAGACCAGACAGTCCGGTTATCAACAGAAGAACGGGCAAAGATCCTGGATGATATGAGCGAGGGCAGGATCACATTAGAAGATGCCCGAAGACTATTATCAGGTGAAGGTTAAGAACGAGGTGTAAAATGCCAACCAACGAAGAACGGTTAAAAATAATGAAGATGGTACAGGATGGCAAGATCACTGCGGAGGAAGCCATCATCCTTCTTAGATGCCGTAGATCCGGTAAAAAAATCGCCTTCCGATAATTTTTCCCAACCCAAAGCGAGTGGACCCGGTCGATGGTTCAGGGTAAAAGTCACCGATAACTTCACCGGAAAAATGCGAGCCAATATCCGTTTACCGATCAGCCTGGTCAGTGCCGGATTAAAAATGGGAGCGAAATTCTCCCCGGAAATGGATGGAATGGATATGAATTTGCTGCAGGATGCGATTCGGAATAACCAGTCCGGGCTGATCATCGACGTAAATGCAAATGAAGACGGGGAGCATGTTGAAATTTATATAGAAGAATAACCTCAACAATCGACTAATATTTTGAAACTAATTGGTTAACAACGGTGAAATAAAAAACTTATTGCAAATAAATCAACAGGCACTTTCCTCACTATAGATTAGGGGTTGAGCAATCCTCACTCCGGGAGAAATGAGAATGAAACTATTTGATACCAATCGCTTAAAAGAAATCTTCGAGAAACACACTAAATTTCTAAAGAAAGAAGTGGATGGAGAGCGAGCAAACCTATCCGAGGAAGACTTGCGGGGTGTTGATCTTACAGAGGCAAACCTCCGCGATTCAAATCTCTCAGGCTCAAACCTAAAAGGCACAACGCTCACGCGCATAATTCTCACTGATGCAGATCTGAGTGATGCCAATCTCGAGGGAGTAAACCTCTCTTATGCAAAGTTAGCCGGTTCAATCTTTTCGGATGCAAACTTACGCTTTGCAGATATCTCTTATGCTAAATTGACGGGGGCAAATTTTTCTGATGCCAATCTTGAAGGTGTTAATCTCAAAGGTGCCAATCTGATGGGAGCTAATTTTTCTGATGCAAATCTTAAGGATGCCGATCTTTCCGGTGCGAATCTAATGGGGGCGAATTTCGCAGATACGAATTTGGATGATGCCAACCTCGCAGGTGCTAATCTCACATGCGTGAACCTAACTGGGTCAAACCTTTCCGGTGCGAACCTTGTTGAGGCAAATCTCATGGCGGTAAATCTATCTGATGCAAATCTCAGTGGTGCAAATCTCACTGGAGCAAACATCATGAGCGGTATTCTTTCGGATGCAAATTTGTCTGGGGCGAATCTATCAAATGCTGACCTTACATCCGCCAATCTCACTGATGCAAATCTGCCTGGGGCCAACCTGAGTGGTACGAACCTAAAGGAAGCTGACCTGGAGGATGCAATCCTATCCGGAGCAATACTCAGTGGTACAAATCTGGAAGATGCATATCTCGAGGGAGTGAATTTAAAGGGTGCTGACCTCACATCGGCCAGACAATGTTCCAGGTTATAAAGGATAATTAGAAACCTTTCTCTTGATTTTTCGTAATTTATTATCGTATACAATTCGATCCACTGAGGTCAGCATGAGTGTTACTCCAACAATTTCTAAAAACTGGTTAAGAACCTTCATCATCATCTGGGTTGGACAGTCATTTTCATTATTTGGTTCCATGCTTGTTCAATTTGCTTTGGTATGGTGGTTAACCCAGAAAACCGGCTCTGCCACCATCCTGGCAACTGCCAGCCTGGTGGCCTACCTGCCAATGGTTTTCTTGGGGCCATTTGCTGGAGCCATTGTTGACCGGGTAAATCGCAAAAACGTCATGATCCTGGCAGACGCGCTAGTAGCCTTGACCACGCTCATCCTTGTCTTTATTGCTGCTTATGGTCAGTTAGCACCATGGCACATCTACGCTGCCATGTTCCTCCGCTCCCTTGGGCAGGCTTTCCATTATCCTGCCATGCAGGCATCCACATCTTTGCTGGTCCCGGAGGAGCATCTTATCCCGCGTGGCAGGCATCAACCAGGCATTGAATGGCGCCATGAACATCATCGCCCCACCCAGTGGTGCTCTCCTGATCGGGGCAATGCAGCTGCACTGGGTATTAAGCATCGATATCCTGACTGCCATCCTTGCCATTCTTCCATTGCTCATCGTCCACATTCCCCAGCCTGTTCAGGTACTTACTACTGTTGGTAAACCTATCGTCGGCTCGATCCTGACTGATATCAAGGAAGGATTTTTATATGTTTATCGCTGGAAAGGACTATTTTATGTACTTCTTTTCGCGGTAATGATCAATTTCCTCATCAGACCCGCCTTCACCCTGCTTCCATTACTGGTTACAAAACACTTTCATGGCACTGCCATCCATTACGGTTGGATGGAGTCCGCGATCGGAATCGGTATCGTGATCGGTGGTCTCGGACTGGGAGCCTGGGGTGGATTTAAAAGGAAAGTGTTAACAAGTATGGTTGGTATCGCCGGAATGGGTATAGGTGCATTGATCATTGGTTTCGCACCCGGAAACCTGTATTGGGTGGGAATTGCAGGTGTGTTCGTTTTAGGTCTGATGAATCCGATCGCGAATGGACCTTTCTTTGCCCTAATCCAATCGAAGGTAGATCCTGGTGTGCAAGGAAGGGTTATGACGATGACCTCAAGCATCACATCCGGGTTAACGCCGTTGGCACTAATCATCGCAGGTCCACTGGCTGACCGCTTTGGAATTCAGACCTGGTTTGTCCTGGGCGGAATTCTGTGCCTCGTCATCTCGACCTTGATGGGAGTGATCAAGATAATCTTCAACCTGGAAGATCAATCTGGAGATCATACATCCACAATAATCCCAGATAAACAACTTAAATCTGCCCTAAGTTGAATTAAAGAGAGGCATCTCATAGTTGAGACGCCTCTATGCTTCACCTTCTTTTATAACTCGAAAGTTTGCCCGGTAATATAATTCTCCAGGCTTTTTATTGTGGATTTCTGGTTGTCAATGATCTCTTTTACGATATCGCCGATAGTGATCATACCCACCACTTTACCTTTATCAATGATGGGTAAATGTCGAATGTGTTTATCGGTCATCAGTTTCATGCATTCTTCAGTAGTATTCTCCAGGTTTGCATAATAGACATTGGTTATCATAACTTCCTGAACCGGTTGATTTACATCACATTCGCCAGATTTAGCCAGTCTCCTGGCAAAATCACGTTCTGAAATGATACCCACGAGTTTTACACCATCCATCACCAATAATGCTCCAATATCTTTTTCGGACATTAATTTTAATGCATCGATTGTCTTTGTGGTGGGAGCAACAGACCAGACTGTTTTCCCTTTAGTGCCAAGTAAATTCTTTACTATTGCCATAAATTCCTCCTACCGGTTGAGATAATTCTATTATATGTTTTTACCTGGTGATTTCCAATAGACAAATTCGTCATTATCCATATTATATAGGTAGAATGATTAATAGAGGCCAACCAAAATTCAGGAGTAACTCTTATGGAGAAAATTGACTATCGCTTGAAATATAAAAATATTCCTTCCAACCAAAGGCAGGCAAAGTGGAATTCCTACTCATTCCTCCAATGAAATATCTGATGATCGATGGTCAAGGAAATCCGAATACATCTCCCGAATACTCAGATGCAGTTTCAGCATTATATAGCATTGCATATACTTTGAAATTCAAGATCAAGAAAACCAGGGCGATCGATTATAACCTGCTGGCTCTGGAAGGACTTTGGTGGATGGATGATATGAATCTTTTCTCAACAGAAACCAAAGACCAGTGGAAATGGACGATGATGATTGCTCAGCCGGATTTTATCACACCGGCTGATATCACTGCTACCATAGACGAAGCGGGACGTAAGAAGCCCAATCCAGCCCTCGCTCGAATTCGATATGAGGTTTTCGACGAAGGCCAGTGTGTGCAAATCATGCACATTGGTCCTTATGCAGATGAAAAACCCAATATTGACCTGCTGCATCAAGCCATTGCAGATAAAGGTTACAAACTCAGCGGCAAACATCATGAGATCTATCTTGGTGATCCCAGAAAATCAGCTCCGGAGAAATTGAAGACCATCATTCGCCAACCTTACGAATGAAATCTCATTGGTTCAGCAAGTAATTTTCTTATATGGATTAATCTTTTTTACGTAAATCTAATAACTCCTGCCGATGCCGCCTATACAGGATAATTGGACCATCCTGTGGGATTAATATTTCACCAATCTTTAAATCGCTTTTTATTGGAAGTTGCTTGATCACCACACGTTCATCCTGATTGAGGATGACCCGGGAAGAAGGAATAGCCAGCCACGCCACTAACTTTGCCAAACCTGGAATAACACTTTTTTTGACATAATTCCGTAAGCAGAAAAGTGTATTTCCATCATCTATCGGAATAAAACTAACCGTAATCCGAAAATCTGTACTGATATTATTCATCCAGTTATTGGGAAAAATGAACCTTAGAAATGGGGGGCGTTGAGGTTCAGGTATTTCCTCAGCTCTGCGGGCTGGAATACCGTCTTCCAATCGATTATAGACCCAGATATCCATCTCCTGATCTTGTAATCGGGCAATAGGACCATCCACTACCCTGCGATTTCCCCGGCCAATTGTACTGGCATGGACAAATGGTAAATAAATCACATCCAACTGGTTTTCAATCCCGCGAGAATAATGAACCGGCCAGTGCGCATAAAAGCTCGAGTATGAATACTCCAAATCTGGGAGATCCTTAAACCACGGTAATTCTGGATACTCATTTTGTTCATCACCCCACCAGATCCAAATATAGCCGTATGCTTCCCTAACTGTAAACGACCGTGTTTTCATCGCTTTTGGAGGAATCGCATTCCTTCCATTTGCAGGAATCAACGTGCATTTACCGGAAGATTCAAATTCAAATCCATGGAAAGGACATTGCAGACAATCGCCAATTACCTTCCCTTGAGACAGAGAAGCTCCCCGATGCGGACATTTATCACTGATCGCAGACGGTACACCTTTTCCATCCCGCCAGAGGACCATTTTCTCTCCGAGTCGGGTAAGGCCAATAGGTTTTTGTTTTAAAGAGCGGGATTCGAGAATGATGTACCATTGATTTGGGATCATATAAGCTCCATAAAAAATTACCTATTATTGAATCTGGATTAGACAAATTTGTTATTTATATATATCATACTATTTTTATTTCCAGCTATTGCTGTATTTTTTTGATATACTTCTTGATTGTTCTGATTAAGCTCTAATATTCAGTCGGATACGAATTCCAAAATTACTTCAAGGACAATATGAACCTCATCGGAGAAACCGCTGCCTTCGCTACAGCAATTTGCTGGTCAATATCTGCTATTGCCTTTTCGATCAGTGGAAAACAGATCGGATCGCAATCTGTCAATCGTATTCGGGTACTGGTCGCTTTTCTTCTGCTTGTCATCGTAAACTGGATCTTTTATAAGCAACCCATCCCCTTCTCCGCTGAACCTGAACGGTGGTTTTGGCTGCTTCTTTCCGGTTTTATCGGCCTGGCTGTTGGGGATGCCTTTTTATTTAAAACCTATCAATTACTTGGTGCAAGAATGGGATTGCTGTTCTTAAGCCTGGCACCAGTCTTCAGCGCACTTTTTGCCTGGTGGTTCATGGGGGAGGTACTCAGTCTGATGCAATTCGCAGGTATGCTGCTCACCCTGGCGGGCATTGGTTGGGTGGTGATTGCCCGCAGAAATGGTACCGATGATAATGAGGACCCAAAGGATAAAAAGTTAGGGGTGTTATTTGGTGTATTAGCTGCAATTGGTCAGGCAGTTGGTTTACTCCTTTCGCGGCAGGGAATGGGCGGAAATTTTTCTCCCATATCTGGAACTATTAATCCGAATGATCGCGGCTGTTTTAGCCTTATGGGTTCTCGCAATCATCCAGAAGAAAGCCATACCCACTCTAATAACTGCGTATAAAAATAAAAATGCAACCAGTTGGATCACCATAGGTTCAGTTTTTGGCCCGGTGATCGGTGTATCTTTATCACTCCTGGCAATTCAACATGCCAAAATAGGTGTGGTATCTACTATAATTGCTCTACCCCCTGTGCTAATTCTACCGATCAGCTACTTTGTCTTCAAGGAACGATTTGGATGGCAGGCAATTGCCGGCACTCTGATTTCCATGGCTGGCGTGGCGATATTATTTATGAAGTAAGTAATACTCTGGATTCATCGAGCACTATCAATTGACCAACCAGCCGTATGAACTCCGTTTTATATGGCAAGATTCTGATGTTTCTTGAAGATCAAGCCAGACCTAATTGAGTGGGAAAAATATTAAAATAAGGAATGCAGCCAGAAAAAATGGTTTACTTTATATCATCAAATATACGGGGTTTGCTTTACGCAATCCATGTAATCAGTGATTCAATTCTTAGAGAATCCAATAAATAAGTATTGAATGCAATTTATATAGATAAGCCTATAAATACTACAACATGACTTGTAATTAGTTCATTTCAAGTGTTTATCCAGAAAGGAGAACACTTTATTCATATTTTCGACCGTCTCAAAAATTGGATCACCATGTTCTGCACCCTGGATAATCTCAATTTGCAGGTTATCTTCATTTACTACACTTTCCAGCCTCTTATGGAAATTGATTGATTGTTGGACAGGAACCAGAGGATCACGACTTCCGTGTTGAATGAAAAATGGTGGTATTCCAGGGTGGATGTAGGTTGCTGGATTTGCTAATTTTACTTTTTCGGGGATTTCTTTAATTGGTGTTCCCAAATAACGTGTTTCTGGGGAATTCTGTTCATTGTGATCTCCGTATCCGAACCCATTAGCAATAAGTTGATCATCCATGCTTAAAAAATCCATTGGTCCAAACCAATCTACTGCCGCCTGGACTTCTGATGAGAATTCTATGTTTCCGAGCAGAGGATTATCGAAATCCCTGGTTTTTCCAGTGACACCGATCATTGCAGCCAGGTTTCCACCTGCCGATCCGCCACAGGCAGCAATACGATTACTATCAAAATGATAAGCAACCGAGTTAGCCCTTATCCAACGAACTGCTGCTTTGACATCTTCTACAGCTGCAGGGAATATGGCTTCCCCACTTAATCTGTAATTGATGCTCACAACAGCATATCCTTTCGCAATTCCTTCAAGGAATGGTTGCAGGTGAATATCCCGTTTATCTCCGAATTCAAATCCACCCCCATGAATTTGTACCATGACGGGGAAAGGACCTTCCCCGGTTTCCGGAAGAAAAATATCCAGTTTCTGGGATGGTGAAATTGACGCATATGAGACATCCAGAAATTTTCGCTTTACATCACTTACATCCAACTCCACCATATCGACTATTTTATTATGCAGCCACTTTTGCTACGGTTTCTTTGGCTTTTCGACTTTTCTGATACACATCAAAGGCAACTGCAATTAAAAGGACTGCCCCTTTGACTACTGTTTGGGAAAAATCTGGAAAGTTGGCCAGTTGCATGGCATTATTCAGCACTCCGATGATGATGATTCCAACTATCAAACCAAAAATTGTACCTTCACCCCCTTTGAAGCTTACCCCACCCAGAAGCGCAGCAGTGAGGCAGTCAAATTCAAGACCCTGCCCGGTGATGGTCTGGCCTGCAAAAACTCGTGATAGCAACAAAACAGTGGTGATTGCGGAGATAAAACCGCAGATCATAAACAAGGACACTTTCATTTTATTAAGATTTAACCCCTGCAAGACGAGCAGCTTCTTCATTACCGCCCAACGCAAAAACCTTTCGTCCAAAGTAGGTCCTGGTCAAGATGAAAGACCCGATCAGTGCAACAACAACCATGATAATGACTGGCACCGGAATTCCCCATACATATCCCTGGCCGAACCAGCGGAAGGAATCGGGGAACCCCATGATATTCCTTGACCGATTGATGATGTATCCAAAACCTTTAAATATCGCAGAAGTGCCCAGGGTAATAATAAGTGGATGGATCTTTAAGTTTTATGCAGAGAAATCCATTGATCGCACCCAACCCCGTTCCCACCAACAGAATAAGTGGAATTGCCAATGAGGGCGGTAACTTCCATTCGGCCATCATGATCGCCAGAAGGACATTACTAAACACGATCTGAGAGCCAATGGAAAGATCAATACCGCCGCTGATCATCACAAACATAAGTCCGACAGCGCTAATCCCTGAAAATGATACCTGACGAATCAAGGTTCGTAAATTTCCAAATGTCATGAAATTTGGTGCCACAAACGCGAATAGGATCAACAAAAAGACCAGGATCAGAAAAGGCACGTTCTTTTTCATGACGGACCCTATCCGACCACCAAGATTATTGAAAAACTCAGATCGATTGTTCATGAAGTATTCCTCCAGATATTAATGGGTCCCCGATGCAAGGTCGAGTATATAATTCTGATTAAATTGTCTTTTTGGACTTCACCAGCCAATTCGCCTTCACATAAGACAATGATCCTGTCAGACATGCCCAGAAGTTCTTCCATATCTGAAGAGATCATCAGTATCGCTATCCCATTATCAGCCAGTTCGGTCATCAAATGATAAATTTCCTGTTTTGCTCCAACGTCAATCCCCCTGGTTGGCTCGTCAAAAATCAGAATATCCGACTCTGCCGCCAATGATTTTGCCAGGACAACTTTCTGCTGGTTGCCGCCGCTTAAATTGATCACTTGCTGCGATAAACTGGGAGTCTTGATATTGATCCGTTCTTTGAAATGACTGGCAATCTCATCTTCTTTTTTAGTATTTACAACACCATTTTTTGAGATTTGTTAACAATTGGAAAAACAATATTCCACTTCACGGCCATTTCAAGGAACAGACCTTGTCCTTTTCGATCCTCTGTTAATAAACCAATCCTATGCTTAATGGCATCCGAAGGAGACTTGATCTTTACAGGATTCCCGTTGATCAAAATCTCACCTTGTTCAATATGGGCGGCTCCGAAAAGAAGCTGAGCCAATTCTGTTCGACCAGCCCCCACCAATCCGGAAATTCCCAATATTTCACCTTTCCGCAATGAAAAGGAGATATTTCGATCCCCATTACCGGTAAGATTTTTTACTTCTAATGCAATTTCACCAGGAGGATTTTTTCGTGGAGGATAACTTTCCTTCAATTTTCGTCCAACCATCAGGTCGATCAATTCCTGCCGGTTAGTTTCTTTCGTATTTTTTGTCGTGACATAGCATCCATCACGCATCACGCTTACGCGATCAGAAATTCGAAAAACTTCTTCCAAACGATGAGAGATATAAATCACCGTTACACCATTCTGTTTCAACTGGTTGATTATCTTGAACATCATCTCCACTTCCGAAACGCTTAACGGAGCAGAGGGCTCATCCATGATCAATATTTTCACATTCTTTGATACTGCTTTTGCAATTTCAACGATCTGTTGTTCAGCAATCGACAAATCCTGCACCATGATTCGCGGGTCAATGTTCACATCAAATTGATCCAGGACCTTGACTGCTTTTTTCTCTATTTCTTTGGCACTAAATAGGATTGAATTTTCACTCTTCTCGCACAAGAATATGTTTTCTGCAACTGATAATGTGGGAACAAGGTTAAACTCCTGATAAATGACTTCAATCCCAAGGCTCCTGGAAAGGGAAGGAGTCATCTTGGGATATTCTTGTCCATTAATTTTTATAATTCCAGAATCGATATCGATAGCCCCGGCTACCGCTTTTATCAGTGTAGATTTGCCGGCGCCATTTTCGCCTAATAAGGCGTGGACTTCCCCTTCGAGGAAGTCTATCGAAACGTTGTTCAGAGCCAATACGCCGGGATACTTCTTGGTGATGTTTTCCAGGGATAAAACGACCTTGGCATCCATTCCTTTTCACCTCTATTTTTAATGAAGGGGGACTTCCCCCCTTCATTAAGTGTATCAATAAAAAACTTTATGTTCTATTTTAATGTGCTGAAATCGCAAAAAATCGGTTCCAAAGCATCATTGATGATGTTTGGATGTTCCACACCCTGTAACATCTTCTTCATCTGTTCGTAGGTAGCTACATCAAGAGCAGTTCCACCGATGGCAACAAAACCCTTATAGGGATCCTGGCAGCTGGTGACGGTTGGGATCATGGAAGGATCCATATCGCCTGCAAAGACGCCGTATTTCTGACACATCTACATTTGGCAGCGCTTTGATGGCATTGGCAATACCCTGAGCATGGGCAGTTGATTGGCCAATAAAAACTTTGATGTTTGGATTCGATGTCAAAGCGTTCTCAGCGGCAGCCTGACCCACAGGGATGCTATCACCGGATATATCCATTTCTTTGACAAGCTTGACTTTGGGGCAAGTGTCGGTGATTGTTTTATACCCACGATAGCGTTCGGCCATCCCAACAGAGGAACTTGCGCTACCAATGATAGCAGTTTCAACACTGCCATTGGCAGCATCGGGGTAAACTGCATCAATGAAATCGCAGGCCATCTTGACAACTTTTTGACCATCTTCAAATTGGCTGGTGTGCATGATGGCATCAAATGGGGCCAATTTTGCAGGCGGTACACCCATTACAAGGATGCCAGCAGCCTTGGCTTCTTCAACTGCGGGCAACAACTGGTCAATCTCTCCGGCTGCCATAACATACATGAAATCAACCTTCATTGAAATGCAGTTCTCGATCTGGTCAAATTGTTGGTTCAATCCACCTTCATCAGCGCCATAGACGATATTTCCACGCCATCAGCCTTAAACTGCTCAGTAACTGAGGTGGCTACGCCATTCAAGAATGGATTAGCAAGCGATGGGATGATATAGCAAACTTTTTTGCCCTTAATGTCAAAAGGTGATCCGGGTTTTGCAGGTACCATGGAAACAATGACATCTTCAGCCGGGGCAACTTCTGCGGCAGGAGCTTCTGGTGCTGCCGGCGCAGCAGGTTCCGCTGGAGCAGCTGGAGCAGCAGGAGCTGCAGGCGCAGCCGGAGTACAGCTAGCAAGCATTAAGACAGCAATTACGAGTAATGTCATTACTATCATCAACTTCTTGTTCATCATTTTCTCCTTCATTCGATTAATTGAATAGTTTGATTAAAAGATATTCTGGTGTGCATTTTATCTGATAATTAATCACCTGCCTTTCTAGTTTATTTGCTGCGTAGGGGATATCACATTGATATGCAGCGACAAATGGATCAATGATGTTGTGTATTAATTTTATGATTAGTCCCTGACTTTTTTGAAACCAATCAGCCGTTGAAACTAATAAGAATACTATTTGCTCTGATTTAATAAGGACATTCATGGGATCCAAAGCCATTATTCCAGACCTAATGAATGCTTGATGAAAGTAATTGGCTAAGGACTTGTATTTGATTTCCGAAGTACCTTTCTCTATTACCAAATTTAGTCTTAAACTGGACAAATTGGTCGGAGGAGAATTATTTATAACCAGTAAAGTAGAAATTTATCAAATAAATCATGACTTCAGGCAAGCCTAAATGTTATGTTTCACTCTGTGAAACTACGTTCCACTTTTAAAGTATACATTATGTTTCATCCTTTGTCAATTGGTCAGAAAACAATAACCGTTCTCCTTGTAGTCAGATCCGCGACTTAATCAAAGGTTATGCTAGATCTAACCATTCCCAAGATCCGTGGGAGAAAAATATGCATGTGACGAGAATTAACTCTCGTCACATGCCCAAAAAATATTAATAATCTACGAACCTACAATCACTTTTCTTATGGAATTGGATAAATGAAATCAGCAGTCTTCTGATCCAACGGCCAGACGAGTTCCATCTTGCCGTTTTGCCATTGAACCAGTGGATTTAATACATTACCCGTGCCATCTCCATTGAAAGAGACGTTACCCAAAACGGTCATCAAATCAGTATCAGCAATCGCATCACGGATTGCATCCCGATCCAATGTGCCAGCTCTCTCGATGGCATCAGCCAAAATTTGAACACAGGCATAAGCCGGCCCGACCAGGATATCTGAAGGTCGGCCAAAATCAGCCTGATGTTTGGCGTTAATCTCTTTCACACCCGGGAAATTCTCACCATAATGCCAACCAGCGAATAAAGAAATACCATTGCCAGCTGTGCCGGTCGCTTCTCCCCAGGTAGACGCATCAGGTGCGCGGTTAAACTTAATAAACTTGGGTTTCCATCCAAGTTCGGCTACCTGTTTAACGATCGCAATACCATCAGGTGTAGTGGGCATACCAAGAAGGATTTCTGCCCCTGCAGCCTGGGCATCCAGAATCAGGGTTGAGTAGTCGGTTGTACCTGGAGCATATTCAGCATAATACGCAATTTCAAATCCAGCGGGTTTTGCCATTGATTTAAAGAGACCACCCTCCTCATTGCCCCAATCTGTCTTTTCCTGGAACACGGCAATTTTGGTGGGCTTCTGGTCAGCGGGAATTAATTGGTTTAAGGCAGCGAATACATCCCGGGCTTGGTCAGGAGATTTGGGAAACGGAGAAAATAGATATTTGTAACCCTTCTGGTGGATATTCCACCAGGCAAAGGACACACCTAAATATGGCACTTTATTCTTTTCCGAGATGGCAGTAGTGGCTGCATGCATTCCACTGGCTGCTCCACCTAAGTAAGAAACAACTTTTTGCTCGGAGAAGACTTTCTCCAAGTTGCTTACTGCCTTCGTGGGATCTGATTCATCATCATAAGCAGTCAATCGTAGGGGGATCTTCTTGCCATATTCCGCTACTAACACCCCACCTGCTGCGTTGATATCAGCAATAGCATAGTCATAACCCACCTTGACCTGACTGCCAAGCGAACCAAATTTTCCGGTCAATGGAATGGATGCTCCAATCTCGATAAACTCTGGTGCATCAGGATAGGTTACAGCTGTAGCTTGTGGTGCTGCAGGTACTTGTGGTGCTTCCGTTGCTTTAGGAACTTCTACTACCACCGGCGTTGGGGTCGACGCAGGAGCGCAACTGCCTAGAATCAGGCTCATCAAAAGCATTATCGTTGTGATCATAACTCTTGTTTTCATTGCTTATTCTCCTTTAAAGTGAATATCTGAAGTAGCAATTACTATAAGAATATTTATTTTTTATCGTATCAATAGACATCTCCTTTCCTATACAAGGACTTCTGTCTTCATGTTCGGATCGATTTTGGGAATTCTCATTTTTTTTGTCCCAAACCAACCTGAGAAATATCGTTTTGCTTTTTGCCAAACTTCCACAAGCCCGCCTGGAAGGAATAGAACAATCAGGATAAATAATATTCCGAAGATAATCAGGTGATACTCACCCACATTCCAGACCAATAGTTGTTTCAGACCTATAAAGAAAACCGCGCCAATGATGGGTCCGATAATGGTACCTGTACCGCCAATATAGGCCATCATCATGGGATCGAATGTCCATTCAGCGCCAAAAGGCATATAGTAATAATAACTAACGTGATAGAAAGCAAAAGCTCCACCAGCAAACCCGGCAAATAAAGCACTGACTGATAAAGCTATGATCTTGTGGTGTAATGCATTTATTCCCAGTGATTCTGCCGCATCCTCCCCTTCCCGGACAGCCATCATCCCCAGGCCTAACCTGGATTTGACAAGAAAATATGCAGTACCAATAGTGACTATAGCTAATGCGAGAAATAGATAATAACGGGGAAGCAGTTGATAATCTGATATTGCCGGGTTATAAGACATCTCAGGCAGTATGTTACCAACCGTCAGATTAAGCATTTGAGCCAAAGCGAGGGTGCCAATCGCGAAATAAACTCCTCGCAGTTTAAACGCTGGTAGCCCAATGATGAGAGCCAGCAGCACCGCTGTTATCCCTCCGGCTAGAAAACTGAGGGGGAAAGATAATCCATTGATCCACAACAAGCGGGCTGTTAGCGAACCTATACCAAAGAAAGCTGCATGCCCAAGGTTAGTTTGACCCGTATAGCCCCCAAGGATATTCCAACTTGAAGCGATGACAATATATAAAAGGACAAGAATCACCAAGTTGATGGTGCTGTCATTCTTGATCACCAACGGCAACGCAATCAGACCGATCAGGGTAATAATGACCAAAGCGAGTGTTATGTAGCCATTTTTTTTCATCGATTAACCCTCTTTGTGTCCAAATAATCCTTGGGAACGTAAGATCAATACCAAAATAAACAAGACAAGTCCCGCCACCTCACGATAATTACTGCTGATAAAAAAGGAGGTGGCAGATTCGGTCACACCCAGTATTAATCCCCCAATAATTGTCCCGGGAATGTTTCCCAAGCCTCCCAGTACCATCACAATCAAGGCCTTCATCGTCCATCCCAAACCCATGGAAGGCTGGATTGAATAATTGATGGATACTAAAGTTCCTGCAGCACCCGCTAGTGCGGCTCCGAGTGCAAACGAGAGTATATACACCTTATGAATGTTGATCCCCATTAAAGAAGCCGCCTCCCAGTTTTGCGCTGTTGCCCGAATTGCTTTACCGGTATAGGTTTTCTTTAAGAACAATTGAAGGGCAATCAGGAAGGCGATCGCGATGACCAGACTGGCAACTTTAATAACCGGGAATCGAATGCCCAAGCCTGTGAACCCAGTACTGAAATACGAAGTTGTTATACCGCGTTCATCAGCTGTCCAAAAACGGAGAGCCAGGTTTTGCAGGATCACTGATAAACCAAATGCGACGAGGAGAGTATTCTTGATCTTGGATTCTTCCGGTAATTTCACTGTTCTTGAAAAAACCAGTTTATAAAGAACTCCTCCCATCAGGAACATCAGAGCCATGGTGATCGGAATGGATAAGAACGGATCAACACCGAGCAAAGAGAACGCCCAGAAACTTGCATAACCTCCAAACATGACCAATTCGCCATGTGCAACATTTAAGAATTTTGTCACTCCAAAAGTGAGGGAAAGGCCCAGGGCAACCAATCCATACAATGCTCCCACCAGGATCCCGAAAACAAGGTTTTGACCGAATGCTTGGAACGTCATGAGGACCTCTGCTTCCTTTCTTCTCTTTTATCCAAGATATGAACTGCGGACCGATTCAAAGGAGAGGAGGTCCTTACCTTTGCCTTCTTTTACTATCTGCCCATTTTCAAGTAAATAAGCA
This sequence comes from uncultured Chloroflexia bacterium, assembly GCA_963709535.1. Classification (GTDB taxonomy): domain Bacteria; phylum Chloroflexota; class Anaerolineae; order Anaerolineales; family Anaerolineaceae; genus PNON01. Next base: position 111,063 of record CAVPWY010000003.1, on the reverse strand, counting down.
CGATGTGATAGTTCCAGAGATGCCTGGACATTCTGCTCGACAAGTAAGATAGTTACATCTTGCTGGTTGATTTTCTTGATCGTTTCAAACATGTGATCAACAAGAATGGGAGCAAGCCCAAATGATGGTTCATCGAACATCAATAACTGGGGCTGTGACATCAAAGCCCGACCTATGGCGAGCATCTGTCGTTCCCCACCGCTTAAAGTACCTGCCTGCTGGGTTTTCCGCTCAGCCAATCGAGGAAAGATCTCATATACTCGATCCAGGCTATGGTCTTTTTCCTTCCGTGCCCTGGATACGAATGCACCTAATTCCAAATTCTCAAGAACACTCATTTCAGTAAATATCTTTCCAGTTTCAGGTACCTGAGAAATTCCCATCTCCACAATTTTATGGGGTGGCTCTTTTTCGATCTGATGACCCAAAAATTCTATCTTCCCGGACGCAGGAACCAGCAAACCGCTAATAATACGTAACAGGGTTGTTTTCCCTGCTCCATTGGGGCCAATAAGTGCGACAATTTCTCCTTTTTGAACTGTCATGGAGACATTCCAAATTGCTTGAATTTCTTTATAAAATGCATTGATATTTTCAAGGTTAAGCATGGGCTGTTCCTAAATAAACTTTTATGACTTCAGGATTATGAACAATATCATCAGGCAAGCCTTCTGCGATCTTTTCACCCATATTTAGCACCAAAATTCGATCAGAGACACATGTGACTGCTTTGACGATATGTTCCACCATTAGGATGGTTACTTTGGAATCTCGAATCCGTGAGATCAAATTGCATGCTTCATCTGCCTCCACAAGGTTCAGTCCTGCCATTAGTTCATCAAGCAGCAGCAGGGATGGTTTAGTTGCCAACGCCCTGGCAAGTTCCAACCTTTTTCGTTCCATGACTCTAAGATCTTTTACAAGGATTTGCGCTTTATTCCCAAGGCCGACCTGTTCAAGGATCTCCATGGATTCCTTTTCAGCGCTGTGGAGATTGCTACTCGGTTCATGCCCGTAAGCTCTTCCAACCATGACATTTTGTAAAGCGGTGAAGTCCAGGAATGGTTTGCATAATTGAAAAGTCCTGGCAATTCCTTTGTGACATACCTTGTAGCGGGGTAATTGACCTATTTCTTCTCCCCTGAAGGAGATACTTCCGGAATTGGGTTTTAAGAATCCAGTAATCAGATTTAAAAAGGTAGTTTTTCCGGACCCATTTGGTCCAATAACCCCAACGATCTCCCCCTCATCGATATGGAAATCGAGATTATTCAGTGCCATTAATCCCCCAAAGTGTTTGCTCAGCTTTTCAACGGTTAATATGCGCATATTCCTCCAACAAGCAAATAGGTATAGCCACAAATAACACAAAAAAGAAAACTACTGAAATTCAAGAGGCAAACGATCTACCTCGACCTGCGCAAACTTGTGTATCATACAGTGAAACGGCGTTTTGTAGATAAATATCGATTTATATCGGTGTTTATGATTTTTACTGTGTTATTCTATTTATGACCTCCAATACTGACTTAATTTGCATCCGATTTTTTCTTTTTATCCACCAGACATATAAGGGAAGAAACAAAGGCGGCAGTCGGCTTTGTATGACGTTGTCAAAATCGACCTGGCAGCCATCGATCGTAATTAGCCCTACTTTTTCGATATCTGTCCCTATCTTTTGAGCAATTTCTCTTACGGTAACTGGCGGTAAAAATTCCATCACAATTTGTCGGGGTTTATCGATCGCCAGTTGTCCAAATAATTCAATATTGATCACCAATGGTTCTCCTAAAGTTTTTCGAATACCGAATCCAGGTATTGATCTGGTACATCGAAAACAGCATTGTGAGGAGCCAGGGGTTCTTCCCGCATATACTCAGGAATTCTATAATCAGCCGATGTTATTCCCGCCAACCGGTTAAACTCAAGCTCATTTCGCAACACATTCCGGTTGAATTTATCCAGGTCCTCTTTTGTCCAATCCCAACCATATATCCCATTGATCATATCGACCATTAATTGCGGGTCTGCTATGATCGGCGGCCTGGCAAACAGACAAAGTCCTGTACTATCCAGCATGGCTGCAATGATCTGAAGCTTTAGAGAAAGCTCCTTTTGACCTTCTATTCCCAGAGGGTTTACTTCTTTCCTGGCACCAAAAGCGTTCCCGGCAGTGTGGTCTGCCCCCTGCGGAGAAGTGGCATAAGTCACACCATTCCCCTTTAAGCTGCGAGGATCATAACCAGGCATAGCCTGACCCAATGCAACAGGTACGCGGCGGATTCCGAAAACTTTTCCAGTTACGGCCGCTCCATTTCCAATAACGCGTCCTATTACCGTTCCTTCACCCACCTGGTTTAGAAGATTGATAAATCCTTGCGTATCCCCATACTCAACCAAACCTGCTTCCATTGCCACACCCATAGCAGCACCGGTTTCAATAGTATCAACTCCAAAGTCATTGCACATATAATTCAACAATGCAACATCATCCAGATTGCCAATTCCAAGATTCGATCCTACGAGGGCAATTGTTTCATATTGCATTGTTCCAACGATCTCTTTGCCGTTCTCGTCGACATAGTTATTACGACAGGCAATCACACAACCTGCCATGCAGCGGGTCCCGATCTTTCCTTCCCGAGCCAGGATTAACTCACGCATATGCTCACCACGCAGGTCGCTAGATTTATCAAAATTTCCACTACTAAAGTTACGTGTGGGCAGTGACCCCATCTCATTCACTGCACCGACAATTGAAGCAGTTCCATATAAATGCTGAGAGCCTTGCGTTCCTAATTTCGGATCGTTTATAAGTTTCTGGGCAAATGCTTTTGATGCCGCCCTGAACATATCTGAATTTGCTAGAGGAATGGATTTTCCTGTAGGTTTATCAATTACTATCGCTTTTAGTCCTTTGCTACCCATGACCGCACCTAAACCACCCCTGGCGGCATGGTTACTCCGCTGATCCTTCTCCCCTGTACAGGCAATTCCTGCTCCGATCATCAGGAATTCTCCCGCCTGCCCGATAGAAATTACGGTCGCATCCAGTCCAAATTTCTCCTGAAGCTTCTTTGACGTGGCATAAGTTCCTAAACCCCTTAAATCATCAGCGGCTTCAAGGACAGCGCCATTTATTTTGATATGTAACAGATAAAGAGAATTGTCCTGCGCCTGATTTTCGACGACAACTGCTCGAATACCTAATTTTCCAAAGATATCCCCAGCAGATCCACCCGCGTTGGCTTCTTTTACACCATGTGTTAATGGACTTTTGGCACCTACAGAAAGCCTGCCCGCAGCGGTTACCCCGGCACCTCCAAGAAGTCCGGGGGTGAAGATCAATTTATTGTGTGGTCCTAAAGCATCGCAAGTTGGTGGCACTTCTTCCAGCAATAATCTAACGATAAAAGCTCTTCCTGAAAGTTGTTGGTATTTTTCAGGTACTGATGCAATTTGTATTTTTTGAGAATTCATATCAACACGTAAAATGTTCATCAATTGCTCCTAAAATGCAAAAAATATTAAGATTGTCAGTAGAAACGGAGTGGCAATCACTCCGACAATGATCGATAGAGAAATACAGGCAGCCGCAAATTCTGTATCCAATCCTTCAGAAGCTGCATACACCATGGGAACCATTCCTATGGGAACCGCAGAACCCAGGGTAACAATAATCCTGTCTAAACCCTGGAGGTTAAAAATGAGAACAATCACTTGTCCTAAAAGAAATCCAACACCCATCCGTAAGAATACAGTCAGGATTATTAGTTTCCACTTTGGGAATTTAAAATTGACAAAAACTCCAAGTGCGATCATTGCAAGGGGTGTGTTCGCCTTACTTACGGGAGTAAGCATTTTGATCAAATAAGTGGGGAGATCGATACTGGTGAGGTTAATGACTAATCCAATGATTAAAGCCCATAAAATTGGGAGGGTGGCTACCTTTTAATACTGTTCTTGTACCCACATGGAGTTTTATTGCCATAGCAGGAAGCCAGGTAAAAACCATAACCACTTGCCATAAAGGAGTTCCCAATATCAAATGCTGCCAGCCGGCTTGCACCTTCCGGACCATATGCAGTCTGGATGATTGGAAATAGGAAAGTACCCAGGTTCATCACCATACTACCCAATATGATCACTCCCGCAATCGATGGATCAACCTTTAACCACTTTGCAATTGTGCCTGATAGAATTCGTAAACTTATTGCAATCAATAAACTACATAAAGCTAAAAATCCTAAGCTGAGTGGGTCAACATTTGCCTGGGAGACTGAAATAAAGATTACTGCTGGCAAAGTGACCGTAAGGATCAATCTACTCAATAAAGAACCATCTTCAGGTTTAATTACTCCTATCTTCTTCAATAAGAACCCAACCACCACTAAGCTGATGACAGGTAATACCTCGGCGACGGTTGGGTTCATTGAAGAGTCAGTAACCAGTAATTGTTGATCGGTTTAAGGAGGATAAGCAATTGTGTAAATATGCTTACCACCATTCAGCGGTCCCTTTAGAAGAGCTTCAATCTCTGCTGGATCACGCATGGTCGTTTTATCCGTTGGAGGAAGCTGACCAGCCGGGAACCTGGTCATGATGTCACCAATCAATCGAACCATGTAATCTAACAAAACATCCAGTCCTGGTTTGGCTTTCTCTGCATCCGCCAGGGTTGGTCGACCGATCACACCTTCAGGGTAGACAAGAACTTCAATCCCGCCCAATCCGACGTGTTCATGGCCTTTGATCGGTGCATGGTATACTTCGCCGCCTTTATCGACATGTCCCGGTGGGAGAAAACCTTCAGGTTTTGTATCAACTGCCAACTCCATATGCATAAATTCCGGAAAGAGCGCCAGCGAATAGGACCCTTCCACTTCACAGGCATGTTGGAATGGGGTATTAAAAGGACCGCCGTGGGCTTTGTCTTTCAGATAATCATGGATGACTGTCGGCCAGTGTAGCGAGATCAATAAGCTTGGTACTTGATATTTCTTTGCGAATTGATGCAGTGCCAAAGGAATAACTTCTTCCTGACCATGTCCATTAAGAAAGATCTGTTTACGAAAACCCATATTCCAGAGACCGGCGATGATAGCGCGTAAATTTGCCAGGAAAGCATCCTCAGGAACAACTATCGTTCCGGGCATGCCGAGGTGATTATATGGGTGAGATCCATACCAGACTGGTTCTGCAATTGTGCAGCCTGTTTTCATAGCGACCTGCTCGGCCATTCTGGAAACAAGGAAGGTGTCTTCCCCCAGCGGTTGTGCTGCACCATGGCATTCAGTGCTCCCAACCGGGATGATGATGAGGTCGTTTGTTTTCAGGCGGGCATTGATCTCAGTCATATTCATGGTTTGCAAATACAAACCATCTGGTCGTTCCATGTGTCCACTATCCGGTGGAAACTGCCAATTACCCATAATGTCCTCCTTGATCAATTATTGCTATTCGACGCCGGATCAAATTAATATACAGGAAGATGCAAATCTGATGAACCTTTTGCAGATTGTTTTGCTTCTGGATAGTACTTAGAGACCATCTCAACAACAATCGATGCCTGATCTGCCATTTTCTTGGCATCACTTGCAGAAGTTAGTTGACCATGACCAGCCACAACAGAGTTACCGGTTTTGCAATGTACCGGGGCAGCCACTCTTACAATTTCTGGAGCTTCGTAAACACGAATAAAACCACCAGATCCCGGTGGATTGTCAGTGTGGATATCCAACGGGGTCTTTATAGCAGCACGTAAAGCCGCTATCATGGGAAGTTGTAAATCACGAACCGGATTGATACTGTTAGCTCCTAAACTTTCGAGCAGTTTAAATGAGCAAGGATTGCACTGACCCATATGGGCAGAGGTCTTAAAAATAATGTCTTTCGGAAGAGCACCATCCTGGCGCATTTGGTTGATCAACCACAGCATACCTTCGTCATAGATGAGGAATCCACGGCAACCATAATCGTAACCACGTTTGATATCTTCCACGGCTCGAATCATTTGTTCCTGTCCACGCAGGCGATAACTGATCCGAACACCCTGTTCAGATAGTACTGTGGCTCCAGTATCATAGGTTGCCCTTGGGCCTACCGAAAGGAGTAATTCAGCACCATATTGTCCACATAATTTGCAGTATTCTTTGATCTCCGCAGCTGTGTGCCTGAACATTCCATAGGTTTCAGTAACCCGGTTGATGACAATATTATTCTTGGTGGCTGTATCAAGTAAGGAAGCTACGGCATCAGCAGTATTCACTGTGGGTACTTCAATACGATATGCAGCTCCATCCGGGAAACGCTGGGTGGAGGTTGGCATATCGAACAAGTCACCTTCAGGTAAACCAATCTTTTTTAAGTAATCACGTGTTTCTTGAAATATCATTTTATTCTCCTTGAAATAATAAATTAACTTCAATTAACTACAGTGAGCCGGTAAAGGTGGACTGTAGACCCAAACAATTCTTAATGGTTCATCACCAATGTTCTCAACTCGGTGTTTTACACCAATTGGTGAGTAGAAGGCGGTTTCAGGTCCTATTTCCCATTCCCCTTCCCCTTCAATCACAATTTTGGCATGCCCACTAATAAGGAACAATACCTCTTCTGATTTATCATGAACATGGTCAGGGATCATACTGCCCACTTCGGTGATATTCATTCCCATGGATAGATTATTTACACCGCCAAATTTTGGGGCAAGCAAAAGCTTACTCACTCGTGGAGGTTCCCTGAACTCGCCTGCGACATCTGATGCTTTTACAAATGGTAAATTCTTCATAACTTATCTCCGATAGATAGATTCAATGCTAAAAATGTCTCATAACATAAAACTGTGTTTTATAAAAACAGTATAACGAAGGTTTCACTAGATGTCAATCGTTTTCATACAATGAAACTTCATATTATTGTTCAGCACAAATATTTCCATCTTGACGAAAAGGTAGTGATTTGTTATTCTATTATATGAAACTATATATCAACAGATGAAACTAATAAAAATATTTTCGAAGAATTAGCTGGACTGGAGACAATATGGCAGAAGATACCTTTTATGTACCGGTTGATACCCTGAAGAGTTTTATCATGGATGTTTTATTAAAAGTCGGTGTTCCTGAAAATGATGCAGAGACTTGTGCTACCGTGATCATTGAATCGGATATCCGCGGAATAAAATCGCACGGAATTGGTCGGCTCAAGTACTATTATGAGCGTATAAAAGCGGGTCAGCATAAAGTGGTGACAAATTTCGAAGTAGTAAAAGATACACCCACAACTGCAGTCATTGATGGTCACCATGGCATGGGAATGGTTATCGGCACCCGATCGATGCAAATGGCGATAGAAAAAGCACGTCTTTATGGGTTGGGATGCGTTGCAGTCAGGAATTCAACTCATTATGGTATTGCCGGTTATTATCCATCGATGGCTGTGAAAGAAGGCATGCTTGGTTTTTCATTTACCAACGCCAGACCTTCAGTCTCACCAACTTTCGGAGTACAGCCTATGCTCGGAACAAACCCGATCGCATTCGGAGCACCGACTGATGAGGCATTCCCATTTCTTTATGATGCTGCCACGCCAATTACCCAGCGTGGGAAAATTGAAGTTCTTGCTCGTGCCGAAAAACCCGTACCTGATGGTTGGGTGATTGACCAGAAAAGCAAACCAATGATCGATTCTTCTGATGCTTTGTCTGCCCTTGGAAATAGAACAGCTTCTTTCTTACCTTTGGGAGGTGCTGGGGAGATCCTCGCCGGTCACAAGGGATATGGACTCGGCACGATGGTTGAAATTCTATCAGCTTCATTACAATCAGGCTCTTTCCTGTATGGATTAACGGGTATCGCTGCTGACGGTAAACCACAACCATATAAAATCGGTCACTTCTTCCTCGCCATAAATATTGAGTTTTTCACTCCTCTGGATGATTTCAAGACTACAACCGGAAAGATCTTGAGGGAATTGCGAAACTCAACCAAAGCCCCAGGTCAGGAAAGAATTTATACTGCTGGTGAAAAAGAATATGAGATGGCATTACTTACTAAAAAGCGTGGCATTCAAGTAATCCCGAATTTACAAAAGGAAATCAATTATCTCCGAAAAGAATTATAATTTAACCGGATACGACTTCCCATTTTAATTAATGCTTTGATTTCAAACAAGCACACCAGGTTCATTTTTTAGTAGATTACCTGATTTCTCCCTCCTTATGGCCAACCGCGGAATATAATATAGTCCGCGGTTGGCCTATTAAAAATGAAAACTATCAAATATATTTTTGGGTATTATTTCATAAAACCAAATCTACGTGAAATCGCATTGGTTGTTTGAATTAATTCCGCTGCCATCTCTGGAATTCTTCTTTTATCCAGCCGACTAACTGGTCCTGGGATACTAACAACCGCGATAACCCTGCCCTTTTGGTTATAAATGGGGGCAGCAATAGCTCTAACACCTAGTTCCATTTCTTCATCATCTATTGAATATCCCTGTTCCTGGATCGTTTTAAGCTGTTGGAGAATGCTTTCGGATCGGTGATCGTATTCCTGGTTGTGGAAACCAATGGTTTGGAAAGATACTCTTCTACTTGATCAGAAGGCATATGTGCGAGAAAAACTTTGCCACTGGCTGTGCAATAAGCAGGTAATCGGCGACCAACAGTCGCAGCGATTGTTAGAGCATGGTGACTCTGGATCATTTCAATGTACAAGACTTGCATTTGATCAATGAAGACTTAGGTCAACCGCTTCATCCAATTGTTTTGCAAGCTGTGAAATATAAGGAAGGGCTTCCCTACGGACGTCCATCCGGCGTGTTACATTGAAACCAAGGTCTACCAACCGGATTCCAAGTTTATACTTCAGACCATCCGCTGATCGCTCAATAAAACCATTATTTAATAAAGTTGTGAGTATACGATGTGTTGTGGCCTTATGTAACCCGACAACTTCAGATATCTCTGAAATACCTCTTTCTGGGTGGTCATCATCAAATGAATTTAATATTTGTATTGCGCGCTCCACAGCTCTTACGTTATAGTCGTTTTGGTCCCTCATCGAATCGTCCTTTACCAACAAATATATGTTTAGTCTAGCATAAAAAAGAATTTTGAGAAGCGGCGTGAAATCAGGAAAAGGATCCCAATTTGTCTTGCCACCCGACAATACTTATTTATCTATAAATTGAAAGTAAAATATCCATCATAAATACAATAACTTTATAAAAAAATAATGATACAAAAAGATGCCTTATAAATATACTTGTTGTTCCATCTCGTGAAACATAGTATCATTTAGCGAAATATCTGGTATAATTATATAAAAATATTCGAGGAATAATGACCCTTACAGACAACCCAAACCATTCAAAAACACACTATGCTATTATGGAAGCCCCTCCTCCTGCAGACACCTCTTATATAAAAAACAAGTATTTGAATATTAGTTATGCAAACGTATCAAATGCACAAAAGCTGGACCTGTACTTACCTGAGGAAGGAGAGAAACTATATCCGGTTATTGTAGCCATCCATGGTGGTGCATTCATGGGCTGTGATAAAGGTGATATGCAGATCATTCCGATGCTGGAGGGATTAAATCACGGGTTTGCAGTAGTTTCAATCAATTACCGCATGAGTGGTGAAGCAAAGTTTCCAGCTCTTGTCCAGGATGCGAAAGCAGCCATCCGGTGGATAAAAGGAAATGCAAAAGTCTATGGGTTAAATTCCAAAAAGATTGTCGCCTGGGGAGGATCTGCGGGAGGGTATCTTGCTTCGATGCTTGCTGTTTCATCCGGGGCGAGAGAATTGGAAGACTTAACCCTTGGATATCACGAGCAATCCTGTGATATTCAAGGAGCAATTGTTTGGTATGGTCCGACAAATTTTCTAAAGATGGATGAACAATTATCAACCAGTGGTTTGCTGGCTCCAGTTGGGTTTAGGCACAATGAGCCTAATTCGCCAAATCCATGTTATTAGGAGATACGATCACCAAGATCCCGGAAAAAGTCCAGAAAGCCAATCCCGAGAACTATATTGGGAGCAAAGCACCGCCAATGCTGTTGCAGCATGGACGTAAAGATCCCGTAGTACCAGCGCAACAATCCATCGAATTTGCGCAGAAACTTAAGCAGAAATTCGGTGAACAAAATATCATCCTTGAGATAATCGAGAATGCGGAACATGCTGATCCAGCTTTCGAAACAAAAGATAATATCGAACGGGTATTAAAGTTCATTAAAGATCACGTAATCTAATCGAAAAACTTGTATGTTTGAATATTTCAAAGTCAATTTAGTTGGAAAAAACATTTGGGCAATTCAAGGTCTAGCCAATGACCTGATGCATTTAGTCATTGGTAGTAAAAAGGCTATGTTGGTTGATACCGGTTTCGGTGTCGGTAATCTATCAGGACTTGTGAAGAACCTGACTGATCTGCCTATTATGGTGGTAAATACTCATGGCCACCTCGACCACACAGGTGGTAACCCCGGGTTTCCTGAAGTATGGATGAACAAGCTAGACCTCCCGGTATGGGAAGAAACCTGCACTGATAAGCGAAGAATGGAAGACATAAAACGGTTCTACCTGGAGGATCACCCGGATTTCAGTATGGTCATGGAAGGATTTATAAAGAAATCGACATATAAAATACTTCCCCTCGAGCCAGGAACTAAAATCGATCTGGGTGATCGCCAATTTCAGGTAATTGATTTTCCTGGCCATACTCTTGGCTCAATTTGCCTGTTGGACCCAGAAGGAAGAATCTTGTTTGCAGGTGATTCAATCGTATCAACTCCAGTATGGATGTATTTGAAACATTCAGGCACTATAGCCACTTATCTAGATGGAGTAAAAAACATGATCAAAATTAGAGATCAATTTGATGCCATTTATCCGGGGCATATGCCAACGCCATTAAATGGTGATATCTTATTTGACTATGCAAATTGTGCCCAAGAAATCATTGATTCGCCCCTTAGAGGTAATCCAACAACCACATTTGTTGGAGAAGGATTATCATGGACTCACGGGCAGGCAACAATTATTTACAATGCCAAAAAAGTGTACTAAGAATAATTATTAACATACTTATAGAATAATACTGTGATCGATGGAGAACATAATGGCTGTGATTACAAAAGAAACTTCACTGAACTACCACCACCTGGAATGGGATTCCTGGAAAATTAGCAATTGTTCCCACCAAACCACTTGAAACACAAACCGATCTTGGCCTGGCGTATACGCCAGGTGTCGCCTATCCTGTGATTGAGATCGCTAATAACCCGGACCTTGCTTATGAATACACTGATAAAGGCAATCTGGTGGCAGTCATTTCAAATGGAACTGCCATCCTTGGCCTTGGTGATCGGGGAGCCCTCGCCAGCAAACCAGTCATGGAAGGCAAAGCTGTCTTATTCAAGAAATTTGCCGACCTGGACAGTATCGACATTGAACTAGATTCACATGATTCTGAAACAGTGATCACGGTTATTAAAGCGATCGCCCAAACTTTCGGAGGGATCAACCTTGAAGATATTAAATCTCCTGAATGTTTTTATATTGAACAAAAACTTCAGTCGATGCTGGATATTCCTGTCTTTCATGATGACCAGCATGGGACTGCAATCATTCTTGGTGCAGCATTATTGAATGCCCTGGAAATTTCAGGCAAAAAGATCAATGAGATCAAAATCGTCTTTTCTGGTGCAGGAGCAGCAGCAATTGCCTCTGCCAACCAATTTGTAAAGATCGGGGTACCGCGGAACCATATTTGGTTTTGTGATATTAAGGGTTTGGTTTACAAAGGGCGTAAAGAAGAAATGTTTGCTGAAAAAGAGCTATTTGCCCAGGGTGACCAGCCGGGTACATTGACTGAGACTTTGGAAGGGGCGGATATGTTAATTGGTTTATCCGTTGCAAACATAGTCACGGGGGAAATGCTATCACGCATGCGGTCATCCCCCATAATCTTTGCCATGGCTAATCCTGATCCTGAGATTAAATTTGAACTCGTAAAACAATCCCGCCCGGATGCAATCGTCGGGACCGGAAGGTCCGATTATCCCAATCAGATCAATAACCTCCTTGGATTCCCATACATTTTCCGGGGAGCCCTGGATGTCAGGGCAAGAGCAATCAATGATGAGATGAAGATCGCGGCGAGCATCGCGTTATCAGCACTCGCCAAAGAGAATGTACCGGCAGAAGTCCTTAAAGCCTATAACATTGATCACCTTGAATTTGGCCGGGATTATGTTGTTCCCAAACCATTGGATAAACGTGTCTGTCTATGGGAAGCTCCTGCTGTGGCTAAAGCCGCCATGGATAGTGGAGTGGCCAGGCTGAAAATCAACCTGGATGATTACCTCAAGCAGCTTGAGAATCGTTTATTGTTACGATAGCAGGAGATAAAAATGGACGACTATACCTCAGATATCCTTGAACTAGTCCGATTAACTTCAACTGATCTTCCTCTTCCTGTTGAAAAGAGACTGAGAGATGCAGTAGAGAAAGAAGAACCAGGTTCGGCAGCACGTGGTGCTTTGGAAACGATCCTTAAAAATGTTGAAATGACTCGTAAGAATGGTACACCAATATGCCAGGATACCGGGACGCCAATTTTCTATGTTCATTATCCAGTTGGAATGAATCCGGGTGAATTAAAGAAACAAATTCGCAGCGCGGTAGCTCTTGCAACCCAAAAATCTTATTTACGGCCAAATGCAGTGGATTCCATAAATGGAAAAAACACTGGTAATAACGTCGGAGATGATTATTTTCCATCGATTCATTTCACTGAAGTTGATGGTGAGACGTTAACTATCGACCTTATGCTCAAAGGCGGTGGTTGTGAAAATGTTGGAGCACAATACTCATTACCGGATAACCGTTTGAATGCCGGACGCGACCTGGAAGGGATTCGAAAAGTAATTCTTGATGCAGTAAATCGCGCTCAAGGCGAAGGTTGTGCTCCAGGATTTCTTGGTGTCGCCATCGGGGGAGACCGTGGCACTTCATATTCCGCTTCCAAAGAAGCTTTGCTTCGAAAATTTGACGACGTCAATGAAGATGAAAAACTAAGCGAACTTGAGGAAAGGATCACAAAAGAAGCCAACGAGTTGGGTATTGGGCCAATGGGTTTCGGTGGTAAAACCACTGTTCTTGGAACGAAGATAACATCCACATACAGATTACCAGCTTCATTTTTTGTATCTGTTTCATATATGTGTTGGGCTTACCGGCGGCGGAAGATGGTCGTTACAATAGATACAGTTACTTATGAATAAGCTGGAGGAATGAATGACTACTAATCTACAACTGCCGATTACTGATAATGAAATCATGAAGCTTAAGGTCGGGGACACGGTTAACCTCTCAGGAGTAATGATCACTGGAAGGGACGCAGTCCATAAGTGGCTTGACGATACATTCATCCAAAAAACGAGAACTGCAACTGAGGATGACCTGCTTGTTTATAAGGCTATCCAGCCAATTTTAAAAGGTGGTTTGATCTATCATTGTGGTCCGGTCGTAAGCGGGTTGCAGACGAAAGACTATCGATTTGTGGCTGCAGGACCTACCACCAGTACCAGGGAAGAACCATACCAGGGTGATATCATGCGCCACTTTGGGATGCGAGGGGTAGTTGGCAAAGGTGGTATGGGCGCAGCTACATTGAAAGCATGCCAGGAATTACCAGCTGCCTATTTCCACGCTATAGGTGGTGCTGCTTCCCTTATTGCTGAATCCGTGAAAAAAGTTATCAATGTATATAAACTTGAGTTTGGTGTTCCAGAGGCGATTTGGGTCATTGAAGTCGAGGATTTCCCGGTCGTTGTAACAATGGATTCGCATGGAAATAGCCTTCATGACACTGTCAGACAGCATTCGAAAGAAGTACTTGAAAGATTGATCTCGTAAGCCAGGGATCGATAACCACACTGGAATATTGCCTGGTATAAGATACAGGAAGAAACATTAGCCAGTTTCTTCCTGTATCTTCTTGATTCTCAGAAATGGTTATTATTTTCTTATTTTTGTCTATGCGAGAATTCGTATTCTCGGGAAATCTCTTTAGCAACAGATGCGATATATGGTCCAATTTCCAACATTTTATCTACAGAAAGCCTGTAAGCAGGACCAGCCACCGCAATTGCAGCAACAGGAACTTTACCTTTATCCAATATCGGTGCTGCAACCGCATTGATTCCGAGTTCCAACTCCTGTTCAGAATAAGCAAATCCTCTTTCGCGGACGAGAGAGATAATATGCAGCATTGTTTCTGTAGAGCGGATCGTGTATGAGGTATATTCCGGGAATCCATGAGCGAAAATTTCATTTACGATTGATTCTGGTGAATACGCAATGACAACTTTGCCAGAGGCTGTACAAAAAGCCGGAAGGCGTTGCCCCGGTTTGGCGGCAAGCGTGACAGTCTGAGGACTCGCCTCTACAGCGACGTAAACCATATCTGAATCATCCAGTATTGATAAAGTAATGGTCTCACGATAAGTCTCATTAAGTTGTCTCATGTAAGGTGCAGCAACTTCACGGAGGTCGTTCTTTTCCAGTGTAAGGAACGCCATTTGCAGCAGTCGATTTCCAGGTTTATAAAGTCCACTTGCCAGGTCACGCTGGACAAACCTTTTTGCCTCAAGGGTTGCTAACAGTCGATGTACAGTACTTTTATGCATCCCCACCCGTTCGGAAATCTGCGTCATAGTCAATTCTGGTGTCTTTGACGAAAAACATAAAAGAACATCCAGGGCACGTTCAACTGCTCGAATTGATTCGCTCAATTTATTCCTCTTTTGACCTGTTTTTCAAGATTATATCAAAATCCAATACAAGTATACAGTAAAAAGGAAATCAACATATTGACAAGTTGTAGGAAATTTGTTATCCTATAATTGTATTACTACATGATACTTTGTCTTATAGTATGAAACTTTTTAGTTTTGTATATTGTGTTCCCGGGAGGAGAAATGACTGAAATGTTCAGTTTAGCTGATGCCACTATGAAGGTCATTCAGGATCGCCGCAGCATTCGTGAATACGCAGCCGATCCGGTATCGGATCATGATCTGGATATCATACTTGAAGCTGCGAGGCAGGCTCCTTCAGGTGAAAACGCGCAACCCTGGCGATTCGTTGTAGTAAAAGATGAATTAACCCGTAAAAAACTTGGCGCCATTGCAGGAGGAGGAAGCGGCCGGCGTTTCACTGCAGAGTATGTAACAAAAAAGATGCAGGAAAGATTTTCAAGTCTGGAAGATGAAGCAAAAAAGAAGGCAGCTTTTGAAAAACTAACCTCCGGGCAGGTGTCTGCTTTTCTAGCTGATGCCCCGGTAGATCTGATCATTATAGGTAAAAAAGATGTTTGGGATCTGCCTTTCGATACGTCAGCTGCCATTGAGAATATTCTTCTCATGGTAACTGCTCTTGGCTTGGGAGCGTGCTGGGTGATTGCTCCTTGTATTGATATCCGAGATGAAGAGAGAATTAAATCACTCTTAGGTATTCCGGAAGAATATAAAGCAATAAGTATTTTATCCATTGGACATCCCACAAGGCCTCACCGGCCTCGACCTCGCATTGCCATCAAAGATCTGGTTTTCTCTGAAAAATGGGGCAATTCATATTACAAGGAGGAAGCATGAACAACAAAAATATACCCCTGGATTACAGCAACGGAGTCATGTTTGAACTGGAAAAAGCTTTCTGGGACGAAAGAGGAAAAGGCGCCCGTTTCAGAATGATGAACGTGGGAAAGGAATTTTACAAGAATAATATATTACCGCAGATAAAATCAGCAGAAATCGATGATATTCTTCTCACGATTGGATCATTATTAAAGGAGAAGGGTATTGTCAGCACGGTTACATACAATAGTGAGGATCGCCTTCTGCGTGTTAATGTGAAAGGTTGCGTTCATCGCCAGGTTGAAGATCAAATGGTCGCCCATGGCATTGAGCCATTTACCTGCATTCCAGCCAATATTATTATCATGGCTATTGAAGAAAAATTAGATCGACAAGTAGAATTGGCTGAAATAAAGGTTGACAAAGGTGCTTGCCAACTTCTGTTGATCGTTTTTGAAAAACGCCCGTCCGTCAACTAGGAGGTGATATGTCTAAAGTCTCCTCTCTTACTGAAGCCGTAAAGACAATCCCAAATGGCTCGCACGTAGCACTGTCAGGCTTTGCAATCACTCGATGCGCAATGGCATTTGCCCGCGAGGTAATCCGCCAGGGAATAAAAGACCTCACAATTTCTCAGTGTGTTGGCGCTATGGATGCTGACCTTCTGGTCGGGGCTGGAGCTGTTAAACGATTAATTTATGGTGGAGGCTCACTTGACCGGTTTGGCAGGTTGGCTTGCGTTAACCGTGGTATCGAGGATGGCTCATTGGCTGCAGAGGAATACAGCAGCTTGTCCGTCGCTTTCCGCTATTTGGCTGGGTCTCTGGGTCTGCCCTTTATTCCGATAAGGTCATTACAAGGTTCAGACCTCTTGAACAGAATTAATGAACGATCCGGTTCGGATGTGGCGTATGTAAATGATCCTTTCTCGGGTGAACGCTGGCTCTCTCTTAAGCCATTATTACCCGATGTAGCGATCGTTCAAGTGCAAATTGCTGATGAAAATGGTAATGCCTGGATCATGGGGCCGCGTTGGGATAACGTCGAACAGGTAAAAGCCAGCAAGAGGACAATTGTGATCACCGAACATATTGTCCCAGCTGATTTTATCCGTCGGGAGCCTGAAAGGACGGTTATTCCCGGATTACAGGTTTCCCATGTTGTTGAGCAGCCATTTTCGGCGCATCCGACCTCTGTTTATTCTGAGTACGATTATGATTCGGGAATGATAGAAAAGTACGTCGATGCATCTGTCTCCCATGAAGCCTTTTCTGTGTTTGTAAAGGAATTTATTATTAATACTAAAGACGAGTGGGAATATCTGAATAAAGTCGGGGGTATTCAACATTTGAACAGCCTTCGAGCTGACCCGATCCTGGGATATTAAGGAGAGAGAAAAGCAATGATTCTTGATTATTCACCTTCAGAATTAATGGCTGTTTCAGGCGCTCGGGAGCTACAGGATCACCAGGTCGTAGCAGTAGGATTGGGATTACCCGTGGTTGCATCTTTCCTGGCTAAACAAACCCACGCACCTAACATGACTATGCTTTTTGAATTGGGAGTGATTGACCCTGAACCCGTTGATTGCGGGGTAGGTTTGGCTGATCCTCGAGTATGGTATCGGGCAAGTGTATTAAGCAGTTTTGTGGATATTTTGGGAACAGTTCTACATAAAGGGTTGGTTGATGTTGGTTTTTTGGGCGGGCTCGAAACAGATCAGTACGGTAATCTTAATACCACCCTGTTGGGTGATTCACACGGCGCATTCAGACATATGGTAGGAAGCGGTGGTGCCAATGATATAGCTTCTTGTGCAAAGAGTACTGTGATCATCATGCGGCATGAAGCACGAAAACTCAAGAAGAGTATATCGTTTAATACCAGCCCCGGTTATTTGAGTGGAGGCAACAGCCGCGAACAAGCTGGTTTACGGGGAGGTCCGAAGCGTGTAATCACTGATAAAGCGATCTTCGGGTTCCACCCTGAGACAAAACAAATGATGCTGTTATCAATCCATCCTGGTAATACAAAGGAGGATGTATTAAATACAATGGGTTTTGTACCGGCATTACCGGATAACATTCCATTCACTGAACCGCCAACTCAGGAGCAGTTACGATTGATCCGTGAGGTGATTGATCCGAAACATATGTATATGGGTTAGATTTTATTGGTCAACTTATTAATAAGGATAACTTAATATGGGATATGTCGTTACTAGTGAATGTATTTTATGCGGTGCATGTATAAGTGGATGTGATAACGAGGCAATCACCGAAGGTGATACTCAGGCGCATATTAATACTGAAATCTGTGTTGAATGTGGTACTTGTGAGCGGAATTGTCCTTCAGGAGCGATCATTTATGAAGAAGACAAGGCTTGATATAGTACTTCAATCGATTCCGGAAACACAATAAACTGACTTATATAAAAATCAAAATTAGGGGACTTATCCTGGATGTGAAATCTTCAAGTCAATTGAATTTTTAAATATAGATCAGAAAACTCTGTTGTTGTAGGTCTTGGCATTCACCTTATTGATACATCCCTTATAAACATTCAGTAGTCGGTCAAGTTTGAGGTCATAGCCATACACCAGGCAATTAATAACGGGTTCACGCTGTCAGATAATTGCCTGATCCATACTCAAAATTGCATCCGCAATTCAATTTGGAAGGATGTAATTTACCCCACCCGAGATTTTTTTGAACAAGGAAAACATTGGTAAGATCTTATTTCTAATAACACAATTACATTATGTATTATTGGATATGCTTCGAGTAATCATCCCTGAAAGTGCTGCTGAACCAATTTCAGATGTTATTAAATTAACTAATTTTTTAATCGAATTCCCTAACGCAATCATACGTTCACGAGGCAGACGATATGCGGGGGCAATAATTGCAATTGCTGCTATCGGGTAACCGTCTTCCAATAGTAATGGTGCCGCAACTGCATTAACCTCTTTATTGAATTCACCTTCAGAAATTGCGAATCCCCTAAGACGTGATTCATGTATATCCATCATCAGAGTTTCTAAGGACAAAGTTGTTTTTTCTAAATACTTGGAATAATTTGATTTTAATACACGTAGTACCTGATCATCTGGAAGATAAGCAAGGATTATTTTACCGGAGGCTGTATTGAATGCAGGTAAACTTGGCCCCGGTTCAGGAGCGAGTGTTAAATGTTGTTTGCTCTCAACAACCTGCAGGTGAAAAATTCTATCACCATCAAGAACCGCCATGTTTGTTGTCTCACCACATTCTTCAGATAGACGCTGGAGATATGGTAATACCCAGTGCTGATCAAAATCCTCATATGCCCGTAAAGCCAAATCCAGTATTCGAAACCCCAATTTATACTTTCCAGTCTCTGTGTCTATAAGTAGAAATCCCTTGGAAACAAGGGTAACAAGCAACCTGTAGACGGTACTTTTATTAATGCCTATTCCACTAGAGATTTCAGTAAGAGACAATAAAGGTTTCTCACGTGAGAAACACAGGAGAATTTCGAGTGCTCGATCTAATGTACGAACAGTTTCAGGCATGGGGAGTCTCTACCTTGTGAAAATCAATTGGTGAATAACTTATTTTAAGGAGATTTGAAACATCTATATTATATGATTTTTGTCATCTATATGTAAATCATAAATATCCTTTAGGATTAATCATTCAGTAATCCTAATATTATTACATCGTCCATCGCCTGTCTTGCAGCCAATCTCGGATCGCTCTATAAGACTTGCTTGTAATAATTAAAGATTCAAATTCAACAGTTAGAAAACCTGAATAACCAATTTCATCCAATGATATTTTGATTTCATTCCTGGGAGCTTCCTCTTCGCCTAACAACGGGATTTGAAAAGTCTCGCGTGGAAGACCACCTTTTATTGTCATTTTTATAATTATATTAGTTATGTCCCTTATCCATTGAAAAATCTCTCTGAATATAAAGATAAAGGACCAGCATACGGGTTGGCTAAGGTTCTCTGTACATTCTCACCAGGGGCATATTACCTGTTAACACAAGCACCACCTGGATTAATATATATAATTGTAATAAAAGTCAGCATAGGTTTTTAAGAAAACTGGCTTGATCGCTGGTCAATGAATTTAGATGTGTCGATTACGGCAGGTATAAGGCTAGAGAATACATAAAAAGATATGAAATATAAGGTTTGTGCACTTACGGCCAAAATTTATGGGGTAAATATCATCTATGATAACGACTGATAACAATAAGCTAATTCTTATGTCCAATCACAGAACAACATGCATCAATACTCTTTTATATCGTCCCTTCTTCGATCCCGTACCAGCATAATTGATGATGGATGTTTTACATTAATCAATATGGTGATCTTTTATTCGGGTTATATAATCACTTAGTAATCAAATTCAAAAAATAGGCTCATAGTATTTACAATAACTAATACAGGGTGAATATGAAACCGATCAACGTTGCATTCGTGGGTTGTGGCCGTATCTCTGATCTTCACCAGCTTGGATATCAAGGTCGTCAAGATGCCAGGCTGATCGCCCTTTGTGACAACAATGAAAAAGCAGCAAAGGAAAAAGCCAGACTTTGGAATGTTTCCAGGGTATATAAAGACTTCAGTGAAGTCCTGGCAGATCCTGAGATTGACCTTGTTGAGTTACTTGTACCCCATTTTTTGCATTGTGAAATGTCCATTAAAGCACTTAATGCTGGAAAACATGTCTCAATACAAAAACCGATGGCCATGAATTTAGTTGAAGCAGATGAAATGATTGCGACGGCTGAGAAAAAAGGTTTGGTCCTGAGAATTTATGAAAACTTTGTGTTTTATCCGCCAAATGTAAAAGCGCGGGAAATGTTATTGGCGGGGGTAATAGGTGAACCCCAAATACTACGAATGCATGTCAGTACCGGAAAAAGCAAGACCGAGTGGAAAGTACCTCTCTCTGCGTGGATATGGCGATTTACTGAAGAAAAAAGCGGGGGTGGACCACTCATTTTTGACCATGGCTATCACTTATTTTCCCTGGCATATGACTTGATGGGTCCGATAAAAAGAGTCAACGCATGGATCGATAAATCCATGATTCGACCAGGAATATACCTGGATGCACCCGCTGTGATCATGTTTCAATTCCAGGGAAAACGGAAATACGGCACATTAGATTTTGCAAGCACCCCCAACATGGTTATGGATACCCGGTATTACAGTGATGATGATCGTGTTGAGATCATTGGAGACAAAGGAATTCTAATCATTAACCGTTGCACAGCAAAAACGCTAGCTTATCCGCCATTGGTTTTGTTCAAGGACGGAAACACTACAGAAGTTCCAGTGGACCGGTTTGAATGGTCCGACAGTTTTATTGACTGCACCCGGCATTTGATCGACGTGCTGACCAAAGGTGGGGATCCCAAACTAGATGGTAAAACGGCAAGAAATGTACTTGAATTTTCTATTGGTACGCATCAATCCGCCAGGAAAAATCAGGAAGTCATTCTCAATCAAAAACCTGTGAAGTAATGGAGTGAATTGGTTATGAATTATATACGGGAAGAAAAAATAATAGAACTTGATGAAATTGCCAGATTATTACGAATTGACAGTATAAAAATGATCTACAAGCGCGGGTCAGGACATCCCGGCGGATCACTTTCGGCAGCGGAAATCATATCGGTGCTGTTTTTTCACAAGCTCAAGATAGATCCAGGCAACCCTAAATGGGAAGGGCGTGACCGCTTTTTCCTCAGTAAAGGTCATGCATCAGCCGTTCTGTATGCAGCCATGGCAAGACGCGGATTCTTCCCGATGGAAGATCTTGATCAATGGGGGGAATTGGATTGCCACCTGCAAGGGCATCCAGACAGGGTTAAAACCCCGGGCATCGAAATGAGTGCAGGTCCGCTTGGGCATGGAATTGCAGTTGGCGCTGGAAACGCAATGGCTGCCAAAAGAAAAAAGCAGGATTATCGGACTTACGTTCTTATGGGGGATGGCGAGATGCAGGCCGGGATAGTCTGGGAAGCTGCTACAACTGCCTCAAAATTCCACCTCAATAACCTGACAGTAATTTTGGATTATAACGATGTCCAATTGGATGGTGCTGTCCATGAGATCATGCCGCTTGAGCCGTTGGCAGACAGATGGAAAGCCTTTAACTGGCACGTAGTAGAGATCAACGGTCATAATACCCGGCAGGTCATCGAAGCATTAGATCTGACCAGTGAAATTCATAGCCAGCCAACCATAATCATTGCCCATACAACCAAGGGGAAGGGTGTTTCTTACATGGAAAATGATTCCAAATGGCACGGTGCTGTTCCCAAACCCGACCAGTACGAGCAAGCATTAACAGAACTTATGAAGGAAGGTTGATCAATATGGCTGAGATTCCGCAACGAGAAGCATATGGTAGGGCACTGGCAGATTACGGAGAAAAAAACCTCGACATAGTGGTGTTGGATGCCGATACCTCCTCTTCCACATTGACACATTTTTTTGCCAGCAAGTTTCCGGACAGATTTTTTAATATTGGAATAGCTGAACCTTGTCTGGTGGATTTTGGAGTGGGTATGTCATTGGGAGGTTTCACACCATTCGTAAATGCCTTCGCAGCCTTCCTTTCCCTGAGAGCAATAGAACAGGTGAGGACTTGTGTGGCCTATGCTGAGACAAATGTAAAACTTGTTGGGCACTATGCTGGTTTGTCAGATTTTAAAGATGGACCAACTCATAACTGCATTGTTGACCTGGCTGTTATGCGAGCTTTACCCAATATGACTGTGATAGTCCCTTCTGACAACAACCAGATCAAGAATTGGCTGCCGATCATAGCCAAACACAAGGGTCCGCTGTATTTCCGCATGAGCAGGGATAGTTCCCTCCCCATTCATCCAGAAGATATCAAGCCTGAAATCGGTAAAGCCATCAAAATACGTGAAGGGTCAGATGTGACCATCATAGCAACTGGAACAATGGTGGGGAGATGCATCCTGGCTGCTGACAAATTGCATACTATGGGAATTTCATCCGGGGTATTGGAGATCCATACCATCAAGCCAATTGATGTCGAGGCAATTTGTTATGCTGCAAGCTCGACTGGAGCAATCGTAACAGCAGAAGAACATTCAATTATTGGTGGTTTAGGCGGAGCTGTAGCTGAAATTTTATCAGAGAATTGCCCTGTCCCGATCAAACGAGTAGGGGTCAGGGATCGCTTCGGAGTCACATCGAAAAGCGCTGAAGTGTTGATGGATTATATGGGATTAAGTGTAGATGATATTGTCGAATCAGCTATTCAGGTGATCAAGAAAAAGGCGAATTAGGAGATTCAGTATGAGAATAGCAATCGTAAATGAAACCAGCGCAGCTGATAAAAATCCGGATATTGTTGCAGCTCTGGAAGGTCGCGGGCATGAATTGATCAATATAGGTATGAAAAAGAGCGGTGAAAAACCGGAACTACAATACATTCATACCGGATTGATATCAGCCTTATTGCTAATTACACATAAGGTCGACCTTGTTGTCGGTGGTTGTGGTACGGGGATCGGTTATATGAATGCTGCCATGCAATACCCTGGAGTATTTTGCGGACTGATTCATTCACCTTTGGATGCCTGGTTATTCGCGCAAATTAATGCTGGAAATTGTATATCGCTGGCTTTGAATCAAGGATATGGCTGGGCAAGCAATGTCAATTTACGATTTATATTCGATCAATTCTTTGGAGTCGAATTTGGAAAAGGATATCCTGATCATCGACGGGAACCTCAAGCGGCATCTCGTGAAGTATTAAAGACAATTTCCAAAGTGAGCCATCGATCGATGGCAGAAATAATCGCCGAGCTGCCGGAATCGGTCGCGAGACCAGCAATACAGTATCCGGGGGTGATGGATGTTCTTATTAAAGGTGGAATAGAAGATGAGAAATTACTCATAAACTTGAGGAACTGGATGTAAGTTTGTTAAATCCATAATAAAAATTTCTGTGGATCAGTAATTTTCCCACAGAGACTTTTAAATTAATAACTTTACCGTTTTTAAGCAATATCCGTGCAATCTGGATACATGCGCATTACTATGAATTTACGTTGAATATTTAAGAGGAAGGTGCCATCGTTTTCCCTGGTACCGACGGTAAGACAATTGCTCTGTTGCGTAACAATACGGTTTAGGTGTTAGGCATTATATAAGATTGGTTTCCAAAGGATTGCATCAATATTCATGGACCACAAGATGTATGCTTTGATTCCATCTCTTCCTAAATTCATTCCTCTTAACAGTCCGCTTTTGCCAAAATAATATCCATTTTTCAATTTGAAATAACCATCCCATTCTCATTATTGACAAAACAAATTAGTATTGATATACTCATATATGTGAATTATTAATCACATAAGTGAATACAGGAAAAAATAATTAATGGTCACGGAAAAAGCTTCCCAAAAACGCACTAATATACTGGCAGATGTTGCCGAGATGTATTATATCGAGGGAAAAGACCAATCCGCCATAGCCCTTAAGGTTGGCGTCACCAGGTCGATGGTATCCAGAATGCTTACCGAGGCGAGAAGTCTGGGAATTGTGGAGATCAAAGTTGTTCGACCAATCCATGCGGATCATGAACTTGAAGAAGCCATTAAAGCCAAGTTCGGGATTGAATCCGTGTTCGTGGTTTCAATGGAAGATATGAAACCAGAAAAATTACTGATCCACTCTTGGACGTGCTGCAGCTGAAGTATTGAAGAAATACCTACGAGCAGATCTTTCAATTGGAGTGGCATGGGGAACCGCCGTGAGTGCTGCTGTTGATGCGGTTCAAGTAATGGGAGAGCCATCCATTAAGGTTGTTCAACTCGTTGGAGCCCAGGGTGCTAGAAATGTTGAATATGATGGTCATGCAATTGTGAAACGCCTGGCAGAAAAATTAGGCGGTGAAGGATACTACATCAATGCTCCATATTTATGTCAGACAGCCGAAATTGCCCAATCGATGCGGGAGACGAGAGGTATTAAAGAGACAATTGATATGGGTAAGGAAATACAAATCGCCCTCCTTGGGATAGGCACCACTGAAATCGAGTATTCAAGCTTATTATTTATCAGGTTTGCTTTCCGAGGAAGAGATCGAAGTCATCCGGAAAAATGGGGTTGTAGGGGATATTGCCAGTAATTATTTTCATATCGATGGCAGCCCATATAATGATGATTTTCTCAACCGCATGATTACCATCCATCTTGAAGATTTGAAACGTGTACAGCTCCGCCTGGGGATAGCCGGTGGAGCTGCAAAAGTCAATGCCATTATCGGGGCGTTAAACTCCAAGTTGGTGAATTATCTGGTAACTGACAGCATCACAGCCAGATTGTTAACACAGTTAATCGAATACTATCACTCACGCTAATTGAGGTAACAATGGGAAAAGTAAAAAGAGAAGAATCGTTCATCGAAAAAGCAGGTCGGTTGAAATTATCTTCGGAAAAGCTGCTTGACATGTACAAGACCATGCACCTGATCAGACAATTTGAATTAATGGCAGATAAGCTTTACGCGCTTGGAAAAGTACATGGCACCATGCATCTTTCCGCAGGTCAGGAAGCAGTTGCGGTTGGGATCAGTCGAGCCACCCGAGTGGATGATTATTTGATCAACCACCACCGCGGTCATGGTCATTTCATCTCCAAAAAAGCGGATATCAACCTGATGATGGCCGAATTTCTCGGTAAGGAAGCGGGTTACTGCAAAGGACGCGGCGGTTCCATGCATATCGCAGATTTTTCATCCCACAATCTCGGTGCCAATGGTATCGTTGGCGGTGGTATCCCCCATTCGTTGGGTGTTGGGTTAGCTCATCCAGATGCAAAAACGGGATCTGATCTGCATATCCATTTTTGGTGATGGCGCATCGAATGAAGGTGTTTTTCACGAGACTTTAAACATGGCTGCCTTATGGAAATTACCAGTACTGTATATTTGCGAAAATAATAAATATGGCATGTCGATGGATATTGAAAGAGTTTCAGCCAAATTACCGATCGCACAGCGGGCGGAAGGTTATGGAATTCCCTGGTTTTACATCGATGGTAATGATTGCTGACTGTTTATGAAACCGCCCATGATGCAGCCGAAAGTATCCGCTCAGGTAATGGTCCGGTATTCATTGAAACCCAAACATACCGCTATTTTGGCCATTCAAAGAGCGACCGAAATCTTTATCGTACTAAAGAAGAAATCGAATACTGGAAAACAACAAAAGATCCGATCCTGCGTTTTGGCAGCAATTTATTGGAAAGCGGGATAATTTCTCAAAATGATGCAGAAGACTATTGAGAAAGAAGCGCTAAGTATCATTGAGGCAGCTGTTGAATTCGCGGATGCCTCCCCCGACCCAGATCCTTCCACCGTTACGGAGTATGTCTATGCCTGAGATCACCTATCTTGAAGCGATCAGAACCGCCCTATGGGAAGAAATGAAGCGCGATGAACGAGTATTCATCATTGGAGAAGATATCGGCAGGTATGGCGGCGCTTTCGGAGTTACCCATGGAATGCTGGATGAATTCGGTGAAAAACGGATCATTGAGACCCCCATCTCTGAACCCTCCATCATTGGTGCCGCGGTTGGTGCAGCGTTACTGGGTATGCGTCCAGTAGCCGAAATCATGTTCATGGATTTCACTCTTCTAACCCTTGACCAAATTGGGAACCAGGCTGCAAAAATGCATTACATGTTCGGCGGCAAAGCCACCGTTCCAATGGTGGTGCGCATGCCAAGCGGATCAGGCGCAGGTGCAGCAGCCCAGCATTCACAGTCATTAGAGACACTGCTCATGCACATGCCTGGCTTGAAAGTGGTTACTCCATCAACACCTTATGATGCTAAAGGTCTCCTGCTTACAGCCATCCGCGACCCCAACCCGGTTTGTTTTGTTGAACATAAGATGCTATATAAAACCAAAGGGTGAAGTCCCGGAAGGGGAGTACACCATCCCGTTTGGAGTAGCGGATATCAAACGTTCAGGTACCGATCTTACCATTGTATCGAACGGCATTATGATCCATAAATCGATCGCGGTTGCAAACCGCTTAGCACAGGAAGGTATCGAAGTTGAGATAGTAGATCCACGGACGATGGTACCTCTGGATACAAAGACAATCACTCGATTCGGTCAAGAAAACAGGGTAAACTGCTCGTTGTCCACGAAGCCTGCGAAACGGCTGGTTGGGCGGGTGAGATTATGGCGGTGGTTTCCTCCAGTCGGGCTTTTGATTACCTGGATGCACCCATGCGACGCCTGACCGGGAAGAATGTCCCCATCCCTTATAACCGGGTTCTGGAACGCGCAGCAGTTCCCCAGGAAGAGGATATCGAGCGCGAGATCCGCGCCATCCTGAAAGGTGAGTATTAAGATGCCTACCCCTGTGATCATGCCTAAGGTGGATATGGACCAGGAAAAAGCCACCATCATTTCCTGGGAGAAGAAGGAAGGTGAAACAGTCAAACAGGATGAAACCCTTCTCACAGTGGAAACAGAAAAAGTGGCGATTGAGGTATCCTCGCCTGCCAGTGGAATTTAGCCGGGATCAGGTTTCAAGCCGGAGAAGTGGTTCCGGTGGCAACAGTAATCGCCCAGATACTCAAACCGGGAGAAACCCTGCCTGCACTTCCTAGCGAGACTTCGCCTGAACCCGTACAAACCAGGGAAGCTGAAAAAGCCTCCGAAACAAAACAACTATCCACTGCGGTAAAGGCAAGTCCACTGGCACTTCGGGTTGCACAAGAAATGGGAATAAATATTAACGATGTTCCCACTGTAAACCTGAAGGTCTCAAAGGAAGATGTCGAAGCCTACGCAGCTTCTTTGAAAGCTCCGACAGTTGCAACAGAAAATGTTGAGGGTAGGATCGCTGCCACCCCGGCTGCAAGAAGGATCTCGGAGGAAACCGGAATTTCACTTGACTCTGTCCACGGAAGCGGACCATTTGGCCGGATTCAAGCTGCCGATATGAAAGGAACGGCTAAACCTGTTACTTTATCAACTACCGACCGGCAAGCGGAGATCATCCCATTAGTTGGTATTCGCGCAAAAATAGCCCGGAGAATGCAGGCAAGTTTCCAGGATGCACCACATATCGCTGAGACAATGGAAGCAGATGTATCCCGCCTTGAAGACACCAAAGTTCCACTTAAACGAAATGTCTGCTCAGCAGGACGGAGGCAAAGTATCGCTTACCGCCATTATTGTAAAACTCGTTGCCTGGGCACTGGAACGCAACCCTTATATTAATTCCTCCCTTATCGACGAAAAGATCTATTTATGGAAAGAAATAAATATTGGCGTTGCTACAGCTTTGGAAAATGGATTGATCGTTCCTGTCGTTCACGATGCCAACCGGCTATCGTTCATTGAAACAGCAGTAAAGATCAATGATCTTAGCCTACGCGCAAGACAGGGCAAGCTGGAATTGGGTGAGGTGCAAAGGGGAACTTTCACAATAACCAACCTTGGCATGTACGGTATCAACCAGTTCAGGGCGATCATCAACCCGCCCGAAAACGCCATTCTGGCAGTTGGTGCGGCGGTGCGAAAACCTATCGTGATCGACGATCGTGACACTATTGCGGTTCGTCCAGTAATCTCATTTACGTTATCTGCAGATCACCGTGTGATCGATGGCGTCGTGGCGGCTAAATTCCTGGCTGACCTCGTGAAGGCTGTTGAGCATCCGGAGATCCTGCTCGGATAAAGAGAATATAGGTTATAGATTAAACCCTGAAAGCGATTATAGATCCGATTGTTTACCTGTTTTAACGCAGGATAAATTTCTCTATAGATCTCGAACAATTCGGAGTATAAGGGGAGTAACTTTTTATTCGGATCAAATAACTTTTCCCGGTTTTTTCACGCGCTGCGCTGCTTCTGTTAAATCCTTATAAACACCTATCCCAACACCTGCCAGCATAGCTGCCCCAAGTGCTGTTGCTTCTTCGATCTCCAGAGTAACCACCGGGCGGCCGGATACATCCGCCTTGTTTTGCATCCAGAACTCATTGCGTGTGCCTCCCCCAATGGCAGTAATTTCTTTAGCCTTTTGTCCTGCTCCCATTTCAAGTGCATTAAGCATATCAAGGAAACCATAGTCAAGGCCTTCGATCACTGCTCTGACCATATCCTCTCTTTTTGTGGTGTCATTTAAACCCAGGAACGCACCTAATGAACGCGGATCCAGGTTCGGGCAGGCTGTGCCGTTGAAATGCGGCAGGAAAAATAGACCGTTTGCCCCAGGTGGTGAGCTCTTCGCTTCATCCATCAGGCTTGACCACACATTTCCCTGACCCGCCTGTGCAAGTCGCCGGGCTTCCCATCCCAACTGGTCTTTATACCATTCCAGCATACTTGCAGCAGTCCCCCCGGCCCAGATACAATACATGCCAGGAGCTGAGTGTGCTTCAATCGTAAGTCCTAATTGCCGTATTTCAGACGTCCAATGGGGATCAGTTGTAGGTGTAATCACCATTTCCCATGTGCCGGTGACATCCAGAAACATACCGGGAGTGATCGCCCCAGCTGCAAGCGCACCTACCAGGTAGTCATGCCCTCCCTGGAAGATAGGTGTACCAGGCGGAAGCCCGGTCTTCTCTGCCGCCTCGGATGTAACCTCACCGATGAATGATCCACTGGGTTGCGGCGTCGGCAGGAGGTCTTTTTCGAGACCTGCAATTTTTAACATTTCCTCCGACCAGGTTAAGGAGCGCTGATCGAACAAAAGAGTTGGGTGATGCATCTGTGTAATCTGTGGAATATTTACCGGTCAGCTTATAGTTTACGAAATCTTCAACAATCAGCCATTTATGAACCCGGCGTGCAATCTCTGGTTCGTTTTCCTTCAACCACTGAAACCGCAGGACAGTACTCCATATGAATGGCTGCCAGCCGGAGACCTGGAAAGTTCGTTCCAAACCAACATTCTCCAACCATCGTTCAAACTGTGGTGTTGTTCGTGTACAAATCCAATTTATAAATGGATATACCGGTTCTCCATATTCATCCAGGGGGACAGCATCTGCACCGAGACCGGTAACCGCCGCCGCCACGATGCGATTCTGTGGTCCCATCTGACTTACTGCATCGCGAATTGCAGAAGCAATTCCATCCCAGATATGATCGGGCTGATAGACCTGCCAGTTGGGGTGATCCGGGTTGTTTGCTATACTTTCCGTTGGGCGACTGCCCCGTGAAATGACATTGCCATCCAGATCATATACCAAGGCTTTCATGCTCGTCGAGCCGACATCAATGCCTAGCAAGCAATCCATGTATGCCCTCCATTCTGTACTCTACAATTCTAACCAAATTTTCGGCTATAGTTACTTGCCAGCCTCATAATTATTCAAAGTCATGCCAGGATAGTAGTGTGCGAATGCCTCTGCTACATTCTCCTTTGTGACTTTCATATTTTCATAGAAGACAATACCCGGGATAGGTGCGCCATTGAGCAGGTTGACCATCTCGCTCATACACCATCTTGCAGGTGCGGCAGCGGAATAGGCTGCAGTGCCAACTACTTCACCTTTATCGATGCCCGCCAGGATGGGTTTGTCGTTGTCCACAGAAGACAGGGGGATTTTGCTTCCGTTAGCTTTCTGTGCGTTCATCATGCCTATGGTCGCTGAGGAGTATAAACCCCATGCGCCAATTATGTCGGGATTTGTCTTGATGGCTACGTCAAATACCTTGAAATGGTCTTCGGCCGATATCCCGGTCAACTCAGTCAATGTTATATCCGGGTATTTTGCAAAGACATCCTTGAAACCCCTGGCGCGGGTGGCAGCATTGGGGTGCATGAAGGGTAGAGTCTGGTATACGATCTCACCTTTCATTGGTTTGCCGCTTGCCAGCAGGACTTTCTCGAGCAGTTCACCCGCGATCGTGCCTTGCTCCACAGTATCCGAAATTACGGCAGCATTTATATTTCCTGCAAGGGGCGCATTCAGAGTAACCACCGGTATATTAGCTGTTTCAAGTGCATCAAGTGTAGTCTTGACACCGGTGAAGTCGCACGGAGCAAGGATGACTCCATCCACCCCTTCCAGGATCCACTGCTCAACAGCCTGATCTTGAGCATCCTGTTGGTAGTTCGCGTCGTTGACCAGCAACTCAACACCAGCCTCGTTTGCCGCAGCTTTCATGCTTTCAAGGATCAGTGCGTCCACTTCGTCCAACGTATAAAAGATGGAGAAGCCAATTTTATATTTCCTGTCTGCTTTGGGCATCGCGGTTGTCATTTTGTCAGGGACTTTTACTGCGCCAGCCTCTTTAATCTTTACATTGGCACTCAACACCAACTTTGCGTAATAACCATTCAAGTCAAAGACAACGTTTCGGATCTCCCATGTACCTGAAATCAGTCTGGTTAACATTCACCTGAGCCGCCGAAGTGTGCGGTAGAATTGGTCCAGTTTTTCGCCCTGCCATCCCCTTACTTGATCCTCCCGGTGTTGGTTTATTGGTTTTCATCGGGGTTCCTTTACTAATTATCCTACTAGGGGAGAATGATAACCGTGCTATGAATTTAATGGAAATCATGCCATTGAGCTGTTCAATCTCCTGAGGGGAAAGACGGAGAGTTGTAGATGGAAATATACCATCCACCTGGCTGGGCCGCCGCGCACCAACAATCGCACCAGTTACACCAGGATGTCGGAGCGTCCATGCAATCGCAACCACGCCTGGTTCCACCTCATGCTGTTTGCCGATTTCTGCGAGAGTGGAAACCAATTGCAAATTCTGTTCAAGGCGCGGCATCTGAAATTCAGGATCTCGCTGCCGCCAGTCATCGGCAGGCATGTTCTTGATCCGTTCTGCAGTCATTTTGCCTGAAAGCAGGCCAGAGTACATGGGTGAATAAACGATCACACCGATGTTGTGTTCCTGACAATAGGGAAGAATTTCGTTCTCTACTTCGGGACGGATGAGCGAGTAAGGAGGTTGTAAAGAACTGATAGGAGCGATCGCCTCCGCCTGCTGCATCTGTGCGACACTATAATTTGATACACCGATCCAACGCACTTTCCCTTCACGCTGTAACTCCGCGAGCGTTGCCCAGCCTTCCTCAAGATCCTCTTCCGGTCGCGGCCAGTGGATCTGGTAAAGATCAATTGCATCAAGTTTGAGGCGACGAAGACTTTCCTCACACTCCCGCCGGATGGAATCGCGTTTGAGACGAGGAATTGATCTCGCCGCGCTCATTCCACGGCAGCGAACATTTTGTAAATATATAGGGGCGTTCGCTCATACCTGACAGTGCCTGTCCTACCACCTCTTCAGAGTGTCCAAGGCCATAACCAGCAGCGGTATCAATCCAATTGATGCCCAAGTCCAATGCATGATGAATAGCCGCAATAGATTCACGATCATCTTGCGGCCCCCAGGCATATACCCAGTCACCACCACCGAGTGCCCATGCTCCAAACCCCACGGTAGTGATGTGCATATCGGTATTGCCAAGTTGCCGAGTCTGCAAATTTGAATGTCGATTAAGCATTGTCATCTCCTTTAGCACAATACCAATTCCGATTAACCCTTAAATCCACCACCGTCAAATCCTGATCAGATTGCGAAAGGGTCTGTCGGACTGGAGGAAGAAGAGACTTTTTTCGATTTCGCTATAGGCTAACCAGGACCAGATTGGAAAAATGTAGACTGGATTTCCCTGGCAGCCATCATAAGGGGCGGACAGCAGACATCTGCAGTCCGCCCCTACTACTTCTAAAACTAACCAAAATCCAGTACTACTGCACCTTTCCGGCTAAATAGTCAGCCAGGGTCTTGCCAGGATAGTAATGCTCGAAAGCAGTTTCAACGTTATCCTTTGTGATGCCCATGTTTTGGATGAAGATTACACCCGGGATGGGTGCACCGTTGAGCAGGTTGACCATCTCGCTCATACACCATTTTGCAGGAGCTATGGAGGAGTAGGCGGCAGTTCCGACTACGGTGTCATTATAGATGCCCGCCAGGATGGGTTTGTCCTGGTCCACAGAGGACAGGAGGACGGTGCTGTTGTTCGCTTTTGCAGCGTTCATCATACCAATTGTGGCTGAGGAGTACAGACCCCATGCGCCGATCATATCAGGATTTGCCTTGATGGCTCCGTCAAAAGCAGTGTAATGGTCTTCGGGTGAAATACCGGTTAGCTCGATGATTTTGATGTCCGGATATTTTGTGAAGACATCTTTGAATCCTAGTGCTCGGGTGGCAGCGTTGGGGTGCACGAATGGCAGTGTTTGGTAAACGATGGAGCCTTTCATTTCTGTACCTGCTGCCAACAGGGCAGTTTCAAGGAGCTCACCAGCGATCTTGCCTTGCTCGACGCAGTCTGCCATGATGACAGAATATGTTGTTCCCGCAAGGGGTGGATTTAGTGTAACCACGGGAATATTGGCTTTCTCAAGAGCATCCAGGGCGGTCTTCACACCGGTGAAATCGCACGGAGCCAAAATGACGCCGTCCACGCCTTGCAGGATCCACTGTTCAATTGCCTGATTTTGAGCATTCTGGTCGTAATTTGCGTCATTGACCAATAACTCAACTCCGGCTTCCTCTGCTGCAGCTTTCATGGTTTCCAGGATCATGGAGCCTACTTCATCAACTGTATAGTAAACAGAGAAACCGATTGTATATTTCTCTTTAGCTTTGGGCATCGCGGTGGTCATATCATCGACCACCTGTACCAGGCCAGGTTGCTTAACCGTTGTGTTTGCTTCGACACCAACTGACTTGTAGTAACCATTCAGGTCAAATACAGTATTGGGGTCTCCGATGTATGTCATATCGGCCAGGTTGGGATTTACGGGAACTGCTGGCACTTCAGTAGCGGGCACCGCGGTCGGCTCAACCGGAGCTGCGGTTGGTTCAGCTGGAGCAACAGGCGCAGCTGGAGCTGCAGGGGCTTCTGTTGCAACAGCCGCCGGGGTACAAGCTGTGAGAATGAATGTTAAGATCAGCAAGAGCGATGCAATCTGTGTCATTTTTTTCATTTTCTTTCTCCTTAGTGTTTCAAATAATAGGTTCCGATGGTCTATGTTAATCATTACATAATCGTATAGTATTTAGTTATGCACCTCCTTTCTTTGGCCATTCAGCAATCACTTATCCATAGTATGTGCAAATCACGATCATCTTTGTCTGGACTTGAAAGCATTATCCATCAGGACTGCAAGGATGATGACCAGCCCTTTGACCAATATCTGCACGTGGTATTGGGCTCCCAACAGGGACATACCGTTATTGAGGGATGCCATGATCAAGCAGCCTCCCAAGGTTCCCCATATCGATCCGACTCCTCCGGAAATTGCTGTCCCGCCAAGGATTACGCCTGAAATACTATCAAGCGCCAGGTCTCTACCCATGTCCGGCAGTCCGCCATTAAACAGCGCGGCAAGTATCAGACCGCATATGAAGGCGTACAACCCGCTTAACGTGTAAGCTGCGATCTTGACCATTCCAATATCGATTCCGGCTACCCTCGCCGCTTCCGGGTTACCACCAATGCTGCGTACATAGAAACCAAACTTGGTTTGGGTGAAGAGAAACCAGGATACCAGTAAAACAACCAGCGATATGATGACAGGTGTTGGAATAATACCGAATAGACGACCATTGCCTAAAAGGTCTGCAAAATACGGTATCACGATTGGAACCGGTCTACCTGTAGTGAGTGTGAGGGCAAGTCCCCGAAAGATGTTTAGAGTAGCCAATGTTACTAGGAAAGGTTCGATCTTTCCTTTGACAGAGATAAACCCGTTGAGGAAGCCAAGGAGCAAGGCTGCAAGCATGACGATGAGACCTGCTGGAATTGGCGACATAAACCCGCCCCTTACCAGCATTGCGAATCCGACGCCTACTACAGCTGCTGTCGAACCCACTGAGAGGTCCAATCCGCCCAGTGTAATGATGAACGTCATCCCCAATCCTGCTATGAGCACGTAGCTCATGTTCTTCATTATTGCGAGTAAGTTAGAAGGATTGATGAATACCGGCTTCACCAAGGAAAATACCGTCATAAGCACAACTAAGATCAAGAAAGTTCGATATTGAATAATAAATTTTCTGATGGTCGGTTTGGAAGTCTGGTCAGTCTTGGATTGTGCTTGCATCATTTTCTATTCCCTTCAGTTTATAATGGGAGTCAACTAAGCCTTCTGAGTGGCAAGGCTCATCACATGCTCTTGGGTCATATCTTTCTTAGATACGATCCCTTTCATCCGTCCTTCTTGCATGACCAAAATCCTATCTGCCACACTGATTAACTCGGGCAGTTCAGAGGAGATCATCACGATCGCAGTTCCTCGTGCGGCAAGCTCTCCCATGATCGAATATATTTCCGTTTTTGCTCCGATGTCAATGCCGCGGGTAGGCTCATCAAAGATGATCACCGCAGGAGAGAAGTCCAGCCATTTGGCAAGCACAACCTTTTGCTGGTTACCGCCTGATAGAGAACTGACTGGTTGCTCGATCCGGCTCACTCTGATATTCAGAGTTTTGCGGTGACGGTTGGCAATAGCCTTTAATTTTGACCAATTCAGGTATCCCGCGAACGATGGCTCCTGTGCATGGATCAAATTAATATTCTCGTATACCGGAAGGCATAGCACCAGTCCGGACTTCTTTCTATCCTCGGTAACATACGCGATTCTATTCTTGATCGCCTGGCGTGGGTTTTTCGGAAAGTACTGTTTTCCATTAAGAAATATCTTTCCTTCAGTCATCGGGCGTAAACCAAAAAGTGCTTCAAGAGTTTCTGTTCGCCTTGAACCAACCAGACCACCAATTCCTAAAATCTCACCTTTGCGAACTTCGAAGGAAATTCCTTTGAACAATTCGCCACTGGCCAGATTCTCGACCTTCAGGACAACATCACCGATAGGTACTTCTCGCTTCGGATATACATTTGTTAGTTCGCGTCCGACCATCATCGTTATCAGGTCTTTTTCGGTGACGTCAGCGTTGTTTACAGTACCTACCAGTTCTCCATCCCTCAAAACCGTAATTCGGTCGGCTATGCCGCCAATTTCGTGCAGCCTGTGGGATATATAGATGACTGTAACACCATTAGCTCTCAGACTGCGGATGATGTCCATTAGCTTGTCCGCGTCATTTTGAGAAATGGATGATGTTGGTTCATCCATGAGAACTATTTTTGCTTTCGAAGTGACAGCTTTTGCGATCTCCACAACTTGTTGTTGGGCTATGGATAGGTCTCTAACCAGCCAGTTCGGATCTATCTCGCTCTGGCCTAATTCTTCCAGCGCGCGGGCAGCGATAGCCTGGCATTCCTTCCTTCTCAGCAAGAAACCTTTAAATTGGTTTTGTTTATCCAGAACGATGTTCTCCGCCACAGTCATATGGGGGCAAAGTGTCAATTCCTGGTAGATTGTGTGAATGGAGGCATCTATCGCATCCTTGGGATTTTTAAATGTGACCAGCACCCCATCGATCAGCATTTCGCCACCTTTGTCGGGTTGGTGGTACCCGCTTAAGATCTTAATTAGTGTGGATTTGCCAGCACCATTCTCACCCAGCAATGCATGAACTTCGCCCCTCCTCACAGTCATATTAATATTCTTGAGGGCAACAACGCCTGGGAACGCCTTGCAAATTTGCCTCAGTTCGAGTATGTTCTCAACCAAGCTCACCCATGCCTCCTACAAATTAGTTCCATTTTCAATTATATAGATCAATTCCAGGAATCGCATTTTTAAGGTACCAATTCCTAATACTGGCTATACTGTACTGGTGGTAAGAGCCGGTAAGCCTTTTGATTTGGCCATGTCTGCACTATGCGAAAAGCTTCAGCGTATTTGCATCCACACTGAAAACCACGAAGTTTGTTTGTGACTTCCACATACTCAAACCAATTCTTGAATCCAAATTGCTTCTCTAGGAAATCGCCATGCTGGCTCTCATGCTGTCGGAAGGCCTCCATTTTTTGCTCGAATTCCTCTGTGATGTCCACATAGTAGTCAGGGGGAGCCACCCTGTGTGTTCCAGTAGTTTCACATCGGAATACTGTTGGGATATGATCTATAGGTGGA
Organism: uncultured Chloroflexia bacterium; assembly: GCA_963709535.1. Classification (GTDB taxonomy): domain Bacteria; phylum Chloroflexota; class Anaerolineae; order Anaerolineales; family Anaerolineaceae; genus PNON01. Next base: position 74,297 of record CAVPWY010000003.1, on the reverse strand, counting down.
TATTCAGTACCAGGAATATTAGCGACACTAGCCCAGATCGCTGCACGGTATGCAAGTTCACCAACGTTGGAATGGTCGTGAACATAATCGTCTTGATCGAGGGTAATGATCACATCCGGATTGGTGCGTCGAATTAAATCCACGTACCTCTTCCAGGTAAGGTCGTCCTGCCAGATCTCAGCATCCTTGTAGTCCCAATGGATCAACTCTGCGCCGATAACATCCGCACCTCTTTGCGCCTCCACTGCCCGAATAGCCTCGATCTCTGGTCCAGTATGGATCTTTGAACCCACATTGCCGGTACATGCTATTGCCATGAAAACCTTATGTCCTTCTTTGACATAGCGTATGAGTGTACCCGCACAAAAGACTTCGACATCATCAGGATGTGTAGTGGCCGCTAAAATTGTGAGTTTTTTATTCATGATGTCAAACTCCTTAATCATAGAAAATCATCGAGAACTAAGCTGAACCGGCGGCAGTAAACGATACGGTTTGTGGTTAGGCCAGGTTTGCACTACCCGGAAGGCTTCTGCGTATTTGCAGCCACATTGGAAACCACGCATTTTATTGACAACTTCCATTGCTTCGAACCAGTCTTTTATTCCAAACTGCTTCTCAAGGAAATCTCCATGCTGGCTCTCATGCTGTTTGAATGCTAACATCTTCTGATCGAATTCCTGGGTGATGTCCACGTAATGGTCAGGTGGTGCTACCCGGGTTGTGCCGATGGTTTCGAAATAAAATACCGTCGGGATATGATCAATGGGAGGAAGTTTACATTCAGGAATATTGGCAACACTGGCCCATATAGCTGCCCTATAAACAAGTTCGCCGACGTTGGTATGGTCGTGGACGTAATCGTCGCGGTCGTGGGTAAGTATCACATCAGGGTTTGTACGCCGAATAAGGTCAACATAGGAGATCCAATGCGGGTGGTCAAGCCAGATATCTGCATCCTTGTAGCCCATCATGATCAGCTCGGCACCGATGATATCGGCGGCTTTCTTAGCTTCACCAGCCCGAATGGCTTCGATCTCCGGGCCAGTGTGAATTTTCGAACCCACGTTGCCCGTACAGGCAACCGCCATAAAAACTTTGTGACCTTCTTTGACGTAACGGATGAGTGTACCAGCGCATTGCAGTTCAATATCATCTGGATGTGCAGATGCACATAAAACAGTCAACTTTTTAGACATTTGAAGACCTCCAAAATAGAATCAGTTTTGATCGTTCTATAACCTTTAGGGTAAAACGGTTTTTGATTTTTGACCGTGCTGTTTCTCCTTTCAACTATTACATATTTGATTTATCCATGACTGGTTTCAACCCGGCCTAAGAGCCACTATCAGGGTTATTCCGAAGGACAAATGCTTTGTTCCATACCTACCTTTTGCTTAATCCTTAACTGCATTGCTATCTTTCCATGCTTCTAAAATCCATTGATTAAGGGTTGCACGTGCTCGTGTGGCTGATCCAACTGGATCACCAGTAGGATCGAGATGCGCCCACATCTCCATCACCATCGGACCATTAAAACCGTTAGAAGCCAACCATTTGAATGTTTCCCGGAATTGGACGATCCCTTGCCCAAGTTGTACACCCCGCAGTTCACCTTTGCGGGTATCTTTAACATGAACTCCAACCAGGTGACCTTTAGTTAATGGCAGTTGTTCGAGTGGGTTATAACCGGCTGCGGTCATGTTTCCAATATCGGGGTAAACCTGAAACCAGGGTGAATTGATCATTTTGACAAAGCGCATGGCTTTTTCTACTGAGTCGACCAGCTTGCTATCACCATTCTCCAAGGCTAAAAGTACTCCAGCAGCGCTTGCCCAATTAACCCCGGTGTGCAATCCTTCCAGGTATCTCGCCTGTGTGCTGGAGTTGCTTGGCTCATAAAAAGCGTCATACCCCATGATCTGAATGACTTTCACACCCAAATCAGCAGCCAGCTCAATCGACCGGTAGAGGATATCCAAGCCCTGCCTGCGCAAGTCAGGTGAAGCACTGCCGAGCGGGAACTTACGATGAGCGCTTACTCCCATTCCCCAAACAGGCATCCCTGTATTGAAGATCGCTTGACGAAGCGCAGCCCGTTCAGTATGAGACCACTGCAGCCGATCCAAACGTTCTTGACTTTCATCGATTGACATTTCCACGAAATCATAACCGGCCTGTTTTGCAGAAGACAGAATCTGCTCCCAGGAAAACTCAGCCGGGAAGGCTTTCTCGTATATACCTACAGGGATTTTGTGCAGTGAGTACATCTTCTATAAACCTCTGGGAGTGACTTGATATCCCATATCCTTTTCAGCCTTGTATAGTCTTATCAATAATGGCAACAAGATTTATCAATATTACTTATTCTTCTTTTTGTCCGTAAAGAGTGCGGTATATGTTTTGAAATTCCTCTATTTGCTGCTGGGTCAATGCGATCGGGTTGCCATGCATGCTGGCAAAATGAGCAATTTTGGCAAGGTCTTCCACTTCCACCGCGTCGATTGTAGCCTGCCAGACGGTAGAAGCGAAAGTGTAGACTCCATGATTCTGCATGATGATCGCTGAGCACTTACCAATTTTGCGAATGATCTCAGAACCGATGTCTTCGCCGCCCACTGCAGCATAACCACCAATCGGAATCTCACCACCGAGTAATGCTGCCGAGGTCATAATAGCCGGGATCGGCTTTCCCAATGCGGCAAAAATGCCTGCGTAGGGAGAGTGGGTGTGGACAATCCCGAAGATATCCGGTCGATGCTGGTACATATATAGGTGGGTTTCGGTATCGCTGGAGGGACGTAAGGTGCCTTCCAGGATCTTCCCACTGCTGTCCATCACCAATAGATCGGATGGAGTCAATCTATCGTAACGAAAACCTGTAGGTTTGATCACAATATAGCCGGTTTCAGGATCGCGACCACTGACCGTTCCACTGTGCATCGTCACCAGACGATTCTTGGGGAGTTCCAACAGAGATTCAAAGACTTCCTGACGTAGTTTCTCGAGCATAATGGTTACAATCCTTTCATGTTTTTTCCGGCTGCCCGGAAAAATCGGTAATTGCGCTTATCGTACATATCCACCCAAACCGCCGCCATCAATGACCAATGCTGCGCCGGTCATTTTCGCCGAACGGTCGCTGGCCAGGAAGACGACAACTTCCGCGATTTCGGTGGGGTCAATGATCACACCTAAAGCGTTGTTCTTCTTGTATTCCTCTTCCAATAGATCAGGATTAAAACCATGGATCTTCGCCCGGGCGGCTCGTAGCTCCGGAGACCACATATTACTGCCGCCAAAGACCGCTCCCGGTAGAACACTGTTGGCGCGGATGTGATACGGACCAAATTCATTGGCGATGGTGCGGGCCATCTGCAACACCGCTGCCTTGGAAGAGTTATAGGCTAGGAAGTGTCTGCTTGGCTTAAGAGCATCATCACTGTTGATAAATACTAGTGCTCCACCGTCTGCTTGTCGTTTAAATACTTTAATTGATTCGCGTGAGACCAGGAAACTACCTGTACAGTTGACATTCATTACCCAGTTCCACTGCTCCAGTGTGCACTCGTCGGAAGGTACGCTGACTGAGACACCTGCATTGTTCACGGCGATGTTGAGCCTGCCAAAGTGATCGGCAATGGTTTTCACAGCTGAGACGACATTTGCTTCGTTTGTAATATCACAACGTACGGGGAGGATCTGCGCACTACTATCCATTTGTAATAGTTCATTTCTGGATTGAGTTAACTTCTCCTCGTTAAAATCCACCATTGCCACCAGGGCTCCCTCTTTTACGAATCTGCGGGTGATTGCCAAACCTATACCGGAAGCCGCACCGGTGATCAGGGCCACCTTTCCCACCAACTCGCCAACTTTTCTGTCAATAGCATCAATACTCATAGTTAAACTCCTTGATTCGATCGATAAATATAAAACCTGAAGGCATCCGATACGTAATATTCGTCTGACAATGCCACCGGTTCTTCATTAAAATCAAAATCCACCTGTTCAATGTGCAGTATATTGCTGCCAAGGCAAATTTGAAGCTTATCAGCGATGTATTGTTCAGCAGATAGGGGACGAATCCAGGCAATACCGTGATGTATCTCCAATGACAGACGCTGCCGTAAGAAACCATAGACAGATTCTTGTACTTTGATATGATTTTCAAGATCTTCCAGAGGAATGTCGCCCCCTGCCGTGTGGAAAAGACTGAGTGGCAAGACGTCCACTGTAAAGACCGCCCGCAGATCATTGGCCAGCCTTACACGTTCTATTACCAGGGTTGGAGTTCCCAATTCGATTGCTAGTTGGGCTGACACCCGCTCACTTGCCGGTCGAGTGGTCATCAATAATTCAGAACTGCCAGGTTCCGCCCCGGACGAGCGGATCAATTGGGTAACACCGGAGTTTAGACTCAAGTTATTGTAGGTAGGTGGTTTCTTTGTTACGAATGTACCCACTCCCCACCGGCGCTGGATGAACCCCCCCTGTTCCAGGATGGCCAGCGCCGAACGTACTGTGGAGCGGCTAATATTTAAAGTGGCGGAAAGGTCAGGCTCGTTGGGTAATTGGGATTCTGGAGCCAGGTCGCCTTCCATGATCTTCTTACGCAGGTATTCAACCACACGTTGAGTTAATAGCATACCTTCGTGTGAGTCTTGTCCCATTGAGTATTCGGTTCAAGTATTGCCGAAAGGTCCATGACTTATCCTATCAAAGGTATGACATCTTATTTCAATCATATTAACCAAATTTTTTATTTTTGTCAATATCCAACTGAAATTAATCCGTATTACTCATAAATATAAAAATTTACGGGTCTTGACATGACTATTTCTAGTTGCTATACTAATGCTATCCAAAAATATGACATTAGATGTCATACATCTATTGTTTCTAATTATTGAATTTTAGGAGAAAATATCATGGAAAAACTTGCGATTGATGGTGGAAAGCCAGTTCGTACTCGAGCACCCATTATTGAAACGGACGTATTCGAGAAGGAAGAGCTTGATGCCCTCATGGAAGTGGCGAAAAATAAAAAGCTGCGCCGTGCCGATGCCACCATAGAATATGAACGTGTCCTCGCCGAGTGGTTCGGTGTTAAACATGCCATTGCTGTTTCAAGCGGTACCACTGCATTGCATATCGCTTTGGCTGCTTTTGGGATCGGACCCGGGGATGAAGTGATCGTTCCACCGTATACCTTCGTTGCCACTGATACTGCGGTGTTGGAACAAAATGCCATTCCCATCTTCGCAGATATTGATCCGGTTACACTAACACTGGATCCAGAGTTTGTCGCCCGGTGCATCACACCACGCACCAAAGCCATCATTCCGGTAACCATTTCCGGTACCCTTGTGGATATGGATCCGATCATGGAACTGGCGCGCAAACACAATTTATATGTATTAGAAGATGCCTGTCAATCGCTTGGAGCCAAATATAAAGGTAAGCTGGTGGGAACGATTGGCGATGTGGGAGCATTCAGTACCATCACCGGCAAGATCATCAATACCGGCGAGGGTGGTTTTGTGATCACCAATAACACCGATCTATATGAAAAAATGTGGGGTTTCCAGGATTTTGCCCGTAAAAAGTCCCTCGGACCTGCCTCCAAATATCACTGGGGATTGCCTTGCACAAACTATCGCATCACGAACATGCAAGCAGCCATCGGCATTCAGCAGGTGAAACGCGCCTGGGATATGATCCATAAACGCACCGAAAACGCGGAGTACCTCCGCTCCCTGTTGGAGGGTGTTCCCGGAATTGTCCTGCCATATCAACAGCCGTACGGCGAGCGGGTTTATTTTTACTTCCTGATCCGCCTGCTGCCTGAAATTTTGGGAACTGATATGCTCAATTTTGGTATCGCTTTGGCTGCCGAAGGTACCTATTCCCTGAACTACCTTAGCACCACCCGTTGGATGATCCCACAGCATCTTGAGCCATTGTTTGTAAATAAGGAAGGATACGGCGGAACCAAATGCCCGTTCGAATGCCCGTGGTATGAGGGTGAAGTAAGCTATTACAAGGGGCTATGTCCAAATGCCGAAAGTGCCTGTGATGAAGTCTTCTGGCTTGCCAGTGTTCACCCATTGCTGGAAAAACAAGACCTTGACGATATCGCTGCGGCAGTGCGTAAAGTTGTCTACGCATTTATCGAGAAGAAAGAAAAAGGAATACCGGTCAACTACGCCACCGATGAAATCCGTGCACGGCTTTAAAAGGCTCGACCAGAGGATATATGGCAGATGCATCACCCTTGATTGAAGGCGCTGACCTGGATCAGATCGGGATTGTTGTGAATGATCTTCAAGCATTCACCCAGGAACTTTCCCGGCTCTTTGGCATAGGACCTTTTCGCATTTTCGAATGGCCGCTGGAAGGAATTGACCCGCAAGCAACGTATCATGGTCAACCGGCTAACTTTCGCCTGCTATTGGCATTTGTTACAGTTGGCAAGATTCAACTTGAGATCGTTCAACCCCTGGAAGGTCAGAACATCTACAGCGATTTCCTGCGCGATCATGGTCCCGGGTTGCACCACTTCCGTCTGACAATTCCCGGGTTTGATAAAGGTGTGGAAGCGCTGATCAATGATGGGATTGAAAATATAGCCAGCGGCACGGGTGTTCATGTTGGTTCCAAGTGGTCTTATTTTGATACGGGCCATAAATTGGAAGGAGTGGTTGTGGAGTTGAGAACCCGCCTGGAGGAAGCCGGTGGAGAAGGCCAGTGGGTTAAATCCATTCCACCGCCCACACCACCAGCGAACCAACACTAAGGTCAACTGTCTACAATAAACACCATAAATGAATAGATAAGCCCCGGAAATATATTCTCCGGGGTATATTTATTGAAGTCTTCTAATTGTCAGGGAAGGGTGGTTGAAAGAAAGCTGGTGATTACTGGAATCTGGTTTCTTCAAGAACTTGGTTGTGATTTTTAGCTCGGATTACCAATCAGATGGAATATTTACAAACCATAAAATTTGTAAGCATTTGGTGGTGCGCCCCCGGCGCGGGTCGAATATCATCCTGTAAAGGACGCGCAACCAACTGATTCGAAGGAGATTCGGAGCTAGTTTATTGTGTATATTCATTTCTTTTCTTGTACATTTCGTATCAAAAGGGGAAGGTAGTCAATCCATTTAGTGCATGTTTTCCATAGAGTTTTTAATGATTGCCCTCAATTGCGATTTGGAAAGAAGTTAACATTCATTATTAGTTATTAATATTGATAAGCAGTTTTATTTGCTTGTTATCCGGTTGGCAAAGGAGGTCGAAACCTTTTGAAGCTGATCCAATAGGTAATCGTGTTGTAATTAACTCCTTCAGGTTTATTCTTCCCTGAGCGCCAAGATTTATTGAATCTTGAAAATCCCATGCATACCCCTGTGATCCTGAAAGCGTGATTTCCCGTTGAACAAACAGATTGATAGGTATCCTGGGATACAATTCTTCAAAAATACCCAACAAAGTGACTTTCCCCCCTTTTTTGACTACTTGTAGAGCCTGAACCAAGGCGGCTTCCACTCCGACTGCTTCAAATGCGTGATCAACACCGAGATTGTCAGTGAGGTTCATGATCATTTTGTGCACATCTTCTTCCCTGCGCAGGAAGATACCATTTGCACCCAAATCAATTGCTTTCTGAACTCGAAAATCATTGATATCACCAATATATGGTTTTAATCCACTAAGATTATTTGAAAGCATTGATACTATTTGCCCGATTGCGCCTGCCCCGAATATTATGCTCGATTGCCCAATACTAATACCGCTCTTCTTCACTGCATGTAAAGCCACGGATAATGGTTCAATTAATGTTCCTTCTTCGTATGAAATTGAATCAGGAAGTACATAGGTTCGATTCTCGGGAGCATAAAAGTATTCTGCAAATGCACCCTGTCCTTTTCGATACTGGAAACTGATATTTACGCAGAGGTGATAATCACCCCTCTGGCAATAATAACAATTACCACAATTAATGACCGGTTCAACAGTAACCCGGTCACCTTCTCTTATTACGGAGACTTCACTTCCCACACGAATTACCTCCCCCGCTAGTTCATGCCCTACCGCTGAGGGAAGTGAGACAGAGGGATGTTTTCCTTTGAATAGGTGCAAATCACTTCCACAAATGGCTGCATTGCGAACTTTGATCATTACTTCTTGTGGAGTAGGATCACGCAATATCATATCCCTGAATTCAATTTTCCCGGGTTCTGAAATATATGCCATCGGATAAGTAGGCATCAAACCACCTCAGTTTTCAATTGTGATTGGATTCGTTAATGAACCAAGCTTTTCTATACCAATTTCAATTAGGTCACCATTACGTAATCCACACAATGGATTAGGTTCCCCATCCATAAGCTTTGGACTTCCAGTAAGGATGACATCTCCAGGTTCCAATGTAGTTAATGTTGATAAATAACTGATCAAAAAGGGAATATTAAAGAACATTTGTGAAGTATTCCCTTTTTGGACAATTTGATCATTTACTTTTGTAAACATCTTCAAATTGGCTAGAGTCAGCAAGTTCATCCGGGGTGATCAAAACAGGTCCCATTGGGGTGAATGTATCAAACATCTTCCCACTCGTCCATTGTGAAGTCCGTTTTTCCAATAAACGATCTCCCAGATCATTGGCTAATGTGTATCCGGCAATAAATGATTCGACTTTATTTTGCGGTATATTCTTTCCCGATTTACCAATGACTATTGCTAATTCCACTTCATAAACAACATTTTGCGCTACCTGAGGAATAACAACTGGACTCATATGTCCAATGACTCCACTCGATGGTTTGAGAAAAACGATTGGATAATCAGGTTTTTCCATTTTGCCTGGTGCGGGAAAGTTGCCTGCAATACATATGACCTTCCCTGGTACAGGTACAGGCGGCAGTAATACCACATTATCATAGTCAAAAATCACATAATTTTGACGGTAATTCGAATCGAACTCCGTTATTGTCGATAATATCCAATCGACTACCATCTGGGTCGTTTGTTTTCCACCTTCACCGTGAGAGAATATATCGATAATTGAATTCGGTATTAATTCAGCCTGGATTGAAGTGCTGGTTTCTTTGCTTAATAAATACCTGTAAGCATTTTGGATATCGATGCCAAGATTGCCACCAGATAGATATGCAAAACGAGCCTTTCCATCGGAGAGATACGAGAATAATTGCATTTAAACTCCAATTTATTTATTGAAATTTGGAGGACGTTTTTCCAGAAATGCTGCTCGTCCTTCGATGGAATCCGGACCACGACCGGTTTTCACTCTTAGATCGCTTTCCAATGCCAGACCAGCTTTTGTCCCTTCGCTAAGTCCAACATTGACGCATTTTTTAGTCGCTGCTGTTACCAAGCCAGAATAAGATCCGATCATGCTTGCGATATTCAACACCTGGTCAAGGAAGCCTTCAACTGGAAATAAATATTCAATCAATCCATATTGCAGAGCTTCCTGAGCGGTAATGATCCTGCCGGTTAAGAGCAATTCCAAGGCCCTACCACGGCCAACCAATCTTGGCAGGCGTTGGGTTCCACTTCCTGAAGCAAAAGCTCCAACTTTTACCTCCGGAAATCCAAATTTGGCTTGTTCAGAAGCTGCCCGGAAATCACAGGCCAATGCAAGAACAGCGCCTCCACCCAATGCATGTCCATTACAAGCAGCAATTATCGGAAACCGTGCATCCTCTATCATTTGATTTAGTGTTGATTCCCAATAATCATTTTCTAATAACCAACCGACCTCCTGGCTGAAATCATTAATGTCTGAACCGACAGAGAAAGCTTTTCCAATTCCAGTTAGTACCGCACAACGAATGGATAAATCTTTCTCAAGCTCAACCAGCGTACTCATTAATGCTCGTTTCACTGAATGTCTCAAAACACTTAAAGGTTCAGAAGTGATAGTGATTAATGCGACTCCATCTCTAGGTCTGGTCACTTCAATTGCCGAAGATTCTTCCGTTAGGTCCTGATTTTCTTCATCACTCTTAGCCATTGATATATCCTATTCTACTAATCGTTTTGGAATATTCACCGGAGATTTGGATGCCAGATCCTTTGCCAAGCCCATCGGACGATCGAAAAATAATCGTTCATCCATCAACTTTTAACTCTTTTGCAATTTCAGGGCGAAAATTCATTTGCGCAAGGATGTCCCGGTCAAGATCGATCCCCGGAGCAATCTCAATTAACTCAAGACCATTTTCCCCTCTTCTGAATACAGCGCGTTCGGTGATATATAGGGCTTCCTGTCCGCGTTCTCCGGCATATGTCCCATTATAAGAAATTTGCTCTACTGTTGCAGGAAACTTTTTATAGTTCCCTTCCTTGTGTATTACTGTTTTACCATTTGGCCAACTCATTTCAAGTTTTCCGGCTGTAAAAGTTCCGCTAAAGATCACTTTTTTGGCGCATTGGCTGATGTTGATAAAACCACCAACACCTATGATTCTGCCATTGAAACGGCTGACATTTACATTTCCAGCAGCATCCACTTCTGCAAATGACAAAAAGGCAAGGTCCAAACCACCGCCATCATAAAAATCAAACTGGTAGGGCTGATCTATGATGGATGTGTAGTTTACAGCTGCACCAGCGTCCGAGGAAGGAACGCCACCAATCAATCCCTGTTCATTTGTAAGGACAATTTTATCGACAATACCTTCTTCCGCCGCGATAGCCGCTATTCCAGTCGAAACTCCTGATCCCAGGTTGCAGATCGAACCGGGAGATAATTCAAACGCAGCCCGTCTTGCGATAATTTTTCTTGCATCGAGAGGAAGAGGAGTAATTTCATCCAGAGGAATTTTTATTTCACCTGCATACGCAGGACTGTAATCCATCTGCATAAGTTTGACGCTGTGTTGGATCAACCACTACGATGTCAACCAACATACCAGGAATTTTGACCTCTTTGGCTGGTAGAGTACCCCTTTGCGCTAACCGGGCAACCTGAACAATAACAATCCCACCATTTCTATGCGCAGCCTGGGCCATCGAGAGCATTTCCCCAAAGATAGCTTCGCGCTCCATGGTTACATTACCATCTTCATCAGCTGTCGTTCCACGCAGGAAAGCAATATCAACTTTGTAAGGTTTGTAAAAGATCCATTCCTTACCTTCAATTGAAATTAACTTTAACCAGGTCTTCCTTGGCACACTTGCTTTGCCTTCCCCCACCCATTCGCGGATCAACAAATGTATGCAACCCTACTTGTGAAAATAAACCCGGTCGGCCGGCAGCCATCTCACGCATCAATTCAGAAAGGGCTCCCTGTGGCAGGGTGTAAGCTTCAACGGTATCCTGTTCAGCACGGACCTGAAATGCAGGACTGTTGACCAATGCACCAGTAACGATCCGTTTCACCAAACCCGGATGGGCGAGGTGACCAACTCCCTGGCTAATATTATCACCCACACCCACTGGGTGAAGGAGAGTAAGATCCTTGGGAGAATTTTCTTTCAAAAACCGTTTTTCAAGTGAGACAATTATTTCTTCAGGGATGGCATGCCCGCCGCCAGAACCACCGATTAAATATTGTGTCATTATCCTGGATATAACTTACCGCCTTATCAAAAGGCATTACTTTCATCGGGTATCTCCTCGAAATTTATACTTCTTTACAGATTGTTATCCCTTTTTAATTCGCTTCATTTCTTCAGCTTCAGGACGTTGCTTGTAGAAATCGTCCAATGGATAACAACCGGAGACCATTCCTTTTCTAGGAGCAGTAGTACAATCGCTAAATGTGCGACATATACTTTTGCGAAGCAAAGGTCGTCCGGCGAGAATGTCCGCTGGCAATTCCGGGTAGGATAGGGTTGAACGGCCAAGTCCCGCAAAATCTATTTTGTTCTCCCTGACAACTGCCTGCGCAACGTTAGGGATCCAATCTTGAAGATAGCTGTAACCAGAACCAACACAGGCCAGGTTAGGCGCAGCAGCTTTTAGCTCAGCTGCAACCTGAATATGCCGGGCAACTCCCACGATAGGGTCTTCCGGTGGTAGATATCCATCACAAGGAGGAAAATAAGCCGGGCGAGTAAGATGAGGATTGTAATAAGGGCTGGCTGCGGAGAAATTTACCAACTCGACCCCGATCTCTTCCATTAATTTCATCAATAGAATTGGCTCATCCAGTTTAATGCCACCTAAAATATCCGGGTCTCCTCCAAAAGCGTATGGGTACTGATTGTTTTCATCCCGATATTCGATCATTCGACCAATATTTTCTTCATTTGGCCGGAAAGGAGGCATATCAAAGCTGCTGAATCTCACCCCTATCCTAAGTCCCTTGCATTCAGATCGAATTCCTTTAACAATTTCACACATGAAACGGGTTCGATTTTCGAAACTACCACCATATTTTCCTGGCCGCGTGACAGCACTCAGGAATTCATGCCCCAAATAACCATGGCAGTGTTTTACATCTACAAATTCAAACCCGATTGTTTGAGCACGCTTGGCTGCCCGAATGTAATACCCAATCAGGTCATCAATTTCAGAATCAGTTAATACGGGATAATCTGACGCAATATTGAAGAGCTTATCAAGGACTGGATGGTGGTATAGGATCTTTGGTTCGAGCTTGGCCTTCTCGTTTGGCCGGCAGAAGCGACCGGAATGCGTCAGTTGCAGCCCAATGAGCAGGTCATCCACATTACCGAAATGGTCTTTGTGCTCATCTTCAAGGGATTGCCGCAGTTTTTCGATTTCCTTCATGGTATGGTCAAGCATCATCAACTGGTTCGGGTTCGCTCGTCCATCTGGCCTAACAGCTGCTGCCTCACCACCCCAAATCAGTTTTGCCCCACTGCGCCCAAAGTTTTTCCATCGTCTATAAACCAGATCCGTTGGCTGACCATCAGTTGTTGCATCCCAACCTTCCATTGGTTGAATACATAACCGGTTACCAATTTTCCTGCCATCACTTAAGATGTACGGCTGGGCAAGAGCCCCTAAAGGCGCTGGTTCTACCTCAACATCAAATGGGATTGTCACTCCCTGTGAAGCAACGTGGTTCTGAAATTCTAAATGTGTTTTCAGGCGCCCAATATGAGCATAAAATTTATTCATTTAAATCACCTTTTCATGAAATTGGAGCTTTTCCGGATCGGGCTTTTTGAATCCATTCCAACACCCGTTTAACTTTTTCAGTAATTTCTGTGTAATTTCCGGAATCGATTGTCTCTTTGGGAAATAATTTGCTGCCAATTCCTACGCAAGCAACACCCGCTTTAATCCAGCTTGTGATACTTTCTTCGGTTGTATCAACTCCTCCGGTAGGCATCAACCGGGACCAGGGCAATGGACCAAGGACATCTTTCACAAAATTCGGTCCACCAATAGCTCCTCCAGGGAAGATCTTGCAAATCTCAACTCCCAATTCTTCTGCAGTCGAGATCTCAGAGACTGAACCGCAACCAGGGCTATAGGCAACTTTCCGACGATTACAAATACGGGCTACTTCAGGATTAAGGACAGGGCTGACAATAAAATTTGCCCCCAATTGAATGTATAGAGCAGCTGTAGCTGGATCTATAATCGATCCTGCTCCCAGGATAACGCGATCATCGGATTTAAAATAATTGCTAAGCTCTTTGAACACTTCATGTGCCTGGTCTCCCCTATTTGTAAACTCAAAACAATGAGCTCCACCAGCTGCGCAAGCGTCAATCACTGCAATGGAAACCTGGATTTCGGGATGGTAAAAAACAGGTACCATCCCGGTTTCTATCATTGATGTTAAGACTTTTAAGCGAGAATACTTAGGCATTTATTTCTCCAGATCATAGATGACCTTATCGACTGACACGACCTGAGCCATCACCTTTCATTAATTTTTCCACTTCACTCACAGATACCAAATTAAAATCGCCAAAAATGGTATGCTTTAATGCAGAAGCAGCAATGGCAAAGTTTAGTGCTTTTTGAGGATCCCCTGGGAAATTTATGAGGCCATATATCAACCCTGCCATAAAGCTATCGCCACTTCCTACCCGATCAACGATATGGGTAATGTCGTAAACAGGACCAGTATAAGTGTTTCCATTGTGCCATAAGATGGCGCTCCAGGTATTATGGGATGCTGACAGGGAACTTCGTAAGGTTATCGCTATAGTTTTGAGTTTGCTGAACTTCTTGGATAGTGATTTCGCAAACGAACTTAAAGTTTTCTGCACAAACATTTCCGTGGGTAATATCAGTTTTGGGTGCTGCTATGCCAAAGACTTTTTCTGCGTCTTCTTCATTTCCTATTGCAATATCACTATAGGAAACCAATTCTTCCATGACTTCTGTGGCAGATTTTCCCCATTTCCAAAGTTTTGCCCTGAAGTTCAGATCGCAAGAAACTGTGATCCCCATTTCATTTGCTGTTTTAACTGCATCGAGACAAACCTCTGCAGCCCCGGCAGAGACTGCAGGAGTAATTCCTGTCCAGTGAAACCAAGATGCGTCCTTAAATATTTCTTTCCAGTCAAACATATTCGGTGATATGGTTGCAAATGCGGAATCTGCCCGATCATATATTACCTGGCTGCCACGCATCACTGCCCCATTCTCAAGAAAATATATCCCTAAACGTTTGCCCCCGCGCAGAACATGTCGTGTACCCACACCATACTGTCTTAAATATTGCAGGCAAGATTCTCCAATATCGTTTGAAGGCAGCCGGGTGACATGTTCTGTTTCCAAACCATAATTTGCCAGCGAAACAGCAACATTCGATTCACCTCCCCCAAATGTTACATCGAACGATCTAGCCTGACCAAACCTTAATTGGTTGGGCGGAGATAATCGAAGCATGATTTCCCCGAGGGTAAATATCTTTTTCATTTTTTCCTCTATAAACGGTGAATGTGAAATCCACCATCAACATCAATGACTTGCCCGGTAGAAAAGGGGAAGTAGTCTTCTGCGATGGCAACGATGGCTTTGCCGATATCTTCAGGTTGACCCCAACGTTTGATCGGAGTGATTCCATCAGAGATCAATTTATCATATTTATCTTTTACAATTTCAGTCAACGGTGTTTTAATAATTCCTGGACGAATTTCGTAAACATTGATTCCTTCATTTGCCAGCCGATCAGCAAATAGTAATGTATTCATAGCAACTGCAGCCTTAGAAATGCAATATTCTGCCCGGGAAGTACTGCTTGTGTAAGCACTTATGGAACCAATATTTACAATCTTTCCCATTTCAATTGTTTTATTTTCAATTAATTCAATCATTATTTTGGAAACGATTGGGTCAAGAAATATGGACCGATCGTGTTTACTGCCAAAACTTCATTCATGCTTTCTTCACTAATATCGAGCATATCCATTCGAATACGTGGACCTATACCCGGCATTGTTGACAAGCAGGTCTATTCGCCCATATTTGTTTATTGTCTCATCCACGATTTTTTGTCTATCCGTCGATAAGGTAATGTTTGCCAGGATTACCATTCCATCAGAACCCTCCTGGCGAACAAGTTCGAGAGTCTCAGCTGACGGCTCCGGTTTACCGATATCATTAATTACAATGGTCCACCCTGCCCGTGCGAGTTGGATCGAGATACCACGACCGATTCCCCGGCCTGCTCCAGTTATTATTGCAACTTTCGTTTTCTTATCCATAATTCCTCGTCGTACATCCCAAAAATAATTTAGTCCCAATCAAGAAATGTAGGTAACGTTCCCTTATTTCGAAGAGATCCAACTATTCCATCCGGGAAAAACAATAAAACAAAGATGAGGATTAAACCAGTGACTACAATATTTAGCTCTGTTGCACCAAGTTTTGAGACAACAAATTCATTTACAGCCAACATAATTGCAGCACCGATAACCGGTCCGCTTACTGTACCTTTACCGCCAAGAATAGTATTCAATACGATACCGGTACCAATAGCCACAGTTAAGAAGATGGATGGCCGCAGGTAAGTTAGTGAATAACCATATATTGCACCTGACATTCCAATAAAAAGTCCGCTCAATCCAAATGCCAGAATCTTATAAAACCTTGTTGGAATTCCTGCTACTTCTGCCTTGGTTTCATCTTGCGAAATTGCCCGTAACCCAAGTCCGAATTTTGAGTGCTTTATGTAATAGGTCATCAAAATGCACAATATCATTATTGCAAGCATGTAATAGTAAAAAGGTATTTTTGCAATTACCCCTTCTAGAGGAATCATTGGCATGGGTAGACCATTGGTCCCGCCTGTGAGCTCCCAATTATCGAGGGTTTCTGCGACAAGTAAAACCAAAGCAATAGTGGAAATAATAAATGTACTACCACGCGTTCTGAGAGCAATTAACCCAAATAGCAGACCACCGGCCATTGCGAGCAATCCTGCAATGGGAGCGGTAATAAATGGTGAGACCCTCCAGAAAACGAACACCATTCCAGATATATATGCACCTAAAGCAGTAAATACATTGTGCCCAAGTGAAATATATCCAGCGAAACCTCCAATAATGTTCCAACTGCTGGACCAAATTATATATAAGAAACAAAGGGTTAGCATATACAGCCAATAATTTAAACCACCTGTTTTGATCTGAACCAATGGAATTACTAATAAAACAAGTAACAAGACCAAAGGAACACCAGGCCTTACCCATTTATGGTCTCGTGAAAATTGGGCAATATTTGGCGAAAGCAAAAATAGGAACCAAAGACCAAGACCCAATATCAGCATGGCTTCTCCCCATTTTTCTATCCATGGGAGGGGGGGCAGATAGCCAAAATTATGAAAGAGAGTTTTCCAAATTACAACCAATAGAGCTAGTACACCTGGAATAATGTAAGGTTTCACATGATTGATGTTAGGTTTACCCATAGGTGGTATTTGATCCTTTGAATTATTTGGTAATGATTCAGACATTTAACCCTCCACCTTCTTACCAAATAAACCTTGTGGCCTAAAAAGGAGAATTAAGAATAAAGCCAGGTAAAAGGTGATTGGCGACCAGGTTGGACCTAAATAGAAATTTACAAAAGCAGCTGCAGTTGCCAACAAAAATGAGCTCACCAATGCCCCAACTAGGCTCCCCATGCCGCCAAGTACAACCAGGCACATAATCATACCAATCCAGGCAACATGCTTGGCAGGATAAAAAGTAAATACAAAACTAAGCAATGATCCCGCAGCTCCAGCCATTGCCAACCCTATACCAAATGACAGGGTTGATATCCAACTTACATTTACGCCAACGACCTGGGCTGCATTTCGGTTTTGCATCGTTGCTCGAACGGCATTTCCAATTCGGGTATAACGTAAGAATAGCCATAATCCGACGATTAGAATAATACTAATGATAAGAGCAAATAATTGACTTTGAGGAATAAAAAATGGTCCGAAAGTAAACGAGCTTTTTGCATATTGCGGTGTTGTCGAACGATAAATACCAGTAAATATGAAAGCCAAAATTCCTTCTATGACCAAACCGGTTGCAAATGTGATCAAGACGGTAATATCGGTAAAACGGGGGTTTTCTGCTCTTGAAGAAAATAAGACCCGGTAATATATCATGCCAACCAGAAACATTACGGGCATTGTAATCACAAGCGAAAGTATTGGGTCAATATTAAAGGTTTTAAATAACCAAAAAGCCAGGTAAGCTGACATAACGATAAAAGCAGAATGGGCCAGGTTTACAATACGCATCACTCCGAAAATCAGCGTCATACCGGAAGACATCAACGCGTAAACTCCCCCTAATGCCACTCCCAGGATTAATATTTGGATAACTTCTGTCATTTAGTCTCCTCTGATGCCAACGGGATTCGACGTTTGCCGAGGTACAGTTCTTGTATGCGCGGGTCGCTAAGAACTTCTGAAGCAGGGCTTTCAAAGCTGTTCGTGCCAAGATCCAAAACTACTCCTTGATCAGCGATTTGAAGACCTTTTCTGGCGTTTTGTTCCACAAGCAGAATGGTCATTCCATTTTTGCGTAAATCAGTAATTGTCGAAAATATTTGTTGAACAACTTTTGGAGAAAGCCCCAATGATGGTTCGTCCAACATTATCATTTCTGGTTTTAGCACAAGCGCTCTTGCTATAGCACAAAGCTGCTGCTGACCACCTGAAAGAGTTCTTGCCATTTGCGAGCTTTTTTCCCGTAGAATTGGGAACATTACGAATATTTCTTCAATCCGCTGCTCAACCAACCGGGAATCCCTCAGAACATAACCCCCCATTCGGAGGTTTTCTTTTACAGTCATTTCTGGGAACAAACTACGGTCAGAAGGGACATAACTCAGTCCACGTTGCAACACCAGGTCTGCACGTAAACCACTTATGACCTCACCCTTAAATGTGATTTTCCCTTCCCGTGGTTTGAGTAACCCGGCAATCACTTTTATTAATGTTGACTTTCCCGCACCGTTCGGACCAATTATGCAATAAGTTTTACAGGATTCAACGGTAAGGGATAACCCCTTGAGAATATTTGGACCACTGCCGTAACCGGCTACCACATTTTCAATTACCAGTGTTCCCATTGTTTATTCTCCTAAATAAGCTTCCATTACCTGAGAATTATTTTGAATATCCTTTGGACACCCTTCTGCTAATACGGTACCATAAGCCATACAGATGACTGGATTACTAATTTTCATTACAAGGTCCATATTGTGTTCAACAATTAAGAATGTAATTCCTTTTTTATTCAAATCCAAAATTCTATCAATAATACTTTCAAGCAAAGTGGGATTTACTCCACCCGCAGGTTCATCAAGCATAATAAGTTTAGGATCGGACATTAATACTGAGGCAAATTCCATCAACTTCTTTTGACCATAAGATAAATTCTTTGACTTCTCACCAGCTAGATGGGAAATACCAACAAAATTAAGTAACTCCATTGCATGCTCGGTCTCATGTTTTAACATACTTGAACCAAACATATCCAAGAATCCCTTTACCTGGGATTGTATGACCATGTTTTCTAAAACAGTTAATTCTTGAAGATCACGAGTGATCTGAAATGTGCGGCTTATACCCATTCGGGTGATTGTATGCGGTTCCAAACCATTAATACTTTTCCCCAGGAATTTCATTTCCCCTGAATCAGGTGAAAGCAATCCGGTAACCAGGTTGAAGACAGTTGTTTTCCCCGCCCCATTAGGACCTATCAGGCTTACAATTCGTCCTTCATCCACTGAAAATGTACAATCGGATACAGCCTGGATTCCGCCAAAGTGTTTATTTAATCCATTAATCTCTAATAATGCCATTGTTCACCATCGTGATAAAGAATTTACCTGAAAGATATCCAAAATTTTATATATATATCGTGTCTGGCGGTTTCGCCAGACACGATATAAGTCATGGAACAAAATTACCAAACAGGTTTTGGATAAACAAGTGGTTTGACACCCGGGAATGCATCAGTCGGATATACGAACTCAAGTTTACCATCCTGCCATTGAGTCATAATGAATGCTTTGTTGATAGGCAGACCACGCTCGTCCCAGTAAAAATCGCCTAAGATCGTTTTTACAGGATCAGCTTCGGTACGGGCAGCAAGCCAATCACGGAGGACTGTGTTGTCAGTGGATCCGGTGGCTCGAACTGCCTGTTCAATGCCCTGGCAAAGAGCAAATGGAATGGCTTCATCTTCACCACCATCAGCACCGAATTTGGCTTTGAAGGCATCCAGGAACATCTGGTTGGTAAATTCTTTGCCGTTCAGTAAACCAGAGAAGTTAGCTAAGGGATGCCATGAGGCCTGGATTGTTATACCATTAGCAGCTGAACCAAGTGCTTCACCAAACTCAGCCTGCGCACCCTGGCTCATAAAGAGACCTTTAGGGTTATAACCAACCTGCTGTAAAGCATTTACCAGGTTGATGGCTTCATCAGCTGAAGTTACGGGAGCAAAAAGGAAATCTGCGTTCTTAGCTTTAAGAGATGCAGCAAGAGTAGTCCAGTCAGAAAATCCTTCTGGCCATTGTTGCTCAAAAACAATTTCAGCATTTAACTTGGAAAGCTCACCCGGAGCAAGGCTGACTGTCTTTTCAGTTCCATCGTTATTTTGGAAGGTGACATTATCACCTTTTAAGCCAGCGATCAAGGCGTTAGCATAAAAATCATCTGCCCAAGCGAGTGCGATAGTAGCGGGTTGTTGGTCAGCCGGGATCAAGTCTTTGATCATCATTACAGGAGATGCACCAATGTATTCGGCGGCATTCGGTTGGAAATAAACCAAATAGTTGAAACCACGCTCATATACACGCAATGCAGCAGCTGAGGGGATTGGGTGTAAGACTTTTGCCTGTTCTGTGATTGCAGAAGCAGGGAAGGTCAATTTGCTGGAGAATGTACCAAAGATGAGATCAACCTTGTCTACATTAATGAATCGTTCCATTTGAGCAAGGGTTGTATCAACATCAGATTGGTTATCACTAACAACTAACTCAACTGGTCTTTCAAGAAGACCACCAGCTTCATTGATCAGGTCTACACAAAGCTGATAACCGTCACGGTGCTTGGTACCTGTGATAGAGAATTCTCCAGTAAGGGGGAGCGATGACCCAATTTTAATTGGTGCTGCGGGGACGGCTGCTGGAGCTTCAGTTGCGGCAGGTGCTGCCGGTGCTTCTGGTGCAGCGGGAGCAGCTGGCTCGGCGGGAGCGGCGGGAGCGGCTGGTGCGGCAGTTGGGGCAGCCGGTGTTCCACAAGCACTTAGTGCGAGTGCAGCGATCATTGTTACAGCAATTAGAAAGAATAAACTTTTTTTCATTACATCTCCTCGTTCAGTGTGTCTGATTGTTTATTTTTTAGACAGGCAACAACTTTTTCGACAAAGAGCGTTTCGTGTTTTGGATTTCACCTCCTTTTTTGATAAATTAGACAAAGTCAACTTTATAGAAATGGGAACTCCGAAATATCTTAATTATTATTTTGGTGTCCCATATTCCGGGAAATGTTTTCTGAAGTACTAATCAATTTCTTTCCGAATTTTTCAATTTCTTGATCAGGGAATCGTTGAATGGGAATGGAGACACTCACGGCAGCAATGGGATACCCAGTTCGGTCAAATATCGGTGATCCCACACAACGTCCGCCTAACTCATTTTCCTGCTCATCCAGGGCATATCCCTGCTTGTTGATCTGTATGAGTTCATTTAAGAATATTTTTTTGTCAGTAATAGTGAAGGGGGTGACCTGAGTAAACTTATAATTGGTAAGTAATGATTTTTGTTCGCTGGCTGGTAAGAATGAAAAAATTGCTTTTCCCAGCGCTGTACTATGAAGTGTTCCACGCCGTCCCAATTCTGATCTTATTCCAAGGGCATGGTCACCGAACATCCTTTCAATATAGACAACCTCAATTCCATCCCTTACAGCAAGGTTGACGCTCTCACCACACCAATCCCTCAATTCTTCAAGAAATGGTGCGGCAACCTTACGAATATCTAATTGGTCAAGGAGAATTGCTGCCCGCTCGGCTAATTTTAAACCCAGTCTATATTTACGATTGACTGGGTTCTGATCTAAATAATTATTTGATTTTAGGGTATAGATCAAACCTGAGGCTGTACCAACTGGAAGATCCAATAACTTGGCTATCTCTGCATTACCAAGTTCTACATGCCCATTATTGAACAAATTTAATATATCTAAGGCACGTTGAACGGATGCGATTTTCTTTCGGGCTGTAGGTCCAGAGTTAGTATCCAAATACGTTTCCTTAACCTATCATTTAATCAATTATGCGACATTGCCGTATGGCATACGATATTATCGCATGTTTTTTTGAAAATTACAAGTAGGAATTTTGGCGAATTTTAAGTATAAAACAGCCTGGCTTTAGCTCAAGCCAGGCTGAGAATGTTATATTTTTCTGTGAATTAGGAATAAATATCCCCATTACGAAACCGTGCCCAGGTAGTTTCAAACCAGGAATCGCTTTCTGGAATTGGACGACACGAAACCCAGCGATTCTGAATTCCTTCCCCTTTTGTATAAATAAGTCTCAAGGACTTTCGATCGAAAAGCCACATCTTCTGAGGTGATCTTCCAACTGCTATCCAATAACTCGTGCACTTGATTCCCATTTACATCAAGCACAATTGATGAACCTCGACTTCCCACACCATTTTCCAATGAGAATTTGATGGCATCCAAGTAAACAGCCTGTGCAAAAGCCAATTGCCTCGCGCGAAATGCAAATTTAAGTTGATCCAGGGATTTGATTTTACATCCCGACTTTGCCAACCTGCTAAACTGATCCCATGCTGCAGGAGTTTCATCAATCAGATTTTCCAAGCTGCGGATATGTGCTCCTGATCGTGACATACGGTCTTGAATTTGCTGAATTTCTTCCGACCATGTTATCGCTGGCCTGTTCACATAATTCCGACCATTCAATCACTTGTTGAGTGCACTTTTTTACTGCTTTATCGACTTCGCCTCCTATTAATGTCCACCCTGAGTACTTGTTTGCTATATATTCCGCAGCCCGGAATCCAGCCACTTGCCCTGCATTTAATGCTGACCCGCCCGGACGTGTAACTCCATGGGATCCATTTACTTCTCCAATTGGAAATAAATGTTTCAAATTGGTGGATTCGTACCAAATATTACCAGCCAGACCGCCATTATTGTGCTGAGCACATACTGCTACCTCCAGCGGTTCCTGAAATAGATCGATATGATGTTTTTTATAAAGTTCTACAGCTCCCGGATTCATGTGCTGGAGGCGTTCTATTGGGGTGTTTTGGTTGGCTCCTGACCTTTCCAAATAGCTGCGCGCTTCTTCAGGCAATTCTGTCAGGGAAAAATCACTTGGATTTGCCCGAAAATCGAGAAAAACACGCCGGCCATTAACAATGGTTTCGATATACACCAATATATCAATAATTGAAGATCCACCAATTGGTTTGCGAGCATCAAATGGCCATTGATATCCTTTAAGGAATATCATCCCATTCATCTCACGGGCAGATCTAAAAAAAGGCGGTAAAAATTCTTTTACATCTGATATGCCATCTGCGTCCACAGCTGATCACTCTTGGGATGACTTGCATGTATGTT
The DNA here is from genome assembly GCA_963709535.1 of uncultured Chloroflexia bacterium. Classification (GTDB taxonomy): domain Bacteria; phylum Chloroflexota; class Anaerolineae; order Anaerolineales; family Anaerolineaceae; genus PNON01. The sequence goes on along the minus strand of CAVPWY010000003.1, from coordinate 51,217 downwards.
CCAGATACATTCCAGCGAAATTTAGTAGAAGCCAGACCGTATTGTGATTCTGGCAGATTAGCTGCGCAGGCTCCAGCCAATAAACCCAATCCAATTGCACCTGAATGAATCGACGGATAAACACTTGTCTTATACAAACCTCCCGGACCACCTACTGCAAACACCAGGTTCTCACAGATATAGGCTTCAAAATTCCCACTTTTATCCACTGTTATCAGACCACATACCCGCGGGTCAGTCTCCACCCAAAGTGATCAATTCGACTGCATTTCGGTCTTCGCGGATCTCAATTCCCAGGCTTTTCACCTGGTCGATCAGTTTTATACACATTTCTTTGGAAGTATACGGTCCTATTGAAGTAGCCCTTTGGCGAGGATCATGGTCGGTCTTATAACCGACAAATTGCCCATATTCGTCTCGTGGAAACGGAACTCCCAGGTTGACCAAATTTATAAAACTTCGTACAGAAAGGCTTGATTCAATTAAGGCAAGATCACCATGCATCGATCCATTCGCAAAATATGTCTCTGCCATATCCCTTGGAGAATCCGCTTCACCTCCACAAAGGGAAAGTTTGTAATATGTCTGTTTATCACTCCCAGTGTTTATTGATGTACCCATTGATAATCCTTCTGTGAGGATCATCAAATCTTTTATTCCATTGAGATAGAGTTGTGCTGCTGCATTTAAACCGGCAGCTCCTGAACCTAAGACTATTGTGTGCACCCGAGTCAATGGGATTTGATACTTCTTTTCGTTTATTGTTAAATCAATATGCAGATCAGTCATTCAGGATGCTCCTCTGTTGTCTCAATTAATAAAATGATTAATTCTCATAAAAATTTGAAATAATCAGGATTATAAATTTTTTTATCAATGTTTTCGGTTATGCCATTGCTTTATATCATAACCGGGTAGTGTTTCACAAGTATACTTCTTCGATAAATCAATATCGTGTTTTAATCTCAATGAATATAATCAATTAATAAGTGTATACGGATTGAGTGAATTGGTACTTTTGGGTTTATACCTTGGTAGCTTCCCTGCTATCTAACAAACTCATACATAGGATACAACTATATCTTGGTTATTTCCGATTTGCCTTGAGTTTGGACTTCACGGGCATCTATTCAGTTATTTGAGCCATCCTCCTTCAAGCCAAACTGTTTATATTGAATGCGGGGAAAATTAGTGCTACTATGAATTTGCTGTTGTAAAGACAACAGGAACATCAGGGGTCGGTAGAAACTCAAATCATTCAATCTCCATCACAATCGCATAACCTGACCGTTTGGATTTTGCCAATAGTTGATTTAGTTCACTTTGGTGGTTTACTATGTCCATTGAAAGTACACAAAAGGTTATGATGCGCTTCTTCAATGCGGAACATGGCGACGTCAGTATGATGTCAGAGGATGTCGTCTTTACCGTTATGGCGACAGGGGAAGAAAGCAAAGGGCGTGAAGGCGTACAAGGAATGTTCAACTATCTCTACCATATTGCCTTTGATGCTGCTTCAACCACGAGAGTGCTACTATTCGGAGAAAACAATGCGATGTTAGAAGGCGATTTTGTCGGGAAACATGTTGTTGAATTCAATGGCATTCCAGCTACGGGCTTAGAGGTGCATGTACCACTCTGCGTTGTGTATGATATAGAAAATGACCAATTTAAGCGCGGTCGCGTCTATTTTGAAGCACCCTCCCTCCTAAAACAACTTGGAGTATCAAGTTGAATTATTGGAAAATTGAACGGACATGAAGTAGAACTCGTGTTGGCTAATCTAAAAGGAGAATGGACATGAAAAACATATTTGAAGATGTAATGATCAAACCAGAGGCAGAATTAGCTGAAACAGCCGATGAAAACCAGTTGAGAATGGCGACACGTGACGCAATTTACAGCAAATATGACTCGATGGTGAATGAGGTATTGGATTTGTTCATTGCTGCTCACCGACAGGGCATCTGGGAAAAAGATAGTGATTGTTCGCGCAGTTATTGCTGCCACATAGCTTGGTTTGCAGGTCCGAAAGAAAAATATTCAGACCCTTATGATATTCACCATTCACTTCGCCGCCGTCTCGAGATCATACTCGAAATGGACGGCTTATGCAATCCCACAGGATTTAAAGTGATCAGTTACGAAGCCATTGAAAGGACCATTCGTGTGGGACTGGAAAAAGATGAGCTTGTCCGTGGAATCAAGGCTGTTATGATTTAACTTCTCTTTTTTATTAGTTTTTACGCAGATTATCTTGGTCATTAGGCACACAAAAATTAGTCATTTCGCTATCCGACGAAGCGGCCTGAACTTTTAAATCAATATTCGGATTATCCCTTGGGGTTCCATTAGATTTCCGAGTGTATAAACTTAAAATTAGGTTCTACATGCTAATAGTACTATTTTCCACATAAGACCAAATTCGAGTATTTTCAAATCTGCCTTGATACTGAACTGCACGGGTAATTATTCAGTTTCTTGCGCCATCAACCTACAAATCAAACTGTTTATTTTGAATGTGGGAATGATTAGTGCTACTATGAATTTGCTATTGTATAGACAACAGAAACATCGGGGGATGGTTGTAACAAAACAACATAAATCCACTGCAATCGCATAACCTGACTGTTTATGTATATCGGAAGACTAAGTACCTATCCGAAAATTAAAATTTTGGAGAAGGAGTGTTCTATGTATAACAAAAAACTGGCATCGCAAATTGCTTGCTTGACCCTGGTGGTCGCGCTGCTTTTAGCCGCATGTGCCAAATCCACGGAACCCCTGAACACCACCTCTCGGGGTTATACCTCGATGGCTTACGATGTAGAGTCAGACCGGGGCATCTTGTTTGGCGGCCAGACTGGGAACTATACAGTAGAGGACTCCTTCAATGGCGAGACCTGGGCCTATTATGTGGCGGCCAACAAATGGACCGAGATGAAGCCGGTTTCAGGGTCTATAAGGAGGGCTGCTGCTGAATTAGCCTACGACGCTGAATCAGACCGAGTTATTATCTTCGGGGGGCTTTTGGGACTGACTTTAAAGCCTGGGGATTGGGAGACACATGGGCCTATGACTACAACACGAATACCTGGAAGGAGATGGCAAAAGGGCTAAGCAAACATCCTGGCGGTCTCCTGGCTTACGATGCAGAGTTGGACCGGATCATTCTCTTTGGCGGTTATGACGCGACCAGGACTTACCTCAACGACACCTGGGCCTACGACTTCAACTCAGATACCTGGACGGAGATGAAACCAAGTACCAGCCCTCCCAGCCGGAACTACCATGCCATGGCTTATGATGCCACAGCCGACCGGGTGCTCGTGTGGGATAGTTCCTCGGTTTACCCGGATGACGTGAGTATGTGGTCGTATGACTTCCACACGAATACGTGGCAAGAGATGAAGCCAGGTGATGGAGCATATCCTTTAAGCCGCGTTAATCCAGAATCAGGTTCCATGATTTTAGGCATACAACAGCTTCCCTTTTACTAAATAATGGACAAGGGATCCTGGCGGTTTCAAAGCTGCTTGGACACTCCAAACCAAGTGTTACCCTAGATATTTATGGTCATGTCTACAATGAATTGATGGATGAAGTTGCCAGGGTAATGGAATTATTAGTCATCCCAACAAAGATCGAGCTGCCAGAAAAAGCTAGTAGCAAATTGCAAACCATTTCCAAATGAGGTATGTTACAGAAGTCCTAAATTACACAAAATTGCACACGGGATTTCTAAAGAAATAAAAATACCCCCATATCTGGGGGTATCACTAGAAAAAAGCACCATATTTGGTGCCCCCGGCGCGGGTCGAACGCGCAACCAACTGATTCGAAGTCAGGTACTCTATCCATTGAGCTACGAGGGCAATATTCGTGATTATACCCGATATTAAGCCTGCATTCCACTTGTTCATAAACCAACAGCGGTTACAATTCAGGGATTGATTAGCAGACTATCTATGCGCATATATATTGGATGAAGAGATCAGTTGATCTGAGCCCGACTCTGGATGCTCGTCAATAAATGCTGAATATCCAATGAATTGGTCTCGATCTCCATCCGGATTGCCTGCTGGGGACAAATTTCGACACATCTACCGCAGGCTTTACACCGGCTTGTAATGATCGCTGCCGGAGAATGCATTTCTATGGCTTGAAATGCACAGGTTTCCAGGCAGGTGCCACAGCCGATGCATTCCGAAGTGATCTCCACTTTTATTCCGGGAATAGGTTTTACACTGTCCTGAAACGTATCCGGGCCAAGAGTTACCGATCTTTGCAGCGTGCAGCAACACGGGCAGCAAAAACAGATCCCGAGCATTTTTCGATAGTCAATACCCAGTATGGCAGCATCGAACCAGGAATGGATGATCGTGGGTGATAGCGACAATGCCATCCCCCTATTGATATGGGCAAGTGCTTCTTCTCGAGTAACATTATGAGCCATGCTGGAGTGGATCTGTTCGGCTCCCTCACCCAGGAATAGACAACCAAGATCCAATGGATATTCGTCACACCCTTCAACTGTCCGGCAAAGACATGAATTCATCACCACACGGGTGGATGATTTCTCCACCAGGGTCTCCAATAATTGCCGCGGAAGGATGGAATTTGCAGGTATTGGGATATCCTGCTGAATGGGTAGAATTACTGCATGATTGTACTTGCCGGAAAAAGCTGGGGCAAATATCCGGTCAAATGGTTTTCGACGCAAGACCGGATTCATCCACCGTGCCATCGGCCAGAAGAATGATAGAAATTGAAAAAGGGGCTTCGAAAGGCTCAATGTCTATTATTTGCTTTCAATTATTTCACATTAAAATAATTGTAAATTGCCTGTGAGAGTTCTGCCACCATCTTATTGGATGGGTCCCATACAACCTGCACCGGATCGTGTAAAAAGATGGAGACTATGTAATTGCCACCAGGTGTATAGATTATCCCCGAATCTCCCATGGTATGGATCAATCCATCTGATTCTGTTGCATAGGCATGCTTATGGGCAACCTTCATTCCCTCCGGCAGTCCGGCTTGCAATAATATGGCAACCGTTTTGTTATTTGCTAAAAATTCGATCATTTGCTGGCATTCAGCCTGGCTGATCTCTCCCGGGAACGCCGCAACTAATGCTCCGCCCCCACTTTCTGCACACATATAAATATCACCTAACAGAGTCCCAATATCTGAAGGCGTCGTCTGGCTGAATGGATCAGGATCGGTGTTGATATCTGTCCGCTGGTTGGCTGGAGTCTGGATCCGCTGCAGGAAAATAGGTTTGGCCATATAAGCGCCCAGGAAGGTATTTTGCAATCCCAACATCTGCATATCCTGGGTGACTTCAAGAGGAGCGACACCTTCTGACATTACCGCTTCCATAAGGGTATCAGCCGGGTCATTCCCTGATTGTTCGATCATTAATCCGATCTGATCCAGGATATTTTGAGGTGCAGGTTCATCCACCCGTTTCATGATCGCTACCATGATCGGAATTTTGATTGTGCTTTCAGCAGAGAAGGCGATATCAGTATCTACTGGTAGTGTGCTACCGTTCTGGTAACCAAAGTGGATGGTTTCATTGGATTGCAGATCATTCAGATAGATATCTACTATTCCGTCAAATTTATTAACCGCAATGATCTGCTGTAATAAGATCTCCAGGTTCTTCAATGAAGGGCGTGGAGCAGCAGTGTTGTCGAATGAAAGATTGACCACTCTATTTGTAGGTGAACGTAAAGCTCCCTCGATGAGTTGAACTGCCCGGTCGATATTAAGTACACTTCCGGGTTTTCCCGGCAGAAATCCTGTGCTCCCTGGAATGGGTTGTGGAGGTGTAGGCGGTTGATCATAACGTGTTGCGATCTCAGATTGAAGGTACGTCCGCAGTCTGTCCTCAACAAAATCCGCCTTCAAGGGTATTTCTGTTGTGGGTAAAGGCTGGCCCCATAAATAATCCCAAAATCCGATCCAGAATGGTTGATTTGTGCGTTGAAGATCTCCCGCGGTGAGCATTCCTTCGAGATCAAGCTCGAAACCTGCGATATTTGGTTTTATCTGAATGACTGCTTCATTGTAACGAAGTTCCACCGGGTATGAAAAAGCGACTAATAAACGTTGAGCCGCGATCTGCCTACCCAATCCACCAACAGAAACACCCGCAATAGTCAACCCGGGTGGAAAGTTGGACCGGATCCGGCTAAAACTGATCAATTGGGTGGTTGTAAGTATTACTGCGCTGAAAATGAAAAAAACTGATATCCACCTTAACGCAGAAAATGAACTTCTTCTTTTCAAAAATCCTCTTTTCTCATATCTTATTGATGATTCTATCAAGTATACATTAAATATAGCTGATTATTCAGCCATAATTTATATTATTGCAAAAGTTGAGGCAAACGCCAAAAGGGTTCACTGATGTACTCCACATATCAAAGAAATCGCCTGCACTGCTCCCAGTACAGTAATCATTGGTGAAACGATTCATTTGTATTGATATAATCATTACATGATCACAGTAACAGGGTCGATCCAAATAGATGAAAGAGATATCCAATTTGAATTTATCCGCGCCTCTGGCCCGGGTGGACAGAATGTTAATAAAGTAGCATCCTCAGTCCAGCTTAGGTATGATGTTATGAATTCCAGTTCACTGGGTCCTGAAGTCAAACAACGCTTGGTAAAACTGGCAAAAAACAGAATTACCGGAAACGGTATATTGATCATTGAGGCCAAACGCTATCGAACCCAGGACCAAAATCGGCAGGATGCGATCAATCGATTAATTACCCTCATCTTAAAATCCGCCGAAAAACCAAAAAATCGGATAAAAACCAGGCCGACCATCACTTCGAGCATGGTCAGGGTGGATGAAAAAAAACGCAGGGGAGAAGTCAAACGTACCAGGCAATCCATCCCAGATGATTGGTAAGGTCTTGCTTGAATCGATCTTGAAACCCATTCCGTTTCCCAATCGTAAAGGTGGTTTATAATTCAGGCAGATTGTTTATAGAAAAATAAAATATTCTGATTCAAATATTTTCTCATAATTGAGTAATAACGTGGGATAGGAGATTAGTTATGAAAAAGGCACTCATTACAGGAATCACTGGACAAGATGGTTCATACCTGGCTGAATTCCTGCTGGATAAAGGATACGAGGTGCATGGATTGATCAGGCGGGCCAGTTCTTTCAATACCCGCAGAATTGATCATATCTACAGCGATCCTCACAATAATGGAAGGAAAGTTCACCTTCATCTGCATTATGGCGATGTCACTTCACCGGATTCCCTGGTGGATGTGATCTATAACATCCAGCCGGAGGAAGTCTATCACCTGGCAGCACAATCTCATGTGCGTGTCTCCTTTGACATGCCTGAGTATACGGGGGATGTCACCGGGTTGGGGACGATCCGTATCCTTGAAGCGATACGAAAAAGCAAGATCAAAACCCGATTTTACCAGGCCTCTTCAAGTGAAATGTTCGGCGGAGCAAAACCTCCCCAAACCGAAGATACTCCTTTTGAACCACGCAGCCCATATGCTGCCGCAAAAGTGTACGCCTACTGGGTCACCCGTAATTATCGCGAAGGTTATAACCTTTTCGCATCCAATGGGATTTTATTTAACCATGAATCTCCCCGCCGCGGAGAAACATTTGTGACCCGGAAGATCACACATGCTCTGGCGGCCATAAAAGCTGGAAAACAGCAAAAACTTTACCTGGGCAACCTGGATTCCAAGCGTGATTGGGGATATACACCTGAATTTATCGAAGTGCAATGGAAGATATTACAACAGGAAAAAGCGGATGATTATGTCATCGGTACAGGAGAATCCCATAGTATCCGGGAATTTCTGGACGAATCGTTTGGTTATGCAGATATGGATTGGCACAAATATGTAGAGATCGATCCCCGATATTATCGACCAACTGAAGTTGATTTTCTTATGGCAGACCCGACCCGCTCAAAGCAAAGGCTGGATTGGGAGCCCAAAGTAAAGTTCCATGAGTTGGTCCGCATCATGGTGGATGCGGATCTTGAACTGGCCAGACTGCAATGTCCAGGCGAGGGTAAAAAAGTAGTGGATGAAAAATTCTCCGGTTGGCACAGATGGGAAGATCAGGTTGTCTCGATGGAGAGATAACCACATCATTTATACAATTACGATCAATGTAGTATATGGAGGTATCTTCATGGCAGCGTATGTAATTGTGGACATCCTTGTTCAAGATCAGAAAAAATATGATGAGTATAAGCTATTGGCCCCAGCCACTGTTGCAGCTTATGGTGGAAAGTACCTGGCACGCGGTGGGAAAACTGAAGTTCTGGAAGGGGAATGGACTCCAAATCGCCTGGTGATTCTCGAATTTCAATCACTTGAACAGGCAAATTCCTGGTTTAATTCACCGGAATATGCCCATCCAAAAGAAATGCGCCAGCTTTCCACCAGAACAAATATGGTAGTTTTGGAAGGTGTTTGAAGTGAAACCAGAAGTAGGTCGTATTTAGCGAAGCGAAATCCGACAATATCAAGAATGTTGGGCTTCAGGCTGGCACCGCCTACCTCACCTACAACTCAAATCATCCCGGCAATAATGAAACACCTGGTAGGATTCGACCTTTGTGTCGACCCTAATACCATCGCAAATGCTGAATGTTGGGTTTCGGGCTAATGCCCTCTACCCAACCTACAACTAATAAAATGTTCAGGAGGCAACCAACCCCATGCGTCACACCCGTGATGATGTTATTCTGCGTACCATCCAGGAGTTCAACCTCCTGGACCAGCTCGTCACCAACCTCAGCGAGGCTGACTGGAAGCGCCTTCTCCCACGCCCAGAGCAAAAGACCCCTGGACGGTGAAGGATGCCCTGGCTCATATCACCCATTGGAAAGCTGATGTGATCCGCTCCATCCGTCGCGGGTGGCGCCCATCCGAAGAGCGAGGTCTCAACTGGACAGATGGCAATCGCCTCATCTACCTGCGCTGGCACGACCGCTCCTCCCAGGAAGTCCTCACCTGGCACCGTCAGCTACACGAGAATGTGATAACCGCACTGCGCGCCGCCCCCGATGACTGGTTCACCGGCAAAGACCGCCGTCTCGAATGGCCTAACGACCTCGCCGGTCACATCAAATACCACCGGGTGAATGATATCGAAGAGGCTCTGGCGGAGAGGAAGTAGAAGGTTGTTGGGTTTCAGGCTGGCGCCTTCTACCCAACCTACTGCTGCTACTAGCAAATTATGCTATAATGATTTTATTCCTCCAGGAGGAGTAAGAACAAAAAAGCTGATAGAGAAGGGCAGCCCTGGCTGAAAGCTCCCACCGTAATATGTTCTGAAAGTCGACCTGGTTGTATTGCCGAAGAAATGGAAAAAGTAGACCGGCACGGCAGCGCCCGTTATTGCGCACCTGAGAGCGCCCTTTCGGGCGAATCGAGGTGGTACCGCGGAAGAATCAACCTTTCGTCCTCACGGACTGAAGGTTTTTTTTATTTATTGGAGGATATATGGCAGACATTGAAATGGCAAAGGCTTACGATTTCAAATCCACCGAACAGCGGTTGTACGATTGGTGGGAGAAACAGGGTTACTTTAAACCAACCAACGATCCGAATAAACCCAACCATGACCCGACGAAAAAACCATTTGTCATCGCCATTCCACCGCCCAATGTTACCGGTGAACTGCACCTGGGCCATCCCCTTTTCGTTTCCATGGAAGACCTGATGATCCGCTATCATCGCATGCTGGGAGAACCAACTCTCTGGATTCCCGGGCAGCGATCATGCTGGAATTGCCACCCAACTTCAGGTGGAAAAAGATATCCTGCGGACCGAAGAGAAGACCCGCGAGGAAATTGGCCGGGAAGAATTCGTGAAACGCACCTGGGCATGGAAAGAAAAATACGGCGGAATTATTTACAATCAGATCAAGCGCATGGGTGCCTCCTGTGATTGGGACCGCACGCGCTTCACACTGGATGAAGGATTATCCAAAGCAGTGCGCGAGGCATTTGTCCGCCTGTATGATAAGGGATTGATCTATCGCGGCCCACGCATGATCAACTGGTCACCCGGATTAAAGACAGCCGTTTCAGACCTGGAAGTAGAGTATTCAGAAGAACCGGGTATCCTGTATTTCTTCAAATATATGCTTGCTGATGACAGCGGAGACTATATACCTGTGGCAACCACCCGCCCGGAGACAATACTTGCGGATACCGCTGTGGCAGTCCACCCGCACGATCCACGCTATATGCAATTCATTGGCCGCAAAGTGATCGTCCCCATTTTAGGCCGTGAGGTGCCTGTGATCGCTGACGAATATGTGGACCGGGAATTCGGTACAGGTGCTTTAAAGATCACCCCCGGGCATGATCCGAATGATTATGCCATCGGTCAAAGGTTTAACCTGCCAGTCCTGTCCATGCTGGATGAGAGTGCCCATGTGACCAGTACTGGCGGACCGTATGAAGGGATGGACCGATTCGCCTGCCGAAAGAAGATCTGGGCAGATATGACCCTTGCCGGCCTGGTGATCAAGGAACAACCTTACACCTTGAACGTGCCAAGAACACAGCGTGGCGGTGAAATCGTTGAACCGATGATCTCCACTCAGTGGTTCGTAAAGATCAAACCCATGGCTGAAGCCGGTATCGAAGCGGTGCGAAATGGAAGCATCACCATCGTTCCCGAAAGATTTACCAAGGTCTACTACAACTGGCTGGAAAACATTCAGGATTGGTGCATCAGCCGGCAGCTCTGGTGGGGTCACAGGATCCCGGTGTGGTATTGCCAGGATTGTGGTGAAATGGTTGTCAGCCGGGTTGACCCGACAGAATGCACCAAATGCCATGGTTCCAAACTGGAACAGGACCCGGATGTTTTGGATACATGGTTCTCCTCTGGTTTATGGCCATTTTCAACCCTGGGTTGGCCGGAAGAGACACCCGATTACAAATATTTCTATCCAACGTCCATCCTTGAAACAGGCTATGATATCCTGTTCTTCTGGGTCGCGCGCATGATCATGGATGGAATAGAATTTACCGGCAAGCCTCCCTTCCACACAGTGTACCTGCATGGCATCATCCGCGATGAACACGGGGTTAAGATGAGCAAGACCAAAGGCAATGTCATCGACCCTCTGGGAATTATGGATGAGATGGGTACAGATGCGCTGCGATTTACTTTGCTGGTTGGTTCTGCCCCCGGAAACGATATGAGCCTTAGCGCTAAAAAGGTGGAAGCCAACCGAAACTTTATCAATAAGATCTGGAATGTGGGACGTTTTGTGATCAGCACCTTACCCAATGGACCTGAGAAAGCAAACGCACCTGCTCAATGGACTCTGGCGGATCAATGGATCCAGACCCGGCACCACCAATTGGTGCGGGATGTAAACAGGTTGTTTGATGTACATCAATATGGAGAAGCCGGTCGTCAGATCTATGAATTCTTCTGGAGTGAGTTTGCCGACTGGTATTTGGAGATTGCCAAATTACAGATGGCGCAAGGTGGGGACCGGGCATATTATACCGCTCAGACACTAATGACAATCCTGGATACCTCTCTCCGACTGCTGCATCCCTTTGTGCCATTCATCACTGAAGAACTCTGGGGTAATTTGAAAACAACCTGCAAAAACCATCCAGCCAACTTTGCCCCGAAATCCGGTTGGAGGGATGCATTGATGATCTCTGAATGGCCAGAATCCACTCCTGAATCAGGTGATGAAGAAGGTTTATTACAGAATTTCATCCTGGTTATGGATATTGTCAGGGCAATCCGCAACTTCCGCACCGAGAAGAACGTCAAGCCCGGAACCAAGCTTGAAGCTTTGATCACTGCCGGGGAGAAGACTTCGATCCTTTCGCAACAGGCAGGAACCATCGCCGCCCTAGCGCACCTGGATAAAGAAAAAATATCCATCGTGACCCATTCAGAAAAGTCAGAAAATCAACCTGGTATGGTCGTATCCGGAGTTGAGATCTTCCTTACCCTGGAAGAAGTGATCAATAAAGAGGAAGAGCGGCAGCGTCTTGAGTTGGAGCTTAAGGAAGCACTGGGACAAATCGAACGATTACAAACCCTATTAGGCAGCTCGTTTGCTGAACGCGCACCCGCCCCGGTAGTCGAAAAAGAAAAACAGAAGCTGGCTGCTTTCCATGATACCGCTGCAAAGTTGAAACAACAGCTCAGCACTTTGAGTTAGTTAGAAGTGATAATTTAGAAAACCGGGGAAGTGAAAATAATTCACTTCCCCGGTTAAGGTTTAACGTCGCAGCTAAACTATGTGATTATTTAGCTTTTCCGAATGGTTTTATTGATCAAAGCTTTTAATACCTCAATCTGTGCCTTATTCCTGGCAAGTGGTTGGGCATTGCTGACTGCCAGATTGGCAGCTTCATTCGCCAGCATCTCTCCTGGCGCTTTGCCCTCCAATAGGTCTTCAACAAGCCGTGCTCTGATCGGTATAGGGCTGACAGCCCCCAAGACCACCCGGGAGTCATGGAAACGGCCATCCCGCATTGTCGATTTAAACGCGACACTGACAATGGGGAAGTCAATGGAGTTACGAATCCGGAATTTAAGGTAACTCTGCCGGCTTTCTGGTGAAGGAGTTGGAATCCATATCTCCTTGATCAACTCATCGTCTGCCAGTACTGTTGTGCTGTTTTCGCTGAGCTGCAAAAAGTTGTTCGGCAGCCAGGGTTCGCTGTGTTGTAAATACCTGTGCATCCAATGCGATCAAGGCTGTTGCAACGTCAGAACAATTGACCGCCACGCAGCCGCAGTTTGCGCAGCGGAATGCTTCCGCATCCACCGCTTCCTTTGTCAAACTTTTAAAGTCTTCCGTCAGCAGATTCCGCTCGGCTATTTCTACTTCAGGTGTGATTACTCTTTCACTGGTGGCGAGAGCTGCTTTATTGATGACCAGTGGAACCAGTCCTGTCGGGGTTGGACCCTTAGCCACTTCCTGGCCGGCTAAGTAAGCATCGATGGCCATCGCGGCTTCTTTCCCGGATGCCATGCCATGCACCACAGTAGCTGACCTGCCGGTGACATCGCCACCAGCAAATATTCCGTCCATGCTGGTTGCTGTCGATCCCTTTTCGGTGAAGACCATTCCCCGTTCAGTCTTGAGGGATGACCCAACATAAGAAATATCAGCAGACTGGCCAATAGCCACCAGCACCTGGTCCACCTCAACAGTGGTTTTTTGATCCATGTCAAAAGCTGGTGCAAATCGTCCATCCTTATCGAAAACGGAAGTGCAGCGGACCAATTCCATCCCGGCCAGTTTTCCTTCACTGCTCAAGAACCTGCTGCGGACCCCAGGATGGAAGTATCGCGATTCCTTCCTGCTGTGCCTGAACAATATCCTCGGGAATGGCGGGCATCGTCTCCAGGGTTTCCAGGCAGGCCATCGTCACCTGTTTTGCACCCAACCGATGTGCGGTCAAAGCCACATCAACTGCGACACTTCCACCACCTATCACCAAGATCCGTTTTCCCAGTGGTTTGGATTTTCCCGTCTGAACATCGATCAGGAATTCCAGGCCGGAGTCTAGCAGTTCACTTTTTTCCAGCCGTAATTTCTTCCCGTTCCAAAGGCCGGTCGCGAGAAACACTCCCTGGTATTTCTTTTTAAGGTCCTCCAACGTGAGGCCATTCATTCCAATACCTTTGCCCAGTTCAAATTGGATTCCCATTCCCTTGAGGGCATCCACCTGTGCCTGAACAACTGCCTTCGGTAGGCGATACTCAGGGATACTGTATTTGAGCATCCCACCCGCAACCGGCATTTGTTCATAATACCGTCACAGCATGGCCTTGTTTCCTGAGGAAATAAGCTGTGGTCAATCCGGTTGGCCCGGATCCCACTATTGCTACCTTCTTCCCCGATTCGACTTTGGGTGCCGGGTAGAATGCAGCACAATGCTCCAATGCATAATCGCCCAGATAACGCTCCACATTTCGGATCGAAACTGGTTCATCGTAATCGAACCGGTTGCAGGCTTCTTCGCAATAATGCGAGCAGATCCGACCTGTGATCGCAGCCAGCGGATTGGTGCGCAATAAAATTTCCACTGCTTCTTCGATCTTGCCTTCACGGATTTTTGCCATATAGGCTGGGTATGTCATTGTGGATGGGGCAGCCAGTGTTGCATGGGGCAGCACTTACGCACATACCACCGAAGATGGAATGGTAGCGATTCTCAGCGAATAAAGCATCGCACCATTTACCACCCTTGCGCAGGCAGTCGAAGTTATTATCGGGATTACGGTAATACCAGCAGCGTGGTTCCTGGCAAAGATTGCCGGCAATAGTAGCCACATTCCGGATCTGGGGGAAGCCACACTGGCAGCAGCCTGGGCTAGCAGGGGATAGGTTTTCTGAATCGTAGGATCTTTGGCAATATCATTGAGCGTGGTAAGGGCACCGATCCTCACTCCATCTGCTTCAGTTTTCACATAACTAAAATCTTTCACAGGTTTAAGCCCGATGAGTACCTGTGGTGGATCGGAATGAACGGCATCTTTGAGCAATCCCATTTGATCTGTGCCACCAGCGACCACTGCTGATCGTCCTTTATGTTCCTTTAGCAAGGACTCAGCCATCTGTAGATTATCTGCGGAGATATATTTCATAGGTTGTTGTGTCATGATATCTCCTTATATTTTCCCTAAAGCCCGGAGAACTTTTTCCGGAGTGATCGGGATTTCATCAACCCGTGTACCGATGGCATTGTATACCGCATTTGCTATCGCCCGCGGAGTGCAGGTTAAGGTTCCCTCACCTATTCCGCATGCACCATATTCACCTGCGCCTCGCCATACTTCAAGCAATACCGGCTCGATCTGGGGCATATCCAGGATGGTTGGCATCTTATAATCGATAAGGTTGAAGTTCAACGGCACCCCATGTACGGGATCGTAGATGATCTCTTCGGTCAGTGCCTCTCCAACCGCCATGACCTGGCCACCGATCTGCTGCGCTTCAGCACCAGATGCATACATGACAGTTCCACAATCGTTGACAATGATCAACTTGAGGACCTGGGTCCGACCGGTGCCGGTATCCACTTCCACCTCTGCAAAACTGGCAATATATGGCACGCCGGTTCTCTGTTTGTCAGGACGACGGCTTACCATTACCGATAATGGTACTAGATCACCCTTCCATAACAGTTCTTTGTATCCGATACTTTTTCCAGCACCGCTGATTTGACCGTTTGTAATTACCAGTTGATCAACCGGTACGTCCAGGACAGGTGCCGCCAGGTTAAGTATCTTTTCTTTAACTCCTGGGCTGCTACAACAAGTACTTCAGATTGTAAAAACGAGACGGCGCTGTCGGTCTGCACACAATCACGCATACCGCTATCGGTATCCACAGTTGAGACCCAACCGATATCTTCAGGTTTCACCCCCAGAAAGTTCAGCGCTTCAGCACAGCCGAGTACATTACAGGTGTTTGATCCGGTACCAGTCTCGACTGTTGGCGCATCCAAAGTAACTGTGCCATCCGGGTAGAGCGTGATCTTTGCCTGAACTTGCCCACGCCGCTCTTCCTGCCACTCAGCATGCCAACCGGGATGCAGTGAAAAACCAACTCCCCGGCGTTTATCGCCATCGATCAATGGTCCTTCACCCGGTTTATGCCGTTTTTCTGACCAGCCAATTCGTTGTGCCCCTGTTTCGAGGACAGCCTTCAAGGCTTGGATCGGGGCAGCTGCCCCATTCATGCCCGAAATTCTGGATCGCCAATGTGATGGGATCCATTCCCAATCGTTCAGCCAACGCATCGATCATTCGCCCAAAAATGAAATTGAACTGGGAATTTCCCACTCCGCGCATCATGCAGCCGGGGATGCGGTCAGTATAGACAGCATACGATTCCATCTTGATGTTGTGGATCGGTGCCAGAGCAGCCTCAGAGATCTCAGCCGGTGCAAACTTCAAAGCAAATACAGAATGGTCTGCGTGGGCGCCAATATCACCGATGGACTTGAAATGGAGAGTGGTGATCGTTCCGTCGTTCTTTGCGCCAACCTTACAATGGTAGAGCGCAGGCTGCCGGGTATCGTGAAAGCTGTCCCGCCTGGAGTGTTTGAATTTGACCGGTTGGCCGGCTTTCTTTGCCAGGAGAGCGGTGAAAAGGAAAAATGGTTGATCACCGGTATCGCCACGACCAAATTGCCCGCCTACATATTTACTGATGACCCGCACTTTGTGAATAGGCATCTCCAGCATCTGACTGACGTGCATCCGGGTTTGATCGGCGGCGTATGAATTGGAAACAATTTTCAGCCGGTCACCTTCCCACTCTGCCATACAGCACCAGGGATCCAGTGATCCCTGTGTCGGGTTATGATGACTGGTATCCATCTCGAGGACAACATCCGCTTCGGAAAATCCTCGCTCAATGTCTCCTTTAGTAAGGAAGACATCAGGGCCGCCTACTGGATCTGGAGGTAACACATTTGTTGAAGTGATCTCCGGGTGGATCACAGGTGCATCCGCTTGCAGCGCCTTGAGCGGGTCCAATACAAAGGGAAGGACCTCCCATTCGACATCCACGAGTTTTAATGCCTGTTCCGCGATCTGTTCGCTTACCGCAGCGATCGCAACCCCCACCTCATCACCTGCCCAGGTGGCATAATCACCCAGCACTATGCGGTCACGGAATTTTCTCCACATCATCCCTTCGTAACTGACCGTATCCACTGCATCGGTCCAGCCGGCACTGGTGGGTTTCATTCGTTTTACTTCGGGATCTTTATAAGTCAGGATGGCTTTAACACCTGGTAGTGCCTCCGCCTTACTAACATCCATACGGACTATCCTGGCTCTGGGATAAGGACTGCATAAAACCCGGGCATAGAGCAGTCCGGGATAGTTGCGTTCAGAGATTATATCGTCAGCATATGGTGCTTTGCCTTGTGCTTTTTCAAGCCCATCTATGCGGGGTTGGTAGCCGCCGATGAAACGGCGTTTGACACGGGGTTTGTAAGTTGTGTTCATACCTGGCCGCTCCTCGAGGCGATCTTTTCAGAAGCATGCATCACTGCCGTGGCGATCCCATCATAACAGCCGCAGCGGCAAAGATTTCCTGAAAGCGCTTCCCGCACTTCATCCATGGTCGGTTTAGGGTTTTCATTGAGCAGTGCACGGGTTGTCATGACAAAACCTGGTGTGCAATATCCACATTGGAGTGCAGTACCGTGTCCGGGTTCACATTGCTCAGAGAAAGCAATGATCACCGGATCATCTTTCGGCAAACCTTCGATGGTGAGGATTTCCCGGCCATTGGCTTCCACTGCGAAAAGCATGCACGAGAGAACTGCCTTCCCATCCATGATGATGGTACAGGCACCACACGCACCCTGGTCACAGCTGACCTTCAAGCCGGTGTAACCAAGACGCTCGCGAAGAAATGCCGAAAGTGTAGTTAACGGATCGAGATCACGCCCGACCTCGAATTCCCGCCATTCGCCATTGATACGGATGGTAATCTTCTCAGTTGAAGAAATTCCTGGTGTGTCTACCAATTAGGCCTCCTTAAGGATTGATTCTAAAAAGTCTCACTACCTATCTGAAATTGTTATCTTCGAGTAGATCTCTTTATCCTGATTGCTTTATGTGGTTAACCCGTTGAATTAAAATCGAATGAAATGAAAGCGAAGAAAGAAAAATATGGAGCCAGGGTGATGGGTGCAAAGTGATAATTCATAACCATTTTTCAAAAGAATAAAAATAATTATACATGATTATGTAAAACCATTATCATGAGCAATTCAATATCAAATAATAAAGAAATTCATGAATTTAACTGCGTAAGATACCTTACCACGAAGGTGTACAGCGGAGTCCGTCCTGATTGTACCAACGGAGAGAAGGATAATAATTATCCTTTACACTGTTTCCATCTTGTTCAAATAACGGAAAAATTCCTCTAAAATAATTCGTTCTTTACAGTCATAATCCACCTTCATGATCAGACCATCAGTGAAGGCAAGAATATCCTAGAAGCTTATTTCAGATTGAACTTGTTGAATCAAGGCATCAACCTGCTTCTCAACAATTGGTGAAAGCTCGATCCCTGTTTCAAGGGAATAGTGCTTCGACACAGTAGATGACTACCTCCTTCGGGTAGATATCTGATAGTTTTGCAGCAAATAACAATTCCGGTAAACCGATCTCGTGGGGTGAGGTTTTTATGGATAAGTAGGCAGGTACTTTTTCCCCTGTGATCCGGGTGATCTTACCTGGAGAATGATCCGGTTTGGCTGCATCCAGCACGATCAATCGATCGATTCCTTCCAAGTATTGCAGGAGATCCAGTCCGCAGGTTCCACCATCGATCACCTGGACAGACTCATCAAATTTCACTTTTTCCTGCAGTAAACGGACGGCGTGGATGCCCACGCCGTCGTCTGAAAGTATCAGGTTTCCTACACCAAGGATGAGGGTGCGTTGCATATTTTGTTATGAATTAATCCATCACCACCACACTGGTGATCTCTTTCCCATCCGGATCCAGTACATGGACTGCACAAGCCATGCAAGGATCAAAGGAATGGATCGTTCGCAGTATCTCGACTGGCTGTTCTGGATCTGCCACAGGTGTACCGATGAGTGCAGCTTCGTATGCACCGGGAATTCCTTGTGCATCGCGTGGAGAACCATTCCAGGTCGATGGCACGATTGCCTGGTAGTTGGCGATCTTTCCATCCTTGATATGGATCCAATGGCCCAATCCACCGCGGGGAGCCTCTGTGGACCCCCAACCCATAGCTTCATTTGGCCAGGTGGATGGATCCCAGTGTATGTTCTCGTGGATCTTCAAGTCGCCTGATCCTATATTTGCTGCGAGTTCCATGGTCCACGGCGCAAGCTGCTCTGCCAGTACCGCTGTTTCGATACAGCGGGCGGCAACCCGCCCAAGAGTTGAGAATAACACAGTGGCCGGAACATTCAATTTCGTTAGAACGGCATCGACATAATATTTGACCCTTTCATGACCGGATACATAGGCGATCAGCATCCTTGCCAGAGGACCAACCTCCATTGATTTTTGATCATAACGGGGTGATTTTAACCAAGAGTATTTGGCTTCAGTATCAAGGAATTCATAAGGTGGTGTTGGTCCGGTATATTTTGGATTTGTTTGCCCTTCTGATGGATGTATTCCAGCTTTTTCATCCGCGATATGTATACCAGGAATGGGTTACAAATTCTGTGATCTTTTCCGGATCAAGCGGAAGGACTTTGGAGAGGTCTCTTCCGAGGATGATACCGCGCGGGAAGAAGGATTGAGTCGGATCATTCGGATCAGCTCCATCCACCAGTGGAAAGTCGCCATAGGACAGGAAGTTGCCCAGGCCTTCACCTAACCCCGCCCATTCCAGATAGAATGGAGCCACAGCCAGTACATCAGGTAAATAGACTTTATCGACAAAATCCTTTGCTTTCGCAAATAAACCTAGAAGTTGAGCGATCTTATCTGCATTGATCGCTGCCTGGCTGTTTGGATCCACCGGGATGGACATTCCACCCACGAGGTAGGTTTGCAGATGTGGATTTTTTGCACCGAGAATGGCATGTGCCTTGATCACTTCCCGCTGCCATTCCAGGGCTTCCAGATAATGGGCGACAGCCATCAAGTTTGCTTCCGGTGGCAGCTTATATGCGGGATGTCCCCAGTAAGCATTTCCGAACAAACCAAGCTGGCCGCTATCGACAAACGATTGGATGCGTTTTTGAACATTGCGGAAATAATCCTCGCTGGATTTGTCCCAATCAGAGATGGATTGTGCCAGTTCCGACGTTGCCTTGGGATCAGCTTTCAATGCTGAAGTGATATCCACCCAATCCAACGCATGTAAATGATAGAAATGAACCACATGGTCTTGAACATATTGAATGGCTTCAATGATATTTCGAATAAGGCGGGCGTTTTTAGGGATCTGTATCCCTAGTGCATCTTCGACAGCTCGCACGGAGCTGAGTGCATGTACCGTCGTTCAGACACCGCATATTCGTTGAGCGAAGGTCCAAGCCTCCCGTGGGTCCCTTCCTTTGAGTATAAGCTCAATTCCGCGGAACATTGTGCTGCTGCTCCATGCTTTTGTAACAAAACCACCTTCCACCTCCACCTCAAGCCTCAGGTGTCCTTCAATGCGGGTGATCGGATCTATTGCTATCTTTGTCATAATTATTCTCCTTCAGAAGATAATAACTAGAGCTGTTTCACTGCTTCCGGTTTTGGTTCCGGAAACAAAGGTAGAAAGCGGACAGCAGCATCAAAGATGATAATTCCCAGGCAGGTTAATCCAATTGAAACCGCTATCTCAGACCAGGCCGGGATATATAGAGCACCATTCATAAATACGAGGGCAGTGTTGATGCGATTGATGATCAATCCACCCATCGTGTACCAGGCTGCCCAGATTATTCCATTGGCTGTGTTCCTTGTCTTGGGATCGGCAAACATCAGCATAGGTATCACTACTCCACCGAAAATCTCGATGATATATAGAATAGAAGCAAGGTCACCTTTCAAAAGATATATGTATTTGCCGCTTATGATCAACTCACCGATTTTTAAAATAACATAGAGACCCAAAACATATGGAACTGCTTTGGTTAAGCTGGACACTAGTTTTAATTCAAACCGATATCCATATGTCCGGGCAGAATGATAAGATTTAAATACCACCATAGCCAATCCAGCAGCAATAGCTGAAAGGAAAAAGTAAACCGGCAGTAGAGGTGTGTACCAAAGCGGATGAATGCGGTATGGCATGATCGTCATCATCGTACCGAGGGTAGATTGGTGCAATGTCGAAAGTGTGACTCCAGCGATGATCAATGGTATCGTAATACCATGGATAATCTTCAAGGGTACCTTCCAATGCAAACTTTCAAAAAGCAATGGGCTGAATTCCAAAGCGAGTACGGTTGAATATAACATCACACACCAGCCAATTTCAAATAATGGCGAGTGGATATTGTTATAGATGATCAGGTGCCAAATCCGGAGTGGAAAACCGAGATCAGCCAGAAGAGTTAATGCAGCCAGGATGTAGCTGATGAAACCAGTCAGGATCGTCGGCCGGACAATTGGATAGAATTGTTTGAGGTTGAATATATAAACAACCGCCGCCAGAGTAAAAGCACCAGCAGCCAAACCGATTCCAGCCATCATATCAAAGCTGATCCAAATACCCCAACCGCGCATATCGCTTAGGTTTGTGGTCGCGCCTAAGACCATAAATCCAACGATAAGCTGCCACACCCAGCCCAAGTGCTCCCACGATCCAGATGAAGATCATTCCCGGACCAACCCGGTAATTCCGTAAATGGATATCACCCAGTCGTGTGGTCATCCTGCACCTCCTTACCGTCCTCTTTGCGGTGGGTGTAAAAATATGTGGCAGTCAACAACCCTCCGACCACAGCTATCACCCAGGGCACCGATAACATATACGGCCAATCATACGAAGGCAGCGAACGTGAGCCCAGATCAGGGAACCCAAGGTTACCCATCGATACACCAGCGATATAGAGCATATCTGTACCGCCTGCCTCTGTTTCACCATATATATGATTTATGTACCGGTTTTGATCCAGAACACGGCTCCGGGCTGTTGCCAGCATCTCGCCTCTTTTTCCATAGATCAAAGCTCCTGTTGGACATGCATCACCGCATGCTGGATTCTCCCCTTGAGCCAACCTATCCGCACAGAAATCACATTTCTGTATTTTCGGCGAATTGGAATACCATTGTGCTTTCGGTATGAAAAATGGGCAAGCTGCCATGCAGTATCGGCAGCCGATGCATCTTTCTGCATGATAAACCACCGGACCTGTATCCGTCTTTTCAAGTGCTGCCACCGGGCAAACTGATACACACGCCGGTTCGATGCAATGCATACACTGGGCTTTCACAAAAGATGTACCTTCTTCTCCCTGGTACAGCTTAATCAAAGTCCATACATCTGCACTGAGATCGGTGGGGGCTTCATGTATCTTTTCAGCATCCGTCACTGGAGGAAGATTGGATCGCCTTTTACATGCCACCTGGCATGCCTTGCAGCCGATGCATATCGTTGCATCATATAGCATCGATGCATTTCCATCAGCGGACACTGTTTTACTAATTTTTTTAATTGTGGAAGTGGCAGGATCAGTCAAAGCCAATCCACCTAAACTCATACCGGTAATTTTAAGGAAATCCCTCCGATTGATGGCCATTTTAATCCTCCATCATTCCACGTGCGATTCTGGCGGTTCTTTTGCACTATTGGTTTGTTCATCCAATTTTTGAGCCTTTTCCGCCTGTTCTGTCATCATTTTGTACGCAAATGCTCCTGCCGCACCTGCGATGATACCCAATGTTCCACCGGCAATTGCCGCACCAACAGGTGATATCTCATTTTGAGGGGGTATTATGTCAGGGAACAATGCTGGAGGAGTGAAGTTGGCTAATTCAATGGGTTCATAAGTCGGAATATCCCAGAATCCGGGTTCTGAACAGCCGATACATGGATGACCTGCACCAATTGGCCAGTTAGTTCCATCGTTATAGCGGACTGTCGGACAGTTATGATAGGACATGGGTCCTTTACAACCCATTTTATACATACACCAACCAGCCCGATGGCCTGCATCACCCCATTCCCTGACGAATTCTCCTGCATCAAAATGTCCGCGCCTTTCACAATTATCATGGATCAGATGACCAAATGCAAAAAGTGGCCTGTGCAGGTTATCCATTTCCGGTAGACTGCCAAAGGTGAGGAAATGGACTACTGTTGCGGTCAGGTTTACAGGATTTATTGGACAACCAGGGATGTTTAAAACAGGCTTATCTTTTACAAGGTCCATCACACTAACTGCCGTGGTCGGGTTGGGAACTGCGCGTGGAATTCCACCAAATGTAGCACAATTTCCTACTGCTACTACAGCAATGGCATTTTTTGCTGCTTCTTCCAGCAATTGAATCGATGATTTGCCGCTGACACAGCAATAAACACCGCCATCACCCTGCGAGATTGAGCCTTCGACTACTAATAAGTAACCTCCAGCTGCAATTGTTGCCTGCTTGGCTTCTTCTGCGCGTTTACCGGATGCCGCCATGATCGTTTCGTGATAATCAACTGAAAGAATATCTAGTACTACTTCAGCGGCTGTCGGGCTGGAAGAACGTAAAAAAGCCTCACTGCAGCCGGCACAATCCTGTAATTCAAGCCAAATCACTGGGGTGCGTTTAGGACTGGTTAATGCTTTTTTGATTAATTCTTCCGAACCTTTAGGTAATGCAAGCGCCCCGGCCATTAAACTGCAAAATGCCAGGAAATCACGTCGAGAAACTCTGTGCATCGTCTGAACATCTAGAGTATCTTGAGTCTGAATTGCCATAAGCCCTCCAAAAAGGATTGATGGAAACAACCAGAACTATTATTTAATTTGGGAGTAGTGGGGGATAATGTTAGTGTGTACCAATAAACACAATAAAATGATTAGTATTTGAAGATTTTAGCACTTCACGCAGGGGATTACAATACATTTTTGGACGAATATTAAAATTAGATGAGAGTAGTTTTGCTATTTGCAGAGCATTGTAGAAGAATCTTCAAATATTACTGAAAATATTTCTTTAGTTACTCAAATGAAAAGTAGGTTTAGGCTCACCTGGATGAAAACTTGAAAGAGTATCGACAGTAAAATGTAGGTTGCTATAGTTTAGCTTTTCAGCAATAAGATCTGCCAACAACCTTGCCTGCATCTCAACCCTAGCATTGATCAGCAAAGAACATTCACCCTCAACAATAGATGGAACCTGGCTCATCCATCCTGTATCCGTCAATGCGGTAATGCTGATTTTCGTGCTGCCCGAACCCTGGTGAATAATAAATTTAATATGGCCAATTCCTGCTCTTCTTTCTCCTAATTCGTCCAGCAAAGATTGAACGAACAATATGAAATCCATACGAAAATTATTATTTGGTGTCATAATCCGGATGGATTGGTCCAACCAGGCCAGCTGTTCTTCTCCAGAGGCATAACGATGATAATCAAGATTCAAGCTGGTTCCAATTTGGTTGTGTGTTTCTTTATCCAATAACTTGGTCCAGGAGAAAATATCTTCCTGGAAAAAAGCTGATGAAAACAATTTATCAAGGGTCGGCCAATGGGTGTTTACCAAAGACTTGAGCTGTATGAGCTCTTCGGGTTTAAGGAGATCGATCTTATTGACAAGCAATATGCCTGCTTCTTCCAACTGTTGATCAAAAATATAGGTGACATCATCACTGAAAGGCAGCGGTTCGCCTTTCAACCTGCGCAGAAGTAAACGGCTGTCTGCGAATACCGATAAGCTGAGGGGATGGACATCATTTTCAGCAAATTTTAGTAATGGGTTAATTACTGTAGCAACCAGGTCAGCACATGACCCGACAGATTCCGCAAAGATAATATCAGGTTTAATTTGATCATTGAGAATATTTATCTGGGAGTTTAAATCCTGGTAATTGCAGCAGAAACATCCTCCGGTCACTTCAACGGTAGGAATATCATTGAATTTCATAAAGGCAGTATCAACCAGGTATTTACCCTGATCGTTCGTGATCACACCCACTTTTTTCCCAGCAGCCATGAGTATCCGGCATGCCTGTATGATCGCTGTAGTTTTGCCCGACCCTAAAAATCCACCCACCAGATGGATTTTCATATGAATTTCTTGATCTCAGTTAGAAGCTCATGTTGCCGGGAATGATCGATGAATACATCAATTTCCCGTTTATATACAGGCTGGGAAGGTTTTTGATACCCATTTTCATCACCCGGGCGACATTTTCCGGCTTTGTAAATTTGTATTCGATCAGATCCACCTGTCCATGCAATTCCCCGACAGCTCGTTGAGCTGCCCCAAGCATATAACCACAAGCTGCACAGGTATCAGAATCCAGGGTAAACACTTCGACAAGGGGAGTTTTCAGTTTTGAATAATCTGGAATGGATACTTCGATCTCACTAAAAGATTTGCTATGGTAATCCGCCAGCATTTCACGAATTTGGCCTGGATTTCTTACAGCCTGAACAATCCCGATCACATTTTCGATCGGCGTATCATAAGGCATATCGCAGCCAGGGGACAGGATAAAGTTATTTGGTTTCAAAAAATTACTAGGATCGCGCAGATTTTTTAACAGGTCAACCACAAATTTCATGTTATCTCGCTGGTTTCCTAATAGCAGCTGCGTGGTCAACGGAATATTCCCGCCTATTGCCACATTGTACCAGTCAGTGATCTGTTTGGCTGCTACCAGGTTGATATTCTCATCAACTGAAATCGAATCGGGTGTTGTTTGACACATCAACTCCAGGTTTTTTGTGGCATCCCCACAAACAAAAAATGAGGAGAGTCCACCCAATTCTCTGATCGATTTAAAATGATAGGAGAAAGGTGCTGATAGGTATTGTTTGAAGTGCCGTGGTGAAACTTGCGATACAACCGGGTCGACTACTGCTATAACATCCATCCCCGCCTGGATATAGAATTCTGCGATTCTAACGGCTGTATCCTTGCAAAAATCGAGCAATGCCTTTAAATAATCAGGATTATCGAAGGTATCCATAAAAATCTCAGTCCCGCGTAGATGGGATGCCAGAGTAAGAGGACCAGTGATCAGTCCATAAAGAGCCGTTCTATCGCCTCGTTCTTTTTTCATTTTCCTCATCACATCCAAAATTATAGGCAGCCTGCCATCCTTTTTTTCCGGCAACCTGGAAGGGATCTCTTTCCTGGTTTCAAATGGATGTGAAGCCACCATGGGTGGACCGCTTTTCGTCCAGACCAGTTCGCACCCGAGAATTTCGGCTTCAATTTGAAGGTCGAATATGATCGGCTGACCATCCGGATCATAAACATCATTCACTTTCAATAAGGATTGAAGTAGTTTATTTTCATCTGTCAGGACCTCTTGAGCTGAATATGACATCAATTTCCCGGCATGGACTCCTGCGAATGGAACCCAAGGTACAGCATCCAAATTCTCATGTCGCAAGGTTGCCAATAATAAGTCTTTTCCGCTTATTTGGTGATGCGCGTTGTTGTTCATCCGATATCCTTCCTCGAGAAAAATATTAACTAAACTTTGTTGACGATACAACAATTATAGAATATGTGACAACGTTGTCAACTATATCTTCCCGGATTTGTGGTTTTTTGAAATTACTATTTCAATTTTGGATTTTATCCTCTTCTTGGATATAATCATTCTTATAAACTATGTCCGCAACCATCAGGGTAGTAGCCAAGCTAGCAGGTTGTTCAATAAAAACTGTCTCACGTGTCGTGAACAATGAGCCAAATGTTTCGGTTTCTACACGCCAGAGGGTTCTTGATGCTATTCGAAATACGGGATATGTTCCCAACATCGCTGCAAGGAGACTGGTCAACCAAAAGTCGTATTCCCTGTGTGTCATCATGTATCCGGGATTTTATAACTCTTCGCCCACATTTCTCTCAAGGCTCCTTGACCTGGGGTATGAAGAGAATTATGAAATTTTGATCCAAAATTACTATCCAAACCGTCCAAAATCACAACAAAGAGTTGTTGAACTCGTAAACCAACGCCGTTTTGACGGTTTCATATCCACCCCGCCGTGTGATTCAGATGGTTTCTTGATCGATTTTCTTTCCACTTATAAAATTCCGGTGGTCCAGGTGAATCCTTTGATCAATAACCAGGACCAGATGTATGTTAGCGGCGATGATGTGAATGGTGCTTATCAGGTGACTAAATATCTACTATCACTGGGGCACACAAAAATTGCTTTATTTGCAGGTCCACGAAATCTCCGCTCAAGCCAGGATCGATTTGACGGATTTAAAACCGCAATGGATGAAAACAAAATCATATTGAATAAAGAATATATACAGGACACGGAATATACTTTCGATGGAGGCTCCACTGCCATAAGAATATTAATGAGCCAGGAATTACCTCCTACAGCAATATTTGCCGGACATGATGAAGCAGCACTGGGTGCCCTTTTCGCAGCGAGAGAGATGGATATCCATGTGCCCGACCAATTATCGATCGCAGGATTTGAAGATTTACCCATGGCCAGCCAGGTCTGGCCCAGAATCACCACCTTTCACCAACCTGCTGATGATCTTCTTTACGAAGCTACCCGATTATTAATCTCCTCTTTGAAAAACTCCCCGTCTATGGCGAAGCAAATTACCCTCCCGGGTAAACTGGTAGAACGAAATTCCACCTCCAAAATTAATTCGAATTCTTAGTGATTGCACGTAATCAACCGGAATAAAATCAATAAATGATATTATGTTAAAATAAATTATGACCTCAAGCGATTATCTATACAACAAGCTCGCCGAAGTATTTAGAAAACAAATCCTTTCGGGAGAGATAAAACCGGGAGAAAAACTTCCTTCTGTGCGGGCTGTGGCAGACCAATGGACATGCACTGTCGGGACTGTTCAAAAAACCTACCAGCTTCTTTCTGAACAGGGATTGGTGAGCAGCCATGCTGGCCAGGGGACGATCGTCATCTATGGCAAATCACCCAACCAATATATGCCTTACCGCAGAGCTCAATTGCTACACCGCTCCGAGTCTTTTTTACTTGAGGTGTTGGGGGCAGGTTACGACCCTGATGAAGTGGAAGATGCCGTGCGGGAAGCACTCGACAGGTTGAGTGTCGTACAAAATGTGTCTATTCCACCGGATAGGACCACAATCCGGTTTAACGGTAGTCACGATATTATGGTCGCATGGATCGCATCTCATTTCAACCAGATATCTCCTGGCTTCAAGTTGCAGCTTAATTTTACAGGTTCGCTGCACGGTTTAATTGCCCTGGAAAATAACCAGGCAGAATTCGCAGGATGCCATCTTTGGGATGAGGCAACAGACAGCTACAATATTCCATTTATTCAAAAGCTATTACCAGGTAAAAAATTGGTTATGATCACTCTTGCCACAAGAACAATGGGATTGATCGTCGCACCAGGTAACCCTACAAGATCCAATCATTGGATGATGTCACCAGGCCGAATGTTCGGTATATTAATCGTCAGGATGGATCAGGTATCAGGGTGTGGTTTGATGCTCATATCAGGCTGAAAGGTATATCTTCCAGGGATATTGTTGGATACGACCGCGAGGTTAGTACTCATTCTGATGTTGCACTCGAAATTGCCGAAAAAAAAGCAGATGCTGGTTTGGGGCTTGAAGCTGCTGCGGTTCAGTATGGGTTGGATTTTATACCATTGACACAGGAACAATACGATCTGGTCTTCCTGGATGCAATCACCTCACATCCTGCTGTTACCCCCCTGCTGGATTGGCTCGTCAGCTCAGAAGCAAAGAAAGAAATTTCCAAACTGCCCGGGTATCAAACCGATCGAACAGGTAATAAAATATCGACCTCATGATGAACCTGGATTTTGTTTCCCAATAATTTCTAATCACTAAGGAGATTTAATGAATACTTTGGATTTTGAACAAAAAATGAAAGCCTATGCAGACCTGGCCATTCATGTCGGCCTCAATTTACAAAAAGGGCAGCGTCTGCTAATACGTGGTCCATTGGTCTATGGAGCTCCGATCAGTGCTGCACCGCTAATTCTCGCAATAACAAAAAGTGCTTACCAGGCAGGAGCCCGACTGGTGGATGTCATGTGGGGAGATGAACAGACAGAATTACTACGCTTTCAATATGCCCCGCGTGATTCCTTTGAAGAAGTTTCCGGGTGGAAAACAGATGGTCCGTACGAGCATGTCAAGCGCGGAGATGCAGTAATTAGCATTTCAGGGATCAATCCTGATTTACTCAAAGGGCAGGATCCTGATCTTGTTTCGCTTTATACAACATCCATTTGGAAAAAACTGGATCCTTTCTTAAAAGTCACCAGCAATAATAACGTCAACTGGCTGGTCCTCTCTGTTCCAACCCCCGGATGGTCAGCAAAGGTATTCCCCAATCTGACTCCAGGTGAACGTGAATCAAAAATGTGGGAGACCATCTTCAAACTTTGCCGGCTCGATCAGCCTGATCCGATAGCAGCCTGGAAAGCCCATGTGAAACACCTGGAAGCCAGATCAAAGTATTTGAATGAAAAAAGGTTTTCCTATTTCCACTATACCGGCCCGGGGACCGATTTTACAGTCGGATTTCCTGATGGTGTTTTGTGGGTTGCTGCCAGCGAAAAGACGAGCACCGGTATTTCCTTTATTGCCAACATCCCCACCGAAGAGGTATTTACCCTGCCGCACAAAGACAGAGCAGAAGGCGTGATCCATTCTTCCCTGCCCCTTAATTTTGGCGGAACCCTGATCGATGATTTCTCCCTGCGCTTTGAAGGCGGCCGCGTTGTGAATGCATCAGCAAAAGTAGGAGAATCGGTCCTGCAGAAGATGATCGCCACAGATGATGGATCATGCCGGCTAGGCGAGGTGGCCATTGTCCCATACAGTTCGCCTATCTCCCAATCCGGTCTGCTATTCTACAACACCCTGCTTGATGAAAATGCTGCCTGTCACCTGGCGTTGGGTAATGCCTATCAGACAACACTCAAAGGCGGCGGCAGCCTGAGCGATGATGAGTTCAAATCCGCTGGCGGGAATGTCAGCGTGATCCATGTCGATTTCATGGTGGGTTCGAACCAGATGAATATTGATGGGATTCTACCTGACGGCAGATCAGAACCGGTCTTGCGCTCAGGTGATTGGGCAGTTGACGTATAAACCCGGTCATCCATTGGAAAATAAAAAAAAACGACATCCAATTATGGATGTCGTTCGTTCTTAATTGGGATTTCTATTTTTTATCTTTTTTGTCTTTCTTTTTCTTCTTATCTTTTTTGTCTTTCTTGTCGTCCTTATCCTTTTTTCCTGCCATATCTGCCTCCAAATCATTCTCTAAAGAAATAACCGGGAATATCATTCTGATCAACCATGCTTGAACAGTAGCAATTTCTACAATAAGTCTTCCTCAAAGAAGAACTCTTGTTTTCATTATAGCATCCGTGTCAACATGATTTACTTCTTCATGCAAGCTATTTAATTAGTTGCCCATTCCAAAACAATCATAAGTAACTCACATAAACTTCACAGTTTCTACAAATCTGGCAGATATCATCATACCAGTCGGAGAAATTCCTCTGACAAATAACTTAAAGGAGATTTTCTAAAATGAAAAATATTTTACTTGTAAGCATTACCGCTTTGGTCATTGTTGTAGCCGCTATTGGAACAACATCGATCGTATCAGCAGATTCCAATTTTCCTCAATCACCAGTGATCACTGGTGTAAGTGACCAGGGAAATCCACAGGGACGAGGTCCACGTAGTGGAATGGGTGGATCCGGGATGCCCGGTGATGGATTTCTGCACGATGAAATCATCGCAGGCTTCTCAGTATCGGTTGGCGTCCCAGTGGAAGAAATTGAAACCAGGCTTACTGCCGGTGAGACACTTTCAGATATCGCTCTTTCTAAAGGGTTTACAGTTACTGAATTTCAAACCATGTTGAATGATGCCCATGATAAGGCCATCGCGGCTGCAGTTGTGAGCGGTGATCTCACCCAGGAACAGGCTGATTGGATGCTCAGCCGTGGTAATCGAATGAATGGCAGCCAGGCTCGTGGAACCGGAAACGGTTTAGGAACTGGACGTGGAAATGCCGGACAGAACAGGATGACAAACCCGGACTGCCCTTTCGCAACCCAGACCAATCCTTAATATTGATTTGTAAAAATAAGTAATAAAAATCAGGGATATCTTGAGTGATATCCCTGATTTATTAAATTAACTATTCATCCAATTGAATCAATTTCAAGCAATGACTATTCAACCAATTGCGGAGAGATAATTCCCCACATTAAGCCACCGTCTGTGGTCATATATATTTCACCTGAGGCAGATAAGATCCAACCGATATCCTTGCTGATGAACTGGGTGGAAATTCCCTCCGGCACATCCGATAGCTCTGTCCATTTCTCTTGGGTATCCCTTAAGATCGACGTCGCAGCGCCTTGAACCAGCAATCCATTTTCGGGTAGATACGTTAAATTGCCAGCCGGAATTTCTTTCTTTTCCCAGTTAATTCCACTATCGGTGCTCTGATATAAAATTACAACCGGTTGATCCAATGGTGCATTCATGAATTTGCAGGCCACCTCAAGCTGTACCCTCTCAGCAGAGACATTTGGGAACTGGGACGCACAGACTGCATCAAAGTTCTGATATATTCCCGGATGCTTATCCGGATCGGGCAAATTAACACTGCTCCAGGTTTTACCCGCCATCATGTGTTTGGAATAAAAGGACTCCTGCGGCTACGCCGTTGCATGAACCCGTCAGCCAGCCATTCTGCGCATCAGCGAAAATCAATCCGTTTTTGGAGCAGCTTTGAATTCCCCTGTCTCCACCGACCACATTTTCAGTATTCATCGGGTCGACAACCCTCTCCCAGGTTAACCCGCCATCAGCAGTATGGTAGATGACAATATAGTCATGATTTATTCCTGCCCCGACGTGCGCCATCAGCCATCCATTGAGTTCATCCACAAAATAAGATATGCGAAATGGAAAACGCTTCCATCAAGCCATCGGTGGCAAGCAGAGATTTACTCCAGGTACATTCCACTATCTGTTGTTTTCCAGACATACTGTTCAGCAATAGGAGGTAATGCGGTCATATATGGAGAAACCCATGCAGTCTTATCATCCAGGAAGAAGCCGGCGAGCACAACTGAAGCGGGGTCGGCACCGCCATCGAATGGGACCTTCATATCCACCCATGTCTTTGTCGCGTCTCCTGTCCGCAATACTTTGGACAACTCACCTGCCCGGCCACCCAATGCCCAACCAGTTGTTTCTGTGGTCATTTTAAAATTGGTAGATGTGAAGGGGAGTTGGTTCATTACTGATGGATTTCAGTTGGAACTGGAGAAGCTACGACCGTCGGGAGTGGTTGCGCAGTCGCTGTATTCTGGATGGTTGGAGCAACAGTTGGCACAATAGTAGGTGCCATTGTTGGCTCAATTGTGGTGTCGTGCAGGCTCCCAGTAGGAAGGAGAAAATGACAAGGATGGAGAAAAGTTGTTTTTTCATATATTGAGCATAGTCCAATTTCAATCGAATATCAAGCCTATGTAATTTGATACTTATTTTCCCGGTTGTATCCGCGTGTATTCTATTATAGAATAAATTATCTATATTATGACCCGAAAAATTCTGCATATTGACCTGGATGCATTCTTCTGTTCCGTGGAGGAACTAAAGAACCCCGACCTGGTAGGCAAAGCCTTCGCTGTAGGCGGCCAACCCGGTCAGCGCGGTGTGGTATCCTCCTGTTCATATGCCGCCCGACAGTTTGGTGTTCGGTCTGCCATGCCGACAGGCCGAGCGAAAGCGCTCTGCCCGGAACTGATCCTTGTTTCCGGTCATCACTCCGAATACGGCGAATATTCCGACCGGGTGATGGCCATTTTCCACGAGATCAGCCCGCTGGTGGAAGAGGTCTCGATCGATGAGGCTTTTGTGGATATCAGCGACCTGCCGCAATCAGCAGAATTGATCGCCAGGCAGATCCAGGAAAGAGTCAGGCAGGAAGTGAATTTGCCCTGTTCCATCGGGGTGGCTGCCAACAAACTGGTCGCCAAGATCGCCACCGATGCAGGCAAAGCTGAAAAAAAAGGCAGTGTTGCCCCGCGTGCGATCAAAGTTGTGCCGCCGGGTACAGAAGCCGCTTTTCTCGCCCCGCTGCCTGTCCAGGCGATGTGGGGAGTCGGACCGAAAATGGCGGCTTCCCTGAATGCCATGGGAATGATCACCCTGGGGGACGTAGCTGCCGCTTCAGCTCCGGATTTGCAGCGCTGGCTGGGAAAAACTGGTGAATACCTGGCACGTGCTGCGGTGGGCATCGATAATTCCCCTGTATCCACTTCACATGGGCTAAAATCTGTCAGCCAGGAAACCACATATGATACTGATACCAATGATATCGTGGAGATCGAACGCACCATCCGCTGGCTGTCAGAAAAAGTAGCCCGCCGCCTTAGGGCGAAAGGGATCAGCGGAGGTACCGTTCGCATCAAAGTGCGGCTGTCGGATTTCTCCACTTTCACCCGACAGGAACACCTGGATGTTGCCACCAATATTGAAAGCGTCATCCTGGAAAAAGCGCTGCACCTGTTCCATACTTTCTGGAAACCGGGGCAGCACATCCGCCTGCTGGGCGTGGGGGTGAGCGACCTGGATGAAAACTGGCAGCAGATGTCCCTCTTTGAGCCACAGTTGGAACGGGAAATTCGCCTGCACCAGGCTGTGGATGAGATCCGCGAGAAATTTGGCAAGACATTACTACAGAGAGGAAAGATACGCAAATGACCGATATACCTCCACCACTGCCTGTGACCTACTGGGTCGTCCCCGGCAGGTTCCTGGCAGGACCACAACCTTTGGTGATCCAGGCATCCTCCCCGCACCAAACCATCGAAACATTCGTTTCAGCAGGGATCAACGCTTTCATTGACCTGACTTATCCGGCTGAGATGCTGGGACATACTTATCTAGCCCATTCTCGAGAAGATGACAGATCACCCGGATATTCGCTATTTCAACCTTCCGATCCGGGATTTCGGATTACCCACTCCGGAGGTCATGCGGGGCATCCAGGATCGGATCAAGCTCTTATTGGACCAGGGCAGCAACATTTATCTGCATTGTTATGGAGGGATCGGGCGCACCGGCACCGTGGTGGGCTGCTACCTGGTGGAACAGGGGATGACCGGCAGGCAGGCCCTGGAGCAAATCAATTTCTTGCGCAAGGATTTTGGCAGGATGTTTATGCCCAGCCCGGAAACGAGATCGCAGGTGGAATTTGTATTGAATTGGAAGAAACCCGGGCAGCTTTGATAGTTTTAGATTTTGGCTTCGGCTTCACAGCATGGTTGGAAATGGTATAATTCTGCGGTCGCCACCGTAGCTCAGTTGGCAGAGCAGACGTTTCGTAAACGCCAGGTCATGGGTTCGACTCCCTTCGGTGGCTCTTCATTATTTAATCCACAGAAAACTTCCCAAATCAAAGTGCAATGGTATCAAAGGCATCAATATTGCAATAAGTATTGCATGGAATTATCAGAAACACCATGAATGGTTTTCTTTTAATGGTGATATTTTGTTTCGAAAGCGAGTTCTCATGTTATTGAGGAATATATCCTCCAGACTAACCGTTTCCGTTTTACTGATCAGTATATTGGTCAGTCAAGGAATTTTTACACCTGTGATCAGGGTGCAAGCCAGCCACCGAAATAACTACTTCGGGATCTTATGACAGGAAAGCTGCTGTCAAATGGGCAGTAAAAAACAATCACAATGATGGCCGGTTCTGGGGGGATTCTAGCGCATGGACGATATTGCACAACATACGTCACCAAGGCAATGCAGGCAGGTGGTATCGCTGTGCCTACATATACGGGGAATGTTCAGCTGGCCAATTGGCTGCAATCTCACCCGGATTACTGGGAGATCAGATCAAAAAACCAGCTCGAGTTAGGCGATATCATATTTTTAAATAAAAATGCACCAATTCCTGACAACCTGGAAATCTCATGGATCGACCATGTGGTAATGGTCACCGGAGCCGGGAAGTATTCCGCATGGAATGCTGAAAGAGCAAACAAGAACTTTTCCAAATTGGCCAAATGGAATTATGAAAAAGGTGTCCATTTCAAGGTTGGCAGCATAGTCCCAACCATTATCCCTACCTTGGTCCCAACCGCTATACCTACCAACCTTCCCACCCAGTTTTTAGGTAACCCCACCAGCACCCTCAAAGATAAACATGGCAAAGCTAACTTAACCATTTGTGCAGATAATCTTGCCGGATCAACCGTATATGTACTCTTCAGACGTCCAAACGGATTAAAGAAAGATGGCACAAAGAAATGGATCAACCTGCCTTACAGCAAATTGGCGACAACCAACTGTGTCATTTTCAAGAATTTGGATGGCCCCGGTGCACTGGCAAAAGGGGTGATCTATGAATCGCGGGCAGCCTTAAACCAGCAGCCCCAGGCCAACTGGCCGGCTTCAGATTGTTATGCACAAAGTGATTATCAGGGGTTGTGCAATATAGTCCGTAAAAATAACAAGTAGCAATTTCAATTTGTCATTGACCAAATAGAAGAAAATTATATTATGTAAGTGGCCATATCGTACGCATACAAGATACCTATGTAAACCAGGAGCAAACTTTCGATAAACGCCGGATTATAGGGTTCGATACCCTTCGGTGGCTCTTTTATATTTATTTAGCGATATTCCTCGTAATCCCGATACAAATAAAGAATCACATAGCTGTGATGATGGGCTGTTTCGTTAATGGAGTTACAGTTCCAAAATTTTACTCCAGGCGGGATATTTGCCACCAGGCGGTGAATCCATACAAAATCTGTCCCAGTCAGTGGTGCGCCATCGCGGCAGTGAGTGGATGAATATCCTTCAGAACACCCGTGACCTTGTAACGCATCGGCATTCATGTAATCTTCCGGTGGTATGGTGACAAACAACACACCTTCAAAGTCATCGCTGGTGGGATCATTTTCCCAGCCAGTCATGCGGATATACAGGTTATTATTCATTGGGCACTGGAACCTCAATATTAAATCGCGGGTCCTCAATTGAAGGATGAGCATAATTTTCTTCTTCAGTTAGGTAACGGTCGTAGCGCATATAACCATCGGCGGGATACCGCAGGTGGTAAGCCACCCAGGTAATATGCTCGGCATCCAGTCCATAACCGGTGGAGAATTCGTAGCTGTGTTCTGAATATTGGCTGATAAAGAATTCACAGTAGGATGCCTGGATCTGATCCAGGCTGACCATCACCAATACGGGAGCAATATAGGTGTTGTTGTCATCATTCGATTCTGCTATACGGTTATCCGGGTCGATCACCGCAGTGATCCCATAGATCGGAACATCTGACCGGGCAGACTGGAACCATTTTCCTTCACCAGTAGCCAAGGTAATATTTTCCATATCCAGGCGTTCCACCAGGTCTCCGCTTTCCCGGTCATAATAATCCAATCGAATATTTTGGTTCATGATGGTC
Organism: uncultured Chloroflexia bacterium; assembly: GCA_963709535.1. Classification (GTDB taxonomy): domain Bacteria; phylum Chloroflexota; class Anaerolineae; order Anaerolineales; family Anaerolineaceae; genus PNON01. Next base: position 15,034 of record CAVPWY010000003.1, on the reverse strand, counting down.
CCGCCGGTATTAGTTACCCAGGCACGGATCTGACCGCCATGCTCTTCCTTCGCGATTTCTGTGATCCTCAAGTCTGGTACGTCACCCGTTTCAGCAGAGACAAGCATATCGATCGAATAGACCACTTCATTATTTCCACTGCGAAGCACTCTGCGTCCAGGTTGGATATCTTCAAAGGGAATAGTCTCCCGAACCCGGAAAATGGTATCGGTATCCATACCAATCGCGATCGTATATGACCGCTCCTACTGTCAAGTCCGTTTCCGGTGCAACTTCCAGTTCTATAAATGTGACTTCAGGGGATGAATAATCCCGGCAGGTAAAGCCCATGCAAGGTTGATCCAGCTGGGTCTGGATCGTATTGAACAGGTTTCTGATGTTGGTATCACCATTAGAGTTGATGGTTATTCCATATGGATATTCATCGCCGTCGTATCTCAGTACTACAGTTTCACTTCCCTGAGCCCAGAAACTACCTAATACCGGACCTATCTGGCCTTCCCTGTCTTCATCATGTAATCCCTCCAGATGGATCCGTTCAAATGTGATCCGAACTTTACGGTCACATGGCGGTCCTTCCAGAACCACCGCATTGCTGCGCGGTGACTCACGGTCTCCGACTGCTGCTGTTACTTCAAATACATTGCGAACACCGCATATCGGTACGTAATCAGCTATCGATGTCAGGTTGGTATTGGCACGGACCGAAAAAAGCTGGCTGCCATTTATATAAACTTGAAAGAACTGAGTTCGCTATAATCTCCCTCCCATGTCCACATCAAGTTTTGTTCGGTGCCTACCATCATTGTGGTCAGATACGGTGCCGGCAGCACAGAATCATCACATGACCCCGCACATATCCGGTAGGTTGCCGTAAATCCTTCCACATCACCTATCACGGAACCAATCGGTGCACTTTCCGGAGATACCGTTGCTGTGATGACATGCCCATCCCAATCTGATTCAGGGTGGGAGGCAATATAACGGCCAATGTAATGAAATTCCCGGTTGCCCAGGGGACCGCTATATCCATAACATTCAGCAAATACTGGCAAGCTCTCCCCGCGTGGTACTCCAACTGTAATACTGCCCATGTATTCTGTGATATCCCAGGACCGTTCACCCAGCAAAATTGAATGGACCATAATGGTCCGGAGGATTTTGGGTGAGCGAGGCATAGCAATAAACCTCCTCGTAGGCTTCGTTCACGACGAAATCCAGTGCCTGGAATTCGACATAATCTATGATGCGGACGTCACCCAAAAACATATCCAATAATTCCAAAAATCCTTCACTACTCTCCTCTCCATCAGGAATCCCATCACCATCACTATCACCTTCGTCACCTGGCGCGACACCTTCAGCACCCTCTCCCCCACCAGCTTCAGCCGGGCAGCCATGATTTTCCAATGGACCTTCAACGAGAGGACAATCATCCAACTCGTCCACCAGGCCGTCGCCATCCGAGTCCTCTGTCACCGGACTGTCATCACCGCCACTGCCCGCAGGAACCTCATCGGACACCGGGCAGCCATCATTCATTACAGGTCCCGGGTCATCGGGACAGGCATCCTCCAGATCAAGTACACCATCACCATCCCGGTCATCCGCAGCGACCTCCGGGCAGCCAACTCCGGCCGGGGATTCTAGCAGCACCAATTGCATCAGGGCAAATATCCTGTTCATCCGGCACTCCATCAAGGTCGCTATCCGGGCATCCTTCTGCAATAAAATCTCCCGGAACTTCCGGACACTCGTCCAGGGTATCTTCCACCCCGTCACCATCGATATCAGGTATATCCACCGGACAGCCAACAGGGCCCACACCCCAGGTATCGGGACATTCATCCATGTCATCCGGAAAACCATCATTATCACGGTCAGGACCGGAAAGCGCACTTTCACTGCCCACATTCAACCGGATCGTGCTGTAGGCTTGCCTGCCTTCACGATTAAATGCTCTGGCAACCAGCTTGTATTGACCTGAGGTCGGTGGTGTCCAATCGGTTACTAATGGGAATGGTGATATGCCATTCTCCAATGGACTCAATTCTTTCGCAATAAGGGTATCGTTGACCCAAAATTCAACCCTGCTAATTTTTTCCGGATCTGTTGCGACAATATGGACAATTTCCAGTTCCCCTGCCTGGAGTCTACTATTTGTACCTTGGACTGTGGAAATACACCAGCGGAGATGCAGATTTTTGATTGAGACTTGATAAACCTGGAGCCAAGTGACATGCATGCAAAAACCAGGATGCACAGTAAAAGAACAGCAATCACAGCAATCAACAATTTCTGGGTTTTATTCATGTCTTCCCCCTTAACTTAACTCAATTACAAAAGTCACCCAACTGGACCAGGAGCTTATATTTCCAGCATTATCGACCGCCCTGACCGACCAACGGTATTCCAGTCCGCAGATTACATTTGCCGAAACCTGTTTGGTTGTTATATCCATTCCAATTTTGTACACTTTGCCAATTGCCATTAATATTCTTAAATAATTTAACATCATATCCTTTGATACCGCTTGGATCTGATACCGGCAGCCAAGCCAGGGTTTGAGAAGCTTTGCAACCTATGCTCAATCCATCCGCAGGTACTTGTGGTTCCGGAACCGGCGGAGGGGTTGTATCCACCGGAGCATACACAGTAATAGTGATATATTCGTATGCGGTCTCAAGACCTCTCTTCGCAGTCATCACATAGTCATGAGTAACTTCAGGGCAAGCTTGTGAAACACCTTTATTTGTAACCCGGACATTATCCAGAAGAACTTCATCAGCTTGTTCAACAGTCCAAGATAATTGAACACATTCTCCGGGAGAGACCGAGAGCTTATCGGTATAAAATTGTATGGATAACGGAGGCGGCGGAGTTACGGTTTCGGTAGGTGTGATCGTAGCTGTTGGAACATCCGGGGAAGGTGAAGGTGTAATATCCACCTGAGTTACATCATTCTCCGGGACAACCAACGTTGGGTCATCAACTGTCATTTTCCCTACCTGAATTCTACTGAATGCTCTCCCCCCTGAAACACCATTAATATCATAAACGGTCACCTCCAGGGTGTATGACCCATCTCCCGGGGGTGTCCATTCAAAATCAAAAGAAGAGAATTTGGCACCTGATTCTGCAGGAGTCTTTTGTGTATAAGGGATTCCATTCACGCCCAATGTAACATATCCAATTCCCCCGGAATTTGATGCATGTGCAATGATCGTTAGAGGGACAACTTTGTCGTAATGTGTGCCATCTTTTGGAGAATCAACCCATACTTGTGGAGTGTTTTCTGCCGGAGTACAAGCAGCCAGGAAAGTTATTATTAAAATAATAGCTAAATTCTGAAATATCCTGCACTTATTTGCTGGAATTTGCATACGGCCTCCTGTTTTTTATCGAAATTTCCCACCGCTCGAAAAACTATCAGTACAAGGCTTAGTAATAATATACATTGTTTTTTCCATATTTCAAGACGGGTAATTTGGTGTTCCCCAATAAATAAACATGGAAATAGCAAAAATTGATGGGTATCGCTACCAAATTAGCATTGGAAAGGTGATTATTATGTTTCTCTCAAAATCTATAATGTTCCTGACCAATGATTGAGGTGAAAATGGAGTGTGTTATACTCCAAAATATTCATCCATCATCGCGGTCATCACCACAGAACAGGTATTGGATGATTAATTGAAGGAGATTCAAATGAAACACACAAATAAAATAATTCTAATCTTTGTCAATTGCATTGATCACCCTGCTTCCGGCTTGCACACTCTTCCAGCCCCCGCCGCTCCCAACATCTACGCCAACTGCTACCGCAACAGCCACCGAACAACCTACAGCCGTTCCGCCTACAAATACGCCGCTGCCAACTCAAACCAATACAGTCGCACCGACTGCGACGATAGCCATCCCAACCATGCTCCCCCCGACCGCCACCCCAACCAGTACTGAAGTCATCAACACCAATACCGAATATTCGTGCGACATTATCGATCAGAGTCCTTCCGATGATACAAAATACAGTTCGGGGGACGATTTTGATATCAGGTGGACCCTAATTAATAATGGATCAGAGCAGTGGAAGGAAGGAACGATCCTCAAATACCAAACCGGACCGCACATGACGACCCAAACAAAAGTTGCACTCCCCCGGCTGAAACCCGATGAAACCTTTGTGGTGACATTTGATGCCAAAGCTTCAGGAAAAAGCGGCCGGCAGGTGATGCTTTGGGCTGTGATCGGTCCCGGGAAAACGGATGCCACTGCCATCTATATGTGTTATCCATATATTAGGATCTTAATCAAATAATACTTTTGATCAAACCGAATTCGTCCTGATGTAAGAACAAATACGACAATGATTAGTTGTCAGCACCCCATGCTTAAGTACGGCATGGGTGCTTTTCTATTCTTTCGTCAACCTTGAAGAAATGAGCTGCGAATGCCATTGTGTAAGAACGAAATGGAGCAAGTTATAAAGGCTTGTGCCTCTTTTCAGTGTTACAATTCAGGCAATCCATCCTGGAATAATAAGCATTTATCATTATGAATTTGTTGAAAAACGCCAACTTAAAACGCACACTCCTGATCTTTGTTTCCCTGGTTTTAAGCGGAGCAGCTATCTGGTTATATAAAGATACGCTGATATCCAACTATTTCGGTGACAAATCAACAGCAGTTGCTCATCAATTTTCAACCATTTTACTCATCAGCGTCTCTGCCTTATTAGGGTGGGTCATCACCTATAACCTGCTTGATTACCTCTTTCCGGATAACCTGGTTGCCTGGCTGGTAAGGTGTGTGAGGCAGCGAAAGATATTAATTTCGTCACCATGGAAAGATGCTGGTTACTCAACCGGCCAAAAAACCCTCCTGCCAGCGCTAGTTTCTGCATATATTGCCACCTTTCTGCTGGTATTTTCTGAATGGATATTCCTGGTGACCAAAGAATCCTTTATGGACTCCCTCCCGGTGGTTGAAAAACTGACCATTCTCATACAATCCACCTGGATTCCTGCCGTCATCATCTCTTTTGTTATCGTTGTTGCCTGGTTATTATCAAAGTTATTGAATTACCCCATTGTTCAATTAATTACTTCATCCATATACCGGTTAATTCCTGCGATCATTATTGCCATTACTGCAGTACTGGTGTTCGATAATTTCACTTACAACATCTTGGGTATCGGAATTGTTAATTCCCATTCTGTTTTCCGCGCTTCTTACGGGCTGGCATTTCTCCTGTTCATCAATAAGACATTCTGCAAAATTCAGCTCCCAGAGGACCAGAAACCTCTTTCGCAAAAATGGAAATTTTTCACGGTTATGGCAATAACTTTATTTACCGTGGGAACCATATCCACTATAGCCGGGATAGTGACTAAAACATCACAGTTGGCTGAGCAATCATTGGTGCCTCCAGTGCGTACTCCCAATATTATTCTGATAGGCAGTGATGGTGTTACGGCCGATGAAATGTCCATATATGGGTATAGCCGAAATACCACACCCTTCATTAATAGCATAGCCGATCAGGCTCTCATCGCTGAAGCAAATTTTCCCCAGACCGGCTCCAGTTTAGGTTCACTTATTTCCATATTTACGAGCAAGCTGCCAACCCGTACGGGTGTTGTCAATATGCCCGATGCATTGATCGGTGATGATTCGAATGAGCATCTGCCGGGATTACTAAAGGATATTGGCTACACAAATGTCGATATCACCTTCGATCTATATTCCAATGTTACCCTGGCGAACGTTCGGAATGGCTTTGACCGGATCAATGGAGTTGATGTGAACACAAACCCGCTGGTCATCCGCCTGGAGAAGTTACTTCCGGTAGACAGCGAATACAACATTGAACTATTAAGTAAGCGCATAACGGACCGGCTGCAGCACATTTTGTTCGTTCGCATCATGACAAACCCCTTTGAAGAAGTTACCATGCAACCTGGCCGCAAGGATGCCACTTCGCGCATCCCTGAATTGATGAGTTATATACAAAACGGGAATGAACCATACTTTATCCACGTGCATTTGTTGGGAACCCATGGGCCGATGTACAAAACATCATCCACCACCTTTTCCCAGGGCCGCAAGCAGAAAAAAGATTTCGATATTGATTTTTATGATGACGCCATCGTAGATTTTGATACATATATCCATGACTTATTTACAGCTTTGGAAGGATCGGGAAAGCTGAATAATACAGTTGTTATCATTTATTCCGACCATCCCCGGGCAAGGGCTGCATATCAGCATACCCCCCTGCTCTTTTGGTTTCCAAACGGGCAGTTTGCTGGCCAGATTACCAGCAACACCCAAAATATGGACATTGCCCCAACCATCCTGGATTATTTGGGCGAACCCATACCCCAATGGATGGAAGGAGAATCGTTATTAAGCGGAAATCCTTCACCGGAACGCCCCATATATAGCGTTCTCTGGAAGGATCCGAAAAAGAACAAGCTCCCAAATCAGACTTTGTTAAAGTTTGGCGACTTGCGGATGATCATATGCAACCAATTTGTGGAGTTTTCCTCCGAGGATATGCAATGGCATAGCGGAGAAGTGATGGATAAATCATCTGCCTGCGAAGAAGATCAGCAACTATCCATTGAAAAAATGAAAGATATACTGCTCAAACGTCTGCAGCAGGATGGGGTCAATACGACCCTTATGGAAGAATCCCGCTAAGTCAAATATTGATCACTTCCAACCAATCTTCATAGCAGAACAAAGGTTGTAAGCGCAAAATGGTATTAACTATATTTGGTATTCCTCAGCCCCTTTTTCCAAGCCAGAAAAGTAAATCCATTTTCCCTGTATTATTATTCTAGTTTATAGAACGTGTGTGCTATAATTTATTCATGCCCTATTTCAACGAAACTCTCTCGCCTCGTGAAATTGCCGTATTGCGCCTGGTTGCACAGGGACTTAGCCCAAAGATGGTCTCAAATCGATTAAATATGACCTCGCGTACGGTTCATTTCCACTTTGCCAATATCAAGGCCAAGCTGGGAGTGCATACCATGGAAGAAGTGATGTTCATTGCCGGGAGGGAAAATCTGCTGGGTGAATATCGGGTGGGAGATGATGTGGAGACAGACGAAAGTGAAATTTGAAGATCGTCACAAATGAATTGATCCTGACCAATCGCAGCGGAAAGATATTATTTCCTTCCTTTCTGAATATTTTCAATTCTGCGCCTTTTCCAGCACCAACTTATCAAACATCTCGTCATCCAGACCCATGATCTCCCACCAGGTCCGGCCTTCACTTTCCAACCACTGGCGTGCCTCTTTCGCCAGGAGTGGGTTGTTGCTGCGGGAATCCTCAGCTGCCTGCTCGATCACAGCAACTGCGATCAGGTCGTAGATATTGACATCTTCCGGAATTTGGAAAATCATGATTCTCCTTGTGTAACACAGTGATTTGATGTTAGTGATTTGTGACTAGGAACTAGTGATTAGTGATTTGTGATTGGTGATCGTTAATTATTCCACTTGCGATATTATTAATTGATCAGATCTATTAGCTGATACTAATCACTCCTCACTAATCACTCATTACTTTATTACAGAACTTATGTTCTATATTATCCATTCCTTGAATTTTCCACAAGCTGTCATTAATTACAGGTGGGCATAAATCCTGCGCCTCGGATATAATAGAAAAATGAAAAAGAAACCCGATCCTCTAGTAATTGGAATTGCCGGTGGTACCGGTTCTGGGAAGACCACTGTTGCATCAGCCATCCTTGACAGGGTCGGCCGCGAACGTATAGCCTACCTTCCGCATGATGCATATTACAAAGACCTTAGCCATATTCCTCTGGAAGAACGGCAGGGATTCAACTTCGACCATCCCAATGCGTTGGAATCTGCATTGCTCACCGAGCACATCAAGCAGCTAAAAAGGTGGGAATCGATCGAACAACCGGTGTACGATTTCAAGCATCATGTCCGCACAGGTGAGCATCGGATCATTGCTCCCCGGGGTGTCATCCTGGTGGAGGGCATTCTTATTTTTGGGGAAAAAGACCTGCGCGAACTGTTCGATGTGAAGATATTTGTGGACACTGACAATGATCTACGCTTTATCCGTCGCCTGACAAGGGATATCACCGAACGTGGTCGTTCCACTGAAAGTGTGATCAACCAGTATCTCACTACCGTAAGACCAATGCACCTTGAATTTGTCGAACCCTCCAAGCGCTATGCGGATGTGATCATTCCTGAAGGGGGTTTCAATTTAGTCGCCATGGATATGGTCATTGCTCGTATCGAATCCCTGTTGACTGGAAGCCAGAATTAATCCGTTATGAAACCAGCACGAAGGGAAGTCATAAAGCGTCTTCTGCTGCTCCTTCCTGTAATCCTTATTACGGTCGTTGTTGTTATCTTTCGCGATAAAATCCAATATTTCGGGGCATTTGGTTATCCTGGTATTTTTTTTCTATCCGTCATTGCCAATTCAACCATTATTGTTCCCGTCCCCGGAGTGATCCTAACCACAACCATGGCAGCAGTATTCAACCCATTCTGGGTGGCAGTGGCTGCCGGTTTGGGAGCAGCGATTGGAGAGATCACCGGTTATATGGCCGGTTACTCTGGCCAGATCGTCATCGAAGGGCGGCCGAGATATGTCAAATTGGTCGAGTGGATGAAAAAATACGGCGGGTGGACTGTTTTATTTCTGGCTTTCACTCCCAACCCGGCATTTGACATGGCGGGTATTGTGTCTGGCGCCTTGAAAATGCCATTAAGGAAATTTCTAGTCTGGTGTGCCATCGGTAAGATCTTAAAGATGCTGCTTTTTGCTTATGCGGGATCTACAATTTTTTACTGGTTGGAGCATTTGTTCAAACGTTAATACTCAACGGAGCAGATTCATGGAACAATACGACCAATATCTTGAAAACAATATGAACGCAAGTATCCAGGAACTTACCACTCTGGCTGCTCAGCCGAGTGTCAGTGCTCAGAACTGGGGTTTGACAGAATGCGCCCTGCTGGTCAAATCCATGCTTGAAAAACGCGGTTTCCAGGTGGAACTCATCAACCATAACGACTCTGCCCCGGTAGTATTTGCACAACTCAAGGGGCGAAGCGAGAAAACGCTGCTAATCTATAATCACTACGATGTCCAACCGGTGGAACCACTGGATCTCTGGCAATCCCCTCCCTTCGAACCGGAGGTTAGGGATGGCAAATTATTCGGTCGGGGAGTCAATGACGATAAAGGCCACTTCGTCAACCGACTATTCGCCATTGATGCGATCCTTGCCCTGGATGGTGTGCTGCCTTGCAGTATTAAATGGGTATTGGAAGGGGAGGAAGAAACCACCAGTGAAGCATTGCATGCAGTCGTCAGGGCAGATCCGCAGAAATTTAAAGCGGATGCCTGTATCTGGGAGTTTGGCGGCGTGGACGATAAGGATCGGCCTATGCAATATTTGGGGCTGCGCGGTATTTGTTATGTGGAACTATCTGTGGAGACCGCCAACCAGGATGTTCATTCCGGCCTGGGTGGATCGATCATGCCAAATGCTGCCTGGCGCCTGGTCTGGGCGCTGGATAGCCTGAAAGGTCCGGATGAGAATATTCGCATTGCCGGCTTTTATAATAAAGTGAAGCCAGTATCAGCAAAGACACGCATCCTGCTCGAGGCACTTCCGGATGAAGCAGAGCAGTTGATAAATCAATACGGCATCAAATCATTTCTAAAAAATATAAAAGGTGGTGCAGAGTTACGTTTGGCCGAAGCACACGAACCTACTTGCACCATCTGCGGACTGAATTCCGGTTATCAGGGTGAGGGAGCAAAAACAGTACAACCTGCGCGGGCATCTGCCAAAGTGGATTTTCGCCTCGTTCCGGACCAGGTACCTGAAGAGGTCTTTGAACTTCTCAGAGCACATCTGGATCGAAACGGTTTTGAAGACGTCAAGATAGAATTATTAGGAAGCGAAAGGCCGGCAGTCACTGATCCCGAGCATCCATTTGTTGACCTGGTAGTGGAAACAGCGCTCGAGGTTTATGGTAAACCGATGCAAATCGTCCCGAGTGTTGGAGGTTCAGGTCCAAATTCCATATTCAAAGAGTTTCTGGATTTTCCAATTGTTTCAGCCGGAGTCGGATACCCGGGTATGCAAGCACATGCGCCTAATGAAAATGTCCGGCTGGATCTTTACCTCAAGGGAGCGAAACATATCGTGCGTATTATCGAAGCTTTTTCCAGTGATGAGTACTTGGTCTAATAGGCAAATTCCATTTGGACGTAACAGAAAAGGAATACAACAATTGGGATTTTTTGGGGTAAATAGTTACCGAAGTTTGTATTACTTGACCCGGATGGATGACCCAGGGACTTGTAAGGTTATTCAACTCAGCTAGCCTCCGCCAATCCAATCCAAACCTGTTTGCAAGCAGGATGAGATACTCTCCCTTTTGAACTGTATAATTCTCCGGCACTTTATTAACCTGGGTAGGTTCGGGAATTGACGTTGCAGGAATTGAGGTCGAAATCAGGTGCAGGTGTATTCAAGGTTTCATCGGGAATTGGCGCGGAAATTATTGTGGCTGAATCACAATCCTTACAATTATATCCCTGGACAATTACTGCCTGATTCCCAAGTACTTTCCATGATTGAAGAAATGAAGCCAGGGAATAAGTGAGGCTGTAACCCGAATAAGAATCAAGAACTTGCACCTGACTGGCAGTATATCCAGTCAACACCATCGTATGTTCAAATCTCGCAGTTAACGTTTGCGATCCATCACTGGTTGTATAAAGCACAGGTTCGCCTGCCCACATTTGGCCGACGATCCAGACGATCACCGGATGGCCAGCAGCGATCTCGCTGCGCAGGGTATCCCATTCCAAATTTCTACCTTTCTTTGCAGATAGTCCCAATTTTCGCAAGGCCTTTGCGACCGGCGTGGCATGAACACCATACGAATAAGGTGGAATGTTACCCCAGTAATCATCCGGATTACCGACGAAACCTTCCTCCGGGTTTTCCGATTTTGGAAATTTATCAAACATTTGATCTTCTGTGATAGTTATTCCCCAAAAACCTGCCAGATCAGCAGCAGACCTGGCCTCACATGTAAGTGTATGCTGTTGTGCATACCCTATGAAACCATCGATAAAGGCTTCCTCCGGAATGTCTTCTGCAAGGACCGGGCTGGTTCCAATAAGCATGGAAATTGTCAATAGGATCACGAAAACTACTTTTATTTTTCTATACTTCATACCGTAATTCTACGCTATTTTGCGGGTGAGCAACAGGAAAAAGGTATAATTTCCTTATGGAAAGTTACACACAACAGGCGGAACGTTTATTTAATATTGTCCTCACTTCTGAACAAGTCGAACAATTTTCAATATTTGAAAAACTATTACTGGAGTGGAATCAAAAGATCAACCTCACCGCTATACGAGATGTTCAGGGAATTCATACCAAGCACTTTCCTCGATTCCCTGAGTACAGTGAAAGGGTTCAATGGTGTTATTCCCACCTCTCTGATCGACATCGGAACCGGTGCTGGATTCCCTGGCATACCGCTTAAGATCGCCTACCCTCAGATACGGCTGGTGCTGGCTGAATCAGTGGGGAAAAAAGCAAAATTCTGCCAGCTCGTTGTCGATTCGCTTGCCCTCTCTGGGGTTGAAGTGCTGGCAAATCGGGCAGAAGAGCTGGCCTGCCAACCCAGGTACAGGGAAAAATTTGACGTTGCCATCGCCCGCTCTGTCGCCAATATGCCAGTTTTGACCGAATACTTATTACCATTGGTCCGGGTTGGGGGACGGATGATCGCGCAAAAAGGGAATAACGCTCATATCGAAACTCAATCGGCAGCGAAAGCAATCAAAATACTTGGCGGAGAACTGGAAAAGATCATTCCGGTAGAGCTGCCCGGGGTAAGTGATGAACGCTATCTTGTGATCATTAAGAAAATAGCTGCCACCCCGCTCATCTATCCACGCAAGGCAGGATTACCAGTGAAGAAACCAATCCTATCCTGATGACTAATTTTTTTCAGTGGTTTTTTCTAGTCAGGTGAATTCTGCCTAACGATCAAATCGATCTACCAGTAAAAGTCTTAATAGTATAAAAGTGACCAACACGATCAAGATCAATAATACCGCGACCGGTTGAGCTGCCTCCAATCCAAACCCCTGGAACCGTTCAAAGATCAAGACAGGGATGATCTTCGGGTTATAAGCCAATATCACAACCGCCCCAAATTCGGATATCCCGCGCGCCCACATCATCAGGATACCGCTGAAAATTCCTCGCCACGCTAGCGGTAAAATGACATGCTGAAAATTTTGAATTGATGTTGCGCCATCCACATAAGCAGCCTGTTCAAGCTCAACATCTATGGATGCGAAGGCTGTGCGGCTGAGATTAACCAGGTATGGTAGGCTGACAAATGCCATCGCAACCACAATTCCAGCCAGGCTGTCGATGAAATTAATACCAAACGAAGCAACCGTTTTTCCAAACAAACCCCGGCTGCCATAAACCATGAATAACGCAATTCCTGCAGCAGTATGTGGGATGACTATCGGCAGATCGATGATGCTCTCCACGATGCTCTTGCCCGGAAACCGGTGCCTTGCCAGTAGATAGGCAAGCGGCAGTCCAGTGAATAGAGTGATGACTGTCGCGATTCCTGAGGCCGTAAAGGTTAAAGTGATCGAACGGATAAACTCCCGGTCAGTAAATGTCTCCTTCAATGCCTGCGGGCTGGAAGAAATCAGTATATTTACAATCGGAATTAATATGAAAAGTAATAATAAGCTGCCCAGTATGCTGAATACTAATCGAAGGGATTTACGATTCATTGTGCAGGAACGGAATACTTGCTTGAGGCTTTCTGGTAAGTTATCATACCCATTTGCATCGATTTTTTCAAAAAGTGGATGATAGTAATCCTCCATTAATTGCCTCCCATCCGGTCCTAAAAGATAAGCGATGAATAATTCAGCTTCTTTTGGGTGCCTAGCATCACTGGGAATGGTTATTCCATAACCGATCTGTTCTCCAATAAACTCAGGTTTTACCGTCGCAAAGCGTTGGAAATCCAGTTTTACACTTACATTACCATATTCCTGGTTCAGATCAGCATTCCCAAGGTTCAATTCTGCCGGTAAAGATAATAGATTTAATTTATGCTGTTTGATCACCGATTCATACTCAAACGCATAATCCAGGTCACCGGATTCAAGGAGAGCCAATAGCTGAACACTTGCTCCACGGATGACGACATGCCCTCCATCCTTCATCTCCAACACTTCCGGTACCCGGATGATGGCTTTTCCACCACCTTCATCCACTTTCAGTGGAATTCGAAACTGGCCTGCAAACATATCACTAAATAAGTATCCCTTATTGTATAGTTTCTCAGCAAGTTTTATTGCCATTAATGCCCGATAGCCGGAGGCATCAAAGCGCGGATCTGCAATTCCGATCTTTACATCTGGTCTGCTGATAATTTCCATCCAATTATCAGTGGTTATCTCCCCCGAATACTTGCTAGTGGCTGTATAAGCCAATCCCAGGCTATTGGTTGCAAACCGTAAATACCAATTTGCATACGGTATTCCGGTATCCGGATCATTCACCGTGTACATCAACATTGGGATAAGTGCATGGTCAGCAGTGGCAATTACATCGGTTGACTGATGCAGATCTGTAGTGTGCCGGATAACTTGAATGCTGCCGTGGTATTCAGAAACGACATCAATATTCGGGTATTTCGCCTCAAATGATTTTTCCAATGCCGCAAAAGGACCGATCAGGCTGCCGGCTGCGAAAACCACCAAAGGAGTTTTTTCTTTCGGCTTGCAGCTGACCAGAGTGTTTCCCATTAGAATGAATAACATGAGTAAACTGAAAATATTTTTTGGTTTATTCATTACTGGTTTTACTCCAACAAACAAAAAGCCTGGCAGAGGATTTTCCTCTGCCAGGCAGAACAACAATTACTTTGCTTCTATCTTGACTACAGCTTTTGCCCAGAAATTGCTTTGCATTCCAGGCATGGCAAATTTTAGCGTACCATCATCCTCAAAAGCAACCATGCAGTCTGCACACGCTGCCACGTCTGCCAGCACTATTTCAGTGACATAACCATCAGATGAAGTAACCACCAGGGTCTTGGCTTCCGGTTTTACCTTGACCAATTCGAGCAAGGCATTCAAGCGAACACCTTCCACTTCCATCTGGCCCTTCTTTGGGTGTTCAACATTCATTTTCACCACGTCCATGGCTTCCAGGTCGTCACGACTCCACCCCAGGGGTTGGTCCACCAAACCGACAAAAGAAAGAGCAGCACCAGCAATGGCATCTGCCGGCTTAGATTCAACTGTGGGTTCCGCTGTGGCTACAACAGCTGCTGTACCTTCGTCCAAGTGCAAGACAATCTTGGCTATTCCACCAATTTTTTCATTTTTCTGTAGATCCGGACCCACCAATTGCAGGGGGAAACCTTTTTCATCAAGTACATTACCATTCATGGTAAACGCTACGATGTAATTCGGGTTATCCATGACACGGATGCTATCAAGTGAAACGGAATAGCCATCTTTGGCAATGATCTCGATAGTGTAACCTTTCTCAGCTAATGTGGTTGAAAAAGCATCGCCTTCATGTTTATTCTCATCATCCACCCGGCCAGCAAGTAAGTATAAAGGTGCTCCCACCCATTCCTGCCCTTTATCGTCTGTAAAGCTGGATTGATGACAGGTACTGGCTGAGCAAGATTCAAACGATCCACGGTCAATTTCATCTTTAATGGCACCTTCCAGTAATAGCGACCATTCTTCAGCCAATGGTTTAACGGTTAGTTTTGTAACAAATTTCACTGACCAGTGGCCATCCACCACCTGGTTGGGTTCCGCACTGACCACCATCAGGCGCAAAGCACCGTCCTGTTCTACATTCAATGGCGTTCCATTGACTTCATACGCTAGGATGGTCTTTAGTTCTCCACCACTCTTTGTCTCTTCC
>CAVPWY010000002.1:0-146083 GCA_963709535.1 uncultured Chloroflexia bacterium | reverse complement strand
TAAAAAATTCCCAAATCATTTCCTGTGGGGAACTGCAACTTCTTCTTTCCAGATCGAAGGAGCAGCAAAAGAAGACGGTAAAGGTGAAAGCATCTGGGACCGTTATTCTCACACTCCCGGCCGGGTCCTCAATAACGATAATGGCGATGTAGCCTGCGACCATTATCACCGTTGGGAAGAAGATTTACGCCTGGTCAAGCAGTCTGGCAGTAACACCTATCGCTTCTCTCTCTCCTGGCCGAGGATCATACCTGAAGGGACCGGACGAGTTAACCAGAAGGGACTGGATTTTTATGCCAGGATTATCGACCGACTGCTTGAATATGGTATCCAACCGAATGTAACTCTAAACCATTGGGACCTTCCTCAAGTGCTGCAGGATCGAGGTGGTTGGGCTGTACGTGACTCTGTGGAATGGTTCGGTGATTATGCTGAGCAGGTATTCAAGCAATTGGGAGACAGGGTTCCCTTCTGGTCAACTCATAATGAACCCTGGGTGATAGCCATGCTGGGTTACTATTATGGAAATATGGCTCCAGGTATGACGGAACTGAGCAAGGCAATTCAGTCTGTTCACCACCTTCTCGTTTCCCATGCAAATGCGGTACAAAGGTTCCGGATGCTTGCTTGCCCGGGAAAAATTGGAATTGTTCTGAATGTCTCCCATAACACAGCTAATAGCTCACTGCCAGAAGACCTGGCTGCCCGAAAACGAGCTTATGATTTCCTCAATGGACTATTCTTAAGACCACTTTACTATGGAGAATATCCTCAAGCATTGATGCAATGGCTTGATCCCATTGCCCCGGTTATTGAAGCTGGAGATATGGATTTGATCAAGGGATCGGCAGATTTTCTCGGATTGAATTATTATATGACCCACAGCGCGAGGTATGATCCGGATGGCGGCGTCTTGAAAATGATGCAGGATCATGTCTCCAACTCTTATTGGGGAAGGACTGAAATGGGTTGGGGGGTAAATCCGGTTGGATTGTATGAACTCTTGAAAGACGTACAGTTGAATTATGGCAACCCGGAAGTATATATCACCGAAAATGGCATGGCTGCCAAAGATATACCGGACGAACACGGCTTTGTCATTGATCACGGTCGGATCATGTACCTGAGGGATCATTTACTGGCGATGCACGATGCAATTGAAACGGGAGCGAATGTTAAAGGCTATTACGCCTGGAGCCTTTTGGACAATTTTGAATGGGCTAAGGGTTATACCCCCCGGTTTGGTCTTGTACGGGTGGATTTCAAAACATTAAAAAGAATTCCAAAGGAGAGCTTCCATTGGTATTGCGAAGTTACCCAAAACAATGGGTTGTGGGAATGAAAATTAAATTTTGGGAGCTAGATATTTATCAAGGAATTTTCTGTTGTAAATCATCAGGGAATAATCACAAGAACAAAAAGCCTTGCGGAGTTAAGAGAAAAACCTGTCTTTTTCCGCAAGGCTGATTATTTTATGGCTTATTTATTGAACTTCGAAATCCAGTGTTTGTTTTAGCTCATCGTTAATGAAAAGTTCAACTTTATACTTGCCTAACGGCCATAATGATTTATTTGGTAAGGAGAATGTTACCGGTGCATCTCCTGTTGTAACTGATACATCATCGATCATAAAATTGGGCTCGGTATCCTGGGCATCCACTGCAGTCCAAACTGCCTTAAGATTGGTATCATCCGGGGCATTGGCCAATTGAACGATGCAGTAAAAAACCGCATCCTGTGAATAAACAGTTGTTTTTTCGGTTCCAGCTTCATCTGCTGTTAGATAAGCATCCTTGATGTTGGCTGTACTTGCGCTAAATCCACAAGCTAATGAAACGAATGTTAATACCAATATGAGCATTATGATTTGAAATTTATTTTTATTCATGTATTACCTCCTTTTCTTGAATCTAATAGTACATGGGTAATAGAAGTAATTCAAGGGTAAATCCGGATAGATATAATACAGCTTCTCTTTTAGATCAAAATGTAACAAGTCGATTATTATTTGTTTTATGCTCTAAATTAAAAAAATTGTTATACTATTTCCATAAATCATGGTTAATTTTGAAAAACTGTAAAATTTAACCTTTTCTTTATTCAATAAACCTAACATTGCTATACAATGAATGTACAATTCGATAAAAACATAGATATTTGAATATTAGCTGGGAATTGAAAGATTTGTTCGCATCCTAATAATAAAACCGGGGTTTTGTTCAAGGAAATTAATAATAGATCATGGAGGAAAAATCTATCCTTTAAATGTATCCAAGAAATTTTCCCTTATTGGAATGATTGGCATTCTGATTATATTTGCCGGGTCTCTATTATTGTTGTTTATACCACCTCAAAAGATCATTCATTGGAATGTATCCGATTCCTTTGAACGAATAAATCTAACAGAACTTTCGTGGTATGCGCATAAGGGTTTTTCCGAATCAGATGTGGACGGATTTAACATTAGTAACCCAAATACGAAAAAAATCGAAGGGTTTCCGATAAGGTTGAATCGAGTTTTTGATATTCCATTGGGTAATTCCCAGAATGAATTTTCGCTAATGACCAAGTTTACATGTGACCAAGCAATGTGTTAAACAAAACCTGTCGTTATACTTGGCTGAAGTGGGTGAGAACTGGGCTGTTTATTTGAATGGTAAGGAAATAACGAGGGAAATATATCTCGATTTAAATGGACAAATGGCAATACACCGCACCATACAAAGAGCGTTGGTTCAGATACCGAATAATATGTTAATAAATGGAGACAATACTCTTGTTTTCCGAATTATCGGTCAAGCTGACGTAAGTCATTGGTTATCAGGTATGATGCCTGGATTTTCAATGTCCAGTGGCTATCTCATTCACAAGACAAAAGAACTCATCCTTCGTAGATCGATGAACGAAGCTATTTCCTGGTTTCAAATAGGTGTATACCTTTTCTTCAGTATCCTTCAATTCAGTTTGTTTTACCGCCGGAAAGAGTCATTCTACCATTATTTTGGAATGTTCCTGATCACTTGCGTGATCTACTCTTTTTCTTTATCAAACGTTTCTTATAGTTTTACTTATGATACAGCTCTAATTGTTAAGTACATGTACTCCGTCAATATCATTTGGCCTGTATTGATAGGACTCACCGTATGGAGTTTCTTATATGATAAGAAACCTGTTCCAAGATTCTGAAGGAGTATTACTATTTTTTCTTTGGTTTTGATACTTGGTGTGCTACTACTTCCGATTCCTTGGGCCGAGGTCCTCTTAAATTTTGCATTAATCATTAATTTCTTTGGAAACGATATATATCATAGGATTAATCATTCCGAATGCAAAAGCAAAAAAACCTGGAACTCGACAGTTGATAATTGCGGGGGTATTTATTGGTATTTTAGTCATATACGCAAATATCGATTGGGTATTTATCCGAAGTGGATTTGATCTTACCGGTTGGATTCCTTTTTGTTTAGCACTTGCATTTATGTCGATCCTAATCGACCGATTCTGGAAATTGACTGTCGAATTAACGGAATTTAATTATAAGGCTTTCAACCATGCGAGATGAAATGGAAGCAGAAGTTGTGACCAGGACTAGTGAGTTACGAAATGCAAATGGACAGCTTGAAGACAAATTAGAAGAGATCAATAACCTCCATGAAAAGATGTATCAAATGGCTTTACATGATACTCTTACCGGACTCTTCAACCGTCGTTTTCTTGCAGAAACGTTGGATCGCGAGTTTTCCCGTGCAAAACGAGAAAATCAACCTGTCAGCTTGTTGATGATTGATATTGATCATTTCAAACTTGTCAACGATTTATTTGGACATAAAGCAGGAGATGAAGTCCTCAAATCATTTGGTGAGCACTTGCTAGCACATATTCGACAGGAAGATATTGCGTTTCGTTACGGTGGCGAAGAGTTTTTAGTTGTATTGCCGGGTGCGGCAGCACATGATTCCCAATTGCGTGCTGGTAATATCACGGAAGATGGTCGAGGATATTGGATTCTCAATTGAAGACAGGCATGGACAGATTACGATCTCGGTCGGAGTTGCAGAATACCCAGGTAATGGAACCACCCCCGATGAGGTATTAACAAAAGCTGACGAAGCACTCTATGCTGCAAAGAAAGGAGGGAGGAACAGGGTGGAGGTGGCAAATGGATAAAAGCGATTACCAGCAATTGGTTTTTCTGCTCCCAATCTTATTATCGATATGGGTCACTATAACTGTCGGTGTTTACACGATCAGAAGACACAGGGTCATTGGTGCGCGTTCATTTGCGGCTGTATTATTTTGCGAAGCTATCTGGACAACCGGATACTTATTTGAATTTATTAGTAGGACCTTGGAAGGGAAAATCTTTTGGGACAATGTACAATGGCTTCCAACCTTTGTGTTACCTTTATTATTTTTATTATTTGTGTACAGATATTCGAATAAAACATTTCCGCATCCCCTAAGAACCTGGATTATCCTTTCCGTTATTCCTTTTCTCTCTTTGGTTTTGATCTTTTCGAATTATATTCATGGATGGGCGATCAACTCGATCCAATTAATTGACCTGAAGCCATTTCCAGAGTATTCATATCATTTCGGCAAGATTCTCTGGATTGGGATTGATATATATATATGCAATTACCTTTTGGGCAATAGTCTTGTTAACAAGACTTGTTATTAGCGAACATGGAGCTTCCCGTAAACAACATCTGATCATCCTGATTGGTATATTAATTCCCGTTATTGGAACAGTTCTTAGTGCTTTCAACATTAGTATAGGATTTCATCGTGATCTTTCCCCATACTCCTTTGCCATTGCTAATATCTTTATCGCCATCGGATTATTCCGTTTCAGGATATTTGGCTTAATAACCATAGCAAGAGATCGTGTATTGGATGAAATGGAAGATGGTGTAATTGTCCTGGATAAGCTGGGAAGAGTACTGGATATTAACGATGCTGCGAAAAAATTGGTTGGTGTACCCAATTTATGGTCTATTGGACAGTCGATATTTTCTCTAGTACCGGAATGGAAGAAAGTAATTAATCTGGAAAATAGCATACAATCCAAACAAATCGAAGTCGAGAATAACAATAAGGGGAAAGAACAAATATTAGATTTTCGAATCACAAAATTGATCTGACCAACAGGGCGATTATTCAGGACATTTAATAATAATTCGGGATATAACGGATACCAAGACTTCCGAGAGAACCAAGCAGTCGGCTTTTTTGGAATTGGAGAATTTAGTTGCAGAGAAGACGGAAAAGCTTTCCAACTCCATAGGTCGGCTCGAGGAAGAAATTAGTGAACGACAGCGTACAGAAGAAGGGTTGCGAGATTCAGAAGAAAAGATGCAGTCAATTTTTCGAGTTGCACCAACAGGTATAGGAGTTGTAAAAGATAGAATACTACTTTACGTAAACCCCAAGATATGTGAAATGGTTGGTTATGCTCAGGAAGAACTGATTGGACAATCTGCTAGAATGTTATACCCAAGCCAGGAGGAATATGATTTTGTAGGCAGGGAAAAATATAGGCAGATAGCAGAACATGATTCAGGCAGCGTTGAAACAATATGGCAAAGAAAAGATGGTTCCTTGATCAATATAATTCTTGCTTCCACACCCATCGACTTGAAAGACCTCAGCAAGGGTGTGACTTTCACCGCTTTGGATATAACTGATCGAAAAAGATCAGAAAAAGCATTGCGTATGAGTGAAGAAAGATACAGAAAGATTTTTGAAACATCAGAAATTGGAATATCCACAAATGATTTGAATGGCCACTTCACAAGTGGTAACCCGGCTCTATTAAAAATGTTTGGATACACACTTGATGAATACTGCAACCTCTCGATCAAAGACATTTCCCATCCGGATGATTTAGATCTAGATCTTCGACTTTCAGAGGAGATGCTTGCAGGTAAAAGACCTTTCTTTACTATTGAGAAGAGAAACCGCCATAAAAATGGGCTTTATATCTGGGGACAATTGACTTCGATGTTGGTCCGGGATGATACAGGCAGACCATTGTATGCACTGGGTATGTTCGAAGATATAACTAAGCGTAAAGAAGTTGAGGATTCATTGCATGACCGCGAAAAATTCATTCGGACGGTTATTGATACAGTACCGGTCGGTGTATTCGTTGTTAATAAGGAAGGTGTAATTACATTATTTAAATCCCAGCAGGACAAAATATCTGGCACGGTGGGCAATATGTAGGCTTGGATGATCTGGATGTTTACAAAGGATGGCGGATATCTGATGGAACAGTTGTCAAAGCCCATGAATGGGGTTCTGCTAGAGCAGTTCTTTATGGTCAAACCACGCTGGATGAAGAGATCGAGATCGAAGCATTTGACGGAGTACATAAGATCATATCAAATTCCGGCATCCCACTTTATGATGACAAGGGGAATATCAACGGTGCTGTTGCAATTCTACAGGATATTACAGAGAGAAAAAAGGTAGAAAAAGAATTATTACAGTCCAGTGAAGATCTGAAAGCTGCTTATACAGCCACTCTTCAAGGCTGGTCGCACGCGCTTGAACTACGTGAACATGAAACAGCAGGACACAGCCAGCGTGTTGTGCAATTGACCATTGAAATTGCACGGAAGTTTAATTTTTCTGAGGAAGAAATCCTTCACATACAACGCGGAGCTTTATTACACGATATCGGAAAAATGGGTATTCCAGACAGTATCCTGCTTAAACCCGGTCCATTAACAGAAATGAGTGGGTTGTGATGCGGAAGCATCCGGTGTTTGCCAAGCAATTACTCTCAGGTATTCCTTATCTGACAAATGCGATGGATATTCCATATTATCACCATGAGCGATGGGATGGATCCGGGTATCCTCTTGGATTGAAGGGTAACGGAAATCCCCCTTGCAGCCAGAATATTTGCTGTGATCGATGTTTGGGATGCCCTGAATTCTGATCGCCCTTATCGAAAAGGCTGGGAAACCAACCAGATCCTAAACTACTTGAAAGAAAACTCGGGAATTTTGCTTGATCCTGAGGTTGTCAAAGTTTTCCTGGAGTTTGGTTGGCAATTAGATATCTTATCTTTCATCAATTTTTGGATGTATAACTATCAATTTTAGGTAACTTGAATTCCCTTATTTGCATAAATATAATAATAAATAGGGTTGTATTGGATTAACTCGGATAATTTTGGTGTTTTTATTTAGGAGTGGAAATGGTTGATATTAATAAAGCAATCGAGAACCAGATAAAAAACATTCAAACAAGGTCTGGGAAAACGCTGGATGAATTATTTGCAATTTTTACAAAGAGCGGTTTAAAGAAGCATGGTGAAGTACGGTCCCTTTTTATTAAAGAACTGGGTTTGGGTTATGGTGATGCAAATACATTGGCTTCCCATTTCCTCCAGTCCAATGGTGTTGCGACAGGTAAGGTCGAGTCTGTAAATCCGGATCTGGCAGTTTCTGAGATCTACAACGGTCAAAAAGCAGCTTTACGACCCATTCATGACGAAGTAATGAATTACATCAAATCACTGGGGCAGTTTGAAATCGCACCCAAGAAAGGATACCTGAGCCTCCGCCGAAAGCGTCAATTTGCCATGGTGGGACCAGTAACCAATTCCCGCATCGAAGTTGGACTAAATATGAAGGATATACCCCCGACAAATCGATTGGAACAAAATCCTCCAGGCGGAATGTGCCAGTATAAAGTGAAGGTTACATCAAAGGATGAAGTTGATGCTGAATTAAAAGCCTGGATTACTATTGCTTTTAATAGCGCAAATTGAACCAGAAGAAATATTACTGATTAATCACAAATAACAGGCATCCTAATGATCGGATGTCTGTTATTTTCCTTTTGTACTGTCAGCTAGAGTTTTTCGCCGCAGTACGGGCAGGTTACCCAATCTGCTTGAGCAGGTTTACCACAATGGCTGCATGACCTGGCAGGGGCGTTTTCCTGTGAACTTATATCCGGTGAAGGAGATGAAGTCATTCCAGTTGTGTGCACCATCCCATGCGTCGTCATCTTGGTGATGCCCAGAATTACCAATGCAATCACACCGACCACAACAGCAACCCCAAAACAGGATAGCAATAAACCGATAAGGCCCATTCCTGGCATCATACCAAAACCTCCCGGTCTGCCCGGCATAGCAAAGCCGCCATATCTGTGATGGAATCCATCGAATCCATTGAAACGGCCGCCATCAAATCCCATGCGATAGAACCCATGGGTGAAACCAATGATCGCTATAGCAATCACACCAAAAACCACCACTATTCCTAATACTATTAAAAACCACTTCCAAAACTTGTTCATTCAATCTCCTGTCACTTTGATTTCAATTATCAGGTTACCCCGAAAATATGAAGAATTTATGAATAAAGTGTGTGGTTTTTGTGCGTCTCCTCTTTCTTGAGGTGAGTATTAATTTAAATCCGTATGACAAAAGGTTTATCCTGATTGGATCACTTATTAAGAAGAGTTACTTCGAACCTGGACTAATTTTATTTCAGTATTCACAGAATATAATTGAGTTAAAATATTTTACAAATCATATATTCGGAGGTCACATGGCATCAATATCCAATGTAGTAGGTACTGCGAAATTGAAGAAGAATTATGTCCCTTTCTCAGACAAGTTAACAAAAAGCCTGGAAGACGTTACGAAAACGATCGAAGAAAACAAAGCCACACTCGATACCATCCAGGAGCTTGGCATTGGACTCTCACAGGCGGTCAATGCATTATCAGCCAGCGCACTGCATTATGCTAACATGGTCAACAATATTCTGGATTCGATCATGCCATTTGTGCAAAACCTGCCTTTCATCCCGAAACAAACCCAAAAATTCCTGGCAGATCTGAACACTTTCGCAGATAAGTTTCTTGCTTCCTGCCAATCGGCACAGAAGATTTCCGGAAGCGTGGAATCTGGTCTGGTTACCGGCGATGTGAATTCTCTTAAAACACATAGTGCTGATCTGAAGCAGGTGGTGGCAACTGTGAAAAGTATTATTCCGAATAAAAAATAGAGCAGTTAAAAAGAATAACATCATATAGATAGTAATGTCTATATGATGATCATAATTTTATTTAACCAATAGTTTGACAAATTATCTAATAGACTGGTGAATTTTGCAGTTACCAGACCATTTTCACTATAATTAACAATTACCACAATAACTAATTAACACATAAATTATTGATTATGAAAATGTCCCTATATATTACCCTTTGTCTGTTAATTTCCCGGAAATCAGAGAAATTTACGCAAATTTTATGTACAAATTAAACGTTCTTCCGTAATTGACAAAATAATCTTCTTTAATGTGACTACACTCTAAAATTAAAAAATAGCAATAAGATTTCATTCTATTGAAGAGAGAGACTTTATCGAGATTTGATCTTGTTCGCTGATTATATATCCGGAAATATCTATCAACTTTCATAAACAATAATATATATAAGGAAACTAATTATGCTAAGGAAAACTTGTAGCTTACTAACAGCTCAGTTGTGATTCTCTGCATTCATGGTACCTGCTGCAGCGTCTGCTCAGCCTGTTTCTCTTCCTGCGGTCCCGGTGACCTTTACCGTGCTTCATACTAATGATTTCCATGGAAAACTCTAACAGAACTCTGGCAGGTGTACCAGCAACCCGGGTATGGCTCGAGTGGCCAAAGTGATCAATGATGTAAGAGCAGCGGTTGGCGCTGATAACGTTCTCTTGGTTGATGCAGGAGACGAGATGCAGAGCAGCCTGCTTTCAAACCTCCAACTAGGCGCACCTACCATCGCAGTGATTTGTCCAACGCGATGAGGTATAACGTGGCTACATTTGGAAACCACGAATTTGACTGAGGGCAGTCTTTCGTTAAATCGATCGCACCACACAGGCAGATTTCCCGTATGTCTCTGCGAATATCGTTTCCTGGTCTTGCGATGCAACGAACTGGACCTCACCATCCTTTGCAACGCCTTATGTTGTGAAAACAGTAGGAACAGCGCCAAATACCATTCGGGCGGGGATTTCATAGAGGTAACCAGCACTGAACTCCTACTATTACAATTGCCGCCGCAACTGCTCGTTTATGTTTTAAAGATCCGGCTAATTCAATCATCCATTATTACGATGAAGTTAAAGGCGGCTTCTGATGTTGTCATTGTTTTGAGCCACCTGAGCTATATCGATGGCGGATTAGGTTACGGTATACCTGTGTATGGTGACCAGACCCTTGCCACAAAACTGATCACTGCTCTAAAACCAGTCCCCACTCATCATCGGCGAACACAGCCATTACCGATGTTCCAACCCAACCGTAAAAGTGGGTGCGAATAACTACTGACTCGTCCCAGGCGAGATATAACGGCAAGGCAGGTAGTGTCCGCGCCTTTATAAAACAATATCACCAGCTAGTGGTTGTTACAGTAACATGGACAAAGCTAGTCCCAACTTCATCAGGAACACCTGACCCTGTTTATCCAAACCCTCATCGCAACATACACAAGCGATCCTGCCTATCAAGCATTGATCTCACAACAAATCTGGTATACGAATGTCCCCATTGCACGAAATTATGAAGGTAATTCATTAACGGCGAAAAATCTGTTAATGATGCCATCTACAATGATCTAAATAATGATGGTATTCCCATAAATATGACGTCTGCGATAGTGTTCAATAACGCAGGTGGCTTGCGTACGCAGATATTACTTGTTCTGCTCCACCGCGTTTACTTACGCATAGAATGCTATTCAGTGTTCTGCCATTTGGCAACCAGACGTAGTTGGCAGTATGACCGGAGCGCAAATATTAGACCTCCTACAACCAGAGTGCAACCCTGAACAAAGGCGCACTGCAAGTATCCGGAATCCGGTACAAATTCTTTGATTATAGGTTTAGCTAACATCATCCACATTTAAAACATGGTCTTGGGGTGCGTATGATATCTGTGTGATCAATGGCAGTGATTGTGATCCACTGGATCTTCAATCAACCTACAGGATTGCTACGAATGAATTCCTTGCGCCAGCAGGAGGAGATAATTACAGTGCATTTAAGTATATGACCAATATCACCTATTGGGGTGACATGCTGAATAGCGTTGAGCGGTTTGTCAGTGCGAATTATGGCACAGCAGAAACCGCCTACAATGGTACGCTTGACGGAAGCGATAGCTCGTGATGGCAACGACGCAGGCGGCAGCATCATCCCAATAACTGTGTTGCATCATAATGATATGCATGGAAACCTGGCAAAAAAGGTAGTTTTGTTGGTTACACCCAATTAGCTACCCTAATCAACCAGGAAAAGATCCTATAATCCTACCCGTACGATCCTTTTAAACGGCGGGGATAATATTCAGTGGCGATGCCATGACTTACTTACTTCAAGTCTGCCCCGACAGGTTTCGCAGTGAACGGGACCTATCCTTCCAGGATCCATGAACCACCAACCCGGTCATTGCCGCGATGAATGCCATGAATTATGATGCCATGACTATTGGCAACCATGAGTATAACTTTGGTAAGGATGTCTTTACCTCGGTGCTCAGCCAGGCAACCTTCCCCATCTTGCAGGCGAATGTCGCAGATGATGGCGCATATGGTATCGATAGTGTTAATGTCCTGCCTTATGTCGAAAAGTCAATTGGACTGGAAGGAATTAAAGTGCGATCATGGGCATAGGTAATCATCGGGTTCCGAATTATGAACTTCCCAGTAATATCCCGGGGCTTAGTTTCGCGTATCCGATCACATCTGCCCAGGAGAACTCAGATCTCCTTCGGCCGGACAACGATATTGTTATAGCTCTGACCCATATCGGATTTACCACCAATCCTGCCAGTGTAGAAGTGGATAATAATGTAGATACAGTTATGGCAGCCGAAGTTAGTGGTTTGGATGCCATTATAGGCAGCCACAGCCACACGGACCCGGCTGTTGGTTTTGGAGCAACCAAGTATTTACCCACCTTAATTGTCGGGCCTGATAATACTCCTGTGATCATCAACCAGGCATATCGCTACAACAATACATTGGGCGAGATCATATTTGGTGTTCGAGCGAAAGTTGGTGGTGGATACGAGATTGTCACCCGTGCCGGGCAATACCTCAAAGTGGGATTGACCACAACAGCGGAAGACCCAACCATAAAAGCCATTGTGGACCCATATTCTGGTCTTCTGGCAGCCTACAACAATACCGTTGTCGGTCAGACCACAGCACCTATCGATGCGCTGAATGCATTCACTGAAGAGACAACAGGAGGCAATATCCAGGCAGATGCATCATTTGCTGAACTCGAAAGCGATGGAATCCCTGTGGACTTCCATCTCTCCGGTGCGATGACTAACAAGAAGGTTGCAGATGCAGCCACTCCTGGGAGCCCGGTAACACTCAAAGTCAGTGATATGTTCACTCTCATGCCATATGAAAACTCGCTTGTCGTACTCGAGATGAACGGACCTCAGCTTAAGGCTGTTTTGGAGCGCGCTTACAGGAACTATTACTACTATAAGTATGTTCCCGGTAAAGGTGGATACTCCTATTACACCACCTGTATGCTGGATACTAACTTTGGCAATAAGATCACGTATAACGATTTGAAACCTGAATTGCCAAACGGGAATAATGTCGTTTCGTTTAACTTCGGTGGTGTGGATGTCGATTTCAACGATGCATCCACCTACTATCGGGTTTCTACAGTGAACTACCTGGCAGCCGGCAGCTGTAACTTTAATAACGGCGGCGTCAGTCTGTGGCCGTTAGACCAAATAGTTGCAGATTCTCAGCTCTATGTAAGGGATGCGGTCATCAACTACATCAAGGATCAGGGCATTGTCTCTCCTGCAGTCGAAGGGCGGGTAACGTTCATCTCAGACACTCAAGTACCAGAGATCACGATCAATGCCCCGGTCTAGAAAATCTACAGCCCGGTGGATACTTTGACCATAGACTTTACTGTCTCAGATGCAGTTTCCGGGGTAAAGAGTTATGAAGCCAAACTGGATGGGGTTGTGGTTACAAATGGCCAGGTCATCGATCTGACGACCCTCGCGCAGGGAGAACACACGTTCATGGTTAAGGCTGTTGATAAAGTTGGGCTTGAGGCATCTAAAACGGTCACCTTTAACTATGATTTAATTGCTCCTGAAATTACAATCAATGCTCCTGTTGCAAAAGCATATGGTGCAGCCGATTCGCTCACAATTGACTTCACAGTCACTGATGCGGTTGCCGGAGTGAAGAGCGTGGAAGCTGTTCTCGATGGAGTTGTAGTTACCAATGGACAATTGGTCGATCTAACCACTCTCTTGGAAGGCGAGCATGTATTCACTGTAAAGGCAGTCGATAACGTCGATATCGAAGGCAGCAACTCTGTCACATTCATTTATGACGAAACAGCTCCTGTGATCACGATTGTTGCTCCTGAGGTGAAGACATACACACACCCGGAAAAGATAACACTTGATTTCAGCGCTATGGATGCCACTTCCGGTGTGAAGACGCTCGAAGCCAAACTTGATGGTGTAGTGGTGACCAATAGCCAGGTGATAGATCTGTACACGCTGGCTCTGGGTGATCATACCTTCGAAGTGAAAGCGGTTGATAACGCTGGCAATGAGGCAATTGTTTCCGTAGCGTTCAGTATCTCCGCAACAACTGACAGCCTGGCTGCCAGTCTTAACCGATTCTTCGCGGAAGGTAAAATAGATAATGAAGGAATACTGAACAGCCTGTTGAAAAAGCTGGAGATGAAGGGCAACTCAAAGAATTTCGCCAATAAACTCCAGGCGTTCATCAACGAGGTAGAGGCTCAAAGCGGCAAACATGTCACCGCTGAAGCAGCTGCACTATTGATCGCAGACGCCCAGTGGGTGATTGCCCATTTGCCGTAATAAATTGCTTCATGGGTTGTACCACGAGCGGGGAGAAATCCCCGCTCGTGCTGTTTATTCGATTAATCACTTATTGTGGGTATTGGAAAATTCTTATCTGTGTAACAAAATACCATTTGGACCAGGTTGTATTATCTGATTTCCCCCATTTCTAATAAAAAATGATCTCTACCCTCTCGGATTAATATTCACCGAATCAACAATACCTACAATAACTGAATTCACACAGCTATCCGGGTTGCCCAGCACCAGGCGATTCCCACCACCCTCACGATTCACCAGTACTGTATCACCGATACCGGCCTGGGAATTATCCAATGCGATGAATTCTTCGTTCGGGTTATCCCCCTCCATTACCAATGGCTTAACCACCAGCAGCCGGTGATTTTTGTAATCTGGTGTGCTGATGGTGGTTACCACGGTTCCGGTGACTTTTGCGAGGATCATTATGTAAACCTATTCTGGCCAGATTTGAGATTGAAATCCAGTTCATCATCCGGGTGGGCTGAAAGTTCGTCGACGATTCCCGTAATGGCCAGGTCTACGGGTACAAATTTCACATCCGGCATGGCAAGCGAGGCTTCACGGGCGCGAGCCATTACACATAAGTCATTGGTTCCTGCCATGACTGTATCGGCAGCCACAACCAAACCACCTATTGGCTGCATGTGGCTATCGACCGGTTGGACGATCAACAGCTTCACCCCCTCCAACCCCTTGTATTTAAGAGTGGAAACTACGGTTCCGCGCACTCTGCCAAATAACATGAACTACACCTTTACCTGGTCCAGCACTCGTCGGATGATGGTATCCAATAATGCCTGGTCGACCTGGGTACCGAGTTTGGCGATGACCGCATTCTTAATCCGTGCCGAAAGATCCACCGGGGCTGGTGCCGTGGTTACAGCAAAGGGAACCTGCACCGGTGGAAGCTGGTAACTTGATGGTGAGGGAATAGTTGCTTGAGAGATATATGGCCTGACAGGGGCGTCAGATGGGTGATCATTGGGTTGAACAAGCTGCAAACCCAATTTTTGCGCTTTTTCATACGCCAGACCGGTGAGCACGACATTATCGCTCAATTCCAGTCTGGTGACACCGGACTTAAACATGTCTTCAATATCGTGTTCGGTATAAAAGGTTTTTGCCATAATACCTCCGCTTAGCCGGGGATGCCTTCCAGGGTTTCAAGCGCATGGATGGCAGCATCACGGGCGGTGATGATCTCAGATTCGGAACCACTTAGCCACATACGGCCGAAGCGTCCAACTGATGAGAGATGCACGATCTTGATGCTGGCACTTTTTTCAGCTTCATTGACTGCATAATTAATGTATGCTGCCGGAGCGCATTCCAAAACTAACATCGTCTCATGCGGCACCAGCATGGATCCACGCCGGAAGCGGTTAAGTAACTGCGCCTGGTATGGATCGATATTGGTGATGACCTGCACGGATGCAATGGAGGGTTTGATCCGGCTGGCAGGGTTTAACCCCAGCCTCGAAAGCACCACTTCACCGGCTTCGATGACTGCAGCCTGGTTGTGCGAATGGAGTTCGAACATACCAAATTCCCGCTCAACGATCTGAGCACCTGGCCTGGCTTCAGTCGCCTTTACAGCAATATCCACCAGCTTGAAGACCTCGTTCCCTGGAGCCACTTCCACATAGAGGGCAGCCATACCCTCAGTTGGTAAGTCACCCTGGGTAATGGTACCTATAAATGCAGCATATTGAGCCTGCATCCTGTCCAGGTATGCATAACAACGAAGAGAGAATAGAATCTGCCATATTACCTCCACAAATAACTTATTAATGGTGAAAGCTGCACAATATAGCTTAAACCTAAGCCAGGCCATAAATAAGCTTTCAACCTCGTCACTCAACTGGTCCTGTTCCGACAGTCATTATCTAAGGTAGGTTTTCAAGAATGAAACCACCACCCGGCAAAAAAGGGCTGTCAAAATATCAGTCACCGGGAAATGTTATTTCTTCTCAGTGGTGTGTCCGCCGATGGCGCCTTTTGTCTGACGCGGCAGGATCATTTCGATATCCGAATGCGGCCGTGGGATGACATGGACGGAAACCAGTTCGCCTACTCTTTTGGCAGCAGCAGCACCGGCATCTGTGGCGGCTTTGACAGCGCCGACATCGCCGCGAACCATGACGGTTACAAATCCGCCGCCAACATATTCAGAGCCAAGCAGAACAACATTTGCAGCCTTGACCATGGCGTCGGCGGCTTCGATTGCGCCTACCAAACCCTTGGTCTCAACCATTCCTAAAGCGATCAGTGCAGTATCTAGTGGCATTTTACTTTCTCCTTATTAATATTTCGCGTTGAGTATTTCATTTACTACCTGACGAACCACAGCTTCGATCTGCTGTGGAGTAGGTCCAGAAGAGGGGGCGCCTGGAACAAGTGCTTGTGGAGGTGGTGCAGATATTCCATAAGCCAGGCGCTTGACATTGAACATGTGATACACAGAGATATTATCCCCGGTGATCGAGCCGCCGATGCCACCGGCACCCAGGGTTAGAGATGGCATAACGCCGGTGGTTAGACCGATGGCTCCCAATGTCGCCATTGTGTTGACAACGATCCGGAAAACCGGTTTTTCCAATCCGAATGCCAGAATCACCTTTTCATCGCGGGCATGGATCGAAAGACTGTGCCCTTTTCCACCGAAATTGATCAGTTCGATGCAGCGTTCACAGCCAGCTTCCCAGCCATCGGCCTCATACCAACCCAGGACGGTGGTGAGCTTCTCAGCGGAGAGCGGCTCTGATTTTCCAACTTTTGTCAGTGGAGCCACGAGAATCCTCGCAAAGGAGGGGATATCAAAACCAGCCATGGCAGCCAGCACCTGGGGAGATTTCCCAACAGCAGCAGCATTGATCACCAGGTTCTCCCGGAAAAGCAGTGCGCGTAATGCCTGAGCTTGCTCAGGAGAGACAAAATAAGCACCTTCAGCCTGCATGCGTTCACGCAATTGGGCAGCGATGGGTTTATCGGCGACAACAGATTGTTCGGTGGCGCAAATCGTTGAATAATCAAAGGCTTTACTGGCAGTGATCAGTCGCGCAGCCTGATCGACATCCGCACTTCGGTCTACATAAACCGGAACATTCCCGGGACCGACCCCATAGGCAGGTTTACCAACCGAATGGGCAGCCCGCACCATGGGCGTTCCACCTGTTGCGAGAATGATTGCCACAGCCCGGTGATTCATTAATTCCTGTGTGCCGGCAAGAGAGACATGTTCCAGGCAGCTGATCAATCCTCGCGGGGCACCGGCATCAACAGCCGCTCGTGCCATGATCCTGGTTGTCTCAGCACAACAATTTACTGCACTGGGATGGGGAGCGATAACGATACCATCGCGTGCTTTTACCGAGATGAGAATTTTGAACATGACTGTGGATGTGGGATTGGTACTGGGTGTTAGTGCAGCCACCACTCCAACCGGCCAGGCAATTTCGGTGACACCGCGGACAGAATCCACGTTGATCACACCGGCTGTACGGATATCCTTGATACTTTCCCATACAGCCATTGAACCGAATTCATTCTTCAGCTTTTTATGTTCGGGGACGCCGAATCCAGTCTCATCATGCGCCATCTGACCCAACCTGCCGGAAGCGTTAAATGCCGCCTGAGCCATCGCTGCACAGACCCGGTCAACATCTGTCTGACTGGCTTTAGCCCATAAGCGTTGAGCTTCCTGGGCATTGGCTGCCAGGTCTCGCGCTTCCTGAATTGAGATGAGATCAGAATCCATCCGATTCCTTATGACTTGCGAAAGGTGACTTCGCCATCCACTTCGAGTGAATTGATGATGCCCATAATCACAGCATCCACAGGTGTGTCCTTGGTGATGTCGGTCTGCCGTGCACTCGAACCGGCTGCAGTCAGCACAAGATCTCCTACACCGGCACCCAGGGTATCGATGGCAACATATGGTTTTCCGCTGGCGACACCTTTCTCATCAGTTGGACGACAAACCAGTAATGAGCGACCGACCAGTTTTTCGTCCTTAATGGTGGATACAGTGGTTCCGACAACTCTGGCGATTAACATAAGTTCTTTCCTTTATGGTCTTTCCTGGGTTAATACCCTTTTACTGCTACTGGCGCGGCAACATTTGATGTAACAGGAGGCTGCCCGACACCCTGAACGATCTTCACACTGGCACTCGCGCCGATGCGGGTTGCGCCAGCTTTTACCATCTTTTCTGCATCCTCAGTGGTACGGATACCACCCGAGGCTTTGACACCCATCTCCGGACCGACCACACGCCGCATCAGGGTAATATCTTCCACTGTGGCACCGCCACCAGAGAACCCGGTGGAAGTCTTTACAAAATCCGCATCTGCTTCTTTGGCAAGAAGGCAGGCGGTCACTTTTTCATCTTCGGTTAATAAGGCAGTCTCGATGATCACTTTGAGGATCGCTCCGCCTTCATGGGCAGTTCGAACCACTCCGCGGATATCACGTGCGACCAATTGCATATCGCCGCCTTTTAATGCTCCAATATTGATGACCATATCGATCTCGCTGGCGCCTTGTTGAATGGCCAACTGGGCTTCCATCACTTTTACATCCGGCGTGTTGGCTCCCAGAGGAAAACCGATCACCGAACAGACTTTGACAGGTGATCCGCGCAGCAGTTCTGCACACAACCTTACGTTGGCAGGATTCACACAGACAGACGCAAAGTTATATTTTCTTGCTTCGAAGCATAGTTGAGCGATCTGGTCGGGTGTAGCATCCGGTTTTAAGAAGCGTATGATCGATCATGGAGGCAATCGAGAGGTCGGCAGGGATGGCGCCGAGGTGGGTGCTTAACCGTTCCGCCCCTGCGGTAACCACGTTGCCAACCTTATCAAAACAGGTGCGCACGCATAGACCATCCGCGCAGTCCATTTTGCATAATCCCTCCACGGGAGTGATCTGGCGATATTTCTGTTCTTCCATCGCCACCAGCACTTCACGGGTGATGATCTCTACCAGTTGTTCAATCATTTTCGGATCAGCTGTCATAGGAATTAACCCTTCATAAAGCGATTTTCGATCGCGATTATTTTATCAATACGTTTCTGGTGACGTCCGCCCCCAAACTCGGTAGCCAACCAGGTTTTGACGATTTGCTTAGCCAGGTTATCGCCGATCAAGCCGGCGCCTAAAGTGAGGACATTAGCATCGTTGTGCTCGCGGCTGTTCACTGCTGTGGCGTAATCATAACAAAGGGCAGCACGAACTCCCGGCACTTTGTTGGCTGCCATGCAGCTGCCGATCCCTGCTCCATCCACCACTATTCCGCGCCAGGCTTTACCTTCTTTTACCAGTAAAGCAACAGCCAGCGCGAGATCGGGATAATCCACGGCAGTCTTACCATCTGATGTGCCACAATCTGTCACTGTGTAACCCAATTCTGCCAAATAAGACTTGAGCATTTCCTTCATTGCGAAGCCGCCATGATCAGAACCAATGGCGACTGTTTTTTGCGGGGAAGCTGGTGGAGATGTTGTCACTGTCGCCGCCGGCTGAGCATTAGTCGAAGCCTGAGCACTTGTCGCTCGGCTGAGCAATCTGTCGAAGCCTGAGCACCAGAAGAACCTCCCAGGGTGCGGTTGACAACCTGTTCGACAATTCGATGGATCTCAGAGTCTGAAATTTGTGCCATAATCTAATTATAGAGAAGTACTTGACAAACGCAAATGAAAACCTGATAATATAACTGGTAATGACCACATTACCACTACCGATAGTTTAGCACAAAGAAAAGGCCATGTCAAGCGTCGTAGATCCAAATAATATCTTGCCTCGTTACTACCAGTTGGTTAATATTCTGCGGCAGAAGATCGAAGCCGGGGAGTGGCAGCCACAGGATGCGATTCCATCCGAGCGTCAACTGGAAGAGATGTATGCTGTCTCAAGAACCACGATCCGTCAGGCGCTCGGGATCCTGATCCGGCAGGGATTGGTATATCAATTACATGGCAAGGGAACTTTTGTTTCACCCCGCAAGCTGCAAAAAGGATTGGTCGAACTGACCAGTTTTAGCGAGGATATGGTAAATCGCGGGTTGAAACCCGGGCAGCGAATATTGGAAATCGGTGAGGTGAATCCACCGGAAAACATCAGGAAACACCTGGAACTATCCCCGGATGTATTGTCTGTTTTCCGTCTGGAAAGAGTGAGAACCGGTGACGGGCAGCCGATCGGGTTGCAGACCTCCTATCTGGCTTTGCAGCCAGGTCAAACTATCACCCGGGAAGAACTCGAGCAGCGAGGTTCTTTGTATGCCATTTTGCAGGAAAAATTCAATATCAACCTGGCGACAGCAGACGAGACCCTGGAAGTGACCATTGCCAATCCCCGTGAAGCGCTACTACTGGAAGTTCCGGAAGGCAGCCCGTTGTTATTGAGCGAACGTGTGTTATGGACGAATGAACGCAAGGCGATCGAGTTCGTGAAGATCCTTTACCGTGGAGACAGGTATCGTTATGCTGTGCGTTTGACACGGTAATGGTTGTAGTGGATGCGAAGGGGAGAGTAATTTGGCTGAAATTATGTTAAATAATATCCGAAGCCGTTATGATGATTCCATCCTTTGCTGAAGCTTTAAAGAGGTTTGGATTTTCACCCGATTCACTCCAACCTCTTGAAGGCTCCGCATTTGTCTACCAGGGGCTGATAGATAACCAACCGCATATATTAAAAATTGCCCCAGGAGTATGGAACACAACCGAACAAATCACAGGCTCCACCCGCGAACAACTTTTAGCTGAAATTGATTTCGTATTATATCTGGCAAAAATGATCTTCCTGTTGCACTGCCAGTCCGGTCAAAGCAGGGAGAATGGGTGGAAGTCATTCCATTGGATGAGCAAACCTGTTTTCTGGCTTACTGTTTCGAAATGGTTCCCGGAATTATGTTCCCTGATGCCGATGAAGTACACTTTCCAGATGCTGTTCTGGTGGAATGGGGCCGGATGAGTGGACGCCTGAATAAACTTTCAACAAGTTTCCAGCCTGATCCTGGGCGTCAACGCTTGCCCTGGTATAAGAATGACCTGGAAAATTTTCATGATCTGATTCCAGATGAACAAACACTGGTTTTTCAACGCCATGAGGAGATTAATCAACAATTGCTGTCCTTACCACAGGACCCTGAATCTTATGGATTGGTTCATGGGGATTTCCATCACGGTAATTTTTTTGTAGATGCAGTAATTGAAGGATGCAAACCTAAAATAACACTATTTGATTTCGATGCGGCAGAATACTTTTGGTTTGCCAGCGAAGTGTGTGTCGCTCTGATCAATTGCCTCCCTCTACCTCAATCGAATACTGCTCACCGCAGGGAGTATGCGCTACATTTTCTACATCATTTTCTATCAGGATACAGGCTTGAAAAACCATTCAATGGATTCTGGTTGGATCAAATCCCATTATTCCTTAAGCATTATGAATTACTGAATTATGCGTACTATCACAAATATTGGGATATCTCTCATCTGAGCGAACACCAGGATATGGTATTAAAAAGCTACCGGCACCGAATTGAAGAGGCAACTCCAGTGGTGGCGTTTAAACCAGGCGATTTATCCAATCTGTGAACTGTTTGCCCAAAAGTATTACCAGATCAATTGCCTGTTCCAAAGTAAATCTATTCTGGTATCATGCCAAATTAATTTTCCTTACATTTCTATTGCGTTGAAAAACTGCTTCAAATATCATCTCTGTGAATAAACAAAAAACATCTTATGGAAGGATACTGATTGACTTTACCAATTCATCTAAAACATCCAAAGATGGTTTGAAATCAGATTGAGCAGTTGCATTCAGTTTATTCCTTACAGCATCATAATAAGCATTCCTTGCATCTTTATCCCCTAGGTTGTCAAATGGAAATGGAATGCCTTCGGGCGGCAAGACCGCATTCATACTATTATCCAGGGGTAAGAAACCAGAATTTACCGGCAGGATTGCCTCAATGTAATATTGGCCGTCATTTGTCAGTCCCTGGTAATAATAGAAAAGATCCTCATTATTAATAGTTACAAAGGCATCCATCACCTGGGTCAGGTATCGTATTCCATGAGTTGTAGCTGAATTCAATGAAATGGATTGAGCATAGAAAGTAGTCGTTAGTGCCTCCGGGAAAGGCTGTCCAGCATCAGGTGGTAAATTCTGCAAATCAGTAATAATCTCAGCAGTTTTTGATGTATATCCGGCATACTCTACAGCCTTATAAACCAGGATGCGTGCAGAACGAGGCAGGCTGTATCCATCCAATTGGATGACAGTATGTGAAGGCATATCACCCGAGGAAGGATTGATGTATGGGTACTCAACATCGACCGTAGTTATTGCACTCGCACCAGTTGCCAGATCCTCAGGAATGATCAGATTGATATTATCTTTTGAGTATGAAATTCCGGTTTGATCTGTTGGCGTCAAAAGGATTGGTTGGGTTGCTGCTGATTCTTGTGTTTGAATGGATTTAGCTGAAAAGTTACAAGCCAACAACAGGATACATATAAAAGAAAAAGCAAGGATCAATTTTACACGGTCCATTGATGCTCCTCGAAAAAAATCAAATTGAGATAATTGTTTTCAACTTCAATGCTACACTATACCAATTACACCTCAAGTTTTCGTTCCTTCTTTGCTTTTCCCTGTATTATTGCCTGGAATATGATGAAGAATATCATCCCGGCCAGGCTGATCCACCCGAGAATGTCACCCAGGCGTGTGTAAATGGTCGGGCCTGATCCGATATTCACATCGCCGGTTAGAACAACCTGCTTATTTGGAGTAATGTCCAACGCCTTTTGCCGTCCATGAGAATCAATAATGGCTGAACCGGTCTGTCGCGATGTAACTACCACCGCTACCTGATTTTCTACTGCGCGGAAAGTGGCATTCGTCCAGAACTGCTCGCCGAATCCGCCAAATTCGTTTAATCCCGCGGAGATCAGTTGTGCCCCATTGGCGGTGAGCTTTCGGGCAACATCAGTATAATTTGCGTCATGACAGATCATGGCTGCCAGCCTACCCAATGGAGTGTTATACACGGGGTATCCACCGGCTGTGGGAGACAGAGGCTCTCCGGGAGGAGCATGGTTCTTGGCATAAGCCGGGGAATAGAAATTCCCATCAGAGCCAAGTAGAACAGCCTCGTTGCGCCAGGGCTGCCCTTCCACGGCAAAAGTGTAATCGAGGAACATATTTATACTTTTTTCTGTTGCAAAGGTCTGTAATTCGCTTTTGTATTTCTCTTGAGGGTCAAAATTAAACATCATCTCTGGAGTAAAAACGATCTGTGCACCAATTCCAGCGGCCTCAGATGCCCATTTCGTCAAATCTTCCACTCGGGATGTATCTGTTGTGGATTTATCCTGAAAAGCTGGTTTTCCATAATTCGGTTGAAGTGCTGCCACTTTAAGCTTAGGATCTCCTTTTCCACCAGATAAAATTACCAGGCTGATAACGATCCAAGCAGCCAGAATTGATCCACTAATGACCAGCCATTTGCGGGTTGTACTTTTTTCCATGGGAACAGTTCCACTGAATTTTATACGGCTATCGAACCATCCTATGACTGCCGCACTGAGGGAATAGTTCACCATGATGATCAGCAGGTTCAGACCATACACACTGAAGATGGAAACCGGTTGGATCAACCAGGCCTGTGAAGCCAGGGTGTAGCCAATAAATCCGCTGGTTGCCACCAAAGGGATGAATGTAGCCCGGATCATCTCGAATCCCACCCATCCTGTCATCCCGTTTAACACATACCAGCGATACCCTGTTTGTTCGTGGAATTTTCGTTCACTTGCTATAAAGAAAACCAGAATTGCTATCAAGACACCGAGGTAGGTGAAGAATGGACCGAATTCTGTACCGAACAACCTGCCCAGGAATGGTCCAAGCCAGACCAGGATCGTGATGGCCTCTCCGAGACTGGACCATTTAAGCGGGAAAAGGCGATGTTGTGCAATCCGCGCGGGAATGAGTGCGATCCACACCAATGGCCAAATTCCATATGGTGGAAATGATAAGAGTAGAAAAATACCGCTTAATACTGATAGGATAATGCCAAGTCCAAAACGCTTCCACCCTGTAATGTTGATCTGGATGTCTGGGGTATTTGTTTCAACTGTAGCTGACATATGTTCCTCCTCCCATAAAAGAAGCATAGTAGTGAAACAGAACCCGATTATTCACATCATACAACAAATTTCTATTGAATTGTTAACCTAAAAATTGACATGTGATTGCAAACTGAAATCAAAGCAGTCATATATTAATTTAATGAACTAAAAAGATAGGTAATTATTTTAGGAAGGAAGAGTTATTCTGCATATCCGATCATCCCAACCGCTCGTGGACCGGTATGCGCACCCAGAACAGGTGAAGCAAAGGTGATGAACATTTCTTTAGGCGAAAATTCACCTTCAAAATGATCTGCAATCTGCAAAGCTTCTTCCAGAGCGTTGTTATGAACCACGGTGATGTGCAAGGTCTGATCTTTCTTGAAGTGTTTAATGAACTCCTTATAGAGACCTTCCAATGCGCCTTTCCGGGAGCGTGATGGGATGGATGCTCCTACTGATCCTGTTTCAGGCTTTACATAAATCAATGGTTTGATCTTCAGGAATGAGTTCGCAAAGCTGATGGCGCCGGCAATCCTTCCACCTTTGCTGAGATAATCGATCGTATCAAGGGTGACAAAATAGACCATATGAGTTCGAACATATTCAGCTGCTACTTCCATCTCTGGTAAACCGCCGCCTGTCTCGCGTGAGCGGGCGGCTGCTATCACCTGCCAACCCAGTCCCATACCATTATTTTTCCCGTCCACAACTGTTACCGGGATGGGAGAGTCTTCAGCTGCCTGTCGGGCAGAGATAATTGTTCCACTCATGGCGCTGCTGATCGTGAATACCAGTATTTGCTCAGCCCCGTTTTCTGCAGCTTTTTTATAAGCTTCCAGAAAAGCGCCCGGTGTCGGCTGGGAGGTAGTCGGATGGTGTTTATCAGTGTCCAACCGCTGATAGAATTCTTCAGCAGTTAATTCAATCCCGTCCAGGAAAGGCTGGTCACCAAAGACGATCGAAAGAGGAACAACGTCGATTTCGTATTGTTCGATCCAATGTTTTGGAATATCACAAGTACTATCAGTGACCAGTGCAATTTTATGAGGCATGATTTTTTTACTCCATCCAATTAGGATATTGAAAGATCATTTAGTTCTTTAATAATATCAACTATGTTCATTAATGTGTATATGAATATAGGAATATATTTGTCATGGAATCATCATACGAATCCCA
Organism: uncultured Chloroflexia bacterium; assembly: GCA_963709535.1. Classification (GTDB taxonomy): domain Bacteria; phylum Chloroflexota; class Anaerolineae; order Anaerolineales; family Anaerolineaceae; genus PNON01. The sequence goes on along the minus strand of CAVPWY010000002.1, from coordinate 120,828 downwards.
TAACGCCTCAGATCGCTGGAGGGATATTAATGGGATCAGGTTGTTTCATAACCAGTATGAATTAAGAAAAACCAGCCTGGTTAATTACTCCTTATACATGAGAATGTACTAATAATTAGGAATGTGGAAATTGGTGAGAGGCAAAGGTATAATTGACGTTTATGGCGGATGAAACGATGAAAAACACTGCAGCACGGCCAAATTGGTTCGGTTTATTTAACCTCCTTATTGTCTATATCGTGTGGGGAAGCACGTACCTTGCTATTCGTATAGGTGTCAAAGACGGATCAGGTTTTCCTCCCTTCTATCTGGCTGGAACCAGGGTTTTAGTCGCAGCCTGTATATTGCTGTTTATTGCTTTCCTGCAAAAGAAACGCATAAAGCCGACCAGACATGAATTGGGCTTGCTTGTTTTATCGGGGGTCATGTTATGGTTGGGCGGTAATGGTCTTGTCTCATTTGCAGAACAGAGATTAGACTCCGGGATAGCTGCCCTGATCATCGGATCAACTCCCATGGGTGTAGCCTTGATGGAATTCATTATTGATAGGCGGTCGCCATCTTTTTTATTGATCGTTTCCATGCTTATAGGTTTTGCAGGAGTAGGTTTACTTATCTGCACCAGCTTTTCAAACTGGTGTAAAAGCAGATGCCATCTCAGTTATTGTCATCCTTATCGCGTCCATGTTGTGGGGTGGCGGAAGTTTGCTGCAGAGTCGCAAGCCCGTCCAACTTTCCCCGGAAGTAAGTTCCGGTTTCCAGCATCTTTCCGGAGCGGTCGCGCTGTTGATTACAGCGGTTCTCATCAGAGAACCTATTCCGCATCCGGTTCGTGAGGCATTCTTTGCCTGGGGATACCTGGTAATTTTCGGATCGGTGATAGCATTCACAGCTTTCGTACGAGCGTTGAGGATGCTGCCGACGAACCTGGTCATGACATACGCCTATGTAAATCCAGTGATCGCTGTTTGTCTGGGCTGGCTGGTATTGGGAGAGCATATTACAGGTTGGACAATTGGTGGAATGGTTCTGATCCTCGTCGGGGTGGCTGGTGTTTTCAGGGCAAGATACAAAAAACCAAACCTGCATTAATCAAATAATCACAATAGTTGGTAATTGCTTGTTGATAATATGTGTGCTACCATAAGCAGGATGGTGATGCTGCTCATTTAGCCTACATTACTCTCCGCTAAAGTTACCCCATAATTCATCTGGAAGTTATGTAAACATAAATCGAGGTGGGGTATGAAAATTAGCCGGATCCTTCTCGGGGGAATTGCTCTACTCGCTTTACTTTTCACCACTGTATGTATTATTCCTTCATCCAAAATAACTAGACTCTCGTAAATGAGGCAGCAAAGATACCTCAACTTGCCGAGACCTTATCCAGCCAATCCACTCAGGAAGAAAGCTCTACAGAAAGTACTCCCAGGTCAACTGTCCCCGTAACATCTGCCACACAAGCTGAGCAAACCCCGCTGGTATCCTGCGATGCGACGAATGCAACCTGGCTGGGTACCCAAGATTATGGACTTATTTGCCTGGATGAAGAAGGTTGGCATGTCTTTACCAAAGAAAATACCTCGCTGAGTTCGGATTGGATTAAGGATATTCAGATATGTGGAGATGGCCGGGTATATATTGTGAGCTCCTCAGGACTTAATTCAACTGATGGTTCCAGTTGGTTAAGTTATCGCGATCAACTCGGTTACACCAGCATTGAGAGCCTGGCTTGTGGTGCGAATGGCGAGTTATGGATTGCACAATACCAGGCAGCCCAGCATTTTGATGGCTCTTCGTGGGTAAGTTATCCGGCAAACCTTTTTGGCACGGGGGAATATGTGGACCAGGTAAAAGATATTGTCGTCGATAATAATGGTCAAGCCTGGCTGGTAACAGCCAATAGCATCGCGCATTTTGACGGAAACCAATGGACCTATTATGAAGAAGGCAAAGGCCTAAAAGAAAAATATTATTTTGAAAACATCGCGGTGGACTGCGAGAATAATATCTGGGCAAGCTATACAAGTGGTGTTTTGAGGTTCAAGAATGATACATGGGAAGCTATCGAAAGCAGTGATCTATCCCAATCCAAGATGATCACAGTCAGCGGAAAATCCTGCGGTGTTTGGGTTGCCACTTATGCACGGGGAATCAGTTTCTATAATGGCAAGGGATGGGTGAATTACGACAGGAAATCCAGTGCCATAAGCTCTGAAAAGATCAAAGCGATTGCTGTTGATGGTCAGGACCGGGTATGGATTGGAACAGAATGGGGATTAAAATGTATTTGATGGAAATATGTGGACTTCATATCACATGCATAATAGCGATCTGACCGATAACGAGGTTACAGTTGTTGCGGTGGCTGGAGGCGGGCCTACATTACCGGGTTGGTATGACAAAGACAAAGGAAAACTATCAGGACAATTGATAAAAGACGGAAATCCATTAAAGGATGTTACTGTAGAAGCTTGCACAGAATTTATCGGGATGATCTTTACCGGATCATCTCCCTGTGCGGATAACCCCCTAAGGGCAGAAGTAAGGACTGATTCCCAAGGGTTCTTCACATTTACAGAATTACCGGTAGGCCGTTACAGTCTGGCTTTTCGGCTTGACGATGGAAATTGGATGCGATTGACTAACTCATTCAAGATCGGTGATAAAGAAATACTGGTTACAGAAGGCGGTAATACGGATACAGGCAAGATTGATGTAATCGTCGAGTAGTTGGATTGAGGTGTTGGTCAAAAATTTTAGAAGCTGATTCGCTTGCTGGCTGGTTTTGGGGGAGCAAATCACAGGTTGGACAATTGGTGGAATGGGATTGATCCTGTTCGGGGTGGCCGGTGTTTTCAGGGCAAGGTATAAAAATAAAGCCGCATAAAATTGTCTATCAGCATATTCTGAAACAACTCAAATAAATATATTGCGACGACTATAAATTCCAGAAAAGCTTCATACCAACGAGGAGCATTCCAAAACTGAGTATTGTCAAAATCCACCCAACTCTGGCAAAGTCTCCGAACTTATAATTACCTGGTCCGATCATCATTACATTGACGGGATGTGCCATCGGCGTAAGGAAAGATACTGAACACCCAATTGCTGTTGCTACAGCTATTGCCTGTGGGTTTATTCCTAAAGAAATTGCTGCCCCAATCGTGATCGGGCCTGAGACCAGGGCTGTGATTTGTCCGCCCATTATTTGGGTGAGGAGTGCACTTAGCAAAAATGCCCCGGCAGCAATACCCAAGCCACCCAAAGGTTCCAATGTTTTTATGAGCAAGTTTGCTGTTTGGCCAGCTAGCCCAGTTTCCACCATTGCCAGGCTGACTGAATACATTCCAGCTATTAAGAAGATAGCCTGCCAATGAATTGATTTATATGCCTCCTCAATATTTATGGCTTTTAATAGGAGGACTAATAATGCTCCTATTAATGTAGCAATATAAACAGGGACGCCTGCAATTGAAGCAACGATAGATATGGAAATAGCTAGAGTTGAAACAATTGCGAGCTTTCGTTGAACGGGTTGGTCAGCTGGATTTGGTTCTATGATAATAAAATCGTTCATTTGTTTTAATCGATTGATGTGCTCTTCGTCCCCAATAACCAGCAACGAATCACCGTAAGTAATGTTGATATCTCCCACATTAGTTCGCTTACTTTGCTTGAGATGTCGAATTCCGACAATGGATACACCAAATTTTTGGCGGAAATTCAGTGACTTTAAAGTCTGATCCAAAATCGTAGAATGTGGAGTAAGGACAATTTCGACAACTCGTATACCTCTTTCGGTTAGATGTAATCCACTTTGGACAAGTTGAAAATCCACGCCTAATTTTCTTATTTCATTGATTTTTTCCTCACGACCAACGATGAATAACTTCTTGTTTTGGGAGAGTTTGAGATCAGGATAAGGAAGCTGATATTCATCATTTCCGTTTTGGATGGCCGCGATTGCGACACCCCATTTTTTACCAAAGCCTGCTTCACGTATGGTTTTATGATCTAAGATGGAACCTGGAATCAATTGAGCCTGCCAGAGTCGGTCACCTAATTGAAAAAAATCTTCAAGTTCGCTGCCAGTTAATCGAGCTTGTGCTTGCTGATAGGTAAATTCCCGGTCTGGCAGCAATTTTTTTCCTGAAATCCATAAAAATAATATGCCCACGATTGCAATTAAACCTCCGGTTGGTGTGAAATCCAGGAAATTAAGGCCACGTTGGGGAGGAGAAGATATTTTAAGTAAATCATTCAGGATGATATTTGCAGTTGTAAAATAAGTTGCTGCGCCTCCGAGCAAACTTCCATAAGCAATTGGGATGAGTAATTTACTTGGTTTTATTTTTGTAAGACGTGAAGCTTCCATTGCACTGGGGAGTAAAAGGGCACTTGCAGCCAGATTATTCATAAACAATGATAAGAACGCACTGGTAAAAGAGAATAAACCAATAGATTTATTTGTCAACTCTTTCCCAAGACTTACAATTTTTTGGGCAATCCATCGCGGAATTCCACTATTTTCCAGTGTTTTGGTAATGATAAAAAGTGATATTAAGGTGATTATTACGGGTTGACTGAACCCGGACACCGATTTAATGGCATCATTCGGTGTATTAGCGTTTCCTACCATTTGTATACCGATCAGTTGGTAAACGCCTAACAGACATGCGATCAATAGCGCAGCTATATCCATGCGCAATTTATTCAATCCCACCAGGATCAGGGGTATCAGAACTGTAACAACAAGTAGGAATATTGAGAGTGACATATTATCCAACTACAAGCAATTTATTCAAAGATTATGAGCAGGTGGACGTATAGGATGATCTTATTTTTTGGGATTACCTGATTGAAACCTTTTAAAATCACGATTGAATCTATTCATAATTAACGATTTCTTGCCTGATGGATCAAGTACAACCCGATGGAACCTGCAACAGCGGCATTGAGCGATTCGATCTTGCCTTCCATTGGCAAGCGCATGAGCACATCACAGCTTTTTCTCACCAGGTCGCGCATACCTTCCCCTTCACTGCCAACCACGAGTGCGGTTGGCCCGCCCAGGCGAAGTTTTTCAGGTGGTTGTGCAGCCGGGCTGCCTTCGAGGCCGACCACCCAAATGTTTTCTTTTTTCAATTCATCCAACGATTGAGCCAGGTTGGCAGCGGCGATCAGCATATGTTCTGCCGCCCCGGAGGACGCATTTACTACGGCAGGGGTCACGCCGGCGGCATGCCTTAATGGGATAAGTACACCATGAACACCAAATGCTTCGGCAGAACGCAGCAATGTGCCAAAATTCTGGGGGTTTTGCAGGGAATCAAGCACCAGGATGAATGGATCCTGTTCTTTCTGTTTTGCGATCCTTAGTATGGTATCCAGGTCACTATATGGATAAGCAGAGACTTCTGCAGCAATTCCCTGATGATTGTCACTCATACTGTCCAATTGGGGACGTTTGACAAATTCGACCTGAATCTTGTATGGTTTCACGATCTGGATAATTTCGCTTATTCGTGTATCCGGTTTTACCCCTTCTGCGATCAATAAGCGAAAGATCTGCCTTTTTCTGGCTTGCAGCATTTCATATACCGGGTTGCGACCGGTTATCCATTCTTTCATATGTCCTCATTCTCCTAAAGGAAAACTAATGCCCGTTGTCAATCACATCTTCGGGTCTGGCGAAGATCATTTTTCCGGCAGCTGTTTGCAATATCTTGGTGACAACTACCTGAATCTCTTTACCCAGGTAATCACGCCCGTATTCGACCACAACCATTGTGCCATCATCCAGATAACCGACTCCCTGATTTTGCTCTTTACCTTCCTGAATGACGCGGATGACCAGATTCTCTCCTGGCAGCATGACAGACTTTACCGCATTTGCCAGTTCATTGACGTTTAATATCGTGACACCCTGCAATTCAGCGATTCTATTCAAATTGTAGTCATTTGTAAGGATGGGGCAGTGCATCTGTCTCGCCAACACCACCAGCTTATCATCCACCTCGCGAACCCCATCCACATCGATGTCATTGATCTTGACCGGTGTGGCATTATCTTTTTGGAGTTGTGATAAAACTTCCATTCCACGCCTGCCACGTTGACGGCGCAGGTTATCCGGAGAGTCGGCAATATATTGAAGTTCGTTCAGCACAAATCGTGGGATGAGCATTGTCCCGGGCAGGAAACCGGTTTTTGCTATATCAGCGATCCGACCGTCAATGATCACGCTGGTATCCAGCAGTATATTCCGTCCTTCACCCCACTGTCCTGTGGATTTATGATCTCCTCCACGGATCGAATTGAATAAATTTAAGAAATCAGTTTGCCGCATCGAAAAAAGCGCTATACCAAGGTAACTAAATAAAACAACTCCAACAAATGGAAAGATCTCGCCAAATGGTTTGGGTAAGAGCGAAAGAGGAAATGCCAGCAGGGCTGCGAAAAGTAATCCAAACATCAATCCAACCACTGCTGAGACAAGGGATTGAACAGATAGTTTTTTAAATAACACACGCAACGCTCTAAACGGCCGGGTTGTTATATATGGTGTAAGAACCAGGCCGATCAAAGCACCGACCAGACCCAGGGTAAATCCATACTGCGCTGAATTAAATTGAACCCCATCTGCGCCCGGGATAGCTGAATTCGCTAAATTAATCCCCCAAAAAACACCGACAACTGAAAAAGCCACCATTCCAATAAGGCGGATAATAAAATCTATGCTCATAATTGCTCCTAAAAAATAATAATGAATAATGAAAAATAATAACTAATTCGATAATAGCATGCCAATATATCCTAGTCAACTAAAAAGGTCAGACAACTTACAAAAACATCTCCCACGAGGGAGATGCTAATTGTCAGTGTTTCGAATCGTGTAACGGAGGCTGTGTTTTTTGAACAGCCCGGTTTTTTCTTCTTACCCTGGTGGTGGGTTTCCCTGCATCCGGGTTAAGAAGCATATTGACCCACATGACTGCCTGATGGTCGTATTCGCGTTTACCACAAACGTCACAAACCCAGGCGGGAAAGTTTTGCACGGTGATCAATTCTTCCCCAAGCCAGGTGAAATAGGTCACATAACGGCGTGATAACACACCGGCCTGGCATTCAAGACATGGGTAGGTTTCTTTATTCTTGTTATTCATAATAGTAATTGTATATCATTTCCTAAATCAGATATATGTCAAGCTTTATGGAGAAGCTGACACTGTGTTTGAGTAATGGAATATCTCAGCTTTCGAGATGGGCCAGTACCTTAGCAAAGCTTTGCCCACGACATTTTCCATTAGCACAAAACCCCAAACGTGGGAATCGTTCGAAGAGTTTCTGTTATCCCCAAGGACAAATAACTTGCCCTCAGGGACATCCCATTGACCATTATAGATCGGAACATCTGCTATATAATCTTCTTCCAATTGGATATCATTGACATAGACACGTCCCTGTTTGATCAACACGTGATCTCCCGGCGCACCAATCACCCGTTTTATATAATCTTGACCCGGTTCCGGAGGGGCGTGGAAAATTATGATATCACCGGTTCTGGGTAGACTGTTTTTATATGCCATTTTATTGACCAGTAGAAATTCTCCCTGGTGCAAGGTAGGCTGCATACTGACATTCTCAACCCGGACACGCGCAGATACTATGTTGATCCCAAAGGTTAATACCAGTGCCAGTAAAATGGTCTCAATGGTATCCACAAAAAAACGTTTCCATCCGATTTTTTGGGGAGTGCTGGTATCCTCAGGGAGAGGGGTTTGTTCTATCTGTTCGATCACAATATTCGGTTCCTAAGAAAGGATTATAAGCCTTTTCAATACAATAACAGTCAAAAAGTCTAACGTCTGGGCTTCATAACGATGCGGATCGGTGTCCCAATAAATCCATAATCTTTTCTAAGCTGGTTTTCGAGGAAACGAATATAGCTAAAATGAGCCAATTTTGGTTCATTGACGTAGATCATGAAAGTAGGAGGATCGCTGCGTACTTGCGTGCCGTAATACATCCTCAGAGCCCGGCCTGCATGCGCAGGTGACGGGTGAATATCCTGTGCATGCTGAATGGTCCGGTTGATCTGCCCGGTACCCAGGCGTGCCAACCGTTCTTCCTGGACTCTCAGTGCCAGTGGAAGAACTTCATCCACCTTTCGTCCAGTCTTGGCTGATATAAACAGAATCGGCACATAATCCACAAACTTAAGCTCTTCGCGGATCTGTTCGATGTACTGGTTCATTGTATAGTTATCTTTCTCAACCAGGTCCCATTTATTGACGATGACGACAACACTTTTCCACGCTTCTATAATATATCCAGCGATATGCGCATCTTGAATGCTGATGGGGTCTGTGGCATCCAGGATCAAAAGGGAGACATCTGCACGTTCAATGGCGCGCATGGAACGGAGTACGCTATACTTTTCAACACCGGGAATTACTTTCCCACGCCGTCGAATGCCAGCCGTATCGATCAGGGTTACCGGTATGCCTTCATAAACCAGCTTCGTGTCGATGGCATCGCGGGTCGTACCGGCTGTCGCGCTGACTATGGCCCGATCCTGGCCTACCAGCTTATTTAATAGGCTGGATTTTCCAACATTCGGTTTTCCGACAATCGCAATTTTTACCAAATCATCATCTTCAATTTCAAATTCAGCGGGGAATTTGGCAACGACTTCTTCCAACAGGTCGCCAGTTCCCGTGCCATGTAGTGCTGAAATGATCTGCGGTTCACCCATTCCCAATTCGTAAAATTGTGTGGCCTGATCACGGTGACGTTGACTATCTGCTTTATTGACAACCAGAATGATCGGAGGAACGAATTTATCCCCTTTTTTCTTCTGGTTCTTCCTTAATATGCTTGCCACCTCAAGATCAGCAGGAGTAACCCCGGAGAGGGCATCGGTAATGAACAGGACGACATCTGATTCTTGAATTGCCAACAGTGCCTGTTCGCGGATCTGCTCGATGTATTCTGCAGAACCGATGGACAATGGTTCGAGGGACATTGAGACCGATGTAGGATCAATGCCCCCGGTATCGATAATATCGAAAGTATGGTTTAGCCACTCAGCTTCAGCAAAGATGCGGTCGCGGGTGGTACCCGGAACGTCATCAACAATTGCGAGGGGCTCCCCTGCCAGACGATTAAATAAGGTGGATTTGCCGACATTTGGCCTGCCCACAAGTGCTACAACTGGTTTTGTCATTTTCTTCCTTGAACGAAATTTCAGGTCATCGAGCAATCACGCTGATCACTACTTCAATTGTGCCTGGTATGATTGATTCTACCCTAATTTCTCCGGTATTTATCTGTACGGTATTAATCTGCACAACTGGGGTAACCTGATAGGTGCCGGGTCCTTTTCCTGCCAGATCAATGGTGACCTGAATTTCCTGTGATTTCAGCACATCCAGCACCGGTAAGGGACCAGAAAGCAGGGCATCCACGAACTCTGGTGAAATTTGAACGGCATAACCTTGCTCCAAACCAGTGGTGATGATGGATATCCTTGAAATCGTCAGACTGGATTCGATCGGCTCGATACTGGCGATTACCATGACCACCTGATTGCCGACAAGGCTTACCCCTTCCGGCAGGTTCAATTCTGCCGGAATGCTCAAGTCGTTCTTCATATTATCCAGAACGATCGGCTGAGTTTCAACGTAGCCGGGGAGGTTATCCACCAGGGTGGGTGTTTCAGCAAATACGGTGATATTCGGAGGGTAAACAGAGATATTCGTCAGCCGGTAACCATCTGCCAGCTTTCCCTGGGTGACTACTTTAACCACAACATTCCGATAACCGCCCTTTTGGGTGATGGGTTGATTGATGATGACCTGGTTTGGAGTGACTGATACTCCATCAACAGGATCCCCATTGATATCCACAGCCAGAATATCTGCCGATAAATTAATATTCTCCTGCGCCTGGGTCAGATCCAGCGTACTGCGCAGGCTTACAACCTGGTTGACCATGGATTCGGGACCGGATACTTTAGCTTGTTTTGGCTCAATGGTCGAATTATCCGCCTGATACCCGACTGCAGGCTCACCACGTGTCACAATTTGAAGCGGTAATGTTGTGGAGATCAATGGCTCAAGGGTAAGGGTAACTTCTTCAGGACTAAGCGAGACTATCTTTACCGGTTTGAGATTTACCTGTACCTGGATCGGAACCCGGTAGTTTCCTTTCTTCAAACCCGACAGATCGATGAATGTATGGATCTGATTGGTACTATTGTTTAGCTGCTGCCAAACCGACCGGGGCGCGTTCATTGTTACCCTGACAGTCCGGAGAGTGTCCCCGGCGATGATCAGACTTGTATCCTGACCCAGAACTTCGATTTGGACAGGCTGCGAATAGGTATGAATTTCATTGGGATCCGAAGCAGAAACAGCTGCGATCCAGGCTGCCAGAGCAAGGACAATGGCAGTGATCAATGAAGGAAGGCTCTTTAGTATCTTGCGAAGCACCAGCAACATTATTTTATATCCCCCGGTTTTTTACCAGTTGCAAAAAACTTCCGGAACCAGTTGTTTTCCTGAGATGCTAATCGCTCCGGGCGGTAGAAGGCTGTCAAAATGTTTTCCAATCGCTCAGGATCCAGCCGGCGGATCATCCTTCCGGCGTGAGCAACAGACATGGCGCCAGTCTCTTCTGAGACAACCACCGCAATGGCATCTGTGGCTTCAGAAATTCCCAGGGCAGCCCGGTGGCGCAGCCCCATCTGATGATCGGGAGTACTGTTCAAAACACCGCTGGCAGATAAGGGTATTACGCATGCTGCTGCGACCAATTCGTTATCCACAATGATGATCGCCCCATCATGCAGAGGTGTGTTCGGATAAAAGGTTTGCAGAATGAGTTCAGGTGTGATACTGGCATTCAATTGAACACCGGTAAGGATGTACTCTTTAAGGTTATCGATGCGCTGCAAGACGATGAGTGCTCCATGGTTTTTGGTGGATAACCGTGCAGCGGCTGCAACGATGGCGCGGATGGTGTTATGCATCTCAAAACCGGATGATCTTTTATTCATCCTGAAAACATAACCAGCCCGGCCGATGCCTTCCAATCCGCGGCGGATCTCAGGTGCGAAAATGACTGGAACTGCCAGTAACAATGCGGGTAATGTGGCTTTGATCAGCCAATTGAAGGCTGGAAGATTGATCAGGGAAGTCAGGATGGATAAGAATATTGCCAGGATGATGACGCCTCGCAAGATCACTGCGGCTTTTGTGTCATTAATTAATTGCAGGATCGCGAAAAATATGGCTGTTACCAGGACTATATCCAGGATATTTAGCCAATTGATTCTTTCGAATAAAAGAGAGAGGTCGCTGAGTAGATTGGTCACAAGACAAATACCACATTTACTTGATTACTGATTTGAAAAAACTAAATAGGACGCAAAACCCGATCCTGTCTTAATTGTTTAAACACATCTGTGTGCCAAAAGGCTTGGATTCCAGGGCTGCTTCCTGCCAGGCCTGGACCTCTAGCGATTGGGGTGTGCGCTGTTCGTACCCGAGGCTGCGCCATATATCATCCATCCTGGAAATGGGTGGAGATAAAAATACCAACGAAGCTTCGCATTGCAGGTCTTTAGCGGCATGTTCCATTTCATTGATCAGCAACGGAATGGATTGATTTGGACGCACAGCAGGATCCAGAAAAATATCTGTTGTGCGGCAAACCAGATTTTCGACTTGCCAGCCAATGAAGCCTACCAGCTTCTTGTCCATTTCGAGCAGTAAGAAGGCGTTATCGTTCAAGGTGGCGGCAAATTCAGTCTTATTGCGTTTACGCCCATCGGGATCCACCCTGTTGACCAGGGAAACGATCGCCTGAAAATCGTGGGGGCTGCCGCGGCGAATCTTAAGTTCGCCCTTTGTAATTTCCAGCGGCGGAGTTTCCAGGATGCTGGATGGGAGGGCGATCTTTCTCCATCCGGCCTGCACCTGGCGCCAGGTATCTTCATAAGAGCCGTTATTGTGGATGACAACATGGGCTCTGTTGATTTTTTCTGCCTGAGGCGGCTGTAAATCGATGCGCAGTTCCGCTTCAGCAACGGTGAGTTTGCGCAGGTCTACCAGCCTTGAAATTTGGACCTGGCGGTCGGAAGTTACCGTCCAGATGGATTCGCAATTATTCCACAGTCCGCTTTCCAGCAATTTTATGGCTTCAAGGACGATCACAGGTTGGGAGGCACGCCGGATGATGATATCCACTGCCTGAAAAACCAGGGGGTGAATGATGGTCTCAAGCTGATACAAGGCATCCGGGTTCATGAAAACAATGCTCGCCAACTTGTTGCGGTTGATCTGTTGGTCTTCATTTAATAGCCAGTTGCCGAAGGTGTTGATTATGGGCTGGTAACCGGGGGCATCTTTGGACATGGCGCGGTGACTTAGGGAATCAGTATCAATACCGAAAGCCCCCAGGCGTTCGAGCATTTTGCGTACCACGCTCTTGCCGGTGGCAATATTCCCGGTCAGACCAATGACATATTTATCCGGCCAAACACTCACGATTGCTCCATCCCTTTGTATTCTTCCATCTGGATGCAAATATCATTCCATATCATTTTAGTCTGCGGAAGGAAGATTGTCAAAGGAAAGCTTGGAATATATTCATGATACTTTGTAATTTTCACCCATTTTATACTGGCTTAAGGGATGATTGCACTATAATTATTGAATGGATTGATAAACACCGGCACGACAAGAGGAAGTTGGAGACGCATATATTGTTTAATTTATTTCGTAAAGCTCACCCGATCCTATTCTGGGTAATCATCCTGTTGACCATCGTGATGCCGGTCATTTCTGTTGGATTAGTTTTGTTAGTCAAAGATGAAAATGTACGGCTCATATTTTCGGATATCGCTGCTCCATATTATGGACTCCTTGCAACAGTAGCTTTATTTTTTGCTGCCAAGCAGGCAAGAGGAATTTCCAAACGCCTTGCCCTGGGATGGGGATTTCTAGCTCTGGCTCTGTTTTCATATACCCTGGGGGATATTTTCTGGTCATATATTGAATTAGTTTTAAAAGAATTCCCCTTCCCTTCGATAGCTGATGGGCTGTATTTATCGCTATATCCCCTCTTTTTTACAGGAATATTATTACTGCCATCCAAAAGCTGAATTTGACAGAATGGATAAAAAGGTCAATCGACCTGAACATTGTAATGATCTCTGCGTCACTGGCATATTGGATATTCCTGATCGGACCCATATTTGTAGACAGATTCGACTACGCCATTTTTGGAAAAATTCTTAGCAGCTGCATATCCTGTCGGAGATCTGTTTTTACTTTTTTCGATACTGATCATTATTTACTATAGATCAGAGAAATTAATACTGGGTTCGATCATATTACTGGGATTAGGGACTACCTTGATGATCGCCACTGATACTTTTTATGGTTACCAGTCTTCCGTTGGTACCTATGTATCCGGTGGATTTGTCGATCTCGGTTGGAATTTCGCTTTTATCCTCATGTTTTATGCAGGTCTATACCAGGCTGTTGCATCAAAATACTATAAGGAAGACAGTACCAGAGCAAATCAAAATTTATTATCTGTTCAAATAGGAATTTCTCAGGCAATACCTTATACGCCATATTTATGGGTTGCCGGGGCATATTATTTATTAAGAACGGATCACCATTTATGAGTCTAATTATCAACTCAGATATATTATTCTTGAGTGTCGGTCTCATTATCGGATTGGTGATCATCCGGCAAATCCTAACGTTGAATGAAAATAAAAATCTCCTTTCGAGCGTAAAGATGTCGCTTGAAAAAGAGAACATCCATGTTTTTGAATTGAATAAGATCAATCGAAGTCTACAGAAGGAAATGGTCGAACGTAAACGTGTTGAAGACCAACTCTCACATGATGCTCTGCATGACGGATTGACCGGATTGGCAAACCGGGTTCTTTTCATGGATCGATTAGCTCATGCTGTAAAAATGACCAAAGCGTGACCAGGAAAATAATTACTCAATGTTGTTCATTGATATCGATAATTTCAAAGCGATCAACGATGGACAAGGACATTTCGCAGGGGATAAGGTTTTGATCGAGTTATCCAAACGATTGATCAACTGTGCCAGGGCAACCGACACGGTTGCCCGATTCGGGGGAGATGAATTTGCCATTTTGCTTGAACAGTCCAGGGAAAAGAATACTTCCATTTCTGTGGCAAACCGGATTTTAGCTGAAATCAGGCGGCCATTTCTTAACGATGGCAAGGAGATATTGACCTCTTGCAGCATTGGTATTGTTAAAGAGATTTTGGAATATGTTAATCCCGAGGATATTCTAAGAGATGTTGATATAGCTCTTTATAAGGCAAAAGAGAGGGGAAAGGGGCAATTCGAAGTATTTACACTTGATATGCGCACTTTAGCCATGTCCCGGTTGGAGATAGAAGCCGACCTGCATCGCGCGATCATTAATGGCGAATTTTATCTTGCTTACCAGCCAATTTGTTCTTTGGAGGGGAAGGACATTGGAGGAGTGGAGGCACTGATCCGCTGGCGGCATCCACTTCGGGGAGTTGTCATGCCGAATGATTTTATCCAGATTGCAGAGAAATCAGGAATGATCGTTCAAATTGGCGATTGGGTATTGTTGGAAGCTTGCACTCAATTGACAAAATGGCATCATGATTATCCCGATCTGGAAAATCTTTATATGAGTATCAATATCTCAGGAATTCAGATCAACCAGAATGATTTTATCGAAAAAGTAAAAGATACACTTCTGGTAACCAATCTTGATCCTAAAAAATTAATATTAGAAATTACTGAAAACGCTTTTATTGAAAATCAATCCTTAATCAATAAGCTCCTTGAAGAACTTCGAGAAATCGGGGTTTCCTTTGCAATCGATGATTTTGGAACCGGTTATTCAGCCCTGAGTTATTTACAAAATCTCTCCGTTGACACCATTAAAATCGATAAATCATTTGTCGATGGTGTTGCTGATAGCAAAAAAGGTTTTGAAATTGTAAAAACGATCATTCTATTGGCTCAAGAAATGGGAATGAAAACCGTGGCCGAAGGTATTGAAACAGGTGAACAATTGGAAATTTTAAAATCTCTCTTGTGTTCATCCGGACAGGGTTATCACTTGTCACGGCCGGTTGATGTGCACCATATCGAAACCATTCTCCAAAATCATGGGAAAATGGAAGTGACCTGAGGGGTATATATTTTAGGGAGACCTTACGATTAAAAACAGGTCCCGGACAAAAAGCCGGGATCTCCGCTTTGCTACGAACGCACGGTGTGGCACTGACCAGAACAAAAAATGCATACTTCGAGAACCTTGCGGTCAAACCATCTGCGCGTGGTGAGGACACCGGCGCGAACGAAGCAGAGAGCCGTTATCATGAATTTGACACATATTTTAGGATGGCATTGCCAAAGAAACTAGCACCATTTTCGCAAGCAATCATTTTCACAAATAAAGACAGTAACCAATGTCCTGCATCACCAAAATCTAATTTATTGTATTCACTCCAATGTGTGGTGATCTGTTGTAATGGTCCATCAAGCTCCAAAACAATCTGAGCTACGAAATCGTTAGTGGTTTGCTGACAGGCAGATTGGCAAATGTGGGTTTCTCAACATTACATCTGGTATCCAAGCGGGTACGACCACCAATTTTAGTTGGTCATTTTTACTTCTCTATCGAGTATGTCGCGAAAATTTTGTATAGTCCAACTTGTATCAATATTTGGTTCCTTGGTCCTTGGGTAATATCTTATTGCAGTAATCCATTGAACAGGCGGTTTTATATCGGGAATTATTATTTGACCATAGATCTTTTTGCAAAAGAACTGCATTTCGATCAGAAAAAGCTCCTACTTGAAAGGTATCACATTCAAGCCAGCCTCTACTATGCAAATTTTCCTGGACACATCAAAAATGTAAGCCATGTTGAACCGTCTTGGAAAAATTTATTGGTTTATCAAGAGGTATTTGCGCCAATAAATCGATAGAATTGTCCACAGTGTAGACAAATTGGATTCTCTATATGGGATATAAATACTGGTTTGCCACCTAACTTGTACAAGTTGGTGTATCGATTGGTCCACTTGCGTCGGGATATGTTTTCGGCAAAATCATTCATATTATTTGAGTGACATATTATCACTAGATTCCTTTGATCGCGCCGGTGTTCTGACATCCCCGTAGCGTAGCGGAGAGGGACACCCACCGCGCGTGGGAGCGAAGCGGAGATCCCGGTGGTTTGTCCGGGGCCAGTTTGACCGTTAGGTTTCCAATAATTGTACATGTTTGCGCCGGTTAATTGTTTGCTTTGGTAGGGATTATCTTACAGTTGACATTTTTTTCAAGTTGGAAGCTCACCCTATTGCATCCATTGCTCAAGTTGATCATATTCAAAATCCTAAATAATTAAATAGATATAAAATAGTAATTTGGCTGCAACAAAAGTGGATCATCCAGGCAAAAACATATTTCTCTGGATAATTATTAAAATTATAAACAACCCAATAGCAAAGCAAATGACTGAGGGGTCTTATGACAATCGCCATTGAAACTAACGATCTCAAACGCAGTTATATCAGTACCACCGGGATCATCCGCCAGAAGAAAAAAGAAATTATCGCACTGAATGGCGTCAATCTATCCATCCAAACCGGGGAATTATTTGGCTTGCTGGGTCCGAATGGCGCCGGGAAAACCACCATCACACGCATCTTATCCACCATCCTGCTGCCCACCTCCGGTACTGCCCGGGTTTTCGGCCTGGATGTGGTTAAATCAGCCGGTCAGATCCGTCCGCGCATCGGATTGGTCTTTGGGGGTGAGCGCGGTTTATACTGGCGTATCTCCGGGCGGGATAACTTGCAATACTTTGCCAACCTGTACAAAATGGAACCTGACATCTCTAAAAAACGCATCCCGGAGCTGCTCGAACTGGTTGGAATGACCGAGCGTGCCAACGAGCGGGTCGAGACTTACTCCCGCGGGATGAAGCAGCGCCTGCATATTGCCCGCGGATTGCTCCACGACCCTGAAGTGCTCTTCCTGGATGAACCCACCATGGGATTGGATCCGGTCGCGGCCCGTGATATGCGGGCTGTCATCCTTGGATTGAAGCAGGCCGGTAAGACCATCTTCCTGACCTCGCATTATATGTTCGAAGTGGATGCCCTTTGTGACCGCGTGGCGGTAATCCACCAGGGGAAGATCCTCACCGAAGGGACACCAGCTTCGCTTAAGGACCTGGTGGCCGACCTGGAAGTGGTGGAACTGGAATGCTACGGCGTCCCGGCTGAGTTGATCGCCAAACTGCGCGAACACCCGCGGGTGGAATCGGTGGAGATCGAAATGCGCGACCAGACCCAGGTACTACAGATCCAGGCTCCTGCAGGGGCAGAATTGATTCAGGAATTCCTCGGTATTCTGCAGGGGGTGCAGGTTCGCAAGGTCATCACCCGCCAGCCCACTCTGGAAGACGCCTACATCAAATTGGTGGGCATGGATGGAAAGGGGAAGGTGAGTTGATGGAATTGAGAGCCAATTTGAGGATCGTCTGGAATTCATTCATCCTCCAGCTCAAGGTCCAACGAATTTCTGACCTGTTTCTTTCCACTGGATTCGTTCAACCCGTTTTATTCACCATCATGACGGTCGGGATCTATATGTACGGCAAGAAACCTGAATTTGGCCTATATGCCATCATGGGAACCGGTTTGATCAGCATTTGGAACAATAATTTATTTACCTCCGGGGATATCATCAACTGGGAGCGCCGTTCACAGACCCTGGCGCTGCTGATGGCTACCCCCACCTCCCTGGCACTCATCATGCTGGGCAAGAGTTTGGCGAATTCGGTAATATCCATATTTGCGATGGGTGTTGCATTTCTCACCGGGATCGTCGTTTTCCATATGTCTCCCGGCATCCTGCATCCGGGTGCATTCCTGCTCGGGCTGCTGTTGATCATCACAGCTATGACCTGCATGGGATTGGTTTTTGGATCGTTGTTTATCCTTTCACGACGGGCTGAAGACTTTATTATCGTTGCCAATTATCCGGTTTACATCCTTTCCGGGCTGACCCTTCCGCTTACCCTGCTGCCTATCTGGACCAAACCGCTTTCTGCTCTGCTGGCGCCTACATGGGGAAACGTACTCCTCAACCAGGCTGCCAGCCAGGTTGTTGGAAACTTTTCAGTGTACTACCTGTATCTCCTGGCACTTTCGGGTCTCTACCTGCTGATCGCGTGGGTATTATTCAAGCGGGTCGAATCACTGGCAATGAAACTGGGTTCGCTGGAGGTGTGGTGATGCGATCCAATCTGCGGATTTTTTTAACTTGTGCACGTGCATCGTTCACGAACATGATGGCTGATATGCCCGTCTATCTATTTCTGGGTGTCTACATGCCCCGGACGATCCTGCAAATCTTATTCTTTACCTACCTGGCAAAATCAGCCGGTGGAGACACACTGGCGATATTTGCATTTGTCGGAAATCTTGTCCATACCGGGATGATGGCTGCAATGTTCAATACCAGTGATACGATCCAGGCTGAGAAATGGAACAGCACTCTGGAATACCTGATCGCTGCCCCTTCCAACTGGGTGCCATCCATCCTGGGGAAGAGCATCGCCTCGCATGTGGAAACCACGCTCAGGGCAATACTGGCATGCCTGATCATGATCCCCCTTTTTAAGCTGGATGTATCTCCACTCATGCTGCTGCGCGCCTTACCGATCATGGTGGTCGTAATTTTTTCTGCCTCCGCCCTGGGTTGGGTGATCGGGATCATCTCCATGCCGATCCGGTGGGGAAATCTCATCCTGAATACCCTGACCTATACCATGATTATCCTCTGCGGGATTAACTTCCCGTTTTCCGCCTTGCCTTCTGCCGTTCAGGTGATCGGAAATTTCCTGCCGGTCACCCATGGATTACTGGCTATTCGAGCAATCGTCTCCGGAGCCAGTTATTCCTCGGTGTTCCCCCAGATCGGACTGGAAATCCTGGTCGGTCTCGCCTACGCCGGCCTGGCCTGGTTCCTGTTCGGCCATGGGGTGCGTATCACCCGTGAGAGGGGCAGCTTCCAACTTGTATAAGGATAATTCACGATGGCAGGAGGATAGCTATCTTATATATTTTATGTAAAAAACTTGAGACCTTACGGTCAAAGACCCGCGCGCGGTGGGGACACCGGCACGAACAGAGGGACATTTTTGTCATTCTGAGCGGAGAGAAAATCTCTCCCAAAGTCGAATTAGAACCAGCGCGAACGAGTACAATAAAAGGAGATCTTCGGTCAAAACCGCGCGCGCGGTGGGGTTCCTCTCCGCTTCGCTCCAGGGATGCTCCGCGAACACCGGCGCGAACAAAGGCGAGCCTACCCTACCCGGCTGCGCAACGAATTACAACAGGCAGGCAATGCTATCTATTCTTGAGCATGTAATACAGCGTGAATTCTTCCTCATCAGCCACATCTCCAGGAGTATTTGGTGATTTTAAACTGTCAGGAACCTTTGAGAATTCCGCCGCCTCCGCCGGAAGCCTCCTCCCGTTCGTATGTGCCAGCTCCTTCGAATTTAACATCCCCGCAGGTTATGTCACACACAACCCCACCACCTTGTATGCCACTGAAAACCATCGTGCCGTTGCATTGCCCGGAAACTGTCAGGGTGAAGGATTTCGTTCGTAGGTAATCGAATTTTCCTGTTACACTCGATCTTATGTAATTACCATCTACTATGGCTATCATGCACTTATTAATCAATTCTTCTATTTCTTTCCGCTGTTTGTCGTTAAAGTTCGCAATATCATCGCCACCATCTATTTCGCTTAATAATGAAAAGTATTCCGTTAAGTCTTGAGTGTGCATCCGTTTTGCTTTATCCGCCGCTTTCAACATTTTCGCAATCTTTTTTGCTGCTGAAATTAACGTCTACTACTAGTTTTCTTTGACTTTCCAACTGCTTCTTGATTTCCTTTATCAATGTGTCTTTTCCTGCACGAGTTGTTGCCTTGCGGGCGTCCTGGACTAATTCCCCGAGCGTATTATCAAATTTCAATTGATCGCTTCTAACTTTTGAGTAAATCTAATTTCCCTTTGGTCAGCAAATCCAACCCCGCCACCGCTGAAACTGAGCAGTTTGATGCGGATCTCCTCGGTGTTTGGGTCAACCAGGGCGTGGTGCAGATTTTCTCCGCTGCCCTCGTACTTGAACATGAACTGTTCTTCCAGCGGAATCTCCTCTGCCGGTTGGATTGTCAGGGTCAGGAATTTGTCGAACGCCAGTCCTGATGGCTCGAGCTGCACGCCATAGACCTTGCTTTCCACGGGTCCGCCAACCAGGGTATTGATCGTTGTCATACTGATCTCGGTATCAGCGAGCAGGGCTCCGGCAGGCACTTCAAGGGTATAAACGCTGCCGTCCGCGCTCACCAGGGTAAGCTCTCCGCCCCCGGGTGCGATTACTGCACTGGTGGTTTCATCCTCGTTCAGTTCCACGATTACGTTCCCAGGATCCGCTGGCGAATCTTAGATCCACGGAAACCGGATCTGAAGAACTGGAGTCCAGCCCGGTGATGAAATTGCAGGAAACCATGAATGCCATGATGGGGAGAAGCAGTTTGTATTTCATCGTTCTTACCTTTTTAACTTTCTTTAAAGAGTTTAACAAAATCTATAAGATAAAGTTTACCAAATTTGATATAATAATTCAAGATGATTGGACTACAAAGTTTATTGCTTGCGTGAAATAACGCCACAAAACAAAGAAAATTAAAAACCTGGATCCCGAAATTTTGCCTGTCGCATTAACAATTATTCTTGCCTGTTTTGCCTGCCGTATCATGTTCCTCGTGCCGGGTATTGTGGTTTTCTTCTTGTTCGCACCGGTATGTACGCAGCCTCCCCACAGCGAAGCAGAGTGGGTTTTGACCGTTAGGTTTCCTTTTATTTTCCATGTTTGCTCCAGTTTTTATACGATTTAGGTAGAGATTCTTCCCTATGGTCAGAAAGACATGTTATTCGAAGTGTTAGGCTTACCTAAAAGGACCCTTCGTAAAGTCCGCCTTAAGGCTAGCCCATGCATCGGATTGTAACTTATTGGTGGGCTGCGCCCACCCAACCGCTGAATTCGAGTTCTCTCATCCAATTCTTATCCAAAAAGCACATTGCATATTGACTAATCGATTTGAATTCGATATAATCAATCTTTGCTATTAAGACCCAGAAATGGGTTTTTCCTATGTCAACCCATACAGGCGCACCAAACCAGGAGATTTATATGGCTTCTGATTTACCCAATAAATCATACGCACGAATTAAAGTCAGCTTACCATTACCCAAACTAATTGAAGTCCAGCTCAATTCCTTCATCCGCTTGAAGAAGGAAGGTTTGGGCGATCTTTTCCATGAGCTTTCCCCGATCGAATCATACAACAAAGGGATGAAGCTCTTCTTCCCCAGCCGCAGCGAGGAATCGCAGCAGTGGGGACTTTCCTATCGTTTTGACCCGCCCAAGCATTCCATTGAGGAATGCGTCGAGCGCGACCTGACCTATGCCTCACCATTATGGGTTTCTGTCCTGCTGGCCGGAACCGAAGTGCCTGAACCCAAGAAACAGGAAATCTTCCTGGGCGACTTCCCTGAGATGACCGAAAAAGGCACCTTCATTATTAACGGTACCGAGCGTGTGGTCGTTTCACAGTTGATCCGCTCCCCGGGTGTGTATTTCGAAGCACCTTCCGATCGTGCCACCGGGCGTCCACTGGCCATGGCCAAGTTGATCCCAGACCGCGGCGCGTGGATGGAATTCGAAACCCGCAAGAACGATTACATCATTTTGAAATTCAACCGCAAACGCACCGTGCCGATCACGGTCTTCCTGCGTGCCCTGGCTGCCGTCAGTGACGGTCTGCCGGATTCCCCATTGACCACCGGTTCGGATGAAGAGATCATCGCGTTGTTCAACGATGTGGATAACAATCCTGAACGTATGTTCATCACCTCTTCCATTAAACAGGAACCCGTCTGGGAGATCACTCCCAAGCAGCCCATCGCCGTGGCTGCCCTGCTTGAGTTCTTCAAGCGCATGCGCCCGGGCGACCCCGCCACACTTGAAAATGCCAAGCAATTCCTCGAGGAACAGCTATTTGATCAGCGCCATTATGACCTTGAAAAAGTAGGCCGTTATAAACTGAACCAGAAGCTGGACTTGCAGGAATTCATTCCGGTCACTCACCGCACGATCAGCAAACGCGATATTGTCGAACTGATCAAGCGCATGATCCGCATCAACAACGGCCACGAATTTGCAGACGATATCGACCACCTTGGCAACCGCCGCGTAAAGACAGTCGGCGAATTGATCCAGAACAAACTGCGCATCGGTATGCGCCGCATGGAACGGGTCATCAAGGAACGCATGTCGATCCGCGACCAGGGTGAATTGACCGCAACAACTTTGATCAATATCCGCCCGATGGTGGCTGCCCTGCGTGAATTCTTTGGCTCTTCGCAGTTATCCCAATTCATGGATCAGACCAATCCGCTGGCAGAACTGCGCCACAAGCGGACGATCTCGGCCTTAGGCCCGGGCGGTTTACGCCGTGAGCGCGCCGGATTCGATGTCCGTGATGTTCACCACTCCCATTACGGCCGCATCTGCCCTATTGAAACTCCTGAAGGTCCAAACATTGGCCTTATCGGACGCCTGGCATCCTATGCCCGCGTCAACGAATACGGCTTTATCGAAACCCCGTACCGCCGCGTGCTCAAAGCCCTTGCCCCGAGCGACCAACGTCTCATCGGCCGCCACAGCCGCGAGGAGATCGCTCACCCCAAGACCGGTGAAGTCATCCTCAAACCGGGCGACGAGATCACAGAGAAGATTTTCAAAGCTCTGCAAAAGATCGAGAAGCCGCAGGTCATGGTGGTACCATTCATCTCAGAAGAAGTAGACTATCTGTCTGCCGATCGCGAAGATAAATACGTGATCGCGCAGGCAAATGCAGTCATCAATGAATTCCATGAATTTTCCGGCAACCGCAATGAATGCCGCTATCACTCCAGCTTTATCTTTTCCACCCCGGAAAACATCAATTACCTGGATGTAGCACCTCATCAGGTTGTGGGTATTTCTGCCGCCCTCATCCCCTTCCTCGAGCACGACGATGCCAACCGGGCATTGATGGGATCGAACATGATGACGCAGGCTGTGCCATTGTTGAACCCTGATATTCCGCTGATCTCAACCGGTATGGAATACAGCGCCGCGCTGGATTCAGGTCAGGTCGTGATCGCAGAAGATGATGGCCAGGTGATCTCCGTTACCGGAAAATCCATCACCGTTCATAATAAAGATAATACCGTCCGCACTTATAACCTGCGGAAATACCAACGCTCCAACCAGAGCACCTGTATCGATCAGCGCCCGGCAGTAACCAAGGGCCAGCGGGTCTATAAGGGTGACATCATCGCAAATTCCTCATCCACCAACCAGGGGCACCTCGCCCTCGGGCAGAATGTGGTGGTGGCTTTTATCTCATGGGAAGGTTACAACTTTGAAGATGCCATCCTGCTCTCTGAGCGGTTGATCGAGAAGGACGCCTTCACTTCCATCCATATTGAAAAATACGAAGTGGAAGCCCGCGATACCAAGCTGGGACCGGAAGAGATCACCCGCGATATTCCGAATGTGGGTGAAGACACCATCAAAGATCTGGACGAATCCGGCATCATCCGCATCGGGGCAGAAGTTGGCCCGAATGATATCCTGGTCGGCAAGATCACACCCAAAGGTGAAAAAGAATTAACCCCTGAAGAACGCTTATTACGCGCGATCTTCGGTGAAAAATCACGTGATGTAAAAGACACCTCCCTGCGCATTCCGCACGGTGAACGCGGTAAAGTGGTGGATGTCAAACAGTTCAACCGCGAAGATAATACCGACCTGGCTGCCGGTGTGGAACGCATGGTGCGGGTTTCAGTGGCACAGCGTCGTAAGGTCACCGCCGGTGATAAGATGGCTGGACGGCATGGTAACAAAGGTGTTGTCTCCAAAGTCGTACCTGAAGAAGATATGCCTTTCCTCGAAGACGGCACCCCGGTGGATATCATCCTCAACCCGTTGGGCGTTCCAGGACGTATGAATATCGGCCAGGTATTGGAAGTTCACCTTGGCTGGGCAGCAATGAAACTGGGCTTTAGAGCGGTCACTCCCGTTTTTGACGGGGCGAAAGAGATCGAGATCGAAGCTGAGCTGGCTCGCGCCTGGATGATAGATCAGGCCTGGAATGAAGCCAGCGCAAAAGGCTGGGAATGGATTCAGGATAAAGACTACACACCGGAATCGCTTGAAGATGATAACGAAGTCCGTTTGTTGTATCTTGAAGAATATCTTGGCCAGCGAAAATATGATGTATACAGGTTGACTTCTGAACCGGTCTATGCCCGCCGTTCATACTTACGGGAATGGCTGCGCGACCATGATTTCAATCCAGATGACATCCTCCTCTTTGAAGATTCGAAAGATAGCATTGCAAAGAAGAAAGCATATGATCTGAATGCGATCAATGCCTGCTTACGAATGTGGATGCATGACCTGGGTTATGACCCCAAGGACAGCAAGGATGAAGACCTGCGCGAAAAAGCACAGCAGGTGATGGTCGAAACTGGCCGTCCCATCCCGACATTGGGCAAGCAGCCCCTGCGTAACGGAAAGACCGGCGAGTTATACGATCAGCCTGTGACCGTTGGTGTCATGACCATGCTTAAACTTCACCATTTGGTTGAAGATAAAGTCCATGCCCGTTCGACCGGCCCATACAGCCTGGTTACCCAGCAGCCGCTGGGTGGTAAAGCACAATTTGGTGGACAACGTTTCGGAGAAATGGAAGTCTGGGCGCTGGAAGCCTATGGTGCAGCGCATACCCTTCAGGAAATGCTCACCATCAAGTCTGATGATGTGACCGGGCGTGTGAACGCTTATGAAGCCATCGTCAAAGGCGAACCCATCGAAGAACCCAGTATCCCGGCATCTTTCCGCGTCCTGGTCAAAGAATTACAAAGCCTCGGGCTTGCTGTAGAGGCTGTTTTCGACAGCAGCGAAACGATTCGCTTTGGAAAAGATGAAGAGAAGGTAAAACCACCCAGAATGGGCACAGGATTGCTCGGGTTGGGCGGTTTTAATGATCTATTGTGAGGATGTTTCCTTGACGCAGTTTCCAGTGCATGGTAACATTACTCCCCGTTGTCCTGATGGCGTTTGAGGTAACCAAATCTCTTACCCATACAGAATCAGGTAACCCAGGTGAGGCCATCATCACTTGCGATGGCCTCGCTTATTGAAAATCTTTTTATCATGCGATTTTTATCGCAAACATTATTTGGGAGGCTGAATTGCCCACGATCAATCAATTAGTTAGAAAAGGCCGCCAGACCAAGAAGGTCAAGAGCAAAGCCCCGGCTCTACAATATACACTGAATTCGATGAATCAACGCCGTGTCAAACATGCAACTGGTGCACCACAAAAACGTGGTGTTTGCACTGTAGTTCGTACGATGACGCCAAAGAAACCGAATTCCGCGCTCCGGAAAATTGCCCGTGTTCGCCTTTCGAACGGTATTGAAGTCACAGCATATATTCCAGGTGAAGGTCACCAACTACAGGAGCACTCTGTTGTGCTCATCCGTGGTGGTCGTGTAAAAGATCTGCCTGGTGTCCGCTATCACATTGTGCGCGGATCGCTGGATACCACTGGTGTCGCAAAAAGATCTCAGGCCCGTTCCAAATACGGTGCTAAAAAGCCAAAAGCCTAGATCGATAACGTGCTGTCTGATGACAGCAAAATTAGAATTCTATAGTGATGGAGTAAGTTGAATGTCGCGAAGAGCAAAACCCGATAAGCGAGTAATCTTACCAGACGTTCGTTATCAGAGCGCCAATGTTTCCTTTTTCGTTCATCGTATGATGCGAAGAGGAAAGAAGAGCCTGGCCTTACGTTTGTTTTATGATGCGCTGGATATTGTAAAAGAAAAAACCGGCAAGGAACCTATGGAAGTCCTGGATACAGCATTGAAAAATGTTGGTCCATCGATGGAAGTAAAACCCCGCCGTGTTGGTGGCGCCACATACCAGGTTCCAATGGAAGTACCTACTTCCCGCCGCAATACACTTGCGATGCGCTGGCTGATTGACGCTTCCAGAACCCGTTCTGGAAATTCCTATGCTGAAAAACTGGCAACCGAATTGATGGATGCTGCCAATAACACCGGCTCAGCTGTTAAAGAACGTGAAGAAACTCACAAGATGGCTGAAGCCAACAGAGCCTTCTCTCACTTTAGAATGTAATAACGATAGATTCAGAAGGCATTATTGGTGTAGCAAACAAGAATGGCGCGAAAATTTCCACTTGAGAAGTACAGAAATATTGGCATTATTGCCCATATTGACGCTGGTAAAACGACTACCACTGAGCGTATTTTATTTTATACTGGAAAAACCTATCGGATTGGTTCAGTAGATGATGGAACCACAGTCACCGATTGGATGGAACAGGAACGCGAACGGGGTATCACCATCGTCTCTGCGGCTGTTTCTGCTGAGTGGAAGGGGTATCAGATCAATATCATTGACACCCCGGGCCACATCGATTTCACTGCTGAAGTTCAGCGCTCGTTAAGAGTTTTGGATGGCGGCGTTGTAATCTTTGATTCAGTACAAGGTGTCGAACCACAGAGCGAGACTGTCTGGCGACAGGCAGATCGCTACGAAGTTCCCCGAATATGCTTTGCCAATAAAATTGACCGGGTTGGAGCTTCTTATGACCGCACGATCGAGAGCATCAAAACCCGTTTAGGTGCTAATCCTCTCCCCATGCAAATGCCAATCGGGGCAGAAGCAGAATTCAAAGGCGTCGTCGACTTAATGGAGATGAACGCTATTTTTTGGGAAGATGAACTCGGCCGTGATCCCACGATCAGTGATATCCCGGCAGATCTTTTACCCGCCGCAAACGCCATGCATGATAAACTCGTGGAACGCATTGCGGAACTCGATGATGACCTTACAATGAAGTACCTTGAAGGGGAAGATATTTCTGTTGCTGACCTTAAAAAAGTACTTCGGGCAGCTGTGATCGCCAATAAGGCCACACCCATTTTCTGCGGCTCTTCATTAAAGAATAAAGGTGTCCAACCTTTGCTGGATGCGATGATCGATTATCTTCCATCCCCCGAAGATGTTGCCGCGGTAACTGGGATCAATCCAAATAATAATGAAGAAGTAACTCGCGTACAAGGCGATGATGAGCCGATGAGCGCGCTGGTTTTCAAAATAGTTACCGATCCTTATGTTGGGCGGTTGGCCTATTTACGTGTTTACAGTGGCAAGGTAAGCCAGGGCTCTTACATTCTTAACTCCACCAAGGGGAAAAAAGAGCGGGTGGGACGCTTGATCCGCATGTATGCTGACCGGCGCGAAGATATAGATGAAGTATATGCTGGCGATATTGCTGCGATTTTGGGTTTGAAAGAATCCTTCACAGGCGATACATTATCAGAACCCAACAACCCGGTCGTACTCGAAAATATCAGTTTCCCTGAACCTGTTATCTCCATCGCCATCGAACCAAAAACAACCTCAGATCAATCCCGTATGGCTGAAGCACTCCGAAAACTTTCGGAAGAAGATCCCACTTTCCGGGTTCATACCGATGCTGTCAACGGACAGACGATCATTGAAGGAATGGGCGAGCTTCACCTGGATGTACTCGTTGACCGCATGCTGCGCGAATTTCGCGTTCATGCCAATGTCGGGCGTCCACGGGTTGCCTACCGTGAAACAATTACGCGCCCGGTGACCAAGCTGGATTATCGATATGTCAAACAATCCGGGGGTCATGGTCAATTTGCACATGTAGTCATCAATCTCGAGCCGGTGGATCGTGGACAGGGGATCGTATTCGAAAACAAGATCTTCGGCGGTTCCATCCCAAGTGAATACATTCCTGCCATTGAAAAAGGTGTTCGTGAAGCCTCAGATACTGGCGTTTTAGCGGGTTATCCGGTGGTGGATGTAAAAGTGATTCTCGTGGATGGTTCATTCCATGAAGTCGATTCAAG
The DNA here is from genome assembly GCA_963709535.1 of uncultured Chloroflexia bacterium. Taxonomy (GTDB): domain Bacteria; phylum Chloroflexota; class Anaerolineae; order Anaerolineales; family Anaerolineaceae; genus PNON01. Next base: position 92,655 of record CAVPWY010000002.1, on the reverse strand, counting down.
TGAAATGGCCTTTAAAATGGCCGGTTTATTTGCCTTCAAAGAGGCAATGCAAAAAGGAGCCCCGGTTCTACTGGAACCGATCATGAAGGTTGAAGTTGTTGTTGCTGAAGAATATCTCGGCGATATTCTGGGTCAGATCAATTCCAGACGTGGAACCATTCTTGGAATGGAAGCCCGCCAGGGAAATGCTCATGCTGCCCAGTCCAATATTCCGCTTTCTGAGATGTTCGGATACGCAACAGAACTGCGCTCCGCAACCCAGGGTAGAGGCGTCTTTACCATGGAGTTCAACCATTATGCCCCCGTTTCTGAAACGGTAGCACAAAAAATTATTAATTCGTAATCAATTAGTTATTTTTGAAGCAACAATACAGGAGTAAGGAAAATGGCGAAGCAAAAATTTGATCGGTCGAAGCCGCACTTGAATGTAGGGACCATGGGTCACATTGACCATGGGAAAACCACTTTGACCGCGGCGATCACCAAATACTGCCAGATGAAAGGTTTGGCAGAGTACAAAGCATATGATCAGATCGATAACGCACCGGAAGAGAAAGCGCGCGGTATCACGATCAACATTGCGCACGTGGAATACCAGACCGAGAAACGGCACTACGCCCACGTCGACATGCCGGGACACCGTGACTACATCAAGAACATGATCACAGGTGCCGCACAGGTGGATGGAGCGATCCTGGTAGTGGCAGCACCGGATGGACCGATGCCGCAGACCAAAGAGCACGTACTGTTGGCCCGCCAGGTGGAAGTACCGAGCATCGTCGTCTACCTGAACAAGATCGACCAGATGAACGATCCGGAACTGTTGGAACTGGTGGAACTGGAACTGCGCGAAATGCTGACCAGCTACAAATTCCCCGGGGACACCACCCCGATCGTACGCGGATCAGCCTTGCAGGCATTGGAAAGCAAGAGCACGGATCCGGAAGCACCCGAATACGCCAGCATCAAAGAACTGCTGCGTGTGGTGGATGAATACATTCCCGAGCCGGTGCGCGCCATGGACAAACCGTTCATGATGCCGGTGGAAGATGTCTTCTCGATCAAAGGCCGCGGGACAGTGGTCACCGGTCGTGTGGATCGCGGCAAGATCAAAGTTGGTGAAGCTGTGGAGATCGTTGGACTGCAGGAAAAGACCCGCAGTTCAGTGTGCACGGGTGTGGAAATGTTCCACAAACTGTTGGATGAAGGACTGGCTGGAGACAACCTGGGCTTACTGCTGCGCGGAATAGAGCGTGGAGACGTGGAGCGCGGACAGGTCATCGCCAAACCGGGATCCATCACCCCGCACAAGAAATTCATGAGCGAAGTGTACGTATTGAGAAAAGACGAAGGCGGACGGCACAAAGCATTCTTCACTGGCTACCGGCCGCAGTTCTACATTCGAACCATGGATGTGACAGGTAACATCAAGCTGCCTGATGGAGTTGAAATGGTCATGCCGGGCGACAATGTCAACCTGGAAGTGGAATTGATCATCCCTGTAGCATTGGAGCAGGGTTCAAAGTTTGCTATTCGAGAAGGTGGTCTGACGGTTGGTGCCGGTGTGATCACTAAAATACTGGACTAGGTGTAAATATGGCAAAACAGAAAATACGTATTAGACTGAAGGCTTATGACCACCGTGTTCTCGATCAATCCGCCAAGCGGATTGTGGATACGGCAGAACGCAGTGGTGCACAGGTAGTTGGGCCAGTCCCACTTCCGACCAAGATCGAAAGATTTACAGTGCGCCGCGCGACATTCATCGATAAAGACTCTCATGAGCATTTTGAGATTCGAACCCATAATCGTTTGATCGATGTATTGGATCCGGATTCAAAAACCATTGATATGTTGATGCGGTTGAATTTACCGGCCGGTGTCGATATCGAAATTAAGATCTAATACGGGCAGCAAGCAGATCTAATTGCTGCGACACCAATTTCTGGTCAAATGACCAGATTGGTGGTACAATCAAAACTCGTGCTAGACGGAAGCAATTATCCGTCTACTAAGAGGTAATTCAAGAGTAGAAAAGTCTGTGCCAATAAGAAAGGCTCAGCTTATCAACTGACTGGATTACGCCCGGAGATGATGCAGCCTAGCCCAGGCTGACAGTCTCGTCAATAATAAATCTTGACAAGGAGAATATTAGGATGTTAAAAGGGCTTATTGGCAAGAAAATCGGGATGACCCAGATTTTCGATGAGAGTGGCGCGGCCATTCCAGTAACAATCATCGAAGCTGGGCCTTGTTACGTCACCCAGATATGCACCGCTGAAAAAGAAGGTTATTCAGCAGTACAGCTTGGTTTCGGTGAAACAAAACCCAAACGCCTGGCAGCAGGTGAACTGGGTCATTTGAAGAAAAACAATTTACCCCCCGTTCGTATCTTACGCGAATTCCGTGTAAAAGATCCTCAGGTCAACGAAGGAGACACTGTCTCGGTTGGCCTTTTTGCCATTGGCGAAAATGTGGATGTAGTTGGTACATCAAAGGGTAAAGGCTTCGCGGGTGGTGTCAAAAGATATCATTTCCGTGGTGGTCCCAAGACACATGGTCAGTCAGATAGACATCGTGCACCAGGATCCAACGGCTCAACCACTACCCCCGGTCGTGTTTATAAGGGATCGCGTAGACCCGGTCATATGGGCGATGAACGTGTCACAGCACAAAAATTACGAGTTGTATTAGTTGATGCTGAGCGCAACCTGTTAGGTGTACGCGGAGCCGTCCCCGGCTGCCGTGGCGGCATTGTTATGATTAGTGAGGCCCGAAAACAATAACGGAGTGATCCGGAATTGTTTTCTGTGATGGAGCATTATGACTATGGAAGCAGATGTATATAACATGCAAGGTGAGAAGGTCCGCACGGTAGTATTACCTGCAGAGATCTTTGAAGCCCCCATTAAGAATGATCTGATGCACCAGGCACTGGTTCGCCAACAGGCGAATGCACGGCTTGGAACACATCAGACAAAAACCCGTGCCGATGTTGCCGGTGGTGGTAAGAAACCATGGGCGCAAAAAGGTACCGGGCGTGCACGGTCAGGTTCCAGCCGGTCTCCAGTATGGAAAGGCGGCGGCGGAGCTCACACTCCACATCCACATGGTTACAACTTGCAAATGCCCCGGCAAATGCGACGAGCAGCCTTGCGGTCCGCTCTGACAGTCAAGGCACAGGAATCAGGCATTGTAGTATTGGAAGGCATGCCTCTTCCCGAGCCAAAGACACGTTTTATGGTACAAGCATTGGATAAACTCGTTGGCGGCAGCAGCACCCTTATTCTCATTCCCGTAAAGAATGAAGAATACGAAATGGTGATCCGCACCACCAATAATATCCCGGATGCGAAAACATTAATGGCCAGCTATCTCAACATCAGAGACATTTTATCTTTTGATAAGATCCTCATGCCGCTTGATTCGCTGGACGTTATTGTGGCCAATTTGGGATAGGCAGGAGACAGTATGACTACTCAATTTGACATTTTACGTCGACCGATCGTGACAGAAAAAACAAATTACTTAACCAGTAAACTGCATCAGTATGTTTTCGAAGTCACTAAAGATGCAACCCGTTCCCAGGTGAAAGACGCCGTGGAAAAGGTTTTCGAAGTCTCAGTCGTTCGTGTGAATATTATTAATACCGCTGCCAAACGCAGCCGCCGTTCCCGCAGCCGTCGGTTATCGGTTCGGGATAGCGGCATGAAGAAAGCCATCATCACTTTGGCACCTGATCAGCGTATTCCGATATTTGAGGGGGTAGAGTAATGGGCGTCAAGATCTATAAACCAATTACCCCGGGTCTTCGTGGAATGACCGGGCATACATTCGAAGAGATCACCAAAGACAGGCCTGAACGTTCTTTACTGGTGATGCGAAAATCGAATAGCGGTCGAAATGCCAATGGGCGCATTACCGTTCGCCATCGTGGTGGTGGTGAGCGCAGATACGTCCGGCTGGTCGACTTCAAACGTGATAAACGTGATGTTCCTGCCAAAGTGGCAGCCATTGAATATGATCCAAACCGCACAGCCCGTCTGGCATTGCTGAACTATGCTGACGGAGAAAAGCGTTACATCGTAGCTCCCCTGGGATTACAGGTAGGCGACACCATCGTTTCCAGCGCAAAAGCTGAGATCCGTATTGGCAACAACACCTCCATTTCCAATATCCCCATTGGTACACTGGTTCATAGTATCGAACTGAAAGAGGGGAAGGGTGCCCAATTAGTTCGTGCTGCTGGTGGAGCCGCCCAATTACTGGCTAAAGAAGGTGATTTCGCTCAGATCCGTATGCCCTCCGGAGAAGTCCGGTTGGTGCATCAGAGCTGCTTTGCTACCATCGGCCAGGTTGGTAATCTTGATCACAAGAATATCAAACTTGGTAAAGCCGGACGCAAACGCCATTTGGGAATTCGCCCGACAGTTCGAGGAACAGCAATGAGCCCGCGCGACCATCCGCATGGTGGTGGTGAGGGACGACAACCTGTTGGTATGCCAGGGCCAAAAACTCCCTGGGGTAAATATACACTGGGTTTAAAGACCCGTAATAATAAGAAAACTGATAAATACATCGTTCGCCGGCGCAATAAAGCGACCCGGTAAGGTGTACTAGAAAAAATAATCAGGTAAAGAGGTCGAACAAATGTCACGATCGCTCAAAAAGGGTCCATTCATTGAACCCAAGCTATTGAAAAAAGTCGAAGTAATGAACACTCGGAATGATAAAAAAGTCATCCGCACGTGGAGTCGCGCCAGTACAATCTTCCCTCAGATGGTTGGACATACGATCGCCGTTCACGATGGTCGCCGGCATGTTCCTATTTACATCACCGAGAATATGGTTGGGCACCGCCTAGGCGAATTTGCTCCAACCCGCCATTTCCGCGGGCATGTGTCGTCTGACAAATCATCCGCGGCTAAGGGAAAATAAACCATGGCTCACGATATTAATGCAAAACTCAACAATATCTCCATGTCTGCCCAGAAAGTAAGACTGGTCGTGGACATGGTCAGAGGAAAAAAAGCTGTTGACGCGCTGAATATATTACGGTTCATTCCCAAAGCAGCGTCGAAGCAGGTTTCCAAGGTCATTGCATCAGCTGTTGCTAATGCAGAAGAAAACTTTGGAGTAAGCCGGGACGATCTGTTTGTATACCGGATAACGGCCGACGAAGCTCCCACCCGTAAATGGCGGAGATTTGGCGCCCGCGGAAGGTTCAAACCGATATTACGACGCAGTTCACATATTTCGGTCATATTGAGAGAGAAGGAGTAGAGCGTCTGTCATTTGCTGAATCAGACACCTGATCCAGTGAGTGAAAAGACACCAGGAGAAATTATGGGTCGAAAAGTACATCCGATTGGTTTTCGTCTAAATATCAACCAGCCCTGGCTAGGACGCTGGTACGCTGAAGGTAAAGAGTATTCACAGCAGCTAATGCAGGATTTCGCAATCCGCAAAGCTGTCCATGCCGAAGCTGACAAGGCTGGCGTTTCAACGATCGAAGTTGAACGCTTCCCCGGTAAAGTGAAGGTTTCTGTTCATACTGCCAAACCTGGTATTCTCATTGGCCGTAAAGGTGAGAGCGTAAAAAAGTTGCGAACAACTTTGGAAACTCTGACTGCCAAGAAAATTGACCTTGAGATCAAAGAGATCAAAAATCCTGATACCGATGCTTACCTTGTTGCTGCAAATATTGCCGGTCAAATGGAACGACGTGTATCTTACCGCCGCGCCATGAAACGTGCACTGCAGCAGGCAATGCGGCAGGGAGCTCAGGGGATCAAAGTCCAGGTCGCAGGCCGTGTTAGTGGTGCTGAAATGGCTCGTACTGTCTGGCTAAGAGAAGGCCGAGTTCCACTGCAAACCTTGCGCGCCAATATTGATTTCGCCAAGGCTGAAGCTTTGACCACCTATGGCCGTATTGGTGTAAAGGTCTGGGTATATAAAGGTGAAGCAATGCCTGTTGTGGAAGAAAAAGCAGAATCCACTGAGGGTGTGTACGTCAGTGAATAATCCTATTCTGGGAATTTCCAGAAGTTGATGAAGAGGTAGCTATTATGTTGATGCCTAAAAGAGTGAAATGGCGCAAGCAAATGCGCGGCCGTATGAAGGGGAAAGCTCTCCGCGGTGCTGAGATCAGCTTTGGTGAATGGGGTCTTCAAGCCCTTGAACCAGGATGGGTTACTGCACGTCAGATCGAAGCAGCCCGCCGTGCCATTGTGCATGCCATGAAACGCCGCGGACAAATTTGGATCCGGATCTTCCCGGACAAACCATATACACAAAAACCCCCCGAGACCCGAATGGGTAAGGGTAAAGGTAATGTGGAATATTATGTAGCAGTAGTGAAGCCAGGCCGGATGATCTTCGAAATTAGCGGTTTACCGGAAGACCAGGCTTTGGAAGCACTGCATCACGCGATCTATAAATTCTCCATCCGGACCAAGGTCGTTTCGAAGCGCGAGATCGCAGGAGAATAAACATGAAAAACTCTGAAATCCGGTTAATGCCAATTGAAGAATTAAAGACAAAATTGTCGGATGCCCGCAATGAATTAATGAATTTGCGCTTTCAGGCGGTCACAGGCCAACTGACAGATACCAGCCGACTTCCGATCACCAAACACCTTATCGCACGGTACAGCACTATTTTGCGAGAGCACGAGCTCAAGGCAATGAAGGAAGGTAAAGCATGAACGAACGTCGTCGTATCACTGGTACAGTCACCAGTAACAAGATGATGAAAACAGTGGTGGTGGAAATTTCCAGAACCTATCGCCATCCTGTTTATAAGAAAACTGTCCATTCGAGCAAACGTGTCAAAGCTCACGATGAAATTGGTTGCCATGTTGGCGATAAAGTTCAGATCGTGGAAACACGTCCGCTTTCCAAGGATAAGTGCTGGGTGGTGGAATCAGTCTTAAGACTGAATTCCGTACTGAAGATGCCGGTTTGGGAGAATAAGCGATGATACAACAGGAATCTCGAATTAAAGTCGCTGACAACTCTGGAGCTCGTGAACTATTGGTAATCCATGTAATGGGTGGATCCGTTCATCATTACGGAACAGTTGGTGATGTTGTTGTAGCAACTGTCAAATCGGCCACCCCACAGGGCGCGGTGAAAAAAAGTGAAGTTGTGAAGGCAGTTATCGTTCGCTGTTCAAAAGAGTGGCGCCGCGAAGATGGTTCATCCATCCGCTTCGATGATAATGCTGCAGTCATCCTTGATACCGATGGGCAGAACCCCAAAGGAACACGTATCTTCGGACCCGTTGCACGCGAATTGCGTGAAAAGGGTTTTATGAAGATTGTCTCCCTTGCCCCAGAAGTAATTTAAGTTAGAGGATATTCAGGAGCAAGCAATGGACATAAAAATTAAAATCGGTGACAAAGTAGAAGTCATCAGCGGTCGAATGGACGATAAGGGAAAACGCGGCGAGATCATTAAGGTCGTTCTGGCTGATAAAACTGTGGTTGTGCAGGGAATTAATATGCGCACCAAGCATCAGCGTCAAGTTCAATCTCAAGGACGCACTGTCAAACCTGGCATAGTCAAGTTTGAAGCTCCCGTTGACGTATCCAATGTCATGCTGGTCTGCCCAAAGTGCAGTAAACCCACCCGCGTCGCTTTACAGCGAACGGATGCAAAGACCAGGCGCGTTTGCAAAAAATGCAACGAACAGATAGACGAATAAGCTGGCTGGGAGCATTAATATGAATTGAATGAAAGAAAGATATCTAAAGGAAATTGGACCAGCTCTGATGGAAACTTTGAGCCTGGAAAATGTAATGCAAATTCCACGCGTAGAAAAAGTGGTTATCAACATTGGATTAGGCGAAGCTATGGACAATGCGAAAGCAATGGACGCAGCCGTTAATGATCTTATCCAGATTGCCGGCCAAAAACCTGTCGTGACCAAAGCGCGAAAAGACATCGCAAACTTTAAACTGCGAGCAGGAAGATTGATCGGCGCTAAAGTTACATTACGTGGTGAAAAGATGTGGTCCTTTTTGGACCGCCTTATGAATATCGTACTTCCCCGTGTTCGCGACTTCCGTGGTATTTCACCGGATGCGTTTGATGGACGCGGAAATTACACTCTGGGTTTGAAAGAACAATTGATCTTCCCGGAAATTGAGTACGACAAGATTGATAAAGTCAGAGGTATGGAAATTACAATCGTAACGACTGCACCTGACGATGATCAGGCTCGAGCACTGTTGACAATGCTTGGGATGCCTTTCAAGAAGGGAAATTAATTTATGGCTAAGACATGCATGAAGTATCGTGAAATGCGACGGAAGTTCCCTAATATGGTACGAAACCGTTGTAACCGCTGCGGACGACCGCGTGGGTATATTCGTAGATTTGATTTGTGCCGAATTTGTTTCCGTGAATATGCACTTGAAGGCCAAATTCCAGGCGTTACCAAAGCTTCTTGGTAGGCCATTCGGAGGTGATTGAGAATGAGTGTAATTGATCCTATTGCAGATATGTTGACCCGCATCCGGAATGGTTTGCTAGTTGGACAACCCATGGTTGCGATGCCTACTTCAAAATTGAAAGCGGAAATTGCCCGTATCATGAAAGAAGAAGGTTACATTGATGGTTATGAAATTGTGGATGGCGAAAAACCTGCTCAACAGGTATTACGTGTCCGCCTTAAATATGTCGGTGAACGACGGGAAAAACACCCGGTAATATCCGGTTTGGAACGTGTTAGTCGACCCGGTCGCAGGACATACAGCCGAAAACAGGATATCCCACACGTTCTTTCGGGAATTGGTGTTGCCATAATTTCCACCCCCAAGGGTGTGATGACCGGCGTCCGTGCTCGCCAGCTTGGCGTGGGCGGCGAGATCCTGTGCAAGGTCTGGTAATCCAGTAGATTGGATAGGAGGAGAGTACTGTGTCAAGAATAGGACGTTTACCGGTAACGGTGCCATCCAATGTCAAAGTGGAAATCCAGGGCAGTAATGTTCTTGTGAAGGGTCCTCAAGGCGAAATGAGCCGGGGATTTTCACCCGAGATGGAAATCACTATGGCGAATGATCAGATCCTGGTCAGTCGACCATCTGATGCCAGCCAGCATCGAGCTTTGCATGGAACTACCCGGGCATTAATTAGCAATATGGTAGTTGGTGTTAGCACTGGTTTTGATATTGTTTTAGAAATTGAAGGTGTTGGTTATCGCCCAGAGATGGACGGTGAAAAATTGGTCCTTCATATTGGATATTCACATCCAGTAGTGATCGATCCTCCAACCGGGATTAAATTTGAAGTGGATACCAAGACCCGTCAGGTCAAGATCCACGGCAAAGATAAAGAACAGGTCGGCCAAATTGCAGCGATCATTCGAAAGCATCGCCCACCAGAGCCATATCATGGCAAAGGTATTCGTTATGCTGGCGAAAAGATCCGCCGTAAAGCTGGTAAATCTGGTAAGGCGAAGAAGTAGGTGATGGCGTATGGCAACTAAAACTCGATCAAAAGCACGTATTCACCGGCACCTACGGGTGCGCAAGAATATCTCGGGTTCAGCAGATCGACCGCGCGTTTGCGTTTACCGCAGTGTCGCTGAGATCTATGTTCAAGTTATTGATGACCAATCTGGAACCACACTGGCTTCAGCTTCGACCATTGATACTGAACTGAGAGCCAAGATGAAAGGCTTGAAGAAAATCGAACAGGCCACTCTTGTAGGACAGGCGCTTGCAGAACGCGCGAAAGAAAAAGGAATCTCCTCAGTCGTATTCGATCGTGGTGGTTTCAGATACATGGGCAGAGTCAAGGCTCTGGCTGATGGGGCGCGCAAAGGCGGCCTTGAATTCTAACAAATTAGCACTCAAAAGGTCTGGTTATGGATGCGATTGATTATCAAAATGTAGAAACAGGTTACGACGAGCGGGTAATTGAAATTGCCCGTGTTGCAAAGGTAGTCAAAGGCGGTCGTCGGTTTTCGTTTCGAGTTACCATAGTAGCAGGTGATAACAACGGTAAGATCGGAATTGGGATCGGCAAAGCTAATGCAGTGCCTGAAGCAATGCGCAAAGCAACAGAACGCGCTCATAAGGATATGCACAGGGTCAACCTCTCTGGTTCGACGATTCCGCATGCGGTTACCGCGAAGGTGGGTGGTGCAGTAGTATTGCTAAAACCCGCATCTCCAGGTACTGGTGTTATCGCAGGTGGTGGTGTTCGTGCCGTACTCGGAGCTGTTGGTGTGCATGATATTCTCACAAAATCTCTGGGCAGTAACACCGTCCTGAACATAGTCAAAGCGACTTTACAGGCATTAGAGAGCCTGAAATCTCCACAGATGGAAGCGGCAAACCGCGGTAAAGACTTGAAAGATGTCTTACCATTCTGGGAGAGGAGAAAAAATGGCTGAAAAAGTAACTCCTCCTGTAGAAAAAACAGCGAAAAAAGCTACTACTCCGGTTGTAAAAACAGCCAAAAAAGTGGCTGCTCCAGTAGCTAAAAAGGCAAAAGAAGTAACTGCTCCTGTGGCGAAAAAAGCTACTACACCAGTAGTAAAAACAGCTAAAAAAGAAGCAGCTCCAGTTGTTAAAGAAGAAGCCGTTGCTCCAGTTGCTAAAAAAGCAAAAGAAGTAGCTGCTCCAGTAGAAATACAGGTTAAAGAAGTAGCTGCCCCGGTAGCAAAGAAGGTTAAAAAGGAAGCTGCTCCTGGCGTAAAAATGATCAAGATCACCCAGGTGAAAAGCGCCATTGGCTACTCTAAAGTGCATAAAGCAACCATCCGCGCGTTGGGTTTCCATCGTCTGCACCAGACAGTTGAACACCCGGACACTGGATCTTTGCGTGGTATGTTAAGAAAAGTCAATAATCTAGTTAAGATCGAAGAATAGGTATGACGATGAGATTAAACGATTTGAAGCCCAATGTTGGCGCAAAAAAAGATCGTAAACGCGTTGGTCGCGGCATCTCTGCGGGACAGGGTAAAACCTCTGGCCGTGGAACTAAAGGACAGGGCTCCCGTACAGGTGGAGGTCCCCGGCTTTACAGCCAGGGTGGTAACTTACCCCTTTTCCGCCGATTACCGTTCATGCGCGGTCAGGGTTTCACCCCGCTGAACAGGATTGAATATGAAGAGATCAATCTCTTACAACTCAATCGTTTCACAGCGGGCACTGAAATTACCCCTGAACTGCTATTTGAAGCTGGATTCGTCCGTAAGGGTGGTACTCCTGTCGTCATTCTTGGCAATGGGGAGATCACAGTTGCTTTGAAAGTACGTGTACACAGAGTCAGCAAAACGGCAAAAGCAAAGATCGAAGCAGCCGGCGGCAGTGTTGAAACACTCTAATAATTTTCAATCCGAAAAGGAGAATCCATCATGAAGCGGTCGCCATGGCGCTATCTATGGAAAAGTGAAGATATTCGCAAGAAGCTGCTCATCACTCTGGGATTGCTTATCTTGTACCGTCTCGCTGCCAATATCCCGGTTCCGGGAATTGACCGTGAGGTGATTGCGAGCATTGCAACTGGTGGTGGTGCAGCCGGGAATCTCTTCAACTTATTGGATCTACTTTCCGGCGGTACAGTATCAAACTTCTCCATTCTAGCAATGGGAGTTTATCCTTACATTACCGCCCAAATTATTCTTCAATTACTCGTCCCCATTATTCCAGCACTTGAAAGGAAAATGAGGGAGAATCCACGTGAGTCTCAATCGTGGATGGAAAAATGGACGATCATTCTGACCATCCCCATGGCATTATTGTCTGCGGTTGGCCAGATCAATATCTTTAGTTCCCTCACTGGTGGTATTCCTATATTGAGGAACTATGGCTTTACAGGTGCGGCATTATTGCCCACTCTGGCAACATTGTTGAGTATGGTAGCCGGAACAATGTTAGGTATCTGGTTGGGACAACTAATTTCTGAATATGGTATCCGCAACCAGGGTCTATCGTTGATCATCTTCGCGGGTATTGTGTCTCAAATGCCAGGCAATATTGTATCTTTGATGAGCGATCAGCAGAATCGATGGTTGATAATTGTCATCTTGGCCATTCTGGCACTTACTGTGTTTGCCATTGTCTTTGTGAATCAGGGGCGGCGAAATGTACCGGTTATGTTCCCCGGAAGGCGTGTGGGTAACCGTATGTCGATGCCGGTGAAGAGCAACCTGCCTTTGATGATCAACATGGCGGGTATGATCCCGATCATTTTTGCTCAATCACTACTGACATTCCCTGCCATCGTTGCATCATACTTCCTGGCGTCTACAACACCCTGGGTTGCCAACCTGGCATTATCTACTAAAAATATCTTCGGGGGCACCAGCCCCTGGTACGGCCTGCTATATTTCCTGTTCGTTGTGGCATTCACCTTCTTCTATACAGATGTACTGTTTACACAACAGAATTATGGCGAGAACCTGAAGAAACAGGGTGCCCAAATTCCTGGTGTGATCCGCGGTACCCCGACCCAAAAGTACCTGACGAAAGTTCAGCGGCGCATCACACTGCCTGGCGCACTCTTCCTGGGTTTGGTCGCTGTACTACCCTATATCCTGGGAGCCATCCTACCCTCTGTTGCCGGATCCGGTTTATTGCTGGTATCCTCTGCCGGGTTGTTGATCGTGGTGGGTGTAGTCAGGGATACCTTTACCATTATTGATACCGAACTCAAAGTACATGGTTACGATGAGCAGCTGATCAAGGGTTAATGATGGCACGATATTATGTTCTTCTAGGTCCTCCGGGAGCGGGTAAAGGTACTCAGGCGAAAATCATTGCCGAGAACCTGCACCTTGTCCACATCTCTTCAGGTGATATATTTCGCGAGAATCTAGGGAAACAGACTGAGCTTGGCAAACAAGCCCAGGGTTACATCAATCGAGGAGAATTAGTCCCCGATGGGTTAACGATCAATATGATCCGTGACCGCCTGCAAAAACCGGACTGCGAGAATGGTGTCATTTTAGATGGATTTCCACGCACTCCTGCCCAGGCTGAAGCACTCAGGAAAATGTTGAATGAAACCGGTCAAGAAGTGCTAGGAGTTCCATATATTTCAGTTCCGGCCGATGTTTTGATCGAACGCCTGTCTGGAAGATGGTCCTGTAAACAGAACGGTCATGTGTACCACCTAAAATACAATCCACCCAAAGTGGCAGGTATTTGCGATATTGATGGCTCTGAACTTTACCAACGCGAAGATGACAAATCTGAAACTGTTCTAAAACGCATCGAAGTCTATCTTTCACAAACAGCTCCATTAATTGTTTACTATAGAGAGCAGGGCAAATTGTTGGAGGTAGATGGCACGCAGGATATTGCCAATGTTTCTGACCAATTACTTAAGGCATTGGCATAAAAGAAGGCAGCCGAAAGTTATGTCCTGGGACAGACAGATCAACCTCAAAACCGCTGCAGAGATCGCAATTATGCGTGAAGCAGGCAGAATCAATGCAGAGGCATTACAAGCTGCCACAGCGATCATCAAGCCAGGCGTCACTACTGCCGACCTTAATGCGGCTGCGGAAGAAGTATTGAAAAAGCATGGAGTGTACTCTCCATTCAAAGGTTATCCGGGTCGGTACCCTTATCCGGCGAGCATCTGTACCAGTGTAAATGAAGAACTGGTGCACGGTATTCCCGGAAAACGCAAGTTGAAGGCAGGAGATATTGTCTCAATGGATTGCGGGACAGTATACAAAGGATACGTGGGAGATTCAGCCGTTACGATCGGCGTGGGAGAAATCTCAAAATCAGCCCGGAAATTATTGGAAGTGACCGAAGAAGCTCTTCGGATTGGTATAAGGCAAATGGTCGGCGGTAACCACGTAGGTGATATTGGTGCGGCGATCCAGGATTTTGTAGAACGGAACAAGATGAACGTTGTGCGCGAATATACCGGGCATGGCGTTGGCCGGCAAATGCATGAAGGACCGGCAGTACCGAACTACGGAATTCCAGGTAAAGGCATGGAACTTCGGGTCGGAATGACGATCGCTTTGGAACCAATGGTCATGCTGGGCTCGTATTTCACCCGGGTAATGCCGGATGAATGGACGGTTGCTTCAAGAGACGGTGCATTGACGGCACACTTTGAACATAGTGTAGCCATTACCGAAAATGGACCAGTAATACTGACTGAGTTATAGAAGTAGGAATTATTAATCTAGACGAAAGCAGAGCAAAGCGGTATAATTCAACCTTTGCGGCTGCGTCTGCAATACAGAATGATAAGGAGTAAGTAGAGAATGAAAGTATCACCATCCATACGAAAGCGCTGCGCTAAATGCAAAGTGGTTAAACGCAACCGCAGATTGTTCATTATCTGCGAAAATCCTAAACATAAACAGCGACAGGGATAAGAGATTATGGCAAGAATTGAAGGTGTAGATCTTCCTCGCAATAAACGCGTCGAAGTAGGTGTCCAATATATTTTTGGAATCGGATCAACCCGTGCAAAGCAAATTATTAAAGCTACCGGTGTAAATCCTGATATCCGTGTTAAAGATCTTACTGAAACCGAAGTATCGGCTTTGCGTGATTACATCACCAAAACCTACAAGGTGGAAGGTGATCTTCGACGTGAAGTAACCATGAATATTAAACGGCTGATCGAGATCGGCTGTTATCGTGGTATGCGCCACCGCCGCAATTTACCTTGCCGCGGCCAACGTACCCGCACGAACGCCCGTACATGCAAGGGTCCCAAGAAGACTGTTGCCGGTCGCGGACGCCGCCGTGGAGCTACAAAGAAATAAGTCGTGAATTAACCATTGCCTGGTAGGGATCCCTCGACCCCACGGCTGACCGGAAGATGGTTGACGAACGATATTATGAAATTCATTTAGAGAGGTTTTATGGCTCAAAACGTACGCTCGACAAGACGAACCACCAGTGCGCGAAAAGTAAAGCGCACCCTGTCTTCAGGGCAGATTCATATCTATGCTTCGTTTAACAATACGATCATTACCATTACTGACAAACAGGGTAATACCGTATGTTGGGGTAGTTCAGGATCTGCTGGATTCAAAGGCTCTCGCAAGAGCACTCCCTTTGCCGCCCGCCTTGCAGCAGAACAGGCTATCAAAGCCGCTGCTTCAATGGGCGTCCAGGAAGTGGACGTATATATCAAAGGACCTGGTCCGGGAAGAGAATCAGCCATCCGGGCTGTCCAGTCATTAGGCTTAAGGGTACATTCAATTTCTGATATTACCCCGGTCCCGCATAATGGCTGCCGTCCTCCAAAGAAACGCCGTGTCTAATTTGTTCAGAGAGAGGGATTCTATTTATGGCTAAGTATCTAGGTCCGGTATGCAGATTATGCCGGCGAGAAGGTGAAAAATTATTCTTGAAAGGTGAACGCTGTTTCACCGCCAAGTGCTCATTTGATAAACGTGGTTTCGTACCAGGTCAACATGGCCGCACTGGTGGACGTGGAAGCGATCGTTCATCTGACTATTCCCGGCAGTTGCGCGCAAAGCAAAAAGCACGCCGAACTTACGGGATGCTGGAAAAACAATTCCGCCGTTATTATGTGTTAGCACAGAAAAAACGTGGTTTGACCGGTTTGAATTTCCTGCAAACCCTGGAAACACGGTTCGATAACGTGGTATTCCGCATCGGTTTTGCAGTGAACCGTGCACAGGCACGAGAATTGGTATCACACGGACACTTCATGGTCAACGAAGTAAGGACGGATATTCCATCCATGCTCCTGAAACCTGGAGATAAGATCGCGGTAAGAGAAGGATCCCAGTCTGCAACATATTTCAAGGAATTGAAAGATATTGCTGAGACTCGTAATACTCCAACCTGGTTGGAGAGGGATCTTAAAAACCTGTCGGGGCGAGTACTGCGCTTACCGGACCGGGCTGAGATCGATGGCAACATCACCGAACAGCTCATCGTTGAGTACTACTCTCGCTAAAGGCTACTAGAGCTGACACACGGTAATTTAGGGCGTGTTGGCAAGAGGGAAGAGCAAAGTGACTGGTTTAACTAATATGGTAATGCCAAAAGTGGAACGGGTGGCAGATGCCCGTAACTACGGCAAGTTTGTGATCAGCCCATTGGAACGCGGTTATGGCGTGACATTGGGAAATTCACTCCGCCGTGTATTATTGTCATCCCTGGATGGGGCTTGTGTTACATCCATCCGGATCAATGATGTATTACACGAGTTCAGTGATATCCCTGGCGTTCGTGAAGACGTCATTCAGGTCATGCTTCAGATGAAGCAGATCCGCCTGAAGCTGTATGATGTCGATGTCTCCTCCATGCACCTGGATGTGCGCGGTGAAGGCGTTGTCACAGCGGCTGATATTAAACACCTGCAGAGATAGAGATCGTCAACCCTGATCTTTACCTTTTCACAGTAGATGATAAAAATACCCGGCTTGAAATTGACATGAACGTGGAACATGGCCGCGGTTATTTACCTGCGAATGAACGCAGCGGTAAATTGCCGATCGCTGAACTTCCAATGGATGCCATTTTCTCACCAGTAAAACGTGTGAATTGGAATGTCAAGTCAACCCGCGTTGGTCAGAGCACCAACTACGATAAGTTGGAACTCGAAATTTGGACTGATGGCACAATTTCTCCTGAAAAGGCACTGGGGAACTCCTCGGTGATCTTGATGGAACACCTCCGTCTCCTGGCTGGAGTCAGTGATGAGATCATTGAACTCAGTGTGGAAAAAGAGACGACCGGCAGCAGACTTTCAAGTGAAGCTGCAGAGACACCCATTGAAAACCTGGATCTCTCTGTGCGTGTATTCAATTCACTGAAACGCACCGGTATAACCACTGTAGGTGATGTGCTTGAATTATTAGATAAAGGCGAAGATGCAGTGATGTCCATCCGTAATTTTGGAGAGAAGAGTTTGGACGAGCTTCAATTGAAAATGATGGATAAAGGATTCATGCATGATGAAAAAAGTGTGGAGTAAGAGATGCGTCATCAGATAGCTGGATATCGTTTAAGTCGTAGTACAGGTCAGCGCAACGCTTTACGGCGGACGTTGATTCGACAATTGTTTGAACATGAGCGGATCACCACCACCCGCGCCAAAGCTTCCGCAATTCGCGGTCAGGCAGAAGAATTGATCACCCTGGCAAAGAACAGCGGCAGCAAAAGCGACATTGAAAAAGTGAATGCCCGCCGCCTGGCAGCAAGCTATTTAGGCAATGCAGCCGATACCGTCAAAAAGTTGTTTGACGATCTTGGCCCGCGCTATAGCAAGCGTCCCGGTGGATATACCCGGATGTTGAAACTCGGACCACGCCTCGGTGATGCCGCAGATATGGTCCTGTTGGAATTGGTTGAAGAATAATTCCTGCGCTTGCAGGAGATCCATCCCCGTCTTTTGGACGTGAATGGAATGGCACATTACCAGGTAACACTTTCATACGACGGTACAGAGTTCAAAGGATACCAGCGTCAGGGTATCAAGCGGACGGTTCAACGCTGTGTTGAAGAAGCTCTCCGGAAGCTGGGATGGACCGCAACATCCATCGTCAGTGCCGGGAGAACAGATACAGGCGTTCACGCTTCAGGACAGGTGTTCACATTTGACCTGGATTGGAACCATCCCATGGGCGAGATCTTATGTGCGCTGAATACTTATCTGCCAGCGGATATATCTGCAAGGAAGATACAGGAAGCAGCACCGGATTTCCACCCGCGCTTTGATGCAAAATCCAGAGAATACCGATACCGGGTTCTTTGTGAAACCATCCGCGACCCTCTCCTCGAGAGGTACGCGTGGAGGCTTAACAAACCGGTGGATTATTCTGTACTGACCAGTTCTGCAGCAGTGATTATGGGAGAACACGATTTTACAGCCTATGGAACCCCGCCCCGGGCCGGAAGCGGTACGATCAGAAATGTCACCCGATCAGAATGGCAGATGGAAGGCAGTGAGCTCAAATACACAATTTGTGCAAATGCCTTCCTGTACCACATGGTACGCAGACTGGTATTTGTTCAGGTTGAAGCAGCCAGCGGACGGATAGACCCACAACGGCTTCGGGATCACTTCGAAGCAGGCTTTCAGGATCATCCAGGAATAGCCCCGGCGTGCGGACTTGAACTGATAAGAGTAAATTATTAGTATGATCGGGTTATCAAATTAAATTAAGAATACCTTGTGTAAGTGGAGAGGATAACTGTGGACAAAACATTCGTCCTAAAAGGAAAAATCGAACGTGAATGGGTCCTGGTGGATGCGAAAGAGCAGACATTGGGACGGTTAGCCACCAGAATTGCATATCTTCTGCTTGGCAAACATAAGCCCACCTTTACGCCGGGTGTATCAATGGGCGATTCGGTCATTGTTATCAATGCCGGTCATATCAAAGTAACTGGAAATCGATTGGAAGAAAAGTTCTACCATTCCCATTCCGGCTACCCTGGTGGATTAAAATCCGTCAGCCTGCAAGATCAGTTAAAGAAATACCCGGACCGGGTTATCCGCCACGCCGTTTGGGGAATGATCCCTCACAATAAGATGGGGCGCGAGCTGATCAAGAATATTAAAGTGTATGGTGAAGCTGAGCATCCCCACCAGGCACAATCTCCTCAACCGGTTGAGTAGAGGAAAGAGGTTACATGACAGTTCAATATTTTGAAGGTATTGGTCGCCGTAAAGAAAGCTCTGCCCGCGTTCGTTTAATGAGTGGAACAGGCAAAGTCACCGTCAATTCGAAAGACGGTATGGATTACTTCACCCGTATGGGTGACCTGGAACTCATCCTTTCCCCGCTGCAGGCAGCCGGACAGGAACGCACCCAGTATGATATTACCGTGATCGTCAATGGCGGTGGTGTGACTGGTCAGACTTTTTCATGCCAGCTTGGACTTGCCCGCGCATTAACCAAAATGAATGCCGAACTGGTTCCTGTCATGCGCAAAGGTGGTTTCTTAACCCGCGACCCACGCGTGAAAGAACGTAAGAAGCCAGGTCTCAAGCGCGCCCGTAAGGCACCAACTTACACCAAACGTTAGAGTATATTTTATTCATACAATCAATTAAGCAGAGGACACTGGTTATTCAGTGGTCTCTGCTTTTTATTTAATGGATTATGATTAGGATGTTCAGTATTGAATGATGTCTCTCAGTAGTGATAGATTTGGGAAGATGTAGAGGTGATATAGAATGACACGCGGAATTACAATACTTGGTCTTGGTCCCGGTGACCCGCAATTGCTGACAAGGCAGGCGCAGAACGTTATTGACGGATTGCAGGAGATCTACCTGCGCACAAAGCGCCATCCAACGGTTGAAGCACTGCCGAAGAAGATAGAAGTGCATTCATTTGATCACCTCTATGATCAGGCAGAAAAATTTGAAGATGTGTATTCGCAGATCATCGACCAGGTTTTGGCACTGGGCGAAAGACCGGAGGGTGTGACCTATGCCGTTCCCGGATCACCCTTTGTAGCTGAAGCCACCTGCCCGGAGATCTACCGCCGGGCAAAGGAAAAAGGTCTACCCGTGCGGGTGGTGGAAGGGTTGAGCTTCTTTGAACCGGTATGCACCGCGCTTGGAATTGATCCATACCCGCGGTTGATCATGGCGGATGCGATGGAATTGGCAGTTTTGCATCATGTAAACTTCCCCCCACTTTCCCGGCACTGATCGCACAGGTCTATTCCCGCCAGATCGCAGCCGAATTGAAAATGACATTGCTCAGTGTCTACCCGGATGAGCATCCGGTGAAGCTGGTGCACTCAGCAGGAAATGCGGATGAGGTTGTGGAATCCATTGCATTATACGAGATCGACCGCAGCGAGCATATCGGGCTGCTGACAGTTTTATATATTCCCCCCCTCGAACCGGATACATCCTTTGAAGCATTCCAGGAAGTGGTGGCGCATTTACGTGCACCCGAAGGCTGCCCCTGGGACCGCGAGCAGACCCATGTAAGCTTGCGAAAAGCACTTTTGGAAGAAACCTACGAGGCACTCAAAGCCATCGATGAGGAGAATCCTCAAAAACTGGCAGAAGAACTGGGAGACCTGCTGCTGCAGATCGTATTGCATGCCCAGATTGGCTCAGAGGAGGGTGATTTCTCCATGGTGGATGTGTTGGAAGGGATCAACCGCAAGATTGTCCGACGGCATCCGCATGTATTTGGCGACTTCAAATTGGACGGGATGGATCACCTGTTGACCAATTGGGAGAAATTAAAAGCTGCCGAACGGAAAGAGAACGGAAACGTTGAAAAAAGCCTGCTGGATGGTGTTCCGGATATCCTACCGGCACTCACCCAGGCGCAGGAAGTGCAGGACCGAGCCGCACGGGTGGGCTTCGATTGGAAGGATATCCGTGGCGTAATGGACAAGATCATAGAAGAGGTCAACGAGATCGACGCGGCGCGTGATCCGCAGGAGTTGATCGATGAAATGGGAGATCTTCTTTTCGCGGTGGTCAATTATGCGCGCTGGCGGAAAGTGGACCCCGAGTTTGCATTACGCGACACAACGCAGAAGTTTCGAAAACGCTTCAGCTATATTGAACAAAAAGCCCGCCTGGCAGGGCGGGAGGTGTCGCAGTTTTCGTTCGATGAATTGAATGAAGCATGGGAAGAAGCTAAAAAGATCTGAAATATGATGCGCGTAGGCGAATTAGCTTAAAACCGTTTGA
This sequence comes from uncultured Chloroflexia bacterium, assembly GCA_963709535.1. Taxonomy (GTDB): domain Bacteria; phylum Chloroflexota; class Anaerolineae; order Anaerolineales; family Anaerolineaceae; genus PNON01. Next base: position 72,007 of record CAVPWY010000002.1, on the reverse strand, counting down.
TCGGGGGTTTTGGCTTATTTTAATGTTAGCCAGCAGGGCGATCCCCCTACCGCCAAAAGCAAATAGGGCAGCACCAACGAAGATGGTAATGGCTGTCGTCCATAAGTAGGTCAATATCGGTACATGATAAATTCCAGCCACCATGCTGACGACCTTGGGTCCGTATCCGGGGATCATCCGGGCACCGATCAGGAACATGGGCGAGTCGACCTGCAGCCTGCCCAATCCAAACGGAAGCTTCTTCTTCTGTTCAACGAAATTAGTCGCTGTTCCAATATGAGTGCCCAGGTAATACTCCACAAAGGCCGCCAGGGTATTACCGGTGCCGGCGATCAGCAATGCCAGCCATGGGCCGAACAGTGCCCCGATAAAGAGGGTAAGCGGTTCTGACGGGATCAAGGTTAAACCCAGCAGCGCATACAGAAAAATACTGATCAAAACACCCCAGGGTCCTGCCTTGCTGATAAATTCCCTGATGTAATTCATATCCTGGGTAAAGATAACCCCGGCCAGAACCATGATCAGGACAGAGAAAATGATGATGGAGACAGATTGGGATATTCCCTTTTTCTTTGATATTGGCGTGGTTTGATAGATCTCGTCGGGATTTTCCATGCGGAAAGTATAACGGATTAGTGATGGGTTGGATAGCTTGACCTGTAATGCTTACCGGACCCGGTTACCCGGTAGGATCACTTGCGCAGTTCAGGGGAATCAAACCAGAGGCCGGAGATGGTATATTCGGCATCCGGATCAAAGATCACCCGAATGGTGACTTTATCTTCATTATCGAAAGTAGCATTGCAGATCACGGTGATGAAGTTCTGTGTTTTCAGAATATCTGCGATCTTGAGTGATTGGTAATTGCCGATCTTCTCGGTGATCATTTTTCGGGTGTCATTAAAACCGGATTCAGGCATTCCAGTGAGCAATTTTGGGTCAAAGTTTTCTGAGAATTTTTGATAATTGTCTTCTGAAAAGCCCTGCATCAGGCTGTCGATCTTGGGTGTCACCAGTGCGGAAATCTTTTCCTTCTCATCCGCATCGATCTTTTTGGCGGTCGAGCAGCCTGTTGTTAGCACCATCAAGGTGATGAAGCAGATAATAGTGAAAAAGTTACTAATGCTGTTTTTATTCATCAAGTACATTCCGTATTAATCATATATTAGATACGATGTGAACTATCTTCCTATAATCATACTGCAAATCCCGCAAGGTTTTTTGATTAGCGAAACAATCGGGTTTATAATCGCAAAAGGTAAAATAAACAGGAGTAAACAATGCCGGAAAAACCCGAAATCTGAAAATGACTCTCCCAGGATCGTGGTCATGCCAGACGGTTCTTACCATGTCTTTGGAGATGTTCCACTGGTGCACAAGACCCAGGTGGTCTCTGAGTATGGGGAACCCCTGACCTGGAAAAAAGATAATGAATATCATGTTGTCAAAAAGGAAGGCAAGGAGTTCTACGGGCTGTGCCGCTGCGGCAAGTCCGCAAATAAACCCTTTTGCGATGGCAACACCATGAAATCAATTTGACGGCACAGAGACGGCAGATACCCATCCGATTGCAGAACGTCAATACGTTGACGACAGGGGTACAGGACTGGTGGTGAAACAGGATGGTTACCTGTGCATGTCCTCAGGCTTCTGCGGCAACCGGCAGACCAATATCGACCGGATGATGAGCGAAACATCCGAGCCGCGGATGCGTGCAGAGATCATCGCCATGATCGAGCGCTGCCCCTCCGGGGCTTATACCTATTCCATGGATAAATACGAAGCGGATATCGAGCCGGATCTGCCGGTGCAGATCGCGGTAACTACTGAGATCACAGCAGAAGGTCCCATCGAAGGGCCATTATGGGTGACAGGCAGCATCCCGGTGGAACGCTCGGATGGCAAACCTTTTGAAACCCGCAACCGGGTGACCCTGTGCAATTGCGGCGAATCGTGCAAAAAGCCTATCTGCGATGGCACCCACCGCACCATCCAGGAGAAAGCACTTCGGTAGCCTTATCACGAAAAAAATCGCTCCAATATATAATAAAAAGCCCAGTTATTTAACAACTGGGCTTTAATTATTAATCGTTTAGCTATAACGTCTTCCTCTTTGACTCCATCACCTTTTCATGAGGAGTGCGGTTATCCGCAGCCAATGGCTCAAATTTGGCGGTGAAGTGGCGCATCAGGGGTGCCTGGTAGGTGATCTTGTAGCCGCCCAAAGTTGATTTCTTCGCGTTGATCTCTTTCAACACATCGACCACATAATCAAAATGGCTCTGGGTGTACATGCGGCGCGGAATGGCCATGCGCACCAGTTCCAATTTGGGATGCACCATTTTGCCGGTATCCGGGTCGGCATAGGCAAACATGACCGAGCCGATCTCGCAGGCGCGGATGCCGCCTTCCAGGTACATGGCACAGCTCAGGGCGATCCCCGGGAATGCGATCTGCGGAATATGGGAGAGCATTTTCCCGGCATCGATATAGATGGCATGCCCGCCCGGTGGTTCGATGATCGGGATGCCGGCTTCCAGCAGTTTATTACCGATGTAAGCTGTCTGACCGATGCGGTAGGTAAGATACTCCTCGTCCAATCCTTCCAGTAATCCTACAGCCATGGCTGCCAGGTCGCGTCCGGCCAGCCCGCCATAGGTGGGGAAGCCCTCGCGCATGATCAACTCATTGCAGATCTTCTGGTACAGGTCGGCAGAACGAACAGCCAGGAAGCCGCCAATATTCACAATGGCGTCTTTCTTGGCGCTCATCCAGGCTCCATCAGCGTACGAGAAGATCTCCTGGGCGATCTCGAGGATGGTTTTATCCGCGTAACCGGGTTCACGCTGCTTGATGAAGTAAGAGTTTTCTGCATACCGGCAGCTATCGATGAAGAAGGGGATCTTATAGCTGTGATAAACCTCGGACACCTGGCGGATATTCTCCATGGAGACAGGCTGGCCGCCGCCGGCATTATTGGTAATGGTGATCGTTCCAAACGGGATATTCTCTACGCCTGTTTTTTCGATGAATTCCTTCAGCTTGCGAATATCCATGTTGCCCTTGAACGGGTGATGGTTGGTCGGGTCGAAAGCCTCATCGATGACCAGGTTGGCAGGCCTGCCGCCGCGGGCGCGGATGTTGCCTTCGGTGGTGTCAAAGTGCATATTGGACGGGATGGAGTTCCCGGGTTTGACCATTAATTGGGCGAGGATGTTTTCCGCAGCCCGGCCCTGATGGGTGGGTACAAAGAATTCAAAACCAAAGATCAGGTCCATGGATTCTTTGAGTTTATAGAAGGAACGCGCGCCGGCATAGGATTTATCGCCTTCCATGATGGCAGCCCATTGATGCTGGCTCATGGCACCTGTACCCGAATCGGTCAGAAAATCGATAAATACATCTTCCGCTTTGACAGCAAAAATATTGTAGCCGGCATCTTTCAATGCCTTCTTACGCGCAGCAGCGTCGATCAGCCTGATGGGTTCGACAGATTTAATGCGAAATGGCTCAGCCGGGTGTTTGATGATTTATCCTCCAATAAAGGGTTTGATAAATCAATTCTACCTGAAGTTATTGATAATCCTGCTAATTGTGATCAGAATTTGCTTATCCATGGCGATTACGGAATTTCAAGGACGATCTTCTGCATCCCCAGGTTGACTGCATGCTGCAGCAGGAAGGCATCCCCGTACCAGCCGCCGGATTTCAAACGCATATACGCTTCAGCCAACTCTTTTCCCATGAAAAGATAATGCCAGGGTTCATTTTTGATCCCGTCATGGCTGTTGATATAACTGGGAACAAAACCGTATTCCCAGGCATGCGCTTCCAGCCACTTTGCCGCCTTGGTATTCTCAAAGTGAAGGCTGATGTCAACCTGTTTTCCGATATCGGAAGAAGTGAAATCCAGCGCCAGGCCTGAATGATGCTGCGAGGTGCCGGGTTTTAGCACCACCAGTTTGTCTTTCGACAGGCTGTAAGCGATGGCCTGTTCCTCATAGGAGCGGAAACCGCTATGGACGAATAAACCGGTCAAGTCGCTGTTTGCTTGAGTAAACAGGTTTTCGAGTGCAGGTAAGAGGAGTGAATGCACCCGAATATTCTCATTGGCAGCCCGGATGCCTTCCAACTTAAGAGGAATTTTCTGTAAATTCGGCGTGACCAAGGAGGTAATCTCCTCCTCGTTTATGGGGTGGGAGGTGTCAATAATGCGGACCAGCAGCGGTTCATGCAATTCTGCCAGGGAAGGCAGTTCCACCATTGCCAAAACCTGGTCCGGCTGCCTTAATAAATTCTTTTCATTATGCAATGTGGATATTGACGGAGCTGCAAGGAATAATCCCGCCATGGATGTAGTGACTTTTTGCAAAAAATCACGGCGTGTGCACACTGGTGTAGTTTGTTTGGGTACTTTCACTACTGAATCCTCCATTTCCATATGTTCATCTATATGATATTCTAAAGGAGTGAAACCGTCCATGCGAAATACTGGTTTTCTATTTTTAATTCTGGCTGGCCTGCTTATTTTGATCGGGTTTATTCCTGATCGTACGGAGAAAGTAGAGTTTAGCTTTAAGGGTGAAGAGATAGTTGAACGGATCAGCTCTGATTATGCTGAAACCCCGGTCTTATCTGGCAGGGAGGATATAAAAGATTACCTAAGGAATTCCAATCTGGGGATCATGCTTCAATTTCCGAAGAATATTATGCAGGGCAGAAAAGGTCATGTCGAGGTAGCTGCCAACCTGGATGCGCTAGCTGGTGAAGATCAAATGATGACAGGACCAGTCGATTTCAACCTGCAAATAAAAGCACATCTTGAATTTCCCCGCCAATTCGTTGAACCGGCGGGCATTTACCAAAAAACGATCTCACGGCAAGCATCCCCGGCATTCCATTGGAACCTGCTTTCCGCTCGAAAGGAACCCCAGCAAGGCAAGCTGTGGATCTACCTGACCATACAAAACCCGCAGGGACTGTCACTCGATTACCCGCTGGTTGCCCGGGATATGGAAATTCCCGGTTAGGACCTTACTGGGAATGGATTTGAGCACCTCCCGAATTATCAGCCTGGGGCTGGCAGTTTTTGGCGCAGCTATTCTGATATATGGCAAATTCGTCCGGAAAAAATAGTGTTGATAAGGTAATAGTTATGATAAAATAATCTGACCCAATGAGGTTTATTATCCGGGTTATCCTTTCTGTTTGAGGGTTATATGAACAACGAATGGTTTTACATCGGAGTTTTCATGGTTGTTTCATTGGGATTACCGGCTGCAGCTATATTCATGGCCGGGCTCATCGCTCCTGAAAGATCAAATTCCATTAAAACATCCACGTATGAATGCGGACTTGAGACCCAGGGTGAAACCTGGGTGCAGTTCAAAGCCCAGTATTACCTGATCGGCCTCGTATTCCTCGTGTTTGATATTGAGACCGTTTTTCTTTATCCATGGGCGATCGCCTTCGATAAACTCGGTCTTTTTGCTGTTCTGGAAGGCGTTTTATTTATCCTGATCCTCGCGGCGGGACTGCTTTATGCATGGAAAAAGGGCGCCTTCGAATGGTCGTAAATCTTATTCAAATTCATTAACCTGCCGGGTTAACCCTAAGGAGTCGGTATGAGTTTTTTGCGCGATCCGGTAACTTTTATCAGCACCCTGATACAAAAATGGCTCACACCTCTTGACTTGCCTGCATCCTTAGCAGGTCAGATCGTCCCCACACTGGGTGCAGTCGTTTTGCCGCTGCTGGCCATGCTGTGGGTGATCTTTTTGATCTGGTATGAACGCAAGATCATCGGCCGCTTACAAGATCGGTTGGGACCCAACCGGGTCGGGCCTTTCGGTCTCTTCCAGCCATTTGCTGATATGGCCAAGATATTCACAAAAGAATACATTACCCCCGCAGGTGCAGATGTTGTCCCTTATAACCTGGCACCGATCATGGCAGTGGGCGGGATCCTGATCATGTGGGCGGTAGTTCCTTTCAGTCCGAGCGTTTATGGTGTGGATATTAATGTCGGTGTGTTGTACTTGATCGCCGCTGGAGCAATCAGCTCACTGGGGATCATTTTCGCAGGCTATTCTTCGAATAATAAATATGCCATGCTTGGCGCTTTCCGGGTGATCGCCCAGCTGATCTCTTATGAGATCCCCATGGCTATGGCTTTACTGGTCCCGGTGATATTAGCCCGATCAATGGGGTTGAATACGATTGTGAAAGCTCAACCCGTATGGTTCATAGTGGTAGCACCCCTGGCGGCCTTGTTATTCTTCATCAGTTCAGTGGCAGAAGTGGGTCGTGCTCCATTCGACCTGGCTGAAGCAGAATTTGAGATCGTGGCCGGATTCAACATTGAATACTCCGGTTTGAAATTCGGCATGTTCTATGTAGGCGAATTCCTGCATGCATTCACCATCTCCCTTTTGTTTACAGCACTCTTCCTGGGCGGATGGCAGGGTCCCTGGGCGCAGCAAATACCGACCCTGGGGTTTGTGTACTTTGTTATCAAAACAATGGTGGTTTACTTCCTGGTGATCCTTTTCCGCGGGTCCTTCCCGCGTTTCAGGCTCGACCAGGTGATGAAACTGAACTGGCAGATCTTTACACCGATCGCGCTGATGGCGGTGGTTACAACCGCTTTGATCGAAAAAATTATGGTGAATTCAGGGTCAGTCGTCAGGATACTTGTTCACCTGGCAGCAAACCTGGTCATTCTTGGAATTGTCTTCCTGGTGGGCAGGGTTTCCCTTAATAAAAGAAAAATAAAAATGGATGAGCTGGCGGAAAGCCATCGCTCAACACAAACCATGGTAATGGAGCGCACACATGACGCTTGATCAGGCCATATTCCTTGTTTCAGCAGTGGTCATCCTGTTTTCTTCTGTGCTGGTTGTGACCGCCCCGAAGATGATCCACGCTGCGCTCTGGTTGATATTGGCCCTGGCGGGTGTGGCAGTACTCTTTGCATTATTACAGGCACCATTTTTTGCAGTCGTCCAGGTGATCGTATATATTGGAGCCATTGCAGTTTTGTTCATATTCGCAGTGATGCTGACCCGCAAAGCGATGATGGATACAGGACAGCAATTGAACAAATATTTTATTCTGACAACCATCCTTTGTGTTTTGATGTACGCAGGGTTGGTATATATGATCATGTCCTGGAATGGATCTCGGACAGTGCTTACTGAACCAATTGTCTCCCCGGATACAGTTGCCAACCTGGGTGTGGCACTTGTGGATCCTAATGGATTCCTGATTCCTTTTGAAACAGCTTCCATTTTACTTCTGGCAGCACTGGTCGGTGCAATTTACATCGGCCGGGACCGCAGTACCGGGGAGAGTGACAAATGATCCCATTATCCTGGTATCTTATTCTGGCAGCAGGGATGGTTTGCATCGGCCTTTTCGGCGTACTTACCCGCAAGAATGCAATTGCCATGCTGTTGGGTGTCGAGTTGATCCTGAATGCGGTCAATATTAATTTGCTGGCTTTCTGGCGGTATCTGGATGTCGTTCACTCGGCTGGAATGGTCTTCGTGATCATAGTGATCACAGCCGCGGCTGCAGAAGTGGCTGTCGGCCTGGCAATATTTATTGCTGTGTACCGGAAGCAAAAGACTATCGTTACAGAAGAAATTTCCTCCTTAAAGGGTTAACTCGGAGATAACGGAACATTATGACACCTGAAACATTAGTCTGGTTAATTCCACTCCCGCCGTTACTGGCATTTATTCTCATTGTCCTGTTTACGAACCGGTCCAAAGCCTTTAGCCATACCATTGCGATCGGTGCTGCAGCCATATCCTGGTTGTTGAGCATGATCACTTTCGTTACTGCTGTCAGCAAACCACACCTGGCGGAAGAACCCATCCGCAGCGCGATCAACTGGCTGCCGACCGGTACTGGATATTTGCAGATCGGGGTGCAGGTCGATAATCTCACTGCCGTCGTCCTTTTCTTCGTTTCCTGGACGATCCTGATGATCTTCATCTACAGTGTAGGTTACCAGAACTTCGGGTCTCCCAAAGGTGATCATGACGTTGCCGGCCTGCCTCCACATGGAGCGACCATCACCGGTTCAGACGGGCATTCTCACCGGGTTCCATCCGTTGAACCGATGTATTCCCGCTTCTTTGCCTTCCTGAGCCTGTTTGCCTTCGCCATGTACCTGCTGGTGGTCTGCGATAACCTGCTGCTGTTGTATGTCGGTTGGGAGATCATGGGGCTGTGTTCCTACCTGCTGATCGGTTTCTGGTATGGAAAGGATTCAGCCAAGAAAGCAGCCATGAAAGCCTTTATGACCACCCGGGTCGGGGATGTTTTCATGCTGCTGGGTATTGCATTCCTCTATACCACAGCCGGCACTTTGAATTATCGTGAGATATTTGCCAATCCAGAATTACTACAACGCCTGGCATCCACATCCTCCGGCATACTCGGGCTGTCCACTGCCGGTGCGATCGGTCTCTTGCTGTTTATCGGGACGATCGGCAAATCAGCGCAGTTCCCGCTGCACGTCTGGCTGCCGGATGCCATGGAAGGACCCACACCGGTCTCTGCCATGATCCACGCGGCAACCATGGTGTCTGCAGGTGTTTACCTCTCCATTCGCATCTTCCCGCTGCTGACAGCCGGTTGGGAACCGGGAGGCGCATTGACTCCAGCCATGCTGGTGGTTGGCGCTGTCGGGGCATTCACTGCCCTGTTTGCAGCGACCATAGCAGTTTCGCAAAATGATATCAAACGCGTGCTGGCATTTTCCACCATATCGCCAATTAGGGTATATGATCGCCGCGGTGGGCATCGGTGCTTACTCGGCAGCGATTTTCCATCTGGTAACGCACGCATTCTTCAAAGCACTGCTCTTCCTCGGTTCCGGGTCGGTCATTCACGGAATGGAGCACGGGGTTCTGCATACCGGCGAGGAAGTCGACCCGCAGAATATGCTGAATATGGGCGGGCTGCGTAAAAAGATGCCGGTAACCTTCTGGACTTTCCTGATCGGTGGGTTCGCCCTTTCCGGATTCCCATTGATCACCGCCGGGTTCTGGTCCAAGGATGAGATCCTTTCGGGCGCATTCAAAGGCGGACAGACCGTTGTATTTATTGTCCTGGCTTTGGCTGCTTTATTGACTGCATTTTATACCATGCGCCAGATCACGCTCACATTCCTCGGTACTCCCCGCACAAAATCAGCGGATCATGCCCAGGAAACAAAGTGGACGATGACTCTGCCACTGGTGATCCTGTCCATCTTCGCGGTTGGAGCGGGTTGGTCCGGCATTCCCGAAAACTTCCCCGGGTTGGGCGGCATTCTCCCCAACTGGTTCGAGAAATTCACCGGCAGTATGCTGGGTGAGGTGGAGCATGTGGCTGCCTTCAATGCGATCCCCTGCTGGTTTCTGTCGTCGTTTCGCTGGGCGGGTTGGGATTAGGCTGGCTGGTTTATAGATCAGTGAAGACCCAAAAAGATCCACTGCAAAGCAAGCTGGGTGGAGTTTATACACTTCTGCAGAATAAATATTATGTAGATGAGTTTTACCAGAAGATATTCATTCGACCGGCGGTATGGGTCTCAGAAGTATTTACCAGCCTGTGGATGGATAAGATCGTGATCGATGGCGTCCTGCATGGAATTGCCCGTTTCTTCCTCTGGTTGGGACGGATCGTCAGATCGAATTTTGACGTCCCCGTGATCAATATGGGCGGCGATGGTCTTGCAGGTGGAGTGAAGAACCTGGGCGGCGCTATCAGCCCGATGCAATCCGGTAAATTACAGCAATACATGGTCGTTACGATCACAGTTGTGATGGTATTTTCCGCGATCCTCTTCGCGGTGATCTATATTTTGATATAGTCTGATTCTTTGGAGCAAGCGATGGATTTCATCGTACGACATCTTCTCACGCTGATCTTATTCCTGCCAACTGCTGCCGCAGCTGTCATCTTCTTTTTGCCCGCTAGTAAGGAGAAGTTGATCAAGTGGGCTGCTTTTCTGTTCAGCCTGCTGCCCTTGTTATTCACTGTGTTGTTGTGGACAGGATTTAAATGTTGACCAGCCCGGTTTCCAATACCAGGAGCAGGTAGCATGGTTCCCGTCCATCGCCTCGACGTATCACCTCGGGATTGATGGCATTTCACTGCCGATGGTCCTGCTGACCACTTTACTGACACCCCTGGCACTCCTGGCATCTTTCTCCATCAAGGACCGCATCAAACCCTATATGATGCTGTTCCTGTTCCTGGAAACCGGCATGCTGGGTGTTTTTGTCTCCCTGGACTTGCTGCTTTTCTTTGTATTCTGGGAAATTGGTCTGGTACCGATGTACTTCCTCATCAACCAATGGGGTGGGGAAAACCGGAATTATGCGTCTTTGAAATTTATCCTGTACACCATGGCCGGATCACTGGGATTGCTGCTTTCCATCCAGTTGATCGGGGCAATATCGGGGACATTTGACCTGCCGCAGTTGTTTGCTACCTGGCCGGGACTTTCGGGCAGCCTGTTCGGGATTCCCATGGCTACAGTCAAGACGATTGCATTCTGGGCATTCGTGGTGGCGTTTGCCATCAAAGTACCTGTCTGGCCTTTCCACACCTGGCTCCCGGATGCACACACCGAAGCGCCAACACCTGGATCGATGATTCTGGCAGGTGTACTCCTCAAACTGGGTGCCTATGGCTTCCTGCGCCTGGTGCTGCCCCTCTTCCCGGTGGAAGCAAAATTCTTTGCCGGGGCACTGGCTTTCCTGGCGACAATGGCCATCATCTTTGGAGCATTCGCAGCATTCGGGCAACGGTGATTTCAAGAAACTGGTGGCCTATTCATCCATCAATCATATGGGTTTCGTGATCCTGGGGATCGCAGTTGGGGCTGCTGCCGCGGGCACAGAGAATGCCCACCTGGCTTTAAATGGTGCTGTCCTGCAAATGTTCAACCACGGTCTTTCATCGGCGGGCATGTTCTTCCTGGTCGGTGTCATCTATGAACGGACACATACCCGCAACCTGGATGATTTTGGGGGTCTCTTTACACTTGTTCCTTTATTCGGTGGATTGCTGCTCTTCATATCCATGGCTTCGCTCGGATTACCCGGTTTGAACGGTTTTGTCTCTGAATTCCTGGTAGTGCGGGGATCGTGGCCGGTGTTCACTGTTGCAACTGCCTTGAGTATGATCGGATTACTCTTTACGGGTGCTTATGTCCTCATCGCGTTGAGAAAAGTACTGCATGGTCCACTTAATAATCAGTGGGTGGAGCATCTACCTGAGATCAACACCAGGGAAATCTTTGTCCTGGTTCCTTTGATAGTTTTTATTCTGGCAATCGGGATTTGGCCAGCCTGGATCCTTGAAATCATAAACAAGGCAGTCATGATGCTTTACTAACGGAGTGACAGATGCAGTTACCTGTGCTATCGATCATTATTTTTGCACCCATCATCGCCGGTTTGATCATTTTTCTGCTCCCCAAAGAGCGGGTAAATGAGATCAAAATTCTCGCGCTGGCATCAGCAGCCCTCTCGATGCTGCTTTCGTTGGTGGTGTACTTTACCTATCAGATCAACCTGGCAGGTTACCAATTCGTTGAGCGTCTGAACTGGCTGCCGCAATTGGGAATTTCCTACCTGGTTGGTGTGGATGGCATTTCTGCCCCGATGATATTGCTGACCGGTATTGTGGCATGTACCGGTGTGATGATCTCCTGGAGTGTGACGGAACGCCCGAAGGAGTTTTTCGGCTTTTTATTGATCCTGGTCGGAAGCGTCTTTGGTGTCTTCGCATCCATGGATCTATTCATGCTATTTTTCTTCTTTGAGATCGCAGTGTTCCCCAAGTTCCTGATGATCACAGTCTGGGGTTGGCCGAAGACCCGTGAATACGGTGCCATGAAGTTGACGCTTTATTTGTTCATCGGTTCGGTAATTGCGTTGGTCGGTGCTCTGGCAGTGTATACGCAATCCGGTCAATATACCTTTGACCTGACCATACTTGAAACCGTCAAATTTTCACCCTTGTTTCAGCAGATCTGGTTCCCGTTCATTTTCTTTGGGTTCGCAATTCTGGCAGGTATTTTCCCATTCCATTCCTGGGCACCTGATGGTCATGTTGCCGCACCGACTGCCATCTCCATGATGCTGGCCGGTGTGGAGATGAAGGTGGGTGCATTTGCTGCATTACGGGTTGGGATCATGCTGCTGCCGGATGGAGCCAGGTACTGGGCGCCTTTGATCATTGTTCTGGCAGTCGATTAACGTTGTCTATGGGGCAGTCATTGCCTTGATCCAATCGGATTTCAAGTATGTTATCGGTTTTTCGTCCGTCTCCCACATGGGGCTGGTCCTGCTGGGATTTGCCAGCCTGAATGAGAACGGGCTGGTTGGTGCAGGCATGCAAATGTTCTCGCATGGTGTCATGACGGCTATGTTCTTTGCTGTTGTTGGAATGGTGTACGACAGGGCGCATACCCGTGAGCTGCCCAAACTGGGCGGTCTGATCAAAGTGATGCCATTTGCCGCTATAGGGTTCATCATCGCCGGGTTGGTCTCGATGGGCATGCCGGGATTTTCCGGTTTTGCAGCCGAGTTCCCGATCTTCATGGGTCTCTGGCAGGCATCACCTATTGCCGCGATCGTTGCGATCATAGGGGTGATCATCACCGCTGCATATATTTTACGGGTCGTCAGCCGGGTTTTCTTCGGGAATATTCCTGAAGAGATCGAGTCTGGCTTGAGTGATGTAAAGGTCCTGGATAAAGTATCCATTGCCATCCTCGCACTATTTATGGTCGGCATTGGTTTATTCCCATCATTATTGAGCGGCATGGTACAGTCTGGAGTGCAGCATGTACTTCAGCTTCTCGGAGGTGTATAGGTGACAGCAGGAAGCTTTGATCCATCAATTCTCCGGGTAATCATCCCACAGCTCGGTTTAATCCTGTTAGGGGCTGTAATTTTAGTTTTGGATCTCATCTGGCGGGGAGAGCGAAGGCGAATCCTGGCCTGGATCGCTGGCGCCGGATTTCTCCTGATCGGTGCCGGCAATGTTTATTTTTGCCGTTCCTCCCCAAAAAGGTGTACTGGTTTTCGGGGGAATGCTGCGCTTCGATTGGCTTTCTTTTACATTTGATTTGATCTTCTTGTTTGGCGGTGTGATCACATCGCTGTTGATGAAGAATCACGAAGAAGCCGGGAAGAAAGGCGAATTTTACCTGATTATGATCATCGCCGTGCTTGGAATGACGCTATGGCTTCGTCAGCAGACCTGATCATGTTATTCCTGGCAGTGGAGACTACATCCATCCCATTGTATATTCTTGCAAGTTTCCTGAGAAAGGATGCCAAATCAGCTGAAGCAGGATTTAAATACCTGCTATATGGGGCAATGACCTCCGCGTATGATGCTGTATGGTTTCAGCTTGTTATTTGGTTTTACAGGTACCACCGCAGATCTACCAAATTGGGAATATGCTGACCTCCAATCAGGTGGGTTTTGTGCCTGTAATGGTCGTGATCATCCTGATCCTGATCGGGATAGGTTTTAAGATCTCCGCAGTACCGTTCCATTTTTGGGCACCGGATGTTTATGAAGGCGCTCCCAGCCCGGTCGCCGGTTTTCTTTCCACAGCTTCCAAAGCAGCCGGATTTGCCGTACTCATCCGGTTATTAGTGATCGCATTTCCCTTTGTTGCTTCCATTTGGGGCATCATCATTGCTGCCCTGGCAGTGGCAAGTATGACCTTTGGAAATCTGCAGGCAATGAACCAGAAGAATATCAAACGTCTTCTGGCATATTCATCCATTGCCCAGGCGGGTTATATTTTGATCGGGGTGGCGTCCATCCATCCGATAGGAATAATTGGTGTAGTGTATTATCTGATCGCCTACCTTGTGACCAACCTGACAGCCTTCGGTGTAGTAACCATCATTGGTAAAGCAATTGGATCAGATGAGATCAAAGACTACGCCGGCCTTTCAAGGCGATCTCCTGCATTGGCTCTGGCACTTTTAGCAGCATTGTTATCCCTGGGTGGAATACCTCCATTTGCCGGTTTTCTGGGAAAGATCATCCTTTTTGCTGCGGCGGTCCAGGTGAACATGGTCTGGCTGGCCATCATCGGTATATTGAATTCGATCATAGCTCTCTACTACTACCTGGTGGTTCTGAAAGTGGTTTACCTGAATCGGAGTGAAGGTGATGAAGAGCCGTTAGTTATAGCCGGGTCCGCAAAGACGGCAATAATCATATCTGTGGTCGGAATAGTAGTGATCGGCATATTATTCTCACCCTGGTTTTATTTATCCTACGGGGCAGTTGCAAGACATGTTTAAGGTTTTCTCCGATTTGGTATAATGAGACACTAATGAACTCTGGAAAAGAGCCGATAACGAATAAGCAGAAGTTGCTTAATCTCACGCTGGTGGGAATTGTCAGCCAGGTCGGGTGCGTTACCCTGGTGATCATCATTGCGGCTCTTCTACTTAGGACTTTATATAGACCAGCAGTTCAATACCCGACCATGGTTTACAATTGGGTTGATCGTTGTAAGCATACCGGTAAGCCTTGTTCTGATGATCGTTATTGTGCGAACAGCGATGAAGAAAATGAAATTGGAAACAACACTGAAAACGAAACAGGAGGAAAAAAACCTTGGAGAATAAGCGAAAATGGCGCTGGGGCGTAAACCGCTGGTTTGTCTTCCTTTTTATGGCATTAGCCATAGTTGGAGCCAGCTTCTTCCCGGCAATCAGCCCACATATACAGGTTGCTCCGGAAAAACTTACCGAGCACCCGTTATTCACATTACCAATTATTGGCGAATTTATACCGACAAATACTCTGGTCGCTGTTTTGATCGTGGATATTATCCTGATCGCAATGGCATTGATGGTTCGTTCCGCTACGAAGAGCGGCGAAATGGTCCCGAAAGGTATCTCTGGTGCAGTTGAAGCACTGATGGAAGCTCTTTATAACCTGACAGAATCAACAGCAGGAAAGTGGACGAAGACAATTTTTCCATACTTTGCCACGATCACATTAATGGTTCTGATGTCCAACTGGTTGGAATTAATACCGGGTGTCGATAGCATTGGAAAGATCGAACCGAGCGCCCATGGTTATCTTCTGAGGGATATCACCAGCGGGATAGCAGCCATAGTAAAAGGTGGAACGGTTGCAGAAGGACAGGGATATAACATTGTTCCATATGTGAGAGTACCATCAACGGACCTGAACTTTACAGTAGCTTTGGCAATCGTCTCTGTGGTCATGACCCAGGTTATTGGCTTAAGGGCTCAAGGCCCCGCCTACCTCTCGAAGTTCTTAAATTTCACGACCCTGTTTAAGAAACCAGCCTTCGGACTGATGGACTTGCTGATCTCCATTCTCGAGTTAATATCTGAACTTTCCAAATTGCTCTCTTTCTCATTCAGGTTGTTCGGAAACATCTTTGCTGGTTCAGTATTGTTATTCCTGGTCGGTTCAATTTTACCGGCGGGAGCATCGTGGATCCAATCCGGAATTTTGTTATTTGAGTTCTTCATCGGGTTGATCCAGGCGATTGTATTTGGTATGTTAACCATGGTCTTTATGTCAATGGCTACCCATGGCCATGGCAGTGAAGAACATGCTGAAGCGTAATTACTAATTTGATATTATCCATCATCAATGGAGGAGGTTATAAATCATGACAGGTGACATCGTTTTTGCAGCAAAATTTATTGGAGCAGGTTTAGCCATGATCGGTGCAGCAGGCGCTGGAATTGGTATCGGATTGAGTGTACAGGGTGCTTTGGAAGGTATGGCCCGCAACCCGGATACCTATGGTAATCTGCTTAGTTAATATGATCCTTGGTATTGCGTTCTCTGAAGCAATCGCCATTTATTGTCTGGTCATTGCTTTCTTGATGCTCTTCGTTCTTTAATTTTTCGACTGGAGGAATACCTTGGATAAGCTTGGATTAAATCTTGGTTATTTGATCATCCAGATCGCAAACTTTGCGATTCTATTTATTGTTTTACGTGCCTGGGTTTATAAACCGATCATCAAAATGCTTGATAAACGCCGACAGGCAATTGCCAAAGGGCTGGAAGACGCCCGGGTGGCTTCTGCTGCCAGAGCGAATGCCGAGACTCAAGCGGCAAAGATCATTGCAGACGCACAGACACAAGCCGGTGCGATCATTCGTGATGCGTCCAGTCGTACTGAAACAACCATCAAAGACCTGAAACAAAAGGCTGATGAAGAGATCGCAAAGGCAAAAGAAGTCGCGATGGCAGAGGCAGTCCAGGATCGCGACAAGATGCTGGGTGAACTTCGCAGCCAGGTCGCTGCACTGGCGATAGCCGCTGCACAAAAATTGGTGGGCGATTCCCTGGATGAAAAACGACAACGTGCTTTACTGGCAGAGTTCTTCTCTGGAGTAAAAGCCGGAAAACTGACCTTATTGGATGACGTGAAACTCGAAGCAGCTGATGCTGTTGTAACCAGCGCTTTGCCCCTCACCCCGGAAGAAAAAGCAATTTTACAAAAAGATGTTTTTGCTAAAACCGGTAAAGAGGTGAAAGTGGATTACCATGTGGATCCATCCATTCTAGGCGGCCTGGTGATCAAAGTGGGCGATAAATTGATCGACGGCTCGGTTTTGGGAAAACTGGACAGCCTCCGCCAGAATATTGCCTGATAAAAATATCTGACTGATCAAGAGCCTTAGTGCTGATAACGCTAAGGCTTTTTTGTTTCCTGAAGGATATTAGAGAATTGAGAATCGAATTGCCCTTTCTTTACAATTTACAATTCTCAATTCTCTATTCTCCATCCTAAATTATCCCTATCTTGTTCAACCATTCCTGAAAAGTCGGTATAATAGCGGTAGGTGAGCAGATGACAGGATTCTTAAAACAGACATTAGCACAGCTTCTGGAAGAAATAAAAGTTATTCATACCTCTGGCAATCTTAACATTCCCATATCTGGGATCGCCATCAATTCACGACAGGTGGAAACTGGGAATTGTTTTGTGGCATTGGTTGGAACATCGACCGATGGACACAAATATATCCAGCCAGCCATTCAGAATGGTGCAGCAGCGGTAATGGGCTCACAACCAGGATTGCAGTTGGATGTGCCATATATCCAGGTGGAAGATACACGCCATACGCTGGCTTTAATCTCAGCAGCATTTTACGGTTTCCCTGCGCGGTGTTTATGCGTGATCGGTGTAACTGGCACAGATGGGAAAACAACGACATCCAACCTGATCTACCAGATCCTCTTAGCTGCCGGTTACCGGGTAGGGATCATCTCCACCGTGAACGCGATCATCAATAACGAAGAGTTGGACACCGGATTCCATGTAACCACACCCGAAGCCCCGGATGTGCAGCGCTATCTTTCGCGGATGGCTGCAGCCGGATTAACCCATGTGGTGCTTGAAGCCACTTCGCATGGCCTATCGCAGGAACGTGTCACCGGGTGTGAGTTCGATATCGGCGTGGTAACTAATATCACCCACGAACACCTGGACTATCATGGTACCTGTGAGGCTTATCGGGCAGCCAAGGGCAGATTGTTCACAAATTTACAGGATACAGTTGAGAAACAATCCGGCAATCCCCGGACGGCGGTCTTGAACCGCGATGACAGCTCTTATGAATATTTGAATTCGATCTCACCACAGCAGAAACTTACTTACAGTACCAAACAGAAGGCAGATTTTTTCACGAATGAGTATTCCACCTTACCCTCTGGTACGAAATTTGATGTTCATTCATCTCATGGTGATTTTCTCGTGGAATCCACCCTGGTAGGCGAATACAATATTGCCAATTGCCTGGCAGCCATCACAGCGACTGTTGGCGGCTTAAATATTCCCATCCTGGCTGCCCAATCGGGCATTGCCAACCTTCCGGGTATTCCCGGCCGGATGCAGTTGATCAACCTGGGACAGGATTTTACTGCCATCGTGGATTTTGCCCATACCCCAAATGCATTGAAGCAGGCGCTTGAAACCGCCCGTACACTGACAAAGGGAAAGGTGATAGCCGTGTTTGGTTCCGCAGGATTGCGAGATCGTGAGAAACGGCGCATGATGGCTGAGACCTCAGCAGATCTGGCGGATATCAGCATCCTGACCGCGGAAGATCCACGTACAGAATCACTGGCTGGTATCCTGGCTGAGATGGCCAAAGGTGCGGAATTGCATGGGGCAGTTGAAGGAAAGACCTTCTTCCGTGTTCCTGACAGGGGAGAGGCGATCAAAACTGCGGTTCGAATGGCACAACCGGGAGACCTGGTGATTTCCTGCGGCAAGGGGCATGAGCAATCCATGTGTTTCGGGGAGACTGAATACCCCTGGGATGACCGAACGGCCATGAAATCTGCGCTGGCTGAATTATTAGGGGTAACAGGACCGGTCATGTTGAAGCTGCCAACGAGCAAGTAAGAAAATTTCTTCCCCCTTATCAATTATCTTTTTTTATTCGTACTTCAACGCCGTGACCGGTAGTAATGTTGCGGCACGCAAAGCCGGGTATAAACCGGATAGCAGCCCAACCAGCGTAGCAAATGCCAGGCTGAAGAGCGGCAGCCAGATAGGAGTGGAACTGGCACCGGTCGGCATGGTTCCACCGGTGGAAGCCGCCTGGCTGGTCAAATAACCCATTAGAAGGATATTGAGGATCAGGCTGCCTCCCCAACCCAGCAATGTCCCGCCCAATCCACCGATAAATCCGATTCCGGCAGCTTCTCCCAGGAAAATGCTGAGGACATCCCGGTTGGTGGCGCCAACGGCTTTCATCAAGCCGATCTCCTTAGTACGCTCCAAAATGGCCATCGCCATCGTATTGGCGATGCCGATGGCAGCGACCAGCAGAGCAACTGCTCCAACCCCCCCGAAGACAAATTGTAGAATGATGAAGAAGGAATTGATCCCCTGGACGAACTCCTGCGGAGTGTTGGCCTGGTAACCCAATTCTTTAATCTGGTTGCTGATGTCCAGCACCGATTTAACATCCTTCACGTTGACCAAGGCCATTTGATAGCCATCTTTGGTGCGGTTAATACGCCTGCCCATACCCCATTCATTGATCGTATTCAAATCAGTCAACGGCATATACAGGCTGTAATCTGATTCACTGCGGCTTTCCTTTATGATCCCAACAATCCTTACATTGATGGTTTTCCTGATTTCCAGGCCATCATTCGTGTACTTGCTTAGAACCAGACGCACAGATTGATCAAGCAGATCAGGCGGGAGTGGTGGGTCCTGCCCCGGGCGTAATTTTGGATTATAGAATTGGTTGACGACCGGAGCACCAATGATCGCTGTGCCTGGCTCTAAGAGAGCGTTCCAGCTTGAAGCTTCAGGTCAAGTTGAGACAGGTCGTTGGTGCCGATCCCGATCACATTGGCATAAGATTTAAGCATGCCATATTTCATCATCATCCCGACCTGGGAATAATCACGGGGAATCACTCCGGTTACACCGGGAATACCGGTAAAATCTTTCAGTGATTGCGGTGTGATAAGCTGGATCGAGGATATACCTATGCCGCCGCCACCACCTCCACCGCCCCCCCCGGCAAAGACCATTCCAGGACCACCCTCGCCATAATTGGGATAAACGCTGATCTGGGTCAGTGAACCGATTCCACCCAACTGGCTGGTGAAGTTCTTCTGCAGACCTACGCCTAGTGAGACCAGGATCACCACAGCAGCAGTACCGATGGTGACACCCACAGCAGTCAACAATACCCGGCCTTTACGGCGGTTGAGGTTTTCCAGGATAAGCTGGAGCAGATCGAGAAAACGCATAAGGGGTTAACCGCCCTTCATCGGGGCAGGCTTGACATGCACAGGCGGCTCCTCGGTTTGAGGTTGGTCGGCGGGCACAACAGGTGCACCGCTATCCAATCCGAATAATCCCTTGATGAAACGAACCACTTTTTGCCAGGTGGTTTCTGGTTGGGGCTCCACAAATCCTCCCCCGCCGCCACCGCCTCCACCACCCATTCCATCCAACCCGGGACCAGACATGTCCACTGCCGGGGCGACATCCACAAAGAACTTGCTGGTTACTTCACGGGGGCTGTTAAAGATCATCTGTATATTGAATAGTCACAACGATCTCAGCTTTACCTTCGGCATCGGGTGTAAAGTTGACATCGAGCGGGAAGTACCCCCCGGCATCAAGCGGTCCGATCAGCATGGTGTCATTCGTCAATGCCCCAGCAGTAGTTATTACTTTCATGCTGCCCAGGATGGTGCTGTTGCGGCTGAGGTTCACTACCTGGATTGGCAGCACTCCCGGCATACCCGCAGTGAACATATCGGGCGGACGGTAGAAGTTGACATCTAAAATTGGCAGCCTGTAAACCAGCAGAGTAATGACCTGGTCATCCTGCCAGGATTTTCCGGAATTCATCCGTATACACAAATGAAAATTTGACCGGATACGTGCCGGGATTGGTGGACACATTGACAATTAATTTTTGTGCAGCCTGTTTATTTTCTGCTGTACCCACATTTCCTAGCGTCTGAACATTCGAGGATCCGATGGGTGCGAAATTGGTAAACTCTCCCGAAGAACCGGAGACTCCCCCCGGCACAGCAGTCCCGCCATCTCCACTGCCGGAGCTGGAGCTTCCACCGCCCATGACCATGGTGATATTCCTGGCATTGGTCGAACCGACATTGGCAATATTCAATGACAATGTGAAAGATGATCCCGGTTGGAGAGGATCGAGATCCGTCAGATAATTGCTGATGATTAATTGCGGCTGTTTGCTGGAGGTAGGCGTGGCACTGGGACTGAAATAGCCTCCCGATTTACTGGTGGCTTCGACGCTTTAATATTGAAGGCAAGGCTGGTGTCGGAAGTAAATACGGCTCCAAGGGTGTCGGTGTAACTGATGGTGACAGTCATGTAAGCAACTGTTTTTCCCAGTACAGCATCGGATGCTGTCAACTGCTGGCTGATTGATGACGCCTGCCCGGAATTTAGAAAGGATATCGCCTGTACACCGCCTGTACCGCGGGCAATGAAATCCCCGGATGAAAACGATATAACCACATTGGAAGCCTGAATGAGACCATGATTGCTCAGATTGATGGTTACATCAAAGGTTTTCCCCGGTGCGATAGATTTTCCGGGTCCTGTGTACCCATCGATCACTACCAGCGGCCGGCCGAATGGTACCGGAGTTGATGTTGGTGGGACCGGTGTATTGGTGGGTGTGAAAGTATTGGTTGGTGTGGGAGTTTCCGTATCCTGGGCGGATACAGATTTTGCTTGATTCATGAATACTCCAACGATGATCATTGAACTAAATATAACGGTTGTAACTATTTTTCTGAGTAACAGATTATTATGTCTCATACTGACTCCGGTTGTGCTGCAATTTGACTGGCGGTATAGGCTGTTTCATCGACTACGTTGCCGTCCAGCAGGTAAATTTGATGTGTTGAAAACTTTGTCATTCTCGGGTCATGCGTTACCACCATGACGGTCTTTCCAAGGTTGTGGAGGTTGGACATTAATTGCATGATTCCCCATCCGCTGGTTGTATCCAGGTTGCCGGTGGGTTCATCAGCCAGGATCAACTGAGGGTCATTCACTAAAGCCCGGGCGATCGCCACCCGCTGCTGTTGACCGCCCGAAAGTTCAGTTGGCCGGTGGTGAGCTCTGTCTTTGAGTCCGACTTGTTCGAGCACTTCGAGTGCCTTTTGTTTTCTTTTTTTTCGTGAAATTCCTGAAAACCGCATGGGAAATGCAACATTATCCAATGCTGTCATGGATGCCACCAGATTGAATGACTGGAATATAAAACCAACTGTCTGCCTTCGATACACAGCCAGTGTATTTTCATCCATCCCTTCGAGTTCGACCCCATTGACGCCTATCCGCCCTGAAGTCGGGCGGTCAAGGCCTCCTACTAAATAAAGGAGAGTGCTTTTGCCGGAACCGGATGGCCCCATCACAACGGTGAAGCTGCCTTTCGAGATAGACAGATCGATCCCTGCCAGGGCATTCACTTTATTGCTGCCCATCACAAAAGTCTTGCGCAATTGATTGGTGGTAATGAATTTTGATTCCATTAAATTTAGAAGAAGAACGGGCGGGTAATATTCATTCCTGATATTGAATATGATACAAAGGCTGGAATGGCTGAAAGAAGCATGGTTAATCCGACAGATATTACTACGGTAGCGATCGCTTTTCGCCTGGTGACTCCTCCCAGGTGGGCAGTGCCGATGATCAAGTATACCAACTGCAGGAGGAAAAATATGTCGATCATCCCCAGGAGGGTGGAAAATATCAGCGTCGCCCGCCCCTGGATAGTGATGAATCCTGAGAAACCCGGTTGACTGATAAGGCTTTGTGTCACTAAAACACCAATAGTCTGAATGATCAGGCGGATTGCAATTGGCAGCGTTGCCCAGGCAGAGATATTAAATGTTGTACCGCTGCCGCTGCGACTGCCTCCCAGAGTGAGGGAAATATGCAGTATGGAGCTCAGGATCAGCCAGGTGATCCAGATCCCGGCCAGCCCCAACAATAAAGGCAGGAAAAATGTAAAAAATATACCCGATTGATAATTGACGCTTTGATCGATCTGCCCTTGCTGGTCTGGAGTAATATATTGCATTCCCTGTGGTAATGCAGGTGTCACCATTAATGCAGCAGTTTTACGTGCAGAGATTTCCACCAAATTCTTTACCAGTTGAAGGATGGAGAGAAGAACCAGAGGCAGCCACCAGGTTTTTCCATCTGCTGCGATTATTTTTAGGAATGTGGCTCCCGGTTTGAACCAGAGCGCTCCCAACCATTTACCAAATTCCGGTTTCGTACTATCCGGGGTTGCTTCCATAGCTACATTGTCGAGATCTGTCATAGTGTCCCTTCCCAATTCACATAAACGCCATTATACATCAGGATAGACGCAGAATAACCTACGCATTCCACGTACTTACCTGACGCTTTCCCATTGAAATAGTTCCCGAAATTACCAAAATTTCCCACTTGATGTTGATTTCAGAAGAATTTATACTTATTAATGAGGTGCAAATGAACAGTAATATGGATAGATTAACAAAAATTCAGCTCATAGCTTATTACAAAAAAATGCTCTCCCCGTATCAAAAACCGGATATGAGGATAAGTGTTACCCAACTTTTGGACTCTCTTCTGCCATACCTTTTTATCTGGGTATTGATGATCCTCAGTTTACAATACTCCTATTGGTTAACAGTATTATTGATAATTCCTGCAGCCGGTTTCCTTATTAGGATTTTTATAATATTTCATGACTGCGGACATCATTCATTCTTCAAATCCAACAGAGCCAATAGTATTGTGGGTTTTTTCCTGGGTGTTCTCACCTTTACACCCAGTGATTCCTGGTGGCATGATCATGCAGTTCATCATGCCACAGTTGGTAACCTGGAGAAGCGTGGTGTCGGTGATGTGATGACAATGACAGTTGAAGAATATCGCCAGAGCAGCTGGGTTACGAAAGCAACCTATGCTTTCTTCAGGCATCCTTTGGTAATGTTCGGATTAGGACCAATTTTTGTGTTCATGCTCAGACAAAGAATTCCTCCACCAGGTTCAAGATGGAGGGAAGTCCGCAGTGTATTGTTGACCGACCTGGCACTTATTATTTTGGCGTCGGGATTAACTCTTTTATTCGGTTGGAAAGCATTCGTTTTAATCCAGATTCCAGTCATGTGGCTGGCAGGATTATTTGGGATATATTTATTTTATATCCAACACCAATTTGAAAATGTTTACTGGGCCCACGATGAACAGTGGGATTTTATAAGCGCTTCAAGGAAGGGAGCATCCTATTTCAAACTACCCGGTTTTATTAATTGGTTTACCGGTAATATTGGTTACCACCATATACACCATTTAAACCCCCGCATCCCCAATTATAATCTGCAGGAATGTTACAAAGCCAATCCAGAATTGCATGATGCGCCGACTATCACTTTGGTTTCGAGTTTAAAATCTTTAGGGTTGCGGCTATGGGATGAAAATTCAAAGAAAATGACTGGATTTAAGGTAATTCAAAACCAACCATAAACTATTAGGGGTTGAATTCATAATTTTCATAACTTTAGTTCGGCGTATATTAATAGATCAAGAAGTTAAGCATAGTATCGGAACATTGCTGTCAAATTGTGGGGAATTTGACAGTTGATAACCCTTTGGAGCAGGATTTCAAAGTATAATCGGGTAATTCAGACAGAAGGATTCTTATGATCATTACAGTATTTGGCGGATCAAGCCCAAAACCGGGCAGCGCAGCTTATTTACAAGCCTACCAGCTCGGAAAGATGTTAGCACAAACCGGACATTCGGTCGCGACTGGTGGCTATATCGGCGTAATGGAAGCTGTCAGCCGCGGTGCAAACGAAGCCGGCGGACACGTGATCGGTATCACCTGTGGAGATTTGGAACATATGCGGCCAACAGGTGCAAACGAATGGGTAATGGAAGAGATCCATTATGATACTTTACATCAAAGGTTAGGTGCTCTAATTGATATATGTGACGGCGCTTTCGCACTTCCAGGCGGGATCGGGACTCTGGCAGAGATCAGCGTGATGTGGAACCAGCTTCTCATAGGCGCGCAAAGGCCGAAACCATTGATCCTGATCGGAGAAGGATGGAAAGCTGTGATGGGTGAGTTCATTTCCGCTCAATCGAAATATATCCCTGAACACGATATAAAATGGCTGCATTATGCGGATACGAACGAGACCGGCATGGAAATGCTATCTTCCTGGGAGATTGGTTCCCTAAATATTAATTAAATATATTCATTTTTCTGATCATGATTGAGAGATAAAGTATGGCAGAAGAGAAATTACCTTTACGCAGTGAAAATTATTCCGAATGGTACAACCAGGTCATCCAACGCGCCGAAATGGCAGATTATGCTCCAGTGCGAGGCTGTATGGTAGTACGACCTTATGGGTGGGCGTTATGGGAGAATATCCAGCAAGCCCTGGACAAACGCTTCAAAGCCACCGGGCATCAAAACGCTGCTTTTCCATTGTTCATCCCCATGAGCTTTTTGGAGAAGGAAAAGGAGCATGTTGAAGGCTTCGCGCCTGAACTGGCTGTTGTAACCATCGGTGGTGGTGAAAAGTTGGAAGAACCGCTGGTTGTTCGGCCCACATCCGAAACTGTGATCGGATACATGTATTCCAAGTGGATCAAGAGCTACCGGGATCTGCCGGTACTGATCAACCAGTGGGGCAATGTCGTCCGCTGGGAACTGCGTACACGGTTATTCCTGCGTACATTGGAGTTTTACTGGCAGGAGGGTCATACGGCCCATGCCACCGAGAAAGAAGCCGAAGAAGAAACCCGCCGCATGCTGGATGTTTATACTGATTTCGCCGTCAACGAAGGTGCAGTCCCCGTCATCCCCGGCATGAAAAGCGTAACAGAAAAATTTGCCGGAGCAGCGCGCAGTTATACCATCGAAGCCATGATGGGAGATACCAAAGCACTGCAATCGGGAACCTCCCATAACCTTGGCCAGAATTTTGCCAGGGCGTTCGAGATCCAGTTCCTTGATCAAAATAATGAGCAGCAATTCTGCTGGACGACATCATGGGGTTTGAGCACCCGATTTATTGGTGCGATCATCATGACCCATGGCGATGATCAGGGCCTGATGCTTCCTCCACGCCTGGCACCCATCCAGGTGGTGATCGTTCCGATCTATAAGAATGATGAAGAACGCGGTAAAGTCATGCCGGTCGTGGATAAAGTGAAGAATATGCTTTCTGATCTCCGGATTAAAGGTGGATGATCGGACTGAGGTTACACCGGGATTCAAATTTAATGACTGGGAGATGCGTGGTGTTCCGCTGCGGCTGGAGATCGGACCGAAGGATGTAGAAAAAGGTTCTGTAGCATTGGCACGGCGTGATATTCCCGGAAGAGATGGAAAAAGATTTGTCAGCCAGGAAGGATTGGCTGGTGTTGTTGGTGATTTACTGGTAGAGATCCAGGCAGCGATGCTGGAAAAGGCCACCAGGTTCCGGGATGCAAACATCCATGAGCCAAAAGATTACGAAGACTTGAAAACGATCGTCCAAAATGGATGGGCATTTGCACATTGGTGCGGGAAAGTGGAGTGTGAAGCCAAAGTCAAGGAAGATACCAGGGCGACCACACGCTGCATCCCTCTTGACCAGGGTGTAACTAAGGGAAAGTGCATCGTTTGTGGTGAAGACGCAGAGCAAAAGGTATATTTTGCCAAATCGTACTAGGCCGAAAAATGCCTGCAGTTGAGTTGGATAAACTAAAGCTTCAGAGTGCTAATCTGGCAGGAAAAATATCCCGCCCGGATCTTTTCCTGCCTATGTTTCGCGAACTATTGAATTATTACAGCAACCGGACTTTCCGCCCTCAGACCGTCCCGGGCAGGTTAAAAGCTACTCCCAGTTACCATGTACCGGAAAAAGTGATCTGGCAGGTCGAACGGGACCTGTTAGCCCAGGTAAAAGTTCACAACCAGGAACAGGGTCTGGAAGTCGCAATACGATTGTGGAAATCTCCCAGCATCGAAGAGAAATTATTAGCCATTACCATTCTGAGTGCTTTGAACGCAAAACCTCAAGAACCGGTTGTGGAGCAATTTAATGACTGGTACAAAAGCACGAATGATCTGCTCTTATTACGACAATTATCTGCAGTCGGATCCCGGGCTATCCGCATGTATGCAAATGATGAATGGCAGAAGATCCTGGATGGTTGGATGGAATCAAGACGCACCTCGAACCTGATCAGCGCAATCTATGCAGTTGAGGATGCTCTGGAAATTGAAGGGGACGCTTATCTTCCCAGATCTTTTGAAATAATATCGCAGGATAATTCAAAGTAATGATGGCAGCCATCCTGCAGGAATTGCTGCATTTGCTCCAGGTAATGATCAAAAAATCGAGTTCCGAATCGGTTTACTTTATTAAAAGCATCAACAAGAAGCCTGAGTTAAAAAAACCAACTCGCCAATCGATTTCTGAAACGCAGTGTGTCATTATTTCCCATAGAGTTACAAAAAGATCTGAGATACCTGACGGATACTGATCCAGAGTAGATATCTTCCCTCCAAAATTTGTATCATTCCACCACCGAGATTACACAATGGTCTTCATCCCAAAAACGAGCCATTTTTTATGGTATAATTTCAGCCATTGACTAGTCCTTCCTACGGCAAATGCTTTGGGACAGGAGACTTGCAAAATATTATTCAGGAGAAGCAACGTCATGCCACTTAATAAGGAAGTAAAAACACAGGTCATTACCGATTTTCACCGACATGAAAGCGACACTGGTAGTCCGGAAGTCCAGATTGCCATTTTGAGCAAGCGTATAACACAACTAACCGAGCATTTGCGGGTAAACAAATTGGATAACAGCTCCCGCCGCGGATTATTGATACTGGTGGGAACCAGGCGCAGATTACTGGCTTACTTGCGGAAATCTGATTACCCCAGGTACCTCGCCATAACAGAACGCTTGAACATACGCAAGAAATAAGTGAAAATCGAGTAGATGGTGAAAGTGAAACCATCTACTCTTCATTTGCGGTTTACGGGACAGCCAATCAGGCTCAATAAAAATTGCAGGAAACATTTACTAAACCCATGCGTTGGGAATTGAAACTTTGCCAGGACAATCTAAAATTGTCCTAGCTTGCTTTCAGTCCCTGACACGGTGGGAATTTTCATATAAGGAAAAAGAACCATGAAACCAGAAAGTCATCAATATTCAGCCACAGTCGGTGATCAGACGATCACGTTTGAAACCGGCAAACTGGCAGCCCAGGCCGGTGGATCCATGACCGTCCGTCAGGGAGACTCGATCGTATTTGCGGCCGCCACAATGGGTGGCTTGCGGGAAGGAATCGATTTCTTCCCACTAACAGTCGAATACGAAGAAAGAATGTATGCCAGCGGGAAGATCCCCGGATCATTCTTCCGCCGTGAAGGAAGACCCAGCGAAGATGCCATACTAACCGGCCGACTAACTGACCGTCCATTGCGCCCGTTGTTCAACCAGGAAATGCGGAACGAAGTTCAGGTCATCCTGTTTACCCTTTCAGCAGATGAGATCCATCCATTGGACATATTAGCGATCAATGCTGCGTCAGGCGCACTGACGATCTCAGACGTGCCATGGGCTGGTCCTGTCGCTGCAGTTCGAATTGGTAAAGTGAATGGAGCATTCGTTGTGAACCCCACCTTTGCCCAGATCGACCAGAGCGAACTTGACCTGCGTATTGCAGGCACACGCGATGCCATTTTAATGGTCGAAGCCGGCGCCCAGGAATTATCTGAAGCGGAAATGCTCAAAGCATTGGAATTCGGCCACAAATCCATGCTCCCTTTGATCGATTTGCAGGATAAAATGGCTGCTGAGATTGGAAAACCAAAACGCCAGATCGAGATCAAAGCCCAGGACGGTGAATTATTCCGTAAAGTGGCGGAGAAAGTCACAGCACCGTTAACCGCAGCACTGGAAGCTCCGCATAAAAAATCAGAACTCTATGATGCAGTCGATGCACTTGAAGCCAAAGTTGTTGAAGAACTCTGTGCTGAAGATGCAACTCTGACAGGAGCAGTGAAAGCTGCTTTTGAAGAAACATATAAGAATATCGTCCGCTCCCGGATCTTGAATGAAAGCAAGCGACCGGATGGCCGTGGTCTGAAAGAAATTCGCCCGATCTGGTGTGAAGTGGGCACCAGCCCGCGCGCACATGGCTCAGGTTTATTCACCCGGGGTGAAACCCAGGTCATGACCCTGCTCACCTTGGGCACACCCAAGGAAGCGCAGGAGATTGATACCCTGTCTCCGAAAGATACAAAACGATATATTCATCATTACAACTTCCCTCCATATTCCACCGGCGAAGTCAAACAGCTTCGCGGTCAGAGCCGGCGCGAAATTGGACATGGTGCACTGGCTGAACGGGCTTTATATCCCGTCATTCCAGCTGAAAAGGACTTCCCATATACCCTGCGTCTGGTATCTGAAGTACTGGCATCCAATGGATCGAGTTCCATGGCTTCTGTATGCGGATCAACCCTCGCATTAATGGATGCCGGTGTTCCGATCAAAGCTCCTGTAGCGGGTGTTGCGATGGGATTGGTCAAAGAAGGCGACACCTTCCAGGTGCTGACCGACATCCAGGGATTGGAAGATCACCTGGGTGATATGGATTTCAAAGTTGCTGGCACTGAACTTGGGATCACAGCTTTACAGATGGATATCAAGATCAAGGGTATCACCACAGAGATCATGGGTACCGCCCTGGCGCAGGCCAAGGAAGCCCGTCATGCCATTTTGGGTGAGATCACCAGTACCATTGCAGAATTTCGACCTGAACTTGAAACCGCATGCTCCCACGGATCACCATCCTCAAGGTGGCAGTGGAAAAGATCGGAGCGATCATTGGCCCAGGCGGAAAGAATATTCGCAGCCTGCAGGAAGAAACCCATACCAAGATCGACATCGCCGATGATGGAACTGTTTATATTGCCGCCATCGATGGTGAAGGGGAAGCTATGGCCCGCGAGCGCATCGAAGCCCTGACCGAAACACCAACCATTGGCCGTATCTATACCGGTAAAGTTGTGCGCGTAGCCGATTTTGGCGCGTTTGTGGAAATCCTGCCGAATATGGATGGCATGGTTCACATCAGCCAGTTGGATACTGAACGGGTTGAAAAAGTGGAAGATATCGTCAATATGGGCGATGAGATCACCGTCATGGTGATCGATATCGACCCAGCCGGTAAGATCCGACTTTCACGCCAGGCAGTCTTGGAAGGCTGGACCGCCGAAGAAGCCATGGCCAAAGACCGCAAAGGCAGCGGTGGCAGTCGTCCGGGTGGAAGCAGACCCGGTGGTGACCGTGGTGGAAACCGCAGTGGTGGAAACCGCGGTGGTGGCGATCGAGGCGGATTTAACCGCAGATAAATATCCCTTAATTACATAATTCTTATCGAAATGAACCGGGAGCAGATATGCTCCCGGTTTTATCTATATCTGCATATATACGGATCTGGTCAATAATAAATCAAAATGAATATTGGTATTCCAGGATGCTCATCGCTGGATCACTCTACAATGTTATCGCTCGCATAAGCCCGATCCCTGCCTTCTGCTTTTGCCCGGTATAAAGCTTTATCGGCAAGGGCGGTCATCTCTTCCATTTCGGGTTCACCTGAAACCGAAGTGGATACTCCAATGCTGATCGTCCTGGATATTGGCCCCTTTCCTGTTTGGCTCTCCACTGCTGAAGCCAGCCTGACCAGGCGTTCTGCAGCATGCATGGCATGAGCAGAATCCGTATTGGGAAGGATCACGACAAATTCCTCCCCGCCCCATCTGCCTATGTAATCAATCTCGCGGATGCCATTTCCTTAAGGTCTCTTGATAGGAGTCTCAAATATTCATCACCTGCAAGATGTCCATATAGATCATTAATTGATTTGAAACTATCAATATCGATCATCATCATGCTTAATGGCTGTTTGTATCTACTGGCATACATTATTTCCCTATGAAATACTTCCTGTATCTTGCGCCGGTTATATAAACCAGTCAGATCATCGATAATCGCCATTGCTTCGATCTTTGAGTGGAATAAATTCACTGTCAGGGCAACAAGCAGGATAACGAAGAAACTTACGATAATCCCTATGATGATATTCCCGATCAGGTAGTTGCGAGCCATCTGCAAGGAAGATTTTTGGTCTGCCTCGACGATCAAGAACCAATCCAGGTCCGGGAAAATACCTGGAAGAAATGATGAGGTCGAGTTTAGTGTCCTTATACTCATAGATACTGGTTCCCTGCTTGCTTGATAATATCTTTTCAGTCAGGCTTCCTACACCAGGCATATCTCGAATATTGAGTTTTTCGATAACATTGATATCTGTATGCACCTGGACTAATCCAGTTGAATCAACCATATAAATGAGGTGGCCATACTTTTCCTGGTAGTCCCTCAGGGTTTGGCCGATCGATTCCATTTTCAAACCAATACCGGTCACTCCCAGCAAATTACCATCGATGTCTTCGAGGCGATGGTTGATGAATGCTGTTATCGTCCCGGCAGAGGCTTCATCCTTATCTACATCCAGGTCAAATGGAATGTTCTTTTTTACAAAATCGTAATACCAGACGTCATGGGGATCTGTGGTACTGATCACCTTCAAGATGCCGTCGTAATAATAGTAATTAGCGGTTTTTTCTGAAACGAAAAAAGAACTGAAATAATTATATTCTTCTTTGATTCTCTTCAATATCGGACGACCTCATCGGGATCTTCTTCACCGGACAGTACCCAGTCGATTAGAAATTCATCGTTGGCCATAACCGATGAATTGTTGATCGGGTTGATTAGAACCTGCTGGATCTCCGAGTAGATGTTGTTACTGATCAAAGGCAGCACTTCTGTCTTTGAACTCTGAGCTACAACATTACGGGTTACGTTGTAACTGATGATGCTTGTCAGTGTGAAGGAAAATACAAGGATTATCGAAAGGATGATAATCAATCTGGTTCTGGTAAAGAAGGTTTCTTTCATTCCTCACCATCTATCCCTAATTTGCTTGGGAAATTCTTGAATATCAATATTTATTATAACATTCCAGGATATGATAGTAACCAGCCCAGGATGGTTAATCACAATCGAAAAAGCAATATATTTACATCAAATTGCTGGTTTATGAAAATCACATGCAAAGGGTAATCCCTTGTTAAAAAACCATTGGACAGATTATGGCAGTGCAGATTATGCCTCATACATTTTCAAAACAATTATTTCCTCATCCAAGTTGAGACGTATCACAGCCGGGGAATCAATACGGGGTCCTCTTTTTATAGGCTTCATAATCTTCCTGACCGCCCCATTTCTTATCGGATTTATTTTCCAGCAATGGAACTCCGCTGACCCGGGTGAGAAGCAGAGTGACGAAAACAGGTGAGATCAAAGCAATCCATTGCCAGCCTTGCAGAACGGGCAGGGTGATAATTGTGATACCCACCCACAATAAAATTTCTCCAAAATAGTTGGGGTGGCGGGATCGTGACCATAATCCGGTTTGGATGAACTTCCCCTTGTTATCCGGATTTGCATTGAAGCGGCTTTTTTGCGCATCTGCCACCACCTCGATACCAAACCCGATCACCCATACCAGGAAACCGGCAATCGCAAAAACATCCAACGCCTTATGTTGGGTGGAAGTGATGGCGATCAATGCTGCTGCCACGGTGAATGATACCCACAAAGCCTGGATGTTCCAGACGTTCAGGAAACGGAAAAAGGATGGTTTTATCTCATCGAATCGATCATCCTTCCCAGCTTTTTTCACCCGGCGGGAAAGGAACACACCCAGACGGATAGCCCAGATGATGACCAGGACGAATAGAAGAATTGACCTGCCGTCGAATGCCTTACTCAGGATCAAGGCAAGGGTGATCACGGATATATACGTGAGGCTGCCCGTCAGGTCAAAGAATTTTTCGGTCTGCCGCAGATAAGCCGGGATGAAGACCAGCCACTGGATGAGGAAGGCTAACCCCACCATCAACCCGAATACGGGGATTCCAGCCACAGTACTCCCGCCCTGGCTTCCAGCCAGAGCGAAAAGAAAACCGATCAATACCAGGAAGGGAAAAACGATCAGAGAATTGCGGTCAGTTTTATTCATGGATATTTATCCTTTCATTCAATTACTTATATTCTCAATTCATTATACGCATCAGCTGGAATATTTTCATCAAATCATTCTACAAACCTTATACTTTGCTTGGAAATCGGATTCCCCGAAGCCCAAACTATAAAGCTTCCAACGCCAAAAATCTCTCAATATCATAGGTGGCGGACTGCGCAGCTGGAGCAATCCGACGTGAAACACCGAAGTATTGGTCAAAACCATGGACGGTTTCTGGAACCTCTATATAGATAGATGTAGCTCCAGCTTCATGAAGGGCTTGATGCAAACGACGACCCTGGGATACATTGATAACAAAATCATATTCATCAAATATCTGAAATGTGGGCGGGCAATGTGGACCCACATGAGCAATCGGAGATGCTTGACGATAAATATCCGGTATTTCCTTGAGGGTACCTCCAAGTAGATTAACCAGCAGCAGAGCACCGCCCGGCATGTTGCCGTAACGGTAGGCAGGAAATACCCGCATTTTGGTCATCAACCTGTCCAGCCAGGTCTCGTTATAGATTCGCGGACGCAAATCATCCGATATTTGCGTTGAGTATTCCGGTTGTTTGAGGGTCGATTGGGCGTACTCCTGAAAAAAAGCACTTAGATCAGATATTCCAAACATCGAAACAACCGCCCGGATGGACATATCATCGGACGGGTAAACAAGCTGAAAAGCAGGGTGATCGGGTGCATATGCTGCCAGTAAGGCTAAATGCGCCCCTCCTGATACACCCATTAGCACGATACGATCAGGATTGACCTTATATATCCAGCGCATGCGTTTTCATCCAAACGATCGCCTGTTTTACATCGCCAAGCATCCGGTTTAGGTCTGCTCCCGGGGCGAGGGAGTATGCGACATCCATGATCACATGCCCCTGGCTAACCAATCGACGGAATAATGGCTGGGTCAGGAAATCCTTATCAAACGCCTGCCATAACCCTCCGTGAAGGTAAATGATCGCCTCCCCTGTGCGGGGTATACCGTCCGGAGGTTCCCAAATGTCGCATAATAACGACTCGTCAGTGTTGCCGGATTTTCCTAAATTCACATCACGTTGTCCGGAGATAAAAGGAGGTGCAGGTTGGATCAACCGATAACGCTTTGACCATAAACGCGTCTTCAGTTCTGACGGAATGCGATCCTGCCAGTTACTCCCGAAAGCCTGAGTGAATTTGTCATGATCCCTGGTGACAATAATCGTATGGCGTATTCCCAATACTACCCCGAGCAGACCTGCCAGTATTATCCAGTAATCTTTGGATACCAAGCCAAGAAGTGCCCCTAACAAACCAATCAATGCCAGAAATGGAGCCCAGGCACTTGCCCATAATTTTGGCAGCCACAATGCCCCGCCAATCATCCCGGGACGGGTCTTGACTATTGTCCAAAGACCACCGAATAATGAAAAGAAACTGAGGAAACCGGATAAATATTCTATTGTCTTTATCCCTGTTGCTTCGCGTTAAATAAATTACACAGACTACCGATTAATTATACAAACTCCTGTCATGTTGCTTTCTTAGATTTGGCACCGGTATCTGATTATCCAGGGAAATTGACTGCACCCTACATCTGGTTCCTAATGCAATCGGTAGTGCACGGTATATTGGACATTACGCATGAACTTCATTTTACCCATCGTTCCCACCCACCCGAGCCGCGGATGATTGGTATCAAAATAGGACCAGTCGTCCAGAAATTCGATGCCGGAGTGCCAGGTTTCCATTTCGCGGCTATTTTGTATACCAAAGGTAAAAGCGGCTGCTTTACCCACACCCAGCTGTTGATTTATTTTCAATGCCACCATCCGCTTCCACGGTTTGCGGGTAAACATTGCTGTAACGACCTCGCACACCAATTCGGATCCCGGGAAGCGAGACTGCAAAGTAAGGATCAGATCTTTTACTTTTTCCCCATCCAGGTACATAAAGACACCTTCAGCCATGAAAAGAACCGGGCGCTTGCCAATTTTCTCCACCCGATCCATCCAGGCGTAATCAAATACCGAGCCAGCGATCAAATGATACCGGTCAGTTTCCATATAGAATTGTTTCTTATATTCGATCATTTCCGGCAAATCAAGGTCAAAGAAGGTCACCTTTCCATTGTCGATCCGTAGAAAGCGCGAATCCATTCCACAACCGATATTGACGATGATGCCATCCGGATTTTCCTTTAGAAACGAATTGACATATTCATCATACTTTTTAGCGCGCAAGGTGATATGAGTCACCAGTTCTTTTTTGATTTTTCCTTTTGCCAGGTTTTGAAGCAATTTATTGGATGAATTCGCGAAGATCGGGCTGAGCTTACGGGAAATCTCGACCGCTTTCTCATCCTGCAGGATGGGATCGGGGACTGACTCTCGATAACGTGGCAATAGAATGTCAGCATTCCAGTTTCTGAAACATCAGGAAGCGATATCGAATTGTCCGACATAATATCTCCTTTTTGTTTTTATTCCTTAATAGACCAGCGGAATGATCCTCTTTGTGCGTTTCTGATAATTCGAATAAACTTCTCCAAGCTGCTCAGCCATAAATTTTTCCTCTACTTTTATCCGGTAGAGGTACCCGATGGCTACAGGGATCATCATCAATAGAATGGATAACCAATTGGATAATGAGATCGAAAGCCCAAGAAAGATCATTAGTTGCCCCAAATATCCGGGATGCCGGATATTCTTATACAACCCGGTTTCAATTAATTGATGGCCTTCAACTTTGGCAACGGAATAAGTAAAGTATTGCCTGAGCGTCAGGATGGATAGTATTCTGATCACTAATCCCACCACAACCAAAATAGCCCCAATCGCGAAAAAAGTATTCCAGTTTGGCATCCGGCCGATTTTTGTTGCACCTATTGCAAATGACAAAGCATAGCCAACCGTAATGAGGCCAAATAGCAACCATAGGCTTCCTTTGTCACCTGATGAGGTAACTTTGCTTTTGTTTTTATTTCGAAAATTCATAAATAGTTCAAAAAATCCGTATAAGTATGAAAAGGCTATGATGATTACAATTTTGATGTCCATGGATGTCCTTTCCTGTTTCTGTTGTGCTTGATAGTTAGTGAAAATTTCCAATACTCTTTACCAGATATTTGCATTGTTGATAAGCATTGCGTCTATCTGACGAACAAAGAGCAATATTGATTTAAACTAGAGCCAGTTTTATATGAGCCCCCTATCATTTCGTTCTTCCTCGCTCATTGTGTTTATTATTTTTTTCCTCATCTCGGCTAGCCACAATAAATCCTTTTTATGTTTTTCTTGAAGACTGGATATTAACCAAGAATGAAAATCAAATATTTGTTTATAGTAATCATCAACAAGATTGCTAATAACAATTTCTTCTTTTGCTTTACTTAAGAAGTCTTTTCCTTTCTCCGTCCACCCAGTCCAAACAATTAGCGAAGTTTTTATAAGCACAAAAGAAAAATCAGTTATACTGTTTCCTGTCTTTTGATCTATTTTTATTGATAATGTTGCATTAGTAATAGGAAGTGAGTAATGAAGATTAAAATTTCGTAGGTCTTCTATAAAGCCGATCAAAGAATTGTTGACAAAACGAGTATTTATTTGAGCCTTATATTCTTCTAAGAAATCGTCTCCTTTATACCAAATACGAATTACAACTCTTGTTTGTTCTACCAATGATTTCGCAGATGCAAGAAAATTATGAAGTAATCTAAGTATTTCATTGATTGTTATTTCTAATTGGTGACGATTTTTTAAATCCCATAAATGAAGCATGGTTTCTTGTTTTTTCACTACCCCTAAAAAATTATTAAGTTCTTGATAATTTCGATTAAACACATAAAAATTTTCACCGAGAGTTATTAGGTGTCCTTGATATTTAAGGGCATTTGAATGATGGACTTCTTGTTGTAACGCCAGCAACTCATCTTGATTTGCCATTATAGTTGTCTTTCCCACACATTAATGTTTAGCCACCTAATGGTTTATGTTTACGTAGGATCCTTTGGAGAATTTGCAGGTTGTCGGGTGTGACTTCTACCTGGGGGCAGGAAAAACCCGAAGCCCGTTAGTGAGAATTGCTCAAAAAACGACAAAGCCCTTTTTTTCAATGCACTCTTCGCTAGCCTACGGTTTTCTTAAGAGTTACTTTATAGTTCATGGTCCATATTATTACCGAAATGGACCCCACTACAGCATAAAGGCACAACTCAATAATTGAAATGCCTACGGCCATAAATAGGATGAATCCAAAAAAAACTGGAATAATAGAAAAACTCAATCCCAGCAAGTAAAAAGCTGATTCCGGAGGTGATTTCATCGCCTGAAATTTATTTAACCAACAATTTTAAATAGCCAGGGTAAGCAAATTGATAAAGTGGATAACACAATTACTATAGTGCGAGAAATTGGCAGAAGTTCAGTGTGATAGATAATTGGAATTTTTATATAGTTAATCAACAATCCTAGAATTACAACCATTAATGGAAGAATCACGCCATATAGAATAAAAGCCAACGATGCAAATTTATTGGAAAATTTTATGTATAGAATATTACCTTCTTCTTGTGTTTCATTAATAAAGAAGACCTTGTCTAATTGTCTGCCTATTTGGATGCTTACCTTAGCGCCAACCCACCGACCAGCAAAATAAAATGCCAATGCCCCGACAATAATACCGATGATTTCTGGCTGTTTGAACGAATTTAAAGTTTAGCCCCCAGAAATCCCCCGATTAAGATTCCAAAAAAGCGACCAAGATACATTCCAATGAACATCACCAAAAAATCTTTGTTGTTCGCTTTCTTGTGTATAAGCCAAGAAACAAGACCAACAAGTAACCCTTTCCAAAGCAGCAGAATATATATGATTTGTAGAACGACGCTTGAATAATTAGCAAAGAAGAGGGCAAGGATAACAATACCGGCAATAAGAAATGTGAGATTGGTCAGACTTGATACTAGGATGAAATATAAAAGAGGTGATATTGTTCTTTGAGTTCTTAGCAAAATGTTCCCCTTGAATTATATGGGTCGCTAACAATTAATTATACATACTCCTGATAAAACGCAGTAATGACGTAATTTAAGGATCATTATGCAGAATTTGTACTTTGAATTTGCCAGAGGTAAATTATGGTTGTGACAAATAGACGTAACCAACCCTCCATACCTATTTCTTCACCACCACCCAAACGGTATATTCCTTCCGGTACACCTGCGCACCTTTACAGCAGGCTGCAAACATCCCGGCGATCTGCTCACCTGAGATGATATGGGTCCGCATCAATAACAGCTTCTCAGCTATGGCGATCAGCTTGACCGCAAAGGTCTTGATATCCGGTTCCTTCACCACGATCGTCCCGCCGGGTTTTAGCACCCGGAAGAGTTCATTCAGGGTCTGCTGCTGGTCGATGACATGGTGAAATGCATCCACCATAATAATTGCATCAAAGGACTCTGCCGGGTAGGGCAGGTCTTCGCTGGCGGCCATGGCAGATTTCAATCCCGGTTTGAGCCTGGCTTCCAGCAGCATTTTGTAAGACAGGTCAACGACGGTAACACTGGCAGCGTAGGGGAGCAGGGTCTGGGCGACCCGCCCCGTCCCGCCGCCCACATCCAGCACATGCGATTGGCTGTTTAAATTCAGGTGTTCCAACAGGTCCAACGGCGGCTGAGGTTTTGCCATCCGGTCGTAATGAGGTGCAATAAAACCAAAATGGTCGAATCCTGGCACGGTTAGTATTTTTCCGGGACGAAAGTCTGATCGCTGAGTGGCGGGCGGATGTAGCCTGAATCCGACTGCCGGGGCGGCAGTTTGAGCGGCTCGGGGGTGAGGTCTTTGTAGGGGATGAGGCTGAGCAGGTGGGCAATGACGTTCAGGCGGGCGCGTTTTTTATCGTCCGCATTGACCACGTACCAGGGGCTCTGCTTGGTATCGGTGTATGAGAACATGGCATCCTTGGCCCGTGAGTATTCCACCCAGTGGGCGCGGGATTCCAGATCCATCGGGCTGAGCTTCCAGCGCTTGGTGGGATCGCTCATCCGGTCCTGGAAGCGGCGTTCCTGTTCGTCGTTGCTGACGCTGAACCAGTACTTGATCAGGATGATCCCTGAGCGGATGAGCATGCGTTCGAACTCCGGGCAGGCGCGCAGGAACTCCTGGTATTCCTCGTCGGAGCAAAATCCCATCACGTGTTCCACACCGGCGCGGTTGTACCAGCTGCGGTCGAAGAATACCATCTCGCCGGCAGCCGGAAGGTGCTGCACATAGCGTTGAAAGTACCACTGGGTTTTCTCTTTTTCGGTGGGTGTGCCCAGGGCAACGACCCGCGCAAAGCGTGGATTCAAGCTTTCGGTGATGCGCTTGATGGCGCCGCCCTTCCCGGCGGCATCGCGGCCTTCGAACAGGACCACAACCTTCAACCCGTTGAACTTGACCCACTCCTGCAGCTTGACCAGCTCGATCTCCAACTTCTCTAATTCAGAGTAGTATTCTTTGTTGGACATCTCTTTGCCGGCATGGGCTTCCGGTTCAGGTTTTTGTTTTTTGGATTTTTTCTCCGCCATATCTAACCTCCGCTGAATTACGTCAACCATTGTTTTACAATAATACCCGATTACCTCATGTAATGCAGCCAGGTGGAGGCACGGCCGCGGTTATCCGGGCTGTCCTTAATGCCGGTAAGCCTGTGGAAAATCGTAAAAGCTTCAAAATCCTGTTCACTTAATCCATGTTCCACACCATGTTCAGGATCGTGGTAAAAGCCGTACATGAGCAGCGACCCTCCTGGCGCCAGCAGCCGTTTGATATTCATCCGGTATGGTTCACGATCTGCAGCGGGCAATCCCTGATAGCAGCCAATATCAAGGATCAGGTGAAATGGGCCGATGATTCCCTGTCAAATTGGTGACTAAATCAATGATGAACTCGCATTAACCCCGGCTTTGCTCGCTTTTTGCCTGGCGCGTTGAATACTGCGTGGAATAAAATCGACACCTGTCACCTGCCAACCGTGTTGAGCCAGGGTAATGGCATTTGTACCCGTCCCGCAGCCCAGATCCAGGGCACGCCCGGGTTCATGGTCTGCAATGAATTCCAGCAATTCCGGTGGGGAAATACCTGTATCCCAGCGTGGTTTACCGAAGGATGAGAAGAAAAAGAAAAAATAGCGGAGGAGCCGACCCATACAAAGAATTATAGGTTTAAAGGAAGAAGAAGGATAGTTGGGGATGAGTAGAATAGTTGATAAGTCGACCAAAACACCCCTTTCGAGGGCTTAGTGTTTACAAAAGAGCGTTCATACCTTAAAATAGACCAACACCCAATATCCGAAAGCTAGGAAGGTTCGATTAATGAAAGAATACACCACTGAATTCATTAGAAACATCGCCCTGGTTTCACACTCCAGTGCCGGAAAAACAATGCTGGCAGAAGCATTCCTGCATTTTACTGGCGCAACCACCCGTCTGGGCAAAATTGAAGACGGCACCACAGCTTCAGATTTTGAAGATGAAGAAAAACGCAGAAGGATCTCGCTTTCCACTTCTGTCCTCCCCGTAGAATATAACAATCACAAGATCAATTTCCTCGATACACCCGGTTACACCGACTTTGTTGGTGAGGTCATCTCTGCCCTGCGTGTGGCGGATGGCGCAATTATCCTTGTGGATTCAGTATCAGGTTATGAAGTTGGTACCGAAGTCGGCTGGAAATATTGTGATCAATTCAACCTTCCCCGATTTCTCGTTGTCAACAAAGTTGACCGGGAAAACGCAAACTTCAAAGATGCCGTAGCTTCAGTTCAAAAGAACGTGGAGTCACGCCTTATCCCCGCCCAATTGCCCTGGGGAGAGAAACTAGCCTTTCAAGGTGTGATCGATCTGATCACGATGAAAGCCTACAAAGGTGATGGAAAAACAGTAGTTGATATTCCCGCAGAATATTTAGATGCGGCCAAAGAAGCCCGTACAAACCTGACCGAAGCAGCAGCCGAAGGGGAAGACTCCCTGCTCGAGAAATACCTGGAGAGCGGAGAATTAACCGACAAGGAACTGATCACCGGTTTGAAAGCCATTGTTCGCAGTGGAGCTTTTGTTCCGGTGTTTTGCGCAGCCGGCGGCCATGAAATAGGATTGCAGCCACTACTGGATGCGATCATCACGTTAATGCCCTCTCCTGCTGAAATTATCCAACCGGCTCTTGGCAGCAAGGATGCTGAAGTTGAACTAAAAGCCTCTGATTCCGGCCCCCTGGCAGCTTACGCCTGGAAGACCACCGCTGATCCTTTTGTCGGAAAACAGACCTATTTCCGCGTCTATTCCGGCGTGATGTCCGCTGATTCCCGCGCCTGGAACAGTACCAAAAACATGGAAGAACGCATTGGAACCCTCCAGTTGATGCGTGGTAAAGAAGGCACCCACGTAAAAGTCATCCACAGCGGTGATATTGGGTTGGTCGCAAAACTGAGCGAGACGTCCACCGGGAATGTATTATGTGATAAAGCGCATGCCATTACCATGGAAATGCCTAAATACCCGAAAGCGCTTTATCAGGTAGCAATCCTGCCCAAGACTATGGCAGATTCCACCAAGATCAGCCCGACCCTGACCCGCCTGTGCGAGGAAGACCTAACACTCTCATGGCACCAGGAACATGCCACCTCCCAGACCATTTTACAGGGAATGGGTGATCAGCATATCGATGTTGCCATCCGTCGTGCCGAAGCTAAATTCCAGGTGGGTTTCCTGACTGAGGCGCCAAAAGTTCCATACACGGAGACCATCAATAAAAAAGCCCAGGCCATGTACCGCCACAAGAAGCAATCCGGTGGATCTGGACAGTTTGGTGAAGTTTCACTGCGTATTGAACCACTAACAGACTCAGATTTTGAATTTGTGAATGACGTTTTCGGCGGCTCGGTATCATCCAGCTACATGCCGGCCATTGAAAAAGGCATCCGGACCGTATTAAAGAAGGCGTTATCGCCGGTTACCCGGTGCAGCGCGTCAAAGTCTCCGTTTTTGACGGAAAAGAGCATCCGGTCGATTCCAAACCGATCGCATTCGAAATTGCCGGACGCGAAGCGTTCAAACTTGCATTCAAGGATGCCAGTCCTGTATTGAATGAGCCGATCATGCTGGTGAAAATCACCGTCCCTGAAGAAAATATGGGTGATATTCTAGGCGATCTCAATACCCGCCGCGCCCGGGTTCAAGGTATGAATACCGAAAAAGGCCATTCGATTGTAAACGCCCATGTTCCCCTGGTAGAAATGCTGCGCTATACCACCCAGCTTCGCTCGATGACCGGTGGCCGTGGAATTTTTGAGATGGAATTTGACCATTATGAGGTCGTTCCAGCTCACATCACATCAGAAATTGTTGCTGCCCGCCAGAAAGATCTGGCTGCCAAAAAAGAAGAATAATCTTCAAGAGGTTAATGATAAAGAGGAAAGGATTTTCATCCTTTCCTCTTTTTATTTTGATGATTGTGTTGGAGGGACATCCACCAGGGATTTCTCCATCCGCCAGGCTGCTTCTTTAACATCATGCCATGCACCCAGGTTATCCTGGTAAGACCATTCCCCGGGATCCGCAAAGAGGACATGATAACCATTTCTTTCGTATAATTTCCGGGCACGCCAGTTGGTTTTTACCACGTTAAGGCACACCCTTTGAAATTTTCTTGCAAGCAGATCATTTTCCGCTTGCAGCAGGAGCAGGGTTCCAATTCCCCTGCTTCGAAATTCCGGTTTGACACGGAATCCGAGCATGTAAGCCCGGTAAAATCCATCAGCCAGATCGATCTGGATCGAATTAAGTTGGACAAATAACTGCCCGATCATTTCATTTGTTGCTGAGAGTGCCACCCACATGACAACGCGATCTTCAAAGGTTTGATTGTAAGCATCCTGGTATAAACGGCGATAATGGCTATATTCTCCGTCCCATTCCAGCAGGGGCAGATCAGATTCGATCAGCTGCCGGATTATTATCTCTTCTAATTGAAGATTTGGCCTGGTTTTATTTGGTAGATCCATTTTCTATAACGTTTTTGGTTTTCATTATTTCGTTGATGTATTCCAATTCTTCAGCACTATCGTGAATTTTACCATCCAACCAGCCAGCTTTTAAATTTTCCAAAATGGTTTTATACAATGGTCCTGGAGGTAAACCAATCGAAGCAAGATATTCACCATCGATCCCGGGTTGAATATTTCGCCATTCAGACATATATCTTTCGATGGTCGTTCTTTCAGCTACTTCGGCAATTCTGGCATACGCACACAATATGGCTGCCGGATTTATTCCGTTCATGAATTCTGTGATTTCTGATGGAAGCTGGTTGTGAGTCCGTGAATTTTCTCTGACAACCAGCGAGCTTGCAGGATCACTTTTTCCATATTTCCGGGAATACGCAGCCGGTGTGTGGCCGACCTGATATCAGCCTCGGGGAGATTCATCAACCAGAATGTATAACCCAGTACCCTGCGAAGTGGATAACCCCACATCTTTTCTGAAAGCTCCCATTTCACTTGAATTGGATCAGCAAACACCTTTGCCAGGAGATCAAAATCTTCACGTCGCCAATGTAGTACCGGATGAATGCTGCACAGCTGATCCAGTGCTTCCAATCGCTGCAGAATCTGACCGGCTTTTTCTTCTGAAAAAACCAGGTCAAGCTCGTGCCGGATGCGTTCGCCGGTGATCGTCCTTAACTGACCGGCAGCCTCCAGCATCAATTCCTGGGTTCTCTCTTCAATCTTGAAATGAAAACGCTGTTCAAACCTTACTGCCCGGATGACCCGGGTTGGATCATCGATGAAGGATAAGGAATGGAGGACACGGATGATGCCTTTTTTCAGGT
Organism: uncultured Chloroflexia bacterium; assembly: GCA_963709535.1. GTDB lineage: Bacteria > Chloroflexota > Anaerolineae > Anaerolineales > Anaerolineaceae > PNON01. The sequence continues at coordinate 28,383 of CAVPWY010000002.1, read as the reverse complement.
CATTGTAACCGCCCCAATGATCCAATAGCTCACCATAATGCTTGCCATCCAGGCGGACTGCCATGGTGTTGATCGTGAAATCACGGCGGTGCAGGTCCAACTTGATACTTGAACGTTCTATAGTGGGTAATGCGGTTGGATGATCGTAGAATTCTGTCCGCGCAGTAATGAGGTCCAGGCTGGCCGGAAAATTATCTTGGTTTAATGGAATTTCATTTGATGCTGGGATCAAACCTGTCAGTTTGGTGGAAGTACGGTCCAAATACCATTTTGCAGTCCCAAATCGGGTGTGACAAACCAGACGGCCGCCAAACTTTTCCACCAGAGATTTGGCAAGAGTGATGGCATCACCTTCAACCACCATATCAAAATCCAATCCGGGACGATCCAGGATCAGGTCGCGGACGAAACCACCCACGATGTAGATTGCCATCTGGTGCAGCGAGGCTTCTTCAGCAACTGCCTTCAACAATAAAAGGCGCTCGCGTGGCAGGGCAGCTTCCAATTTTGCTGCCAGGTGGTGCGATCGTTGACGGGGCTGTTGAGCTGAGAGGGTTTTTAACAGGTCGGTACGGGTGACGATACCCACAATTTCGTTTTTGTCAGGGTCAAAAACAGGGATCTGCCCCCAACCTTTTTCTGTCATTACTGCCTGCAGGTGATCGATCGAATCAGTCGGAGTAACAGTCACATCTCCTGCTTCCATCAAGCTGGATGCATTGAGGTTTAGTTTATGTGCCAATGCCCGATCCACTGACCGGCGGGTGAGCAGACCGACGACTTTATTATTGTCCACCACAGGGAAGCCTTCATATCCATACTTTTGCATCAGTTTCAATGCTTCCACAGCAGGAATGGTGGACGGGATCAGCCTTGGTTTTCGTGACATGATCTGTTTCACTGTTAATGGCGGGCGAATATTGGCTGCCAGTACATTCTTTAATTCCGCATTTATCCTGCGTAGTTCTTCCACATCTTTTGTGTAACCAAAACCTGAAGGCCGGCGCACAAGTGCAGCAGCGGCGCGTTCGTGGCCGCCGCCACCAAAGTGGGCTGCAATCGGGGCGACGTTGATCATATCGGTGGTGGAACGAAGAACCAAGCGATAACCTTCCTCAGTGGAGACAACAATAATCAATCCATCCGGGTCCAATAGATCACGCATTTTATGCGCGATACTTGAGATCTCTTCCAACAGGCTGGTTGCTTCAGCTGTTGAAATGATGATCCTCTGCCCATGAATGATCTCGGTTTGAGCGTTCGCGAGAAGTTGTTCATAGACAGCTTTTTGTTCATCGGAAAGAGGAGAATTCAGGTAATTGGAAGCGATTTTTAGACTGGCTCCCTGCTCCATGAGATAAGCCGCGCTCCTGATATCCCTGGCTGTGGTGGAGATATAACTTAATGAACCTGTATCTTCATAGATCCCAAGCAATAACAAATTTGCCTGAGTGGGGGTTAATGGTATGTTCTGATCCTGGATGATCTCGGTCAGGACGGTGGTTATTGCTCCCACCTGTTCCAGTTTTATTGACCAGGATGGATCGACATTCTCTTTTTGGTGATGGTGGTCGATCACTGAAATGCGTGTCTTTCGAGTTGTTCCTTTTAATGTAACCAAAGCCTGAGTATCGACAAGTGTAACTTGAGAAATTTCTTCTGTGGGGAGATCACGGACATCAATGAACGGAAGTTCATCCGCATAAAGGGCTAAAAACGAATGCACGTTGCGATTCATTTTCCTGGGTAGAACAGGAATATCGGAACCCTGGATAAGCGAAGCTGCCAGGAGTGCGGCGACTGCATCAAAATCTGCCTGTTCATGCGTCAGGATGATATTCATAGGTCAATTGTAACCATAATCAAAAACCTTGACAAATATTCCCAAATTGTTAGGATAAGAATTAGATATCGAATGGAGTTAATCACTGTTATGATCCAAATGAAGGTAAAGATCCCATCTTATTTTCAACCTTTCACTGATTGGAAAACAGAAGTTGATGTGGAGGGTGGAACAGTTGGTGCAGTAATGGAAAATATATTTGGACAGTATCCAGATCTGCGGCCGCATTTTTATACTCACTGGGGGATCCTTTCAGCAAATGTTTTGATCTATATTAATCAGGATGAAGTGTTTACCCGTCAGGGTTTGGATACTCCTGTGAATGCTGATGACCGCATCACGTTCGTACCAACTGCCTCTGGTGGGTAATCTCTCAAGGCCATATTGTATGATTATTGAACTCAATAAAGACACAACCTCGAAATTACCATGATAAAATTAATCATGCCAACCTTAAAAATTCCCCAGCCATTACAATCATACACTGCAGGTGAATCACACTTGAAACTCTCAGGCGGAACAGTCAGAGAGATGATAGATGATCTAGCCCTTCAGTATCCTTCATTGAAACCGCACTTGATAAATAAAAAAGGGAATCTGAATGTTTTCGTGCATCTGTTCCTGCATGGCGAAGAAATTCCCCAGAATCGGGGTCCTTGATACCAAACTCACCCCTGAGGATGTAGTCACCCTGGTTCCAAGCATTGCTGGAGGTTAGGATGGAACTACCTCCTTTATCCCAAAGCGAGCTCAATCGCTATTCGCGGCACCTTTTGTTACCCCAGATCAATATGCGGGGTCAACAGAAACTGAAAGCTTCATCGGTATTGATCGTTGGACTGGGTGGTTTGGGTTCCCCCGTAGCATTATATTTGGCAGCTGCCGGTGTTGGAAAAATCGGGTTGGTTGACTACGACAAGGTGGAACTATCCAACCTGCAGCGCCAGGTGATCCACGATGTGCAGCATGAAGGGGTACTGAAGGCAGTGTCTGCTGCCAAACGGCTGTCAGATCTTAATCCGGAGATCGAAGTGAATCCATTGCCGGTATTATTCAACTCGGACAACGCCAGGAAAATCTCTGAAGGATACGACATCATCGTGGATGGGACGGATAATATTCCCACCCGATATTTGCTAAATGACCTAGCTGTATTGACCCACCGGTTGTATATCTATGGGTCGATCTTCCGATTTGAGGGGCAGGTAAGTGTTTTTGGCTCAGAAAATGGACCATGTTATCGCTGCTTATTCCCAGAACCACCTCCACCGGATGCCATTCCATCCTGTTCGACTGCCGGGGTGATGGGTGTATTACCGGGAATTATCGGATCGATCCAGGCGGCTGAAACGATCAAATTGATCACAGGTATCGGCAATCCATTAGTCGGGCGACTGCTTTTGTTCGATGCATTGGATATGAGTGTGGAGACGGTTAAAATTCGGAAACGGCCAGCCTGCCCGATTTGTGGCGAAGCTCCTACAATTCGAGAATTGATCGATTATGAAGCCTGGTGCCACTCAACGATTTTTGATGAAACCGGAATCGCACGCACTGAGTGGGATGTGGAGCCGGAAATCCTTGTTCAATTGTTAGAGGCAAACCCAAAACCTATTCTTTTGGATGTGCGCGAAGATTTTGAACGGGATATTTCCAAACTGGCTGATACTGTGGATATTCCTTTGCTTGACCTGGAGGATCACCTCGACCAGTTGCCGGCCAATCAAGATGTTGTGGTTTTCTGTCGCAATGGAATTCGATCTGTGACAGCCGGGGAAGTATTACGAAAAGCAGGATATAAAAATGTCTATAACTTACGTGGAGGCATTAACGCCTGGGCAGATCGAATTGATAAGAATTTGGTTCAGTATTAATGTGCAGAAAGGTCAGAATTAATGGTAGATCAGCCAAGTAAACCAGTCATCCTTTCCGTCCTGGCTCATCCGGATGATGAAACATTCGGGATGGGTGGAACCCTTGCTTATTATGCCAAAAAAGGTGTCGATGTTTACCTGATCTGTGCCACCCGTGGAGAAGTGGGCGGCATGGACCCGGAACTCATGAAAGGTCACTCCTCGATTGGCGAAGTCCGTGAAGAAGAGCTGCGTTGTGCAGCAGGGGTCCTGGGTTTGAAGGATGTTTACTTCCTGGATTATCGGGATTTGGGTATGCCAGGTTCATTAGATAACACACACCCGCAGGCATTGGCAGCAGCGCCCATTGAAGAGGTTGCGAAAAAAGTTGCCCTATTTATCCGAAAGTTGAAACCGCAGGTGGTTCTTACGTTTGATCCGATCGGCGGTTATCGCCATCCGGACCACATTGCCATCCAACTCGCAACAGTGGAGGCATTTAAACTCGCATCTGACCCAGGATTTGTCGATCCTGATGGACTATTGCCACATCGTCCACAGAGACTATTTTTTCATACCATCCCCCGCGCCTTCCTAAAGTCAGCAGTATTTCTATTACGGTTATCAGGGAAAAATCCCCGAAAATTTGGATCAAATAGAGACATTGACCTGGTATCCATTGCAAATGAGAATTTTCCAATTCATGCCAGCATTAATTACCAGCCTGTTCGTGATATTCGGGATCGGGCAGCCGCCTGCCATGTCAGCCAGGGCGGAGCAAAAGTAGCGACCGGAGTTCAAGCGTGGTTAAGGAAATACATTCCAGGTGAACGAATTGTTCATGCAGGCCTATCCGGATCCGCGAAAGAACACCCATCTACAGGATCTTTTTGATGGAGTTGAGCTTCAAACCTAGTAATTAGTAAGATTAATAAGCTAGTGATTGACAGCCTTCAAAAAATCAGTACACTTTGTTTAATGATGAAATAAGGAGGAAAATATGGCAGGACAAAGTTTTCAACTGGTAGTAAGATCTGGTCCCAATCCAGGAAAAGTTTATCCTATTATGAAACAGGATATCATTATTGGACGCGATCCTAATAGTGATATATTGATCAATGATGCTGAAGTCTCACGGCATCATGCCACCATCAAACTCCAACCGGAAGGTTATGTATTCGAAGATCTCGGTTCGACGAATGGCACGATCATCAACGGACAGCGCCTGATGGGTCCCCATATATTACAAGCTGGTGAGATCATTAATCTGGGAGAACACATTTCCCTGGTTTTTGACCGACAACCAGCATTTGACCCTGACGCAACGATGGTTGCACCGGTAAATACTCCTCCTCCGCCTCCCAAACCCAGGAAAACGACTGCTCCAGTTTATGCTGAACCGGTCCCTGAACCATTCATCACAAGTTCACCCAGGCAGCCTGTCCAACCCAAGAAATCATTGCCCAGATTAACCCTGATCCTGATTTTAGTTGCAATTTTACTAATTATTTGCGTATGCATTGGTGTGGTATGGTATATCGATGCCAATTTCCTGTGGTGTGAATTACCTTTCATACCAAACTGCCAATAATCTTACTTAAATTCATTGAAGCTATGTGGAACCCGGCAATTAAACACATAGCTTCAATTGCGTATATTTGGGAATGGATCTCTAAAAAATGAATGAACCTTTGAACAATGAATCGCTCTCACCCCGGTGGCCGTCGGGAACCAAACTGGTCGTTTCCCTTACTCTGGCTGCTATTCTTATAGTTTTGGTGATGCGCTTCAGGAATATCATCGGGCCATTGCTGATCACTTTTATACTTGCCTATCTTATTTACCCTATAGCGGCCAGGCTCTCTCGCAAATTTAAACTTAAATGGCAAGTTACTGTCACCCTGCTTTACCTGATATTGATATTGATCCTGATTGGTTTATTAACCTGGGGTGGAGTGGCTTTGGCTCAACAGATCCAGAGTCTGATTTCATTTATCGAAAAATCCCTGGTATTACTTCCTGACTTTTTAAATTCGATCTCGACCAAAGTCATTGAGATCGGTACGCTTAAGATTGACCTTTCACAATATGGATTGAGTAATATTGGAAATCAAATCCTCAATGCAATCCAGCCACTTCTGGGCAAAATGGGTTCCCTGGTTGGATTGATCGCCGGAGGTGCAGCTGAAGTAATCGGCTGGCTGTTCTTTGTCTTGCTGGTATCCTACTTTATCCTGGTTGAATCGGGCGGTATATCGGGAAGATTTTTAACATAAATCTACCGGGAATTACAGCGGATTTGCGGCGCATGTCTGCTGAACTTGGACGAATTTGGAATGCATTCGTTCGCGGTCAGTTCTTAATTATCATGCTGACTTTCTCGTATATACGATTTTGTTATCCATTCTGGGTGTTCGATATACACTTGGGATTGGCATTATTGGCGGGGTTTGCACGTTTTGTCCCTTATGTTGGTCCCGGGATAGCCTGGACGACATTTGGATTGGTCAGCTATTTCCAAAGCAGCCATCCTTTCGGTATTAATCCATTGATCTATACCATCATTGTGATTGGAGTCTCATTACTTACCGATATTCTGCTGGATAATCTTGTAGCCACCCGCATCCTGGCTCGGGCATTAAAGATCCATCCCGCTGCTGTGTTGGTAGCAGCTCTCATCCTCGCCAACCTGATCGGTTTCATAGGTATTGTTTTGGCTTCACCGGTTGTAGCCACCTTGAAATTATTCCTGCGCTACACAGTGCGAAAACTTTTCGATCTGGACCCGTGGGAAGGCCTGGAGGAGGAAGAGACCCCGGGACCGCAATCGCCTCTGGTATTATGGCTTTGTAGAATATGGGAGGCTTTATATAAGCGTGGAAAAATTAGTCTTCCAAAAAAGGTAAGTGAATATTTGTATTTTCAAATATTCATCTTTTCAATCTCCTACCTCTAATAATCTATAAGTTTATCCAGAATAATGAAAATTGGACCGGTGATTTGATATAAAATCCTTGATGAAGGGTGATTTCTAGTCCAATTCTTCAGAACTGTGGGATAATGAGGTTAACTAATATTAAAGGAGCTAATGATGGCTGAAAATCACGACCCGAAAACAAACACTATGGTAGAAACCGAAAACTACCTGGCATGGATGGCAGAAGAAGCAGATGGTGAAACCACCTACCACCTCGAATTAAATAACGTGACCCTGCATTTCTTTAAAGAAGAATGGGTTGAATTTCTGGATCTTACCAGGCTGTTGATCAAAGACGCAGACAAGAAATAAATTCATCAAGAATTTGAAAAAAATACCGGACCAGAAAATATTCTGGATCCGGTTTTTTGCTTAAGGTGTCTCTTCATATACTTGCAAGTATATGAGAATTATTTTGTTTCAATTCTACCAACTCCATCCAGATCAAGGTGATATGTTTTTGAAATCCATAACGGGAAAAGACTTGTTCAACTTCTCCGGCGGGATAATTTAATGCTTGAGGTTGTTTCCGGTTTAAAATGCTCATTGCATGCGGTAAAAGAATATTCAATACGGTTTCTTTATATTCAGGCTTGCATCCAACCCATAAATTATCGGCCCAGGTTCGTGCTTCTTCCCAGATCAGTACTCCGATTAATTCTCCGTTTTTCCTGAGAGCCCAATTTCGATAAGACTCACCCAAAAGCACTTTTGCGACCTGTGACAGGAATGTCGGTTTGAATTTCAAGAAATTTACCGGAAGATTCCATTGTACTATTGGCGGGTAGATATTTTCCAGGTATTGAATTTCTTTCTGCCAATCTACAGGCCAGCAGGAAGTGATATCATAACCGGGGATCACTGCAGGTTTTGGGTCGCCTGTATAGCTATGCCAAGTCGTCCGCCGTGCCCTTTCGACAAAACCCAGATTTCGGTAGAGCTGTTCTGCAGCTATATTATCATCTCTTACCTGCAGCCAAATTGACCCACTTTTCTTATCCTGTACATAATCTATGGCTGCTTGTGTCAGTTTTTTTCCAATTCCAGCACGACGGTATTCGGGTAAGACAGCGACATTTGCCACAAGGTGAATTGGTTTATCCTGCTTTTGCATTGGGATCAAGGTCAGGTTCCCAATGATCCGATCATTTTCGACCCAAACAAATCCGGATATCGGAATTACATTCTCTTCGACTAATCCAACTGCCCATCCCAACCTTTTAGCTTCTTCGGCAGACTTTCGAAGCTGACGTAAATATGCCCTCCCATCCTCATCCATGGTTTCAGAAAAGCACAGATCGATCAAGTTTGCAATATCGTCCAGGTCTTTACGAATATCCACCGGGCGTATATGCGAATCAGATGAATAGATGTTTAACAGATCAGAGGGAGTCATACGTAGCAATAATTATATATCAGACAGGATGATTGTATTACACGCATTATGTGCATAATGCAAATTGGTATAAAATTATCTTATATCCAACATAAATCTAATACATCTCTGATAAATTTAATAGATTACGGATGTTATAATCCTGATACAGCAATGCAACTAAAAGGACAGAAATCCTATGATGAGATTTGATAGATTTACAGAGAGAGCACAGGAAGCAGCTCAACGGGCTGCTGAATTGATCCAAAGATATGGGCATAACCAGATCGACACGGAACATATTCTTCTTGCGCTGATCGAACAGCCTCAAGGTGTGGTCACCCAAATATTGGAAATGCTGAAGGTGGATGCCCTTAACCTGACAGATAGGCTGGACCATGTCTTAAAGAATACACCCAAGGCAAACATATTCGGAAGCGGTGCAGGACAGATCTTTATTACTCCCCGGGTAAAAAGGATCATTGATGTCGCCAATGAAGAAGCCAATAAACTGAAAGACGAATATATCTCCACTGAGCATATTTTTCTTGCCATTCTGGGAGAAAAGAATACGGTTGCATCCCGGATCCTCGAAGAATCGGGATTAACGCGCGACCGTGTGTATGATTCAGTCATGCAGATGCGGGGTGGCCAGCGGGTAACTGATCCGCAGGCAGAGACAAGATATCAGAACACTTGAGAAATATTCCCGGGATCTCACCCAGGCATCCCGTGAAGGTAAACTTGACCCGGTAATTGGTCGTGATAATGAGATCAAACGGGTGATGCAGATCCTTTCACGCAGGACCAAAAATAATCCGGTTCTTATCGGTGAAGCTGGTGTGGGTAAGACAGCCATCGTGGAAGGGTTGGCGCAAAAAATAGCTGCCAATGATGTACCTGAAATATTGCAGGGAAAGCGGGTTGTCTCCCTCGACCTTGGAGCCATGATCGCGGGATCACGTTTCCGTGGTGAATTTGAAGAGCGATTAAAGGCTGCGATCGAAGAGATCCAGAAGTCTGAAGGTGAGATCATTCTGTTCATCGATGAATTGCACACCGTGGTCGGTGCAGGAGCTGCACAGGGCGCCATGGATGCAAGCAACATGTTCAAACCAGCGCTGGCGAGAGGTGATCTGCAGTGTGTTGGTGCTACTACCCTGGATGAATATCATAAGCATATTGAAAAAGACGCAGCACTGGAAAGGCGCTTTGCACCTGTTTTTGTAGATGAACCTTCAGTGGAAGATACGATCAAAATGCTGATGGGTTTACGGGACAAATACGAAGCCCACCATAAAGTACATTTTTTGGACAAAGCGCTGGAAGAAGCGGTCCGCTTATCTTTCCGTTATGTGACCGACCGTCACTTGCCTGATAAAGCGATCGATCTGATGGATGAGGCAGCCGCCAAATTGCGCGTAGCTTTATATTCTCTACCGCCGGAGCTGAAAGAGATAAAAACAGAACTAGATAAATTGAAAGTTGAAGAAGAACAGGCCGGACAGGAACGCGATTATGAAAGAGCTGCCCGTAAAAAAGCAGATCGACTTAAAGTTGGAAGGTGAATTTAAAGAAAAACGTGACGTATGGGAAGCAGAACACAAGTTGGATGAAGTCGTGGATGTAAACGATATCGCTGAAGTTATCCACCAGTGGACTGGAATTCCGGTTTCACAGATGATGGAAACAGAAGCACAAAAATTGCTCCACATGGAAGAACGGTTATCAGAGCGGATCATTGGTCAGGAAGAAGCCATCCATGCTGTTGCGGATGCCATTCGACGGGCACGTTCCGGTATGGCAGACCCGCGGAGGCCGATCGGTTCGTTTATTTTCATTGGGCCGTCCGGGGTAGGCAAAACAGAGCTTGCCAGAGCCCTCGCTGAATTTATGTTCGATGACGAAGAATCCATGGTGCGGATCGATATGAGTGAATACCGGGAACAGCACTCTGTGTCCCGTCTATTTGGTGCACCTCCCGGATATGTTGGTTATGAAGAAGGCGGTCAACTCACAGAAGCCGTAAGAAGGCGTCCGTACCGGGTCATTCTCTTTGATGAAGTCGAAAAAGCACATCCTGAAGTATGGAATTCGCTTTTACAGATCCTTGATGACGGCCGGTTGACTGACGGGCAGGGTAGAACCGTGGATTTCCGAAACACAGTCCTGATCATGACCAGCAACCTGGGAACTGAATTCGTCCGCAGGGGCGGCAGCCTGGGATTTTTACAAAAGAAGGTATCAGACGAGGAGCGGGATGCTGAGGAAAAGATCGAAAAGGCGCTGAAAGGTACCTTTAGGCCAGAGTTCCTAAATCGCATCGATGAAGTGATCATGTTCTCGCCATTAACGCTGGAACAAATGGAGAAAATCGTTAAGCTGCAAATGAAAGAAATTCAAGGGCGATTGCTCGAACACGGGTTGAATGTTGAGCTGACCAAAGCTGCTACGGAATGGCTGGCTAAAACCGGATATGATTCCAACTTTGGTGCCCGGCCATTACGCCGAACGCTGCAAAAATTTGTCGAGAGTCCTCTATCCATCCATTTGCTTGAAAAGAGACATGAATTGGGTGATAAAGTGATCGTCGATGTGGATGAAGAGAAAGGTGAACTGACCTTCCATTCACCAGAAGAACATAAAGCGAAAACGAAAGCATAAAGAAGTGAAGGAAACTCCAGCAAAGGTGGAAGATCCAATTACTACGTAGTTAATCCAATCAAATCTATAAAACAACGCCGGTATTCAACCGGCGTTGTTTTTTTAGATTAACTGCCATTTCCGGTTGGTATAAATAATGCACGTTTCAGGTAGTGAAAAAGGAATACATCTATGGCTGATGATCAAGTATTACGCAGAAGATATTTTAACGGTACTAAAGAGTAACCAATTTTTCTTCGGGTTAACCGATGAAGAATTACTTACCGTTACAGAATCGGTTGAGCTCTTTCAAATTAACCGTGGTGACCTGGTTTGCTGCCAGGGTGCAGAGAACGATGCCCTGTGGATAGTTTTTTCTGGTAAGGTGTGCCAAACCCAGATTGAACATAAAAAAGAATCGTTTATCCAAAACTTCGAGTCAGGATCGTATTGGGGTGAGGATTGTCTGAACGGCGGAAAGTTAAAATCTAATATCCTGGTATTAAAAACCAGTATGCTTATCCGGATTACTGCTCCGCAACTACGTACACTTGTGGATCAATTCCCACTGTTGGAATCCAACATGCAAATTTTGAATACATCCCTCAATTTGACGGATAAAATGAATTTAACCTGGCTTCAACCCGGAGAAGAAGTATTCTTTGCAGGTAGAAAACATCCCGTTTTTCTGTTTGGTGCACTATTCCTTCCGGCATTTCTCATTTTTATAACGGTCTTCCTGACTCTGATATTTATTGACTCAATACTGACCAGTGCTGCAGGTCTCCTGATCCTCTCCATTTTGACCTGTGTCTTTCTTGCCGCATGGGGAATTTGGAAAGCGATTGATTGGTCCAACGACTATTCCATTGTTACCAACTTGAGAGTCGTCTGGTTGGAAAGGGTTGCATTTCTTTATGACAGCCGACAGGAAGCCCCATTGACCACGCTTCAATCTGTCGATGTCCAGACGTCTCAGATGGGGAGAATGCTTGGTTATGGAAATATCGTCGTCCGTACGATTTCAGGACCATTGATCCTGCCGGATGTGGAAACTCCGGAAGATGTTGCCGCTCTTATCCAACAACAATGGAATTTCTCAAAAGTGGATCGCCGGAAGGATGATATTGTCCGGATGGAGGAAACCCTTCGAAATCGTCTTCAACCAAACCAGGCAGCAAGTGCAACAGGCACCAATTTTACCCAGGTGGATGAGATTATGAAACCGGGATTCCTGCAGTCTTTCTGGGCTGATTTCTTCAAAGTGCGTTATGAAGGCGGTGGGGTTGTGACTTACCGTAAACATTGGTACATATTATTAAAGAAAACCTGGAAACCTGCTTTGGCTGCCATCATCGGATTATTGCTCTGGTTGGGCAGACTGATGGATGTGTATACCTTTACTCCCATGTTGGAAACCCTGGTGCTTTTAGCATTTGTCTGGATGGGCGTTCTTGCCTGGTGGGTCTATGATTATGTGGACTGGAGAAACGATACTTATCAGATCACTCCGGAACAGATCATTGATATCGAACGAAAACCCCTGGGGAAGGAAATCAAAAAAGTCGCCCAATTGGATAATATCCTATCCATCGAATATAAACGTATCGGATTGATGGGCTTATTCCTGAACTTTGGCACTGTGACAGTTGCAGTTGGCACAAGCATGTTTACGTTTGAATTTGTCTATGATCCATCCAGGGTACAACAGGACCTTTTCGCCAGTATGGCATTGCGCCAGCAACGAAAGAAAACGGATGAGATCAATGAAGAAAGAGAACGGGTGGGGGATTGGATTGCCACCTATCACCGGCATCAGGATGAGTACCGTACAACGACTGGCAGCCAACGGCTCTCCCCGGACCAGGAAGTTATCGGTTAAAATATAAACAATAACCGCAGTAAAGGATATTGTTTATGGCATTACTTGAAATAAAATTTGTACCTGATGAGGTTTTGCGAAGAAAAGCTCATAAAGTAACCAATTTCGACGCCTCATTCCAATCCCTGGTGGATAACATGATCGAGACACTGAGGGATGCTCCCGGTGTTGGCCTGGCTGCTCCACAGATTGGTGAATCCATTCGCTTTATCGTTGTTGAATACGGGGATGATGAAGATCCAAAAGTTCCGAAACGCCTATTCACAATAGCAAATCCGGAAATTGTACAGCAATCTGAAGAGACAGAAACTGGGATTGAAGCCTGTTTATCCATTCCAGGGTTGGCAGGAGATGTTCAGCGGTATAAACGCATCACGGTGAAAGGGTTGAACAGAAGGGGAGTACCGGTGAAGTATAAACTCAGCGATTGGCTTGCCCGCATATTTCAACATGAGATCGATCACCTGGATGGTGTCCTGTTTACCGATAGAGCCACCCGGATTTGGAAACCAACACCTGAAGAAGTCGAGTTTATCAAAGACTGATGCGGCTAACGCACTTATCACTTAACGAATTTTAGAACTTTCTCGCGCCTGGATTTGGATATTCCAGGCGGAATTGTAGTATTGGCAGGTGATAATGCGCAGGGAAAAACAAGCTTGCTTGAAGCAGTCTATTTCCTGGCAGCTTTCACTTCTTTTCAGACTTCCCAGGACAACCAGGTGGTCAGTTTCTCAGCCAGGGACGATGAAATTCCAGTTTCCCGCATCGTTGGTGAATACGAGAAAGGCGGCAAGACTTCCACACTGGAATTGCGCTTGATCCTGCAGAACACAGCAGCATCAGGTGGAACTTCGGTCCAAAGGCTGCGCAAAGAGATTTTGTTGAATGGGGTAAAAAAACCGGCTGCCCAGGCTATCCGTGAATTTAATGCTGTGGTTTTCATACCACAGATGACACGTTTTATAGATAACGGTCCGGAAGAAAGACGCCGTTATTTGAACATGACTTTATGCCAGGTCATTCCGGGATATGTGGATGATCTGACCAAATATCAACAGGCACTTACCCGCCGCAATGCACTTTTGAAGTTAATTTCAGAGAAAGGTGGGGATGCCGCGCAATTGGATTACTGGGACAAATTGCTGGCTGGTTTTGGTGCCCGGATGATGGCATCCCGGAATTTGGCAGTCCATGAGATAGAGATGCTTGCTGCACCTATCCATGCCGGATTGACTGGCCAGGGAGAGCTATTTGGAATGGTTTACCGTCCAACATTTTCCCCTTCTGATGGAAAAGATATTACAACTGCTGGAAATGGAATGGAAATCAATTGGGAGGGTGTTTCAGTCCCGGAATTGGAACAGGTCTTTTTGCATCGACTTCAAAACACCCGCAGGTTGGATGTTGCGCGCGGTGTGACCAGTACAGGTCCGCATCGGGATGATCTGCTCTTTCATGTGAATAAGCAAAGCCTGGGAGATTTCGGGTCGCGCGGCCAGATACGCACTGCATTACAGTCCCTCAAATTGGGGGAAATGCAATGGATGCGGGAAAAGACCGGTGAAATGCCCGTATTACTCCTCGACGAAACCCTGGCTGAATTGGATGAGCATCGGCGGGAAGGTTTGTTGAAAACGGTCACAGGTTTTGAGCAGGCTCTTTTAACTACCACCGATCTGGACCTGTTCATGCCGGAATTTATCCAAAGCTGTCGTTTATGGCGAATTGCTGGTGGTTCTGTCACGGTCCAATAAATTTATAATAATTTCTGGATACTGACTTCTTTCGGAAATTCAATCCCAAAATTTTATAATCCCGCGAACGTAATTAAGAACACGTTTCCATCAACAGCAAATTCGATGATACCTACCTTCGAAATCTGGTTAACGCTTCGAAGAATATCCGGTTCAATTATTTTCTTTCAGGCTAATTGAACTGTATAGGGATACTACATTGGCGGACTAACGCCTGATCCCGTTATGAGTATTAAGAATAATGAGGGTAAAGGCACAGACCAAGGCGTTATAAATTCTGATTTCTTACCATGCTCTGATCGATAGGGGGAAAAAGAATTGGCGGATGTTTTGGTTAATTTTCCAATTATCTGTAATCTTATTGCTGATTGGGATGATTTTTTCTTGACATAATCCAGTTGGAAAAGTAAACTAACTGTATAATTGTACCCATACAAACAACTAAATATAAAGGATAACCATGAAAAAGACATTTTCTATTACATTGACCCTTCTTTTTGTGTTAGTTCTGGCTGCCTGTCAGGTCGCTCCTGCAGTGGTTGCTCCTGTGGAAGCGCCAACAATTGCAGCTCCAGCTGAAAAAGCAGAAGTTGTTCTCACACTGGTCGGGGATTCCACGGCTGCGTTTACAATGGATGACCTAAAAATGATGCCTGCCGTGGAAGGTCAGGCTGGATTAAAAAGCAGCACCGGAAAGATCTTTCCTCCCCTGCCTTATAAAGGCGTTCTGCTTTCAGACCTGGTGAAATTGGCGGGTGGTGATAACTCCTCCATGGGTGTCCAGATCGAAGCAAAAGACGGCTATTCGATGACTTTATCATACGATCAAATTAACAAGGGTGATTTCATTACGTACAACCCCGGGACAGGGGAGGAGACATATCGACTTATCGCCGGCGGCGCGCTCGGCACGTCCTGTTTCTGGAGGTAACGGCAATGGTGAGGATGTTTCGCATGGCGGTGGTGGCGGTGGTGATGACCCTGGTGGCGGCCCTCGCGCTGCCGGGAGGAGCGGCAGGCCAGGCCGGACAGCCGGTGACCCTGGAGTCGTACGCCGGCGCGTGGGAGGGTACCGCGCAGACCCCTAACGGAGACGTGTCGCTGCGCGCGACGTTCAGGATCCAGGATGGCAGGCTCGGTGGCGTGATCCAGTCATCGATGGGGCCGATTCCCGTCGTGGCCTCGGCCTTCGCCGACGGCAAGCTGACGATGACCATCGACTTCCAGGGCGGGTCGGGGACGCTCGGATGCCGGCTGCAGAGCGACCGAATGAGGGCGTCTGGGAGGTCGGCGGCAACAGCGGGCCCTTCTCGCTCGCCCGCCCCGGGGCAGGGCGTGTCGCCAATGCCGGCGATGCGATCGAGCGGGACGTGGGCTGGAGAGGTCGATATCGCCGGCCAGCTCATGCCCTTCTCGATGGAACTGCGGCTGAGCGGCGAGGCGGTGGCCGGCGACATGACCTCCGCCGCGGGCAAGGTGCCCCTCGCGAGCGGCAGTTGGAAGGACGGCGCCCTGCAACTGGGATTCCGTACACCAGCGGCGAACCGGTGACGATGGGAGCCAGCTCCAGGACGGCAAGCTCGTCGGCGTCGTGGACTACAACAAGGGCGAAGCCACCGGCACGTGGACGGCGGTCCGGAAGCAGTAGGGAACCGGAGACCGAGTCATGACCCGCGCACGGCGGCACGCCCGCGCCGCGTGAACGGGTCATGACACCGCTCGTCTTCAGTTCGTGAGCGGAGGTCCGGGCCTCGGTCGAGGGCGCCGTCGAGGTCGACGATGGCGATGACGCCGAACCCGGGCGGCTCCCGATCGCGAACCGCGCGTCGCGGATGATCACCCGGGACCCGCCGTCGGCAGCGGCGTCACCTCGTAGCTCGGAAACCGCAGCCAGTGGCGCACGCCCTGCACGAACGGCGCGGCGAGGGCGGCCTCGACGGCGGGATCCTCCGCGCCCCGTTCGAACACCGTCGGCTCGCGTCCCGGCTCCGGGCCCGTGGACCAGTTGACGGGCACGAACCGGTATCGATCGGCGGCCACCACGATGACCATCCGCCGCAGCGGTTCGGCGGGCACCGGCATCGCCGCCACCTGCTCGACGGCCCAGCCGTGCGCCGGCGGCCAGCTCACGCACCTGCCGCTCGGCGAGCCGGGACCCGGCGATCATCGCGCCGATGTAGAGACCGGCCAGCGCGAGCGCGCCGGTGGCGACGGCCGGCCAGCGCGGCCGCGCGCACGCGCACCCGGGCCGCCGCCCAGGCGGCGACGCCGCCAGCCAGGCGACGCGCGCCCAGCAGGGCACCAGCGGGGCGAGAGCAGCAGCAGCCGTCGTCCCGGAGCCCGAGACCGCCGCCAGGTCAGCATGCCCGGGCGTGTGCGTCGTCCACGCCAGCATCACCGCGCCGCCCAGCACCATCCAGAGCAACGGGTCGACGATGAACAGCGCGTCGCCGTAGAACCAGCGGTCCGAGAACGGCATCAGCAGCCGGACGCCGTAGTTGTTCAGCCAGTCGAGGAACGGGTGCGAGAGCGTCGCCGAGGCCGAGAGCGCCAGCAGGAACAGGGGCCGCGGGCCGGGGCCGCGCGGGACGCCGCGGCGCCAGCAGGACGCCGATCGAACGGCCAGCATCGCGGCCGTCAGCGGCCACGGCGAGCACGGCCATGGCCAGGACGCCGTGCGTCCAGCCGCGCCGGACCGCGAACGCCAGGTCGGCGCTGTGGAGGTAGCACGCGCCGTCGAGATCCGGGATGTTGGCGGCGATGAGCAGCGTCGAGGTGGCCAGCGGCGTGAGGCGCTTCAGGCCGCTTTCGGCGAGGCAGGCGCCCGCCAGGGTGTGCGCGAGTGGTTCCATGCGTGCGAGGCCCATGATAGCATTTCGCGAGATTGCATCCGTCGAAGGAGGCCGTCACACTGTCCGACTACGACGGCCGTTGAAGCTGGGGCAGCGGGTGCCCGGACTTCGAGTTCGAGACCTACGAGCCCGCGAAAGGCGACTTCGGCACGTTCTCGCTCGCGTCGCAGATCGAGAAGAAGCGCTGGACGATCCTCTTCTTCTATCCCGGCCGACTTCACCTTCGTTTGAGCGACCGAGTTCGCTGCTCTGGCAGAGCAGCACGACCGGTTCGTCAAGATGGGCTGCGACGTGGTCACGGTCAGCACCGACACGCAAGTTCACGCACCTCGCGTGGCGCGAGCACGAGAAGGAACTCGCCAAGGTCAAGTACCCGATGGGCGCCGACCCGACCGGCAAGGTCGGCCGGATGTTCGGCGTGTACGACGAGGCGCCGGCGTCTGCACGCTGCGCGGCACGTTCATCATCAACCCCGAGGGCACCCTGCTCGGCAGCGAAGTGAACTTCTACAACCTCGGCCGCAACATCGACGAGATGATGCGGAAGTTCAAGGCCAACATCTACCTCGTCGAGGAAGACCAACGAGGCCTGCCCGTCCAAGTGGAAGGACGAGGGCGACAAGACGCTGGTACCGGGCGCCAAGATGGTGGGCAAGGTCCACGAGGCCCTGCAGGGCTGAGGCCAGTGATGCCGGGCGCCACGCCGGTCCATCGGGCCGGCGTGGCGCATTGTACGCGGCGAGTTCGGCGGGTGCCGGAGAATCCTGCTCATGCCGGAAGCTGATGGCCGGCGCGGGAATGGCAGCGGTGTGCATGGCGGCGGTCGTCGGGGCGCAGGGTGGCGCGGCCCCGAAGGACCCGCTGCGCGTGAAGTCCGACGCGATTCACGCGAAGGTGCTGACGCTCGACACCCATGTGGACATGCGGAACGGCGACTACGGGGTGCTGACCGCGGGGCAGAAGGTCGATCTCGTCAAGATGCAGCAGGGCGGGATGAAGGGCGTGTTCCTGGCCGTCTTCGTCGGGCAGCGGCAGGCGTTCGATGCCGCGGCGTACAAGGCGGCGTTCGACTCGGCCATGCGGCAGTTCGACACCCTGGACACGCTGACGCAGAGGACGCGGCCCGAGATGTGCGCCTTCGCGGTGTCGCCGGACGAGGTCGAGCGGCTCGCGCGAACCGGCAAGCGCATCGTCATGACCGGCGTCGAGAACGGCTATCCGGTGGGTGAGGACCTCGCCAACGTGAAGGCCTTCTACGACCGCGGCGCCCGCTACATCTCCCTCACGCACAGCGGGCACAACCAGATTGGCGACTCGTCGAGCGATCGGAACCCGCCCCGCAGCGGCGGCCTCTCGGCGTTCGGCAAGCAGGTGGTGGCCGAGATGAACCGTCTGGGGATGATGGTGGACGTGTCGCACTCGGCGCCGACGACGTTCTGGGACGTCATCAAGATCTCGAAGGCGCCGATCATCGCATCCCATTCGGGCTGCAAGGCCGTCAATGACGTCGACCGGAACCTCGACGACGAGCAGTTGCGGGCCGTGGCGAAGGGCGGCGGCGTCGTGCAGATCGTGGCGCTCGGGTCGTACCTGAAAGCGGACTCGCCGGAGCGCGCCGAGGCCGTGCGAAAGCTGCGGGAAGAGATTGGCATGCAGCCCGGCGGGCGCGGCCGGATGGGCGGTCCGCCCGCGCAGCCGCAGACGCCGGAACAGCAGGCGGAAGCGCAGAAGCGCCGCGCGGCGTACATGGAGCGCATGCAGGAGATCGACGCGAAGTTCCCGCCTGCCACCCTGAAGGACTTCGCCGATCATCTCGACCACGCCGTGAAGGTGGCGGGCATCGATCATGTCGGCATCGGCACCGACTTCGACGGCGGCGGCGGCATCCTCGGGTTCAACGACGCGTCGGAAGCGCCCAACGTGACGGAGGAGCTCGTTCGCCGCGGCTACTCCGAGAAGGACATCGCGAAGATCTGGGGCGGCAACCTCCTGCGCGTCTGGCGGGACGTGGAGAAGATCGCCGCGCGGGAGCAGAAGACCGCCAGGTAGGCGGCCGGAGGGAGATTCGCATCCGCCGCATCGGGTCGTGCGAGTCTCACCCCGGTCTCACGTGGAGCACGCCATGGACCATCGACTGCTGGGCCGGACCGGCGTGCGCGTGTCGCCGCTGTGCCTCGGCGCGATGAATTTCGGCGGAGGCACGGCCGAGGCCGACGCGGTCCGGATCGTCCACGCCGCGCTGGACGCGGGCATCAACTTCGTCGATACCGCCGACGTCTACAACGCGGGCGATTCGGAGCGCATCGTCGGGAAGGCCCTGGCCGGCCGCCGCGACAAGGTGATCCTCGGCACCAAGGTCCACGGGCGGACCGGCCTCGGTCCCAACGATCAGGGCAACTCGCGCCTGCACATCCTGCGCGCCTGCGACGCGTCGCTGCGCCGGCTCGGCACCGACTACATCGACCTCTACCAGGTCCACCGGCCCAGCCCCGAGATCCCGGTCGACGAGACGCTCGGCGCGCTGACCGATCTCGTGCGCGCCGGCAAGGTCCGCTACGTCGGCTGCTCGACCCATCCGGCCTGGATGGTGATGGAGGCGCTCGCCGTGAGCGAGCGCCTCGGGCTCGCCCGCTACGTCAGCGAGCAGCCGCCGTACAATCTCCTGGATCGGCGCATCGAGAACGAACTGGTCCCGCTCGCCCAGCGCTACGGGCTCGCCCTGCTGCCGTGGGCCCCGCTGGCTCAGGGCGTGCTGGCCGGGCGGTACCCGGCGGACGGCCCGCTGCCGGCCGACTCGCGCGCGGTGCGCCAGCCCGGCCAGGCGAACATCTACGCGGATCGCGTCACGCCGCGCGGCATCGAGGTTGGGCGGGCGTTCGCCGACCTGGCCCGCTCGCACGGCCGGACGCCTGGCCAGCTGGCGCTCCTGTGGTGCAAGGACCAGCCGGGCATCACCGCGCCGATCGTCGGCCCGCGGACCGAGGAGCAGTTGTCCGAGCTGTTGCCGGTGCTCGACTGGTCGCTGTCCGCGGACGAGCGGTTCGCGTGCGACGCGCTGGTGCCCCCCGGCGGCGTGGTGACGAACTTCCACAACACCGCGCCCTGGATGAAGACCCCGATCGCATGAAGCTCGCGTTCATCGGCACCCACGGCACCGGGAAGACCACGCTCTGCTACGACGTGACGGCCGGCCTCAAGCGGCAGGGCTTCAACGCGGACATGGTCAAGGAGGTCGCGCGCCTCTCGCCCCTGCCCATCAACCGCAAGACCTCCCTCGACGCGCAGACCTGGATCCTCATGACCCAGGTGGCGGAGGAGATCCGCTCCGGCAGCGCTCACGACGTCGTCGTCTGTGACCGCAGCGTCCTCGACAACTACGCGTACATGGTCCTGTCGTGCGGGCGGCAGAAGGCCATCGAGCGGTTCGTCGACCACTGGATGAAGACGTACGACGTCCTCGTCAAGGTGCCGATGATTGCGCCGGCCGCCGAGGACGGCGTGCGCGACACCGACGAGTTCTTCGTGCGGTCAATCGATCAGCTGGTCGACACGCTGCTCGCGGAGAAGAAGATCTCGCACTGCCGCCTGGACGCCGCCAGCCGCGACGGCTGGGTGAATCAGGCCATGCAGGCCGTCACCTCGCACCCGGGTCTCGCCGGCCGGCTCTGGTCTAACGCGGCGGAGAATTAGCCGCGCCCTCGGCGCGGCCCTGGACGCCCGGACGGCCCGCTCCGGGGACCCGGCGCCGCTGGCGCATGGCGGTCCAGGATGCTGCGGAACCGTTCCTCCTTCCGCTGGCCGCCGGTCCGATGCGCGGGGCGCCCCGGCCGGCGGGCGGGCCCGACGGGCCTCGCGGATCGTCGCGCCTCGGCCGCCGGGCGGCCCGCGCCGCCGCGAGGCGCTCTCGCACCGGGATCTCGAGGCGCTCCTCGGTCTTCTTCGCGTAGTCGAACCCCGGCAGCGTCACGCGCGGGAGCGCCTTGCCGATGGCGCGCTCGATCGCGCGCAGGTCCTGCTCTTCGTCGGGCGACACGAGCGTGAAGGCATCGCCGGTCATCTCGGCCCTGGCCGTCCGCCCGACGCGATGGATGTAGGCGTCGGGGTCCTGCGGCACGTCGAAGTTGATGACGTGGCCCAGTTCCTCGATGTCGATGCCGCGGGCGACGATGTCGGTGGCCACGAGAATCCGCGACTTGCCCGCCTTGAATCCCTGCAGCGCCGCCGTCCGCTGGCTCTGGCTGCGATTGCCGTGGATCTTCGCGACCGAGATGCCCTGGCGCTCGAGGTAGTCCGCCAGCCTGTTCGCGCGGTGCTTGGTCCGCGTGAAGACGATGGCGTCGGC
Organism: uncultured Chloroflexia bacterium; assembly: GCA_963709535.1. Lineage (GTDB taxonomy): Bacteria > Chloroflexota > Anaerolineae > Anaerolineales > Anaerolineaceae > PNON01. Next base: position 6,860 of record CAVPWY010000002.1, on the reverse strand, counting down.
GACGATGTCGCGCTTCACCAGTTCGGCCAGCAGCGCCGACTTCAATTCCCGGCCCACCGGGTAGATGGCCTGTGTGATGCCGATGGCCGGCGCCGACTTCCGCTCGAGGTTGATGGTGACCGGCTCCCTGAGCATCTCGTGCGCGAGCGTGGCGATTTCCCGCGGCATGGTGGCGCTGAAGAACAGCGTCTGGCGCTTCGCGGGCAGCTGCCGCAGCACGCGGCGGATGTCGGGCAGGAAGCCCATGTCGAGCATGCGGTCGGCCTCGTCGAGCACGAGGACCTCGAGCCCGGTGAAGCGCGCGTAGGGGAAGCGCAGATGATCGAGGAGGCGGCCGGGCGTGGCGACGATCACGTCGACGCGGCTGCGGAACGCGTGCTCCTGCGGGCCCATCCCCACGCCGCCGTACACCGCCGCGCCCGTGACCGGGGTGTGCACGGCGAGTTCCTCGAGGTGCGCCAGGATCTGGGCGGCCAGCTCGCGCGTCGGCGTCAGGATGAGCGCCCGCGTCGTGCCGCGCGGCTTGTTCATCACCCGGTGGAGGATGGGCAGCAGGAACGCGGCGGTCTTGCCGCTGCCGGTCATCGCGCAGGCCAGCAGGTCCTTGCCGGCGGCGGCGGGCGGGATCGCCTGGTCCTGGATCGGCGTCGGGCGCTGAAAACCCAGTTCCTTGACGCCGCGGAGGAGGTCGGCATGAAGCGGGAACTTCGAGAATGGCATGCTTCCAGCATACTCGCTTGCGCCGCGTGCGCCTGTGCTATTCTGGGCCGCCTTTGACCGACGAACGGCCCCCGGCACCGGTAACTCCTCGTCAGCCCATTCCACGGAGAAGCGGACATGAGACATCGACGTTTCGTCTGTCTCGGCCTCCTCCTGCTGGCGGTCGTCTGGCCCGTGCCGGCGCCGCGCAGGAGGTCAGCCTCACGGGGCAGGTCATCGAGCGGACGCTGCCGAACGGCCTCAAGGTGCTGATGGTCAAGCGCCCGGACGCCCCGCTGATCAACTGCATCCTGGCCTACCGGGTCGGGGCGGTCAACGAGCCCCCGGGCATCACCGGCGTCTCGCACTTTCCACGAGCACATGATGTTCAAGGGCACCTACTCCATGGGCATCAAGCCCGGGACGCTCCAGAAGGACCTGGAGTTCGACCGCCAGATCGACGCGCTCTTCGCGCAGATCGCGGCCGAGGAAGCGAAGGTCAAGGGCCGCGACGACGCGAAGATCGTCGAGTGGAAGAAGCAGGCGAGTGACCTCCTGAACAGGCAGAAGGCCGAGACCATCGTCAGCGAGGAAATCTGGAGCGCGTACCAGGAAGCGGGCGGCACGGGCCTGAACGCGTCCACCGGGCAGGAGATGACGCAGTACTACGTCACGCTGCCGAAGAACAAGATCGAGCTCTACCTCGCCCTGGAAGCCGACCGGATGGCCAACCCGGTGTTCCGCGAGTTCTACTCCGAGCGCGACGTCATCACCGAGGAGCGCCGGATGAGCGAGAACAGCCCGGGGTCGTTCTTCCAGGAGCAGCTCAACGCGACGTTCTATGCGGCGAGCCCGTACGCGAACCCGGTCGTGGGCTGGATGTCGGACGTCAGCCGGATCACGAAGCAGGAGATGATTGAATACCGCGAAAAGTACTACCGGCCCGACAACGCGACGCTCGTGCTGGCCGGCGACGTGGATGAGAAGGTCGTGATGCCGCTCATCACGAAGTACTTCGGCGCGCTCAAGTCGAAGGGCCCGTCGCCGCGCGTGCGGACCGAAGAGCCGTACTCGGAGTACTACAGGAAGACCAACGGCCCGAGCTTCAAGACGCCGTACATCGAGAAGCGCGTCATCGGGCGCGCCGCCACCACGCCCGACCGTGTCGATCATGTTCCACATCCCGCCGATCTGGCACGACGACGCGGCGCCGCTCTACATGCTGGGCCGCGTGATGAGCGCGCGGACCGGGCAAGATGTACATGGACCTGGTGAACAGCAAGATGCCGCACGCGTCCAGGGTCGGCGCGAGCGCCCAGAACCAGATGTACGAGGGCGCGTTCCGCGTGTCGGCACGCCCCGCGAGACGCAGGCCGAGACCACCGCCGTCCCGCTCGACACCCTCGAGCAGGAACTCTGGATGTACATCGAGGACGCCAAGACGACGCCGGCGGACCCGCAGCTGCTGCAGCGCATCAAGAACTCCGTCGAGGCCGCGTACCTGCAAAGCCTGGCGGGCACGGGCATCGCCGGCACGCTGGCCCGGATGGAAGTGGCCTACCGGTGGCAGCACATCGAGGACGAGTACAACCAGCGGATGGCGGTGACCGCCGCCGACATGATGCGCGTGGCGAAGAAATACCTGAACCGTGACAACAGCGTCACGGGCGTGATGCACCGCGAGCGATAGGACCCCGCACCGAGGAAATGACCATGACCATGCTGAAGCGACTTTCGGCGATCATGCTGGTCGGCGCACTGGGGTGCCTCATCGCGTCCCAGTCGCTGCTGGCACAGACCGCAACGGCCAAGCCTGCCGCGCAGGCCGGGGCGGCGGCCAAGGGACCGCGTCCCGATCAGTTCAAGTATCCCGCCGCTCGATTTCAAGCCGCCGAAGGCGGCCGAGTTCCGGACGTCCTGTCGAACGGACTTGTCGTCTACATCGCCGAAGATCACGAGATTCCCGTGGTTCGAGGCCACCATCCTGTCGCCCGTGATTTCGGGCGGCGGCGGCGGCGGGATGGGCCGCGGCGGGCGGGCCGGCATGACCGGCGCAGCCCGGCGGGCGGCGGGGCCGGCGGCGGGCGCTCCTTCCTCGAGCCTCTCGACAAGCTCGGCGTGGACGCCCTGACCGGCTCCATCGTGCGCTCGGGCGGCACGACGACGATGACCGCCGACCAGATCAACGAGCGGATGGACTTCCTGGCGGGCACCGTGACGGCGACGTCGCTGCCGCTGCACATCCGTCACGTGGACGAGGGGCTGAAGATCTGGATGGACCTGCTGAACAACCCGGCGTTCCCGGAGGACCGCCTCCAGCGCGAGAAGCAGGCGATGCTGCCCGGGATCCGGAACCGCAACCGGAACATCAGCCAGGTGGCCAGCCGGACGTTCCAGCGCCTCGTCTACGGGGACAACTCGCCGATCGTGGCGGAGCCGACCGAGACGACCATCAACGGCATCACGCGCAACGACCTGGTCGCGTGGCACAAGAAGTACTGGGGCGCGAACAACGCCATTCTGGTCGTGACCGGCGACTTCAAGAAGGCCGAGATGCTGCAGAAGCTCGAGGCGACGTTCGGCAAGTGGCGCAACGCCGAGAAGGCCGCGCCGCCGTGGCCGAAGGGCGAGCAGGCCGCGAAGGCCGGCGTCTACATGGTGCAGCCGCAGGGCGCCGCGCCCAACCAGGGCATCATCCAGATCGGCCACATCGGGCTGACCCGGGACGACCCGGACTACCCGGCGGTCGACCTGATGAACTACACGCTGGGCGGCGGGTCGTTCTCGTCGCGGATCACGAAGATCGTGCGGACCGACAACGGCCTCGCCTACACGGCCAACTCGTCGGTGCCGGCGCAGATCCACTATCCGGGGACCCTCCAGGCGTTCTGCCAGACGAAGAACGAAACGGTCGTGTTCGCCGCGCAGTTGATGGTGAACGAGATCGAGCGGATGCGGTCGGGCGACGTCACCGAGCAGGACCTGAAGTTCGCGAAGGCGGCCCGGCTGAGCGCGTTCCCGGCGATGTTCACCGATGTCGCGGGCAACATCCGCAACTTCGCGTCGCTGGAACTCGAGGGGCGGCCGCGCGACTACTACGAGACCTATGAGGCGCGGTACGGCGAGGTGACGCTGGCCGACATCAAGCGCGTCGCGCAGAAGTACCTGCAGGCCGACAAGCTCATCATCATGGTGGCGGGCAACATCGAAGAGTGCAAGGCCGGGGCGGGCAAGATGCTGCCCAACCAGGCCACCATCGATGCGATGGCGGCGAAGTTCGGCGGCCGGACCATCGAGGGACTCGCCAAGAAGTACGGCGACGGCACCGTGCACGTCGTGACGCTGAAGTAGAACGCGGTCCGAACCGGCGCTGCCGCTCACGCGGGCGGCAGCGCCGGGACCCTCCGGCGGGACTCAGGCGCCGCGCTCGACCTCCGGCGCCCACAGCCGCCGCACCACCGCGATCAGCACGCCGCGCTCACCCCGAACACCGCGAGCAGCATCGCCGCCATGCCCGTCCGGCCGTAGAGGAAGTTGCCGACGGTGAACAGCGACGACCAGATCATCGTGCAGCCGGCCACCCAGCCGACCAGCGCCAGCGGAATGTTCTCGCCTGGCGCGCGGGCCGCCCCAGCCGTCGACCGGGCCGGCCTCCTCGCGGATGGGCCCCCAGCCGGGTCCGAACGGCTTGACCTTCCGATAGAACGAGATGAGCGTGGCACGGTCCGTCTCCGGACCCAGGAACGCCGTGGCCACCCAGCACACGGTCGTGAACGCGATGGTCGTCAGCAGCGCCGCGTGCGTGCTGAAGTGGAGCCCGTTCTTCGCGAGGACGAGGAAGACCAGCGAGATCACGAACGAACTGACCATGGCCACGACTTCGCACCAGGCGTTCACGCGCCACCAGAACCAGCGCACAGGTAGAGCAGCCCCGTGCCCGCGCCGATCTGGAGGATGACGTCGAACGCGTCCTTCGCCGTGTCGAGCACGAACACCATCGCCGACGAGCAGATGAACAGCCCGACGGTGGCCAGGCGGCCCACCTGCACGTAGTGGTGCTCGCTGGCGTCCTTCTGATGAACCGCCGGTAGAAGTCGTGGACGAGGTACGACGCGCCCCAGTTCAGGTGCGTCAGGATGGTCGACGAGTTGGCGGCGATCAGGCCGCCGACCATCAGGCCGATGAAGCCGACCGGCAGGAACTTCAGCATCGCCGGGTACGCGATGTCGTGGCCGATGAGGCTCGGGTCCAGGTTCGGAAACGCCGTCTGGATGTCCGACAGGTTCGGGTACACGATGATCGACGCCAGCGCCGACGAGGATCCACGGCCACGGGCGCAGCACGTAGTGCGCGACGTTGAAGAACAGGACGGCGCCGAGCGCGTCCTTCTCCGACTTCGACGCCAGCATCCGCTGGGCGATGTAGCTGCCGCCGCCCGGCTCGGCCCCGGGATACCAGACGGCCCACCACTGCACCGCCATGGGCATGACGAACACCGCCACCGCGATGTCCCAGTTGTTGGTGAAGTCGGGCAGGACGTTCAGGTAGTTGATGCCGCCCGGCCCCGGCGTCGCCGAGAGCTTCTCGACCAGCCCGCTCAGCCCGCCGACCTGGGGCAGGTTCACCGCGAAGTACGCCGCCGCGATGACGGCCGTCATCTTGATGAAGAACTGGATCATGTCGATGACCAGCACGCCCCACAGGCCCGAGTGCGCCGCGAAGACCACGTTCAGCGCGCCGACGAACGCCAGCGTCTGCCAGCGCTCGAACCCGAACAGCACGCCGGCGATCTTGCACGCCGCCAGGTTCACCGTGGCCATGATCATGCAGTTGAACAGCAGTCCCAGGTAGACCGACCGGAACCCGCGCACCACGCCGGCGGCCTTGCCCGAGTACCGGATCTCGTAGAACTCGAGATCGGTCATCACGCCCGACCGGCGCCACAGCCGCGCGTAGAAGAAGACGGTGGAGACGCCCGTCAGCACGAACGCCCACCAGACCCAGTTGCCGGCCACGCCGTTGCGCCGGACGATGTCGGTCACCAGGTTCGGGCGTGTCGCTGCTGAAGGTGGTGGCCACCATCGACAGGCCGGCCAGCCACCAGGGCACGGCGCGGCCGGAGGCGAAGAACTCGGCCGTGCTCTTGCCCGGCGCGTTTGCCGAAGAACAGGGCCGGCACGAAACAGACCAGCAGGGAGAGGGCAACGATAATCCAGTCAATCAGTTGCAGGTGCATGGGGCAGCGTCCCCGATGCTGGAGCGGGCGCCGAGGCCCGTCAGGTCCGCCCACGATAGCACAGACGGCCGCCACCCCCGGCGACCTCTCCTGTCGCACCCCCGGCGGAGACTGACGTAGACTGTGGGCGGAGTCCTGGCGGGACCGCGCCTGGAGGCGAGATGTCGCGGATCGACGTGCTCAGGCCGTTCATCGAGAAGAACCTCGCCGCCATGCTCGAGCAGGAGCGGGTGGCGCCCGATGCCGATGGCGAGTACAGCTTTCCCGCACGGCAGCGCGGAGGTCACCCTGCGCCTGCTCGACGAGCCGGTGCCGCTGCTCCAGTTGTCGGCGGTCCTCGTGTCGGGCTGAAGAAGAAGGCGCGGCTGCTCGAGGCCGTAAACGACGTGAACGCGACCGAGATGGGCGTCCGGGTGTTCCGCTTCGAGGACCTGCTGATTGCCGCCTGGGAAGTGCCCGCCGACACGCTCGATCCGCGCCAGTTCACCGAGATCTGCCACCGGTTCGCCGAGATCGCCGATCGCCTCGACACCGTGCTGGCGCGGAAGTTCGGCGGGAAAACGGCGCGGGCCGATGCCGATGACGAGGCGGTCGATGCCTAGCCGCCGCGCGCCCGCACGGTCTCCAGCCGTTCAGCGACGATCTCGCCGCCCTGACGGCGCAGGTGCTGCGCGCCACGGTCGCGGTCTCGGGCCGACCTCGGAGGGCGGCAGCAGCGGCTCCGGCTTCTTCATCGACGGCGACGGGCGCATCCTCACCAACCACCACGTCGTCGCGGACGTGCAGCCGCCCATCACCATCACGCTCCACGGCGGGCCAGTGCCCGCGCGGGCGTGATTGGCGTGGACCGCGTCGCCGACCTCGCGCTGCTGAAGCTGGACGGGAGCTGGCCGCACGCGCTGCCGCTGCGGCGCTCCGGCGTGCG
>CAVPWY010000001.1:0-196811 GCA_963709535.1 uncultured Chloroflexia bacterium | reverse complement strand
TTTCAGGCTCGAAGGTCACCAATCGCATTCGGAATTGGCGCCCTGCCATAATGGCAATCTCTGGACCAAGGTCAACCGTTTCCAATAACTTCACCGTAACACCTTTCGTCTCAGGTACCACCTGTTCGTTATCCATCATGCCCTCCTTTCTGTACTTTTAGGGCTACACTATTAATTTATCCATACTCATGATTCACTACAATAACGTCGTATAACCCCCGAGTAGACTCTTTGAGGGATTACATCTATCCCACTCGGTTATTACCATCAGGTGGGGTTTGTGAGGTGATTTTCGATTTTAATAAGGAAATTTGTGGAAAAGGAACTACTTTTATTGCAAATGCACCCTATGACTCAGCAGTATCCATCAACCTGGTCCGGAGTAATAAGAAGATCATTACTGCCCAGAGAATCAGCAAAATATGAAGCACATCGTTTTCATTGAACCAAATTCCATTTGACAGGTATAGTTGCGCACCGAATCCTCCAAACAGGAACACAAAATAACCGATATTGACCAGCAGAAAACCGATCCATATCAAAATCAAATTACGATTCAGTGCATCCCTGAATTTTAAATCGTGGCGAATGTTTAGAATAAACATGATGATGAAATTTACTCCAATAAAGGCCATGAACCCCTCATAAGAGACAAGAAATTTTATGGGGATAATTGCCCCTATCAGCATGTAAAGTGAGTATAGAATACTATCGATGATCGCAAATTGGCTTAGCCTCTTCCGTCCGGTTTGGGCAAGGGTGGTGTATCCTGTTGCGGCAACCAGGTAATTAATTGCGTACGCTGTCAGGAGCATGTAAACCAATTCAAAATTACTGGTAAAAAGACAAAATTCACGATAATTACATTTTAGTTCATAGCCAAAAGCCTGGTAACTTGTACCCGCGACAATGGCGCTAATCCCCCAAAGTATCAGCCCGATTCCCCAATATTCGCGTGACGTCTGTTGTTTTCTCGTAATATAAAAAAGCACACCAAAACTAATCATGATCAAGCCGAGAGAATACACAAGGATCGTCGAGCTAGGTTGGATCAGAATATATTGGTGCTTAAAAAGCGACAATGAAATATAAGGCATGCTTGAAAGGAACGCCTCTGGTTTAGTGTGAGGGAGAAGGAGCAGTTGGTTTGTATTATTAAAAATACAAACAAGAATAATGGCCGTTATCATTCCGAAAAAGATAAACAATCTACGCATCTTATCCTCTTTGAACAATATGGTTTATCCATTTCGATTGTAATTCACGACGGATGAGTTGGTCAACTCCAGACCGTTTTTTTACCGCCGGAATGGACATTCATTTGTGGGCTGGAGAAACCATGCTCACAAAAGGCAAAGGCACCCAAGCCCAACTTCTTGCATTATACCCCTCCGGGATATAGGTGGGACGGTTGTGGTAACCGGTAGAAAGCAGAAGTGCTGTGATTCAAAAATATATGAAGTATTGCAAATGGCTGCCTGGTTGCATCCAGGCTGGACGTTTGAAACTGCATATAATCCCTAGAATACCGCCAATCGGGCGGATCTCTGCGGGTAACCATCATTAAAGTTTGAAGGGTTTGGAATAAGAATAGAGACCAAGCGGTCAAATTCGCCCCACTCGGTGAGGTCCTTTCCACTTCGTTTCAAGGATGCTAACACCGGCGCGAACGGGAGACAATTACTTTATAAGAAGAACTCTTCCAATATTGGTGCGAGGACTTGGGGCTTACACCGTGTGTCTGGTTAGCAAGAGTACGAAGTTGTGCCTGAGGAATAGCTTCGCTGACTCTTATGGCCGCATCAGCATAAACGGTGCTCCAGCACCGCCGTGCATAACAAGTGTCGGAATGGTAATTTGTGATAAGCGAGCGGCAGGCAGAGCATGTCCTTTACCCAGAACTTCGCTGTCATACGCCAATGTTGGAGCTAATTTTTCCAACCCTTTCCACATCGGCATGCGCTTCATGGCTTGAATCTGCTTGTCCGATACTCCCACGGACTGAACAAATAAGGCGACAGCATCGTCTTTACGTCCAGCTGCGAGCAACTTCTTGAGCGTCTTGTAATACTCGTTGGCAGCTTTGCGTGCATTGTTGTCGATAGTATATGGCACTTCATAAATCGCTAGCTTCCCAATCTTTTTGGAAAGATTAATTGCAGCTTCCGATCGCGAGAGCGGCACCAGAAGAATGACCATAAATGTAAACCGGTTCACCCACTGCATCTATCAGCGCTGCAATATCTTCGACTTCACACTGAGGTGAATAGGGTGCAGTGTCTGTACTATTACCGCGCCCACGCCTGTCATAGCTTATGACGGTGAATCGAGCCGCAAGCAATTTGGCTAATTTGGCTCCAGACTTTCTTGAATTTAGACCCCAAGAACCAATATCAGCGCGGGTCCCTTACCTGTCTTGTCATATGCAATTGTTGTCCGTCTTTTGAAGTTACTTTTTCCATGTTATGTTCCTTTACGGTTAAATTCAGTTCGGTGCATATAATGAAAACACACCCTGTTTTAGTCAGCAATATATTTTAATTCTATACTGGTGTAACTGCACAACCGGTTTCACCAAAAAAAACGCGTTATTTCTTTTTCCCGTCCAACTTTAAAACATTCGCTTCGTCACGATGGACACCGTCTGTCCCGACATGTTTATCCCCGATTTCAGCGCCATTCTTGATGACATAAACAATCGCCATGGCATGACCACGGCCAAGACCGTATTCTTCCTTAAGCCATGCAATGATGTCCCCAGCCTTTGTCTTCGGGTTGTCAAAGCCCTTTTCTTTTGCCTTCGCAATAAGATCATTGGGGGTTTTGCCGGTTTTTTCTTCGATATTATCCAGATATGCTTGAAAAGACATGGTATAGCTCCTTTTTATAGGTTAATACACGACGAATCCAACCACCTATTAAAGTATCCAGACTCATGATCCACTGCAATCATGTCGTATAACCCCAGGAAAGTATCTTTGAGGGATTACAACCATCCTCCGAGGAAATTGCCGTTCGGATGGGGCTGATTGGTGACCAATTCCACCAGATAAGTGCGGGATTTTGTGCCATCACACATACTCTCGCAGAGTAAGAATTTCAGGTACCGATTATTGTTTGTAACCTTCAATGATTCCAATGGCTCGCCCAACACCATCTTCAGCGCGAATACGTTCACCCAATGCTGCAGCGCGAGCTTGCATGCCTGTGTCTGTGATGGCGTTGGTGATGGCTGCCGTCAACCGCTCGGCAGTTAATTGAGGCCGGGGTACGGGTTGAGGGCCGACGCCCAGTTCCGACAACCGCCTAGCCCAGAACGGTTGATCACCCATATGAGGCACGAGCACAGACGGTACACCAGCACGCAATCCAGCGCCAGTAGTTCCTGATCCTCCATGATGGACAACAGCCGATACACGTGGGAATAACCAGGCGTGGGGAACTGAATCCAGCACAAATGTATTGGCGGGCAATTAGCACAGTCCGATCCTCCCCAGCCCGTGGCGAGCACTCCACGCTGCCCTGATCGTTCAAGGACTCACAAACGAGTTGAGTAGTCTTCCGAGGGGTACGATTAACCATGCTGCCAAACCGATATACACCGGGGGTGAACCGGACTCGAGAAAGTCAACCAGATTGGCGGTGGCCGCCAATCCGAACCGGGATCGAGAAACCAGTAGCCGGTGACATGGATATGCCTCCCCAATCGAAAGGCCTGGGGACAACGATGGAACTGTAACTGCCCAACACGGGCAAGGGTTGTCCGTGTAGCTGACTGTGGATTTTTACCAATGGGATCGCCGGCAGGTTAAGCTTTTCCCTCCGCCAGCGATTGATGTATTGTCCAGTGAAAGCTTGAAGAAACTGCCCGTTCAGATAGTAAGTTGGCAGTTGTAACTCCCGCCTAAGGGTAATGCGGAAAGACACCACCGGGATTGGGGAAGGCGCGTGTTGGAGCAAGTCCAGGTAATGGAGTGGCTATAAAGCATGGTACGCCAGCTTTTCTGCGGCGTGATAGGCTCCAATGCCTACGGTTGAATACTGATCGTTTCTGCATCCTGGCAGGATAACCATGTGCGCTCCATGAGCCTGTCAACCGTCGGTCTTATCAGCTCAGGACACGAAAAACCATACTAAGAGATTACGACCTTTTTCATTTCCTAGCCTTTAACTTCCGTGACCTAATAATTCTTTTGTGTTTATGCCAAGGGGGAAAAATTCCAGATGGTGTTTCCTTACAAGCGACTTAAAAATACCTGGCGCTGCAAACGTATCTTATGTCGCCCTGTTTGCTGCAAGCCGACAGCTAATGCAAGTAAGGGTTGATATCACCATGTGAGCCAATCGCCAAAATCGTAATGCGCATTGCACCTTTCCCTATTCTAATAAAATATACTGTGATTCATTTCCTTACATTAACCTTCATTCGTGGGTTCGCTGCCCAACAATTTGACCCATCTTTAGGGGATATGGTTGGTGATTTCACGAAAAGTCGAGGCGTTTAATAAATCATACTCTGTGCCGATCTGGAGGCTTAGATTAAAACTTTCACACTGATAATAAACCGGTGTGAACCCTAAGCAATACAAGTATCTATCTGGTGAATAAGTTCCAGTGGTGTACTGAAACATCCTTCCCCGAAAGAAGAAGCAAATTTTTGGTTTATACTCTTATTTCGAGATCAAGACCCATCACTTCCGCTTGGAAGATCCTTGAATCCATCTCTTTTTAGATTATCGGAAATTAGCGGGGTAAATTCCATTTGACCCAGGATATCTAGGTCCAGGTCGATACCTGGAGCGAGATGTCCACCGAGACTAACCCGCGCTTTTCAAGGTTGAATACCGCGCGCTCGGTTATATAGAGCACTGGTTTTCGGTTTTCTATAGCTTGCTGACCGCTAAAACTCACTTGCTCAACGGTTGACAGGAACTTCCCCGGGAAAAGCCTTCTTTTGTAATTATTAATTTCCCCTTCTCGACTTTTTCCTCAAGTCCGCCGGCGGTAAATGTACCCAGGAATGCAACCTTTTTTGCGTTCTGGCTGATATTGACAAACCCGCCCACCCCCGCCAGGCGTTCTCCAAAACGACTTACGTTTAATGTTTCCTTCTCTGTCAGCCTGTGCCATACCCAGGAAGGCAATGTCGAGCCCACCCCCCGTCATAAAAATCAAACTGGTAAGGTTGGTCAATGATCAGCTTCTGGGGTTAGAGCTGGCACCGAACTCAACCCGCCAGCCGGGATTCCTCCGATAGGACCTAGACTCGACTGTTAGAATGATATCGTCCAATATTCCTTCTTCCCATGCAACACTGGCAATCCCTTCCGGCATTCCTATTCCCAGGTTAACTGATCGCCTTTTGGGTAAGTTCCAGAGCAGCCCGCCGGGCGATCACCTTACGATCACCTAATATCAAGTTTGAAATCCGGTTTTGCAACATTGCGCGCTTCGCCTGAAAAAGATCGGATCTGTATTTTTCTCCAAATGTCTGGTAATGGTTTTCGGGACTGGCAACTATCACTGCGTCCACCAGAATGCCAGGGATCTGAACCAGTTTCGGGTCAAGTGTGCCAACTGGAACGATATTTTCGACCTGAACTAACACCACTCCACCAGAATCTCCTTGCAGCCTGGGCGATAGACAGCATGTCGAAGGTTCCTGCTTCCCTTTCCATGGTCACATTCCCCCGTTCATCAGCTGTGGTACCCCTTAGAAGTGCAGCATAAATTGGAAATGATCGGTAAAATAACCAATCTTTGCCGTGTATCGTGATCAGTTCGACAAGTTCTTCATTAGTACACTCGTTCAGCTTGCCACCCCTCATTCGCGGATCGATAAATGTACGCAAGCCTACATGTGTGAGGGTGCCAGGTTTTCCAGCCGCTATATCGCGGAACAGATGGCATATCACACCCTGTGGGAAATTGTATGCTTCGATCTTATTTTCGCATGCCAGTTTACCCAACCGTGGAGCTAGTCCCCAATGCCCTCCGATGACACACCACAACAATCCTTCATGAGCCAGGTGGTTTAATCCACGTTCTTTACCATCTCCTTGTCCAGCTGCGTACACCAAAGTGATATCACGAGGATGACCGGTGGCTTTAAACTTCCGTCCCAAAGCTACGGTCGATTCTTTCGGGATGCCCGCTGCCGACAAAACCCCCACAAGCAACTGTGCTGCCATCCCGGATTAAGGCAATTGCATCATCCGCATTCATGCGTTTATCTTTCATATTCTTCCTTCAACTTATTATGCAGGCACCCACTACTGAAGTCTGCATGCGGCTGTAATTCATTTTTAATTCGTGTGCAAAATCATTGCCAGATGGAAGTTAATGCTTTGAGAGGCGTTAAGGAAATTCAAGGCACCAACTACAACCCTTTCAGGGCTGCTCCGGATGTTTTGATTGAGACATCGCTATGGTATTATTGGCGCGAACGGGTCAAGCGAGTGACCATTTTGATTAGCGGAAATGGTGTGAACTAAGTACTTAAAGATACTCAGGCTCGCAGGCCTGTTTTTTTCATGTATTTGTAAGAAACTATCCCAAGCGAGATAAAAATTATTCCCATGACCAATGAGAAAAGCCCATTCCAAAATCCATCAAGTAGAGTGATAACACCCATAATTGTGAAGGGTACACCACCAACCAGCAGTAAGATAGTTAAAATTGGCGTTCGCCCTGGCTTCAGTCCATACAATCTTTTGGAATTATCCATCATCGCATGGTATGTAGTAATTTCTTGGTGGCATTTTTCGGAGCAGGAAAAGCCATTGTCGTCAGGAATTGCACAATCTTCACAGATTGCCTTAAAGCAATTCTTACATATGGCTACTGCTTGTTTGTCTTTGTGGTTATAACAAATCATTTAATAACCTCCATTTGGGGATTTCGAAATTGTGTGTCTTTGTTTTGTATAAGCCGCCCGACGGTTTGCATTATGCCCCTTCAGATCAACAGGTGTGGACTTTGTTTGAATTGAAGGAATGCTGTTTTGCATTACTATCTTAAGTATAGCAAATGTCAGCCCTGATTGCATCCAGGCTGGACGTTCGAAGCTGCATTTAATCCTTGCAGTATTGCCGTCCAAGCGGACCTTGCAGGCGACCATCACTACCTGTGAAGGGTTTGGGATAAGGACGGAGACCTAGGCGGTCAAAACCTCTCGCTCGGGGAGGTCCTTTCCGCGTTGCTCCAAGGATGGTAACACCGGCGCGAACAGATTATCATAAGAATTACAGAATTTTTCGTGAACCGCCAAACACTGGTCTAAACTTGTCCCCGCACTTATGACTCTGTCCGCGGGGGGGGGCGAACGGTCTTCTTGGGTACATTGGAAGCCACTCTGACCCGCCGAAGATTTATCAATCTCTACTTGGATAGTTTGCAACAAAGTCAGTATGGATCTCGTCGAACAGAATACGCGCTAAATGAGTAGCTGTTGATTTCTGAGCCTCCTCAAGTAGAAAAAATCCCGCCTATGGATTTGGAGGCAGGTGGAGTAGCTGAGTCACAACTGGGCTATACACCAGTCCCCAGAAAATACGGATAAGAAGCGCCAAACAAAACCGAGTATCCAAAAAAAGGGTATCGAGTGTCGTTGTGCTTGGAAGGAACTCCTGCCATAGTAATTCTTCATCGACAAACAACAGGGGAAGAGCAATAAAACTACTGTATGCAAGAGCATAATAGGCAAGTACTATTGGCGAAATCCAGAACATTGGTGAGAAGAGCAAGGAGGTAAGTACGCCGGTGAAGATAAGGGCTTCCGTGAGGCTTTTCCCAGCTGCAAAGAAGAACACCTCCCGAAAAGATGCTTGGGTTCTCCTAATGACGATGTACGATATGATGGCAATCGGAATGTAATCGCCTTGGGCAAGGATGAATGAAGGCAATGTCTCTGGGTGTAATCCTCCAACCCCTTCCCCAGTAACTGTCAAGCTCAATTCAAAAATCATTCCGAACAACCAGACGAGAAATACATAAACAGCGGGAGCTATCTTCTTTGGGATGGGTAGCTTCTTCCGTAAGTCGAATTTCGCATTGGCCCACAGGCCAGGAGAGCATGAGGGATATAAAGGGCAAGCTCAGAGAACCAATAGCGTGACTTGGGTTCGGAAGAATTGCCAAAGTTGATAGCCACGAAGATAATGCCGAGAACTATCCACAACCATAGGTTCCAAATACCACCCTGAACGAGCTCGTGTGGTCTTGATTTCATCAGCTCTCCCCCAATATTGCTGCAATTAAATCCTTCATTCATCGGTTACTCATTTCACCACCTAATTTAAAAAATGCTGAGGTGTAGAAAAATGCTTGGAAATCGCGCCAGAATCCCATACTGCCTGTCCTGAACCTGTCGAAGGGTCTTGAGCACCCTGTGTTAGGCGCACTCACAGAACGCAAAACTCGATGGTGAATAAAAGACGACACCGCTAATATGCTGAAATTTTACACCAGACTTAAAGACCATGCGACTTCAATAGTTCGTTGATTTTTTGCCCAAATAGCCTGGAACTCTTGGGCGCATTACCTGTCACAATATTTCCATCTACAGTAACTCCAGGCCCCATATATTTTGTCTCCCTTGTTCTCTATCGTCTTGGCTTCAGTTCCCACAACGGTAGCATTTTTCCCTTTCAGAACTCCTGTATTTGCCAGAATCACTGGAGCAAGACAAATTGCTGCAACAACTGTTTTCCTTTTATGCATTTCTTTGGCGATAAAACTTCTTCGTTTGCAAAATATACCTTTGACCCGCCGCCGCCTACAAAAACAACAGTGTCATAATCTCCCGTTTTTACTTCATTCAGAGTCAAAGTTGCAGTTGCAAAACCACCACGAGGAACCAGGGCAAATTCCCTTGACCGTGCTTGCAATTACTGTCTCGTGCCCGTCTTTTTCTAGTTCTTCTTTTGTGAGGAACAATTCTTCATCTCTGAATCGTTCAGGTGCAATAATCAAAAGAACTTTAGCCATATTTTTTCTCACTCATGACTTTGGTTTTGTGCGCCTAATGGTTTGCGTTATGCCCCTCCGGGGTACGCTGGGGCGGGCGTGGACTTGCAATTAAAAGGAACAGAGTATAGCTATATACCAGAATGCCGCGTTCATTGCCATCCGAGCGGATCTTGCGGGTGACCATTACTGCCTGGAAGAGGTACGTGTTTATCGGTAAGCTTAAAGCCCACCCCTGGCTGTTCAAAATTCGCCGGCGGGTTAGTGAATTGCCTTATCGTGCCTCAACCGTCTCTCTCACCCGGATAGTCACGCCGATGGCGAGAAACAGCGAGAGCAGATAAACTACCCCGTTAACGGTCGTGAAGCCCTTGCTCATGGTGTAAACCAGAATTGTGAAGACTACGAAAAGAACAGCTTGAATGGTTGCCCAGATCGGCAATGTTTTCTGGTAATCTTGGTCGGTTTTATATTTACATGCGAGGGAATACAGCAGAATGAAGTACAGAGATAGGAACAAATATTCCGCCGACAACATGAGCTTCTCGAACCATACCGGTGGAATGTAACCAGCCCATATGTTGATCCAGTAGGGAATTGGCCAGAGAATGGCAACACCGTTGAACCAGAGGAGCAGGTCGAGCAGGATGTGCATCAGAACACCAATCCCCAAGCCGATGCCTAGATTATTCCAGTGCAGCTTTTTGGTGAGGGCGCAAATGATGTAGAAGAGAGCAAGGATGAAGACGATGGTGAAGAGACT
The DNA here is from genome assembly GCA_963709535.1 of uncultured Chloroflexia bacterium. Taxonomy (GTDB): domain Bacteria; phylum Chloroflexota; class Anaerolineae; order Anaerolineales; family Anaerolineaceae; genus PNON01. Next base: position 187,081 of record CAVPWY010000001.1, on the reverse strand, counting down.
GTGCGTGAAAGTGCGGTGCAATCCTTCGGTAGGTAGTTTGGCGACTGTTGCAATTGCCACTGCCAGGTTGTCGGTATCTGGAAAGAGATTGCCGATTACGATGCCCAGCATCATCCATTCGGCTTTAGGTGCCCATTTGCGGATCGCGATACCGATCATGCTATGAATACCTGCTTGTGCCATATGATCCTCCGTTTTAAAATACAGATACTTACCTACAATTTATATCCAAAAAACAGGTTTAGGAAAATATTCACAATGACAAAAAAAACCACCCAATAATATTATATACCCCCCAACTGAACCATTTTAATGATTATTACTTTCCCGCCCTAATTTCCGTCCGGACCATATAAACAAATTGAGGAGTTGGTGGTAAATGAATTAGGTGGTTTGCGAACGCTCCCTAGCTGCTAGACCTTTAAAGAACCACGAAAGCCCCTGCCACCATAGTATGATTTAGCACCATTGTGATACACAAAAACATGATCGTAACGACGGTCGCCAAAGATTGCACCGCCGAGTTTTCTAATTTCATCAGGTGTTTTCAACCAACTCGATGTTTTCCGATCGAAATTCCCAAGTTTCTGCAATTCTCGATATTGTCCTTCGGTTAAACCTCGATACCCATGGCATTTGACATATCCATAGCGGAATCTTTTGGTTTAATTCTTTCCTTGCATCCAGCGCTTCACGATCGTAACAAATATTTCTGCGGCCGTTAGGAGTTTCTGCTGAACAATCATAAAAAATATATTCTTTGTTTTCTTTATCATAACTAACAACATCTGGTTCACCACCAGTGCTCTCCATTGTACTGAGAGACCACAATTTATTAATATTATCTGCCAACTTTGCCTGTACGGAAGCCCATTCAAGTCTTTCATGACGGATCATATTGTTCTCAAAACGGGTTTTCAATATTTTGAGCAGATCGTTTTGTTGTTCTGGTGACAATTCTTGTTTGTTGCCATCCGAAGCGTTCATAAATATGATTCTCCAATTATATTTTCTTCCTTACACAGCTCTGTAACCATAATTCATTTATACCGCGGATCATGCCTTAGCTGCAATGAGATTAGAAAGCCAATTATTCAGGTAACCGTTTGATGATCTCCTCCGGGCAAGTTCCAGGAGTAGTGTTGTCAAGCGGGTGTGTGGTCGAGGCCAGCCAAGGTTTCGGGCGAAAGCGCGGTTCTCGAGAGCCAACTTCAATGGCACAAGACGCATTGCACAGTCGACCAGCTCCAATCCACCCGGGTAGAAGGAATCAAGATACACGTCTCTCACGGTTTCCACTGCAGAGAGTTCGTAGCCTCATTGGAGTTGGTCGAGGCTAAAGAGTGGACAACCGACGGTTGCCTCTTCCCAGTCTAACAAAATTGCGCGTCCATCGCTCAGGATGATCGCATTGCTCATATTCATGTCGGGATGATCGAGTGAAAGCGGGATCTCAGCCAGCGCATTAGCATCGAGTTGGAGTGACGGCAGCGCGTCATGCAGCCAGAAGACCAATTCTGCAGGCTGGTCCGAAAGATCATCTTCGAGCAGGGCACCCGGCAGTCTGCGAATGTCTACTACCGGTAATCCCGTGAGATCCAGCTTCGCGACATCCGCCTGAACCCGTGCGAGTTCATGCGCCATAGCTTCGAGTGCCACAATAGTTCCCACCTCCTCGGCAGTGGATCCTTGAATGTGCTCAAAAAGCGTCCAGAGCTGTCCATCCACCATCTCGCTCGCTATCATTCGCGGTGCACCTTTGGGTACGATCCTTTCGAGAAGGTCATGCACATCGATAACATTAGGGTACAGTGGCGTGAAGCTGGCTTTGAAAACAAAACTATCGAAACGCGCCGTTACACCCCACTGTTTTGTACGGAGGATTTCAGGCTTATTTACCTCCTGTCTACAGGCAGAAGAAATCCAACGTGATGCGGCTTCCAGGTTGATGCTCTCATTGGGCCAGGCAGGTTGTTCGTTCGTCATTTCTTCAACTCCATATCCAGTAATACATGTTAAGGTCGATGTTCTCGATGCTATTAACAAACCTCAGGTGGCATTAGCAATTTTTAGGTCTGAGTTATGCTCCACCGGCGAATATGTGTGATGGCGTGAACACTGTTTGCCTGCAATGGACTACTAGATAGAAGTAAGATGTAGGAAAGCTTTGATGTAAGGTACCTTGATTATAGCAAATTGTTGCCTTGATCGCATCCAGGCTGGAAGTTCGAACCTGCTTATAATCCTTGTGATAATGCCAACCAGTCGGATCTTGCAGATGGACTGAATCACAATAGAGGAGTTGGTGGTAAATGAATATGGTGCGTTGCAAACGCACCCTACAGACTACAGACTCTGGTTGAAAGAATCATTAGCAAGGTGATGGACCTCCGAGGTGATAATAAATTCACTCAAATTCGAGTCCAGAATTCTCTTCAACTCAATAAAATTATCTGTGCTTGTTTCGGTGACAAAAAGCCGAAGACCGAATGTTCCTTGTAATCAATTTTTCGTAACTCTAATGGCTTTTCAAAATTGGCAAGCAACTTCTCAAAATCAAACGAGGTGATGTCGTTTACATGAACACCCGTTGAATTATCCAATACAATGAGGCTATAGAGTTTGCCTTCTTTTCCTTTTAAGCGCCTCATCCCAATTTGGCTTTTCCTGCAAAAAATAGCACAGGTATGGATTGAAACCATACGCCAGGTGAGAAATATCTGCAGTAGTACACCAGCCACCAAAGCGCATGGGATTGACTTCGATGGGCATCAAAACGCCGTTTTCTCGCCTGACCTCGATGTGGACCGGGAAGTTTTTTAGTTGAGCTAGTTTACCGATCTTACCTGCGAAATCGGTAAAGTCTGCCAGATTTTCTTCGATGATTAACTTTGATGTGGTATAGATCCTGTCTCTGACATCGGTTTGGATGCGAATGTGTGTTTGAGAATGCTTAGAACCACAGGCTCGCCGCTCGCATTGGAATAGGCGTCGAAGGCGTATTCGTCGCCGTTGATACATTGCTCTATGATGAATGAACAGGTGTTCAAGACCGCTTCGGGATATGCACTCATATTTTTATCATTTCATGGAGGATCGAATTAATGGTGCTGTGCCAGTCTGCGTGGCTGGTGACTTTTCGAAACCCATACTGAAAAACCCCACTGCAGGCTTTATTATGAATGGCAAGGGAATATCTTTGATCTCAACCTGTTTCAAATCCTCCATGCGGACTTCTTTGAAATAAAAGTCAGGAAACATGGATCGGGTTAGTTTCCTGAAATTCACTTTATCTTTGAACAAGGCTATTTTTTGAGGGAGATCGCTGAATGCCAAATGTTTTGAAATCCAACCGACAGCGTTTTCAGATGTAGTGTAAATTCTTTGGTCATCAGAGGCTCGCGCCATTTCAACTGCCGCTTTCTCGCTGATGAAATTTGTACCGTCTGTACAATCCCAGCTTTTCTGCGATTTCGGTGTGTACCACTGGAATATTGTTATCCCTGACAGTCTGCTTGAAAAAGTCTGAGACGTATGGTTTGTCAGCAAAGAACATGATTTACTCCCTGGATGATTTTGAACTACTTTGTTAACCCGTAGATTTTACCCTATCTCTTCCGTGGGAGTTAAAAGGTTAGGGAAAAGTATGATTATTTACAGCTATTTGTGACTTATTGACCAACGGTTTGTGATATTCCCCTCCAGGGTACTCTTTTGACACGCGTGGGAGGGAGTGGACTTTGCTTTGGAGCAGAGAGAGCGTGTTGTAAAAGCACCTTAAAGTATAGCAAATGTCTGCCTTTATTGTATCCAGGCTGGACGTTCGAATGAGCATATAACCCTTGCGATAGCGCCAACCGTTCGGGTATTGCGGGTGTTATTAAAAACTATTGAAGGTGTTTGAAAAAGGCTGGAGACCTGGCGGTCAAAAATGCGGTCACGGTGGAGGCACCGGCGCGAACAAGGGAGATGAAGTACCTTGTGCTGCTAATTGAATCGGTTACAATGAAAATAATTGGTTGATATTCTTCTGATTGCTTATCATTGATATTATAAGGAATTCCAGATGACGTTTACTTTAAAACACAAAATTCAAATTCTGATCAGCATGTTATTTTATGCAATAACCTTGATTTCTTGTAAACCTCAACCACAACTCATTTCGTCATCCAGCAGTCCAACATCAATCGCAACGGTGGCCTCTGTTGCTTCGGCAAGTACACAGCATCCAATTTCAACTGATATGCCAGCTCAATATACCCAACAGTTCAGGCTAACCTCATGTCTACACCTGAACAAGCAGTAATTGTTCCCCCGACCCAGGCAATAACCTTAACTGAACCAACTATCAGTAAAAGTATTGTGGTTTCAGATATACCATACTATCCGGGAGGAGGTTCTGGGACGATGCTTGCATTACCGGGACAGGTCTGGACGGGCACGTTGTTCTCTGGTTTGCAGCAATGGGATCCGCAAACCGGGGATCTCGTGATGACTATATCGGAGATCGAAGCAAAGATCTTTTTTGACATTGAATTCGAAAACAATAGATTATGGGTCCTTGCCAGCATCGATGATCCAAATCAAGCGGAAATCCTGTATGTGATCGAATTACCTCAGGGCGAGGTCGTCAAGATAATCCCCATCACCGACGAAGGAGATTATGGCACTGCTCCAACCAGACTTGGGAATTCACCAGGAAAAATATGGGTCAATTTCGGTATGGTTGATACTGAAACTCTTGATTATATGTCATTGCCAAATGGTCTACCCAGCGATGCTCATTTTGTTTATGATGATGAGAAGTGGATGTGGATCACAGGTAGTTGGTGCGATGGTTGCAGGCATGATCTATGGCTTGTAAATGCAAATGATCCTTCGGAACTTAAAGATAACCAAAATTCAGGCGTTCTGGATACTGGTGTGTTAGGGAATCCGTTGGTCTTGGCAGATGGAAAGGTGTGGTTGGTTGCACACTACTATTCTGACAACGATGCATATTACCTGGATGGTTATGATATTAACAAGACCGATCAACCAGAATTTCATATCGATGTGACCAGTGAAATTTACGACCACGGAAATATAAATATTGCTGCCGATGACCGGATGGTTTGGATTGTCAGTTGAAGGAACGTTGTATTATTTTGACAGTAAAATCGGTCAAAAAATTGGTGAATTGAAAGTTGGAGAATATGTTGATAGCATCGGATTTGACGAAACCAGCTTATGGGTATTAAGTTCCGATGCAGGTCTGCTGCAAATTTCCTTACCCTGGATACCTTAAGAAGAGGGATATTACAGGGGGGGGGAAGTTACCCTTACCTAATTTAAAAGGTGAAATTCATCCTCTTGATACACCGCAATTATGCCCCAAAAAAACAAAAAGGCTCTCTAGAATTCGAGAACCTTTTTTGTCTAGACAATTTAGGATTTCACCGAGGCCCCGCATGCACCAGGCGGAACTTGCGACTGTAAGGAGTGCTGTGCACGCCCGAAGGGTGCCCTGTGGGTAGCAGTTACGAGTATAGATGCCGCGGCGCTCATTGCCAGTCGGGTGGATCTTGCGGATGACCGTTTAAGACAGGTGCGGAGTTGGTGATATATGAATTAGGTGCGTTCCGAACGCACTCTACTGACTGAGAATACCAGGTGCGATTGATATGGTGCGTTACAAACGCACTATACTCTGTTAATTTGTGTTGTTCCTGGTAAGAACGGATGGAGAGCCGCCCTCGAATTGCACTGCGCAAAAGAGATACACCCCCGGTCGTGATTATGAGAAGAAAGCAAAGCAGATAACAATCTCAACCTCTCTCCTTGAATTGCAAACCAGACCTCTCTTACTGAGAGAAACAATCCAGTTATCATGGCAAGAATTCCTAACGTGCCAAGCAAAAACCGAAAGATTGGTCCGATGGCGATCTCACGTGTCTTGAACATGATATTTAGTCATCTCTCCCATCGGTTTGCGTTATACCCCATCGGGGCAGGTGTGGACTTTGATTGGTGCAGAAAGCTGTGATTTATAAGGACCTTAAAGTATAGCAAATCTCCGCCTTGATTGCATCCAGGCTGGACGTTCGAAGCTGTATATAATCCCTGTGATATCGCCAGACTGGAAAAAAGATGGAGACCTGGCGGTCAAAAACCCGCACGCGGTGGGGACACCGGCGCGAACGGACCGCCCTAGCGGACCTTGCGGGTGTCCATTTAAGACAGGTGAGGAGTTGGTGATAAATGAATAAGATGCGTTGCGAACGCACCCTACCAGCTACCAGCTATTATCCATCGTAACTTTATTGCTTCGTGGCTTTATAAACAAATCCACAGTCACTACTTCCATCACCAGTAATTTCCAGCCGATCTCCGGTGATGGTTATCTGGGCTTTTTCACATACAGATTCAAATGTCTGGTGATTATTGGTGGCCCCACAATTTGAACCATCCGAAATTGTATACGAATCGTTCTTTACCGTAACAAACCCGGCGGCACCAGAGATTTGACCGCTGATGATGGTATTATGCCCGTTCTCCCAGCGCCAGGTACATGTTGGACCAACAGTTTCGTCCCTTACAATAAAAGTCCTGGAGCCAGAAACTGCTCCGTTCTCTCCGACATCTATGATAAATTCGGCTTTAACAAGCTGCCAGCTTGGTGGGACTTCCAAGTTTTCTCCAATATAAGATCCTGCTATTAATGAATTGGCACCTTCAGCTTCTGTGGGTCTATAACCTTCGGACATGCGAACGGAAACCAACTCGTCTTGTCTATCTTCTCCAGCATAGCACGCCTCAAAGACAGCGTACTCTGGGTATTTAGGCGTTTTTGGGGTCTGTCCCAGTTCGCGTGCAGCATCCTCATAGGTAGCCTGATCCACGCGATAGCATTTCCCAAAGACTTCTTCTTCAACCAGATCCTTCACGTCCGGAATACTACAGGCAAGTGAAACACTAATTAAAACCAGAAAAACAAGGATCCCTTTTATACCCAAACGAGTAGTTTTTCTCATTATCATTTCGCTCCAATTTGAGAAATCATCATTCTACGTTAATACCGCTTTGTTCGATCCTTACGGTAAAACCATACAGCACTTTGAATAATGATACGCTGCAATGAAGCTTATTTATTAATTACTAACAGGGCGTTGAAAAATTCCCCATTACAATTCATTATAAATAATTCCCAAGCAGATGCAACAGATAATTATTTAATGAAGTTCAGCCTTCCATATCGACAGGATCAGTCAGCGGCCGTTGCGAATCTATAACTGGTCGGAACTTGCACCTGAAGATAGTGCACTTTTGGTGGCTGTACACAAAAATGCCACATTCAAAGTTGTCCGGGCAGATATTGCAGGTGACCATTTATGACAGGTATGGAGGTGATGATATAAGAAAAAGGTGCGTTACGAACGACCCTGCTGACTGTCCTTTACGAGCAGCTTAAGGATAGCAAATGTCAACCTTGATTGCATCCAGATTGGAGGTTCGAAGCTTAAAATAACCCTTGCGATAGCGCCAACCGGTCGGGTAGGTTAGTAAAATGGGAATGCATGATTTAACGCCAGTGACCCAGCTGCGAATATGCTCCCCTCCCTGAAGCCGGTCGATGTAACAATCCACCCGGTCTTTCGCAACGAGGTTGAAAACCCCTTTGTTGAAGGTGACCACCACTAACACCTGTCCGAACAGAATGGAGTTGGTGATATAAGAATAAGGTGCGTTGCGAACGTACCTTACCGGCTCTTCACCTCGTGGGCGGCGTGTTCCATGGCTTCGAACATAGCGGTCAAATCCACATGCTCAGTGGTGTCTTTTCAGCGTTGCTCCAAAGATTGTAACACCGGTGCCTACGGAGCAGCATGTCACGCAATCCACAAAATGAAGTGATTTCATTGTTTACCGGCTGATTGGATACAAACCGGAGCAGACCTGTCTTTTTGTCAAGGCACACGATAGGGTAATAACGTCCGGAAATAAGTGAATTTAGATATAATATAGTGAATATAAATATCAGTATAAACTTATTGGTGAAAAAGAATTGGAGCAGGGTTGATTCGGTATCTTAAAGAGTATAAATGGTCGAATATATTCGCTATGGTACGGAATTTAAATTCTGAACCTCGGATCTGCTCTGATAATTTTAGCCATCGTCTGGTGGTGATAACAGGTTCTACTTCAGGGATTGGTTATGCCACCGCGAAACAATATGCCTCACACAGAGCCGACCTTTTATTAATCAACCGCGATGAACAAAAATCGATACTGCTCTGCGAAGAGCTTAAGAATGAATACAACGTAAATTGCAACTATATCCTGGCTGATTTTACGAGATTATCGGATATTCATTCGGCGGCAGAAAAATTATCAAATCTGGACAGGAGCATTGATGTCCTGATTCACAATGCTGGTATTTACAATACCACCAGGATTCTTACTGCAGACGGTCTGGAAGCAGTTTTTCAAACCAATTACATGAGCACTTTTATTTTAAATTATTCCCTAAGAGAGAAATTTAGGAATCAGAAAAGCGGAAGGATCTTATTTGTCAATTCTGAAGCCTATCGGTTCGCTGCGTTCGGTCTACATTTGGATGATCTCTCGTGGAATAGAAATCGCTATTCAGGGATAAAAGGTTATGGATCAGCCAAACTGGCACAATTACTTTCTATGCTTAAGCTTAATGAGTTCTTTAGAGGGAGTGGGGTCACGATAAATGCTATGCATCCCGGCAATGTGATAACCAACAGTGGACAAAACAACGGAATAATTTATAAAATTTTTAAAAAACTGCTCTTGGATCGCAATTCGCAGCCAGTGGATTATGCTGCTGAAGCACTTTATTACCTAGGTGTATCGGATGAAGTAGCAATGACTTCCGGCAACTTTTTTTGCCTAACAACCGAAGAGGAACCCGCACCTCCAGCGCTAGATATGGCGGACGCTGAAAAATTATGGGAGATAAGTTTGGAATTAGGTGGATTTCATGGGAAAGAATGATGAGAAGATCATTATAGTAGGTGCAGGAATGGCGGGGCTGACAGCAGCGGCATACCTGACGAAAGCGGGGTACCATGTGCAGATACTGGAAAAGAATGAAAGAACCGGGGGTTTGCTTGGAACGATAAGCAATAATGGCTTCTACTTTGACACTGGCCCGAGGGCATTGATCAACTCGGGCATCGTGAAGCCAATCCTGAAAGAACTGGGGATCAAGTGGGATTATTTTGAGAATAAGATTTCGATCGGAATCGAAGATCAACTCTTCAGGGTTCGCTCGATGAATGATTTGCAGGAATTTCAGCGTATATTGACGGAGCTATATCCGGATAACAAAGAAGACATAAAAAAGATTATCTCTGCGATGAATGAATTATCCGAATACACCAGGGTCATTTATGAGTTTGACAACCCTTTCTTCGGCGATCAGTTCAGCGACAAGGAATATGTTGTAAGAAAACTATTGCCGTGGACGTTCAAATTCCTGAAAGCTTTGAGGAAATTTAACCAATTCAAGATGCCGATGGAAAATTTTCTGCACCAGTTAACTGATAACCAATCCCTCATTGATATCCTCACCCAGCACTTCTTCAGAAATACTCCCACTTATTTTGCTCTAGGGTACTTTTATGTATATCTCGACTATTTTTACCCGAAGGGGGGAACCGCCGCCCTGAAGGAGCGATTGGCGGAGAAGGTCAGTGAATGGGGAGGTCAGACCAAATTGAACACACTGGTCAACCGGGTCATTCCATCTGAATCAAAGATCGTTGATGCAGAAGGCATTGAATATCACTACGACTATTTAATTTGGGCGGCCGATCTCAAGATGCTTTACCGATGCCTGGATCCGGTCGGATTGAATCCCCAAATCATTCACAGTTTTGAATCTGAGAAGCAGAACATTCTATCCTCAAAAGGGGCAGAATCAGTCTTCATCCTGAATCTCGGCATAAACCGCCCGCCTTCCTACTTCAAAGAACACGGCGGAGAGCACCTGTTCTTCACTCCCTCAAGACAAGGACTGGGAGAAACGAACTGGTCACAGCGGGTGAATCTCATCGAAAATTTCGATCAGGTATCAAAAAATGAAGTGATCAAGTGGCTTGAAAGTTATTGCGACCTGACTACCTACGAAATATCCATCCCAGTTCTGAGGGACAGATCGCTGGCACCTGAAGGGAAAACAGGAGTGATGGTTAGCTGTCTTTTTGACTACCAGCTGATAAAAAATGTTGAAAATGCTGGCTGGTATGATGAATTCAAGGAAAGAATAGAAAAACGAATTATCAGCAACCTGTCGAAGACCATCTACAAAGATGTTGAAAGAGATATCCTGTTCAGATTCTCCGCGACTCCGCTGACGATAAACAAATTTTCCGGTAGCTCCGAAGGTGCGATCACAGGTTGGTCCTTTGAAGAGAAACCACCTGTCATCTATAAGCTCACAGACGTTGGAAAATCGGTCTTAACCGCCCTCCCGAATATTTATAAAGCCGGGCAATGGGCTTATGCTCCTGCCGGTGTGCCCATTGCCATGTTGACTGCCTGGCATACCTATCAAATGATCATTAAGCAGTCAAAGAGAAAAAACAAATGATGATAAAGATCGTGCTCTTTGTTTTCATCCTACTGGAATTATCAAATGTAGTGGCATTGTATTTCTTCCCGGGTTCAAAAAGAGCTAATGCGGTTGGAGTTTTCTCCGCCTGGGAAAAATCCAAACAGTACCCAGAAATTCATGACCTCCTTCGTTACCTGGTTTATTGGGTAGCGGGAGTTAAATTGATCTTTCTATTTCTGTTGGGGCTAATTGTGGCGTTCGCAGATCTAAATTTGCAACGATGGAGCCTGGTAGCGCTGGGTCTTGCAACGATTACCTTCTTCTGGCGAATGTTCCCGTTGGCGAAAAAAATGGACGATGAGGGTCGAATCCAACCCAAAAATTATTCACTTGTGCTTGGGGGCATGATCCTTGCGATGATTGTGCTTTTTGTTGCGGCTGCATTAATCGGGGTATAAATGAAAATATCTAATCAATCAGGCTTATTCGGCAAACTCTAGATCCGCTCGACAGAGGATATCTCTTTACGAATAAAAAGTAAATTTATTCTCTGATATGGGTAATAGACCAGCGAAACGGGAAATTGACCTTCAGTAACGATATCATATTGTAGAGCTGCATGATGAGTTTCCGCTCCACCTCATGAAATTTTATCCGGAATCTTCTACCGCACATTCTTTTTGTTAAGTGTTCGCATCCATCTGTTGATAGAAGGGGAGATAACCATAACCTCAAGTATTGGGCAGGGTCTGCACCGTTCAGAAATTGTCTGGGCATAAAGATGCCATACGACGGTGATTTACAACCATCTACTCAACCGCGGACCGACCGCAGTGGGAAACCAACTGATGTTGTTTTTTTGGTTACGCACCCATGACCGGGCGGAACTTGTACCCGTACACCAGGATGCCGCGCTCATCGCCGTCCTGGCGGATCTTGCGGATGACCGTTTAAGACAGCTGAGAAGTTGGTGATAAAAGAATAAGGTGCGTTACGAACGCACCCTACCAACTATGTGCTCGATTATGTTGATGTTGGGTAGGGGATGACTGCCCCCTTCATTGCCCAAAGATAGCCATTGGCATACTCAATAACTGCTGGGTTAGCTGTTTGTGGATCGATGTATACTTTCGTGCTTAGCTCATTTCCGATCAGACCCCGAATATCCGGGGATGGTGCCCAAAGGCCGAACTCGCCAGCCTTTCGGATTAGCTCCGCCAGTATCATCGGATAGACAGGCATAATATTGAGTGTGATCCGAATCTTCTTCGACTTTGATTTGGAGACGCATCGGTTTAGCCTGTTGGGTACGAAGCACAAATAACAGATGGCGGGGCCAACGATAGGCTATCCTTTGGAAAACCATGCCCAGGATAACGAATAGCATACCAAAGACGAGCCAGATGGGTTTTCCCTCGTAGTCCACTGTGGAGTCGGGAGAAACACCGATAAGCGAGGGGCGTAAGAAGAGCACAAGGAATACGACACCAAAAGCAGCCAAGAATATGGATGCTGACCATGAAATAATTGAGTCCTTGCGAAGTGTTGCGATGCTTGTCTGATGTGACATCTACTCACCTTTAAAAACCTGGCGAAGCGTCATAATATTATTATACGGAAGAATGATACACTGCAATTATTGCATAAATTATTAAAAAACATCATCAAATTTATAGGAGTTTCGGTATCGACAGGTTTAGGCAATGATCTGCCATAGGTTCATCTTTTTGACAGTCAATGGCCGCCTTGATTGCATCCAGGCTGGACGTTCGAAGCTGCATATATCCCTTGCGATACCGCCAACCGGACAGTGTTTTGCGGGTGATCATTAATCACAATATGGGTGGTGGTGGAAAATGAATAAGGTGCGTTGCGAACGCACCCTACCGGCTACCGGCTTACTACTGATACAAGAATTTTAGGGAATCCGCTTTACGGATTTTCCATTGTTCCTGTTAACATCACCAATGGCATTCCTTTGCGATCAGACCAAACGAGGCTCAATTTATCACCAGCGAAATTCATTTGAAGCACGTAGTAATAATAGCTGAGGATGGTGTCGTATTCCAGAACGAAGGTTTGGGCATCTGCCCAGCGACCCCGAAGACCTACAGATAAGTTTTGAAAATCGACAAAGGGGTGGCCCGCCCGATCCAGATTTAAGCCGGGGGTAAGGCGATAAATGCCATCCAATCCGACCTTGGCAAGCGGACTCGGAGTGCCATCGGCAAAAGTGACCTGGATACTGGCTTGAGGGGTGGCGTCGAAAACAAGCCTGACACCTTCAATCCCAAATGGATTCGGGTCCATTCGAAAAGTCTTACCTGAAATGGCTGTGGCGATATCCGGCAATGCTGGTACCGGCTGCGGATCAGGTGGAAGTGGGAGTATCGCCAAGACGCGCTGCAATTCGGCCACGCCTGTCGGGTTGGCAGGCAGAGGGTTTTTCGGTTCGACGACGGCTGCCATAATGTAGGGATCGATGTCATCGTAGTTGAAACCTTCGCCTGTCGTCACAACAATGCTGGAATAATAGGGGTTGACTATGATCCACTGACCGCCGGTCCCCTGCGCGAAAAATGACTTACCGGTGTCATTAACGCTTGACCACCAACCGTATCCATAACCATCACCGTTCGGCGGGTTGAATTGCTTCTTGACCGATTGCTCCACCCACGAGCGAGAGACAATCTGTTTGCCATCCCAGACACCGCCATGCAGATAAAGATAACCAATCTTTGCCATATCTGCCGGGAACAGGCGGGTATTCCCTGCACCCATATTTACTCCCTGTGGATCAGTTGGCCAAAATACTTCTTTTATCGCCAATGGTTTGAACAGGTACTGGCGGGCAAAATCGATGGCGGTCGTGCCGGTCGCTTTTTCCAGGATGGCGGAAAGCAAGTGCATCCCCACACCGCAATACTCCCAGTGGGTACCAGGTTTGTATGCCATTGGCAGATCCAATCCAAACTGGACCCAGTTTGGGCTGGTTTCCATCTCCTTAAACGGTAAGCTCATCGGGTAACCCGTTACAATCGAACCCAGACGACATGCTCGCCAGGTCCTGGATGGTGATGTCGTTCTTGCGTGAATCAGGATTGGCGATGGTGGCATCGGGGAAGAACGACACCATTTTATCGTTAAGATTGAGTTTGCCCTGGTCGATGGCTATGCCGATCAACAACGTCGTCAGGCTCTTGGTCACCGAAGCCACACTGTGTGGCGACTCACCATTGTAAGGATAGAAAGTAGCATCGAGCAACACTCTGCCATCGCGCACGATGAGCAAGCTGTGAATGGGAATTTTCTTCTGCTCAATTTGGCGTAATCCCTCAGCAAGCTTCGCTTAGTCGAGACCCTGTTCCTCCGGCGTGGAGGTCAACCAACCCTGGGTGGGCCAGTAGTCCGGTTCGGGGACCCTGGGCGAGGTGCCGAGGGTGAATCTCCAGACGACAAATGCTGCTGCAGCCACGACAACCAGAGCTGCAGCTGCCAGGAGAATGATTCTGATTGATTTTGTGATCGTTTTCATGTGAGTAATCTCCTTCAGTATACGAACCTCCTACCTACCCTCTCTCGAAATAGAGGTAGGAGGAACGAATACACTTATATTGTGAGCCCCCTCTGAAGAAATTATCAAGCGAAACACACATATATCAATGAATTTAGCGGGCTAACGGTTTGCGTTATGCCCCTTCTGGGTACTCTTTAACGTCTGTGGGCGGGAGTGAAATCTGCGTTGGATCAGGAAATACGTACATCAAAAGCACCTTAAGTATAGCAAATGTCTGCCTTTATTGCATCCAGGCTGGAGGTTCGAAGCTGCATATAATCCTTGCGATACCGCCAACCGGTCGGATAGGTCAGGAAAATGGGAATGGTCGGCTCAATGCCAGCGATCCGGCTGAGGATTAGCTCCCCTCCTTGCAGCCGGTGGATGTAACGATCCACCCTGTCGTTCGCAACGAGGTTGTATACCCCTTTGTTGAAGGTGACCACCGCTTTGACACCATTATCTTGAATGGTCTTCCTGAATTCAGCCATGGCTTCTGGTTCAATAACCCGGTCGAAATACTCTTTGCCAAATATTTTCTGAATGTCTTCCGGGTAATTGGTTGGAAAGGCATAGTAACAGTAGAAGATGAATTCGAATGGACATTCGTATTCCACATTGAGGCAAATGTCTCTGAGGTTATCCGGGGTGGGCTCGTCTTTGGGGATGGGCAGCCAGCCGGCTTTTTCCATGACTGGCCAGAAGAGGTTTTCCTGCCCCCTGTTGGATGGCGAAAGGAACATGCCTTGCTGAACTGAGTGCGGATGGGGGTTGGAGAACAGCAGCAGGACACGCGGTCTTTTTTTGGTGATGGGTATTAGTCGTTCGGAGGTAAAGGTAACACTATTTTCCTGGTCATTGAAAGATATTAGGCGTGGGTCTTTGAAATAGCTGCCCAGTATTTGAGCAGCACGCACCTTGATACTTTCGTGCTTCTCATTTAACTGGTAGGTTCTTGGAAAATTTATGCTGGACAAGAGAAAACTCTCCAAAAAAATAAATTTTTTATTGAGCATTAATTCCATCGCAATAAATCTGGTGCTTTACCAATGCACCCAACTACTGAATCTATGAGAAGTCGAAACCACCCTGCGTCATACCGTCCGCTGCAGCTGGTGTTGTCCAGCTGAAGTTCACGAAAGAAACGGCCTCATTGCTTCAAATGTGCCGTTCGCGTACTCCAAAAAATCAAATCCTTCAATAGACCGAACATGACCTTCGTTTTGCATCCCTTGCTGCAATAATCCCCACATCGCGGAGAAAAACATTACAGACATTTCATACCCTCCAACCGTGTCCAGTTCTCTCGCTTTACTTCACCGAAGTAACACGCTAGCATATATTCTTGAAGCTCTCTCGGCAAGGTATCCAATAAATCGTATGCATAAGTCAGCGTTGCCAAATCATAATAGATGTCATTTACACCAGACAATTCCCAATCAATAAACCGTATGTTTCCATCATCCAGCACGTTCACACAAAACAAATCATTATGACAGAACCTTTGCCATGGGTAATAGTCGCGCCTTTGTTCTTGCTCAATCACTTCCATCCTTCTGAGCATATTGTCAAAATCGTGGGGAAGTGACACTCGCATAGCCTTAGCTTGTTTGGCATAGCTATCAATGCGCTGAAATGGGGAAAAGACAGCCTTGGCCAGCGGCAATTCGTGGATATGCTTCACTGTTTTCACAATACGCTGAATGTTTCCGGGGGTGCGATACCCTTCCAGGGTCAAATGATGGCCATTGATATAACGTGTTACCAGATGCCCTTGAGGAAGCAAATAGTGTTCAACTTGTGCTCCGATACCTTCATCAGAATACAGCCGTTAACATTTCGAGTTCATGTTTGCGATTGATCCCTAATTTTGTGGTGTTTTGCCCACTTACTCGCAGTACAAATCGTTTACCGTTGACTGTCACGGAATAATTTGTATTCGTCAAGCCTTCCAAAGGTTCGACAAGAATGCTTTTTGCATCCATCCAATCAGGGATTTGCGTAATTATCTCATCAACCACAGGGTGTATTTCTTTTGGATCCATCTTGTTTTCTACCTTGTTACGTAGGTGCCAGCTAATAAATAAACGGACTCTTGATGCGCTACAATTATGCCATAAAGCTAGGGTGGTTGTTGCGTCTGAAATGCAAATGACTGGGCGGAACTTACGAGCGAAGCGAGTGCTGTGCACGACCGCAGGGCGTGCTGTGCTTATCCGTACACCAGTATGCCGCGCTCATTCCCGTCCGAGCGGATCTTGCGGGTGATCCGCACCTTTATATCATGCTCTTCAGCTCATGGGCGGCATGTTCCATGGCTTCGAACACGGCGGCGGCATCCTTCTCGGTCAGGCGGGCATCCAGCAGAGGCAGGTAGATCTCCTCTTCCTTGGCAAAATGGACCTTCACCAGGGCGTACAATCCGAACAATATCCGGCGCATGGCATTGGCCTGCTCATCGGTGATGGCTGCGTGATTAAATCAAGACTTTCCCTATTCCTCCCTTGACAACCCCTTCACTTCGCGTTATATTGTGTATATACGATATACACAATATGGAAGGAGTAATGCAAGTAATGGAAATTCTATCCGTTCAGAACCTGAACAAGCACTATCCTAAGTTCGACCTCAAAAACGTCTCATTCAGTCTCGAACCGGGCTATATCATGGGCTTCATCGGACGCAACGGTGCGGGCAAGACCACTACCATCAAATCCATTCTGCGCCTTGTCCACCCCAATTCAGGGACGGTCGCCGTGCTGGGCAAGGATTTCGCTGCCGAAGAATTTGCTTGCAAACAGCAGATCGGGCTAGTGCTTGGCCAGGTGTCCTATTATCCAACGAAAAAAATTTCGGTCATCGCTGACGTCACCCGCCGTTTTTATCCCGAGTGGGATGCCAATACCTTCGTCGGATACCTCAAACGTTTTGACCTCGACCCTGACAAGACCGTAAAGGAACTTTCTGACGGCATGCGTGTCAAGTTCGCGCTTGCCCTGGCACTCTCGCACAACGCCCAACTCTTGATCCTCGACGAGCCCACCAGCGGTCTGGACCCCGTCTCACGGGATGATTTGCTTGAACTTTTCCAGGAACTGATCGAGAACAGCGAACGCAGTATCCTCTTCTCCACGCAGATCACCTCCGATCTCGAAAAGTGCGCTGATTTCATTACCTACATCAAAAGTGGAGAGATCATCGCCAGCACCTCCAAAGATGACCTTGTAAATTCTTATAAGATCGTCAAAGGCACCAGGGCACAGCTCACCGAAACCCTGCAGCCCAAACTGATCGGCTGCAAGAAGAATGACTTTGGTTTCACTGCGCTCTTACGCATAGGTGACCTGCCCGCTGCGGACGGGTTGGAGATCGCCCCTTCGGACCTCGAAATCCATCATGATCCACATCGAGAAGGAGTAAATAATTATGAAAGCACTGCTTTATAAAGAAATCAAACTGGCGCTGCACCCGACCACCTACCTGTTTATGGCGATTGGCGCGATGCTGATGATCCCCTCTTATCCCTATTACGTGGCTTTTGTCTACACCTGCCTGGGTATCTTCTTCATTTTCCTGTCTGCCAGAGAAAACAAAGACATCTTTTTCACCGCCTCCCTGCCGGTCAGAAAAAGCGATGTGGTTAAATCTCGTGTCTTCACCGTTGCCATCGTCGAACTGCTGCAGCTTGCGATCGGTATCCCCTTTGCCATCATTGGCATCCGCATCAATCCCAACCCCGCCGGTAACATGGCCGGGATCGAAGCCAACATGGCGTTCTTCGGCCTGGTCTTGATCATGTATGCTCTCTTCAACGCCATCTATCTTCCGCTTTTCTATAGGACTGCCGTCAAAGTTGGTATCCCCCTGGTTTTCGCCGGCATCGCCGTGACGATTTATGTAGTCGCTGCTGAGTTAGCTGTGCAGATGATTCCTTTTCTCAAAACACATTTGGATACCACCGATCCGGCGATGGCGATGTATCAATTTCCCATTTTGATCGCGGGTATGCTTATCTTCGTCCTGTCGCTATGGCTCACCTACCGCAGATCAGCGGCCAACTTTGAAAAAGTGGACTTGTAAACCCACATGGATATTGTTATCTCCAATACCTCCGGGGATCCGATCTATCAGCAGATCTTTGAACAGATCAGCGCGCAGATCATCAAGGGCCTGCTGACCAGTGAAACCTGCCTTCCGCCTATCCGCACGGTTGCCAAAGAGTTGCGCATCAGCGTGATCACGGTCAAACGAGCCTGGGAAGAATTGGAACATGCCGGCCTGATCTACACCATGGCCGGCAAAGGTTGTTTCGTCTCTCCTCTTCAGCCAAATGCCCTGGACGCCAAGCGCAGCCAGCTAGCCGGTGACAAACTCGCCAAAGACATGGAATATTACAAAACCCTCGGCCTTTCTCTCGAAGAGATCATTGCCATGCTAAAGAAAAACTATGATAAGGATTGATTTTTAAGTTTTTGAGAAATCTTATCTCTCACAAAAACGCGGGAATTGATCAGGCATTTATTGAACCTGGTGGAGAAATTGTCTGCGGGCTTGCGAGACGCTCAAGTCGAGATTCAACGATTGCGAGATGAAGTGAGCCGGTTGAAAATCACTATAACGAAATGATACACATTTCGTTTCCAACTAATAAAATCGCCCTCCAAACGGAGAGCAAATATAAGTGTTTTCCATGCGCCAGGCAGCGCTGGTCACTACCCCATCACCGGGCAAACCATTGCTCTAAAGCTTGCTCTTCACCTCATGGGCGGCGTGCTCCATGGCTTCGAACATAGCGGCGGCATCCTTCTCGGTCAGGCGGGCATCCAGCAGCGGCAGGTAGATCTCCTCTTCCTTGGCAAAATGGACCTTCACCAGGGCGTACAATCCGAACAAGATCCGGCGCATGGAATTGGCCTGCTCATCGGTGATGGCTGCCCGGTCCAGCTTTTTCAAGAGGTCACCCAGTTCTGCGGTCAGGCGGTCCACTTCCACATGGTCGCGGCTCATGGTAGCAGTGGCCTCTTTAGCTCCCATCACCTTCTGGACTATAGGGTACAGGGCCAGGTCTTCTGCCTTTGCATGCGGAATGAGTTCACGGGTAAGGAATTTGTACGCGATCTCCACCTGTTCCCGGATGGAGGGTGAAAACAGGTGTACATGGATGCTTTCACCGGCAAGGCGCAGGGATTCAACTTGCGGAAGAAGCTCCTTGTGTTCTGCTCTCAGGGGTTCGGTCATCGATTTCATTTTAGTCTCCTATCACTAATAATACTGATATTGGATTCGGCAATGAAACGACAATGTATAAAAAAAGCGCTTTCCCCTCGGAAAGCGCTGATGTTGTCTTTTGGTTACGCACCCATGACCGGGCGGAACTTGTAGCCGTACACCAGGATGCCGCGCTCATTGCCGTCCGAGCGGATCTTGCGGGTGACCATTTCCACCGGCATGCCGATCTCCACCGGCTGGGCACCCAGGTCGGTCAGTTGGGCGGTGACAACGGGTCCTTCATTTAACTTGACCAGTGCCACCGTGTAGGGGGCATTCTCTTCATACCCGGCAGGGGCATCGCTGATGGTGGTAAACGAATACACTTCGCCTCTACCGCTAAAAGTAAACTTGGTCTTGGCGTCCTGGCCGCAATGCGGGCAGACGTCGCGCGGGGGGAATATCTTTGCATCGCAGTGGGGGCAGACTTCGCCGACCAGCGCGTATCTTTGATTTTTCATTCTCCAGTAACGGGGTACTTCCATAGCATATCTCCTTTTTTATCGCATCCTGAGTCTAATAGGAGAAGACTCTCAATTGCTATCAAGAATATGCGTCACCACTGTGGAGGCGGGGCCGCCCCAATTTCTGGAGCATGGCGATCTTGGCGCCGGGCACCTGGCTGCCGCCGGCCTGTCCACGCAATTGCAGTACCGCTTCGACGGCCTGGTACACACCCACCGCGCCGATGGGATTGCCGCGCGCTTTGCTGCCGCCCATGGTGCAGATGGGGATCTTGCCGCGCGGGATGATCGAGCCGTCCTGCGCCAGTTCCCAGCCTTTGCCGGGTTCGGCGAAACCGGCCCCTTCGAGGGCCAGGGCGGCATACACCGAGTAGGCGTCATCCAGTTCGAACAGGTCCACATCGGCGGGGGAGATGCCCGCCTGGGCATACGCCCGCCCGGCTGACAGGTTGATCGCCTGGAACAGCATCGGGTCCGGCCGGTCGTGCAGCGCCAGCGAATCGATGACGTTGCTCGAGCCGGTGATGCGGATAACAGGGTAGGGATAATTTTTGGGTAACAGATCGCTGCGGGTCAGGATCACCGCGGCTGCACCGTCCGCTGCCGGGGCAACATCCATCATATTGACCGGGTCGGAGATCATCTCGGCTTCATCGTAGCGTGCCCGCGAGATGGCTTTGCGGAACATGGCATTCGGGTTATGCACCGCGTTGGCATGGGCGTTGATGCTGAAACCGGCAAACGCTCCAGCCGGTAAATGATAAGTATGCATGTAGCGCTGCATGATGAGCGCCGCCTGGCCGGTGGGAGTAAGTCCCGGCATGGCTTCGTAATCGCCGTCCATCATCTGGGTCAGGGCCGGGTCGAGCTCGCCGCTGACCGCATCGGTGACCTTCTCCACGCCGACCACCAGGGCTACGTTCGACATCCCGGAGGCCACGGCGAGGTAGCCCAACCGCAAAGCAGCCCCGCCGGACGCGCCGGAAGCTTCCACGGTGGGTCCCTCGATCCCCAGCAGATTCGCCCAATCCGCGATCAATGATCCCAGGTTGGCCTGGTGCGAGATGACCGAAGCCAGCATGTTGCCCACGATCAACGATTCCGGTTCCAGGTCGGGGACTTCGCGGCGGGCAGCCAAAATCGCCTGGACTGCATGCGAGCGGAGGGATGTGTTCCAGTGTTCACCGACCGGAATTTGACCAATTCCTGCAATTACAACATCATCTGTCATTGTCCCGCCTCAGTCTGCCAGTTTTCCGCGATAACGCACGTAAAGACCGTAATCCACTTCGGTGCGCCGGGCAATATATTCCTGCGTCTTTGTCGCCCTGTCCCTGCGTTCCAGGAGCTTATCGGTCACCTTCAGCGAGAAGGCATCCGACCCTGCGCCTGAACCGAAGGAGACCATCAGAATGCGGTCGCCGGGTTGGGCTTCGTCGAGGATGGCGGTCAGGCCGATCATCGCCGCGCCGGCATAGGTGTTGCCGATCACGGGAGAAAGCAGACCGGCTTTGTTCTGTTCTGGGGTGAAACCCAGCAGCTTGGCTGCGCGCTGCGGGAACTTGGTGTTGGGCTGGTGGAAGACACAGTAACGGTAATCTTCCGGTTTGCTTCCCAGCCCTTCCATTAAAGTACTGCCCGCCTCGGTGATATGTTTGAAGTAAGCCGGTTCCCCGGTGAAACGCTGACCGTGCGACGGATAGCGCTGGTCCGCCCGGCGCCAGAAATCCGGTGTGTCGGTCACGAAGGAATATGACCCTTCGATCTCTGCCAGGGCTTCGGCTGCCGGTCCGATGACAAAGGCTGCCCCTCCGGCTGCGGCTGTATATTCCAATTCGTCGCCCGGCCGTCCCTGGGCGGTATCCATGCCGATCGCCAGGGCATATTTGCCCATCTTCGCGCCGACCATGGCCATCGCCGCCACCATGGCTTCGGTACCGGCTTTGCAGGCAAACTCCCAGTCGCCGGCTTGAATGGATGGAACGGCTCCGATGGCTTCTGCCACGATGGTGGAAGTCGGTTTGACCGAATAGGGGTGCGATTCCGACCCGACCCACACAGCACGCAGTTCGCACGGGTCGATCTCCGCGCGCAAGAGTGCGTTGCGGGCGGCTTCGATCGACATGGTGATCACGTCTTCATCCAACCCCGGCACCGATTTTTCCTTCACCGGACCGCCGCGGGCTCCACCCACCCAGATGCGGGCAACTTCAGCGGATGGCAGCCGGTAGCGGGGAACATACGCCCCGTAGCCGATGATGCCAACCGGATTGACCGGTTTTAAGACCAGGTTTTGTTTTTCAATATCCGTCATTTCGTACCCCATTCCATTAAGATTTGTTGAGCGTGTTCCACGCTGATCTGTTTATCCTGAACCATTTGTGCCGCCAGACGATGCACGTCTTCGGATTTTGCACCGGCAGCCATGGCTACCTGGCGGGCATGCAGATTCATATGTCCGCGCTGGATGCCTTCAGTCGCCAGCGCCCGCAGGGCAGCCAGGTTCTGAGCCAAGCCCCACAGAGACAATGACCTCAGCCAATTCGCGGGCTGTTTTTACTCCCATTAATTTGATGGCGGCCTGTGCCCCGGGGTGAACCCGGGTGGCTCCGCCAAAGACACCCACTGCCATCGGCATTTCCAATTCCCCGGTCAGGCTGCCGTCTTTGTCTTTTCCCCATTTACTCAGGCTGGTATATTTTCCAGTTCCGGGCAGCGTAGGCATGTGCGCCGGCTTCGATCGCCCGCCAGTCATTGGCTGTTGCCACCACCACTGCATCAATTCCATTCATGATGCCCTTATTATGGGTGGCTGCGCGGTAGGGATCCACTGAAGCAAATGCCCAGGCGGCCAGGATGCCATCCCGCACGTCTTCGCCGGAGAAATCATTGAAAGCCAGGTCAGCCAGGGATATTTTGCAGGTCGCTTTCGCCAGGCGCTGGTCGGCCAGGTTGGAGAGGATTCGCAAGTGCACCCGTCCACCGATGATCTGCTCGATGCGCGGCGCCAGGCATTCCACGATCGTATTCACTGCGTTGGCTCCCATCGCGTCGCGGACGTCCACCAGGAAATGGACCACCAGGAATGCGCCGATGGGCGAGTTTTTGAACTGCCGGACCACGATATCCCTGAGGCCGCCGCCGATGGACTGCAGGATCGGATCGATTAAGGAAGCCTCCTGCAGAAGGTCCGCCCGGTTCTGGAGGATGGCGAGTTCGGCTTTGTCCAGGTCAGTCAGGTCGAGCACCTGCATCTGCCCGATCATGATCGATTCGGAAGAGGTCGCGGTAAAACCGCCATTGGCTGACACCAGCTTGGCCATGTAGGATGCTCCCGCTACGACCGACGGTTCTTCGATGACCATCGGCACGAGCACTTCCCGCCCGTTGACGATGAAATTGCGGGCGATGCCAAGCGGCAGATTGTAAAGCCCGACGACATTTTCGATCATCCCATCAGCCTGAACGGAAGTCAACCCGGGAATTCCGCACAATGCATCCAGGGTTTCGTCATCCAGCTCTGACCATTTCCGGAGCATTTCGCGCCGCCCGGGAATGGTCAGTTCATAAAATTTTGAGTGAACAGCTTTTGTCATAGTCTTCCCATCTTCTTATGCCTAAATATAATCTTGCACCTCTGGCAAAAGCTATCAGCCTTTGTATGGGTACAGTATGCACAAGTAAGGATACGAATATATCGTGTCCTTACTAGTACCCTCCACTGGTTCTGCGCAAAACCGGGCCTTTCGATTACAATTACCCCACACACAATGAGTAAACTTACCCACAAGCAGCTGGAAAACCGCCTGGCAGCCTTACACCTGGCCAGCCTTGAGCTCGTCAAAGAGATCTCACTGGATTCCCTGCTGGAACGGATTGCCCAATTGGCCTGCGACCAGGTGGATGCCAGTTATGGCGCTGTGGGTGTGGTGGATGATACCGGCAAGCTGGTGAAGTTCATTCCGGTGCAAAATCCGCCCGAAAGCCTGACCATCCAGGCGGGCCTGCCGCAAGAGTTGGGGATGATCGGCGACCTGGTGAAAAGCACCACCTCCATTCGATTATCCCGCGTCGGCAACCATTCCAGGCAGGTAGGATATTCCTGAAGGACATCCTGAGGTCACCTCATTCCTGGGCGTTCCCATGCACATCGGGGACAAACCGCTCGGGCAGATCTACCTTGGGGATAAGAAGGAACTTCCCGAATTCACTGATGATGACGAGAAAGTCATCGAGACGCTGGCAGCATACGCTTCGGTGGCCATTTCGAATGCCCGCCTCTACCAGGAATTAACCAACCGGGATACAGCCCTGACACGCCGCAATGCCGACCTGGCACTGTTGAATGACCTCGCTTCCACCCTGGCTTCCTCCCTGGATATCGATGAGATCCTTGAAAAAGCACTCACCCGGGTGATGGAGAACCCGCAGATCACAGTAGGGGAAGTTTTCATCACGGATGAATCCGGGACCTCTCTGCAGTTGATGCATCACCTGGGAAATTTTGACGGCACTTTATGGGTAAAAGATAAATTCGAATTCGGTGAAGGACCGATCGGAGATACAGCCGAGTTGGGGCTTCCGCAATTCAGTGAGATTCCCGGTAAGTTTGGCAAGTTCCTCAAACAATCGGTCAAGGAAGCCTGCCTGAGCCAGATCGCCTGCTTCCCACTTATCCAGCCGGGGAGTTTCTGTCGGAGTCCTGTGCATTGCCACCTGCCAGGATAAATACCTGGATGAACATGAAACCCAGTTGTTCACGGCCATTGGAGCCTGGGTAGGCACAGCCATTGATAACGTCCGGTTATACAACCAGGGCCGCCGGTTGGCAGTTCTGGAAGAACGCGAACGCATTGGAATGGACCTGCATGACGGTGTGATCCAATCGATCTACGCTGTTGGTTTGACACTGGAACATGCGCGATTATTGATCACTGATGATCCAATGCAATCGAAAGACAGGATCGACCAGGCTGTGGATGGCTTAAACCATACCATTCGCGATATCCGGGCATATATTCTGGATCTGCGTCCCCGCCAGATGAACGAAGAGAATTTAATGGACGGGCTCAAGCGGCTCATTGCTGAGTTCAAGGCAAATACACAGGCAGAGATCACACTGGAAGGTCCTGAGGAAGGTTACCGGTCATTACCCCAGGTCCAGGCGCTGACCCTTTTTCACATTTGCCAGGAAGCGTTGGCGAATATTGCAAAACATGCCCATGCCAGTCACGTGAAAGTGACCCTGTGGAATTCATCTGACCGGCTGCTGCTGGAAGTGCGGGACGATGGCCGGGGATTTGACCAGACGCATACCCGCATGACCCTCGGGCATGGCCTGGCAAACATCAATACCCGCGCAAAAAATGCCAGTGGGGATGTTGAAATTTCATCCGAACCAGGTGAGGGGACGACCATCCTGGCCTGGGTTCCGTTCAGAGAAATATAATCCATGGCTGTAGATCCCATCACCATTATTCCCAGATCACAATTCGTACAGGTCGAATTTTCTCAAATAGCTGAACGCTACGAACTGATGAACCAGTTCATGACTTTTGGGCAGGTCAACCGGTTGCGAAAGGCCGCGATCAAGGTTCTAGATATCCAAAGTGAAATGAAGATCCTTGATCTCGGCGCAGGGGGCGGCCAGATATCGCACCTGATCAAAAGCATGTATCCGGATGCTAAAGTTTACCCTTCAGATTTCAACGCAGACATGATCCGGGCGAATGAACAACATAGTACTTTGCCATTCAGCCTGTCTGACGCGCGTAAGCTACCATACCCTGATCATTCTTTCGAGCGGGTGATCTGCGGCTTTTTATTACGCAATGTCCGGGATTACCCGACAGCTTTGACAGAGATTTACCGGGTGCTCAGACCTGGCGGAAAATTTGTATCTTTGGATACGACCCCGCCTGTGACAAGCATTTTCAGCCCATTCATCTGGCTGCATATGCGGGTAGTGATCCCGATCGTAGGCACACTGGTCACCGGGCGGATAAATGCGTATAGATATTTAGTGCAGTCCAGTGAAGGATTTACCCCGGCAGGTGAACTGGAACAGGAATTTGCACAAACCGGGTTTAAGAACACGGGTCACCGGAAACTGATGTTTGGAGCTTTTGCCCTGCATTGGGGAAATAAGTAAGTCATTTCTTTTCATTTCATTTTCAATAAGGATGGATGAATGATGAACGATCCACAACTCAGCCCAAGTGCGCAAAAAGTTGCAGATGCGCTCTTGAAATTGAATATTTCCTGCCAGGTGATCGAATTGCCTGCATCCACCCGCACAGCACCGGAAGCTGCCGAGGCGGTTGGATGTCATGTCGGGGCGATCGTTAAATCGCTGATCTTCCGCGGAAAAGACAGCCACAAACCGATCCTGATCCTGGTGAGCGGCAGCAATCGGGTGGATGAAGCCAGGGTTTCCACTCTGCTGCAAGAGCAAATCCTGCGGGCAGAGCCGGACTTTGTCCGGGAACAGACCGGGTTCGCCATCGGCGGCATTCCTCCGGTCGGTTTCCCCACACCCATTACAACTCTGATCGATGAAGACCTCTTGAATTATGAAGTCGTCTGGGCGGCAGCCGGCACTCCCCATGCAGTCTTCAGCATTCATCCAGCGGACCTGGTGAAGGCTTCGGGCGGCCAGGTGGTGCAGGTCAAATAAATCGATATTTCCACAAATAACTGGTAAGATTATTAAATGAATTCCACTCAACCACGCGATCTGGACAAGGCTGCGCTCAGAGGCGAACCATCCTATATCTGGCGGGCTGGACAGGAACGCCGACTGCAGATGATCATCGATGCTGCAGGTGAGCGTATTCGTGGCCGGATCATGGAAGATGGCTGCGGGGTGGGCATGTATATGCAGCATTTACTGCCACTGGGTGGATCGGTCACCGGGTTGGATTTCGATTTTGAACGGGTGGCAGAATCGCATGCCCTGGGGTTGGATGTGATCAATGCGGCCGGTGAACATTTGCCTTACCCGGATGACCATTTTGACCTGGTCATGAGCAACGAAGTCATCGAGCATGTGCAAAATGACCGCCTGGCAGTGGAAGAGATGGTGCGGGTGCTCAAACCGGGTGGACGGCTGGTGTTGTTCTGCCCAAATATCGGTTACCCGTTCGAGACTCACGGCATTTACCGGCGATGGAAAATATCGCTTCGGCAATATTCCCCTGATCAATTACCTGCCGCGGAAAATGCGGAACAAACTGGCACCGCATGTGCGCATCTATTCCAAACACGATCTTGAAATACTATTCCAGGGACTGCCGGTCATCTATGGTCCAGCAAACAGTCATTTTTGGCGGATACGACAATATCATCGCACGCCTGGGAGCCTTTGGCAGGTTGATCCGCCGGGTGCTGCAGGCATTGGAGCATACTCCATTGCGCTGGTTCGGACTCAGCCACTTTTGGGTGGTTGAAAAAAAGTGATACTAGCACTCTCAAATTTGAGAGGAAAGAGGCAAGGGATAAATGGGTTTTTTCAATCACATAGACATTGATAACCTGATCGCTGAAAAAGACATACCAGGACTCGAAAAATGCCTCAGCACCGGGGACAAAACTGAGCAATTTGAAGCCGCAGAAGCATTGATCAAGTTCAATAACTGGAAAGGTTTTGCCTTCCTGGTGATTGAGCTGCAAAATAACAAACCATCCGTTCGTGCCGCAGCAGCCGAAGCATTGGGCAGCCTTAGGGATGAACGGGCTGTTCGTCCCCTCAGCCGATTGGTGAAGGATGAAGACCCTGAAGTTCAACAGGCCGTCATTGATTCACTGCGTGCCATTAACTCCACTGGAAGCCCTGGATGCCCTTGCTGGAATAGATGATGAAGTTATTCCGGAATCGGTAAATTTTGAAGAAGGACATACTCCCAACTCATCGTTCAATGACGCATTGTTTGGCGGAGGGAGTCAAGTAGATCCATCTCCGCAGGTAAACACCAGCAGCATGGAACTCAAACAGGCATCTGAGAAATATTATATTCTGGCCAGCAAATACTACGATGAAGATCGATACACTCAAGCTCTGACAGAAGTCAACCATGCCCTGGAACTTAATCCTAAATGGGCTGAAGCCAGCAACCTGAAAGGATTGATCCTGGATGAACTTGGGGAACAATACCTTGCCCTGGTGGCTTACCAAAAAGCTGCCCAACTGGACGAACACTTCATGGATGCCCGCGAAAATCTATCGAATCTGATCGCAGAATTGGAAATCCAATCCACGCCGCTTAAAGATCTGCTGGACGGTTCAACTTCTGATGATTGGGATATGCGCAGGGATGCAGTAGCATCTTTAGCTGTTCGTCCTGAACCCGAAGCATTGCAGGGAATTTTGAACGCCTTATATGATGAGGATCTGGAAGTCCGGGCAACAGCATTGGAAGTGTTGGAATACAGCAAAGACGCAGCAGCGGTTGAAGCTGTGGAAAAATACTATTCTGAATTCCTGGGTGAGGAAGAAGAGGAAGAAGGGGATGACCAACCGGTGGTGGAGCTCAGGCAGGAACGAGTTTCCACTTAATACCCCGATGCAAAAAACTCAAAAAGCCAAGGCCATCAACTTACCCAAACACAAGACTGCCCGCGAGTATGCCGACATTTCGGCAGAACTGGTGGACAAGGAAGAGTATTCACAAGCTTATATTCAAAGTCAATTGGCTTTATTAGCCGACCCGTTCAATGCTGATGCCTATAACCTGCTGGGTATCATCCATGAAGAGAACAATGAATTCAGGCAGGCATATTTCGATTATAAAAAAGCTGTCTCCTGTGAACCGTCGTATGAAGAAGCCCGCTCCAACCTGGAAGAGATCATCCGTGAGATCGGGGAAGCGAATACCAACTTCTCCACCCTGGTCGCGGATCTGGAGTTGGGTGAGGATGACCTGATCTATGATGCGGTCGTCAACCTGGGTGAGCTAAATAATGAGGCAGCCATTGAGCCGCTGATGCCATTTTTATCCCATCCCAAACGAATGATTGTCCTCGCGGCGATACAGTCACTTGAAAACCTGCATGCAAAAGAAGCTAGTTGAAAGTATTGCGTCCATCTTTACTGATCTGTGGTTTTTCCCGAATCCTCCATACAAAATGACATTGGACCAGATCGAAAAGTCCCGAGCCCAATGCCTTAACGATTGGGCTGACAGCTGTAAGGTTATTTTGGCTTTGGCGCGGCTCGGTGCAACCGATTGGCTTGTGCGTTTACTGGAGAGGGAATTTGACCATATCAATCATTTATCACAAGCATTCAGAGAAGTAGGGATCGATGATTTTGAGAAGATATTCCAGGTAACGCTTGATCTCACTATATTTATTTTCGAAAAGTATTGTCAGGAAACGGAACTAAAACTGTTCTGAAATCATTTGCAAGTTCAGATGATGGATCCACCGGGTTAATCTATCTGCCTGGAATTATTGAGGAATTATATAAACGGTAAGTAAGTTAACGTTTATAAAAATACCTGTTCTAGAATGATTGTCTGTTCGTTAGTATTACTTGCTATTCATCAAAATTGCATATAATACATTAAGATATGCTGCATCGACTGCGTGATCTCTTCCTTGGATCTCCCCTGCCCACCAACGAGCAAGCTGAGAACCGCCTGAACAAGATCCGGGCACTGGCGGCCTTCTCGCCGGACGCACTTTCTTCCATCGCATATGCCAACCAGGAAATTTACCTTGGCTTGATCATTGCCGGGACGGTCGGACTTAGGCTTTCCTTTCCGATCGGACTGGCAATCGTTTCCCTTCTGATCATTGTCGCGCTATCCTATGCACAGACAATTTTCGGTTACCCTTCGGGGGGAGGATCATATGTAGTCGCAAGGGAAAACCTGGGGACCATTCCAGGGCTGGTTGCCGGAGCAGCACTCCTTATTGATTATGTGTTGACCGCCGCTGTCAGCTTAACAGCCGGGGTGGAAGCCATCGCTTCCACCTTCCCGGAACTGTTACAATACCGGATCCCAATTGCTTTGGGAATTTTATTAATATTGACCCTGGCCAACTTGCGCGGGCTAAAAGAAACCGGTTCAATAATGTCCATACCGGTTTACCTCTTTCTATTTACATTCTTTGCCATGTTAATTATTGGCGGCATCCAGGTTTTAAGGGGAGATATTCAACCCATCCCAATGCCTGCAATTGCACCTGCAGAAGCTCTTTCCACGATTTTGATATTGCATGCATTTGCCGCAGGCTGTACTGCGCTGACAGGAATTGAATCCATCAGCAATGGTGTGCCGGCGTTTAAAGCACCAGCAGCTCAAAACGCCAGGACCACTCTGATCATCATGGCTGTATTGATGGGTTTGTTGTTCATCGGCAGCATTGGTCTGACACAATACCTGGGAGTTATTTCACAACCAAATGAAACCATCCTCTCCGCCCTGACCCGCCGAATCCTGGGTGATGGATTGGGACACTTTATCGTACAGGCTTCGACTCTGCTTATTTTAGCGGTTGCTGCCAACACCAGTTTTGCCGGTTTTCCAAGGGTTACATCCATTCTAGCAGCAGACAAATTCTTACCCAGGCCATTCAGCAACCTGGGGGATAGATTAGTTTACACGAACGGCATCATTTTCTTATCTGCAGGAACTGCCGCCCTCATCCTTCTATTTAATGGAAGAAGCCATTTACTCATTCCGCTATTTGCTGTTGGTGCGTTTCTAGCCTTTACATTATCACAATCTGGAATGGTAATGCATTGGTTCAGGATCAGGGGAAAGGGCTGGCATATAAAACTGTTGATCAATGGGTTGGGGGCGTTGGTAACAGGGTCAGCGTTATTGATCATAGCTTACAGTAAATTTCTGCAAGGCGCATGGATCTCGATTATTCTGATAGCTATTATTGTTTCAGCACTCCTGGCGATCCGCGCACAATACCGCAAGATATCTGAGCAATTAACCCTGCGAGGGTTACCTCCATCTTTGAGACCCATGCCGCGTCCAAGGGTTGTGATTCCCCTTTCCGGGGTGCATCGGGGAACCATTGAAGCAGTGAATTTCGCCCGCTCCCTGTCTGATAATCTCACAGCAGTTTATGTGGAAATAGACCCGGCTTTCACTGAATCAAGACTTAAAGAATGGGCAGACTGGTACCCGGATATTCCAATTGTCACAGTACCATCACCTTACCGGTCCATAGTCGCTCCATTACTGGAATACCTTGATCGGACCGATATGGAAATTAATGATGGTCAGCAGGCTGTGTTGATCTTGCCTGAATTTGTGCCAGCCCATTGGTGGCAGGGATTCTTACATAACCAAACTGCCTGGTTGATCAAGATGGCCTTGCTCTATGGGAAAAGGCATTCCGGATACCAGCGTGTAATAATAGATGTTCCATATCACCTAAAAGATTGATGTACAATTGAATAAATTATTGCAGTCAGCTGGAGTTCCACTTCATGTGTATAACTGGAGGTGATCATGATGCATTCGCAGGAGTTCATGACGGAAGCCACGCTCGCCTGGTTGTTGGATAACAATTCGCCGGGGGTACGATATCTGGCTCTACGCGACCTGTTGGAATTATCCAGAGACGATCCGGAATTGAAAGAAGCCAAAACTGAAGCGCATAAGAACGGACCAATTACCTACAGTTCTGGATAATATGAATCCTGATGGATACTGGGTACGACCTGGTCCAGGTTATAACCCGAAATATCGGTCAGGAGTCTGGGCGCTCACTCTGCTGGCTCAGCTTGGGGCATCCATAGATCAGGATAATCGCATCAGGCAGGCATGCGATTATATACTGGACCATGGCTTGACTTCGTCTGGACAGTTCTCAATGTCTGGATCTCCTTCCGGGACGATCGATTGTCTGCAGGGCAACCTTTGCTGGGCATTGCAGGAGTTGGGATGCGATGATCCTCGCCTTATGACAGCATTTGATTGGATGGCTCGCAGTGTCACCGGGGAAGGGATCTCTCCTGCATCCGATAAAGGAGCCGAAGTCCGTTATTACGCTTACAATTGTGGGCCAATTTTGCCTGTGGAGGGAATAATAATCTTCCCTGTGCATGGGGTGCAGTCAAAGTGATGCTGGCATTCAGTAAACTACCGACAAATAAACGAACGCCATCCATCAATCGGGCAATTGAAATGGGAATCGATTTCTTATTCAGCACCGACCCGGCAGGAGCCGATTATCCTGCGGTGGTAAAGGGAAAACCAAACCGGAGTTGGTGGAAATTTGGTTTCCCCGTTTTCTATGTTACGGATGTACTTCAAAATGTGGAAGCCCTGGTGGGATTGGGGTTTGGAGAAGATCCCAGTCTGGCAAATGCTATGAAAATCATCCGTGATAAGCAGGGTCAGGATGGCCGCTGGCAGCTGGAGTATGACTATAATGGAAAAACCTGGGTTGATTTTGGTTCGTAAAAACAGCCCAACAAGTGGGTGACATTACGAGCGCTGCAGGTTCTGAAAAATGTAGTGAATTAAGGCTGGAGAACAATATCTTAAACTGAATTCAAACCGGGAAGCAAACTTATGTAAACAGACCAGCAATAGCGGTATAGATCAATAATGCTCCCATGACGATATTGAAAATCCGGTAGTACTTACTTCAAAAGTGGCCGAAAAAGATTTCCACCTAATGCCCAGGTTGAAGTCGCTACAAATCCGATAAACGACAACACAATGGCAAATAAGCTGATCGATACCAGGTCGTGGTAACGTTCGATGATAAACAGGGAAAAAACGGTGATCCCATAGACGATCACCTTGATGTTTAGAAACTGCATAACGAAACCGGCTTTGAATGAATTGAACTTGTTTTCAGATGCATCATCAACTAAAGGTTTGGATCGCATGATATGAATTGCTAAAAAAACCATATAACCAGCACCCAGGATATTCAACCAGGTGTGGACGCCGGGAAGTATGTCTGCCAAAACCAGGTTTAATAAACCACTTAACAATAAGATCACAATAAATCCCGCAAATATTCCGAATAAGAAGCGGATAGTTCTTTAAAGCCATCATGCATGGCATTTGTCATAGCCATAATATTGTTTGGTCCGGGAGTGAATGTGGTCACAATAACATAGATCAAAAACGGGTAAAGGTTTGGCATTTATTTGTTCTCCGAAATGTTATAATATACAAAACAGACGTTATAGTGTATATGCGATATATTATACAATATGTACGTTATAACGACTACATATAAGGAGCTATATCGATGGAAGATATTTCCCTGCTGGTAGCCCGGAATTTGAAAAAGATACGTGATGAAAAAAAACTCAGCCTGGAAAAATTAGCTGAAATAACAGGTGTCAGTAAAAGCATGCTGGGTCAGATCGAAAGGGGAGAATCCAGCCCGACGATTTCTGTAGTTTGGAAGATCGCAAATGGACTAAAGATCTCCTTCACCTCACTCCTCAGCGCTCCCCGGGAAGAAACCCGAATCATCCATAAGCATGATATTATCCCAATGGTGGAAAACGGCGGCAGGTACAGGTTATATCCATACTACCCGATTGAAAATGGAAGAAGGTTTGAGATCTACACTATCGAGATCGATAAGGATGGGTTTCTGAAAGCTGATCCGCATCCGGAGAATACAGAAGAATTTATTACCCTCTTTTCAGGCGAACTGACCATTCAGGTGGATGACCGGCAGTACAATTTGGAGAAAGGCGATTTGATCCATTTCCGGGCCGACCGGCCACACTCATA
This sequence comes from uncultured Chloroflexia bacterium, assembly GCA_963709535.1. Taxonomy (GTDB): domain Bacteria; phylum Chloroflexota; class Anaerolineae; order Anaerolineales; family Anaerolineaceae; genus PNON01. The sequence continues at coordinate 153,493 of CAVPWY010000001.1, read as the reverse complement.
TCACAATCGCAACAAGGACAAAACCAGATTACAGATGGTCATCTATTATCGAGACTGACATCAATTATTCATTAAAGATATATTGGAAGCATTACAATAATAGTTCAAGGACTGGATGATATGGATAACATACTCAAAAAGTGATGAGAATTAGTCAGGGATTGATATATATAAATGCATTGATCTGGCTGGTAGCGGGAGTAGCTATCTTTTTCCGACCGAGGATAAATCATGCCATACCTTCCTGGATTTTTATAGGAATGGCAATTTTGATGCTGGGATATGGATTGATCCTCGTTGGGCTAGGCATAGCGCTTGGGATAAGGAAAAAATTCTTTTATATGCTTCAGTGGTGATGATTGCCCTGTCTGTTATCCTGCCGATTTTCGATGATTTTGGATTGGCTGATCTGCTGGCAGTCATTCCGGCGCTGTGACATTGATCTACCTGATCTACAAACGCACCAGCATATTGCTAAAACCTAAAAATTAGTTTACTGGGTAAATCAATGCATGCGCTAAAATCCCGATAGATTTCCAGAAAAATAATATAATTATTTTGTTAAGGAACATATTACAAATGGTTGTGATTGGAAGGAAGATATGAGTGATTCTGGTAATTCTCAAAGAAGAAGCTCAAAGCATTTCTCATATCTGGCAGTTATATTAGGGGTGGTTTCCTTATCGTGCGTAATATTTCCGTTATCATCCATATTTAATCGCGATCAGAAACCCGATAAAAATGACAACAGTATTCAGGAATTGGCATCCACTGAAGAAGCTATATCCAACGAAGAGATGCCTACCAGGGCACCCGTTGATGAAACCGTGGACGGAGTCGATATTCATTATGTTTACACCAACAGTGTAGTAACTGCTCTCTATCATCTCTACGGCACGATTTTGGATGATTTTGTGGACATTACGCTTACCAATAATGGGAACGACGATCTTACCTTTGTTGTTCAGTCAGAAATTGAGGGATATACCAACCAGTCATTGGATACAGTAGATGTACCAACCGGGGAAAGTATGGAAATCCATCAAAACCCCCGATTGATGGAAGGGGCAGTTGACCAGCTGAACTCGGAAAAACCGGGCACATTTCACATTAAAGTGGTAAAGCTGGATGGGGGAGACGAAATCCTGATATTGGATGAAACTGAAGAAGTACTCATGTACTCTCGGAGAGATTTTGTTTGGCTGGAAGGATTTGAATGGCAGGAAGAGTATGAACTTTGGGCAGCATGGGTGACACCCACCGATCCGAAAGTCGAAGAGCTTATTCGAACTGCAGCAGATTATACGAAGACCGGAACAATGTGGAACGGCTATGCCGGTTACATAAATGATGAAAACGGCGGTGTCTGGGATCGATTACAGGCCATCTGGCAGGCAGAGAAGGAAAAATACGAACTCACATATATCAGCACTATGACCGCCTTTGGTCCGAACACTGTGCAGCGTATGCGTTTACCGGCAGAGGTTTTGGACCAATCCAGCGGAAATTGCGTGGAACTGGTGACGCTCTTCAACTCTGCAGCAGAGGCACTCGAGCTTGAAACAGCACTCGTCCGTATCCCAGGACATGTTTTTTCTGCAATTCGTATGGATGAGGAAAATGCGGATTATTATTTTGTCGAAACCACCATGATCGGACAATCCAGCTTTGAAGAAGCAGTAAATTTTGGCGCAAAGGAATGGGAAGACTTCAAAACCTCACTTTGATGCTGGTGAAGAGGGTTATACCTGGGTGAACCTTCCAGAGATGCGGGAAAAAGGAATACTACCAATTCCGTGGAACTAGATAATATTTTCTGAGTATTTTGCCCCATTTAAACTTAAGCTAAAAAGCATAATATTCATAGCACAGGCATTAAAATAATGAAAATGAGAAAGCTTGGAAATACAGGAAAAATGATCTCAGTCATGGGCTATGGCTGTGGCGGATACTGGGGTTATGAGGTGTTTGACGAGAAAATTGCAGACCGATTGGTGCATTTGGCGCTGGATGGAGGGGTGAACTTTTTTGATACAGGAGCCAGTTACAGCGGTGGAAACGCGGAAAAAAGGCTGGGAAAAATCCTCAAAGGGGTAGATATCACCGGGTTGATCATCGGAACCAAAGCCGGGACAACCATCCGTAATGGAAAACTGGTCAAGGATTATTCCCAGGCATCCATCACCGGTCAAGTCGAAACCAGTCTGAAAAATCTGGGTCTTGATCGGTTGCCGTTATTGCAACTGCATGGTATGCCCGACCAGGGCCTGGATGAAGTGTTTGGAACATTAACCAGGTTAAAGAATATGGGAAAAGTTGAACTGATCGGGGCATCGTGTGACGGTGCAGCCCTGGATAAGGCTCTTTCATATAACATGTTGGATGTGGTCATGTTGACATATAACCTGATCGAGAAACAAGCCAAACTTCAGATCGAAAAAGCTTATTCCAAAGGCGTTGGAGTGCTCGTAAAATCTCCCCTCGCACATACACTGTACAGCAATGACCTTTTCAAGGTCAGGACGTTGAGTGACGTCTGGTATTTATTGCGGGTAATGAAAAATTACCGGTCTCAGATTGCAAGAGGTCTTAAATATCAAATTCATCAATAGTATTCCCGGGTGGAGTGCGCATGAAATTGCGCTATTATTTGCACTCCATGAAAAGGTGTCATGTGTGGTAACTGGAACAACCAACCCGGAGCATATGAAACGAAATATACTCACCTTTGAGAAGGAATTACCTTCGGATATCCAGAAAAGGATCGATGCAATTTAGTATAAAATTCCATTTACAATGTTCAATCTGGATTCGAGGAAATGATGAATAAGAACAATCCCATCAAAGAAGCAATCGTTTTCCTGTTTATGACCCTGGCTCTGTCTTTCTTTGTTTTCTGGGGGCCGCTCGTTGTCTTCAAAATCCCTGCAGCCAGTTTTGTGGAAAATTCTACCCGGCCCCCTGGCTGGGCATTAGCATTATTTATTATTGGCGGGTTTGTTCCATCGCTTGTAGGTCTTGGATTAACCTGGTTATATGAGGGAAAGTCTGGTTTAAGAAAACTGGGTCAACGCGTTATACAATTCAATATTGGCATGAAATTGTATTTGGCTGTAATACTATTTGCCATAATCATTTCTGGACTACAACTTGGCTTGAATAGCCTTACAGGATCCAAGTTTGATTATTCATTATTTATTACCCAGATCGGAAGTTTACTACCTCTCCTGGTGTTAGGTCCCATATCAGAAGAAATAGGCTGGCGTGGTTTCGCATTGGATAGGCTGCAAACACGCTGGAGTGCTTTAATATCAGGATTGATCATTGGTGTGGTTTGGAGTTTATGGCATCTTCCGTTATTCTTCATGATCGGTACCTCACAATATGAGTTGCAGATGCCATTCATTGGTTTCATGCTTGGTTTAACATCGTCGTCCGTGATATATTCATGGCTGCATAATCGGGCTCGAGGCAGTATCTGGATGGCAATATTGTTTCACTGGATCTACACATATTTTGCCCAGGTAGTTGCCACTGGGGTTACCCGTTCCCCCATATACAATAGCTTAGAATATGTTCCCCATATTATAATTACCGTGCTGGTAGTCTTAATCTGGAAAGTTGAAATGTTAAAAAAGCCAAATCCTGTAACTATTTAGGATCCTCCATGGGACATACTGATATTGTCATTTTTTCCTCCTTAAGTCATGTGAAGGGCGGTTGACCCGAATCGGTAATGAAATGAGATACACAGTTAATTGAAATGGTCTGAAAGAAATACAACTGTTTTCATGTAGATTACGTAATTCTAATTAATTGTTATGATATTAACCATCATGAATTAAGAAATGAATATATAGAAGGAGAAAGAATGAAAAAGGAAATTCAGGAGTTTGTCGATAGCAAGCGGATTGCGATCATGGGTGCTTCAAGATCAGGGAAAAAATTTGGGAACATGATCGCCGATGAATTAAAACCAAAAGGCTACGAAGTCTTTCTGGTTCACCCGGAAGCAAAAGAAATTTCCGGCCAGGTTTGCTACCCGAACATTGCAGCTTTGAAAGACAAAGTGGATGCAGTCCTCATCTGTCTGCCTCCCGCCAAAGCAAAACAGGCTGTCCAGGATGTGGCAGATGCGGGTTTGAAAAAGGTCTGGCTGCAGCAGGGGTCACAGTCACCGGAAGTGCTCACCCTGGCGAAACAATTGGGGCTTACGACTGTTGCTGGCAAATGCATCATGATGTATGCTGATCCGGTTAAATCTGTTCACGGTTGGCACAAGGCATTTGCCAAGATATTTGGTCAATATTAATCCCCCGAAGCAGCTCCAAAATCTTTTTGTGCGAATACATATATGAAGAAAGTCCTGGTTGCATACACTACCAATTCGGGCTCCACAGAGGATATAGTCAAGGTCATCGCTGAAGAACTGGGAAAGAACGGGGATCAGGTAACTATAAGCAGGCTCGAGGAGATCAATAGCATCACAGGTTTCGATGCTGTGATCGTCGGCGCACCGATGATTCTTGGTTGGCATCGTTCAGCCAGAAAATTTATCAAGCAACACCAATCTGCCTTGAGCCGAATCCCCGTGGCATATTTTTGCACAGCCATGAGTTTGACCGTTCCTGCAGGAAACTCTAAATCGACAACTCCGGTATATCTTGATGCATCGTTGGCTAAACCGCCCAAAAAGGAAGGGCATTTAACATTTAAAGAAAGCTACACCCTGGCATCCAATTACCTGAAACCGATCCTTGCATCTGCGCCTGATGTGAAACCTGTGAGTGTGGGTTTCTTCGGGGGCAGGTTGGATCTGTACAAATTGAAATTATTGCAAATGCTGTTCGTAATGGTGATCATAGGAGCTCAACCGGGTGACCTGCGGAATTATCCAGCCATTCGGGAGTGGGCAGCCGGGTTAAGGGATTCAAAGCTATAGACCCGTTAAGCTTATCGACCCTACATCGATAAGGGGTTTACTTAAAATGAAATGCACTACCATTATTGGAAGTGCATTTTTTGTAGTGGATAGGGTCACAGGTGGTTTTTATCCCTGGCGATCAATAATTTCAATCCCTCAACTGCCACGCGAATAACCCGCTCGGGGTCAAATTCAGCCATTTGTTTGGCATTGTCATCCGGGGATAGGTCTGCCAGGTCGGCATTGTTGATGATCAGCATTGCTCCGCCAGCCCGTTTCTTATAGATGGAAGCCAGGATAAAGATAACAGCCGCCTCCATTTCTGAGCAGACAGCACCACCCGCCACCCAGGCGTTCCAGCGCTCTTCCAGGTGCGCTGACATTGGCATTCGTTTTCGTTCCACCTCACCGTAAAAGGAATCTTTGGTCTGCGAAATTCCCAGGTGAAATGGCAGTTTCAATTGTCTTGCGGAATCACGTAAAGCAGTGACGACATCCAGATCTGCAATTGCCGGGAATTCCATAGGCAGATAATGCGAGGTTGTCCCTTCATCACGGATTGCGCCGGTGATAACAGCAATATCACCCATACGGGCTTGGGCTTGCATGGCTCCCGATGAACCAACCCGGATGAATGTATCTGCACCCACATCCACCAACTCCTCAACAGCAATGGCAGTAGAAGGGCAGCCAATACCGGTGGATGCCACAGAAACTTTTTCGCCCAGAAGGGATCCGGTCCAGATCACATATTCCCGATTTTGTGACACAAAACGGGCGTCATCAAAATAGGCAGCGATCTTTTCACAACGGCCGGGATCTCCTGGGAGCAGCACATATCGACCGACATCCCCTTCTTTTATATGCAGGTGAAACGCAAGACCTTCTTCATTTCGCATAATTTCCTCACAAAAACTTATTTATCTTGATTCCATTGCAATATTTATTCCTCGAATGGCAAGGAGCATATCAATAAAATTGGCTATAGACAGACAACATTTTTGGCGTATATTTATTATTGTTAATTCAAGTTTAGCGGGAGGTAAAATGGAAGATATTCAGAAATCTAATAATATGGCAACCAGGTTAAATATTAACAAAAGTCATTCCGGGGATAGTTGCCATGATAATAGTAATCTTTTTACCTGCAGGGACTTTTAATTACTGGGAAGGTTGGGCATATTTACTTAGCCTGATGATCCCCATGGCATTTGTATTTAATTACCTAATTAAGAATGATCCGGGACTCCTCGAACGAAGGATGAAATTCAAGGAAAGGGAGAAAGAACAAAGCCTGATCGTCACACTTTCATACCCGGTCATTTTGCTTGCTTTCATCCTCCCGGGGCTGGATCACCGGTTCGGCTGGTCGCATGTTCCCCCTGCCGTCGTGATACTTGCTTTATTGTGCTTTCTCGTGGGATATGGCTTATTTTTTATGGTGTTGCGTCAAAATAGTTATGCATCACGTGTGATCGAAGTGTCCGAGAGTCAAAAAGTCATCAGCACCGGTATGTATGCCATTGTCCGACATCCCATGTATATGAGCATTCTGATCATTTATTTGTTTTCTCCCCTTGCTTTAGGCTCATATTGGGCGATAATCCCGGCATTATTCATGATCCCGGTGCTGGTTGCGAGAATAAACAACGAAGAAAAAGTACTACTAAGAGATTTACCTGGATATGAAGAATACATGCAAAAGGTGAAATACCGCTTTATTCCAAAGGGTTGGTAAGGAGAAGTATATCAATTTCCACTTGTGATAAACTGTAAACAAAGAATTATCAATTATTGAAGGGTGACTATGAGCAAAAAAGAACCAGAGAAAAAATTGGTGGGTCAGTGGCGAAAAATACATGGGGCAATATGGTTGTTTGGGTTGGCAGTTTTAATTTGGAAAGGATGGATGTGGCCGGAATCCTCTTCCTGATCGCCTTTAGTGCAGTCGTTGAGATCGTTATTATGCGGTTTGTTCCTTCCTCATACGTTGAAGAAGAAACGGAAGTGTCTACTTTATCTCAAAAACCTGCTCCCCCAATTTCGCCCCCGCCCTTCATGGGTACAGTTGGTGAGAACGTAACCTACCACCCCGAACAATTACCAACAAACTGTCCCAGGTGTGGAGCTCCTTCACGCGGGCATGAGGTCAAGTGGACGAGCCCATACTCGGCTGATTGCTCCTTCTGTGGAGCAAATTTACCCCTTACGAAACCATCTCCTTAAGATAGGAACGTTTGCCTATGTCGGAATTAAACCACTATATTATCCATAAGTCAGGCGGGTTAATTCGTCTTCCAAACCTGGAAGCAGCGATGAATGAAGTAAAAAATGGCGGTGTACTTTGGCTGAATTATTGCGAACCCACCAAGGATGACCTTGAAGCATTAAGTGGTCCATTTAAAATTCACGAACTCGTCATCGAAGACTGCCTGGATGAAAACCAGATACCAAAGATCGAAGATTATCCTACCAATACGTTTATTCTATTTGACTCATTCCGTTTTATTAAGAATACCCTGACAATTCACGAAATAGATATAATCGTGGGTGATAATTTCCTTGTCACAGTGTGTGGAAGAGATTCAAATGGAAAATCCTTGCTGGAGGGTATAGAGAAATTGGTGGAACAGGATATTGGAACTGCCAGGCATGGAGCGTCGTTTATTGCCCATAATGTTATCGACAGCATTGTGGACAATAAATTTGCGATCATTGATGTTTTGGAGGAAGAACTTAACCGATTGGAAGACCTGATCCTTGAAGATCATACGAAATTTAAACCGATCGAACTTGTAAAACTCCGCCGTGAGTTGTTAGCTGTCAGGAAGAGTATATTCCATGAACGCGAAATTTTAATTAAGATCACTCGCAAGGACAGCCCGCATATACCGGAAAGAGCGATCATATATTATCGGGATATTTACGATCACCTCACAAAATTTTTCGAATTGACGAAATCCGCCCGCGACCTGGTTACAAGCCTAATGGAAATGTACTTATCCATCTTGAATAACCGCTTGACTTCGGCAGCAAATGCTACGAATTTTTCTGTCCGGCGCCTGACCGTGATCACAACCATCTTTATGCCATTGACCTTGCTGGCCGGAATTGGCGGAATGTCGGAGTATTCCATGATGACCGGTCCGCAAAACTGGAGGATTGCCTACCCGGCGTTCCTGGCTGGGATGGTAGTATTAGGGGTGATCAATTATATATTTATCCGCTGGCTTGAAAAAAGGAGATTAAAAAACGATCTCGACATATAATCTGAGGGTCTGGTAGGAAAAAGATAGGTATTTAGCATCGATACAGATGCAATTCATTGAAAATTATGGAGATAAGGGAACAACATGTCGAAAAAGAAACCCGTGAAAAAACAAACTTCCAGGAAAATTTCCAATACCACTATTCAGATCATTGCAGCAGTAGTTGTTGTGCTGGTGATTGTGGGTATCGTTGTCGCAAATATCATTATTCAACAGAATAAGAACAATAAGGAGGCACTTTCAAGTTTGGCCGACCCGAATCCAACAGCTGAAAATGCACCCCTGGCAGAGCCAACAACAGCTCCTGCATCTGTCAGAAAAACATATCCTACCGAACCAGATCTCCAGATAGACGTGAATAAAAAATATACTGCGACCGTAAAAATGGCCAAAGGCGGTGAGTTTGTCATTCAACTATTCCCGGATAAAGCTCCCCGAACTGTGAATAGCTTTGTATTTCTTGCCCGTGAAAAATACTTTGACCGTACCACTTTTCACCGTGTGCTGGAAGGATTTATGGCACAGGGGGGTGATCCCACTGGAACAGGCATGGGAGATCCGGGTTACGAATTTGTGAATGAAGATAGTGACCTTACCTTTGATAAACCGGGCGTTGTGGCGATGGCGAATGCCGGCAGGGATACCAATGGCAGCCAGTTCTTTATCACTTTTGGACCTACTCCCCAGCTGAATGGTGGTTACACGATCTTTGGTCAGGTGATCAGTGGTATGGAAGTGGTCGATGGTATTACCCGCCGCGATCCACAGCAGTACCCCAATTATGATGGAGACGTGATCGATAGCATTACGATTACTGAAGAATAGATAATATTATATTATCAGGTCTACCATGGACTATGGCAGACCTGTTTTATTATCTTTCACTTACGGTTTACATGTAGTGGTAAATACAATTCCTGGGCTGGACAATCCTGTTGCATCGTAAAGGGTAATTTTTAGCTTTAAAAATTGGGAATATCCACAGGTGAAGGTAAATCTATAAGTGCCTTGTTTCGCATCTCCAGATACGAGACTATAAGGTGGATCGTAACCCCCGGAGGTAAAACACTTTGCCTGGATTGCAGCAATGGTTACCCTGTTGACATCCCCGTTTGCATCATGAAAATCAATAAATCCTTCAGCTGTTACATCAGTCGTTATTTCCCTTGGAAAACGAATGGATTCAATTATCGGTGACCTGGGTTCAGCGGCCATGGTTTCCTGGTAGCTTTTTGCATCAGCTGTATATTGTGCATTCACTGCCTTTTGTGTTCCTTCCATTGCTACGGAAGTTTGAATGAGTGATATGGAAGTTTGTGTATATGCAACTGCATCCTCAGTCATTCTTCTGTTGTTTTCGTCTGCGTTTTCTGTGTTTCGCCTATTCATTGATTCATATAATATGGCAATATCTGTGTTTTCCCGATTAAGATCCTCTGCTTCACTGGTTTCTGTCGGGCCAAAATATGAATCTATCACCATTTTTGCTACATCAGGATATTTGCATGAAAGCAGCAGCATGGTGATAAACAGTATAAAAACGATTAGTTTCTGTTTCAATGAAAGCTGTGGTCGATTTTCATCCATAATCAACCTCCAGGAAAACTTTTACCGCCAAAAATACTATAACATGCCCAATTCCTGTTTACAATATATATATGTTCGAAATCGATTGAAATACACTTCATAAATAAATATAGTAGACATACAGTCCGGAGTACTGTGGTGGGAACTTTATTTTCAATCATCCAAAAATGGATTTTCAAAAAAGGAAATAATTTGATCATGACGGTTTTGGTTCCGCTTGATCGGCCAAGGTTATTATTCAAGTGGCTATTTAAGTTCCCTGTTCTATTAGAATTCGGTCGGGTTGAATCGCCTGATTCCAGAATGGATCCTATTATTAACCACAACCGGGCGAAGGTCTGGTAAACAGGTCGTCACCCCGGTGGAATATCTGTTTCATCAAGAGAATGGCTCTTACTGGATAATGTCCGGTTGGAGAGGAAATACGGACTGGCATAAGAACATCCTCAAATATCCAGAGGTAAGTATCAAGATCAATGGAATAACCTACCCAGCGAAGGCTGCTGCCTTAACTGATGAAGAAATTCTAGCTTATCTTGCTGAAATTCTTAAGATTAATCCTGAAGCGATTGCCATATTTTCCCGATGGGCAGGTAAGCAAATAGATCCGTCGGAAGAGGGGTTAAGACAGGTTTGTGCTGATTTTCCGGGATTCGCTTTGACCACTTATCAGGCACAAAAATAATGTAAATCGAATACAACTTCATTTATGGGATGACCTCTGCAGATATTCAGAGAATCCGCCATTATATTCAGTTACCGTTCCCTGTTCCAGAACCAGCAACCGATCTACTACCTGATCCAGGAAGTACCGGTCGTGTGACACCACCAGGACCGTTCCCTCAAAATCGTGGATCGCATTCTCCAGGACTTCAGCAGAAGCGATATCAAGGTTGTTGGTGGGTTCATCCAAAATGAGTAAGTTGGCATTCGAGAGCATCACCAACGCAAGCTGCAGGCGGCTGCGTTCCCCGCCTGATAGTTCAGACACAAGCTGAGTGGTCATACGGTAGGTGAAAAGGAATGCGATTTAAAAACGATACGGCATTATTCTCACTGATCGCAATCTTCTGCCGGATCGTGTCCAAAACAGTTAGTTTTAAATCCAAAGTCTCATGTTCCTGGGCATACCAGGCTGTCCGTATACTGGGACCGAGGATAACCTCACCAGAGTCAGGGGTTTCATTTGCCAATGCCAACCGCAGCAGAACTGATTTTCCGCTGCCATTCATTCCAATCACGCCGACACGTTCACCATGACGGATTAACAAGTCAACAGAATCGAGCACACATTGTCCTTCATAGCTTTTTGTGACCGAATTAAACTCAACCACTTTATTTGAACCCCGCCAGCCATTCAATTTCAAATCCATCCGTTTTCGATCGATCACCGGCTTTTCGATCTTTTCCATTTTATCCAGGCGATGCTGGATGGATTTGGCGCGCTTGGCAAATTTCTCACTGTCATACACTTTGGCCCAAATGGAATAACGCTTGATAGCTGTTTCGATCCTGGCGATCGTTCGCTGCTGGACGGAATACAATTCGTCCTGGCGTGCCATTCTGGTTTGTTTATCCAGCAGGTAGTCTGAATAATTCCCTTCAAATGTGGTTAACTTTCCATCTTCCAACTCAACAATATGAGATGCAACCCGATCCAATAGATAACGGTCGTGGGAGATGATCACAACTGTCCCTGGATAATTCAGTATCAATTTTTCCAGGAATGCTTTTCCTTCCAGATCCAGGTGGTTATCCGGTTCGTCCAGAAGCAGAACCTGGGGTTTTACAAGAAGCAGTCTGACCAATCCGACCAGCTTTCGCTGCCCGCCTGAAAGCTCACCGATCTCCTTGGAGAAATCAGCTTCTGATAGGCCAAGGCTGAGCATGTATTCTTTGACCTGATCCTCAAACTGGTCACCACCCGACTGCTGGTATTCTTCAAGAAGGGATTGCTGCTTTTCAAGAGCCCTGGAAAGAGCTTTCCGGGAGCCAAACACATCTGGGTCGCCAAGGGAGGATTCGACCTGTGACAATTCTTTCCGCACCTGATACAGCCGGGGATTCCCATCAGCAGCACATTTAAATACATTCAACTCTGGATCAAATTCAGGCTGCTGTGATAGATATCCCACGGTGATTCCGCGTGCGAAAGTAACACAGCCACCGGGTTCGGGTGAATATTCACCAGTTATCAGTTTGAACAGGGAGGACTTCCCGGCACCATTAGGCCCGATGAGACCTATTCGCTGGTTGCGTTGGATTTCCCAGGTTAGATCCTGAAAGATCACCCGGGCACCCAGGACAAGTTTTACGTTTGATAAGATGATTTCGATCATAGCTGTTCCACTCCAGTATAAAATAAAAACCGCCCGGTTTAGCGCCAGGCGGTGTAGAAAATTGAACTAAGAAAATGATTTCAATAATTTCCGTAAGCAGGCGCAATACGACAAGGAACACTGAAGGTACCAGCGGATACGATCCCTAAAAATGCGTAGTTTGTTGAAATCATAAGTCAGGAGTATACCATGATTTTGAGATCAATTATGGCTATTACGGATAGTTTTCAGAGCATGTCAGGTATTAATTAATTGAACTATTGAGGAGATTAATGATTATTCAAATGATTAATTTGTGGATATGAAAGATATAAATTCATCGACCACTTGCGGGTCAAATTGCTTGCCTTTTTGATCCAGCAGATATTGCTTTACATCACCCATAGACCAGGCAGGCCGGTATGGGCGGTCGGAAAGTAAGGCGTCATAGACATCGATCACAGCAAATATCCTGGCGGGCAGAGGGATCTCCTGCGCCGGATAATCCACGCGGGTAACCTGTACCATCCCACCGTTCATGATGGCAATATGGAATTTCCATGGCAGGAATCAGGTATTCGATCTCTTCCAGTAACGTGCGTGCATATACCGGATGGTAGCGCATAATGGTCCATTCTTCTGCTGTTAATGAACCGGGTTTTAATAAAATGTTATCCGGAACACCCATTTTCCCAATATCGTGCAGGAGTGCACCACGCTGGATGTGCATTAACGCTTCCTCGGAAAATCCCATACGGTTGGCCATGGAAACTGTCATTTCCACGACCCGGCGGCTGTGATCGGCTGTATCATGTTCACGAATCTCCAGTGCCCTTACCCAGCCTTCCAGTGTTGCATTATAGGCTTCTTCCAATTGCGCATGGGCAAAAAGCAGGTCATGTTTCAGCCGCTTTCGATCGGAAATATCACGGGTTATAGAGAGGATGCATTTTTCGCCATTTATTTCAATAACTCGGGCAGACATCAATCCGGTTATAACTGTTCCATCTTTAAAATCTAAATCCTGCTTCCAGGTTATTACCACCTCGCCTTTTGCCAGCAGTCCTTTAACAAGAACGTTCACGATCTTGTCAGGATCAGCCCAGATATTCAATTTCAACGAGGACTCCGATCACTTCATCACGGGTATATCCTGTCAGTTTAGTAAATCCTTCATTGATATCGATATAAATACCATCGGTAAGGCGATTGATATTAATCGAATCTGGGGAGGTTTCGAAACGCTTTTGAAAATTTTTCTTCAGATACCCGGAGTGATTCTTCTGCTAGAATCCGTTTTGAAATGTCCGAAAAGAGAATAACTACTTTGTTTTGGGAGGATTGAAAAGCCAGTATCTCAAATGCTCCATGATATCGATCATCTTTATATGCTACCTGTTCCTGTTCCCATTGGCCGCCTTTGGAGGCAATGGATGTATAAATAGCTGGGAATTTCAGTATCAGATAGTGACGGGAAAGCTTCATTGATGTTCAATCCTATCAGACTTGAATGATCAATGGCCAAGATTTTATCAGCAGACGGATTATACCCGGTAAATATCAAATCTCCATTCTCATTTATCTCGTACATATGGATGCCGAGTGGAATCGATTCGATGATGGTGCGAAACTTGGCCTCAGATTCCTTGATAGCCTCTTCTGCTGATGACTTGCTGGGTGATATCCCTGCTGGAAAGAATAAATCCAAATATTTCTCCGTTTTCACTGATCAACGGCGACCCCGATACCTCCATATGCAGATAGTGCCCATCAGCATGCTTTACCCTTAATCGAACTCGTTTTGTTTGTTTACTCAACAGTACTTGTTGTTCAGTATCAAGAGCTTTCTGTAGATCATCCGGGTGTACCGCATCGAAAGCTGATGTTCCAACCAGGTATTCTGGGGCATACCCAAGGGTGGGTAAGTACGAAGGAGAAATATATTTAATTGTCCCATCCAGAGCCATCTCGCACACCAGGTCTGATGTGTTATTTGCCAGGCGGGTATATAGGGATTGCTGTTTTTCGCTGGCTATTTCCGCCTGTTTCCGGAGGAGAATTTCGTCCTTTAGTATCTTATTGCCCTTAATGAGATCAGTAAGAGTTTTGCGTAAGTTGTTTTCATAATAACCCTGCAAAAAAGATATGCCCAGTAACAGGAAAAATGTCATAATGATAGGAGACAGGTTATCGCCGAGATCGTATACACGAAAATTTGTTACAAATACTGAATAGAAGATGATGGATAATACGAATAATAGCCATCTCGTTTTTGTCCCAACCAATGTCCCTGCGAGCAGTATCGCCAGGGCGTAGAATAATCCACTAGCTCCCATAATTGAGTTTATCGAAAAGGACACAGCCATTCCAAAACACATCAGGATCGGAATGAATCTTGCCCAGCGCCAACCGCCATAACGTGTGCCTATGCTGGCCACAATGTATGAGAGCCAGAATGATATAGATCGGAAGTGTGCCGATAAAATCAAAAATTCCAATTATTACCCCCACAAGGATCAAAGCTGCTGAAATACCCACAACAACTAACATGATCCGTAAAATATCACGGGTCCATATATCCTTACGTATTAAATCATTATCGGACTCGAATCCAGGATCAAATTTATTCCAAAGTTTTTTGAAAATTTTCATCATTCTCTGCATAAATTTAAAATTAATTACTGCAAATGTAACATTAATTTTAGACTTATGCTGTAAATATTATCTGAAAATCATAGAATGATCAATTCTGAATAAAGCAAGCCTGATTAAATAGGTTTATTTATTCGGAATTTTGCTGAAATTAATATAATTATAGAAGAGGATTTGTCTAAAGATTGGCTTATATCAGGAAATTTGGCTGCGGATGATATCAGCGATGGTTAAGTTGTGCCGACTTTGCAATTCACCATTCATCATCTGAATCTGTTTCCGGGGAGAGTAAAAGGCTTCGCTCCAGCCATAACCTGCACAGGCTGTCTCTGCCACTATATTGCCTGCCGAATCTTTTCCCCACCAATCCCGATATTCCGCGTCCAATTCGGGTCGAATATGAAGTTCCGGGATGTTGTAATGGGCTGAATAATAATAATCCGGCGGGAGTGCATTGAGAAGGGTTTCGAAAATGTGGACTCTGATCTTTGTTTTTTTGCCACCTTCCACCCTGGCCAGCCGGCATAAGCCGCGAATTGTTGTCAATGGAGAAACCACCTCAATGTGCTCAATGAAGCTGAAGCGTTCGTTAATGCGGGTGATGACTTCTTTCATCACCAAACCACTGGCAATACTATCAGCAATAAACGCAACGGTTATCTTTTCCTTTTGAACTTTATCCAGGTCTTTGTCTTTAAATATTCCCAGTTCTACTTTACGGTTATAGACTGGAACTGAACTATCGAAAACATGGTGGGCATCCAGCAAAATCTCATCACAGAAATATCCATAATTACTAAATATGGCTTCTGCCACCTGATATTTTAACCCTTCCCTCGCGATGGGGAAGATAGCCATATTCTGTTGTTTCCGGGAGGTGATGACATTTTTTAGTGGAGGTGAACCGATTAGATCATCTACTGCTTTTCCTATCAGAGCGGTCCGTTCAGATCCCATGCATAATTGACCTGGCAAGCGCAGGTTCTTCAGACTGACAGTATCCGCTGGAGATAACCCGGTGAGTTCCATCAGGTTAGAATCCAGCTTTGCATCCCGGATGTAAATAAAATGAGCAGTATATGGATTATGGTAGAGAACCAGGTCCAAACCATTACCGTCATCCAGGACAATCCTGCCAGTACGATAAAAACCGCTCCCCCCCGATGGTGATTGGTAGGGAAGCGGCTGCTCCAGTTCGACGTGGCCTTTAACAGGATTAAGACGATCTTCAGTGAACGCGAAGGGATACTTGTATTGTGTCATTCCAACTCCTCAAATGGCGAATTATTACTTTTTTCAACATAACCATTGACCCTGAGATGGTCCCGATCCTTCGCGGTTTTATAGGCCACAGCTTATGATGTTCTGATAATTGTATTATAAATTAAATAATTTGTGTCAAATAAATGTCACATTAATTCCTATGATATATAAAGTCTATATCCACTTTAAAATTCCAGCAAATAAGGTCAAGGCAACTGCATTTACCAGGAATAAACCTCCGATAAACCGGCGCTGGATCGTCGGTTTCCAATCGTAGCAGTAGAACGCTGCCAGGAAAAAGGGGATATATACCAGGATGGTTACAGGCAAAGCGCCCCACCATGGATAAACCCAAACAAAAGCGGGTGTTTTGGCTAGAAATATCTCCAGGAATTCCGGCAAATGCTGCATTTCCAATGGCAAAGACCAGCCGATTGTTGATGCCCAGCAGTTTTGCCTTCGGGTCTGCCGGGAGCAGCTTGCTCATGACCAACCCGGCAATGGAAAACATCATGCTGAGTTCGATTCCAACCCCAACGAGTAATAAGAAGGCAGTCCCGGTTGGAACGGTCCATAATGCATGGCCGGAGAAATGCTGGATCAGGGCATTTCCGATCTCATAAAGCCAATGAACCATATAGAGAGCCAGCCCCGCAGCCACACCTTTCCAATTCTTTTTCGAGATCTCATTGAAATAGATGTACAGAACTAAAGCAAAGAGCGGCAGTACGTACCATTGGAATGTTTCGCCATTGCGCAGGATCGATAATGCTTGTTGTGTGGCTTCAGGATTATTCATATACCCTCTCCAAATAGAAAGATGATGTGCATGTTTATTATAGACCGAGGTTCAAAGGAAGGCGAATGGCGTAGACGGTCAAAGCGGGTAACCAACATAATGACACTTTCAGGCGAAGCAATTCCTTGCGGAATCAGAAATGAAGACTTCTTGACGCTTAGATTAAGTCATAGTACAATAATAATATAGTACAATAATATAACTATAAAATAGTTGAGGAAATAATTATGGAAGCTGACCAATTGGATCGTCTCACACGAACTATATTAATATCTCCGGAAGTCCTTTCCCGGAAGATCGATAGACAAATCCTGACAATTGCATTGAAAGATATGCATTTAAGTATGGGGATGTATCATCTATTGGTATTGCAAGTACTGGCAGATGAAGGTGATCAGGCAGTGAATGACGTCGGACAAAAACTGGCCATTTCCAAATCACAAATGACCTTTGCGACCAACCGATTGATCGACATGGGATTCATAAACCGGCAGCCGGATGACGAAGATCGCAGGAAGATCAGGATCGGTCTGACATTGCGCGGCAGGTGGGTCATAGAAGAGCTGACTAAGAATATCCAAAAAGAAATGACCCGCCTGCTCAATGATCTCCCGGATGAAGATATAATCGCATTGGAATCAGGATTATTGATCCTCGATCAACTTTCAGAGAAGTTATAAGGTTGGCAATATCAGCGTGTTTCCGTTTATTGCTGAACGAAATTGAGTCCCGGGTTTAATTGCTGTTGAAAAGGCTGGCTGGAAAGTGAAAGTAGATCGATGCCAGGATCGCTACATCCAAAAGAATGCCAGCAGGAAGCCAGGGATGCCAGAAAAGGGCGGTCAGTACAATTGACACGATGGAAGCACCAACAGCAAGTTGAATCCAGAAGCTGTTCAAACCAGGCACACCAAGTAATCCGACCGCTGCCAGACAAAACGCAATTGTAACTCCCAGTAAAAGTATGCTTCCAGCGATTCGCACAAGATTATCCGGGAGACCCAGTTTACTGACCGGCCATTTTGGATCGGTATCTGCCTTCCACCAGGCAGGGAAGAATGGTGTGCGCATGGCACCAGGTTTGGGAATTGGCACCCAGGTTAAGCTGATGTGAATAAAGGCGTGAGCTATGAAAAAAACGGCGATGATGACTTTTAAGGTATTCGTTTGCATGATGGGTTCCTTTGCTTGATTGAATGACACATTTTATCATTTCACTGTGGGTAATAATTATATATGAACTACAAATATGGTGCACCAATTGGGATTACAATATATAGTTGGATTACATATTTAGGTTATTATGCTATTGAACTATCATCGGAAAGAGTGTAACCCTATGGCAATAATTGAAGCTCAACAATTAACGAAAGTATATGGAAGTGGTGAAACTGCTATCACTGCCCTGGATCATGTCAATTTGACAGTGAATGAGGGAGAATTTGTTGCCGTGATGGGCCCTTCAGGATGTGGGAAATCCACATTACTTAACTTATTGGGCGGATTGGACCGTTCCACTGAAGGACATACCCTCATTGAAGGGCAGTCCCTCGATAAATTATCCGATGATGAATTATCCAAGCTTAGACGACAGAAGATCGGCTATGTTTTCCAGTTCTATAATTTAATTCCTGTCCTGGATGCTGTTGAAAATGCAGCATTACCCATAACGCTGGATGGTGTGAACGAAAAAGAGGCAAAAGAGCGGTCAAGTGGATGGATTGAAAAGGTGGGCCTGAAAGGGCGGACCAATAGCCGTCCAGATCAATTATCCGGTGGACAACAACAAAGGGTGGCGGTTGCACGGGCATTGATCGCCGAACCAAAATTGATATTGGCTGATGAACCGACTGGAAACCTCGATTCGCATTCGGCTGATGAAATAGCTGGATTATTGCGGACTGTCGCCAATGAGTGGGGCCGGGCAGTGATCATGGTAACCCATGATGCCCATATAGCCTCTTATACTGATCGCATCATTTTTCTCAAAGACGGCGCCATTCTGTTTGATCAGAAACGTCCTGCAGATACTCTACCAGGTGCGGATTGGGTGAATGATATTGTTCGCAAATTAATATAATGTACACACTCATGGTATTTAATGGTTTGTAATAGATCAAGGATATGACCATGTGGAAATTTCAATTACATTTAGCTTCCAAGTATCTGCTGGGCAGGAAACTGCGGTCAGTTCTTACAACTATGGCAATCGTAATTGGTACTTTACTCATATTCGGCACCAATATCATGCTGCCAACGATGGTGAAATCGTTTCAGTCGAACATCCAGGCGATCTCAGGCCAGGTGGATGTAACCATCACACAGAAGACAGGTGAATCATTTTCACGAAATGTGGTCAACAAAGTAAATGCGATCCCGGGAGTCCGCGAAATTTCCGGATCATTAAGTCGGGCTGTGAACATCCCAGCTGGTTATTACCCAAATAGCACGATCTCCGTATTGTCACTCACAGGGATCATCCCGCAATCCGCAGAAAAAATGAGGAGATATCCCATCAAGTCCGGCCGGTTCCTTTCAGCTGGAGACACTCAATCGGCAGTGATCACACAAAGCCTGGCGGATGAGCTTGGGTTGAAACTAGGGGATAAGATCAGTCTTCCCACCACAGAAGGAAGTATCAACCTGAAAGTCGTCGGTTTGCTGCCTGCACGCTCGATTCCGGGAAATGAAGAGATATTGGTCACACTGCTTGAAGCCCAAAACTTGCTCAATTTACCAGCCAGGGTGAATACTATAGAATTAAATTTGGATTCGATCGACCAGGCACAACGAGATAATATCACTCGCAATATTGAATTGATGCTAGGCGATGATTTCACCCTGGGTGCTTTATCTTCAGGTACAGAAATGTTAGCCAGTTTGAAGACCGGCCAAATTGCCATTAATTTGTTTGGCTTCCTCTCCTTGTTTATGGGTGCTTTCATTATATTTAACACGTTCCGAACGATAGTTGCCGAACGCCGGCATGATATAGGAATGCTGCGCGCAATCGGAGCAAATCGCCAGACGATCATCGGGATGATACTGGCTGAAGGATTGATCCAGGGAGTGGTTGGAACCGGAATCGGATTGGTATTGGGATATCTGCTGGGTGCAGGTACGCTGGCACTGATGACATCCACTTTTCAAACTATGCTGCACCTGACGGTTGGCTCGCCTGTGATCTCTCCGCAATTGGTGATCGGCACCATAGTGGCAGGTGTGGGCATTACTATTGTGGCAGGCTTGATCCCGGCTTTTACCGCAAGCAGGGTGACACCGCTTGAGGCTCTGCGTCCGTCCTTTTCTGATGCCATAAAAACTGTATCCAAATTCGGCAGCTGGTTGGGTCTGGCCATGATCGTGGCTTCATTACTGGCATTGATTTCAGGTGGTATGGAACTGATAGCTTTAGGAGCATTGTTATTCATGGTCGGTTTGATCCTGGTCGCACCTTTCCTGATCCGTCCAATGGCAGGGTTTCTCAGCAAGTTCGTTTTGTCTCTATATGCCCGTGAGGGGACAGGATTGATCGCCCAGAGCAATTTATCAAGGAATCCATCCCGGGCAGCAATTACAGCCAGTGCAACCATGATCGGCATGGCTGTCATTGTGGGCATGGGTGGAATGATATGGAGCATCACCGGAGGGTTCCTGGGTATTTTGCAGCGCAGCCTTGGCAGCGATTATCTGGTCATGCCGCCTGCTGTTGCTGTATGGGGAAGTAATGTAGGAGCAAAAGTTGAACTGGCAGATAAGCTGCGCGCCATCCCGGGGGTGGATGTGGTCAGCACTCTGCGTTACGCAGCCGCAGTGGGAGATGGCCAACAATTTTCCATGTTGGGCATCGATCCTGTTGCTTATACAAAAGTTGCCAGTTTAACCTTCACGGATGGCGACCCAAAGACAGCCTATGATGCCATGGAAAACAGCCAGGCAATTATTCTCAATGGGGTATTGGCTGCGCAGACCAAGCATAAGGCAGGTGATACCATCCAATTATCCACTTCCAGGGGATTGAAGACTTACCTTGTGGCCGGTGTAGCAGGAGATTACCTGAACGCAAAAGTCATGACCGCATATATTTCGCAAACGAATATGTGGCGAGATTTTCATAAAGATGAAGATATTTTTTACCAGATCAACCTGAAACCGGGAGCAGATCCGGCAATCGTGGAGCCCAAACTGAACAAGGTATTAAGCAATTATTCTCAATTTAAAATGGTGTCGGGAAAGGGGTATTTTGAAGAGAATAAACAGCTCTTCAACGCCGTTTTTGCCTTTTTCTATGTCCTGCTTGGAATCCTGACCGCGCCATCTCTGTTGGCATTGTTGAATACTCTAACGATCGGAGTTCTTGAACGTACCCGTGAAATTGGAATGCTGCGGGCGATTGGTGCCACCAGAAAACAGGTCAGACGGATGGTGACATCGGAGTCATTAATACTGGCAGCGGTTGGTACTTTCTTTGGCCTGCTGGCCGGGTTATATATGGGCTACGTGATGGTGCTGGGTTTGAAGGTGGGAGGTTATCCCGTCACCTATTCATTCCCGTACCAGGGACTAATAGCAGCAACCATCACCGGCCTGCTATTTGGGTTGATCGCGGCTTCGCTTCCATCCAAACAAGCAGCTCAAATGGAGATAGTCAGCGCATTGAGGTATGAGTAGGGGGAAGCTCGTCGCTTCTTGGTGTTTACACCTAGATCTTAGAATCATTTTGGTATTATCGACAAAATTCATATTTTTGTTCCTTTGCATTGAATCACCTAAACAAGCGTTAATTAATGAGTTAATGCAGTTAAGGGATTTTCGTATATAATTTGAGTTATCATTGTCTCGGAGCGTATTTAGTGAAGTCCATACCTGTACAACCAAAAAGTGTCCCTTTCGACCGGTCTAGATTGACTCGTTTTGCCTGGTTATCGATCGCCGCCGCCTTGATTACGATAGTATTAAAGACCACAGCATATTTATTAACAGGATCAGTGGGGCTTTTATCAGATGCGGTTGAGTCTGTGGTCAACCTTGCTGGTGCTGTTATGGCACTGGGTATGTTAACCATTGCTGCCTTGCCCCCCGACGATAACCATAGTTATGGGCATAGCAAGGCAGAATATTTTTCTAGTGTTATAGAAGGGATCCTCATTATTGTTGCTGCCGGCAGTATAGGATATGCCGCAATCGAGAGACTGATCCACCCGAAACCGCTTGAACAGCTGGGAATTGGTATTTTTGTGT
Organism: uncultured Chloroflexia bacterium; assembly: GCA_963709535.1. GTDB lineage: Bacteria > Chloroflexota > Anaerolineae > Anaerolineales > Anaerolineaceae > PNON01. Next base: position 131,440 of record CAVPWY010000001.1, on the reverse strand, counting down.
CCATATTCGCATCTCTGATCAATTTTGGTGCTTCCCGAATCTTAATGAAAGCAAGCAAACAATATAATTCCATCACCCTGGAAGCAGATGCACAGCACTTGATGACAGACGTCTGGACGTCCGCTGGAGTTCTGGTTGGAGTGGGCATCGTTGCTCTTACAGGATGGATTCCGCTTGATGCGATCATGGGTCTGGTCGTGGCAGCAAATATTGTCTGGATGGGAGTTAGGATCATTCGCCGATCAGTATCAGGACTGATGGATATCGCCCTGCCTGAATCAGAAATAAAAATTATTGATGATGTTTTAGAGGGATACCGTCAAAAAGGTATAATTTTTCATGCGATGCGTACCCGGCAGGCAGCTGCCCGGCGATTTGTATCTGTCCATGTGCTTGTTCCCGGGGAGTGGACTGTTCACGATGCACACCATGTGGCTGAGGATATTGAACATGACATCCACACAGCACTCGGTGAGGCAGTTGTAACCACCCATGTGGAACCGGCTGAAGATCAATTATCTATGGATGATATTGAGCTGGATAGGTAAATATAGTAATTATAGAAAATATCTTCTCTAAATATAACCCACCCAAATGTAACTACAACCATAAGTTAACAGTAATACTAAATTTGTTAATGAAGTTGAACGACGGATGATTTGCCTTGAAAAAAAACAAATCAATTTGACTATCTTAATAGATAGTATCTACGAGCGAAAAATCTGATATGATTTTGACTTCCCGTGAATTCAAAATCAACGTCAATAATGTATCCTTGTGCGGAATGGGAGAATTAATATCATTCCAGTGATAAATCCACCGATATGAGCCATATAGGCTACTCCACCAGTTTGGCCTGCTGTTGCAAGCGATCCGGCGCCGCTGATCAACTGCAGGACGATCCAAAATCCCAGAGCAACCCAGGCTGGCACTGGAGTAATGATCCGGAAAAATAGCATCATTACTTTACCTCTCGGGAATAGAAGCAGATAAGCCCCTAAAACTCCGGCAATCGCTCCGGAAGCACCGAGATTCGGGATATTGGACGAAGCTGAAAGAATGAACTGGGCAAAAGTTGCTGCAATTCCACACACCAAATAGAAGAGCAGGAATTTAAAATGTCCCACTCTGTCTTCCACGTTGTCACCGAATATCCAGAGATATAGCATATTACCAAGCAGGTGAATCCACCCGGCATGCATGAACATAGCGGAAAATATGGTAATAAATTCACCGGCTGGATTTAATAAGAACCTTCCCGGTATGAATGACCACGAAAGGATAAATGCATCCCCTCCGGCCAATTCAAGAAAGAATATCAATAAATTGAGCGCAATTAAGGCATACGTGATGATGGGGAAGATTTTTCTGGAACTATTGTCATCGCTGATAGGAAGCATAAAGATCCTTTACGTGAATGATGCTGAGTATTTAATATTATCGGGGCAAAATTATTAGTGGTTTACTATATTATAAATAGAACTCAGAATAAATACTCCCTTGAGATTATTCACTGCATAGAATTACTCATTTTTTGGGTAAGGTTTTTGGTTATAGTTATTTCTGGTAACCATCCCACACAGACAGACCTTGCTTGGGTGTACCATCCATTTCCATCAGACCTACTTTTGAGAACCAGCTCAACGTTTCGGCATCATTGGAATGTCCGCCTTTCCGCATTTCCTTCGCATAGGCATCCATATTGAAGTCATTAAGGATCAGATAGATCCAGAAGTCGAGCCGGCTGCCAATTTGATCGTGTATCGCTTTCAAATAGTCCACCTGGTCCTGTTGTGTGCCGGGGAAATCACCCCTGGCTACGCTCGGAAACCCGCCTTCGGCAACAGCCAGCGGTTTGTTAGTTCGATCCAATAGTGGAGCATAATAATCGGTCGGGATATCTGCACCTGTCGGGAAGGCAATGAAAGGATAAGATGATATTGCCCATACATCCAGGTGTGGTTCAAAAACTTCCATTTGTTCCCAGTTGATCTCATAAGGCTTTCGATCCGGATTCAAACCTGGAATGAGGTTGTTCATCTCCTCCCACTGGAAGGTAACGAAGATCTTTGTCTCAGGTGATTCTGCTTAACCAGGGAATAGATCTCCTCATACAGACTGATATAGTTGGGGAAATCATCAGGTGATGTGTCTGCATAAGTATTGATCTCTGATCCGAGACCAAGATATGCGGGTTTAAATTCCCGAACCACCCGCAAAGTAAAATTTGTGATCGCAGCCCGCACATCCGGGTTGGCAAAGCTGGCTCTCCAACCGAATGGCAGATTTATAAATTCCCGCCGGTTCAGGCCATTTAACGGATCAACAATGAAGATCACGTCCAGATTGTTCTGATGGGCAAGAATATACTGGTTGTGAATATCTTCGATCGCTTTTGAGTCTCCATCCGCTGACCTTACAAATTCTGCCCAGGGTACTTCCCGTTGCATTAATACTACATTCCCATGCTGACCAATCTTTTTATAAATATCAAAAACTGCCTGAAGGCTGACTTCTGCCGGGGTGGGAAAGAATCCGTATGCAGTCTGGTCAGAATCAAAAACTGAGTTTTGGATAGTCGGGATGGCCGCCGGAACGCTTTGCCGGCAGGCAATCGCTGCAAGTAAAAGAATGACCATGAACATAACGGGTTTTCCAGGCATACTTTAGGAAAGAAAAATTAATATTAAGTAAGAACGATTAACTATATTCTTGCACTATTTTTTGAATTTGAAAAGCAATTTCAGATTGTACCCTGTTAGCCCGTTCATCATGTTCCAATCGGATATTATCCACGTAGTAGCTCACCTGAAGCTGAACATCGCTGCCGGCAGTACCTTTCATATATACAGTGGGATTCTTCCAGTATTCGGGCAAAATTTTATATTCATGCTGGATCCAATCAAGGAAGTATCTGGTCATGTCGTCCAGGCGCATTTCTGTGTGATCATCGGGATGGTAGATGGTTTTCTTCAATTTTTCCCATTGGTCCAGTAATTGGCTATTTCTGAATTCCCAGAGTCGAACAAGGTTCCAGTGATCGCTTGGATCCAACCATGGATCAACGCTAATGGACCAGGATTTTGTTAAATTGGAGACTTGTTCAATATTTGGGTCAACAGGCGAGATGTAATTGCAGAATAGTTCCTGGCGTTCAGTTTCTGTCAGTCCTTTTGCCTCACGGGCTTTTATTCCCCTCACCAGGTTCCTTAGATTTTCTAATAACAAATGAAGTGCAGCGTTTAACTCACCTTCCAGTTCAAGACGAGGAATTACCTGGCCAAGTTGTGTGGCTGATGCTGCTCCCTGGGAGTTTTTTAGTTTTGATTTGTTTCCGTCCTCCCGAAATTTTTCTAACATTACCTTTAATAGTTCAACTTTTTCCTGCATATTGCTGACCAGTGTGGCCGGGTGGGCCATAGCGACCTTTCTTACATTTTCAACCAACTGCTCGATCGGTTTATCGGCAGGTACTCGAATATCGAATGTAAATTTTTGATCCACGGTAGGTTTGGTGATATTGGTGAGTGTGGAGGTCGAAAAGGTAGTATTGGGAACATAGACTGTCGCATGCTCGCTCACAGAATATAACCTGGTGGAGCGCAACCCCACTCCCTGAACCTCACAAATACGTCCATCAGAAAGAGTGATCAAGTCCCCATTCTTAAAAGGAGCCTCAACCAGGAGACTTAAGCCGCTGAAAATGTTGGCAAGAGTGCTTTGCAATGCCAGCCCCAGCACCAACCCGATCACCCCAGCCCCAACCAGCACAGAGGTTACATTGAATCCCCATAACGGAAGAATGATCAGACCCGCCCCCAGAACAAGCACTACCGGCCCGAATAAATTCAAAACCGGGATGAGAACATCATCCAGTTTGCTTTCAGTTTTTAATGCCCACTTGTTCCCGTAATAAACCAGTATGTCTTTGATCACCCGGCCTAGAATGTGGGTGATAGTGATGACCACAATGGTGATGGTCACCAAATTCTGGTAATGCCTGGTTGCCTCTGAAAGGTCGATCAGATCCAATGTTTGTACAATTCCAAAGAGGACTAGAAGCAGGACCAGGGGACCACGAAGTATGGCGAAGACAATATCCTCCAATTCTCCTGGCAATTGACGGGTTACATACCGAATGAACCTGAGCACGACAAGATTTACAATCAGCGCTGTCGCCAACCAGGCGATGGCATTTAGGATGACGACCACCCACGTATAAGAAAGAAATTCAAAACCAGCAGGAATGACCAGCTTGAAACCGAGCAATTTAAACATGAACGACCTCCGTGCACCACTTTTATTATGATAAAGTTTACCCACTATATATACATATTACAAACCATCATATGAGGTTATACGATGCTACTTGATAACTATTTTGGTAGCGGAATTCTCAAGGTTGACAGATACTATACCAATCGGTATAATAGCAGGATGATCGATAACCGGAGAGTAATTCTGGATTGCGCACTGCAACTTTTTGCAGTTCGCGGGTATGATGCTGTGGGTGTTCAGGAAATTGTGGATGCTGCCGGAATCACCAAACCCACTTTGTACCATTACTTTGGCAGCAAACATGGCCTGCTCGAAGAGGTATTATCTGAGCATTTCGGGTCGTTGAGTAAAGAGGTGGAAGAAGCCGCCCATTATGAAGGAGACCTGGTTCTGACTTTGGAAAAGACGACCAGGGCATTCTTTGGATTTTCTTCCAGGTACCCTGTTTTTTACCGCTTGATGCTGTCATTATGGTTCGCTCCAAAAGACAGCGAAGGGCAGAAGGCAGTTTCCATTCATAATCAGCACTTATTTGAAGTGATCGAGTTTTTATTTTTGCAGGCTGTGAAGGAACATGGAAATATGCGCGGCAGGCAGATGAATTATGCAGCCACTTTCATGGGGATGATCAATACCTACATCGGGTTGAATTTGAATGGATTTATTCAACTGGATGACAGGCTGGTATACCAAGCGGTCCATCAATTTATGCATGGAATATTATCCTGATATTTTTTTATCCAAACTATACCTACCGGTATGTATACACAAAAGGACAAATAATGAATAACTGGTTCAAACAAGCTCTTTTTTATCACATCTACCCGCTGGGATTCTGTGGAGCCCCGGCAGCCAATGATTTTCATTCCCAGCCAGTTTCCCGGCTGGAAAAAGTGGGAGATTGGCTGGATCATATCCTGGGCATGGGCTTGAATGCTATATACCTTGGACCACTCTTTAAATCCACATCTCATGGTTACGACACAGCGGATTATTTTACCGTGGATCGGCGTCTGGGCACGAACGAGAATCTTGCACAGTTGAGCCGGGATTTGCATAAGCGGGGAATGCATTTGATTCTGGATGGGGTCTTTAACCATGTAGGACGTGATTTTTGGGCATTCAAAGATGTGATCGTATATGGTGAAGCCTCCAGATATAAGGACTGGTTCAGCAACCTGCGTTTTGGCCAGTCCAGCCCATACAATGATCCATTTTCATATGAAAGCTGGAATGGCCACTTCAACCTGGTCAAGCTTAACCTGGATAACCCTGAGGTCAAAGATCACTTGTTCAAGGCAGTAGCGATGTGGATCAGGGATTTTGGCATTGATGGATTAAGGTTGGATACTGCGGATTGTCTGAATATGCAGTTTATCCGGGAATTGTCCGCATTTTGCCGGGGGATCAGACCAGATTTCTGGATGATGGGTGAGGTGATCCATGGGGATTACCGTCAATGGGTAAACCCGAAAGGACTGAATTCAGTCACCAATTATGAAGCCTATAAGGGATTGTATTCCAGCCATAATGATGGCAATTATTTTGAGATCGCGTATTCTTTGAACCGTCAATTTGGTGGTGGTGGAATCTATGAAGATTTATTACTCTATACTTTTGCAGACAACCACGATGTTGATCGAGTGGGCAGCACCCTGAAAGATTCCAATCACCTGCAGCCAATGTATACCATCCTCTTCACCATGCCGGGCATCCCTTCCATATATTACGGCAGTGAATGGGGCATCACTGGAGCAAAAGAAAAGGGCGGAGATTCCGCTTTACGGCCGGAACTGGATCTGGCAGATTTACAAAATAAGCCGGGCAAGGAAAACCTGGTTCCATGGATAAAGTCGCTCATTGAGCTGCGCAAACGATCTCATGTACTTCGGAGCGGAAAATATCATCAAATATTTGTTGACCACAAACAGTTTGCTTTTGCCCGGTATACAAATGATGAAGTAGTATTGGTGTGTGTCAATTCTGATGAAAAACCTGCGAAAATTCATCTCGACCTAAATCCTTATTCAGCTAAGGTATTGCAGGATATGCTTGATCCGGGCATCAGTTTTCCCATTGAAAATGGGAGCAGCACAGTCAAGTTAGATCCGAATTCCGGACGAATATTCAAGTTTATATAATCAGTTTTCTACAATTAAATGATCAGCTAAGAAGTTATTTCTACAAAAATCAATTGCAAATATTCATTAAATGCTACAATAATATTATGTATTTCAGATTGAAATACATAAAAGGATGACCATGACTACCAGACAGGTTAAGAAGATATTGCACAGCACCCCGACCGTTGAAGGTGCAGGTGTGAACTTGAACCGGGTGTTTGGTTTTGGTAAGACCAGTGATTTTGACCCATTTTTACTGCTGGATGATTTCCGTTCACCCAACCCTGAGGATTACCTGGCAGGGTTTCCCTGGCACCCGCATCGCGGGATAGAAACGATCACTTATATGCTGGACGGCCTAGTTGAACATGGAGACAGCATGGGTAACAAGGGCGTCATTAAACCGGGCGAAGTGCAGTGGATGACCGCCGGCAGTGGGATTATTCACCAGGAAATGCCCAAGGGTGATAAAGTGGGCAAAATGGGCGGCTTCCAACTGTGGGCTAACCTGCCAGCAAAAGACAAGATGATGGATCCACGCTACAGGGAAGTGAAGAGTTCAGAAATTCCGGAGGTGCAGCTGCCTGGAGGCGGAATTGCCCGCGTCATTGCCGGGGAAGTGAACGGAATAATGGGACCGGTTAGGGATATCGTCATCGATCCGGCTTACATGGATGTACGTTTACCTGCCCATGCCAGCTTCAGTCACCCGACAGTAGCAAACCATACAGTTTTTTGCTATGTCTATGAAGGATATGGAAAATTCCTACCGGAGGGCACTGCCCTGGCCAAGAATGGCGATCTGGTGCTCTTCGAAGAGGGAGATGATGTAGTCATCTCCTCGGTAGATGAACCTTTGAAATTCCTATTAATATCCGGAAAACCACTGCATGAGCCGGTAGCCTGGTATGGACCGATCGTGATGAACACCCAGGCGGAATTGGATATTGCAATGCGGGAATTGCGCAGCGATACTTTTATTAAATTCAAAGGATAAAACATGACCAGAAAAAACGTAGTCAGTGATAAAGCACCGGCAGCCATTGGCCCCTATTCCCAGGCGATCTGGGCAGGGGATCTGCTGTACCTCTCCGGGCAGACACCTATCGATCCGCCACTAAAAAAGCTGGTGGAGGGGGATATCAAGGCACAAACTGCTCAGGCGTTCAACAACCTGGAAGCTGTACTCGCTGCAGCTGGCTTATCCATGGAGCAAGTCATCAAATGCAATGTTTACTTGACGTCCATGAGCAATTTCGCGGTATGAACGAAGTTTATCAGACCCGCTTTCAAGCACCTTATCCGGCTCGCACAACCGTGGCAGTCTTTGAACTGCCCCTTGGAGCTCTGGTAGAGATAGAGATGGTCGCGAAGAAGTGATCGTTGACTTCCGCATAGGCATATTTTTGTGATCCACGAATACTAACCATCTGCGTAATTCACCAGCTCACCGATAATGGCGAGTATTCTCTTTAAATTCTTATATGGTTTATCAATGTGCTTACTGGCAAGATATTTGCACTAGATCTATTGATTCATATATATTAGACTAAAGGATGCAATTGGAGGTGGATAAATGAGTATTCAGCAATATTCAGTCGAAGTTCAATGTGATTATTGTGATGAAGTCATTCGACTTTCCGGGAAAAGGCGCGATGATTTCAAATGTTTCCATCCTGCGCAATAAAATTGAGAGGATGGGTTGGAAGACGACCAACGTACGCGTAGAAGGAAAGTTGCAAACGATGGATTTTTGTCCGTTTTGCCTTACAGAACATTCCATGGTATAGATTTTTGCATAAGTATATAACGATTTTCGAAGTGTAAATATGGTTGCTCCATATTTGCACTATAACGTGAATTGACAGGATGTCTACCACGAATGGTTTATTATCGATATTGAATAGGTAACTTTTATTGACTTGATATTCTGGTTGTGCTATAAATATTCATTATGAAAATGATTTCCTTCCAGCAGCAATTTCAGCAAAGCCAAAGCAAAGCATTTGGGCATTTTGTGTTGCTGAAGAAGGATTAGTTTTGTAGAGAGACTTTTTTCGAAGACAACCGGGATGCCAATGAGCACCCCGGTTTTTTTATTGGCGGTTAGTCTAGTGGCAGGACACGAAGCTCTGGACTTCGTAGGTGTGGTTCGAATCCACGACCGCCAGCCTGGAATATTGACGATGGCGGTTGGTCTAGCGGCAGGACACGAAGCCTTGGACTTCGTAAGCGTGGTTCGAATCCACGACCGCCAGCTCAGGAAAAACGGTGAGGAAATAATGAGGGCTTAGCCCAAAAATGAATTCTGGATCTTATCTCAAACCTAGTTGTTGGCCTTTTTCAAGCAATTCAATGGATTCTTTGATGCGTTTATCTTTCGTTTCCGGACGTTTGGCCGTGATGATCCATAGGATGAACTGTTTTTGAAATGTGGGCTTCAATTGATTATAAAATACTTTTGCCTGCTCATTCTTCCCCAGGGCATCTTCAAATTCTGGCGGCATTTCAATTTGGGGTCTTGGCTGATAGGTCTTTTCCCACTGGCCATTCTTTTTGGCTGCTTCAATTTTTGCCAGTCCAATCTCTGTCATCCGCCCGGAATTGATCAGCTTTTCAATCCGAACCTTATTTGAGGCAGACCATTTGCTGTTTTCGGTGCGGGGTGTAAACTTCCGGGTGTACTGCTGTTCATCGATCTTCTTGATGATGCTATCGATCCACCCGTAACATAAGGCTTCATTCACCGCATCTTCATAGTCGATCGAAGGCAGTCCGGATTTTTTTTGTGGAACACCAGCCAGATCCCGGTTGATCGATCATGATTATTTTGCAGCCATTCCCTCCATTCTGCAGGTGTTTTGGAGTAGTTAAAGTCCATGTGGATCAATTCTGGCAAGGCTAATAATCAGGTTGAGAGAGATTAGTAAATTTGCGTGCTGCCAGGATCGACCCTGGCTCACCAACGACTGTTAAGATATCCCCTGCCTTAAAAATGGTATCTCCCTTTGGTATTAAAGCCTGGGTACCCCGGCGCAGGCTTACAATGACAAAATGATCAGGCCATTGGATATCCTTAACTTCCTGTCCGACACAAGTAGCGTTTGGAGCTACCACTATCTCCACGACCAGGGCTTCATCAGTTATGCTTTCTTTTAATCTTTGCGGGAGTGATTCTGTAGGAAGGAACCAAAACGGCCCATCACTTTCTTCCAGAGTGGCATCAATTTCAGCTGAAAGCTTTTCGAACACTTCTTCGGATATGACACCGTCACCACGCATTCCCAGATATGCCGAACGCTGGGCACGGAGAATTTCCTTCCGTGCAGTTTTTAACTCCTCAGTTTCCAATTTTGGTTCCACCCGCAAGAGTTCACGCAGGGAAGCCGATAAAATGGCGGTTTGTTCCTGTAATTTCGGCTTTATTCTTTCCCATGCCGGGGTCGAGATCAATCCCTCCCGATAACGCCGTTCGACATGCGTCTCTGCGGAATGGAGAGCATTCAACCTGGCATGCCGCTGCTCGTAATCGATCTGTACCGGATCGATTGTGATTATTCCCAACCTGCGCACTAATTGACTCATTGTGGTGGCCTGGATAAGCAGTGTGAACAGGGCAACACCAAAAGCCATTGTCCGCAGCAGTTCACGATCCGGGCCAAACGCAGCCGGAATACTGAGCGCAAGAGCCAAACTCAACGCCCCACGCAGTCCACCCCAGGCAAGGATATGCTGCCAGCGAAAAGAAATGGACCCGGAAAATCTTTTGGATATCCAGCTTAAGCCATAAACCACCACCACGCGAGCAATAAGAACTGCTCCAATGGCCCAAAGGATCGGATGCCAGGCAGCCACCAAAGCTAAAATATCGACCTCCAACCCGATCAAAAGAAAGACCAGGGAGTTGACCAGGAAGGTGACATATTCCCAAAAGTTATTTAGAACAATGCGGGTAGTCGGGCTCATACCCTGGGGACCCAGGCTGCCGGTGACCAGCCCGGCTGCGACAACTGCCAGGACACCACTGAAATGGAGTTGATCAGCAAGCAGGTACGAACCATAGGCGAGGACGGTTGTCAGGGTGATTTCGATCAGATAATCGTCTATTCGGGCGATCAAACGGGAGATAGACCAGCCTAATGCCAGGCCAATTACAATTCCGCCGATGGATACTCGCAAAAAATCGGCTACTCCTGTTAGCAGGTTGAAATTACCGGTGAGTGCGGCTGCCAGGGTCAGGTTGAACAACACATAAGCAGTGCCATCATTGAACAGGCTTTCACCTTCGACAAGAACCGATAAGCGTTTGGGAACTCCCAACAGGCGAAACATGGCAACCACCGCTACAGGGTCTGTTGCAGCGACCAAAGCGCCAAAAACCATGGCAGCAGGCAGGCTGATGGATGTACTGATCGAGAGAAGGCTGCCAACGATCAAAGTGGTGATGATCACCCCCGGGACCGCGAGGATCAGGATGGGAATTGAGTTTCGCCGCAGTTCGTTAAAGTTTAATATGAAAGGCCGCTTCAAAGATCAATGGCGGAACAAACAGGGCCAGTATCAGTTCAGGGGTCAATTCGAATTTAACATTGGATTGGGTGGTCAATAACAAACCGACCAGTACCAGGGCAACAGTGTATGGGATATGCAGGCGGCGGACAATGATCGCCACCAGGGAGGCGATGAGAAGAAGCGCAATGATCAGGATTTCGGTGTTTAGAAACTGTCCCATGGGCTAATTATAATTGGCAATTGATAAATTTATTTATTTATCTAACTATATTAAATCTAATACCTCCTTCCTCCTACAAGGGGAGATTGCAGTGATTCAAAAATCCTTGTTGTCTTAAGGATTGACCAGTGTGCTTTGCACTGACCGGAGTTAGTATTATTTAATTGGCACAGGGAATCCAATTGTACCGGCAGGCCAGGTCGGGAAACAACTCGGCTAGCCAAAGGAGGAGTGATTTACGAAATCTTTGGTAAAGAGTTCTGGGAGAAATAGGGATGAATATGGTCGGGAGTTTTTTAGGTTGACGGGATCCAGCCAATTTCATTGCACGATGTTGTTCAGCCTCACAATATAATTCCTTCACATGGAGCATTCTCGCATCGATTTCTGTTTGATTAGCCAACGGACCTCCAATCGGTTATTCGAGTTGTGCAGGATATTTACAAATGCACAGTTCAATATGCCTCTGTGGCAACTCTTCTTCCTGGCGTTTTCAATTGCATTTACTGCTGAATATATTCGTTTTGTTGGTATTTACTTTCCTATTATAAACACATGGCTGTTTTGTGTGCCACCGCTTTTCCCTTTTTGTATAACCCAAACCAATTGCCGGGAACCTTTTCAAAGCTTGATTAATTGGTCGGATTTTGCCATATCCCTAAATTGGCTTGGGAACCGCGTTCAATCCAACCTACCGGCTGAGGCTTTTATTAATTCCACAATTCGCGGATAATTAGCAATATATCCATCCGTGGAAGGGCAGTATTTTGGTATAAGTGCAACCTTCCAATAGACTGGATAGTATGTCTTGTTGGGTGCCTTATCGACTTTGTTGTTAGTAGGAGGGCGAATATGAAACAACATAAGCTTTTTCAGAGAGTTATGGCAGCGATATTATTTTCATCGCTTTTAGTGGGATGTAGTACGTTTTTGCCACGGGAGACACCTACCCTTACGCCTGTTGTTTCCACCGAAACGTTAATGCCCACTTTTACTCCTTCAGACACCAGTACACCCACCCCATCTGTTACACCCTCTCCGCGTCCGACCATGACAGCTACCCCTGTACCAGGATGGGTAACGGATTTTGCAGAGCCCATCCTGGCTGCCATTGCAGACCGCCCTCCAGATTTCGAGGAAGACTTTACTGAAGCCGGGCCGGGTTGGTACCTTGAGAAGGTGAATTGTCCGGATAATGGGTGTGTCATCACGGATGGAGTTTTAGCGCTGGCAGCGTTTCCCGTAGGCCACAAGGCAGGTTGGGCACAACAACCCTACCCCTGTTGCACGGGGTATAAAACATTTGTCATGAGGGTGGACTTTAATACAGCAAAACTGAATGGCGAGAATGCGGCTAATATTGCCTACACCGATGTCATTCGAAAAGGCGGAAGAACCACCGCGATCTCTGAGTATAATTTTGAGCTTAAAAGTGGCCGCAGGTGGTATACCATAATTGGAGGGTACTTAAAAGCTAATGGTCAGCTGCCCCTCTCTGTCTCACCGCAAATCACCTTCACACTTATATCGAGGGGATCAAGGTTCGCGGTCTACCTCAATGATATCCCTGTCACCTATGGCGAGTATGCTAACGGGCAAAACCAACCTGAGTTTACATTGCGCGCCTGGTCCGATGGAAGCGTTACCGCTCGAGTGGAGTATGACAACCTCAAGATCTGGAATCTGGATAATATTCCAGACCTACCATAAGGTGAATGACTTAGTAGAAGTAAGGAATGCTATTAAGTTGGATTAATAAATCCTACTGACTATCTCCGGCGCAACGTACAGGCTCAGTAATCAATAATCCCTGCTTGTAATCCTCCGCGTCACCCGCTATACTGATAAATGGCAGGTGGTTTTACCAGATCTGCCGCCCCCAAGGAGAAACATGATACCTTCCCTTGAACCATTGCGTGTCAGCAACCTGAAAGATGCCTGTGTGCTGCGCCTGGAAGAGTTGATCCTCTCCGGCGAACTTAAAACCGGTGAACGTCTGCCCTCTGAACGCGACCTGGCCATGCGCTTGAACATCAGCCGGCCTGTTTTGCATGAGGCGCTGGTGGAACTGGCCGCCAGGGGTCTGGTTTCCATATTGCCGCGCCGGGGTGTGGTGGTCAACGATTACCGCAAGACCGGTTCGACTGCCATCCTTTCCTCCCTGCTCACCTACAACAACGGCCAGCTTGACCCGAAATTTATTGACAGCCTGTTGGCCATGCGCCTCCTGTTGGAAGTGGAAGGTGCTGCCCTGGCAGCAAAACACGCCACCAAAGAACAGGTGGCAGAGCTGCGTGAGCTGACCGGGATCAAGATGGAATTCGCCGGGGGTGAGATCCAATCGCTCACCGCGCTGGATTTTGACTTCCACTTGCTGATCGCCATCGCTTCGGGTAACCTGATCTATCCGCTCATCATCAATTCATTCAAAAATGTGTACACCCATTTTACGGGTGAATTCTTCCGGTTGTGCAAGGACGAAAAAGTGTTCAGGGAAGTATCTCAATTCCAACACCGTTTGGTGGATGCCATATCCAGAAAAGACTCATCCGAGGCTTCCCATGTGATGCGGGAGATGCTGCTGCATGGCGAAAAGCATTTGAAAGGATTGATAAATGACAATTCAAAATGATCTGACCAAACATTATTCACTCAAACAGCCTCAGAACCTATCCGAGCGGGTGCGTTGGCTGAGGGATTACTACTTTGAAGGCGTCAAGCGTAAATGGAACAATGAATTCACTGCCTGGACGACCGGCACCCCCTGGGATTTCCAGTTCAATGAAATGACCTTTTACATCGTGCCTGAGACCTACTTTTACATTCCCACCTTTCGCTCCTCGTTCAATCAAAGCGCCAAAAAGGTGAAACTGGATCCTGACTTCTGGACATGGAGCCTGCCGGAACGGCGCGCCTGGTTTGTGCGCGAGGTGATGGTGAACTATCTGCCCAAAGAGGTGCTGCCTGGTGACCTGATCGCCGGTGCGCGCTTCAATGTGATGACCTCTGCCTGCCTGACGAAACAGGAGGCAGCAGACTATGATAAGCACATCTATGGAAAGAACGGTGCCCGGGCAGCCATGCTCTGGTACCACAATCACGGTTTTGGTAATACGGGTGCCACCAGTGGACATCTCATCCCCGGATATGATGTTGTGATCCGTAAGGGCTGGCGCGGTATCCATGAAGAACTGACACAAATATACAAGAATATTTCTCCGGCCGCTTCAAAGGGAAAGCCGGGCGCCCAGCTCCGAGCCATGCTGACATCATCCAGCATGGCTCGAGATCTGGCTTTAGAATACCGGAAGGTGCTGCTTTCCCAGGCAGAAGTTGCGGAGACTCCACAACGAAAAACCGAACTGATGCAAATGGCTGAACACCTGACGCGCGTTCCGTGGGAAGCTCCATCCAACTTCTGGGAGGCGATCCAATCCCTCTGGCTGACCCATATGCTGGTTATGTCAGACGAGAATTATCCCGGCCCGGGAGTATCCTTCGGGCGGCTCGACCAGTACCTATATCCCCTGTGGCAGAAGTCACTGGAAGAAGGCATGGATCGCGAGTTTGGCAAGGAGATTTTAAAGTGCTTCTGGGTGCATTGCAACACTGCCTACGACGCTATGATCCACACCGGTGGGAACCAGGGTATTACTGCCGGCTATGGACAGTTGTTTACGCTTTCAGGCATGGGTGCAGACGGCAGGGATATGAGCAATGATCTCACTTTTGCACTGCTGGAAGTGATCGACGAGATGACCCCCATCCTGGAACCAAAACCGAATGTGCGTCTGCACCGCAACACACCGGACAAAGTGCTGGATAAAGTGGTGGAAATGATCGCCTCCAGCCAGGGAGCGCCTTTCCTGCTGAATTTTGACGAGCGTTCAATGGCCGGCATGATGCTGGAAGCGCGCAAAGCGGGAGTGGAGAAGCTGATCAATGCGAACAATGTGTTCGATTATGCCCAGGTCGGCTGCCTGGAGAATACCATGCCCGGCAATGACCGCTCGGGGACGGTGGATAACAACCTCAACCTGCTCAAAGCGGTGGAGTTTACATTGACCGGCGGATATGACCTGAATCCATTCATCGATCCACTGACCGGAAAAGCGGAAGCGACTGGCCTGATCGGTGCGGACACCGGAAAGCCGGAGAGTTTTGCCACCTGGGATCAATTCTGGCAGGCGTATTGCCGCCAGACGCGCAGCATCATCCAGCGCAGTGTGGACGTTTATGAACTGTCTGAATCTCTGCGGGCGCGCTACTTCCAAACGCCGTACCTCTCCTGCCTGGTCAAAGGCTGTGCGGAATCCGGTAAGGACATCAACGAAGGCGGAGCAGAGCTTGGCTTTGTGACCATCGAAGCAGTGACCTACGCCACCACAGTCGATTCTCTACTGGCAGTGAAATACCTGGTTTATGATAAGAAAATCTGCACCATGACCGAACTAGTACAGGCACTAAAAGACAACTGGGTGGGGCATGAAAAGCTCCAGGCCATGGCAATTAATAAAGCCCCAAAATATGGCCGGGATGATGATGCAGCTGATGAAATGGGTAAACAGGTCATGGAGTTCTGGACTGAAGAGACCTGGAAACATAAGACAAAATCGACCGGCCGGCAATTCCGCCCCGGAATGTTAAGCTGGAATTATTGGATCGCCTACGCCAATATCCTGCCAGCCAGCCCGGATGGCCGGGCAAGAGGCAAGTTCCTTTCGAATGCCATCTGCCCATCCAACGGTGCAGACCTGAACGGCCCAACGGCGAATGTGAATTCAGTCGGAAAAGTCATGGGCGGCAAAGCACCGGATGGTAAAGGTGATTGGGAAGATTATTTGAATATGCTGCCAAATGGCTGCAGCCATACGATCACATTCAATCCGTCCATTCTAAGGGACGCGGAACATCGCGAGAAATTCAAAGCTTTCCTGCGCGGATATATCGAAAATGGCGGCAGTGCTCTGCAGGTAAATATGCTGGATGCGGATATGCTACGGGATGCCCAGAAACACCCTGAGAATTACAGGCACCTGCTGGTACGCATCACCGGTTATAACGCCTACTTTACAACGATCGGTAAAGAACTGCAGGATGAGATCATCGCACGTGAGAGCCACAACATGCAGTAGACTGTCATGAACCAGACTACAACCGACATTCTCACCGGAACAATCCTTCATCTGCAGCGGTTATCCACTGAAGATGGCCCGGGGATTCGCACCACCGTATTCTATAAAGGCTGCCCGCTCAATTGCAGTTGGTGTCATAACCCTGAAAGTGTATTAATCCAGCCTCAAGTTCAGTGGGTAGGAGTGCACTGTATCAGCTGCCACACCTGTATCGAAGTCTGTCCGCAGCATGGATTGTCCGTGCAGCCAGAAGGTATTCACCGTGATCGGGAGTTATGCACTGCCTGCGGCACCTGTGTGGATGCATGCCCTTCGAATGCCATGGAGATGTTGGGGAAGCAGGTCACTCCGGATGACCTGGTGGATGAACTATTAAAGGATCGGGCATATTTTGAGAAATCCGGCGGGGGAGTGACACTATCAGGCGGCGAACCCACCCTGCAACCAGCTTTTACGTTGGAATTATTAATGCAATTAAAATTACAGGGCATCCAGATCGCCCTGGATACCTGTGGATTATGTTCACGGGAAACCCTGGCAGATCTATTACCATGGGTGGATGTCCTGTTGTTTGATTTGAAACTTGCAGATTCAGCTCAGCACAAAACTTGGACCGGCGCAGGCAATGAACGCATTCTGGACAACCTGAAATGGGTGTGCGATCAGGTCGGAGAGGCTTTCCCTTCCCTTCAGTTATGGGTCAGAACACCCTTGATCCCCGGGGCAACCTGTACACAGGAAAATATCTCAGGAATTGGAAGTTTGCTCTCTCGATATGCGGGGAATGCTCTCGAACGCTGGGAGTTGTGCGCTTTTAACAACCTGGGGCGAGACAAATATTCCCGTCTGGGAATGGAATGGCAATTTGCCAATGAACCGCTGATGACACGCGACCAACTGGATGAGGCGTTGGAGTGGGCGCAGGCCAGCTTTACTTACCCTGACCGGGTCTTTGTGACCGGCTCGTCCAGGGTATCCAATCAATCATAGGAAGGTGCTTATGACCACGGATAGATATCCCAATAAACAGTTTTCCAGCCAGGATATTGTTGACCTGATGCCAGCCATGAAAGTAGGGGTACTGGCGACGGTCAACCCGCAGGGATTACCGCACCTCACTCTGATCACCACCCTGATGGCCAGTTCACCTGAAAAAGTGGTGTGGGGGCAGTTCATGGAAGGAATTAGCAAGGAACACATCAAATCCAATCCAAAGACCGGCTTCTTCATCATGAGTCTGAACAAGGATTTCTGGCGCGGCAAGGCCAACTATGACCACCCGGCAAAAGATGGAAAGGATTACGACTTTTACAACAACACACCCCTATTTCGATATAACTCCTATTTTGGGGTGCATACCGTCCATTACATGGATCTTGTTGCACACAGCGGCAAACATCCGCTTCCGATGAACCAGATCATCTTCGCGGCAGTCAAGACGATGATCGGCCGCACCCTGGCAGGCAAACGCTCAAAAGTGGTGGTGTTGAATCCATGGACACAGGCGTTCTTCACCAAGCTGGATAACCTGAAATACCTCAGTTATATCGGTGCGGATGGTTACCCGGTCATCATTCCGCTCATCCAGGCTCAGGCATTGGATGCAGAACACCTGGCATTCTCACTGGGTGCATTTGGGGATGAGATCGCTGAGATTCCGGCTAGGTGCAGATATTGCCGTATTTGGCATGGCTTTGACCATGGAGGATGTGCTTGTGCGGGGGAAATTCCTGGGTGTGCAAAGGCTGGCCGGGTTGAAGTGCGGTGTAGCTCAAAGTGAACTGGGTCTATAATTCCATGCCGCCCACACCGATGCAAATCTATCCCGAAGTTGCTTTATCTCCAGTTACAAAATTCTAGTCATTCACCTGTCTGCGCTTCATGACGGGATACAAATATCACAATTTGGGAGGGAATATGTCGGACTATGATGTTGTGGTGATTGGTGCAGGATTAGGCGGTTTAAGCTCCGGAGCGCTGCTGGCCAGCCAGGGACGCAAAGTACTGGTACTGGAGCAGGGGGAAAGAATTGGCGGATGCTGCTCCACATTCGAGCGGGATGGCTACCATTTTGACACCGGCGCATCCATTGTGGAGATCATACAACCCATGCAGCGCGCATTTAAAATGATGGGCACAACCCTGGAGGAGGAGGTCGACCTGATCAATTGTGATCCGGTGATGACTTCCATTTATAAAGACGGCTCCCATGTCACTTACCCGTTATCCGCAGCGAAAACCGGAGAAGTGATCTCCGCCATTGATGCGGATGATGGGCGGCGTTGGAAAGATTTTGTAGCCTATATGGATGAGCTGTTGGAGGTGACACTCAACACCTTTTTCAGCGAACCGGTCAGCACCATGGCCGACATGGTCAATATTATCCGAAAAGATCCACGCTTTGTAAAATTCCTGCCGGCTTTTGTTTCCAGTTACCAGGACGTGCTTCAGAAATATTTTAAAAATGAGACTGTATTAAAAACCATGGGTTACCAGTCCCTTTATCTCGGATTGCCGCCGGCCCTTGTGCCGGGTGCGTTTGCGCTGCTGGTCTATTCCGAGCATACCGGCATCTATTATCCGCGCGGCGGGATGATCAAGATCCCGGAGGCGCTGCAGCGGGTGGGTGAACGCTTTGGGATGCAGGTCAGGCTGAAGACCGCGGTGGAAAAAGTGATCATGGACGGCAGACGTGCCCGTGGGGTTGTCCTGGAAGACGGAACCCAGATCACCGCGAAGGTGGTGGTATCCAATATCAACGCGCGGACCCTGTACCTGAATATGATCGGAGAGGAATACCTGCCGCCACTGGCTGCCCGCGGTATCAAGAGCTACGCTTACTCAAAGGCAGTGCCCATGATCTATCTGGGCTTAAAGGGCAAGCCTCAACTGGAAGGACATCACAGTGTGATCGCTGCTTCTCCTGAAGACATCAACCAGTACTGGTGGAATTATGTGGATAAAGGCAAGCTGCTGGATGAAAATGTCGGGCTGATCTGCTGGCCGACTTATTCTGATCCATCCCTGGCGCCGAAAGGCAAACATGTGGTCAACTTAATCCCTGAAGGATTTTATACCTTGAAGGATACCAACTGGGTGGATGAGAAGCCGCGTTTCCTCGAGCGGACTTTGGAATACTTTTCGAAGACTGCGGTTCCGGGCTTGAAAGACCTGGTGGAAGTGGTGGATTGCTCAACCCCCCTCGATTATGAGCAGCGCTTGAGACTGCCGGAAGGCGCGATCTACGCGTTCCAGGAAGATCTGACAGCCCAGGCTGTGTTCCGACCGGCAGCACGTTCCAGAGTGGTGGATGGGTTATACCTGACGGGGGCATCCACGCATCCGGGCGGCGGCGTTCCAACGACCATCGCATCGGGCATCATTGCCGCCAATTTGATCAATAAATACGAGCAGTAAGGAGGCAGATCATGTTTATTACCCTTCGGAAAATCAGGGTCATTATTACGATCTTGGGGTTAATTGCCCTGGGTGGGTATCTCTGGTACAACAGCCTGGACGAGAGTCATAAGAGGACTGTTTCCAATTTGGTCAAACAAATCCCAGACCTGCCTGGCAGATATGCAATTTGATCGTCAGCATCTTCATGTACAATTGAGGTGATTGATTGGAGTTAGCAGATCAAAGCTAACTGATAAGCATCAAACATAGCTCCAGTCAGGAATTCTGAATATATTAACAAGACCAACCAGTATAGCTGCATCTGCTGGTTGGTCGTCAGGCGTTTATATTCCGGAGGTGTCATGAACTATCGCATTGCTGTTGAAGACATGGAACCAGATCATTGGATCGCCTGGGTACTCGATCTGCCTGGTTGTTACAGTTCAGCGAAGACTTCATCCAAAGCCATCAGCCAGGTGCCATTTTAATATTTCACGGTATTTTTCGTGGATATCCAGTTATGACAGCGACCTCCTTATACCCAGAGAACCAGTAAAGATCGAGGTCATTGAGTCCTTTAAGGCATTTCAAAGTACTGAAGATCCAGATTATATTGTCAACGCTTTCTTTGAAGATGATAAACACCCGCTTGAATACTGGGATGTTGTGATCGGGCAGCGCCTATTGGACTGGTCCCGAAGCGAATTCATTAAGGTCATTCAAAATATAGATGAAACCAGGCTAAATCTACCCATTCCAAATGAAACCCGCGGATCAATTGCCGGAATAATCGATCATATTGCCGGTGCTGAAAATTGGTACTTCAGTATGCTCGGGCTTTCACTAAAGCGTGATGCATTGTCAGAAAAACATCAAGAGAAGATGGTTCAGGTACGCCAAAACACGAAAACTCAGTTATGGAAGCTGATTGGCGATGCTCAGATCACAGAGAAGAGAGGGGAGCTGTGGTCCGCTCGAAAAATACTCAGGCGGACTCTCTGGCATGAACAAGACCACACCCAGCATATTGAACAATTATTAAGATCTATATAACCAGCAGGCCACCTTATGTTCGGAGCGGGGTTCAAATTCCGGAGGAACTTGCACATCACAGAGACCCTGTATGATCTTAGGGCAGCGGGGATGGAATCGGCACCCTTTAGGGGGTTTGATCAGGTTTGGCGGCTCTCCCAGGGGTATTTCTTTTAATACCTTGGCATTTTCGCCATTCGGATCAGAGGTGGCTGCAAGGAGAGCCCATGTATACGGGTGGGAGGCATTCTCAAGGAGATCATCAACCCTGGCTTTTTCAACGATCTGACCTGCATACATGACAAAAATCCGTCTGGAAAAATATCGGACAGTTGAAAGATCGTGAGTAATGTAGATCACAGCCAGGTGCCTTTTCTCCTGAATACTGCGCAGGAGTTTTAATATCTCCACCCGGACCGAAGCATCCAACATGGAAACTGGTTCATCTGCAACAATGAGTTTTGGTTCCAAAAGCATGGAACGGGCAATAATAATTCTCTGCTGTTGTCCACCGCTTAACTGATGCGGATATTTCTGTAAAAAATCTTCAACCGGAAAGACTTTTACTTCCTCCATTGCTTTCCGGATGCGGTCCATCCGTTCTTTAGGATCCTTTATTCCATTGATGATCATGGGCTCAGAGAGAATCTTACTAACATTCATAAATGGAGCCATTGCTCCATAAGGATCCTGCTGAATGTACCCCACTTTAGCCCGGAATTTATGCATTTCTACACGATCCATCTGACCAATGTTCATGCCATCGAAAGTGACCTTTCCACTGGTGGGACGATTGATACCCAGAATGGTCTTCATTAAACTGGATTTTCCACAACCACTCTCACCAACTATTCCAATTGCTTCACTGTTATAAAGGTCAAAACTTACACCATCCACGGCATGGACGTGGCCGGAAATGCCAAATCCAAATCGTCTTAATTCAAACCATACTTTGAGATCCTGTATGGATAGAAGGATCTCATTATTCAAATTCTCAAAATTTTCAGTCATATCAGTTATGCCAAGGGCTTGTTCCAGTAGGTTCATTGGTCGATTTCTCCTGATTCTATTGATATAGCCAGCACTTCACCATATGACTATTTTGCTTAATAATCGGTGGCTCCAGGTGACATTTGTCGAACTGTTTGGGGCAGCGGTCTTTAAAACGACACCCGGATGGTGGATTAATTAAACTGGGTGGCTGTCCGACAATAAAATCCGGTTCTTTTTTACCTCTCAACCGTGGAACACTGTCCATTAGCTTTACTGAGTAAGGATGCAAAGGTTCAATGAAAAAACTGATGGCGTTGTTTACTTCCACTATTTGGCCTGCATACATTACTGCTACTGTATCTGCAAGTTCACTGGAAGTAGCAATATCGTGAGTGATCAGGATATAACTAATTTTTAATTCCTGCTTCAATTTCTTTAGGATGTTGAAGATATTTGCCTGGGTCAATACATCCAACGCTGAAGTTGGTTCATCCAGGATGATAAGGTTTGGCATAGTGATCAATGCCATTGCCAATGCAGTACGCTGCCGCATCCCGCCACTTAATTCAAATGCATATCGATTTAAGAAAGTTACAGGCACTCCGACGTAATCGAACATTTTCTTAGCCTGATTCAGCGCTTCAGTTTTGGAGTAACCATTTTGCAGCAGATATGGTTCGGTTACCTGATCACCAATCGTCATCACGGGATTTAATCAATTCATAGCCCCCTGAGGTACCATTGACATCTGCCGCCAGCGGATCGTCTTCCGGAACTCTTCATCGGATAACGTCATAATGTCCGTTCCATCCAGCCATACTTTACCTGAATAAGATTGAACATTTTTGGGCAGCAAGCGCAAGATCGCTTTGGCGAGGGAGCTTTTTCCGCAGCCAGACTCACCGACCACAACGACAGCCTCGTCATGATCCAAATTAAAATTTACTTTATCGACGGCTTGAACGACACCTTTTTGAGTACAGAAGTGCAGCTCCAAGTTTTCCAAATTGAGTAGAGACGTTGTTGCCATGATTATTGTCCTCGCAAACGTGGGTTAAAAACCCGGTCCAATGCATACCCTACAAAGGAGAAGGCCAGCCCTGTGACCATCAAGAAAAAGGATGGTTCCAGCACCCAATAGTACCAACCCTGATATAAAGCGCCTTGTGATTGAGAATCCTGGATGATTTTTCCCCAGGTTGGAAGAGTTGGGTCACCCAATCCTAGAATCGCCAGGGAGGCCTCCAGGAACACATAGGATGGTATCAGGACTATGAATTGTGGGATCAACATGGGGATCAGGCGGGGAACCATGTATTGAATGATGACCCGCATATCGCTTGCGCCATAAGTTTTGGCTGCTTCTATATAAGGAGATTCCTTCACCTGTAAAAAGACCGCCCTGAAAGTTTTTATTCCCTGTCCGAAAATACTAAAGATGATCACAGCACTGAGTATTACAAAAATGCTGCGAGAATAGAATGTACCGATCATGATGAGTATTGGTAAAAATGGCAGCACCAGGTTTACTTCAGTGATACGCTGAAGCAAAGTATCCACCCAGCCGCCAAACCATGCACTTATACCTGCTATGACCAATTGTGAAAGCGACGTACCGACAGCTGCCAGCAGACCAAACAACAATGCGATGGGTGTTCCCCAAAGTAGGGCAACTCCCAAATCCCGCCTTAAATGATCCGTCCCGGCCCAACCAGCCAACTTACCATAGACCACCATTTCGACCGAAACATCAGCGGATTTATCGAAAGTGATCGCTTCAATCTTTAATTTATATTCACCCTTTACAGGACGTGACGAATTGTCTTCAGTGGAAGATAGAAATAACCCTTTCGATGCGACCAGATTATTCAATTTACGGGTTACTTTTGGATCTTGATTGATCCGGTATGTATATTTCGTATCGATGGAGAAATTTCCAAGCCGGGTTTCTTTTCCGTCCGGAGCGATCCAGGTCAATCCGACAAAAGGAGCTTTTTCTGTAAATGTTGACTGAAAATATAAAGACATATCATCAGCAAAGTCATCATAGGTAAAGTTTACTGGCAGAATGATAGTAATAACTTTTCCTTTTGAGGTATCTTTAACAGTCTTGATCGATGTTGGATCTCCACTTTTTACATCGATCGTTTCCGGTAATTTATCTTTGCGAAATCAGTTAATCCATACAGGTCCGGCTAGTTTTGGATTTTTATACCAATCCTCTTCACTTCCCCGCCACAATGAAATTGCTTTGGAATAAGGAATGGAAGTTACAGCATAAATTGAGACTCCAACCAAACCTAAAATTATTGCTATACCGATAATGACAGTTGGATAACGGAAAATATCTCGGATTGATTTCAACATTCTTCTAACCTCCAACTTTCACGCGCGGATCCACCAGGGCATAGACTAAATCCAAAATAAAAACGGTTATTGCGAGCAGGTAAGAAAATATGACTGTTTCTCCAATAATGACCGGGGTGTCGAATAGACCCACAGCCTGGTATAAGGCGCGGCCTAATCCTGGCCAGTTGAAGATCGTTTCAAAGATCGGAGCCCCGATCCATGATCCAATTACTAAAAGGGCGAAGCTTGTAATAATCGTAGGTAAAGTTGGGCGAAGGATATAATTATTTTGGATGGCTCGTGATGATAATCCTTTCGCCTTGGCCATTTCGACGTAATCTTCACTTGAATAGATCAAGAAAAATGTCCGCCAGGAAAAAATGCTTAAGAATATGGAACTGAGTGTGTATGCCATCACCGGCAGGATCATATGCTTAAGCAAACTAAGAATATAAAGTATGGGTGATGCGGGTGGAGGAGAATCCACCATGCCCCCAAAAGGCAAAATTTTCAATACAGAAGCAAATATTAAGATAATAAATATTCCATAGAACCAACCAGGAGCAGATGATAAAGGGGTAAGTGCAACCGCTATCTTATCCAGGATGGATCCATATTTTCTGGATAAACCTAATGCAAATGTGGTGGCAATCATAAAAGGAGAATATCTGATACTCCAAAAAGCAACAGGGTTGGTGGTAACCGCTCTAATATGATTGTCCGAACTGAATTGGCACCAGAATTGCTGACCATATTGAAAGCCCGGCCAAGATTAAGAGTAATTGCATTTTTCAAGAAGTTGAAGCTGCGAATGGCAAATGGTCGATCCAAACCCAGCGCGTGAATGCGTGATTGAATTTGATCCTGAGACATTGTAGTGCGCTGCTCAATCGTCAAACTCCGTAATGCAGGATTACTGGCCATTCTTGAATTTACATCTTCACGTATCTGGGCAATTCTGATCGTATCAACATATCCGCCCATATTTGCGATTAATATTGTTATATAAAGACTCACTACTACAGTCGTGATCATGGTTAATAGACGAACAGCTGTATATTTTGTAATTCTTATGAGAGTCTTTAACGCAACAGACTGTGTTTTTGGTTCAGAAATAGTTGGAGCAGCATTATAAGTAATCTCCTCGATCATATTCTCCTCCTTTCAAAAGTAATGGATAGGAGCAGTAGGCGTGCCCCTATCCATCATGCCTAAGATGTTAGGATAGGCTAATCCATCGGATTACTTGGTTACGACAAACTCAACTGTTTCGAAAGCAGGTAGACTGACTGTTTTGGAAGCAGCAGCTACAGAGAGTTTTGAAGTTCCTTCAGTTAATTGTGCTGTAACTTCGGGACTGAGGGTGATACTGTACTGGCCGTCAGCCACAAAATCAACCTTACCAGAGTAAATTGATTCTCCATTGCTGTTGAACAATGTGTAGGAAACTGAATCAACACTCTTGACCGGATAAGGTTGATCTCCGAATTTGAGGAAAACATCGAAGGTAGACTCTTCGCCAGCAATGACTGCAGCTGGACCTTCCACTGCCAGGGTCATCATTTCGGGTGAGCTGAAACCTGCGAATTGATCAGCTGGGAATAGATAGTTCTCATTACGAATGACAGAAATTGATCCTTCAACCGGGAAAACCTGATCAACGATGTAGGGGCCAGTTCCAATAACCATGTGCTTATGAGCCGCATAGAAAGCCTTGAGGTTGTTATAACGGGCGACAGCCTCATCAGCAGACACATAGGCACCCATTGTTGGTGCAAATGGGATGTATTTATCTGTAATATATTGATCGACATATGCCATTTGTACATCAAGGGTTGGACCGGATACCTGGCTGGTGTAATCAACTTCTTTTAAAGTAGATTTATTCTTGGTGAATGCCATCTTCCCATCAGCTTCCCCTTGAATTGCGGGTGCCAGGTTATGCCAGGCCATCATTCCACCAGCATATTGCGTAAGCGTGTAGTAATTCGGGAACCAATCTTTTGTATTGTTTTCTGCGTCCAATTGGTATTGATCATCATATGTTTCAATGGTCAGCGGTTCTGTCGAGACGATCCTTACTCCCTTGAAATGATCCAAGAAAGTTGTGAGACTGGAACCCATGTCTTCATCGTATATTTTGCTTTCCACTTTTCCGGGATCGAAATGCATGATCATGTTGAAGACAAAATCTGCCGGGGTGAATGCACTGCCATCATGCCAGGTTGTTTTCCAAAGTTCTGGTACATAAACTACCGTATTTTTAATTTTGGCAGTTTGACTCCATGTTGGGTCAGCAGCAGCCTTCTCGGCAGCAGTGATGAATTTCTGATTAGTTGCATCCCAATCCACCCAGGTTTCGTCAGGCACTGCAATTTCTTTGGCATAACTAAGGGTTGTCCAATCACTCTGCGGGGCAGCAATGGGCAAGCCTTCCTCGGCGAGGACATCGGATTTCTGGACCAATTTGGGCATTAACAAACCAGTGTATGGGTTGTAAATGATCCCATAATCCACTGTCATACCACGAACAATATTATCGTCGACCCAATTTGAGCCAGCAACAGGATTCCAGGCATCTACGAGAAGGGCAGAATTGGCTATTCTTACCTCACCACCCTCGTTTCCTATCTTTCGGACGGTGAAAGGGAAAAGTTGTGATCCAAAACCAGCAGCCAGGTCAGAAGCTCCCTCAACCTTATTTGAAAATGCTTCAAAAGATATGGAGTCATTTACCCAAACACCCCACCATGACTCTTCCATGGACATTGGTGTAGCCTTGGCAAATAATTCCCGCCGTTCGTCCATGCTTTTATAATTATTGGTATATAGATCATCCGACATTTTCAAAAGCTCTGCTGAAGGTTGGTATGCGTTCATAACTGTGATCTGGGTCAGTTTACCAGTGTTATACTGAACAAAATTAAGACCTTCATCCCGGTAGATCTGAGGGCTGATCCAGCCGGCTGTATAATAGTTGAATGTACAGGGCAGACGGATCTCCCTGCCAGATCGGGGCAGCTTCCACTCGGATTTTTTCCTGCCGGTCAACGGTAAAACCCAATAACTCCATCTGGTTGGCAAAATAATTTCCAATTTCCTTGCGTTTGTCTTCGGTTCTGTATCAAACCGATGACAACCACAGGTTTACCTTTGTACTGCCATTTGCCATCAGCACCCATTGTTGCACCCAGGGTAGGCATCTGGGCATTTACAACCGCTTTCGCTTTTTCCAAGATCGTAGGCATATTTGGTTTCGACAGCGCCAAAGATGTCAGCATAGCGGGCATAATCAGGAAATGCTGTGGTAAAGGGGGTAGTATTTTGCTTTGGCAAGTCCACCAAAAATTTCCTGGACGACATAATTTCGATCAATTGCCCAGTTCATTGCTTCCCGAATTTTCATATCCGTGAAGGGGTTGAGCAAACTGGTATCGGTGCATTGGACAGTATTAAATAAGATCTGGTTACTGCTGCCATATACTTTTGCACTTGAAAGGCTTGGATCACCCAAGACTTTTTCGTATACATCAGCTTTATCGATCGTAGCTGAATATATGTCAACTGCTCCGGCCTGAATTTGGGCCACAGCTGGCTCAGCATCAGGGATGGCGGAGAATATGATCTTGTCCAGCCAACCACCTAATCGGGAAGTCTTTGGCTTCTCCACGGGCATCGGGTTGAACCTACGGCCGGGGCAGGTTCACTGGTTGGTGATTCTGGTGCAGATGTATCTGTTGGGGGATCTGTATTTTGTGGAATTTCTGTTGGTTGAGCAGCCCCATTACAGGCTACCAGGAATAAACTAAGGACAACTAGAAGGCTTAATAGCTTCATCGATTTCAGTGACATACGTTTTCTCCTCTTTCTGATTATTTTTAGTTCTGGAAAATATGTGGAACGAGTGTTTTTATGGATCACCTCCCCGTTTGGAAATCAAAAATATGATTATTGAGTTAAAACTGGATGTTGGGTTCCATACAATAAAAATATAGCAACCTGAAAGAGAAACTACATGCTACCTGGTGCGGGTTATATACACCCTGATAGTATGGTTTCAAACACCTACTGGGGGACTACCTGGTATTATGAAAAACCCCCTTGCAGGAGGGGGAAAATACAATCTGGATATTTATAAGAATCTGAATTCATCATCTATAATGTTTATAAGTGTATTTATCTCCCACTTTATTATTGTGTCCTATCAAATTAGGAAAAGATGAGAAAGTTGCATTTATTATGGTTGGTCTTATTTACCATCCCGTTGGTTTCTTGCTCAAGCACTGGAACAACGAATATAGCCACTTCGATTCCTGTGGTTCCAACTCCAGCGATCGTACAACCGATCTATCAATCCCCTGATCCCTGGAGCACCATTCGGTTTACCTCTTTATATGTTGAAGATGGCCTTTCGCAGAGCTCAGTCAGGGCAATCATCCAGGATAAGCAGGGTTTTTTATGGATCGGCACAGAAGATGGTTTAAATCGGTATGATGGGTACCATTTCAAAACTTACCGTCCGGATCCCGATGACCCGGCAAGTTTGAGTGATCGCTTTATCGTAGACCTCTACGAAGATAACGAAGGATACCTGTGGATTGCCACATACCAGGGTGGATTGAATAAATATGATCCAAGAACCGATAAATTTTCAAATTTCCGGCATATTCCCGGTGACTTGACGAGTTTAAGCTCAGATAACGTTCGGACTATTCTTGAAGATAATACCGGGGGACTCTGGGTGGGTACGATTGCAGGATTGGATTATTTGGATAAAAAAACGGGTAAAATCGACCATTACCGGTATATGCCTGATGATCCGGGTAGTATGAGCAGTAATAATATTACGACCCTTGCCATGGATAAAAAAGGAATCTTATGGGTGGGGACCGGTGATGCGGGCATCAATCAATTTGATCCTGTAGCCAAAACCTTCCGTCATTTCCGGAATGATCCCAAAGATCAGACAACGATCAGCGGAGATACTATACGATCCATCCAGGTTGCTCCGAATGGCGACCTCTGGATCGGAACGCCAGATGGATTAAGCAGGTTTGATCCGGTTACAGGCAAATCCAAGCGCAGATGGATCACATCTGCACAGTCAACGACCAGATCTCCACACGAAATCATGACGACATTCGTTGACCGGAGTGGAACTTTATGGGTTGGGACTGTCGATCAGGGATTGGACCGGTTTGATGAACAAACCAATAAATTTGTTAATTATCATCATATTCCCGCTCTTCAAGATACTTTGAGCAACAACACTGTTTTATCGATCTACGAGGATCGGGAAGGCGTAATGTGGATTGGAACCTATGGCGGTGGGATAAATAAATATAATCGCAGTCAGGATAAGTTTAAATATTACCGCAACAATCCTGAGAATCCGGATAGCCTGACAAGTGATCATGTATTCAATTTATTTGTTGACCCGACCGGTGTCACCTGGATTGCCACAGCAGATGGATTGGAACGTTTTGATCCGGTTACCGGAAAATTCCTTCATTATAAGCATGTCACCAAGCGCCCGGGCAGTTTGAGCAACAATCGGGTCTGGTTTGTTTTCCGCGATAGTAAAAAGCAGCTCTGGGTAGCCACTAATGATGGACTGAATCGATTGGATGAACCAACCGGGCAGTTTATCCATTATTTCCATTATGATAATGACCCTGGAAGCATAGCAGATAATGTCGTTCATACAATATATGAAGATGAATCGGGTGAATTATGGTTTGGTACCGGACAAGGACTCGATCGGTTTGACCGGGAGATGAATAAATTCATTCATTACCGTGATCCGAATAAACCCCTGGGAGATGGGGCGGATTCGGTGTCAGCCATTTCGGAAGATAGCACCGGAAGACTTTGGGTAGGCACATACAATTCCGGGCTATTTTCATTAGACCCTGACCGGCAGAAATTTACCTATTACATGCATGACTCGAATGACCATACCAGCATCAGCAATAACCTTATCCTGGCGATCACCAGGGATTCTGCTGGCGACATTTGGATCGGGACTGACAGCGGATTGAACAAATATCTTCCGGAAACCGATTCGTTTGAAGCCTATACTGAACAGAATGGTTTACCGAATGAAGTGATCTATGCTGTAGTGGATGATAAAAATGGCAGTCTCTGGCTAAGTACTAACCTGGGTATTTCCCGCTTTGATCCAAAGTTGAAAACTTTCCAAAACTATACAGTCAGAGATGGTTTACAGGGAAATGAATTTAATGCCGGTGGTTATGGGCAGGGATCAGATGGTTCCATCCTCTTCGGCGGAATCAACGGGTTCAATATTTTTTATCCGGCGGGAATTCAAGATAATTCATATATCCCGCCGGTGATGCTCACTGAAATTCTGGTTAACGGCCAGCCTGTTCGATCTGACATTGCCGTCCCCTGGCTGGAAAATTTGGTCATAAAATGGCCGCAAGATTCATTTGAATTTACTTTTACTTCACTAAGTTATGCAGAACCACAGAATAACCAGTATGCTTATAAACTGGAAGGTTTTGATGAAGATTGGAACATTATCGGTAATAACCGGGTTGGACGCTATACCAACCTTCCAGGTGGAATTTACACACTTCAACTAAAAGCCTCAAATAACGATGGAGTTTGGAATGAAGCTGGAAAAGCCATTCAGGTGGTTGTGCTTGCGCCTTTCTGGAAGACCTGGTGGTTCATAGGTGTTGTTCTAATTGTGGTATTTGGCTGTATCGGTATTATCTACCGGTTGCGCCTGCGCAGTATTGAGAAACAAAAGCTTGAGCTGGAAAGGTTGGTTAACGAGCGCGCGACCAAGATCGAACAATTATTTGAACAGAATAAGGAATTGGCAGTTGTGGAAGAGAGAAATCGACTGGCGCGGGATCTCCATGATAGTGCCAAGCAGAAAGCATTTGCCAGCCTTGCACAGTTAGGCACAGCACGAGGTCTCATCAATATTGATATCAACGGTGCAAAAAAGCATTTGGGTGAAGCAGAGAATTTGGTCTATGAAGTCATTCAAGAACTGACATTTCTGATCCAGGAAATGTACCCGATCGCCTTGAAGGATAAAGGATTATCCAATGCCTTGCGGGAATATGTTTTTGAATGGGAAACACGCAACGATATTCGGGTAAATTTGCTGATAGAAGGTGAAAGTAATTTACGATTGGAAATTGAACAGGCGATCTACCGGATCATCCAGGAATCTCTGGCAAATATTGCCCGTCACAGCCATGCCACACAAGTGGAATTCTCTGTAAAGTACAATTTGGAAAATGTTGAAGTCAACATTTGCGACAATGGGCAGGGCTTCGATCTTGACCAAAAACCCAATGGAATTGGACTGCGTTCCATGCGGGAACGGGCAAAAAGTGTTGGTGGAACTCTTGAGATCAAATGTTCAAATGGAAATGGAACCCGGGTGATCATTAATATCCCTATAATTAGGCAGGAAGAAATAAGTGGAGGTCAAAATGTCTGATCCCATCAGCATTATTATTGTTGATGATCATGAAGTGGTTCGGAGTGGAGTTCGTTCTTACCTGATGACCACTTCCGATTTCGTTGTTATTGGTGAGGCGGCCTCTGGTGAAGAAGCCATCAAGCTGGTCACGGAACACATTCCGGATGTTGTATTAATGGACCTGATCATGCCGGGAATGGACGGCGTCGAGACGACCAGGCAGATCAAGAAGATCAGCCCGCGAACCCAGATCGTGGTGCTTACATCATTTCATGACGATGACCACATCTTCCCGGCGTTAAAAGCTGGAGCCATTTCTTATATTTTAAAGGATATGAAAATGGAAAAACTGGTCGAGGCGTTGCATCGGGCTATCAACGGAGAGGTTACCCTCCATCCACTGGTGGCAACCCGGGTGCTTCAAAACCTGCGGGGTGAGCACAGCTCGGACGATCCATTTTATACTGACCTGACTGAACGCGAGCTGGATGTTCTGAAACTCATCGCTAATGGTATGACGAACAGCCAGATCGCTGAAAAGCTGGTCATCACCGAAAACACGGTCAAAGGCCATGTGAGCAATATACTCAGCAAACTGCATGTTGCTGACCGCACTCAGGTTGCGGTTTATGCCTGGCAAAAAGGGATCGTGAAGCGATAAAGAAATCACATACCCATATAGATTTTTTTACGAATCATCGGAATATTTGATTTCATTGCGATTATCCCTCGACAAGGATTTTTGCGGGTTCTTTTACTAAATACAGACAAAGCCAACCGATCAAATAGCCAAGAGCGGCGATCACATACATCCAGGGTGCGCCGAACAGGTCATACGCCATTCCAGTGAGTGGTGTTGCAAAGATGTTGATGATATTTATCAGGGTAACTGTATAAAGAGCCATAACGGTTCCCCGGGCAGGATCGGGCAATAGATCGCTTATATACCGGATACCTGCGATGGTGTAAAAGCTGAAGGACACTCCTGCCAGAACCCTGGTGATGATGATCATGGCGACGGATGGGAAGAAATAGACCATTAGCCTCAGGACGGCATAACTCAGCATCGAAAAAAGCAACAATTGCCGGGCGGTGGATTTTCCTCTTAATAGGCGGTCAGTCCAGGGCATCATGGGCAATTCAATAATCGCTCCTATCATCCCTGCCACGCCGATGAGAAATTCAGAAGAACCCAGTTTATCCATATAGAGGATCTCGAATTGCTGCACTCCACAGTTTCCGATACCAATTGCGATCAGCAATAAACCATAACCAATTGCTGCGCGGTTATGCAGGAGCATTTTTATAACCGAGGTTAGCGAATGAGAAGTCTCATTTTGACTTCTTTTCGTGTCGAGCCAGTTATGTTTGACGAAAATCAGGGCTATTGCAGCCATGATCATTGTGACCGAAGTCCCGACAAAGATGATTGAGATTCCGTTCCGCTCTATCAGCCAGCCGGCGATCAATACTATCGGGCACCATCCCACCGAAGCCCAGACACGGATGCTGCCAAATCCGGACCGGGTGGATTCTGTGACAGAGACGGCAAGAGAATCGGAAAGGGGACTGATCGCTGCAAAGGCGATCATACGAATGGCATTGATAGCCAGGATCCAAATGAAAGTTATCTGCTGACCCAGGATAAGGGCTAATACAGCAGAGGCGATCAGAGAGATCTGCAGGATGAACCGGCCTTTACCGGTTTTTGCTGCGATATCTGTCCAAATGGGAGAAAAGATCAATGCCATGAGAGCAGCGATCGAAGCGATCCAACCGATCTGGGTGCCGTTCAAACCCAGACGGGCGCAAAAGAGGTTGAAGAAAGGCCAGAAGAAGCCTAATCCTCCCAACCAGAGAAAGTAATAGATGCGCATGGTCCATAGATTGCGGGAGGAATTTACCTGGTCATCAGACGTCATAACAATTATTTTACTTTCAATTACACATTTATTTCAATAGACATTTGAAACAGGTGATAATATCGATATGTTGGTTTCACTTTGATACTTGTATATTTGTACCAGTACACGTTATAATACTATTCAATAAATGAATAATCAATAATTGAATACAATTACATCATCTTTGGAGTTGAATATGAGAAGGTTGAAAGCTTTGTTCTGGTCATGGGTTCTGATGCTCATTATCGCATCGTGCAATCCAACGATGATTACACCTGTGCTAAAAGCCCCGGATTCCCCCGAGATTATCCAAAACACCCGGGATAATTCGGGAAAGACCATCACCGTCCTGGCTGCTGCCTCCCTCACAGAACCTTTTAACGAATTAGGAAAAATGTTCGAGGCAACCAATCCGGGAACAAAAATAATATTCAGCTTTTCCGGATCCCAGCAGCTTGCCCAACAGATCACAGAAGGCGCCCCTGCGGATGTCTTTGCCAGTGCCAGTGCGAAATATATGGATGCGATCGTCGCAGCAGATAAAGCTAAAACAGAAAATGTACTGACCTTTGTGGAAAATAAGCTGGTGGTCATCCATCCGGCAGACAACCCGGCAGGTATATTAACGCTTGCCGACCTGGCGAAACCGGGTATGAAGCTGGATCTGGCTGCCGCTGAAGTTCCTGTTGGCAAGTACAGCCTGGATTTCCTGGATAAGGCATCTAAAGACCCATCATTTCCAATCCAATTCAAAGAAATCCGTATTGCAAAATGTTGTATCATACGAAGATAATGTCAAGACTGTTCTTACCAAAGTACAGCTTGGGGAAGTTGACGCAGGAATTGTATATTCGAGCGATATCAGCAGCAAAAATGCGGCCGAAATTGGCAGATTGGATATCCCGGAAGAATTAAATGTGATCGCCCGCTACCCCATCGCCCCGCTTTCCAATTCAGAAAATCCGGATCTGGCTCTAGCTTTTATTGAACTTGTAATGTCACCGCAGGGACAGGCGATCCTTGCAAATTTTGGTTTTGTTCCAGTAAAGTAGATATTGATTGTGGTATCTCACACGAAAGCATCCGATGTGAAACTTCACTTCGGATGCTGTTTGGTTTTTTTAAATGATGGACTTAGGACTACAAACATTATGGCAATTAATCAACAGCCACCATCACATTGGAAGCTTTGATCACAGCAAACACTTCTTTGCCCTCTTTTAATTCCAGGCTTTCCACAGATTCTTTTGTGATGACCGAAACGATGGTTTCCCCGGCAGCAGTCACTATGATCACCTCGGAATTGACTGCTCCTTGAATGATCTTCTTGACTTTTCCCTTTAAAACATTGCGTGCACTGATCTTCATGATAATCTCCCGGATCTAATTGAAATTTGAATGGTTAGTATTTGTACTATATTCATTATAGCGACTCTGGTGAGTTATCCGGCATTGTGTACAAGAAAATTTGTAACATGAATTAGTATAACAGCCTGATCTTGTATCTTTATATGTATGAATCCAGATTATTTTGGTGTGGAAATTCCATGGATTCCCAAATGTTATAATAGTTTTCAATTACATCATCACCTCAATAAGGAATAAGCTGCTTGAATAACTCTCCCAGGTACTTTCGCGAACCCTTTAATGGATTATCCCACCTCATCGGTGCCATATTATCGATGATCGGATTTATTTACCTGATATTCAGGGGATGGGGAGACTCGACCAGGGTAATTGCCTACCTTATCTATGGTATCAGCCTGATCCTGATGTTCTCATCCAGTGCTGTGT
The DNA here is from genome assembly GCA_963709535.1 of uncultured Chloroflexia bacterium. Lineage (GTDB taxonomy): Bacteria > Chloroflexota > Anaerolineae > Anaerolineales > Anaerolineaceae > PNON01. Next base: position 96,233 of record CAVPWY010000001.1, on the reverse strand, counting down.
ATCACCTGGTCCATGCCAGTGATCGGGTGATGCTTGTATTACGCAAACTGGACCACACTGCCATTTATCTGTTGATCGCCGGATCATATACCCCCATGTGTCTCATCTTTTTTGAAGGTTTCTGGCGATTTGGAATGCTGACGATCATTTGGAGTATGGCTCTGGTAGGGATCATTGTGAAATTATTTGTGATCAAGGCACCCCGCTGGGTAACAGCCGGCCTCTACCTGCTAATGGGATGGACATGTGTCATGGCAATCGGTGAGATGATCCGAACCATGCCGGCAGGTGCTTTTGTCTGGTTGATACTTGGCGGACTATTTTACACCGTCGGAGCGGTCATATATATCACCAGAAAATTGGATTTCAAACCGGATGTTTTCGGTTTCCACGAAGTCTGGCATATTTTTGTGATCCTGGGTGCAGCCAGTCACTTTATCATGATCGCGATTTTCACAGTATAAAATATTATACAAAGCTATATAATTAAAAAAACAATTGCTAAGCCTTGTAAAGCTTTGGTAAGGGGTTACATCATTTGATATCCTGCCAACGCCATTTCATTGATTTCATCGCCCCAAAAAACCCCGGAAAAGATTTTTTCAAGAACGGTGTTCGATCAGGAGGTGGGGTATGCGTCAGATCAAAGTCATTATTTTTACAATCGTTATTTTATTATCCATGCTGGCATGCAGCATCGGGGGGAATACAAATGAAGTTGCGAAGCTGAAAAGTACCATTGAATCCTTAAAGAACACCATTGAACCCGCTATTCAAGCTCAGGTAGAGACAGCGATCCCGGATATTCCATTGCTTACAGATAACTCTTCCACCGGGAATTCCGATCCTCAGATGCTGGAATTGCTTGGCCAGCATGGAGGCAGTTCAGGGGCGATCGTGGTGGATGGAGGAATTGCCTATGTCGGGCAGGGACCCAGAGTGGTCGTTGTGGATATTTCAGCGGCGGATGCACCCAGGGTCTTGGGTGAGACAAAAGTACTTCCCGGTCTGGTTGAAGGGATCAATCAGGTTGGGAAAACGATCTTTGTTGTCACCAAGTATGGTGGATTGTATAGTTTCGATATCAAGGATCCAACCAATCCAAAGTTACTCGGAGAATTTATACCGGAAAGACCCGGATGCGATGCCATAGAAATTGCAGGAGGAAATGCATATATCGCCTGCAATGCCGGCGGGTTACTGATCGTGAATGTGTCGGACCCGGGAGACATGAAAGAGATTGGGCAAGGTGCTGAGCGTGGCGCGATGACTTCCATTAAAGTGATCGGAGATTATGCGTATATCGTCGATATTTCCGCGCATGGCCTGGCAACTTATGACATATCTGATCCCGCAAGACCAAATCGAACAGCATTATTTAGTATTGAGGATGTTCAAGGGGAATTTCCGGATTTGTACAGTTTTGCCAGCGTTACACAATGCGGCGAATTTCTCTGCCTGGCAGGTGGCGGATCGGGATTGGTATTACTGAACCTGGATGATCCCTCAAAACCCGGGTTTGCGGGGAGGTATGATACTGCTTACGCAACCGGGTTAACTCAAATTGATAATTTGATCTACCTGGTGGATGATACCGAAGGGGTCTATGTACTGGATTATTCGAATCCGAAAACCATTAAGCAGGTTGGGATGCTGCCTTCTGCGGTTGGTGATTGGGAGTTATCGGTCACTGAAGTCTATGAAAGGCCTGTAACAGCTTATGCCCAACGGTTGTACATTGTAGATCAATCCTGGGGAATCACGATCATCGATGCTATGGATTCAGGGAATATTAAGCGCATCGGGCATTATCAGACTCCCGCTCCTGAAGCATTATTTGATATCACTGTCATGGGTGACTATGCTTATATCACAGGCAAAGATGGCGGATTCCGCATTCTGGATATATCCGATCCATCGGAAATAACTGAAGTAGCTTACGATGACAGTCGGAAAGACCTAAACACACAGAGTCCTACTGCTTTGATCGTCGAAAACCAATATGCATATATTTCAGATTCAAATTATCCATTCCATATTTATAATATTTCAAATCCATCCAAACCGGTTGAGGTTGGGGCGGTGTTCGATCACGCAGCATCGGATGGAGCCTTTGACATTGCCAAGGCAGGAGATTATGTTTACCTATCCGGTTGGGGATTGAAGGATGCATTTTATCCCGGTCAGGGGATATGGGTGATCGATGTTTCCGACCCGAATAACCCGCAGGCGGTCAAGTTCGTGGATGTTCCCAATGAGAGATGGAGTTTGGATATTAAAGATGATGTATTATATGCACTGGATGGTAATGTAGATGAAAAGGATCCTGAATCACTAGCTTTACGGGTGTTCGATATTTCAGATCCATCGAACCCGGTTGCATCAGGAACATATCCAGTCCCCATCCAGCCATTGTCACCTACTGATCTGAGAGTAGCGGGAAATAACCTGTACCTCTCTTTGTCGATGCAGGGGATAATGGGATTTGATATTTCGGATCCACTCAAACCTGTTGAAATTGGGATCCTGCCTGGAACGAATTTCACAGCCAGCCCAAGCCTGGACTGGTCTGATCCATATTTGATCCACGGCGGCATGATGTTATATGATGTTTCAGACACACCTACCCCGGAACTGACCAGCCTGGCTAACTTGCCGGGTGCCTGGGCTGCGGATGCTGTGGATGACAAATTGTACGTTGTTACAGAATTCCAGGGATTGTATGTATATCAACTGAAATGAGGATAAATGCGATGGAAACTGTAATTGAGTGGCTGTTAACCGGTCCTGCTTTCGTAGAATATCGCACCCGGGTTGACCTTTTAGGGCAATCAGTAACTACACCGGAAGTCGTTGCAAGTCGTCGCAGGATGCTGGCAGATCCTCTGGTTTCCGGATTGGTAACCGAACTGGCAGGCTGGCCGGGTCATGTTTTGAACAGCCATAAATCCGCCAGCCAGCAATTTCACAAGCTCAATTTCTTAGTTGACATCGGCATTACAGCCGCAGATGAAGGAATGCAGCTGGTTGTTGATAGAATCCTCGCTCATCAATCCGAAGAAGGACCGTTCCAGTTACTTACGCAGATACCCATACATTTTGGCGGCAGCGGGGAAGAGACCGGAGCTTGGGCTTTGTGCGATGCACCTTTGATCCTGTACGCCTTATCGAAACTGGGGTATAGCGGGGATGCAAGGATACGAAAAGGAATTGATTACTTAATTCCATTGTGCCGCGAGAATGGCTGGCCTTGTGCGGTTTCTCGCGAGCTGGGCAAATTCCGCGGACCTGGACGGAAGGATGATCCTTGCTCCTATGCAAACCTGGCCATGCTGAAATTGTTGAATTTAGACCCACGAGACCAAACCACAGCAGAGGCAAAAATCGGTGTGGAAACATTATTAAATCTATGGGAACACCGGCAGGAGCAGCACCCATATATGTTCTATATGGGTACGGATTTTTCCAAACTTAAGGTGCCGCTGGTCTGGTATGACCTGATGCATGTGTTGGAAGTGATTACCAGTTATCCGGATTTCCGGAATGACCTCAGGCTGCAATCCATGCTGGAAGTACTGAAAGGCAAAGCGGATCCAGAGGGCCGTTACACCCTGGAATCAGTCTGGACAGCCTGGAAGGATTGGGAATTCGGGCAGAAGAAAGTCCCATCTTTCTGGTTAACCTTCCTGGCAATTAGGATACTAATGAGAGTTGAGAATTGAGAATAGAGTAATTAATTCAGACAGAATTCTGAGGTTTCTTTTCTCTATTCTCCATTCTCTATTTGTCTTCTTTCCTCTTGACATAATAGAATATATGTTCTATAATATGCTAAATCAAATTGGGAGGGATGAATATGGATTACACATTGTGAGATCAAAGATCTGCCGGAGCAGCCGATATTGTCCATTCGGACACATTCTTCGATGATATCGCTGCCAAAAGCATTGGGTAAAGCATTCGAAAAGCTCGAAGCCAGACTGAAAGAACTGGGGGAAGAGCCTGCAGGAGCACCTTTCGTTGCCTATTACAATAAGAACATGCTTAACCTGGATATCGAGATCGGGTTCCCGGTAAAGCACCCGCTGGAAGGGAACGAAGAGATCAGTGCCGGCATTCAACCTGCCGGAAAATATGCCATGACCACGCATCAAGGTCCTTATGGCAATGTACGTCCTGCATACAATGCACTGACCAAAAAAGTGAAAGATGAGGGGTACCAGCCCAGCGGTGCTGCCTACGAGTATTACCTCAATGACCCCATGAATACGAAAGCAAGCGATCTGCTAACCCAGGTGGTCTTTCCTCTTAAACCGAAAGGATAAGGAAATGGAATATAAATGCGAGATCATTGAAACGAAAGATCAGAACGTCCTTTCCATTCGAACGCATGTAAGTGTGGAAAACTTACCGCCGTTGATCGGACAAGCTTATGGAAAGATCATGGCCAGGCTGGAAGAAACCGGGGTAGCGATTTCCGGAGAGCCTTTTGTGGCCTACTATAACCTGGATATGGAAAACCTGGATGTTGAAATGGGTTTTCCTGTTGATGTGAAGGTGGAAGGCAAAGGGGAAATTCAACCGGGAATGATCCCGGGAGGAGCTAAAGCGAAAACCATGCATGTAGGAGCATATCAGGATATGGCTCCAGCATATGAAGCGCTGACACAGTACATCAAAGATCAGGGCAGGGAACCCACCGGGGTGGCTTACGAATACTATCTCGATCCTCCTGAGGTTCCCATGGAGAAAACCCGAACGGTAATCGTATTTCCATTAAAGTAATTAAAATAAATGGCATGACCTGAGAAAGCTATCAGGTCATGCCATTTTTGATTTTAAATTGGATGTTGTATCAGTACGCTAGTTTGTAAATACTGACTACATCCGCCTGATTTAACTTTACAAAATTACTGACAGTCTTTTGCCCGGAATTGGTGCATTTTGCCGCCATATCATTAAAGTGTTTATCATCGATTCCGGCTGCGCTGAGTTGGGTTGGTAACCCGAGTGATTGCCAGAATGCTTCCAACCTCTCAATACCTTGCAGGGCTGTCCATCCCGGATTGAAATAATCAGGCTCCACGTTCCAGACCCGCACCGCGAACTGGACGAATCGGTTAAGATCATGGTTATGTACATACTTCATCCAGGCAGGGAAGACGATAGCCAGCCCGGCGCCGTGAGCCATATCATACATGGCGCTGATCTCATGCTCGATCTCATGGGAACCCCAATCGCCAATCCGGCCGGTATTCAAGAGGTTATTGTGAGCCACAGTTCCGGTCCACATAAATTCCGCCCAGGCATCATAATTTGTTGGCTGCTGAATTACGATCGGAGCATTCGTGATCATTGTTTTCATGGCTGCTTCGATGAGGCGGTCAGTGAGTTCCACGTTTTGCACATTGGTAAAGTAACGTTCCATCAAATGAGCCATGATATCCACTGCACCGCAGGCTGCCTGGTAGGGAGGCAGGGTAAACGCCAGTTCAGGATTAAGGATGGAAAAACGCGGGTACACATGGATGGAATTGAAAGCCCGTTTTAACATTCCGTCCTCTTTGGTAATGACGGAACCCGTACTGGCTTCACTGCCAGCCGCCGGGATAGTTAGGATCGTTCCAACCGGCAGAGCTTGTTTAACAACAGCCTTTTCAGAAAAGAAATCCCATACATCACCATCATATGGAACTCCTGCAGCTATGGCTTTGGCTGAATCGATCACACTTCCACCACCCACAGCCAGGATAAATTCAATATTCTGCTCCCTGCAAATCCGAATTCCTTTGTATACCAGTGATAAAACCGGATTGGCTTTCACACCGGCTAATTCAACAAATTCGATATTCTTATCTATAAGAGATTTGACCACCCGATCATACAACCCGGATGTCTTGATGGATCCGGAGCCGTAGAGCAGAAGGATCTTCTGACTGTATACAGCTGTTTCTTTGCCAACCTGCATTTCGGTACCACGTCCGAAAATGATCTTGGTGGGATTGGAGAATACAAAATTTTCCATGATTACCTCCGGGTATTTGTGTAGCTAGACTGAAGCCCTATTATAAATGGAAAATAGGAGATAATGAACATTTGCCTTTTTTCTATATAGATAATGGTACGGATTCGCCGGTACCCTAAAGCTATTAATTTATCCAAGTACAGATAATTTACAATTATCTGATAAGTAAACGCAACATATTATCAAAAATCACCGAAGAAATTTAGGACTTATATATGGTTTTCCGTAATTTGTATAGCATAAAAAGTGAGTGGTATTTTTGTAAGCATTCCATATAGTAAAAACTGCTGACAAGGGAATTGTCAGCAGTAATATTTATCAATACGGAGGAAATTCATTACCCGTTTGCTTCCACCTTTTTTGCCAATAAACGGATACCGTATGGAACCAAGGCAATTGCCATCAGAATTGAAGCAAATAAATTGATTATCTCAAGACCATCAGGAGTGGCAATAAAAACCGAGCCAATCAAAAATAGTATACTCTGCCAGTAAGGGAGTACTCTTGCCTTTAATCATCGCAACTGCTTGAATACCAAATCCGATCGGCAGTAATACCATTCCCCAAGTCAAAGCCATCCATCCTTCTTTATTGAAAATTGCCAATACGCCTGGAAGTATTTGCGTGAATTCATTTGGCGATAAGGAGTCAAATGCGCTCATAGTCAGGCAAAAGGCTCCTTTATCGGCAGCAAGAAATATCGCGCCTAGAATTGCCAGTGATGCTCCAATAAACCCGGCCAGGGCTGAGGAGCTGCGGTCCAGCAGTTTCATAAAGTGCAATGCAACTACAACTAATAATGCAGTGTTTATTGTGACCAAAACATGCCCAAACTGCAAAACAGGATTTTGGTGTGCCCGAAAAATGAGTTCCAGTGGATTTAGCAAATGGGGGTCTGCCAGTCCAGGGTGAACCGCAAAAGCAAAGGCAAAAACTAATGGGAACAAAATGATTGCCATTCCAGTCCCATTTTTTCTTAATAAGATCTACTACTTTACGACTTTCCATTTTAATTTCTCCTAATATAATTTTTTTTAATTTTTAACAAGTTATATAATTTGTTATCAACATTATGCTTTTTGACCATCAAAATAACAATCTACACGATCGCTGTTATGTCCACTAATGGACAAAACACTACATATTGTGCAAAAAGGCCAATCTTATGACCAACCAAAAGCAAGATCGTCGTTCCCAGCGTACCCGGGAAGCATTGTTCAATTCCCTCATTTCTTTATTATCAGAAAAACACTATGATGAGATCACAGTGAACGAAATAATTGCTCGTGCCAATATTGGCCGGTCAACTTTTTATGTGCATTACCAGACAAAAGATGATCTATTGAAGAGTGGATTTGAACGGGTGTTGGATCGACTAATTGAAAATATACAATTAGTTGATAATGGACAAGATCTCCACATTGAAACTTCAGATTTATTCCGACACGCGAAAGGACATTATGAGTTATACCGGACACTGGTTTGGGGATCAGGATTCAGTTTGCTCACAATAGAAGGACACTCTGCATTGAGCAAGAAGCTGCAGGATTATTTATCGGTATTTATTAAGGGGAAAACTGAACCAGCCATTCCATTGCCTGTTCTATGTCACTCAATCGCAGGGACAATTCTGATGCTGTTGAAATGGTGGCTGGACAACAAAATGCCCTATTCACCGGAACGTATGGATGAAATATTTCAGCAGTTAGCCATGCCGGGAGTAAGAAGTATTCTGAAATTTGCCTAAATAATCTTAAAATGCACCAGGTTGCTTTTTTGCAGATGGCAAGGTCCTGCTGAGCAGCAATAAGAGCAATACCAGCCCGGCAGCCGTAAATCCGGCAATATTCAACGGCATCAGGCTCATCCAACGGATAGAAATCCCCACGAATGCCCAAACGAGTACCAGGGAATAAGCGATATCAGACCTGGTAAAGGACATCAATCCGGAAATCAGTACCCCGGCAGTAAGCATAACCAATGTCCATGCTAAATCGCTTACACCCCAACCATTCCAGCCTATGTATGAAAGCAATGCGGTGGCATTGGCAATGGTAGCGACTGTAATCCATCCCAGGTAGAGGCTGAATGGAATGGAGACCAACCATTTGTCGGCCCTGGAAAACAAGGCCTTGCCAATATTGAGCCGCAGGTATATGAGCAGTAAAGATACCAGCAGGATGATCATGATGACAAGGGTGATGGCGTAATACCCGTAGTGCCAGAAGTAGATCCAGGCACCGTTTGCCAGGTTGCTTAAAACCACAAGCCAGCCGGTTTTTATCAGGAGCGGATTATTACGTTGAGAGGGTAAAGAATGGTAGATTGTATAAGCGATCAAGCCGATATAGATCAATCCCCAGATGGCAAATACATATCCAGCCGGAACGAACAGCACTTTGAAACTGTCTGATATCTCGCCGGTTCCACGCCCATTGAGGGGAATGGCATTGGCCGCACCATTCATGACCAGGGTAAAAATAGTGGTGAAGATCACAAAAAATTGCCTTAAGATATGGTTATTCATTTTCATCCTTTCAATCACATTTTTGATTGTTATTTGAATTCCACGCAGCGCATCGAAATTGACCCCATTGTGACTTTTTCATTGGAAAAGGTGATCGCATCATCCTTTGACGAGCAGCCCAGGATATAGAGAAGTGGCAAATAATGTTCGGCGGAATTGGTCGATAATGCCGCAGCCCTGCCTCCCTTTTCATAATGGATCAATGGGTCGTGCTTCCGATCCAGGATGGCCCTTGCAGCATAAGTATCAAATTCTTCAGCCCAATCAAAAGCTTTATCCACCCATTCAACCAGGCGAAGGTTGTGAACGAGATTACCGCTCCCCAGCAGCAGGATGCCTTCTTCCCGCAGGGCGGCGATTTCCTGTCCGGCCCGGTAGTGGTAATCTGCGTCCCGGCTGCGATCCAGGCTCAGTTGAATGACAGGAATATCTGCTTCCGGATACATTCGGCATAACACTGACCAGGTGCCATGGTCCAATCCCCACGACTCATCCAACCTGACATCGGCACTGGTAATGATGTCGCTCACTCTTTTTGCCAGATCTGGCGATCCGGGGGCTGGATAAGACTTGGCATTCAGCTCCGGGGGAAAACCAAAAAAGTCATGGATGGTACGTGGATTCACCAGACCGGTTACATAGGCACCCCTGGTTTCCCAGTGAGCGGATATACAGAGAATTCCTTTTGGCTTTGGGAGTTTTTTCCCAAGTTCAATCCATGTACGGCTGAACTCATTATCTTCAATGGCATTCATCGGACTCCCGTGACCGATGAACAACGCCGGCATTTTGATTTTGCTCATAGACACTCCTGATGTTTATAATATAGCACGATAAAGCTGTTTTGACCCCATCAGCCCTTTATGCTACTATAATTTAATAGCAGGAGGAACGAATTTATGAAGTCAGATCAGATTGCTGAAGTAATCAAAGAAGTCAGATCATTTTATCAAGCCCATGGTAACCCTGAACTTGTAAAAAAGTATTCCCGGTTTTTTGTTGAAGGGTATGATGCGTATGGCGTAGACCAAAAAGTGATTGAAAGCCAACGATTGATCTGGTTTGATAGATTTCGAGACAAACTTGGTTTTAATGAATTCTTACAATTGGGTGATCTACTTGTGGCAGGCGGCAAATATGAAGAAGTATTTCTGGGGTTCTGGTTCATAAAACAATTCGAGAAGGAATTCTCCAAAGATACCTTTATCAAGCTTTCATCCTGGTTGGAGAATGGGATATGCAATTGGGCACAAACGGATGTATTCAGCGGGGATATTGTCTCCCCGTTTTTGATCAACAAGATTGTGGAAATTGACGCTCTCTCTATGTGGCGGTATTCTTCATCAAAATGGATGCGCAGGTCTGTGGCTGTCAGCCTGATCAAGCCTGGTCAGCAGGGTCTATCGGTGAAGGCGATTTTAGATTTTATCGCTCCTCTCATGAATGACACCGAAAAAGTAGTTCATCAGGGAGTGGGCTGGCTATTAAGAGAAGTCTGGAAGCTGCATCCGCAAGAAGTGGAAGCCTTCCTGTTGGAATGGAAAGACACCTGCCCGCGATTAATCATCCAGTATGCAACCGAAAAGATGACTGCTGAACAAAAAAACCGATATAAAAGGCTTGAAACCCAAAAAGGAAGTCTAAACCAGCCATTTACTTTTGAGGCACAATTAATGTATCTAACTATTATCCTTGCACTATCAGTTGCGGTTATGGTCTATTTTTCAGTAAAAAAAGGCTCAGATCGCTCGGTGATCCGGAAAAGTAGTTCGGCTGCTTTATTCTGGATTTCGTTGACTTTGTTGACTCTATATGGAGCTTTATGGCTGGTCTTCGGGGTGGGAGAGATCACAGCTGGAGACCTGAGCGGATTGAGTCACCTTATCCCGGCGGTCTTGATCTACACATTGATCTACCTTTGCTGGCGAAGACCCTTTGAAGGTGGTATTACACTGATAGCAGCAGGGTTGATATCCGGAATGCGGGAAATTCCCGGATGGCTTGCTGGAAATGATACCTTTTTTTTACTGATTGGAATTTTACCCCCGGTACTGGCTGGTTTATTATTGGTAATTGCCCATTTTACTGGCCAGGCGTCCAAAAGACGATCAGAAGTGGATGAATTACCGCAGTAACTTTTCGAATATCGCACCAAACAGTACCATAAAATTATTGAATTATCCCGGGTGAATACTGCAAGGGGGGAGAAGTACTATTTCCCGATTGTATTCAAAATATTGCCTATTGACAAACCTTTTGCACGGAATATAATGAGTGAGTACTCACTTAGTAAGTGAGTACTCACTCATATTTATGGAGGTTATATGGCGGAACCCGGGAACACAGATCAACCTGACATGAAGAGCAAACTTGTTACAGAAAGGGAGGTGCAGATTTTGGATGCGGCCGCCCGGCTCTTCTCGGAAAAGGGATTTCATCGGACGACAACCCGGGACATCGCCAGGGAAGCAGATGTCTCTGAAGGCACCTTATATAACTATTTTGACAGTAAAAATGATATGTTGATGGGGATCATGACCCGCCTTAATGAAGCCCAGCAATTGAATTACCAGTTGGAGAAATCTTTCCCTGATGATGCCACTCAAACCCTGCATGCATTGTTGGAGAACAGGCAGAACTTTATTGGCCAGAACAGAAATATGATCCAGGCTGTGTTATCCGAGATCCTGGTGGATCCTGACCTGCGGAAACGGTATTACGATGAATTAATGGAACCTTTGTTGTCGCGCCTTGAGGAGCATATTCAACGCCGCATTGACCTGGGAGAAAAACTGACCGGTGAACCGGCGATCATGGCCAGGCTGCTGGTGGGGTTGTTGAACGGGTTGTTTATCCTCAGTGTGATCGGGGATCCGGTAACGATCGAGCGATGGAATGTATTGGACGATAGCATTTTGGAAATTTTCTTAAACGGGATCAAAGGATGATTTTTAAGAATCTCTTTCGGCGTAAAACCAGAACCTTGCTGACCATTCTTGGAATAGCTGTCGGCGTGGCTTCCATTATTGGGCTGGGTGCTCTTGCCGATGGGATGCAGGCTGGTTACACCAATATGCTATCAGGCAGCAAGGCAGACCTGGTCCTGTCTCAACCGGATGCTTACGATATTGCTTTCAGTTCGATCGATGAAGAAATAGGGCCGGCACTCGCAGCCATGCCTGAGATAAAGAACGTTTCCGCGATGATTGAGGGATATTCCTCATCGGAAGATCAGACACTCTTAATTGTATTCGGGTATCCGGAGGGAAGCTTTAGCCTGGAACGCTATCAATTGGTGGAAGGACAGATGCTTTCCGAAGGAAAGTCCAGCGGACTTCGTGGAAAACCGGTCATGCTGGGTTCAGCTGCCTCTGAATCACTGAAAAAAGGTGTGGGCGATAATATTCGATTGGTCAGCAGCACGTATCGTGTGGTGGGAATATATCAGACTGGTGATGCATTTGAAGACAGTGCAGTTCTACTTCCGATGCGGGAAGCACAGGAATTACTGGGGAAATCCCGTCAGGTGAGCCTTTTCTATATTCAGCTCAAGGATCCAGCTCTCAAGCAACGATTGATCGAGCGTGTACAGAGGCAATGGCCTAAATTGCAGTTGACAGGTGCGAATGAGTACGCCAATAAGCAGTCCATGATCGACATGATGCGCGGGATGATGTGGGTAATCAGCATGCTGGCTATTATCATCGGCGGTGTCAGCATGATGAATTCGCAATTGATGTCTGTATTCGAGAGAACCCGTGAAATTGGGGTGCTTCGGTCGGTGGGGTGGAGCAGTGGAAGGGTACTCCGGATGATCTTAAGCGAATCATTGCTGGTTTGTTTTGCTGGTGGTTTGATCGGCATTGTCATGGGATATGGTTTATTAATCTGGCTTCAATCTCTCATCATGATGTTTGGAACAGGTATCTCCACTGTGCGGCCATCCCTGATCATTCAAGCTATGATGGTGGTTCTATTATTGGGAGTGACCGGAGGCCTTTATCCTGCATGGAAAGCATCGAGATTGCAACCCGTCGAAGCACTGCGTTATGAAGGCGGCAGTGGAGGCCGCGTTCATAGGCTGCCATTCGGTGGAATGGCAATCCAAAGTCTTTGGCAGCGGTCCACCCGAACCATATTGACGATGTTAGCCATAAGCATTACGGTCGGCTCCATTCTTGCGTTGGATGGGATCGTCAAAGGATTCAGTAAATCATTCACCGATTCAATGTTCACCACTCAGGCAGAGGTCATTTTAAGGCAATCCAATATTGGCGATACAAGCCTCAGTACCATTGATGAGCGAACTGCGGATAAGATTGCTGTCATGCCGGAAGTGAAAAGTGCAAGCGGAGTCATGTTCAATTTTATTACCGACCCGGAAACAGGTGCTTTTTTCATACTGCAGGGATATGCACCGAATGAATTTGCAATCCAGCGTTTTCAAATTGTCGATGGAAAAATGTTGAATGGAAACCGGCAGATCATGCTGGGTAGAACGATGGCGGATTCCATGAATAAAGGGATCGGAGAAACGGTCGATTTTGGTGGTATCCGGTACCGGATCGAGGGTATCTATGAATCCAACGTTGGCTGGGAACAGATGGGCGGGGTGATCTCATTACGCGATTCGCAGATCGCAGCAGGAAAACCCAGAAAACTCATGATGCTGGCTGTCAAATTGCGTGATCCCTCACAAGCTTCTGCTTTGGTGGCCAAGATCAACCGTGATTTTCCGGAAGTATACGCTGCTTTGGGTGGTGATTTTGCTGATCAATTACCTGACATGCAGAAATCTAAATCGATGACCACATCCATCTCCATCCTCGCCATTTTACTTGGCGGTGTGGGTGTCTTGAACACCATGCTCATGGTGGTCATGGAGCGCACCAGAGAGATCGGTGTACTTAAGAGCCATGGGTTGGCGCAGGCGGAGAGTGCTGGGTTTGATCTTACAGGAGTCAGGTTATTTGGGTATTGGCGGAGGCATACTGGGTATAATTGTGGCATTGGGTATGGGTGGATTGATGAGCACCATACCCGGTTTGTTAGGTGCTTTCGGCCTGGTCTGGACTTGGGATAGTATTTTACGGACGATCGTCATCGCATTGGTACTGGGTTTACTGGGTGGTTTTTACCCCGCATTGCGGGCGACCCGTTTACAACCAACCGAAGCGTTGCGTTATGAATAATTCTATAAGGAGTTCACTATGAAGACTAAATTGATCTGGGTATTACTGGCAATAATCATTATCGTATCATTGACAGGTTGTTCAAAAACGCAGGGAGGAGCGACCCCTACCCCTGACGGTTCGGCTGTTTCCTTTAATCCTGTAGTGAACGCCACCGGTGTGGTTGTTCCAAGTCAATGGGCTGCATTAAGTGCTCAAACTTCAGGTGTAGTGAGCGAAGTCCTGGTTGCAGATGGAGATAATGTTACTCAAGGCCAGTTGTTGATTTAATTAAGTGGTGTCGAATCAGCGAAAGCCCGGGTCACTGCTTCACAAATGGAAATAGCGGATGCCCAAAGGGCATTTGACAACCTGGTAGCGGATTCAGCTGCCCTGGCAGCACAATCCCAATCAGATATTGTCAAAGCCAATGACATGATCATAGCAGCCGAACGAGCGCTCGACGATTTTGAGAAAAATGCTTACCTGGACGATATAAAGACAGCTCAAAGGGATGTAAATCGAGAAAAGACTCAGCTTGATACTGCCCAGAAGAATTTTGATAAGTATGCCTCACGTGCTGAAACAGATTCAACCCGCAAGTATTATGCAAGTGAACTTGCGAATCAACAACGTGATTACGATGAAGCAGTGAGGAAATTACAGGAACTGGAAAATCAAAAAAGCCAGGCTCAGGCTGATCTGGCTGCAGGAAAAGCCTTACTTGAATTTGCCCAGCGGGATTATGACCAGAGGAAAGATGGTCCATCTCCAGCCGATATGCTGGTGGTCCAATCACGATTGGATAACGCCAAAGCTCAATTGGACTCTGCGCAAACAGCCCTTGACCAGCTTTCAATCACAGCCCCATTTGCCGGTAATATCAGCAACCCCAAGGTACGGGCAGGTGAGTCTGTGACCCCTGGTCAACCCCTGCTTTATCTGGCAAATATCACTACGCTCCAGGTCGAGACTACCGACCTGAATGAGATCGATGTCGCCCGATTGGCGATTGGCGACCCGGCTGCCGTGACTTTCGATGCACTCCCGAATGTAACTGTAAATGGCAAAGTGGCTCGAATCGCATCCAAAGCCTCTGAAGGATCAGGCGTGAATTACACTGTAGTCGTCGCTCTGGATAATATCCCCGAGAAATTATTGTGGGGAATGACTGCTTTTGTGGATATTGAGATAAAAAAATGACAATCGAATGGATTATTGAAACACACGATCTGACCCGGGTCTATGGTGATGGCGAAGAGATCCGTGCGTTGGATTCAGTAACGATGCACGTAGCCCCGGGTGAATTCATCGCCGTGATGGGACCTAGCGGAAGCGGGAAGAGCACACTCTTAAACGTATTGGGTACTTTGGACCGACCCACAGGTGGAGAGATCTTCGTCAACGGACGGAATTTGGCAGAGATCAAGGACGTGGATTCCTTTCGGGCTAAAACTGTGGGTTTCATGTTCCAATTGCACAATCTGCTGCCCACCATGACAGCGCGCGAGAATGTCGAAGTACCCATGGTGGGTTATCAATCTGCGCATGACCGGCGTTTGAGAGCTGAAGAATTGTTAACCCTGGTTGGCATGGCGGATCGAATGAACCACCTCCCCGGGCAGCTTTCAGGCGGCCAGCGCCAAAGGGTGGCTGCAGCCAGGGCGCTTGCGAATAACCCCAGGATCATCCTGGCAGATGAACCTACCGGAAGCCTTGACACAGTTGCCGGGCAGGAACTGATGAATCTGCTGAAAGAGCTTAATCGAAGCCAGGGGGTCACCTTTGTGATCGTTACCCATGATCTCTCCGTTGCCCGCCAGACGAGCCGTGTTCTTGTGATGGCCGATGGGAAGATCGTCCGTGAGGATATCCTGGGTTCACCTTTGGAAGAAGATCTGAAGATCTGGCGGCATTCCGGACTGGGGCAGCGAATTCTCACGGAAGATACCGGTGATCTTTCCAGCATGGGAATCACCGATCACATGGTGGATGATGTCCGGAAAGTCTTATTGTTGGCAAACGACAGGTGAACGAATTTTGTGGTTTATCTTTTAATCAATTCCTCCTGAAGTATTTCATAACCTCCAGAAGGAATTGAATTAATTTCTGAGGAAATTAATTCGAATGGAAAACGATCCGGTTCGATCTACCACCACAGTTTTATACTACCCGATGCCTTAACCGGAATGGCATTTACTTTTCTGGCATTCTTCCTGCCCATCTATAGTAAGCAACTGGGAGCATCTGCACTTGAGATAGGTGGTTTATATTCGATCTTTACAGTAACGGTTTTGGTAGGTAGACCTGTTGTTGGCTTGGCGATCGATCGCTTCGGTCGGAAGCGATTTCTGGTGGCTGCAATTGTGGGTTATTCGTTGACCATGTTTTTCTTTTCTTTTTCCGGCAGCTTGACTGGATTATATCTGGCTAGGTTTACCCAGGGTGTTGCATCATCGCTATTCTGGATAACCATTCGCACGATCATAGCAGATCTTTCTGAGCGGGCTGATCGTGGTAAGAATATGGGGAAATTATTGGAAGCAAACTCCCGCGGAGGATTTAATCGGCATCTTCGTGGGATTTACAATATACAAAACCATTTCTGAATTTGGTCACCCTGACCTCGGTTGGACAATAACCTTTTTAGTTTATACTGCACTCGCACTGGCAGGGGCTTTAATCGCTGCGAGGAAATTACCAGAGACCAAACCTCAAATTCATTTATTGAATGGTAAAGCCAAGGGAATTGATACTCGTCGATTATTGAAATTGCTTGTAGTTGTTTTTACAACCAATATCGCAATGGCACTTCTCGCTCCAATCTATATGATCTATCTGCAGGATCATTTCACCACAAATATTGAGAACCTTGCCTGGGCATTCCTCCCGGCCGGAATTGTTTATAGCTTGCTTCCATCCAGATTGGAAGGATTAGCTGATTGTTTCGGGCGGGCACCTTTGATGGCAATTGGTGCGGTTATTGCCGGAATTTTGGCGATCATTATACCCAACCTGCCAAGCCTCGTATGGCTGGCAGTTTTCTATACGGCTTAGTCCATTGGATGGTCTATGGCGGATCCGGCTTAGCAAGCTATGGTGGCTGATATCATTGGGGATAAATCGCGTGGCAAAGGATTTGGATATTACGAATTTACTGCCATGCTGGGGGCAACCATAGGCCCATTAGTGGGGGGCTGGTTGTATGATTTAGCGGGGAAAGCGATCCCGTTTTACCTTACAGGGTGTATTCTACTTGCAGGAGCAGCCTGGGTGATGATCTTCCTTCGTTCAAAATCTTCTACAGGGAGTTAGAAATGAAAACATTTGGCATGATCGGTGGCATGAGCTGGGAGTTTTCATTGGAATACTACCGCCTGGTCAATGAAATGGTCAAAGAAAGGTTGGGGGGGTATCATTCCGCAAAAGTCATTTTGAATTCCCTGGATTTTGCCGAAGTGGAGCTTCTTCAACATGAAGGCCGGTGGCAGGAAGCCGGGAAAATGATGGCTGATGCTGCGCTCACATTACAGAAAAGCGGAGCCGATTTTGTGGTTTTATGTACAAATACCATGCATAAATGCACCCCGGAAATTGAAGCTGCCATTCAAATACCATTTCTTCACATTGTTGACCCGACAGCTGATGCAATCTGCAAGATGGGCATCAAAACGATTGGTTTATTGGGAACTAAATTCACGATGAAAGAAGGTTTTTACAAAGGGAGGTTGAAGGACAAGTTTGGTCTTCATGTGATCATCCCATCAACCGTTGACCAGGAAAAAATTCATCAAGTAATTTTTCAGGAATTAGTTCTTGGAAAAATTAATCCAGAATCCAGGAAAACCTACCTGGATATCATCAGTAAATTAATTCAAAATGGCGCTGAAGGAATCATTTTTGGCTGCACAGAGATAGGATTACTGGTCAGTCCAGATGACGTAAACTTTCCCGTCTTTGACACAACCATTTTACATGCCCGGGCAGCAGTGGATTTCGCTTTTCAACCAGATTAATTTCTGATATTATATTAGGATTGTGATTTGAGAGGTATTTATGAAGTTATATGGTGGAATAGAAGCTGGCGGCACTAAGTTCAATTGCATGGTGGCTGCCAGCCCGGATCAGATCATTGCTGAAACCAGGATTCCGACCACAACACCAGAAGAGACGATCAGACGAACTAACGATTTCTTTTCACCTTTCGCGTTGAAAGGTGACCTGGCTGCAGTCGGGATCGGCTCATTCGGCCCGGTAGACCTCAATCAAAACTCCTCAACCTATGGATTTATCACAACGACCCCCAAGCCGAATTGGAGCTTTACGGATCTATTGGGCGGAGTAAGAAAAGCGTTACAAATCCCGGTTGCTTTTGATACTGATGTAAATGCAGCGGCATTTGGAGAATGTTACTGGATGCCGGAAAACAAGGACCTCGACCCATTCTTGTATGTAACCATTGGTACCGGGATAGGCGTAGGAGCGATTGCCAATGGCAAACCTGTGCACGGATTGGTGCATACAGAAGGTGGACACCTTTCAATCCCGCATGACAAAAAAGAAGATCCTTTTGCAGGGTATTGTCCTTACCATGGAGATTGCTGGGAAGGATTGGCTACGGGGCCAGCGCTGGCAAGCCGCTGGGGGAAACCGGCAAATTTACTGGAAGACGATCACCCGGGGTGGGACCTGGAAGCAAAATATATTGCCCTGGCATTTACCAACCTGATCTATTTATATTCCCCCATGCGGATCATTATGGGTGGAGGAGTCTCACAGCATAAGGGATTGCTGCAAAAGGTGCAATTGAAAACTCAGCAATTGCTGAATGGTTATGTCCAATCAGATAAAATATTAAACAACATCGATCAATATATTGTCAGTCCGGGTTTGGGTACACGCTCAGGAGTGCTGGGTGCTATTGGCCTTGCCAGGGAATTGACACATTAGTCTCGAGTTTTACAAAATCCAAACAGGATCCCTTTAGATCGGCATTTCGAAAATGCGGTACTTACGGAATGGCTTTGCACCAAGTTTGGTAATGGCATTATTCATGGGAGCATTATCTTCCAGGACATAGTTTATTTCCATAAATATTTCAGGATTGAAAATTGATTTATATAATGCCCGATATAAAAGACTGTCGACTGCTTTGCCATGGTATTCAGGGATTACCCCCAGGGCAAACATGCGGTAACTTTTTAACCTGGGCAGCATAAATAGTAACCTGATCCAACCCAAAGGAAACAACCTGCCTTTTATTTTCTTCAGGATTACATTCACATCGGGGATCGCGATGGCAAACCCGACCGGTGTTCCATCAGGAGTTTCGGCGAATAAGACCGCTTTCGGATGGATGACCGGTTTCAAGTCATGTGCCATGGTCCTTACTTCAGCATCTGTCACCGGAGAGTAACCCCAGTTGTGTTCCAGACTGTCATTCGAGAGAGACATGATCGTATTCACTTCTTGTTCGAGATTCTTCATATTGATCGGCCTAACCCGAATTCCATATCGTTCTGCCACTTTATCGGTCAGAGTCAGAATTCTTTCCGGAATCTGGTATCCTTCCCGGGCATCAATGTAATAAACCAGCAGGTCTTTCACTTTTGTTAATCCAAACGTGGAATACTGATCGTTGTAATAAGGAGGGTTGTATGGGCTCATCACCACGGGAGCAGGTTTGAACCCTTCAATAACGGATCCCCATTCCTGGGAGACAAAACTCCAGGGACCGCGCATGACTGTCATCCCTTCCTGTTTCAACCACCCAGCAGCGGTGTGCAGCAGCATTTTTGAAGCTGAAGCATCGGCAGGGCATTCATAGTAACCAAATAATCCCACCTGCTCATGCCAATAATCGTTTGCCAGGGTGTCATAAAAAGCGGCGATCCGGCCTACGGGTTTTTCCCCTTTCCACAAAATGAAAAGTTTATAAATACAATGGTCTAAAAATGGATTTTTAACGTGGTCAAATTGACCGGCAAGGTCGCTGCGCATAGGCGGTACCCAGACCGCATCATTTTTATACACCTGGTAAGCCAGGTCTATAAATGTTTTCAAATCTTTTGGGGATGACACCTGAGTAATTTCCATGCCTGGCTCCATGCTGATGGTGTTGAGTTTATTGTAGTAATGTAGCACAAATTGCTCATTTAATGGTAGCATATTTATGCTGACCATAAGAATTGTCATGATATTAACTTGGGGAAATCAGGTAAGCATTTTTGTAATTATTCTTTCCATTTTGGATGGACCCGTACATCGTGTAATCTCATTGAACCAGGAGTATTAAATGGCGACCAAACAAAGCAAACTCATCCTCATCCTCGCATGTGCCACATTTCTGTTTTTCGGGATGGCTACAGCCGGTATCGGCCCTGTTTTACCGGAACTGGCTAACAACGCCAACTCGAGTTTGACCGAGATAGGTGGTGTCATTTCAGCATTATTCCTGGGAGCATTGGTCTCAAACTTTATAGCCGGTCCTTTGTGCGATAGGATCGGTCATAAGAAAGTACTTATCACCAGTCTCATCGTCCTTGCATCAGGCTTTTTGGCATTTACAACCACTCATTCCTTATGGTTGATCCTCGGCTTGACTTTTTTTGCAGGGTTAGGCCATGGAGCAGTTGACCTGACCACAAATCTCCTGGTTGCCAGAGTTTTCCAGGAAAAGAATGTTACTTCCTTGAATTTGCTGCATTTCTTTTTCGGGGTAGGAGCATTCGTTGGCCCGGCATTGGTTAGCCTTACTTTAACCCTTTTTCGGAAAGGGCTTGATCGTCCTTTGGTTTACTGCAGGAGGATTGCTGGTCATCGCATTTCTGTATTCACAGATCAAAGGCCTTCCTCAGGTGAAAACAAATTCCACAAAAATAATAAGCTCCAATAGTGTTTATCGATCCACACTGGTGTGGACTTTCGGATTGTTATTGTTGATGCATGTTGGTGTGGAGAACGGAATGGGCGGCTGGACGACCACGTTCTCACAAATGACCACCGGTGTGAAGATCGAAACGGGGGCATTGCTAACCGCAGGATTTTGGGGTTTGTTGACCATCGGGCGGTTGGTAGGAGCAGCGCTGGGTATTAAACTCAGTGCCGGCCGGATATTATTGTTATGTTTATCATTATCTGCCCTTGGTGGATGTTTGCTGGTGCTGGGGATTGGAAACCTGGCGGTCACGATCATAGGAGTTTTATTACTCGGCTTCAGTATGGGTGCTGTTTACCCGACGGTCATGGCGATCATCACTTCCCGCTACCCGGAGAACCCCGGCAAGGCAGCCAGTATCTGTGCAGCAATGGGCAGTGCCGGGGGTGTGTCGATACCCCTGATGCAGGGCTATCTCATGGAAAATAAAAGTCCATTTGCCAGTGTTGTCTTTGTGACCATCCTCATCTTCGTCATGTTGATCATTGTGGTCAGCTTAAACCGTATGGTGAATTCAAGAAATAAAGCAGCAGCTTCCCAGACCGGATAATATCTTTACTGGATTATTCATCAAGTTGGGTGAAAGGCAAGAAAAAACCCGCTGAGATCAGCGGGTTTAAATTGGTTTATTTGGGTTTTACAGGAGGGTTACTTTAGCAGCCTGTAGGCCTTTTTGACCTTTTTCGATATCGAATTCGACTTTTTGACCTTCTTCAAGGGAGCGGTAACCGTCGCCCTGAATGGCTGAAAAGTGAACGAATACATCCGGGCCGTTTTCCTGGGAGAGGAAACCATAACCTTTGGTGCCGTTAAACCATTTTACTGTTCCTGTGACTCTATCTGACATTTTCTTTTTCCGTTTCTGTTCTAATTGATTTTGATTGGTTGATTATTATTTTAGTACCGGCGTTGACCGCCACCACTACCTGTTCGATTGCGTCCACCACCGGGACCGCCCTGACCACCACGGTTTCCACCGTCACGGCGCGGGCCGCCGAAACCACCTGAACCAAATTCTTCGCGGGGTTTCGCGGGGGAGACCTTTATTGCGCGTTCTCCAAGGCTATAGCCGTTGAACAAATTGATCGCTTTTTCGGCTTCTGCCTGGTTGCTCATTTCAATAAATGCGAAACCTTTCGAGCTGCCCGTAAAACGGTCTTTGATCACTTCACAGGAGGTGATTGTGCCAGCTTCTGCAAACAGGCCTTTCAACTCATCTTCTGTGGTTGAGAACGCAAGGTTCCCAATATACAATTTTGTTTCCATCTTTTTCCTAACCTTCCGGAAATGTTCTCCGGCTATTAAATTGCCGCTCTCCATAAAAAGGATTGCGGCTTTTGCAGACAAACCTTGTCTTAGACAAAAGGAATTATACCATACTCTCCTATTTGTAAAGGGTATCCGTGTAAAATGTTAATGAATGGTTGAATACGTGAAATAATTAGCGTGCAAATAGGTAAAAATTTTACACCGTACTAAAGTAATGGTTTTTAATACCATTGTTACCTGAAATTGAAGGTTAAATCTCCTTTGGCAACCAAAGATCGTACCAGATCAGATGTTTACAAACCAATGCTTTTAATAAACACGGCTAATCTCCCTGTGTTATGCAATTTCATATATAACTGGCATTTTTCTGATATGATAGCCGGATATATATTTTTGTGAGGGATGGTAATGAATAAAGGTATCGTCGCAAGCATTTTTTCATATGTGATCTGGGGCTTTTTCCCAATTTATTTTCATGCTTTATCCAGCGTTCCGGCTGAGCAGACAACATCCCACCGGGTGGTCTGGTCATTCCTTTTTATTATGCTGGTGATCCTGATCCGAAAAGAATTCAAATCCTTCATTGGTTCCCTTACCTGGAGGAAAGATCGGTATTTACTTCATGGCTGGTGCTTTGCTGGCAATTAACTGGGGAACCTATGTATGGGCGGTGGGACAAGATCGTGTGGTGGAAACCAGCCTGGGTTATTTCATCAATCCCATAGTAAGTGTATTGTTGGGAGTCATTTTTTTACACGAGAAGCTGCGCCGGTGGCAATGGGTGGTGGTGGTACTGGCTTTCCTCGGGGTGGCTTACATCACCTATAGTTATCACCAACTACCGTGGATCTCGCTGGCTCTGGCATTTTCATTTGCGCTCTATGGGCTGATCAAGAAGCTGGCTCCGCTCGGATCTCTGCATGGGCTGGCCCTTGAAACGATGATGATCTTCATCCCGGCATTTGTTATCCTGGTCGTGGCTCAGGCGAACGGCAGCGGCGCTTTTGGTCATACTACACCATTAATTAATGTCTATGTTCGGATGACTGGTATTGTCACAGCTATTCCCCTATTGTTATTCTCGGTTGGAGCTAAAAATGTACCCCTCTCCACGATCGGTATCCTTCAGTTCATTGCTCCAACCATCCAGTTCCTGCTTGGGATTTACCTCTTTCATGAAGTATTTACAGTTTCCCATCTCTACGGATTTATCGTCATCTGGCTGGCACTCATCATCTTCTCGGTGGAAAGCTTTATATTTTACCGGCGGATGTCTGGACGGGACAAACCTCAAGTCCTCCCGGCTGAGATCGGTGAAATTGTGTAAATTGTTGGACTATTTTTTATCCATGATTAGATCTGGAGGGATATGGAATCAAACTCGATTTCGCGTTGTGAATGGAGTCTGGGAACACCGATCTATGTGGATTATCACGACATGGAATGGGGTACCCCTGTCCATGATGATGTCAAGTTATTTGAAATGATCGCCCTGGATGGCATGCAGGCAGGTTTGAGCTGGTTGACCATCCTGAAGAAACGTGAGAACTTCCGCAAAGCATTCGACGGGTTCCGTCCTGAAATTATTGTTGGCTATTCCCCTGCAAAGATGGAAGAATTACTCCAGGATGCCGGTATTATCCGCAACCGCGCCAAAATTGCTGCCATTGTCACCAACGCCCGCCTTACATTGGAAGTGCAGAAAGAATTCGGCTCACTCGACCATTACCTGTGGGGATTTGTGGATGGCAAGCCGGTGGTAAATGGATGGACGTCGATGAGCCAAATTCCGGCCAGCACACCGCTCTCCGACCGGGTAAGCCAGGATATGAAAAAACGCGGATTCAAGTTCTGCGGCACGACCATCACCTATGCGTTTTTGCAGGCCGCCGGATTAGTCAATGACCATGTGGTGGATTGCTTCAGATACAAGGAACTGACCGAATAGTAAGGGCACGACTTTTATGTATGGGCATGATATATCGTGCCCATACTCCGCTGTCCTTACCCATCAAAAAGCCTTTTACGCCTCAAACTTGAATATTTTCTTGACCGGCTGCAAGCCAAGCCGGGTCTCTTCATTGTCTTCAATGTCCAGCGCGAAGAGGGAGAATTCCAGGCCAGGCTGCATGGCATTCAAAGTAGTCATCATCACTCCCAGTGTCCTGGCTTCCTGGACTGCATCTTCGATCAGCAGGATGCGATTTCCCTCCAGCTCGAAATTCGCTGGAAGCACCCCTTTCACCGGGGAACGATCAACGCGTTCAAAGATCATGTGATCGACCGGAATGTCGCTGCCTTTCATTTCCAACCCAAGGTATTCCCCGACCACGCAGCCGGATATCCCTGCGCAGATGATGTGGCTGATGCCGGCTTCCTTTACCTGTTCCGCAATATCCGGGAACTGCCCCAAATTCCAGCGCATTTCCCAGAAACCGCTGCCTTTGTAGAGTTGGTCTTCATGGGCAGGCATTGATGGTTTCAGCAGTAGATGTTCAGCCTGGAGGTGATGGTGAACATGGCGCTCTTGAAGCGGTTCAAACATTCATCCGAGATCCGGCCATTGGCTTTGATATCCTCGGCAAAATTGCGCGAATAATACTTGATGATGTTGAACAGGTCGGCCTGCTCCCTGCCGACGATGATCACCGCCAGCGCCCGCAGTTCATCCATCAGCGGTTCGTAGCGCAGCATCTCGTTGTAATGGGACAGGTTGATATCCAGCATGGGTTAATTCTAGCATGGAAGAATAATTTTGCTAGGGGTGTTTGCACTGCACCCTGAGACATTCCCGAGCCCGGCGAGTGACGTCGGAGCTTGCTCCGACCTACTTCTCACTAATCACAAATGACTAATCACTGCTTACTCTTCCCTGCACTTTTTTCAATCCGTTACAATATTCCAATAACTGTTCCATAAGCACACCCCGATAATCCCCCAAGAGCAGGAACACTTGATGTGGGAAATCTAACCCACTGATCGGGAGATCGATCGATTGATGTAAGAGATGTATGGATTGACGGAAGAGGAGATCAAAATTGTGGAGGGGGTAAACCTGTGAGGCCTTTGTTCGCTTCGACCACCCGACCAAGGGCGTTTATCACCACCCCAAAAATATCAATTTATTGAAAAACCCGAACTAGGTCGTATAATAGAATAAGGAATGGAGGTGGTTATCACAAACAAAACAACAAATTTATTAGTCAAACATCCAGGTTTCTTTGTGAGAGGTTTTGAACGATAGCTCTAAATATTTGAAAGGAGATATTATGAGCACAGAAGAACCTACAAAGAACAAACGCGGGGGATGTCTTACAGCTTTCTTGATTGCAATATTAATCATTAGTCCACTTTACATCATTATAGGTTTATTTCCGCCTTCTGCCGGGACGATGCAATACCTTCCCAAGTGGTCATCCTGGGCTATTTATGTGATGGCGCTGCTCGGAGTAGTCAACCTGGTATCCGCTATAGCCATGTGGAAATGGAAAAAGTGGGGAGTGGTCGGTTTTGCGATTGCCATCCTTGGATTCTTTGCACTAAACATAATGAGAGGCGGCATCAGTGTGCCAGGCGCGCTTGTTAGGAACCGTGATTCGGGTAGCGATCCTGATTAGATTGGTTCGGCCTATCTGGCAGAAAATGACATAAGAAATTTACTTTACCAAATGCAGTGGAACTCTTTTCCACCTGGCCCGCTACACAAAAAGGCAGCGCTGTTCCTTTCCTCCAGATGTAACACCAACAAAGCGTAATGATAAATACTCAATTCTGGTCAAATTTTCCCTGGAGGACATGATGGCTGCTAAAAATTGTCTTACTGTATGGTGCAGAAGATTAATGGTTGAATGGTCTTTTTTCCAAAAATAAATGTAGTGATTGTTTACGGATCACATACGAACGGTCAAAAGCTTATTTTGAACAGCATACCATTTCGAACAGGAAATTCAGAACTGGAAAATCGGCAAATCCAAAATCTACCTGTTCGTGTATGCGTTATTTTTATTGGCCTGCATCATTATTGGGTGCCTGATCGGCTTTAATTTGGGCGATACCCAAGAGGATTATTGTTTGCTTTTGTTGGCACTCTTATCGGCATATCGGTCTTCCGCTGGTGGATGAATAATACATCGGTTCATCCTTTGAGTTCCCATCTCTGGTTTAATTTTGCAATCCCTTATACCTATATAGTTTTCTTTATATGGGTATTTGCCTGGTTGGGCTGGATGCCGGGATCGATGGGCAGTATCTTCTCCTTTGATCGCTCGATCCTATTCTTTCACATCAAATTATCCGGAAATACGTTGCTGCATTCTCGATTGTGACACTAGTGAATGTCATTTGAGCAATTTTTGGTGCAATGGTGGGGCTTTTGTTAGCCTCAAAACAATTTCCAAAAAACAAGGCACATGATCACTTTGTATCAACATTGGCAGCAGATTTAAAGCTCTTAAAAAAAATTCTTTATGAGACCTCAAAGCTTTTGGTCCGCAGTATTGAATATATGGACTAATGTAGGCTGTCCTCGCATCAATCGTTTTTATCGCTTTCATGATGAATAGGGTCATCTGAACTCACTGAGATGGAGATTCTCATCATTCTTGTCGTAAATATTTCCAGAGGGGTTTCTGATGTGTTTGGTGTTGGCTGCGTTCCACAATCCGATAATCCGCACGTTTTCATATGTGGAGGTTGATCAATTCCGCCCAACGATTGAAGAGACATTGCGTTCTCTAAATTTCTTTCCATATCAACAAAAACCCCCAACATTGGTCTACCGCAGCAATAGCATGCGCCTTCCTTTGCTGGATATTACTATGAATTTCGGGAAAAATTCGGTTCGGTAACAAATTTTCAATATATCATTGGCTTGATAAATAAAAGGATGAATGTGGGAAAGAATATGTTCAAATTATGAAAACAATTAGGAATTTATTCCTTGTTCATCCTAAGTCTGCGAAACCACTCTGAGGTAAATCAGATTGGGCTACCATCCCCGCAGTGAGCCGAGATCTTCTGTTCGCACCGGTGTTACCACTGTGCGTGGGTTTTATGCACCAGGTCTTCAATCTACGAATGGGGAATCGTTCCAAAAAGTGGATGTTTTAGATACCAAATCTCAAGATAGTATAAAATACCAGCATAGAAATCGTACCTTGCCATAATCCTCGTAGGAGACGATTAATCAAATGGATCACCCGTTCCCATGTAAGCGTAGACCGCGTAGCCTGTCCCTGGTTGATCTCGCGCTTTGTCGATAGCGAAGCTGAGTTCATCTTTGTCCTGAAAAGTGAGGTCGACCGGATTTCAAAAGAAATCCAGGCGATTCCCTTTGATGCCCCGGGGGTTGAATTAGGCCACCAGGATGGGAAATGTTCCTTTGAAACGATCATCGCCAAGTATGGCTTGAGCGACCCCGGACTACTGAGGTTGGCAAAGATCGTTCACGCGGCTGATATCTCATACAGAAATGAACACCGATCTCATCGCCCGCGGGCTGAAGGCCATCGCGACCGGTTATAGCCTGCGCTTCCCGGAAGACCTGGAAAATTCGTCTCACCAGTTTGAAGTTTATGATGCCCTGTACGCCTGGTGTCGCCTGGATATGGCTAAGGAAAAGGATTAGAAAATAGTGAACCCGCCTGGAGGGAAAATGAAAGGTTTGATCATTTCAATTCTATGCATTTCAATCTTTTTATCTGGTTGTACTCCGAGTAAGAATTTGTCATTTCAACTCGGGTTGCTGAGACAATCGCAGCGATACCAACAGCTACACCCTACCCGACCCTCACACCATACTTCACTTTTACACCCTATCCAACGTATACCCCAGCTCCCGAAAACACAACAATCCCAACAGTTGAACCCACCCGGGCTTTTGCAAAGTGGAACAGCGACCAGGTGCTGGGTGCTTTTGTGAATGCCGGCTTAGAAGTTGGACGCATGCGCTGGATGACCGTGGATGATTTTGGCATAGCGCCAAAGTTGGCTATGGATGGTACCCGTTTTTTCATCCCATCATTATGTGCTGAGTGCGGTGGGAGAATATTTGCCTTCGATAACCAGGCAGGGATGGATGAAACAGCGGAATATTATCTATCTCTCAACATCCTTCCCTGGATCTTCATGAACGACAAGCTCAGAATACAACTCGGGAATGGCTCAATATGACCAAGTAAACGGAGGGGGGAGGGGAGGGGGAAAGAGGGAGGAGGGAGGGATACCAACACCAAATTAAGTAGCACTTATTTGGGCTTATGCCCAATAGAAAAAATACAGACAATATTTACAACTTATCCTATACTTATGAGATAAGCGAAAATACCACGGAGGTAAAATATGTCTTCGACAAATCTGATGGATGAAATTTAAGAAAGCTTTGAATTATCCTGACGGGAAGTGGAATGAAAGAAAGCGTCTGGGATTATTCTGCAACTATTGCTGAACGCAAAGCATTTCTTACAAAAAAGAAATTGACCTATACAGCCAAATATGAAAATCGATGAGAACACGAAAGTGGTCAAGTTTTCTGAAATGCTCATTGAATCGCGGATCGGATTTTCCAGTGGTGGAGATCTCGATAATGGCATGACCACCGGTTTCGGCATCAAGACCGAAAGCTACAATACATTTGGAGGTGCCCGAAAAGGGACCATTGCGGAACAGTCCACGCTTTTTGGAAAAGATTATTCGTATCAATTTGACTACAAAGAAGCAGGATTAAAGGTGAAAGAGATCGTAGAAAAAGCCGGATACAAATTTGAAAATCAGATACTGCCGGTAAAATAACCAGTTATTGTTGAAGTGGAACAAGCTCCGACCTACAGGTTTTCTGCTATCGCATGTTATAAAGTTGGAGCTAGCTCCGACCAAAAACCAATCATTTATCACGTCTTGGGAATGGTTCACGATAATCCTATTAATATACGGAAATCACGAAAATTTATAAGGACTACCTATGCATGCCGATGAATTGAAACACCGTACCATATTAGAGAATTTAGCTGACCAGGCAATGATCGATAGAGGCTTGCTGCCCGACTTTTCCCCTGAAGCGCTTGCTGAACTCGATATACTTCAAAAACAGGCGGAACAAAATGATGGACAGTTGAAGAGTCGGACGGAACCCGTGATCTCCGGCATCTGCTCTGGGCATCCATAGATAATGATGACTCACGCGATCTGGATCAGTTGACCGTGGCTGAGGCATTGCCGGATGGTAAAGTGAAGATCCTGGTGGCTGTTGCGGATGTGGACTCGCTGGTTAAGGATTCAGCCATCGATGATCACGCCAGCTACAATACCACCTCTGTATACACGGCTGCCAAAATATTCCCGATGCTCCCCGAACAGCTTTCCACCGATCTCACATCCTTAATCCCAATGTGGATCGCCTGGCAATGGTCGTCGAAATGGTGGTTGACCCAGATGGAAAGGTACAGGATTCAAGATCTATCAGGCCATTGTCCATAATCAGGCTCAGCTCGCCTATCACGTGTGGCAGCCTGGCTGGATGGAAATGATAATGCGCCTGAGGCAATGACTGCGGTGAAAGGACTGGCTGACAATCTGCGGCTGGAAATTCCATTGCCCAAAAGATGAAGAGTCTAAGGCATATCAACGGGGCACTCAGCCTTGAGACGATCGAGGCAAAACCGCTCTTTGACGGGGATCAGATCCGCAACCTTGAAGTGGAAGAGAAGAACCGCGCGAAAGAGATCATTGAAGATTTTATGATCGCAGCCAATGGGGTGGTAGCGCGTTACCTTGAATCCAAGAAGTTCCCGTCCATCCGGCGCGTGGTACGCATTCCCAAACGCTGGGACCGCATCGTCGAGATCGCCGACGAGCATGGATACAACCTTCCGGAAAATCCGGATGCAAAGTCTTGGAGAATTTCCTGGAAAGGAAAAAGCTGCCGATCCGCTACGGTTTCCTGATCTGTCACTGGTGGTGATCAAATTATTGGGAGCGGGTGAATATGTGGCAGACTTTCCGGGTGATACCCCGCCGGGTCACTTTGGGTTGGCGGTCAAAGATTACACCCATTCCACTGCCCCGAATCGCCGATTTACAGACCTGCTCACACAACGATTATTGAAAGCCGCACTTCATGGAACCCCGGCTCCATACAGCAAGATTGAACTGGAAATTTTGGCGAAACATTGCACCGAGGCAGAAGATGCCGCCAACAAGGTTGAAAGGCAGGTTGAAAAGTCCGCAGCAGCACTTTTGCTCAAATCCAGGATCGGAGAACGGTTTGATTCCATTGTCACCGGTGCTTCACCCAAGGGCACCTGGGTGCGCCTGCTCTCATTACCGGTCGAAGGGAAACTTGTGCACGGTTTCGACAATATGGATGTCGGCCAGAGCCTTCGAGTTCAACTGATTTCTGTGGATGTTGACCGCGGCTTTATTGACTTCAAGAAAGCATAATAAGTCAAAAAATTTAATATCGCCCTCGCAGCGAATGTTTTGGCAGGTTAGCCTGCTCTTCCGGAGGATTGATATGCTCGATCTTCACGGCACAGATCTTATATTCAGGGATCTTGGCGCGGGGATCGATGACATCATTGGTGAGGATATTGGCTGAAGCTTCGGCAAAGAAGAAGGGAATGAATACAACGCCTGCCCTGGTTTTATCCTTGATCGTCACCCGGATAACGATGCTGCCGCGCCTGGAGGAGACCCGGACTTCATCACCCTCCTTCAAGTCCATTTTTATTGCATCCGTAGGGTTCACTTCCATTAATGCCTGCGGATAGAGGTCATCCAGTTTGGATGCGCGGGTCAGAGTACCGCCATGCCAGTGTTCCAGAACCCTACCGGTGGTAAGGATGAACGGGTATTCCACATCAGGCATTTCTGCAGGCGGCTGGTATTCCAATGGGTGGAATTTTCCCCGTCCGCGTGGGAAGTCATTCGCGAAAAGGAAGGGGGTCCCGGGATGGTTCTCATCAGGCACAGGGGTTTGCAATCCCCAACGTCCGAGGCGGTGATAGCGGATTCCGGCATAATCCGGGACAACGCGTCCCATCTCTTCAATGACCTCGCCGGGGTTGTGATAGTTCCAAAAGGTGCTTTTCGGTCTTCCTAGTCTGGATTCTATCCGTTTGGCAAGATCGGTAATGATCATCCAATCCGCACGGGCACTACCCGGTGGTTCAACAGCTTTCCGGACAAGCTGCACGCGCCGGTCAGTATTGGTGAAGGTGCCGTCCTTCTCCGCCCAACCTGCTGCCGGAAGGATCACATCCGCATAGGCGTGCGTTTCATTGATGAACAGGTCTTCGGCGGCGAAGAATTCCAACTGTTCGAATTGGTGCCGAACATGGGTGGAATTGGGATCAGACATGACCGGGTTTTCTCCCATGATATACATACCTTTAATGCCATTGATTCCGAATGCTCCAATGATTTCAGTATTGGTTAACCCTCGCTTGCGGTTCAACCCACCCGGTTCAATATTCCAAAGCTGCTCAAATTTGAGGGCATTTTGTTCGTCATCGACAAGTTGATAACCCGGGTAATGCCAGGGCATGGCACCGGAATCAGAAGCTCCCTGGACATTATTTTGACCGCGCAATGGGTTTAGCCCTGTGCCTTCACGACCGATCTGACCGGTGAGCAACGCCAGGTTGATGAGGGAAAGGGCATTCTCTGTTCCATGGGAGTGCTCGGGTATGCCCAAGGCCCAGTAGATGGCGGCATTCTTTGCTCCAGCATATAGCCGGGCAGCCTGGATGATCAAGTCACGTTCGACACCGGATATGTCTTCAGCATATTCCGGTGTGAATTTCTCCATGCTTGCAGCGAACTCTGTGAAACCTTCTGTTCGCTCATTAATGAATTTCTGGTTGTAGAGTTTCTCTTTCAGGACGACATGAGCCAGGGCTGAAAAGACCGCGACATCTGTTCCCGGTTGCTGCTGCAGCCAGAGGGTGGAGAAGTTGACCATCTCGATGCGGCGGGGATCGATCACAATGAGCTTTGCACCATTTTGTTCTATGGCTGCTTTCATCTGCAATCCAATGATCGGATGGGTTTCAGTGGTGTTCGACCCGGTGACAATGAAGACGTCATTTTTTGATACATCCGAAGCCGGGTTGCTCATCGCAGATGAACCAACAGCCATCTGCAGGGCAACCACCGACCCGGCATGGCACAGCCTGGTGCAGTGGTCTATGTTATTCGTCCGAAAGAGCGATCTGAAAAGTTTCTGCAACAGGTAGTTTTCTTCGTTGGTTGCTTTGGCACAGGAGAACATGCCTAATGCATCCGAACCATCGCGTTTGTAGATGGCTGTCATACTATCGGCGATCAGGTCAAGAGCTTCATCCCAGGATGCTTCACGCCACTCAGACATATCTTTTGCCGGTTTCCGTTTCCCTGCAATTTGCTTTTCCTTCCGGATGAGGGGAGTGGTTATGCGTCGGGAATTGTATAGAAAATCATAACCAAACCGCCCTTTCACGCACAGGTTGCCATGATTGGTCGGTGAATCGAAAGGGGAAGTGACGGAAAAAATGGTATTGTCTTTAATATGCAGCTCGAGATTGCAGCCAACGCCGCAATATGGACAAACTGTCGAGACGATCTTATCGGGTTTTATCATCTTATTTTCCTTCCATGAGCCATTCACGACGAGGTTTGAGTGCACCGGTCGGACATACTCCCACGCACTGCCCGCAAAATACACAGGTGGTTTCAGTCATTGGCTTATCATAGAATGTTGCGACGGAGGTATCAAAGCCGCGGTTCATGAGGGTTAACGCAAATGTGTATTGGGCATCCTGCGCACAAACCTGGACGCATCGCCAGCATAAAATGCATTTGGCATAATCCCGGATATACATGGGATTGTCATCCAGTACAGCCGGCTGGCGTTTTACCGCATCAGGAAAACGGTCAGGTTGAGCAGCGTATTCATCCATCATGGTTAGGATATCCGGGGCATCTGAAATGTCGACCGTGGAGGCCAGCATTTCCAGGATGGTTTTACGCGCTGATCTGACCCGTTCTGTGTTCGATCTAATCTTCATCCCTTCGGATGACTTTAGCGATACAAGCCGGTACGAGAGTGCGTGAACCTTCCACTTCTACGACACAGATGCGGCAAAGAGCATTGGCTTTGCAATATTCATGAAAGCACAGGGTCGGTATGGAAATACCGTTTTCTGCCGCTGCATGGAAAATCGTTGTTCCTTCGGCAGTGCTAACGGGTTGATCGTCAATTACCAGGTTGATCATTTTTGACATCATGAGCCGCCTTTCACTGACAGGGGAGCTTTCAGCATTTCAGGCCAGTGGTGCAGTGCACTCAGCACAGCCATGGAGGCTGTCTGTCCCAGCCCGCAGATGGATGCATCGGTCATTGTTCGGCCAATCTCTTCCAACCGCTGCAAGTCCTCCGGTTCAGAACGGCCTATCATCATCCGCTCTAAAACCTCCACCTGGCGCTGGGTCCCAAGCTGGCAGGGGTAGCATTTTCCACAGGATTCCTCGGCAAAGAAGTGCGCCAATCGCAAGATCACCTTGCGCAGGTCGCGGGTCTCGTCAAATACTGTGATCACCCCTGCACCCAGGGGAATTCCTGCATCCCGCATATCTTCGAAGCTCAGTTTCGAATTGAGATCACTTTCGATGGCAAATGCTCCAGCTGCTCCTCCAACCAGGGCAGCCTGGAAAACTCTGCCTCCCCGAACCCCGCCTGCCAGATCGTTGATCAGGTGATTGATGGAGACACCAAAATTGACTTCATATAATCCTGGTCTTTCAATATCGCCGGATAAACAAAACAGCTTTGTACCGGTGGATTTTTGAGTTCCGCGGGATGTATACTTTTCAGCACCTTCCCGCAGTATCTCAGGTATATTGGATAGGGTTTCGACATTATTGATCACTGTGGGTTTTCCAAACAAACCGTGAGTGGTCGGGAAGGGTGGTTTCACACGCGGCATACCGCGTTTCCCTTCAATCGATTCAAATAAGGCTGTTTCTTCGCCGCAGACATAAGCACCTGCACCCTGGCGAAGTTCAAGATTGAATGAGAAGCCGGAGCCCAGAATGTTGCTCCCCAGGATATCTCTGACTCAACGCTTCTTCACAGGCTTGCTGCATGATCTCAAATGGTTCTGTATATTCACCGCGG
Source organism: uncultured Chloroflexia bacterium (assembly GCA_963709535.1). Taxonomy (GTDB): domain Bacteria; phylum Chloroflexota; class Anaerolineae; order Anaerolineales; family Anaerolineaceae; genus PNON01. Next base: position 62,153 of record CAVPWY010000001.1, on the reverse strand, counting down.
ATATACATGTATCCTTTATGGGCTTGAATGGCATAAGCGGCAATGATGATCCCTTCAATGATCCGGTGAGGGTCGTCTTCCATGATCACCCTGTCTTTGAAAGTGCCAGGTTCAGCTTCATCAGCATTGCAGACAACATAACGGGTTGTCTCGGCAGTGTTGGCAGCACCTTCCCACTTTAATCCGGTTGGAAAGGCTGCTCCGCCCCGGCCGACCAAACCTGAAGCTTTGACTTCTGCGATCACCTCACCCGGCTGAAGTTTTAATGCTTTCGCAAGCCCGGAGTAACCGCCGGAAGCCTGGTAATCAGCCAGCCAGGTGGTTTTTCCCCTGCCGCAATTCCTGGTCAATACGGCTACATCACCGCCCACCAGGGTTTGATGCCGCCTGCTGGTGTTGGCGACCATTTCCCGCCAGCCGCTTCTGCGCAGCTGCTTCTGGTATTCGCCCTGGACCAACATGGACGGTGCAATATCGCACAATCCCAGGCAGGGAGAACGCTCAATGGTGATGGTGTCTTTTCCTTTATTGTGCATGGATTCACGCATCAGCTTGAAATATCCTTCAGAACCGGCCATGGCGCAAACCGGGTCGCTGCAGACGTGAATGATCGCTTCAGAGACAGGTTTTGCGTGGAAATGGGAATAAAAGGTGATCACCCCATAAACATCTGCCAGAGGTACCTGTAAATTTTTGGCAATTGCCTCAGCAGCAAATTCAGGGATGTACCCGTAAATTTCCTGGGCTGCATGCAATGAGGGGAGGAGGGACGTTCTGCCTGTAGCTGTATATTTCTCAAGGACTGGTTGCAACAGTTCCAGATTCATATCCGGCATAATTTCTCCTTATAAAAGTTCATGACTTGAAAACCGGGTAATTGACAATTTATAGTGATATTATAACGATAATATGTTTTCTGTCATCATTCAAGCAGGCGGTAAATCGAGTCGAATGGGAACGGATAAATTATTCATCCCATTTCGTGGTCAGGAATTGATCGAATGGGTAATTGGGCGATTGGCAAATCTTACCGATGACCTGGTCATTATCTCCAATCAACCCGAAAAGCTGAAATACCTGAATCAAGCTGTTTACCCGGATGCTATTACAGGTATCGGACCGCTCGCCGGGTTATTTACGGGGTTAAAACATGCCAGGTATGAGAGGGTGGTCATGGTGGCATGCGACATGCCCTTTGTTAATTCCAGTCTTTTGAGAGAAGAAGTGCGGCTACTGGATGAAATGCAGGTGGATGTAGTTATTCCTGCACCGGGGGGAAAAACAGAGCCGCTGCATGCAGCTTATCGGCGTGAAACCTGTCTTCCAGTGATCGAAGCGGGAATAAGATCCGGGATGCGAAGGTTAATCGAATGGCATCCTTTGGTAAGGGTTCATACGATGGAAGATTCAGAAATCAATAAATACGATCCGGCAGGATTGGCATTTATGAATATTAATAACCCTGCAGATGCTCTACTCGCTGAACAGGTTGATCTAAAAGACGACAATCCTGATCAACCTTCCTGAACGTGACAAGATGCCTGTCAATATTGTCCAATAAGTTGGGTGGGAATGTAAATCGGGAAACCGGTTTCTTATCTTGGCAGCAAATGAATAGCGCTGGACTTGAAATTTGCAATTACATTCATGCCAGAAACCAGATTCATCTCCAGGGCACTGGTTCGGGTCACCAGTGATACCAATTTGGCATCTCCGGAATCCAGAAGCACTCTGAAAAGAGGTCCTTTGGGTTGGATAGCGAGGATTTTGCAGCGCAAGTGGTTGCGGGCACTGGTTTGTTCATGGCCAGGGGAAAGGGTAATGGTAATGTCTTCAGGGCGGAGGCAAAGATAGACCATTTTGCCCACTTGATAGTCACTTACCGCTTCCAATAGATGATCATCTGTTTGCACTTCAACCAGACCATCCTTCTGGGTACATATCTCGCCGGAAATTATTGTTTCCACGCCGACGAAATCTGCCACCTCTGAGTCAGCTGGCTCATCGAATACCTGCCGTGGGGAACCAACCTGGCGTAGCTGCCCGCCGATCAGAATGGCGATCTGGCTTCCCAACATTAAGGCTTCATCCAGGTCATGAGTGATGAAAATCGCTGTTTGCCGGCTGGACTTTAAGATGGACTGAAAATCATTCAATAATCCCAACCGGGTGGGAGCATCCAGGGAACTGAATGGTTCATCCAGGAGCAAAAGGTCTGCACCCGTTGCAAATGCGCGGGCCAGACTGACCCGTTGAGCTTCTCCGCCAGATAACTGGTAAGCCTGACGATTAGAAAGGTGGGATATTCCAAATACTTCCAGCCAGTGGTCGACTTTTTGACGGATCGTGCCTTTATCCACTCCCCTGAAACTCAACCCAATGCCTATATTTTCCCGGATCGATGTATGTAACAGCAGTGGTTCCTGCAGGACCAGAGCACATTTTTTATGGTCAGCATGATTTGATGCGTTATTGGAATTCTGCCCGATATAAATATTCCCGGAAGTGGGTTTGATCAAACCAGCCAAGGCCAACAAAAAGGTACTTTTTCCAGCCCCATTTGGTCCGGCGACAGCAAGGACATCTCCCTGTTCGACGTTCAGGGATGGAATATCGACCACCAGTTTACCCATCCGGTGGATTTTAAGTTGATCCACCTTTAGGAAGGTGTGCTTATCAACCATGTTTATCTCCACGCTGCTGGATCAATGTCAAAGCTAAATTGACTACGTAAGCGAGCAACAGCACAATGGCAGATAATGCCAGGGCGATGGCAAATTCTCCCCGGCTGTTTTCCAATACGATCGCCGTGGTGAGTACGCGTGTATCCCCTTTGAGGTTTCCGCCGACCATCATGGAAGCACCCACTTCGGAAATAACACTGCCAAAGCCCGCCATCAATGCTGCCAGCAGGGGCATTTTTGCCTCACGCCAGAGAAGCCAAATCATTTGCAAACGCGAGGCACCCAATCCGTAGAGTTGGAGGCGGAGGCGTGGATTCAGTTGTTGTATGGCTGAGATGGTCAGACCAGTGATCACCGGTGTGGCGATGATCGTTTGGGCGATGACAATTGCCGTGGGTGTGTACATGAGATGAAGCAAACCTAATGGTCCGCTGCGCCAGAGAAAGATCGAAACGACCAGACCAACTACCACCGGCGGTAGGGCCATACCTGTATTGATCAGGCTGACCCATAACCGCCGGGATTTGAATTCCCCCAGGGCGAGTGCAGTGCCGAGGGGCAATCCTATAAAAAGGCTGAGTATGGTTGAAAGGCCGGAAATTTTGAGGCTAAGGAATGTGATCTGCATCACTTCAGGATCACCTGAAATGAGTAATCGAATTCCCTCAACAATTCCCTGCCATATTAATTGCATTGAACTACTGACCTACCTGATCTTCTGCCTTACCCGCATCAGGGATAAAGAGTGATTGGCCAAATTCTGCCATGCCAAAATCGGCTATGGTTTTCTGCGTTTCAGGTGAAACCATGAAATCTGCAAAGGCTTTTGCACCGGTGTAATTGACCAGTGGCCATTTATCCGGGTTAACAGTGATGACATGATAGATGTTCAGCAAGGCTTTGTCACCTTCAACGAGTACGTCCAATTGTAAAGTATCTTTCAAGGCAAGGTAAGAGGCACGATCAGTAAAAGTGTATCCTTCTTTTTCAGTGGCAACCCGGAGAGTGTCTCCCATGCCCTGACCGGTTGAGACGTACCAATCCCCTTCGGGCGTGATCTCTGCCGACTTCCAAATGGTCAATTCAGCTTTGTTAGTACCGGAATCATCACCACGGGTTACAAAGATGGATTTTGATTCAGCAATTTTCTTATAGGCTTCCACGGCGGTTGTTAATCCTTTTATTCCGGCCGGGTCACTTGCAGGACCAACGATGATGAAATCATTGTGCATGACCAGCAGGCGGTCCTTGCCAAATCCTTTATCCATCAGATCAAGTTCGGATTTTGGTGCGTGAACCAATAAGACGTCTGCATTACCTTCTTCACCCATCTTCAAGGCAGCCCCGGTACCCACTGCCACCATCTTCACTTTATAATCCACTTTGTGCTTCGAATAGCGGTAGAAGTACATCCAATAATCCTGAATTGCGTGTGCTGGTTGTTGTCGCCAGGATCAGTTCGGTGGAAGTTTTGGGGTTGCGTTCTGTTGCTGGCGCAGCTACAGGAGCATCGGTGGCTGCCGGGACGGTTGTGGGAGGTGCCATTTCAACTGTAGGTGTTGGTGCCGGTGTACAGCCAGCCAGAAGGCTCATTAAGAGAACCAAGATAAAGAACCACTTCAATTGTTTCATCGAAAACTCCTTATGTATAGTATGTAGGGTTACAAGTATATATTAAATTCGATGAAAAGTGAGAAAGAGAAGTGAGAAAAGAGAAGTGAAGATTAGTGATTAGTGGTAGAGAAAAGTGAATAGTGAGTAAGGATTTGTGATTAGGAGGAGAAACTGAAAATTGGAGTATTAGAAGATCGTTAGCAGAAGAGTGATCAGGGAAAAGAAAAAGTAGACTGATGAATTAGTCTACTTTCCGTGTAAATCGTAAAGTTATGTATCTACGATGCTTATATCCTCAAACAAGCCTGATGCGGACATCCACCGCAAAGGCTCCTTGTCCGGGAGCGAGCACCCTCAATGGATTGATCTCCATCTCAGCGATGGATGGACAATCTGCTGCCAGACGGCTCAACTTGACAAGTGCATCCACCACCGCTGATTTATCTGCCGGGAGGATGCTGCGGAAGCCGTTCAGCTTTTTTCCAGCCCAGGTGGCGTTGATCATTTTTTCTGCTTCATCCGTTGTCAGCGGTGCCAGTGCAAAGGCCACGTCTTTCAAGCCTTCCACTTCCACTCCACCGGAACCGAACATCATCAATGGTCCGAACATCGGGTCACGCACCATGCCGGTGATCACTTCCTGCCCGGGAGGCAGCATGCGTTGAATATGTACGCCATCTATTTTTGCATCAGGTTTGGCTTTCCTGGCTCTGTCCATGACGGTTTTGAAACCATTCACCACTTCAGCAGAATTTGTAAGGTTTAATAAAACTCCGCCAATATCCGATTTATGGACAATATCCTCCGAAGCGACTTTAAGCACAACCGGGAATCCGGTTTTTTCTGCCTGCTTTGCAGCTTCACCGGCTGATTTGCACAGGATCAGTCTGGTCGTTGAGATCTCATACGCATCGAGTAGATTTACGGCAGCATCTGCTGAGATAAATTCCCCTGGTCGTTCAGAAGATAGAATTTTTACTGCTTTCGATGAGGTTTTGGGTTGTACCTTCGGCTCAGGATTGCTAAGCCTTCTGGTGATCTCGGCATAGCGGGTGACAGCCCCCAAAGCTGAAGCTGCCCATTCGGGGAAACGATAATCGGGAATTCTGGCAGCACGGAGGAGGGAAAGACCTTCTGCAATCTGGTTTTCTCCCATCAGGGCAAAAACGACCGGTTTTTCGTTGGATTGGATGATCGGTATCATGGATTTAACCACAGCCCCCGTGGTACTGGGCGGCGGAGGTGGCGAGATCACCAGGATGCTATCCACACCATCATCTTCCATTAATAATCGAAGTGCGCCACTGAATTGTTCCGGGGTTGCGGAAGCCAGCAAGTCGATGGGGTTGTTGAAACTGGCTGCGGCAGGTAAAAAGCTTTTTAATCCGGTCACAGTCGCATCTGATAATTTTGCCAGCTGGAGTCCATTCAATTCCAGGGCATCGGCTGCAGTTACGCCAGGTCCGCCGGCATTCGTAATGACAGCGACATTCTTCCCCTTCGGTTTTGGGCACCAGGCTAATGCTTTGGCCCATTGGAACAGCTCTTCGGTGGTATTAACCCGGATCACTCCCGCTTTTTCGAATGCAGCATCAAAGGCAGCTTCGGCACCAGCCAGTGCCCCGGTATGCGAAGCGGCAGCTTTTTTCCCGCTTTCGAAGCGGCCAACCTTCAATGCCAGTACAGGTTTTACACGAACTGCTTCCCGGGCTTTTTCGATGAATTGCTGACCGTCTTTCACACTCTCCATATACATGGTAATGACATGGGCATGTTTGTTTGCCGCCAGGACGGGCAGAATATCCGATTCACAAACATCCACCTCATTGCCGAGGCTGATGAGGTTGGAGAGGCCGATACCCTGGCCACGAATCCAGTCGATTACTGCAGCGCATATCGCCCCGGAGTGTGAAATAAAGGCGATCTCACCCACTGGCGGACCAGGCGGCTGCAGGAATGTGGTGTCCAATGGCAGGTGAGTATCCACAAGGCCGATGCAGTTCGGGCCGATCAACCGGATGCCATATTCATTGGCAATACGAAGGCATTCCTGTTCCAACCGGGCACCGTCTGCTCCAGTTTCGCGAAATCCCCCGGTCTGGATGATAGCTGCTTTGATTCCACGTTTTCCGACCTCAACGAGTGCATTGGGGACAGCAGCCGGTGGGACCAGCATGGCAGCCAGGTCGACCGGATCAGGAACCTGATCCAGGCTGGAGTAGATGGGTTGACCGAAGAGTGTATCCGCTTTTGGATTTACGAAATGGATCGCACCCTGATAACCGCTTTGGATCAGATTGCGGGCCAGCATGTATCCCAGTTTGGTTGGATCACGAGATACACCAACAATAACGATACCTTTGGGTGAGAAGAAAGGATTCAGGGGATCAGTTTTCATAGAAAAATTATACAATAAGAAGAGTGATTAGTTGACTGGAATTAAAAATTTGGAAAGTGGAGAGGAAGGTATATGAAATGAAAATTGCAAAAGTAGTATCTTTTATTGGAATTCTAGCCATGACCGGGGTGATCGGCTGGGCGTTTGCAACGGGTAACTTCGCTGTGGAAGGTTCAAAATTATTAGCCATGCCCTGGGGAATTGTTTCATTGGTCGATCTCTACGTGGGATTTACCCTTTTCTCAATTTGGATCATTTATCGTGAGCAAAGCTGGGGGCGGTCGATAATTTGGGTTGTACTGATGATGACCCTTGGCTTTTTTACTGGCAGCTTGTATTTATTCATCGCTCTTCAGAAAAGCGGTGGCAATTGGAAAAAGGTTTGGCTGGGGCGTCGTTATTCGGAATAAGTATTGAGTTGAATAATTTATTGGAAATAACCACTGCCGGTCGAAAACCGCCAAGAGGCGTATAGAAAGACCAGGCTTTCCGAAAATCGCCATCCGCCATCCAGAAGAGGTAATCACCACCATTAACCCAGGAATTAATGAAACCCCAGGGTTTTTGTAACCCACCATTATCAATATGTAATGGATCGTAGGCAGCACTGATGATAGTATGCCAGGTGAGGCTCATAGTGTTTGCGTACGAGCTTGTTCCTGTCCCTAAAGTGATGGCTGGGGCAGCATGTTTTGCCCAACCGATGGTAACCATCACCACAGTATCCGGTTGTTGGATCAGGTCGATCAAACCGGGTAATGTCGGATGGGATAAGCCAACCTGGAGGGACAATCCCAGATCCTTGATCAACCTTCGAAGCAGGATTACCTGCTGGATCGGTGAAACGGGTCCATTTTTACCGAAACGATATGGCAGCCGCTGGAAAAAATTCATCGCATCGAGCTCATCTGCCAATTCTGCAGGATCGATGACCCGTCCGGAAAGAAGTTGAATTGCTGCACTGATAGAGTGCAGGGTGCAAGTATTTCCGACCTGATTATGCTGGTATGCCGCCAAACTCTTTTCAGTCATTCCAGCCAGGGTCACAGGTATATTGGAATTAATATCATTAGACAGGTCATGCTGGTTATCAGACATGCATTGATTATAATTCTTACAAGGAAAAGTGATTAGTGAGAAGTGAGTAGGGATAGAAATGATTTGTGATTAGTGATTAGTCACTGTGGAATATTAGTAATTAACAGTTATTAGCATATAGAAACTGATATTTAAATTCACGACTAATCTACTATAGCTCATATCTCCTCCATACGAAATTAACTTTATAGCTGAGGTAACCATGAAAAAAGTTGTTATTGCATCTTCCAACCCGGTAAAAGTGAACGCCACAATGGATGGCTTTTACATGCCATGTACCCGGGAGAAGAATTCATTTTTACGGGGATAAAACTAAACCATGACATCAGTCCTCAACCGATGAGTGATAAAGAGACACTCCTTGGCGCAGAACATCGGTCAAAACTATGCCAGGACTTGTGGAAGATGCGGATTTTTGGGTGGGTCTTGAAGGCGGGGTGGAAATCGAAGGAGATGACCTGGTTGCTTTTGCCTGGATCGTTATCCGTTCGGAGGAGCGGATGAGTAAAGCCCGAACCGGTGCTTTTAACCTGCCCCCGGCGGTAGCAAAATTGGTGTTGGAGGGGAAAGAACTGGGTGAGGCTGATGATATTGTTTTTAATCGGCAGAACTCCAAGCAGGAGAACGGGGCAGTTGGTTTGTTAACTCACGATGTCATTGATCGGAAGAAGTATTACACTCACGCGGTCATCCTGGCATTGATCCCGTTTTTGAATCCGGAACATTATCCCGTAAAGTAATTATTTCGAATTTCCATTCTCCATATTCATTTTCGTTCTTCCAAGTTGACACTCCCATGGTCCACAGGTAGAATGATTTCCAATGGACTTACTCAAAGATCTTAATCCCCAGCAAGTAAAAGCAGTCACAGTCGGCAGTGGACCTGTTCTGGTTCTTGCCGGGCCAGGGTCGGGCAAGACCCGGGTTTTAACTCACAGAATGGCATACCTTATTGGGGCTATGGGAGTGCGTCCGTATAGCATCCTGGCGGTTACTTTTACCAATAAAGCTGCCCGCGAAATCGACAAACGGGTGCGGAACCTGATCCCGCATGACCTGCAGGGAATCATGATGGGCACTTTCCACTCGGTTTGTGCTCGCATTCTGCGTCGGGAAGCGGAATATCTGCCCATCAATGCCAATTATGTGATCTATGATGACGACGATCAATCTTCGGTGGTGAAAAGATCCATCCGGGAATTGAATATCGATGAGAAAATCTACAAGCCCAGCAATATATTGAATGCGATATCCCTCTTGAAGAATGACATGATCCTCCCGGAGAATGTTCCGGTGAAGGGTTATAAAGACAGTGTCGTCCAGAAAGTATATGAACGGTATCAGCAGGTGCTGGTTTCAAACAATGCTGTGGATTTCGATGACCTGCTCATTTACACTGCCCGCCTGCTAGAGGAAAAAATGGAAGTGCGGGAAAGATACTCCCGCCGGTTTGAGCATATTCTGGTGGATGAATTCCAGGACACCAACATTGCCCAGTACACCTTGCTGCGCTACCTGGCTTATGTAAACAAAAATATTTACGTCGTAGGTGATGAAGACCAGTCGATCTACCGCTGGCGGGGAGCGGATTATCACAATGTAGAACGCTTTGTTTCCGATTTCCCGGGTACGACAAAGATCCTGCTGGAACAGAATTACCGTTCCACCCAGACGGTATTGAATGCCGCCAGGGCAGTGATCGACCGCAACCGGCATCGCACACCCAAAAAATTATTTACCGAGCGCGGAACTGGCGACAAGATCAAATTGTTTGTTGCCCGGGATGACCGCCAGGAAGCAGAATACATCACCCAGAAGATAGCAGAACTCATCAACAGCCGGCGGTTTAAATCGAGTGATTGTGCCATCATGTACCGCACCAATGCGCAATCCCGATTACTGGAAGAAGCATTCATAAAAGCCGGGATGCCGTACCGGTTGGTCGGTGCTCAACGGTTCTATGGCCGGCGCGAAGTGAAGGATGTGATTGCCTACCTGCGCCTGGTGCATAATCCTGCGGATGAGGTCAGCCTGGCACGGGTGATCAATGTGCCTCAACGCCAGATCGGCGACAAAACACTGCAGGGGTTAATGGATTATGCTCACCAGATAGGTATTTCGGCCGGGATTGTCCTGATGGACCTTCCCAAAGGGACAGATTCTTGCACTGGAATAGCCTGCCCAAGGGTGGGGTGAACCGCCTGGCAGATTTTGGTAGCCGGATGCTGGATTGGCTGGAACTGAAAAAAACCGCTACCATTTCAGAGTTGCTGCAAAAAATACTGAATGATATCGAATACCGGACATATATCGAGGATGAGTCTGAAGAGGGACAGGATCGCTGGGGCAACGTGGAAGAGGTTTTGCGCCTGGCTTTCGAGTTCGAGGAGCGGGGGTTGGACGCCTTCCTGGAGAGCCTTGCCCTGGTAGGTGATCAGGATACACTCCCGGATGTACCGGATGCCGTCACCATGCTGACATTGCACGCAGCCAAAGGACTGGAATTTGGTGCGGTTTTCATTTTCGGCGTGGATGAAAAAGTGCTGCCGCACAGCCGCTCATTGGACGATGAGGAAGAACTTCAGGAGGAACGCCGCCTGTTCTATGTGGGAATGACCCGCGCCAAAGATCAGCTATATCTATCCAGGGCGGAATTCCGCGGCGGGTATGGCGGTATGGATTTGACTGAACCATCACGCTTCCTGGCAGATATCCCCAAGGATCTATTGAAGATCGAAGCGCAATCTCCCCGGTCATATTCTTATTCCCGGAATGGAGATAACGATTATGGCAGCCGTTCGGAACAATCCTCTGCTTATTTATGGAAGAGTTCTTCCACCCCGGTGAAGCAGCCGGAATTGCGTTATAAAGCCAATATGCGGGTATCGCATTCCAACTGGGGTGAAGGTTGGGTGCTGGAAAGCAAGATCATGGATGGTGACGAAGTGGTGGATGTTTCATTTGATTCGGTGGGACTGAAACGCCTGCTGGCTGCCCTGGCAGGGTTGACAGTGATCGAGAAGAAATAATATTCCTCACCGACTTTACATTAACCGCAGCCCCCTCACGGATAAAGATCGCAAAGAACGCAAAGAAAAGATTACAGTAAAATAATAATATTGATATATTTCGAATTCTCATTTCTCCATTCTCAATTTCACTGTTCAACTAATCACTCCTCACTATCAACTTGCTAAACGGAGTATTCATGAATATCTTTGTAACAGGCGGTGCAGGATATATCGGGTCGGCAGCAACAGCCGCTTTGATCAAAGCTGGTCATCGGGTGACAGTTTATGATTCCTTGGTCAAAGGATATAAACAGGCAGTTCCTGCAGAAGCCCGGTTTGTTCAGGCTGACCTTTCGGATACCGAAATCTTGCATGCCACATTGAAAAGTGAACATTATGACGCAGTGATGCACTTTGCTGCGTTCATCGAAGCCGGCGAAAGCATGGTCGATCCGGGAAAATTTTTCCGCAATAATTTCTCTAATTCCAATCAGCTCATCGACGCAGTGGTGAAAGCTGGAATTCCACGATTTGTTTTTTCTTCCACTGCCGGGGTGTATGCCTCCAGTGACCAACCGATCAGCGAAGATAACCCGCTTGGACCTGCCAATGTTTATGGACAGACCAAGTTGATGGTGGAGCAGGCGCTGGGGTGGTACCGAAAGGTGTATGGTCTGCGAACGGCGGTCCTTCGCTATTTCAATGCAGCCGGCGCAGATGGAGATCGGGGTGAAGCCCACCAGCCGGAAAGCCACCTGATCCCGCTGGTGTTGAAGGTAGCCCTTGGGCAGCGACCCGAGATCAAGATCTTCGGAACAGACTATCCCACACCGGATGGAACGAATATTCGTGATTATATTCACATCACCGACCTGGTCAGTGCGCATTTGCTGGCATTGGATGCCCTGGAGAATAATGAAAATTTGCTATATAACCTGGGGAATGGGACCGGCTATTCGGTGCGGGAAGTCATCGAGACTGCCCGAAAGGTCACCGGGAAAGCAATTTTGGCGGTGGAAGCTCCACACCGGCCGGGAGATGCACCTCGCCTGGTAGCCAGCTCCGAGAAGATCCGCCGGCGAATTGGGCTGGCAGCCGAAATATCCCGGGCTGGAAGAGATCATCGCATCCGCCTGGGAGTGGCATCAGAAACACCCGGATGGGTATAGCAGTTCAACCCGAGAATAATATATCTTAAGAAAATGAATACCTCTTGCAAAGCGATTTAATTAAGCAGAGGAGGTTATTTCTTCTTTTTGCCTTTCGCTGCTGCACTTGCCAGATTATCCTTGACCCTGAATTTAACAATCCGGCTGATCAAATCCAGCGGCATGGGTTGATCCAGGGGGAACTGGACTGACCCCTTTGCTCCTTTATATACAGAAAGCTCTTTCTGGAATTCTTCAATTCCTCTTGGTGCCGGGTAAAAACCGATATGGTTTTTAAATGCTGCGAAATGAACCAGATTGCCAAAAAGGAAAAAAGTGGGCATTTGATAACTGATCTTCTCGCTGGCTTCAGGGGCAGCGGCTTTGATCACTGCCCGAACTTCCTTCAATTTCTTTTGTATATCATCAGGAAAAGTGGCGATATATTCATCAATCGTGTTGTAGCTGTTGTTGGTATCCATGAATTCTCCTTACTATACAAGTCCCTTTCCATTTATTATAAAGAACCTAGGCTGAGGTTCAACTTCTTGCATAATATATTTATTTTCATCAATTATCGTTGAAATAAGTCTTTGTGGAAATAGTTCAATAAATAGTTCGATATATCACGGTTGGAAATTATCAAAGAGCAAATTAAACAAACCAGCATAAGGCTGGCTTGAAGTCTTCTCTGTGCTTAGCAATTACAGATAACTTAAATCGACTGATCGGGTTACTTCACGACCTTATTGATCTCAGCCAGAACCATTTCCACTTTTTCTTTCGTGATCCCCATCTGAGCAGCTTGCGGCATCAATAAGATCGTATTCAATGTCATTCCCCTGACCATGGCGACCATGGGATTGGTACCAATGCCAGGGAGATATTTCTCGAGAATAACTTTCGCCTGGGGATGATCAATCAGTGTACCGAATGTCGCATCGAGTGTGAAAGCCATTTTTTCCTCCTGAAATAGTGATGTGTCTGATTAGTTTGAATATCTGTATCATCAACAAAGTACAAGAATAAATCGTATTACTCTTTTTTGTCAGTTTTGTCCTCTTTCGATTCGACCTTCTCTTTGCCTGCTTCCATCCGGCCGGCTGTTCCCTGGAATAGTTCCCAACCCTGGCTGAAAATGACCACCTGGGTGGCCAGCATCCACAAGAAAAACAGGGTAAGTGCGATCATGATTATATTGAATATTTTGTTGAAATTCTGCTTCAAGGTGGTTAACAATACGAGAAGATCACCCATGGAAGTTTGCGAGTCTTTGATCATCACCTGGTATTCATTCAATCCTTTTGCTATCAAAGCAACGTTTTCGGCCATCGTATCCAAATCGGTTTGAATTTTCCCCAGGTTGGAACCTGCCTTTTCCATATTCCCTGACATGCCCTTAAAAGTAGCCGGCATGCCATCCAGACTGACAACCAACTCTCCCAGTGAATCAGCCAGCGGCTTTTGGGGAAGATATTTTTGTCCGGAATCCGGTACAAAGGAATTTAATAATGGGATATTGCTGATGATGGCTTGAAATGTTTCAAACGATTTGATCGCATCTTCCAGTGATTTTGCTGCTCCTTCTGCGGCTTTCAAGGATGTGGTGGCCGCTTCCAGGGTAACGGGTAATTTTTCTCCTGTCAGCGAGTTCAACTGATCTAATACTGTTTGGGTATCTGCCACAGATTTGGCGGAAGTGGACAACATTGACGATAGTGTCTCGACACTGGTGATCGTTGCATCCAATGTTTTCCCGGTAATCTCCATGGTTTTCTGGCTGGCATCAACACTGGTATACAGGGTATTGATGGTCGTACTGGCTGCTGCAACAGCTCTAGGCCGCAAAATAATCACTCCGACCATTCCGGTCAGGCTGATGATCAAACCGATCACGCCTGCGATCATTACAAAAACGCCAAGAAGACGACGAATACCATTCATAGTTCCTCCTCAAAATATTGCTTGATCCAATTGTTATTTTGATTATAGGGATTATTAATGTTAAAAACTACACTGAGTGTAGAAGATTGCTCATTAAAGGATTATAGGAAATCCAACTTTTACCGCCAAGTTTATTAGTATGAAATTTTACCAAATTCCACCCTGAAATACTTGATTCCTCGTCAACCAATTCGCTACAATAAAGCCACCCAATAATTCAAGGAGTCCAATGATCCCAATTTTGCTCGTTCTTGCCCCGGTTATTGTCATTTTCCTGTTACTCGTACTGCGAAAGACTGCTGCGGATATCGCCGGATTAGCCGGATGGGTCATCACCGTTTTGGTGGCATGGCTGTATTTCAATACGCCATTAGAGATAGTATTCAAAGCCAGCCTGTCCGGGCTTTTATCTTCGCTGCCCATCGCGTTGATGGTGGCTGCTTCCATCCTGCAGATCACGATCATGCAGGAAACAGGGGCAATGAGCCGGGTGGTGGCATTGATCAAGACCATCTCGCCTTCCAACCGGGTGGTGCAGATCATGCTGGTCAACATGGGTTTTGGCACGATCCTGGCTGCCCTGGGAGCGACTCCGGTTTCCATCCTGCCGCCGATCATGCTGGCCATGGGATATTCATCCTTCATCGCCATCGCCCTGCCGGCCATTGGGTATGATGCCCTTTGCACATATGCATTGCTCGGCATACCCATCGTGGTATTTTCCGGTTTCGTTGGCAAGCCGGTCAATGAAGTCGGGATCTACTTTGCCCGGTATATGCCGTTCATCAGCACCTGTATTGCACTGGGGATGTTGTGGATCGCGGGGAAGTGGGAGATGCTGAGGAAAGGATTCTTTCCCGCATTGCTGGCAGGGCTTGACGGCCGGACTGATCGCCATTGGGATGAACAGCATCGGTTTGATCACCATCACCGGAATTGCCGCAGGTCTGGGAGTGATCCTGGTGATGCTGCTTTATCTAAAGGTCAGCGGACAACCGATCATGGATCGGGGTGCATTATCTGAAGCGGACCTGGCTGCAGAGAAATCCACTTCGCTTTGGAAAGCCCTTTCCCCCTGGATCATACTGGTAATCTTTTCTCTGCTGGTCAATGCTCCATTCCTTCCATTCTTTGACCTTACTTTTTCAAAACTGGCCATGCCGGTTGAGGTTATCCCCGGTGCTCCCGAGAAACTGCGGGTATTATGGCAGGCATATTTCTGGGTGTTGATCAGCACTCTGTTGGCATTGCCCATACTAAAACC
Source organism: uncultured Chloroflexia bacterium (assembly GCA_963709535.1). GTDB lineage: Bacteria > Chloroflexota > Anaerolineae > Anaerolineales > Anaerolineaceae > PNON01. The sequence continues at coordinate 46,992 of CAVPWY010000001.1, read as the reverse complement.
ATCCCGGGAGCAGATGTGGGTATCATTACGAAAATGGCTTAAGCGTTTCCCCCGGCCGATGCTGGCAGCCGGTGTTTTCTTTGCCATCGCTTTGGTGATCAATCACTCCGGCAAGGGGTTGGATTGGATACTTGCCGACCCGACCAATAATATGGTCTTTGTCCTCGCGGATGCCGCCTCAAGAGCTTTTGGCAGATTGTATCCATTAGCGGCACCGTATCTGGGTCTGTTTGCCGGTTTCATCAGCGGATCTGAAGCATCAGCAATCGCCATGCTGACCGGTTTGCACCTGACCACAGCCAGCAAGATCGGTGCTATCGGGATAGTTGTCGCTGCAGCCAGCGGAATAGGCGGCGGGTTGGCAAGCGTCATCTCACCTGCCAAACTCCAGAACGCAGCGGCCAGTATCGATCGCATCGGTGAAGAAGCCCGGGTGATCCCGCTCACATTTGTGATCTCACTCATTATCACCGGTGTATGTGCAGTTTTAACTTTGATATGGGGATTCTGATTTCATAATAGCTTACGCGATTACATCATTAATTTGTAAAGAAAAAGTCCTCAAGCATGCTTGAGGACTTCTGTATTTTGAGTGAGTTTGATACATAATTACCTGGTGACAGATTCCAGATACTCTTCCAACCTGTCGTAATCAGATTGCGGAAGTTTAACGCTTCCGATCTCCACCTGTTTTCGAAGTTTTTCTGCTGTACAAACGGGAATGGGGGGTTTCTTGACATCCAAATGTGAAGCGGGGTGGGTAAAAACCACGACTGCTTTCACGGGTATGTTCTTGGATAGGCCATCCAATTCTGCCAATTTCCGCTGCAGGAATTCTGCAGAATCAGAAGCGGACTGAGTGGGGTCGCCTAAATGTTCTTCCACAATGTATCGTAATGCCCGCCCGATGGTCATGCTCTCTTTCCATTTTCCATTCAGGTAGGTATAAACTCCATCCAGGTTGACGGTTTCCAGCACCGTTACCCCAGCCGGAGTAAGCAGGATATGATCTGCAGGCAGGTGGGGATAATGGAAGAGCACGAAGCCATCACCCAATCCTTTCAATACCTTCTCCAACGTGGCTTCAGGTCGGGGTTTACGAACCCAGCGGTTTGCAAAATAGATGCCCACCATGGATACACCCAGACCGACGATCATCAGGATGGCCGAAAGGGTTACGGTTTTGGGGAGAAATAAAGGCAAAAGGACAGAGGCAAGCAGCGTAAACAACCCGCCGATGCTGGCAATATTGGCAAGCATGGCATTACGATTGACGCGTTCCAGATCGATGACTTGTCTCATTCAATCTCCACTAATTTTCGGTGTATCGGGACCAAGGCTGAATAGATATCACGGTAAACACCGTATAGTTCATTATAGCGTTTTATGTGGGAACCTTCGGAAGGATTGACCGTCCGGTTTATCTCAACCAGTGCATCCACATCATCCATGCATTTATGGAAACCCAATCCCACAGATACAGCCAGGGCTGCCCCGGCAGCGCCTGCTTCAAGATGGTTCTTCACCAGGTTGATCGGCCTTCCGGTGATATCGCTGATGATCTGCACCCAGACATTGCTGTTGCATCCGCCTCCGACGCCATTGAAAGAGTCGATCTGGAAGCCGACATTTTCCATGGTTTCACAGATCCATCGCAAATGATAAGCCACACCTTCCATGACCGCCCGCGCCATGTGAGCTTTGGAATGGCTCATTGCCAATCCAATATAACCACCGCGCGCATAGTGATCCAACACGGGTGCACGTTCGCCGGAAAGCCAGGGCAGGAAGAGCAGCTTATCCGAACCGGGCGGCACTGTTTCAACCATGCTGCTGATCAGATCATAGGTCGACCGGCCGATATGGGTGGAATGAACCTTTTCTTCATTACAAAGCACATCCCGGAACCACATCAATGCCCCGCCGCCGGTTTCCATTTCACCGGCGATGATGTATTTATTCGGATCAATATGGCATAACCCCCACAATGGTTTCACCGGATCATTGCGAAAAGTGGATGTGGATACTCCCACCCAGGTGGCGGTACCTATACACATGTGGACTTTATTGTCCTGGTTGGCTCCTGCTCCGGTCTGGGCAACAGCCACATCACCAGCGCAGATCACTACGGGAGTCCCCTGGACCAATCCTGTTTCCCGGGCGGCTTGTTCTGTGATCTCACCTATGATATCAGTACAGGGGAAAGCAGGCGGGAGCTTTTCAATTGGGATACCCAATGCATCACACACTTCCTTCGACCAGTGTTTCTTGATCGGGTCAAAAAGGAAATAGACCGATGCACCTACATAATCAATAGCCATCTTTCCAGTCAGTTTGAAAAGGATATACTCCTTACAATCCATTAGGCAGGCTGTTTTCTCCCATATTTCGGGACGTTCTTCTTTGAGCCATAAAATCTTTGGGATGCTGTCCTTGGCGGTGGGGATGTTGCCGGTATGCTTGAACAGGAAAGCCGGATTATCTCCACTGACGACTCGATTGGCCTGTTTCACACTGCGCAGGTCCAGCCAGCTCATCATGGGCATAAGTGGTTTCCCTTTTTCATCCACCGGCAGGGTGTTCCACATCTGGGCAGAAATCCCCACCCCGGCGATCTCGTGAGGGTCGATCCCTGCTTTTTCAATGACGTGGCGAGTGGTGTAGGCTACTGTGCGCCACAGCTCATCGGGATCCTGTTCCACCCATTCTGGTTGGGGATAAGAAATACCGTATGCCTGATAAGTGGAAAATAAGACGTGACCATCCAGGTCGCAAATAACCGCTTTGTCTCCGCCCGTGCCCGTATCATGAGCCAGGATATAACTTTTTTGCACAGTCATAGCTTACTTCCCTGTTAGCTCGTGAATGTATTCCTTGAATAATTTGATGAATAACTCGTTCTGAGGCATTGCACCTACAGTGATGCGGATAAACCCTTTTTTCATGTGGTGACCACCCATGGGACGGATGTAAATTCCTTTGGCAGACATCGCATCCCGAATTTCTTCAGAGGTTTTATCCAGTACATGTGCATCGATCAGAACAAAATTGCCCTCTGAAGGATATGCTTTTAGACCGGATATTTTATTGATCTCATTGAAGATATAATCCCGGCCTTTGATGACAGTCTGGCGTTTTAATTCCTGGTTGCTGGTGTCTTCCAACTGTGCCAATGCGGCTGCGATGCCAAGCAAACTTACATTCCATGGGAAACGGACCCGGTTGAAAAATGAAGCAATTTTGGGATCACAGAGGATGTAACCAATACGGAATCCGGCCAACCCGTAGGCTTTGGAGAAGGTTCGATTGACAACCAGGTGTGGATATTCTTTGATCCAACCAGCTTTGGTTTCGACATTATTTTCCAGCTCATAATAGGCTTCATCAAAGAAAGTTGGTATACCAAGAGCGAGAATACGCTTGATGTCAGCATCAGATATACGGTTACCAGTCGGGTTATTGGGTGAGCAAATGAAGATCAATTTAGTCTTTGGCGTGACTGCCTTCAGGATCGCATCCATGTCCCAATAAAAATCAGGTGTAAATGGAACCTGGACTACAGTACCCCCTGCTACCTTGGTACGTGATTCGTACATGGGGAAGGTGGGAACCGGTATCAAAACTTCATCTCCGGGACCAACAAAAGTGTGGATCACGAAGTTGATCACATCCGTTGATCCATTTCCGAGGACAACATGATCTGCAGTCAGACCAGCTTTTTCACCAAGCTTCTTTCGCAGCAAAGGTCCGGAACCCGGGTATAGATTGCCGAGTTTGGCGGCTTTCATGATGGCATCTAGCACTGCTTTGGGTGGTTCGATCAGGTTTTCATTTGACATCATACGCAGGATATCCGGGTTTTCCCAGGCAATATCCATGTGTTTGTCACTATATGGTTCTGCTGTCTTTACCCATGGGTTAATAAATTCTTCTGGATTTTTCATAACGGCTGCATACTCCTTGATAAAATACCTTCCTATTTTAATTGGTTCATTGTTATGGCAATTACCTTGTCAATTCTTCCACGTCTTTATACCATTTCATCTTTTCACCGATGGCTGCCCTGGCTTTCCATTTAAATGATTTTGGCGCCGCATCGATCTTTTTCAGTAATTCCGCAATTCGCTCATGGACTACAATGTGGTCTTCATTATTGAGGTCTTCATAAAGGTCAATGCGTTCATCAACGATTTTCAGGTTCGCACTGACTGTTCGCCACCAACCCCAATCATTACAGAGAGTATTCACCAATATTTTCTGATTGATGGTTTCCTTGTCGCCATCCCCTATCGGATGTTCCCGCAGCAACATCACAGTGTCGATGATATCTTTTTCATTTATCTGGACTATCTGCATTTTTTCAAGGAGAAGTTCCGCCAGGGGAATGGTGATCTCCTCCGCTTCGAGCCGTCCGATAAAGTTGATATTGTGGCAAAAGTCGAGGGCATTGTAGAAAACGTCAATATGCCGTCCGAAAGCGGGGTCATGGAAGATCATCCGCTGATCACCGAACAACTGGGTAACCTGTTTATCTTCTACGTATCCCAACTCGGTCAAAACGCGGATGATGTCTTTAAAATCTTTCGGATAAGCCACGAAATCGAAATCAGTAAAAACACGCCCCAGGTTATCCTGAATATATCCAAATTGCGGGCAGTGCGTGCGAAAAGCCAACGCACCGATCAATCGCATTACGATGTGCTTATTATTATCTTCTGCCAGAGCGCCTAGAATTCGTGAACGTTCGGTGTAAAAATCTTCAATAATTGGTCCATACCTACCCATAAAGCCTCCTTTAACCCGATATCAACATGTGGCCTTTGATCTTGCCATTCTCAAGGTTGACAATGGCTGCTTTAAGAATAGCTTCAGCGTACTCGCTGCCAGCATTTATGGCAAGAGTCTTTCCAATGCGAACGTGGCCGGGGGATTCATGGATATGCCCATGAAGAGAAAGCATGGGTTGGACGTTATCAATAAACGCTTTCACCGAAGGAGAACCGGCAGCCTTCATCACAACCTGTCCGCCCTGGGTAATGATCTTTAAATTCTTATCGAGTTCAGGACATGTGTCCAGCGAGGAATTATAGGGCGGAACATGCAAAACAGCGATGGTTCTTTCCGGATTTTGTATCAGACCAGTTAGCTGGGTGAGCTTTACCCGTAAATCATCTTCTTCCAAATCCCGGGCACAACGCCAGGGAGTCATATTTGCGTACGACAAACCAACGATCTCGTATCCACCTTCTATCTCAAACCTCGCCATGTCCGGGTTATGGATATTCTTAAATTCTGCAATGGTTGTATCTATGGAAGCCAGATCGTCATTTCCAGCCATAAAGAAAAGGGTTTTATTTTTGGGAGTCAGTTTCTCATCAGCGAGCTGCATCCACTCCCTGAACTCTTTCACACATTTCACTTTCAAACCGGACGGCCATCTTTTCCGGGTTGTTTTCCAGTTCATTTGCTTCATCCGGATCAACTACCAGCGGATAGAAGCCAACACTTGAGATTTCTTTCTTGATTTTTTCCAATCCATCTGGATCGGAAGCCAGCAGATCTTTACCGAACAGCGAACTTGCGTATTTCCCACTGCCATGGTTAATGATCGGGATCATTGCTTTCCCGGTAACATCACCACCGACGATCAGGATATCTGCCTGGTATTGAAATGAAGCCGCAAGGAATTTTCGATAAACAATATCAGAACCATGAAAATCAGATCCATAAAGGATTCTGACGGTTTTGCCACTTTGAAATAAATTACCAAGTTTCATTTATTACTCCAATAAAGGGCTCCCTGGAGGATTGGGTACCTCTGAGGTAATGATTCCACGTTGTCAGGGAGCCACGGTGAGAGATGATGGATAGATTAAATTGGCGGAATCGACTGGAAGGTCCAGTTGATATCGATGCCCTCATTCTTCATACGGTACCAGCGGGCAAAATAGAACACGAGGATGCCCGAAATGATAAAGCCGGCCAGGGTACCGAGCGTCCCGGTGCCTATACGTCCACCGACAGCGGGGTACAGGAAGGAAGCAATGAGCATCCAGAGCAGGTAGCAGAATGTAATACCACCAACAATGGTGATCACAGGTACTTTGCCGATCTTCCGTTTGACAAACGCGCTGGCGTTTTCAAATAATTCCGGTTTTGTGAAGGGGAACAAGGTGATTGCCAATACCGGAACAAGCTGGGTGCTTACAGCATAGAACACGAAGTTCAATTGTGCACCCATAACGCCGCCAGTCGCTGCATCGATAACACCGACCTCAGCAATTAAGGCAATGATGAGGATGGCGATGATCGGGCTGCGTAGAGTCGGGTGGATGTAGCAAATTTTCTCAGGAACGAGGCGGTCAAAGGACCACGCGAAGATAATTCGGCTGCAATAGAAGAAGTACGTTTGCGCGAGGTTGATGAGGGTGTAGAACCAGGCAATAGCCACGATCCAGAGCATGATGAAGTTGGGTCTGAGGATGGCAGCATAGAATGTGATCCAGGGCATAGGTTTGGCATCAGCTACGCCGGCATTACTCAGGTAGCTTTCTGCTGCAATCCACTCCAATGGTACAAGCCGTTGCAGCAGCATGGCAGCAACTACGAAAATTGCCCAGGTGACTATGAGTGAAGCCCAGGAACCAGCAAGCAGGGTTTTTTCGGCCTGTTTCACTTCACCGGCGAAGAAAGTTGGGATGTAATATCCGTAGAAGATCCAGAATCCCATGATCAAACCTGCCAGAGTCATCATGGCAACGTTGGGATTGATCACCATACCGTTTGCTTTTGCCAGTTCAATCCTGCCTGCATAACTTCCAGCGCCCATGAACTTATCCCAGGCAGCAGGGAATGCATCTGCATTCGCTGTACCTAATTGGAAGTAGATAAGGACCCAGGCAAGGATTCCCAGAAAGAAACCAACTTCCAGGATCCGTAGGATGGTTCGGGTGGGTAGGATCATCAGCAGGAATGTAATTACTGTGCATATAGAACCGATGAGGATGATTCCGCCTTTGGTTACAGAGTAGTCTGCGAATGCAACGAAGGATGGATTATTGAAGACGATACCCATTGTACGGAATAATACCGGGAAAGCTGTCTTCGGAATCCAGGCGATGAGAGATCCGGCAACCATTGCGCTAAATATTACAAGAGTCCAGCTGGCAGCAAATGCCAGGGGAGCGCTGAGAGTACGGCTGGCCATTGTGTAATCGGCTGCGGAACGAGGCATGGTTGCGCCGATGACGGAATACGTGTAGGCATGGAACAGGCAGAATAGCATGGCAACTGTGAGAACGCCGATGATGCTGCTGCCTGGCCAAACACCCGCCACCCACGAGAAAGGAATCAATCCCGATGATGACAGGCTGATGCAGTGGACGCCAAATACCATGGCGCCAAAAATACCAATTGTCCGCACCAGACCAGAGCTTTTACGAGCATATAATTTTTTGTCCCCAACACCTGCGGGGGCATTCATTTCAGCCATTTTGTTTTCCTCCTAAGAGTAGGTATAGATTTTTGTATTGTATGAACTGAAATTTTCTAATTTACTCCATTGACCTCCTTTCATTCCCGGCCCGGTTTATCCGGACAAATCATTCAAATTGACATCAGTATGGATGCGTGCATAATCGCTACGCAAATAATCCTGCGCAAAAACAATCGGCTGTCCGCTTTCTTTGCTGCGAATAATTTTGACCAGCATCAATAAGGGAGATCCTTCATCCACTCGCAATTGCCGGGCGACTGCATCTGTGGCTGAAACCGCTTCGACTGTTTGTGATATGGAACCCAGTTCATTTTTATATACTCCGGTGAGAATATCAATGAACGAACTCTTCTCCAGGTCCCACTCCAACAAATCTGGAAAGCGTGCGCAAGGAAAAAAAATGCGTTCCAATATTACAGGAACGCGGTTAGCAAAACGAAGGAGGATAATGCGGTAAATTGGATTACCAATTTCGATTTGGAGTGTTTCTGCCAATCTTCGGCTGGCAACTATTTCGTCAAACTCCAGTAGCTGGGAGGCAGTCGTAATATTACGGGACTGCATGGCCTGGATATAATTCACCATTTCATGTGATTCATATGTCATTTTAGGCTTGGCTACGTAAGTACCTGAACCATGCCGGCGCTCCAGTAGACCCTCGTTGACTAGTTCTGTCAGTGCTTTACGGACAGTCATTCTGCTGACACCCAGGTCATCGCTGAATTCACGTTCCGATTGGATTTTATCTTCCGGAGACAGCTTGCCAGATAGAATCAGCTCAGCGATATATTCCTGGATCCGAACGAATAATGGCTTGTTGATGACTTCATTACTCATGAACCACTTCTCCGAAAATTGTTGAAATTTACTTAATTATTACAAAGTGGTATGCTATGAAAAATCACTCAATTTACAGAATATCTATAAAATTATCAAAATTACTGGGAAAATACGAATATTAAAATGTATTATAGGGAGTATTAGTAAAGAATGCAATAGGGAAAACAGAAATAATGACAAGAATTATTAAAATTATATAAACTAGATGAAAGTGGTATATGGTATATTATTTTTATATACTACCAGCTTAATTCAAACCACTGAAATGTGATGAATGGTATATCCATATTATTTTCTTTTGAGGTCATGGAGAGCGAAACGATTCGAAGAATCGAAATTATTAATACAGATTATTCTCCCTATATTACTCGAACGAGGAAAGTATTGGTTGTTAGGCTAATAATATATACAATAGAGTTGTATACAAAAGGGAAATGAACGAAAAGGATAATAAAATGTATATTAACCCGACATATGTTCCACTGGAAAATAGATATGAAACAATGAATTATGTTCGCTGCGGAAGAAGCGGCATTCAGCTGCCCCAGATATCCCTAGGTCTATGGCATAACTTTGGAGGGGTCGATCCCCTGGAAAATGGAAGGGCAATATTGCGACGAGCCTTCGATCTGGGTATTACTCACTTTGATCTTGCCAATAATTATGGCCCACCTTATGGATCGGCTGAAGAGACATTCGGAAAAATATATGCCAAAGATTTTAAACCGCTTCGGGATGAGTTGATCCTGTCAACCAAGGCCGGATGGGATATGTGGCCTGGACCATACGGAGATAGAGGCTCACGTAAATACCTGATCGCCAGCCTGGATCAAAGTTTGAAACGCATGGGTGTCGAATACGTGGATATCTTTTACCATCACCGACCGGATCCGGAAACACCATTGGAAGAGACGATGGGTGCATTGGATCAAGTAGTGCGCTCAGGAAAGGCGCTTTATGTTGGAATCTCTTCTTATGGTCCAGCCCAAACAGCAGAAGCAATGAAGATCCTCCGGAAAATGGGTACACCATTATTAATCCACCAGCCTTCCTATAATATGTTCGACCGCTGGGTGGAAGATGGATTGCTTGATGTCCTGGAAAAGGGCGGGGTTGGGTGTATTGTATTTTCTCCTTTGGCTCAAGGACTTTTGACTAACCGGTATTTGAATGGAATCCCGGAAGGATCTCGCGCTAATCGACGGATCGCATACTTGAATGCCAACGATGTAACCCCGGATATCGTTGCTAAAGTCCGCAAATTGGATGTGATCGCCCAAAAACGAAATCAGACAATGGCTCAGATGGCTTTGGCATGGATCCTTCGCAAACCTTCCATTACCTCTGCCCTGGTGGGAGCCTCCAGTCCTGAGCAAATTGAAGATAGCATTAATGCATTGAAAAACCTTGAGTTCAGCTTTGAGGAGTTACGGGCGATAGACGAAGTGTTGATTGGATAAATAATTCTCAAATAAACCTGTTGAAGATTGTCAAAGCCAATCCATTGAAATATTGAGGTGTAGATGGATTGGTTTTATTTCCACTCACTATTGTCAGCCGATATGGTTTAATTACTGTATGGACCACACACTGATCAAAAAGATACTCCTATCAGGAAAGATTACTCTCCATGGCCAATTTCTTCGTGGTTCAAATTATACATTTCTGGCTCGTGCGGAAAGCAATGAAGACCAAATCGAAGCTGTCTATAAACCAGCCCGTGGAGAACAGCCACTATGGGATTTTCCTGCGAGTTCATTGGGGAAACGGGAAGCAGCAGCATATGAGGTATGCCAGTATCTGGGGTGGGATCTGATTCCTCCTACCGTTTATCGGACGAAAGGCTTACCTTTAGGAGCGGGTTCTTTACAACTATTTTTCCATCATGATCCCCAAATTCATTATTTCAGTTTGGTTGAATCGGAACGACCAAAATTATTACAGGTGTGCATATTTGACTGCCTAGTAAATAATGCTGATCGAAAAGGAGGCCATGTCTTGCAGGATGAGGATGGACATCTTTGGTGCATAGATCAAGGGCTATGCTTTAATGAAGAAGACAAACTTCGCACTGTCATATGGGATTTTGCCGGGCAATCAATTCCCGGGAATTTATTGACGGATATCAGTCGATTGGAGCAGGCATTGGAGAGGAATACCGAATTAACTGATATTCTTCAGGATTTGCTAATCCCGGCAGAAATTGGAGCTTTACGATTGCGATGCCTGCGCATGGTATCTGACCCGAGACTACCGATTTATGATCAAAGTAGAAGAATGGTACCGTATCCACCATTATAAATTCGGTTTTGGGTTATGATATTAAGGTAAATTGGAACCATACTGGAGAAAAAATGGAAGTTATCAAGATTGTATTTATGGGATTTGGCAATGTAGGACAGGCTTTAGCTCGATTGTTAATTGAAAGACGTGATTTTGTTAATAAGAAATACAATGTAGATTTTATCGTTACCAGGTATATATACAAAACGACATGGCGCTGCCATAAATTCCCAAGGTCTGGATATTGACCGCTCTTTGCAAGTAATCTCAGATGGCGGTTCTTTGAATGATGTTTCTGCACTTGAATGTCCTAAAGACGCACTGGAGTTTATTCGAGCCTGTCCCGGTGACGTACTATTCGAAAACTCTCCGGTAAATCATATTTCCGGTCAGCCTGCAATTGATCACCTTAAGGCAGGGTTGGAATTTGGAATGAATGTGATCACCGCCAATAAAGGACCGGTAGTCCACGGATATAAACAGTTAACAGATTTAGCTGCCAGGCAGGGCAAACAGTTTCTGTTTGAATCTTCAGTGATGGATGGTGCACCCATATTTTCCCTGTTTCGAGAGGCGCTTCCAGGTTTGGAACTCCACGCCTTTCGTGGAATACTGAACTCCTGTACCAATATGATCCTGACCCGTATGGAAAGTGGTGAAACCTTTGACCAGGCGGTTGAATACGGTCGAAAGATCGGAATTACCGAGACTGATCCAAGCGCAGATGTGGACGGTTGGGATGCAGCGATAAAGGTGGCGGCATTGGTAACAGTCTTGATGGGCGTTCCTTTATTACCTCAGGATATTATCAGGGAAGGAATTCGGGGAATCACTCCTGCTGAAATCCAAAAGGCCAGGGATCAAGGAAAGCGTTGGAAATTGGTTTGCAGCGCCAGGCGTGTTGGCGAACAAATAACAACCTCTGTAGCTCCAGAGATGGTCTCCCCTGATTCTCCCTTGTTCAGCATTAATGGAACAAGTTCATATATTCAATTTGAAACTGACTCCCTGCCCGGATTGGGTATAGTAGAATCCGATCCTGGACCAAAAACAACAGCCTATGGATTGTTTGCCGATTGGCTCCAAACCCTCAGGTGAAAACAATATCCTGTGAATAAGCATGAAGTCTATCTCTCACTGGGCACGAACCTTGGTAGCAGGTTGGATAACCTGAAGCATGCATTGGAAAGCCTGACAGAATTCTGCCAGGTGGTTGCCGCCTCCAGTGTGTACGAGACTGATCCATGGGGATTTGAAGACCAACCCATTTTTTACAATCAGGTGGTAAAAATTGAGACCGTTCTCGAGCCGATACCATTACTGCAGGAGATAAAAAAAATAGAAGAGGAAATGGGAAGGATCCCTACCTTTCAATATGGTCCAAGATTGATCGATATCGATATTCTGCTATATGATGAATTAGTGATAAACTCCCCGGAATTAAAAGATACCCCATCCTCAAATGAAATCACGGGCATTCGTTCTCACACCACTGGCGGAAATTGCCCCAGATTTGGTATTACCTGGAGAAAAAGTTGATATTGAAACTTTAAACCGGGAAATTGGCCTTTCTGGTATTCGCAAGGTTGAGAATTAATATGGCAGACCTTTCAAATTTCCGCTGGGGAGAAAAAACATACGTGATGGGTATTATTAACGTTACTCCGGACAGTTTTTCCGGGGATGGAATTTTGGCTGGTTCGGAGGTGCAAAAAAAAGCGCTTGACCAAGTCAGATGTTTTATCAACTCTGGCGTTGATATTATCGACATCGGGGGAGAATCCACACGGCCAGGGTCACAGGTCATATCATGGCAGGAAGAATTGGATCGTGTCCTACCGGTTATCGAAGCTGTGAGAAAGGAAACCTATCTGCCAATTTCGGTGGATACCTACAAATCTGAAGTAGCAGAAGCAGCGCTGAGTGCAGGTGCTGATTGGATCAATGATGTTTGGGGGTTGAGGGCAGACCCCAAAATGGCTTCAGTGGCTGCCAGGGCAAAAGCGCCGGTGGTTTTAATGCATAATCGCAGTAAACCGGCTGAAGCTGAATTACAAACTCGTCTGGGTGGCAGATATATCGGATCTGTTTACAACGACCTGATTGCTGATATCTCAGCAGAATTATTGGATTCTGTAAGTATTGCAACAAAGGCTGGTATAGAAAAAGACCACATCATACTGGACCCGGGAATTGGTTTTGGGAAAACCATTGACCAGAATTTGGAATTGATCAACAGGTTGAATGAGATTTGTTCACCTTGGTTATCCGGTATTAATTGGTCCATCCCGTAAATCCTTTATTGGTTATACCCTGGATTTACCGCCATCTGATCGAATTGAAGGAACTGCAGCGGCGGTAGCAGTTGGCATTGTGAGGGGTGCGTCCATCATCCGGGTACACGATGTTATGCAAATTGTGCGAGTTGCCAGAATGACAGATGCGATTACACGCATGGTAAAACCATCAGAATAAAATACGACAAAAAGCAAAATAGATGAATAAGTTACAGACTTTTTTGCAAATAAAAGCCCGCAACCAGCGCAGAAATCAATCTTCCGATGCAAGACGTGCGTTTGCAGGAAGGTTTGGATTTACAGTTCTACTTGTCATCATTCTACTTTTCTCGGTAACAGTATTTCTGATCACCTGGCAGTATTCAATAATTACGAAAGACTTACCAGTAATCGGAGACCTGGAAACGCTGCTTGATACTGAAAAAGGGGTGTTCGCACACCCGACCCGATTGATGGATCGATCTGGAGTAGAAGTCCTTGCGGAATTATCCGTACCGGGAATAACACGCCAGTACCGCTCAATTACGCTGACAGAAGATGAACATGTCTCGGAAGACTTAATTAACGCTGTGATCGCCTCCACCGAACCGGACTTTTGGACCAGTCCCGGGTTTTCCCTGCGAACTTTTAACCCGAATGAACACCCAACCATCGCGCAGCGGCTTGTTTTTAGTTTGCTATTATCAAATGAAAGACCAGATATTAAAAGGGCAATAAGGGAAAGGTTATTAGCTTCCCAGGCAATATCCATTTATGGTAGACAAAAAGTTTTGGAATGGTATTTAAACAGTGTCGAATTTGGTAATTTTGCTTACGGTGTTGAGGCTGCAGCGCAGACTTATTTGGGGAAAGCCTGCACTCATTTATCATTACCCGAATCGGCGATGCTTGCAGGTGTAAGCCTTGCTCCAGCTATAAACCCATGGGATTCAGTTGCGGGAGCAAAAGTCTTACAGCAGGAAGTATTAAAACAAATGGCAGTCCAACGGATGATCACCACTGAAATATTCAAAACAGCAATACAAGTCCCAATATCTATCACCCCGAAGCAGGATAATCCTTCACATAAATGGTCAATTTTCGTTCAGGAGGCAATCAAGCAGCTCGAGTCTGAACTTGGTAAAAATACTGTAGAAAGGGGTGGATTGCTGGTACAAACAACTCTCGACAGCGATCTTCAAGGGCAGACCGAATGCGTACTAACAGAATCAACAAAAGCATTATCACAAATTCAAGATAATCAAATTGCATCACCCGAAGGGTGTCCTGCCGGGAGATTATTACCTGTTTTACCACCTATGACACCTCTACCAGATGGTAGTATTCGTTCAGCAGCATTAATTCTTGATCCAAGAAATGGACAGGTGCTTGCATATTCTGAAACTGATCAGGTAGGAAACGATAGTCGTTCCAGCTCGAATTTGCCGATAGGAAGTTTGATCACTCCATTTATCTATCTGAATGGATTTGTTCAGGGATTGAGCCCGGCTACAATGGTATGGGATGTGGCAGAAAGTGATGTACAGGGAGATTTAGAAACACTTCTTGTACCGCATGGCCCAGTCCGAATCAGGACCGCATTATCAAATGATTATCTGATCCCTATTCGGAATATTCTTGCTCAATCCGGTATGTCATCCTTCACCAGGTTAATGGAATCATTTGGATTCGGAGTAAGCAGGGAAGTCACGGAAACGGTACCATACCCTGATGTAAGCACCTCAATTGTGGATTTGGCAGGAGCATACGGAATCCTGGCCAATATGGGGACAAAAGCTGGTGAGATTTCCCTGAGAAATGATAGTACTTTTATTAATGCCTTATTTGTCATCAATGTATGGGATGAAAGAGGGAAGAAAATCCTGGATTGGCAGAGTCCCGAATTAGTTCCGATTGTCAGTCCACAATTAGCATTTTTGGTAAACCACGTTTTAAGCGATGATCTTGCCCGAGCTCCAAGTATGGGTTACCCAAGTTTTCTGCAAATAGGTCGTACTTCTGCAGCAAAACCTGGCTCAACGATAGACAAAAAGAACGCATGGACAGTTGGTTATTCTCCTGATAGGGTAATTGTCTCCTGGGTTGGAAATCAAACAAATAACAATGTAGATCAGGAAATTAATCCACGATGGGCAGCGGGTATATGGCGGTCCCTAATGCAATATAGCACCAGGGATCTTTCATCAACTTCCTGGCAGGAGCCGCCAGGGATGACACATATGGATGTCTGCGACCCATCCGGTTTACTTCCAACTGCTGATTGCACAAATATCGTACCAGAGATATTTATCAACGGGAATGAACCCAGACAGTATGACTCACTATACTTAAAAGCAGCTATCAATTTTGAAACAGGAAAATTGGCGACCGTTTTTACTCCACCGGAAATGATCACCGAAAAAATATTTCTGGCAGTACCGAAAGAATATCAGGCATGGGCGGTAAAAGCTGGCTTACCATTACTCCCGGACTCTTATGATGCAGTCCGAACAGAATTGGACAACCCGTCTATCCATTTCACGTCTCCGGCCATGTTTGGATACATCCATGGGAAAGTTACCATTACCGGTACCGCAAGCAGTCAAAGCTTCACATCTTACAAAGTGGAAGCTGGAAAAGGATTGAACCCGAAAGAATGGGTGCAGGTAGGAGTAACCGGATTAAACCCGTAGTTGAGGGGCCCCTGGTTGATTGGGACACCACTGGACTCAACGGTTTATATGCGTTAAGGCTCCAGGTAATTGGGGCTGAAAATCGATTAACGACAAGAACCATTCAGGTGACTGTAGATAACAATCCACCCGTTATCAATATCAAATCTTCTGCCAATTCTACTGAGATAAAGATAAGCGAAAAACCTCAGGTATTGATCACCGCTGATATCCGCGATGAAACTGGAATAAAAGATGTCATTCTCATAATCGATGGGACCCAGACCATAAAATTGGAATCCCAACCATTTGGTTATCTATGGACTGCTGAAAAAGGTAAGCATACTTTTCAGTTTACAGCAGCCGATCTCGCCGGGAATGAACAGATCAGTGATCTTCTGGAATTGACTGTAACTGAATGATCTATACTGATAAACCCGGATTGGCTGAAGTGGGAATTTAGATAGCAATATCCTCCGTATTTCCGATTCCCCTGACATGATTGCCAAACCTGTTGTAGAATAGACCAATTATGTTAGGTACATGGATCAATTTTGCTGCTATCATCGTTGGAGGATGTCTTGGTGTATTCCTGGGCAGCCGGTTACCTGAACGCGTAAAAAACACAGTCATCGCTGGTATGGGATTGTTTGTTATTGCGTTGGGTATTCAAATGTTCTTGAAAACCACTAATTCCATCATTCCCCTGGGTGGTTTGCTTATTGGAGGCCTGCTTGGAGAGTGGTGGAAGATCGAGGAAGGATTCTCAAACCTGGGCGGATGGTTGGAACGCAGGATTCTTCCGCAAAAAGAAGAAGGCGGACAAGAGAAATTCATCCGTGGATTCCTTTCTGCATCTGTTCTTTTTTGTGCAGGGCCGATTGCCATCCTTGGGTCAATACAGGGCGGATTAACAGGTGACACTCAAATGTTGATCGTTAAATCCATTCTGGATGGCTTTATCACGATGTCATTTGCATCCACCATGGGAGTGGGCGTAGCTTTTTCCGCGCTGCCGGTACTGGTATATCAAGGGGCAATTACATTACTTGCGTACCAATTGAAACCGATAGCTACTGGGCTGATGTTATCCGAAATGACGGCTGCAGGAGGATTGGTATTAATGGCCGTGGGGATCAGCAGTGTATTAAATATGTACAAAATTCGGGTCGGTAGCTTTATTCCTGCACTTTTTATCACACCTCTGCTGGTTTATATCCTTCAGTTTCTTCACCTGATCTGACAAGCATTGCCTCACTCTGATTGTTTCTCCAAACATATATTCATCAGCAGTACTATAATGTTAACCTTATGACTACCCCTTCAAGTACTCTTTCTTTTTCAATGCCTGATACTACGACGATCCTGTTGATCATCGGATTTTTCTTCCTGGCATGGATCATCTCCTGGATCACCGGGTATTTAGTGCGCAGAATACTAACACTTACACGGTTTGCTCCCAAAAGCCGGAGACCGTCCAAAGAGAGAACTCGAAAATTGCAGGTACTGATAGGCAGTCTGATCAGTTTTATCGTATTCCTCATCGCGGGAATGATCTCATTGTCTCTGTTCATCCCGGCCAGTACACTGATTTGGATCCTGGGTTTGTTTAGCGCTGCATTTGGTTTAGGTGCGAGACCATTAGTAAGTGACCTGCTTGCAGGTATGGGTTTTCTATTCAGCGAGACATTTGATATTGGAGAAAAGGTGGAGTTTATCATTCCCGGAAATAACATCCAGGGTGTGATCGAAGAGGTAAACCTGACCGCTACCATTGTACGAGCACCTTCAGGCGAACAATACACACTTCCAAATGGAGAAATTCGCATCGTACGAAATTTCAGCCGCGGAAAATTCTCCCTGGTGAATATCTCCCTTTATATCTCCGTTACCGACCTGACACATACGATCGAGGTCTTAAGATCGCTCGGAGAAGAAGCCTACCATTTAGTGGATGACCTGATCGAACCCTGGCAAATATTGAGCACGTCAGACTTGACCACATCAAAGGTGGAATTGCGGATCGTCTCGCATGCTGCTCTGGGCCATGGTGCAAATATTAAATTAGATTTGATCAATATGATCCAGGAACGATTAAAAAGTGAAGGAATTACGATAATCGATTAGAGTTTCGTTCCTGCATTTTGTTACCGATCAAAAACAACCCCGCCAGGCTCTTTCCATCTTTTATCAAACCTGATCGCGCCATCTCCAACGCCTTTACATAAGGAATCACATCAACAGATATGAACTCATCTTCATCGCCCTGTTTGGGGGATGGATATAGATCCGTAGCTAAAAAGAAATGCAAGTATTCTGTCGAATAACCTGGCGCCAACCAGACAGCACCAAGGGATATGAATTTCCTTGCAGCAAAGCCAGTCTCTTCCTGAATTTCCCGCGCTGCACATTCCAACGGATCTTCTCCTTTTTCAAGGGTGCCAGCAGGCAATTCCAAAAGGACCTCACCGGTGGCTGGTCGGAATTGTCGAACAAAGTATATATTTCCATCCGTATCGACAGGGATAATTGTTACAGCACCAGGATGGTCAATAATGTCATAGATCGTTACACGGCCATCGGGCAGCTTCAGGGTATCTTTCCTTACTGTGAAGGCTCTTCCTTGATAACCGATTTCAGTATGCAGGGTAGTAAACTCTAGTGGGTTCTCTTTTTTCATAAGGATCTTCAAAGGAAATTTAAACGGGAGGCTGCTGCCTCCCGTTTGGCGATTAAGTCTGAGTTAAGGAATATTGATAACAGTACCGCTCTGTAATGTGACTGGCTCAGTCAGTTTATTTACAAATATGATCGCTTCGGGGCTTACATCACCAAATAAGCAGGCTATTCCCGATAAAGTATCTCCATTTCTAACTGTATACAGGGTTGGATGAGGTAATAATGCAATGGATCCAGATGACCATGGATGATTTGTTGAAGGAATTTTTAGTGAAGTTCCTGCAGTTGGTTGACTTTCTGTGGTTAGAACATTGATACTCAGAAGTTCACCTATATCCACGTTAAATCTACGGGCGATGCAATAGGGAGTTTCATTCTCCTGTAATATGTATGATACGGGTCTGGAAATAGTGGGAACAAGCATTTCTTCTGCAGTTGGAGTTATTGGGATCGTAGGTGTAAATGTAGCGATTATATCAACGGGTGTTGTTTTGCTTTCTGGTTTCTCTGTTGAGGTGGGGGACTTTATCAGATCCTGTTTTGGTGTAGTTGTCAGGATTTTCATTTCTGTTTGGGTTGCACTAATTTGTTCTTGAGCTTTATTTCCGGTGGTTTCTACCAGGGTAGGAAGATCTTGCAGAACCGTTCCGGGGGTTACAGGAACAGACCGTTTACAACCCGTTAATACCAATATCAATAAAAATCCAAGCAGAAATATTATCGTAGAAATTCTTTTCATTTCATTCTCCTGACCCATGGTCAAATCAATGTATCTTTATGAGGATAGCATAAGGGGTAGTGTGCGTCAAGAAGAATAGCTGTAATTAGGATTAACACCGGATCAATAATCAACAGGATTTGTTGACACAGCCCATATTGAAGGCTATACTTTTTATTCAGAAGATAATTTGGATATATAGGAATTTTACCAATTCTTAAATAGATCGGATCACATCTTTGACAGATATACTTAAAGCCGAAAACCTGGAATTAAGAATAAATACTTCCAAAGGGAGTATCTATGTATTAAATGGGGTAAACATTAAGGTGACAGAAGGTGAAACTGTCGGAATTTTAGGTGAAAGCGGCAGTGGGAAAAGTGTTTTGTTTAGTGCGATCACCCGTGATTTAATACCTCCGGGACCAATGGTGATATCCGGGAGGTTGGTTTTCCTTAGAAGAGAATTGGTTGCTGCATTAAGGTCAGAAGATATTAAATTGCTCGAGAAGAATATTGGAATTGTTATGCAGGATTCCAATTCCCAGATTTCAGGGGATTCAATCGGGAAACAAATCATTGAGAGAATAATTACCCAACTTGGGAAGAAAAAGGATGAAGCGCGTACCATAGCCATAGGAATCCTTCAAAGTATCGGTTTTCCAGACGCAGCTGTTCGCATAGATGATAACCCGACAAATCTCTCTTATGGACAGGGAAGACTTGTTTCTTTTGGCCATGCCATAGCCAGTAACCCTAAGCTATTAATTCTGGATGAACCATTTGCTGGAATGGATGTTATTCATCAATCTCAGATCATTGAGTTAATTAATCAAATGCGGATCGAAAATGGTGTAGTCAACTTTATTTTCATCGCATGACCCGGCTGTGATTGCATCCATGGCTCAAAGAGTACTGGTTCTATGTGGTGGTTTTATTGTAGAAGAAGGATCGGTTGGAGAAATATTCTTAAATCCAGGAACATCCATATACACTAGGATTATTTGGCAGCCAGCGCAGATTCAATGATTCTCAGCATTCCAAACTGGATTATATGAATGGGTTTACCCCAATCTTCACAGAAAAGCCTAATCTTTGCCCATTTCTCTCAAGGTGTAAATTTTCAGTCGATCGGTGTAAAGTTGTGAACCCTGTACTGAAAGAAGTCGGAATTGACCACAGTGTCGCTTGCTGGGTTGATCTGAAGACAGGAAAGGCGCGAATATAATGCCAGACACTGAGAATCAGATCATCATGCACCTGGATCACCTTGTAAAACATTATCCACTCCCACGAGGTTTCGGTTCCCAAAGACAAACTGGAGATATTCACGCCGTGGACGATGTCAGCCTGGATATATTCCAAGGAGAAGTGCTGGGTTTGGTTGGAGAGACAGGGTGCGGGAAAACTACTCTGGCAAAATGCATGGTCCAACTTACCAAGCCTACATCGGGACATGTGTACTATAAAGGAAAAGATGTTGAAGGATTGGATGTAGCAGATATTTCCAGACGTATGCAAATTGTCTCACAGGATCCCATGGCGACTTTAAATCCCAAAAAGACTGTCCGCGAGTTTATAGGTGGAAATTTAAGATTACCGGGTTCTGTAAATCAAAATGAGGTCATGGAAAGAATTGAAGGGCTGCTTGACCATGTTGGATTAAACCCTGGATATATTAATCGGTACCCGCATGAATTATCTGGTGCGGAAAAACAGCGGTTAAATCTGGCAAGGGCACTTGCCTTTAATCCACCATTCATCATTTTCGATGATCCATTTTCCATGGTGGATATGTCGGTTCAGGCAAAATACTTAAATATTATTGAAGAAGACCAAACCAAACTTGGCCTGACTTACTTGATGATTTCCCATGACCTATCTTTGATCCAGCATGCCAGTAACAGGGTGGCTGTAATGTATCTTGGAGTGATCGTGGAATTGGGTGGAAGAAGTGAAATTTCCCAAAAACCGTTGCACCCTTATACCAAGGTGCTTTTATCGGCAATTCCGGTCCCTGATCCAGTCACAGAAAAAAAACGTCGAAGAATTATTATCGAAGGAGATGCCCCTTCCCAAATTTATCCCCCATCTGGCTGCCGTTTTAGAACTAAATGCCCATTTGCAGGAATTATTTGTGCGGAAGAAAAACCTGAATTAAGGGAAATTACCCCGGGTCACCTCGTTGCCTGCCATATGGTGTAATTGCATATCGATTAAATAATTCCTGAAGGCTAAAGCCGGTTTCTGTGTGTTCGTCGAATTGTGGTTTCTCAAGGTGACTCAATAATATTGAATAATAAGTAAAACATAATGGACACTGTGCTGCTTGAAACCAAAATAAGAGAATTTTGATAAACATTAGGATTTCTTGACTTAAATATCCAAATATGTTAGTATTTTCGTAATTTAATTGAGTATAATGATTAAATGACTTGATCATAATTTTCCAAGGAAGAGTATTTAACCGAAAATCAAGGAGGTGGTTTACATATTAAGATGTACGTGGTTAATTTGTAGGCAAATCCAAACCCTTAAAACATCTATTAAAGAGGAGAAAAATAATGAAGCGTTACGTATTACCTTTAATTAGTATTTTGATTATGGCAAGCATGTTATTAGCTGCCTGCACGCCAGCTGCAGCACCAACTGCTGCTCCTGCTGCTCCTGCTGCACCGGCTGCACCTGCTGCACCTGCTGCTCCCGCTGCACCTGCCGCACCTGCTCCTACTGAAGTTCCTCCCCGAACTACCGCTGTCCCTAGTAACCCGCCATGGTGGCTGGTTGGATGAGGTAGTCTTCTCCGTAGTCGATTCTGGCTCCGCCCTGACTCAAATTGGCGCAGGCGCTATTGATCTCTACGCAGATGGCCTTTCTTCTGCAGACCTCCCTGCCATTAAAGAATCTGGCGTCAAATACTCGACCGCCAATGGCCTGTATTATGACATTCTCTTCAACCCGGCTATCTTTGCAGATGGCAGATTGAATCCATTCAGCAATCGCAAGATCCGCGAAGCCACAAACTGGCTGATTGACCGCAATTACATCAACCAGGAAATCTATAATGGTGGTGCGTTAGCCAAATTGTTTGCCATCCAGACCCAGGGTCCGGACTATGTTGACCTGATTGATACAGCCCGCAGCCTGGAAACCAAATACGCCTACAACTTCGACAAGGCTAAAGAAGTCATCACTGCCGAAATGGAAGGCATGGGCGCTACACTGGTTGATGGAAAATGGACTTAGGCAGATGGTGCACCCATTGTCCTCACTTTCATTATCCGCAATGACTTAGACAAGACCCGTCTTCCCATTGGTGACTATGCTGCCACCCAATTTGAAGCTGTTGGTTTCACCGTTGATCGCCAGTATAAGAAGGGTTCAGAAGCTTCCCCGATCTGGATCGGTTCCGTTCCTGAAGAAGGCCAATGGCATCTCTACACCGCTGCCTGGTCTTCCACTATCATCGACCGTGATGAAGCCAACATGTTCCAGGAAATGTACCTGCCCTCCAGCCTCCAGGGTATCCCGGCCTGGTTCTCCAATGTTCCGGATCCTGAATTCAGAAATTGGGCGATGATCTGTTGCAACGCTTTATATAAAGACCTTGCCGAGCGCAAAGAAATGATGAAACGCGCCATGGAACTTTCCCTTCAGGACTCCCTGCAGGTGTGGCTGATCGATGGCAAAGCTTTCCTACCCTATGCCGATAATGCAGTTGCAACTGCTGACCTGGCTGCCGGTGTTCAAGGCGCTCAGATCTGGCCATACACTCTACGCTTTCGAAGGACAGGAAGGCGGCACATTCAGATGGGCTACCCAGGACCTGTTTGGTCAGGCATGGAACCCCATTGCAGGCTCCAACTGGGCATTATGATCGCTGGCGCCTATCGTGGAACCATGAGTGGTGATGTCATGTACGATCCATTCACCGGTCTCGTTTGGCCGCTGCGCATGGAAAAAATGGAAGTCACCGTTCTGGAAGGACTTGCTGTTGGCAAGACCCTCGATTGGGTGACATTGAATTTCGCACCTGAAATCAAGGTTCCATGGCGACGCATGGGTCGATTGGGATGCAAAAACTCAGACCTTCATCACTGCTGCCACCAAGTTCCCCGAAGGCTCAACAGCAAAATCCAAAGTCACCATGTACTATCCGGCTGACCTGTATAAAACTGTCAAATGGCACGATGGCTCCACTTTCTCTGTCGCCGATATCGTCATGAGCTTTATCATGAGATTTGATCGCGCGAACACGGAAAGTGCCATCTATGATGAACAGGCTGTCCCGATCTACGAATCATTCATGAGTGCCTTCAAGGGATTTAAGATCGTCTCAACCGATCCATTGGTCGTCGATTACTATAGCGATACAGTACTGACTGATGCTGAACTGCTCATTTGGCCTGTATGGCCAAATCCACAGAACTTTGGTGAAGCTGCCTGGCATGCAATGGCAATCGGCAATATAGCTGAAGCTGCTGGTGAACTGGCATACTCGATCGACAAGGCTGAACCTGCCAAAATCGAAGAGACCAGTTTCATTGGTGGTCCATCCATCGAGATCCTTGCCAAGCACCTGGATAAAGCCATTACCGACAAACTGATCCCGTACGCCCCAACCATGGGTGCTTACATAACAGCGGATGAAGCTGCTGCCCGCTATGCCAATTACAAGGCATTCTATGATGAGCACAAACACTTCTGGTTAGGCACTGGTGCCTACTTCGTCGATAAAGTCTTCATGACTGAGAAAACCTTGACCTTGAAGCACTTTGCTGACTACCCAGATCTGGCTGACCGCTGGTCCAATTATGGTGAACCCAAAGTTGCCGAAGTTGAACTTGACGGCCCAGGATCTGTCACCATCGGACAGGAAGCTGCATTTGATGTGTATGTAACCTTCAAGGGTGAGCCATACCTCAATGCTGATGTCAAATATGTCAAAGCCATCCTCTACAATGGTGCCGGTGAAACCGTCCTGGTTGCCGAAGCTACCGCCGCTGAGGAAGGTCATTACGTCTTTACCCTGACAGCCGAAGAATCTGGCAAACTCGCAGCTGGCTCCAATAAGCTCGAAATTGCTGTGGTTCCAAGTGTTGTCAACCAACCAACCTTCTCCGCTCTTGAATTCGTAACCCAATAGAGTTCAAGGTAATCTGTAAAAAAATAGGGGCAAGTACTTGTACTTGCCCCTATTATTCCAGATAGTAGAGGAGATTTAATGAACTCAGATTCAACCGAAACCCAACCGACAAAAATAAAATCTGTAGCCGGTGCAACCCTGGCAAGGCTGGCAAGATTCATGGGCTTTAGAGTGCTCATGATGATCGTGACGATTGTCATTGCTGTATATACAACCATCCTGATCGCCAATATGGGCGGCTATGTGGATACGATGATGCGGAATGATATCCGTGAATCCACAATAGCGAAGGTGGCTGCAATGACAGCCAATAAACCCATGACTGGTGATGCCCGCAAAGCCATGCAGGAAGAGATGATCGCCCTGGAGATAAAACGGCAAGGGCTGGATACACCTTTTATCGTACGTTCTTTCCGCTATTTGAAAAATGCTCTTACCCTCAACCTTGGCCGGGCTATCTATATGGTCAGCGATCATGGATCAAAGACCGTCCGTGCCATCATCCTTGAACGACTACCAGCCACTTTACTATTAATGGGTTCATCTCAATTGATCCTGTTCTTCTCCAGTGTATTCCTGGCGCTCATCCTTTCTCGCAAGTATGGCAGCTTTTGGGATAAGGCGGTGATAACCCTTTCACCGACATCCGCAGCCCCGCCCTGGTTTTATGGAATTTTCTTCATTCTTATCTTTGCTGCAGTTTTTAAAATCCTCCCATTTGGAGGCATGGTCTCCTCACCTCCTCCCGATACCACCATTGGTTATTCGCTTGATGTTCTGAAACATCTGATCCTGCCCGGATCAGCCCTCATTATCAGCTCCTTCTTTCTTGAGCATTTACACCTGGCGGACTTTCTTCCTGATCTATTCCAGTGAAGACTATGTGGATATGGCCAAAGCCAAGGGTCTGACATCGCGGGATATTGAAAGACGGTATATCCTACGCCCCACCCTGCCTACCATCATCACCAACTTTGCTTTATTACTCATCACATTATGGACAGGTGCCACGATCACTGAAACTGTATTCCTCTGGCCTGGTCTCGGGCGGACGATTTTCCGGGCGATCGGTTTTTACGATACTCCGGTGATCGTGGGTTCGACCATCATTTATGCCTATTTGCTGGCAATGACCGTCTTCCTGCTTGATTTTGTCTATGCCATCGTGGATCCACGGGTGAAAATTGGCGGAGGGAGTAACTCAATAATGAATAGTCTCAAAAATTCATTACGTGAAATTAAAAAATATCCATCCGCAATTTTTGGCGCGGTTATCGTTTTATTGCTTGTACTCCTGGCTATCTATGCCATGATCAAGATCCCGTACAGCGAAGCCATCCGGTTATGGCGCGGGGGTGAAGAAGTCTGGTATCAAAATCCGAAGAATGTACCTCCGGTTTGGTACAACTGGTTTTCAAAGACCAAACTTCCCGAATCATTTGCAGTTAAAGGCGGGGAAGATGAGCATTTTACAAAAACAGTTACCCCAAAACCAGATGGTACTGCGAACATCGATTTTGAATATGAATATGATTATAGTTTTGATGATTTTCCCCAGGAGTTATTCCTTTACTTTACGGCCAATTATGCAGCCAAACCTCCTTTTGTCAATGTGACCATGCTTAAACCGGATGGCACTGAGATAAAGATCACGGATATGGGAGTAAATGCAAAGACCACATACCGATTTTCTCAAGATGAGAGGTTGGTAAAACGGGTCAATCGTATTATGAAACAGGAGATCATCAATCCTGTAGAAGGCATCTTCTCTGTTCCGGAATCTAACCCAACAATCCCACTAAAAGGTGCTTACAAGCTCATCATCAAAGGTGTCACTTTTGAGAAAGATTCCGATATTAATGTTGAATTCGTTTCCCATGGGAAAGTTGCCGGATGGTTCGGCACCGACCATGCCCGGCGTGACCTGACTGTCGCCATCTTGTGGGGTGCACCCATTGCCCTGGCATTTGGTTTGCTGGCTGCATTTGGGACTTCATTGCTTACCATGATCATTGCAGCCATTGGCGCCTGGTTTGGCGGTTGGTTGGATGAATTGATCCAACGCATCACAGAGATCAACCTGGTGCTGCCTTTCCTTGCCATCCTCATCATGGTTGGAGCGTTTTATTCTCGAAGTATCTGGGTGATACTGGGTGTGACGATCGCACTCAGCATATTCACCGGTCAGATTAAAACAGACCGGGCGATCTTCATGCAAGTGAAGGAATCCACCTATATTGAAGCGGCACGAGCTTATGGGGCATCCAACTGGCGGATCATTTTCAAATACCTGATCCCGCGCATCATTCCTCTGCTTGTACCTGCCCTGGTCTCCGCTGTACCTGGTTATGTTTTCCTGGAAGCTTCACTCGCTGTTTTGGGGCTGGGAGATCCAGTGCTCCCCACCTGGGGTAAGATCATTAATGATGCAGAGACCTATAATGCCTTATATAAAGGATTCTATTATTGGACCCTCGAACCTGCAGTTTTGTTGATGATTACCGGCCTTGGCTTTGCCATGCTGGGTTTTGCTCTCGACAGAATCTTTAACCCCAAATTGAGAGGAATGTAAATCATGGCAAAGAATCCATACTTACTAGATGTACAGGATCTTAAACTCCATTTCCGAACAACGAAAGGGACTGTTCAGGCAGTGGATGGGGTAAACTTTCAGTTGAAATCCAACCAGGCTGTTGTGGTTGTAGGTGAATCTGGTTGCGGCAAGACATCCCTTGCAAAAGCTATCCTGCGTTTACTGCCCCGCAATGTGGAACATTACTCAGGCAAAGTCTACCTGGATGACATTGAAACGATGGCTCTGTCTGATGAAGAATACCGGAAGCAGATCCGTTGGATCAAGATGTCTCTTGTGCCGCAGGCAGCGATGAACTCCCTCAACCCAGTTTTGCGCGTAGGTGATCAAGTATCAGAACCAATGCTGGTTCATTATGGAGTTAAAAAAGAAGCAGCGCTTGAACAGGCCATCCGGATGTTCCAACATGTGGGTGTTCCGGTGGATTTTATCAATCGTTATGCCTTTGAACTTTCGGGTGGTATGCGCCAGCGTGTGGCATTGGCCATGGCTTTGGTTACTGCTCCAGCCCTGGTTGTATTAGATGAACCAACTTCGGCACTGGATGTTTTGACCCAAGCCAACATCTTCAATTTGCTTAAACGCATTAAAAGTGAGTTGGATACCAGCTTTGTACTGATCACTCACGATATTGCCACATCCAGTGAACTTGCTGATCGGGTGGCGGTGATGTATGCAGGTCAGATCGTGGAGGTCAGCGATGCAGCCACTTTCTTCAAAGAACCCCGTCATCCATACTCGGCTAAACTAATGGCAAGTGTACCCAAACTTCGCGGAAACGAAGAACCTGATTTCATCATTGGACAGCCACCCAGTTTGATCAAACCACCCACCGGCTGCCGATTTGCTGATCGATGTCCACGCCGCTTTGCAAAATGCGTGGAAGAACCGCCAACCGTAAAGATTGGCGACGATCTGGTGAAATGCTGGTTACATGTATAAAGGGAGCGGATGATGACAATAAAAAATCCTGAAACAAAACAAAATACGCCCCCGGTTGTACCAGCCGGTGAAACGTTGAATAATAATTTGCTACTAAATGTCAATGATTTGCATGTCTGGTTCGAACTCAGGAAGTGGGGTTTCAGGCACACCGGTTATGTGCGTGCTGTTGATGGGATCACCTTTGACTTGAATAATGGACAAACCATAGCGATCGTAGGCGAAAGTGGCTGCGGAAAAACCAGCCTAATGCGTACGATCCTTCTCTTGAATCGGCCAACCAAGGGTGAAGTAATTTTTGAAGGGGATTTGATCAACAATTTGAAAGCAGATGATTTAAAAGCCTACCGGTCCGAGGTTGGGTATGTACAACAGGACCCGTACGGCGCCATGCCACCCTTCATGAGTATTCAAGCCATTTTGGAAGAGCCATTGAAGATCAATGGTGTTAAAGATCCCAAAGAACGGTTCAACCGTGTAAAGAAGGCTCTTGAAGAAGTAAAAATGAGCCCGGCAGAAGAATTCATGGTTAAATTTCCGCATCAATTAAGCGGCGGACAACAGCAGCGGGTTGTGATTGCCAGGGCCATGATCATGGAACCCAAAACTGCTGATCGCAGATGAACCTGTTTCCATGTTGGATGCTTCCGTCAGGGTAGAGATACTCAAGCTGCTGCGCGGTCTCCAGAAACGGCACAACCTGGGTGTAATTTATATTACCCATGACCTTTCGACAGTTCGTTACTTCTCTGAACAGATCTTTGTCATGTATGCTGGACAGGTGGTTGAAAAAGGGAATGTGAAGCAGGTGCTGCAAAACAGCAAACATCCGTATACCTTCGCCCTGCTCGAAGCGACATCTGATCCGGATGCAAAAAATGCATTGATCCAAAAAGCTGTTCCACCCGGTGAACCACCCAGCCTGATCAACCCGCCGACAGGTTGCCGATTCCACCCGCGCTGTCCGCATGTCATGCTGGGATTGTGCGACGTGGAAGTTCCACCAGATTTTGAACCGGAACCCGGTCACATTGTAAAGTGCTGGTTACTAAAATGAGATGGCTAACCCCGAAAAGGATGATCTGGTTAGGCGCACTCTTAATGGTGATGGGCGTCGTTCTTCCTTTTTTAATGGTGATCAAGATCCTTGAATCAACTTTTTTCTTGAATTTCTTATCGTACGGGGCCTCAGTAGCTGGAATGGCAATTGCTACAATTGGCCTTGCATATACAGCAATTTCGAAATTTAAAGACCACTAGAATATTGTATTCAGACGACTACCTCGGAATTCTCATTACATAAAAGCTCCCAATGATAATTAGGGAGCTTTTATGCCTAATTTAATAAGCTGTTATGAATTCTTATTTACCACGATGGATATTTTGTCCTGATGCATAAAAGCTAATTCCCGACTGGTGTATAATTTGTAATCAGAGATGTCTGCAAACGTTAATAAATCCTTCTTTTATCACCAAAACATACTAAGAATAGGGCAATTTGAGTGAATTAAGCCGTAAAGTAAATATAATAAACCACCTATTAATTAAATTGGGATAATATGCAAAAACATAAAATCGTCACATTCATTGGAATATTATTTATATTTCTCCTGGTTACCGGTTGTTCACCATCACCAGCAGTTACACCAACAGCTGAGTTGACAACAGTTGTACCTTCACAAACGCCAATACCACCCACATCTACACCGGTTCCAAAAAATCTTACCATATGTTTAGGGCAGGAACCATCCAGCCTGTTTATTTATAATGGCAGCTATAGTCAATCCATGTGGTCGATATTGGAAGCCATTTATGATGGACCAGTCGATTATATAAACTATCAATATATTCCGGTCTTGCTGGAGAAATTACCGAGTCTTGCTGATAGTGATGCCACAATCGTTTCTCTGGAAGTCAAAGAGGGTATGGATCTGGTGGATGCAGAAGGGAATTTAATGACACTCCAAAAAGGTGTCAAAATATTGCCCAGTGGATGCACATCATCTGATTGCAGTATTGAGTACGATGGTAAAGCTCCGGTCCAGATGGATCAACTTGTTGTTCGGTTCAAAATAAAGCCGGGTATAAAATGGTCAGATGGTACTCCACTAACTGCTCAAGATTCAATCTATTCATATTCGCTGGCTTCATCTCAGCAGATACCTGCTAATAAGGGAATCGTTCATCGAACTGCATCTTATACCGCAGTTGATGAACTTAACATTGAATGGAAGGGTCTGCCAGGTTTTCTTGACCAGCAGTATTCGACAAGGTTCTGGCTGCCGTTGCCAAGTCATCTCATGTCAGGAAAGGATCCTTCCACTTTAATCTCGGATCCACAAATAGCCGAAAAACCGGTGGGTTGGGGACCTTTCATTATCACTGAATGGGTGCGGGGTGATCATATTTTACTCAGCAAGAATCCGAACTATTTCCGTGCAGCTGAGGGTTTACCAAAAGTAGATGTGGTAACTTTTCGCTTCCTCGGAATAAACCCTGAACAAAGCCTGCAAGCACTAATCAATGGCGAATGTGATGTTTTAGATCAATCCACTATGCTGGACAGCCAATTGAGTGCCATGATGGAATTGAAAAGTGCAGGTAAATTAAATGCAGTAATTGGTATGTCTCAATTCACTGAATTGTTGGCAATCAATATCAAACCCTCTTCATATGATGATGGTTACAATGTCGCCAAGGGCGATAGGCCTGATATTTTCGGGAATGCTACTGTTCGCAAGGCGATGATGCAGTGTATCAATCGGGAGGTACTAAATAGTGAATTACTTGGTGGATTTTCAAAAATCCCCGGCAGTTACTTGCCTGCTGGTGACCCGCTAATTGCCCCGGATCTGGAAGTGGTAGCATATGATTCTGCTGCGGGAGCAGCTTTATTAGAACAGGCTGGCTGGCGCGACCATGATAACGACCCATCCACCCCGCGTGTTGCTTTTTCGGTTCAGAATGTGTATCCCGGTGCATTGCTTGAAGTTGGATTCACGACCAGAGATGAAACATTGAGAAAGAAAACCAGTGAGATGATCGCTTCGGATTTGCAAAAGTGTGGATTTAAGGTCAATATTACTTACCTGCCACCCGAGAAACTGTTTGGACCAGGTCCAGACGGATTATTATTTGGGCGAAAGTTCGATATCGCTGAATTCCAATGGGATATTGGAACTGCAGCATATTGTTCCCTTTATGAAACCGACCAGATACCCAATGCAGGTAATAATTGGATCGGTTCCAATGTTACCGGATATAGTTCAAACGAATATGATGCCGCATGCCTGGCTGCCCGCAGGGCATTACCAGGGCAGACTGGTTTTTCCGAAGCACAGATGATTCCGCAATCGTTGTTTTCTTTGGATATGCCTGCCATACCTCTATATCAGACTTTAGAATTGGGTGCTGCAAGAATGGATATGTGTGGTTTTGGCATGGATCCGACTACACGCAGCGATCTATGGAATATTGAACTAATGGATTATGGATCAGGTTGTCAATGATCCGTTGTGGTAAAAATTCGGAATAAAGGTGATAATCCCTTTACTGATTCGTAGAGCGAAATTATTAATATGACTGTGACTGATGAAATAAAAAGCAGGATAGATATTGTTGATATCGTCTCTGAGACTGTCAAATTACGCCGCTCTGGCAAAAGCCTGAGCGGATTTTGTCCATTTCATCCAAACAGTCGAACACCTGCCTTCGTAGTCTTTCCTGATAGCGGAACATGGAGATGCTTTGGACAGTGTAATGAAGGTGGTGACATCTTTAAGTACATAATGAAACGGGAAGGAATGGATTTCAGCCAGGCTTTGAAGTATCTGGCTGAACGTGCTGGAGTGCAGCTTACCCCACCATCACCTGAGCAGGATCAATCCCGATTGGTAAATGACCGGTTAGAAAATACACTTGAACAGGCGGTGGTATTTTTTAGAAACCAGTTGATCCAGACTTCTGCAGGTAAAGTCGCGCTGGATTATTTATATCAAGCGTGGATTGAAAGATCCAATACTCGAAGGATTTGGTTATGGATATGCCCCGGATTCATGGGAAGCGATGATGAGCTTTTTTACAAATCGTGGCGTGGATACCGGTACACTGTTAGATTGCGGGTTGGTCTCGGAACGGGAAAATGGCGGATATTATGATCGATTTCAGAAACCGGATCATGATTCCTATTCGCTCTTCCGAAGGAAAGATGGCAGGTTTCGGCGCAAGGATCCTTGATCCGAATGATATGCCAAAATTCTTAAATTCACCTCAAACTGCTTTGTTTGATAAAGGGCGCTTGCTATTTGGTTTGGATAAAGCAAGGAAATCCATCCGCCTGCAAGATCAAGCTGTGCTCGTTGAAGGATACCTGGATGTGACAGCTCTTCATCAAGCCGGGTTTACTAATGTTGTTTCTCCCATGGGAACTGCATTATCAGAAGATCATCTTCGCCAATTGAAGAAATACACCCGGCGAATCATCTTAGCTCTCGATGCAGATGCAGCCGGAGAAAAAGCCACACTGCGGGGATTGGAAGTAGCCCGGGATGCAATGGACCATAACACTGACTTTGTGTTTGATATCCATGGACTTCTCAGGCATGAGAACCGTTTACAGGCTGATATACGAGTGACTACTTTACCCGAAGGCATGGATCCGGATGAAGTAGTAAATCGGGATCCTGAAGAATGGAAGAGTATCATCTCGAAAGCCTCTCCACTGGTAATTCATGTGATGGAATCTCTGGCAAAATCTCGTGACATCAATGACCCGAAAGTCAAGAATGAGATTGCTGCCCAAATGATCCCCCTGATTGAAGATGTACCCAATACAGTTGAACGGGATACCTACCGTCAAAGATTGGCTAGATTATTACGCGTAGATGAAGACGCATTGATGGGTCCGTCAAAAATAAAGCCGGTTCGCAGGCAATATTCGCGGACCACAAGTAAACAAATAACAGATAATGTCCATCATGAAAATGCCCGGAATATCATTGAACCAAGTTCAGAAATGGAAAAACATTGCCTGGCTTTGTTAACCAGAATTCCTGAACTGATATATCGTATGGACAGGCTGTTGCAGCAGTCAGAATTAGACTGCCTCAGTGAAAAAGATTTTTCAAATACAGAGTATATGGAAATATTCCTGATTATTTCAAAGTCGCTTACTCAAGATGAGCTGGACCCGAGTGAATATATCCTGGAAAACATTCCACCCCCGCAAAGAGATGCGCTGAAAAAACTGTTGGATTCTTACAATCCGGATAAAATTAATGAGGATGACTTGATCAGCGATTTGCTTAGAACTGTAATCAGAATGAGGCACAATAAAATAAATGAGAGTTTACGCCAACTTCGCTTTCTGCAGGAAGAAGAACAAGAGCAAGGTCAACAACAGGCAAATATCCCCTTTCAAGATTTGGTGTTAACTTATACACAAAACCTATTGAAATTGAATCATGCTCTTGTAGTCAATCAACAAATCAAGCAACTATAGGAAGTTGTCAATTATGCCAAGACCGGTAAAACAAACGCCAAAAGATCCAGGAAAAACCAGAAGCCAGGTAAAAACAAAAAGGAACAGCAGCAAGACCCCAAATTTCTTCGAAGACAATCCTGGAAATGTCGATGAGGAAAATATTGGTCCAGGCGGAGTCATGGACCTTGGATTCGAATCAGATGACTCTATCCTGAATGACGAGCCGGATGATCAATCACTTTCTGCCGCCATTGCTGAAACGGGAGACTTGTTAGCTGCTGAAGCATTGGAAGAAATAAGTGCCTCCAATGCTGTGATGGAGCTTTCTGAAGACCCGGTAAGATTATATTTAAAGAGATCGGCCAAATTCATTTACTTGATGCGGATAGTGAATTCCGGCTGGCAGCAAGGATCGAAGCAGTCCGGTTTATTGATGCCATTCGGGAAAAATGTTCGGTTGATTGTGACCCAGATCAGGTCAATGCCAATGTATATGATTGTGTTTATGATGAGCTGCTCACATATTGGAAACGCTGGGAAGAGGATGCAGAACGTCTGGGGTTTGGTTCACCGGAACCTGCCATCATCCTTGCAGAAGCCCAAGTCTTGCGATTGCAGTGGCAGAATGATGACCCATCTTATTTGAGAGCATACCTTGATAATGGATTATGGGGCAAAGATCCATTATGGGGCGGGTTGGTGCGGAATGCCTTTACAGTATATTTATGTATGTATTTAATGCCTCAGGAAACAGCCCAGGGTATTTTAAGCTTTCTTCAGAAGAATAAAACGTTTCCATCAAAGGAATTGTTCCACCTGAAACTTCCCGCTTTGGATGTATTAAAAGATGAAATGGAAAGTATCCAAAGATGCACGGATGAATCAAATCAAACACTTATTCGAGCTAACCTGAGGTTGGTAGTCAGTATTGCCAAACGATACCTGGGTCGAGGGATTTCTTTCCTGGACTTGATCCAGGAGGGTAACCTGGGTTTGCTCAGGGCTGTGAATAAATTTGATCCGACCAGAGGTTTCAAATTCAGCACATATGCAACCTGGTGGATCAGACAATCCATCAGTCGGTATATCGCAGAACAGGCGAGGACAATACGTATTCCAGTACACTTATTTGAATCTATATCCAAATTACTGCGAGTGCAAAGGAATTTGGTCCAGGTGTACGGACGTGAACCAACCAACGATGAGCTTGCCCTGGAGGGGGGATTCCTGGAGGAAGCGGATGTAAAAGCAATACTGGAAGCAAGAGCAAATAAAGAACCTGTTGATCCTGCAATTCTTCGGCGTTGGATGTGGAGTTCAGCAAAAGTACAAAAGATACTTCAATCAGCCGAGGAACCTGTGTCCCTGGAAAGACCAGTAGGTGACGAAGAAAGCAGCCAACTGGGTGATTTTATCGAGGACGATGAAGCTCTCGAACCAATGGATGCTGCAGCGAGGGAGATGTTACGAGAACAGGTTCAAAGTGCACTTGCAGTTCTTTCAGAACGAGAGCGGCAGGTTCTAGAGTTACGATTCGGATTGACTGATGGGAAAGATCACACACTGGAAGAAGTAAGCCGGTATTTCAATGTTACCCGTGAAAGAATCCGGCAGATCGAAGCCAAGGCATTAAGAAAATTACGACACCCAACACGCAGCCGGAACCTAAAAGAATACTTGAGTTAACTTTAGATTTGAATTAATTCCTCTAATTTCGCTTGGGATCAGCTGATTAACTAATGAATATAAATTTCAAGAAATGGTTCATCATCGTTGGACTGATAGATATCCTGTTGATTGGACTGGTTGTCGCAGGAGGAGTTCAATATTTAAACCGAATTTCCCCTGAGAGATCATTTAGTGCTCAACCTTCCGACAAACAGCCAAAAGAGGAAGCATCAATTATTACCATGCATACACCAGAGCAAATCATTGCTGGCAACGATTTCACCCTTCTTCTGCAAATCCATAATCAGAATACCGTTCCTATCCGCGTCCGCGAGGTTATCCTTCCGGCATTGATCGTCAATAATATGGAAGTAGTAGGAACAGAACCGGCTGTAGACCATATAAACAAATATGATGCTGGAAAAGGATTTCCTTTCAATTTAGTAATTCCTCCTGGAAAGGATCAATTATTTTCTTTTGTCCTAACACCTTCCAAGATGTTAGCGATCAATGCTGAAGTGCTGACCTATACGGATAATTTTATTATCCCAACTTTGATTCAATTTGCTGTTGCACCTTGA
Source organism: uncultured Chloroflexia bacterium (assembly GCA_963709535.1). Classification (GTDB taxonomy): domain Bacteria; phylum Chloroflexota; class Anaerolineae; order Anaerolineales; family Anaerolineaceae; genus PNON01. The sequence continues at coordinate 11,617 of CAVPWY010000001.1, read as the reverse complement.
TTGATTCTCTAATGCATATAATAAGAATATCTTATTTGCTCTAACAAAATAGTTGAACTCAGGGTGATTGTATGGATGATGTAACTTTACAGCAGGCAATTCAACTTTCGAAAGACGGACGGAAACTTGATGCTCGCAAATTGTTGCGACCATTCCTGGAAGTAGACCCGGAAAATGAAAAAGCCTGGCTGTGGTATGCCAATAGCTTTGATTCAACAGATGAAAAATTAAAAGCTTTACAAAACTGCCTTGTTTATTGCCCAAATTCAAAAATGGCGTTTGAAGGGATTAGGGTATTACAATCTCAGATGCAATCACCTGAATTGGAAACCCCGGAAGAACCCAATAATTTCGCAGTTGAACTTACAAAATAGCCAGGGTGTTAAATTTTCCGAAGTTGATTCATATGAAAAAGATAGTAAACCGTTCTCAGATGAAGCTGAAACCTCCAGGCAAAATTCACTACTTTTAGAGTTACCGAGACAAACTGATTTCTACAATAGTCCTTTCTCAAATAATCAAACGCAAGTAAATTCTGGCAACCAGGTTAGGCAAACGGATAACTCCAGCTCGATTTCTGAACAGAATGCTGGATATTCAGAATCCCCTTTTTATGCTGAAGATGGAATTAGCGCGGTGAAGGTCTCCGCACAGCATCTTCAAAACGATCAAGGAGAATGGGTGGGAGACCCATTTCGTATTCCATTTTTCATAGCCATTGGTTTAGGTGTAATGCTCCTACTTGTGCTTTCTGTGATCATTGTTGTGTTGTATTTCATAAAATAGTCATAACAGAAAATCCATAATAATTTCAGCCATTGGGTTCGTGGCAATTTCAAAGGGCTTACTCAAATATCTTATTACAGGTATACTAAAAATTATTGTATATTTTAAGGAGCAATTATGGCGAAAGTAAAAATATTTACCGATTCAACGGCATATTTACCACAGGAATACGTGGATCAGTACGGCATTGAAGTGATCCCATTAACACTTTAAATTGGAATGGGAAAAGTTACCGGGATGGATTGGATATAAAGGCAGACGAATTCTACACGAAATTGAAAGGATCGGACACATTACCCACCACAAATGCAATTTCCATCCATACTTATACTGAAAGCATTCAAAGAGCACTGGATGAGGGCTTTGAGATCCTGATTTTGCCAATCTCTTCTGGTATATCCGCTTCATATTTTAACGCTGTAAAAGCTGTTGAAGCTTTTACCGATAAACCCGTGGATCTATTCGATACCCGACTCGTTTCAATGGCTCTAAGCTTCATGATCCTTACCGCAGCCAGAGCAGCGGAAAAGGGAGGTAGTCTGGCTGAAGTGAAGCAAGCTGCTTTGGATGCATACCCTCATATCGGTGTTTATTTTACTGTTGATACGTTAAAATACCTTCACAAGGGAGGAAGGATTGGTGGCGCAAAGCGATTATTAGGCTCTGCTTTGAGCATCAAACCAATTTTGCAGATCCGTGATGGAAAAATCGAAGCCTCAGGATCAGCAGTGACCAGAAAGAAAGCATTGGAACGTTTGATGAAACTGGTAAAAGAAGGTATTGGTGACCAAAAACCTATTCGAATTTCGGTTTTTCATGCTCTTGATCTTTCCACCGCACAAGACCTGATGGAACGATGTAAAAATGAATTTAACCCCGTTGAGATCATCCTATCTGAAGTAAGCCCTGTGGTTGGCAGCCATGTTGGTCCAGGCACAGTGAGTATTGCCTGGATGGCAGGAGTGCAATAATATTTTTATAGAATCAAAAAACAGCCCTGGTTAAACCAGGGCTGTTTTCGTAATTTATCATTTATATGTTTCAGAAAGATATAAGATCAAAATTTGCTTATCTGAATCTGATACTACTGCTCCATGACTGATCATCCGATTAACAGTGGTCTCCCATTCAGCCTGAGTCTTGTGGGAATTTATGATCCTGTCTGAACTATGGCAAACTGTACAGACTGATTGCATTATCACATCACCCTGCCCGACGGATGCTTGTGCATCTGTCGTCGATTCTATAGTTGGAACTACGACAGTAAACGTGGGTATCTAATGTGTCTGCTGGTTTGGCAGTCGGTGATTCCGTCGGTGCTATAGAAGCTTGCACAACAGTTGGTGGAGGTGGTTCAATGGTCGGCTCCACGACAGCCATGGTAGGTGAAGCTGAACAACCTGCCAAAACAAGCGCTGCGACTGTTGTCATCCATAAGGACAAAAATTTTGGCTGCATCACTATTTATATGTTTCCGAAAGGTATGCAATTAATGCTGTTTTTTCAGGGTCAGTTAACTTTGCACCTTTTCCGATCATCCGATCAACAACAGCAGTCCATTCAGACATGGACCCATCCTCCGAGGTAACCCTGCTCAAATCGTGGCAGGATGTACATGCACTTTCCAGTACTGCTTTCCCATCTACTGAACTGCCCTGGTGCTGCAGGAGCACCGGATGAAGTGCCAACATCAGATGGCGCTGCCGCTGGTGAGCAGGCTGCGACAATAAGGGTGAAACTTAATACCAACAACGCTAAAAATAAATATCTTTGTTTTCATTTTTTCCTCCATTGGCTTAATCATACGTAAAGAATACCATATCGATAATACTTTGTGTAAGCTTTAAATACATGTTTTTGATAGTATTATTGATAGGTAATCACTACATCCTCGGCTGCCGGCAATGTGAGATTGACCCCGCTGTAGGTTGAAAAACTCCCGCATATCGGCAATTGGCATCCACTATCGGGGATGTACAACCTACACCTACCACAGATGCCAACCAGGTGCCCTGGTATTCCACAGGGGCATATGCAAAAAATGTCCCGTCGGAAAGTGAAATTCCATCCACCCGAACTCGTTCAGCCCCACCCAGCCTGGTCACAGCAACCTGGATACCCGGAATACCATTCCCGTTCGCATCCACCACCTTGCCTTTAATAACCAGGCTTTCATTGATTTCAAAAACCGGCAGTAGATTAATATCCTGTTTTAGGGTCAGGTGTGTAACAGACATCCAGCCGGTTTTCTTATTCTTAGCCAGGATCTTTACCCACTCATTACCAGGAGCGCGAGCGATCAAAGTAACGATTTCTCCTTTTTGATACTGGCTGATGATGTTATGGATCAAACTTGGTCCGCCTCTGAGATTGAGATTGTCCGCATTTACCTCTGCTTCCAGTATTGTTGGAACCGGGGCAGTTGTAGGTTCGGGAGCCTGGGTCGGGAGTTCACTGGTAGGAATTGGTTGAGGTTCAATGGGAGCGGTAATTTTTGGTGGGGTTGCCGTAAGCTCGATTACCGGAACAGCAGTGTTAGGATTTTCCGCATTACATCCAACTAAAATCAAGGCAATTACAAAAGCTAATAGAAAAAAATCTTATTCATCCACCCCTCCTTTTAGAATATTAAGACAGGTTATAGGATGACCATTTCCATTATACAACTGGGTGCAACACCTCATCCGAGCAGAATTTTGACGTGGAATTAAATTTGCTAATCAAACATAAATGTTAGCCTATGATCCCCTTGATGACCATTAATTCCGCATTGTATATTGACCCGCCTGCAGCACCACGTATGGTGTTGTGGGATAGAACCACAAATTTATAATCGAATAAAGGATCAGGTCGGATGCGCCCTACCACAGTTGCCATGCCCCGTCCAGCCATCCGATCCAACCTGGGTTGGGGGCGGTCATCCTCTCTCCCGGTAAATAATTACCGGATTCGGCGCAGAAGGTAGAGTTCTGCTAATTTCAGGTGCCTGGTAACTTTTCACCACTTCAATTACCTCTGTGATTGATGCCTTATTTTCAAATTCCACAGAGGCGCATACCATGTGTCCATCGCTCACTGCCACCCGGTTGGTATGGGCTGATACCGTGAAATTCGCCAATTCAATTTCAGATCCCACCACATTCCCGAGCATTTTGCGGGTTTCCCATTCCACCTTGTCTTCTTCCCCGCCAATGTATGGAATAACGTTATCCAGGATATCCAGCGACGGCACACCAGGATAACCCGCCCCGGACAGTGCTTGCATGGAGACTGCAAAAAGTTTTGTAATGCCAAAAGCATCCTGTAAGGCTTTCAAAGCGACTGTCAATCCGGTACTGGTGCAGTTGGAGTTGGTGACGATGCAGCCTTTCCACTTGTGATGCAACCGTTGGGATTCGATCACATCCAAATGGGATGGATTCACTTCAGGCAGCAGAATTGGGACATCAGGATCTCGCCGGTATGCTGATGCATTGGAGCATACAGCAATACCCGCCCTGGCGAATTCCGGTTCAACTTCCCTGGCAATATCTGCAGGCAGGGCAGAAAAAACCACAGGTATATTATTTGTACTGGATGGGTCTGATGGGAGAACCACCAATTCCCTTACAGATTCGGGGATTGGATCAGCCAGGATCCACCGGCAGACTTTAGCGTATGGTTGACCGATACTACGATCAGAGCCTGTCACAGCAACAACCTGAAACCAGGGGTGATTATCCAATAATTGGATAAATCGTTGTCCAACGCTTCCGGTGGCGGCCAATACTGCAACGGGGATTTTTTCTTTCATATGGCACCTATGTAAACGACAATAATTTCCTGGCTAATCATTTGATCAGGTCAGAATTAAAGAATAAGATCGTGGAGGGATTTTACAGCCCTGGTCCCATCCTGTGCTGAAACGATAAAGCTGATGGATACTTCTGAGGAACCCTGGGCAATTGCTATCACATTGACTTTGTTCTCGCCCAATTTGCCAAAAACTTTACCGGCTACTCCGGGGATATTACGCATTCCTGCACCAACAACAGAAATAATCACCACATCGTCACTTGCCCACACCAAATCGATATCCCGCCGGGCAATCTCACGTTCAAATTCCGCCTCTATCTTCTTGACGACCAGTTCTGCAGAATGGGCTGGCACTGCAAAGCAGATGGATTGTTCAGATGAAGCCTGGGAAATTAATGGAACACTCGTTCCTGTTGCTGCGATCGCTCCGAAAGTACGAGCTGCAACACCTGGTACCCCAAGCATTCCCCGTCCTTCAATGGTGATCAGACGCAAATCTTTAATAATGGTGACAGCCTTGATGATCTGTTCTTCATGGATGGCCATATCCGGAACGATCAGGGTTCCGGGATGATCGGGGTTAAGGTGTTGAGCACTTTTAGGGTGATACCTGCTTCGATGATCGGGCGAATCGTTTTCGGGTGAAGTACCTTCGCTCCGAAATATGCCAACTCAGAAATCTCGCGAAATGAGATCCTTTCAATTGTTTGTGCAGCAGGGACAATTCTGGGATCAGAAGTCATGACTCCATCAACATCCGTCCAGATCCAAACCTCGTCTGCCTTTAGAAGCACCCCCAGTATGGCAGCGGTGAAATCGCTGCCACCCCGGCCAAGGGTGGTGGTTACCCCGGCTTTCGTTGCACCAATAAATCCAGTGACAACCGGAGTGATCCCTTTTGTAAAAAGGGGCTCCAGGGTTTCAATAGTAGTGGGGAGACTGGCTTTGAAATCCGGGTTGGCTGATTGATACTGGTTATCAGTGATGATCAGCCGGGTAGCGTCAACTGCTTCAGAATCAATCCCGGAAGACCGAAGGGCTGCAGAAAGAATGCGCGTAGACATGCGTTCACCCAGGCTGGCTATGGCATCATGCGCGCGGGGAGATGCTTCCCCAAGCACCATGATTGCCTGGCAGAGACTCGAAAATTGATCCAGCAATTTCCCGATCTCTGAAGCGACGATCAATCTCTCGGAAGGATCCTTGACCAGTTCTTTAATTTCGGACAAATGGCGGTCATGTAATTGACTGGTGATCAGTTCAATACCTTCGTTATCCCCGGCAGCTGCCTTGGATACAGCATCAAGCAAGCAGATCTGTAATGCCGGATAATGCCGAAGTGATCACAACTGTTCGAGGCCAATTTTTTCTGGCATCTGCTATGATTTTGACACATTGTTTTATTGCTCCGATGGATCCAACAGATGTTCCACCGAATTTCATTACCAGCGTGGACATATTATTTATCCTTGATGATGAAGGTTGTAATGTATACTTATAAGAAATGGGCAGGCTTAATCGGTTTTTTCGATCACCAGTGTGCATTTGGTCACTAAAGCTGCAATTGCTCCAATTGCTGCAAGCTGTGGAGCTAAAAGGACTCCAACCAATCCAAAAGTGAGAGGAATATCAACCAATGATCTGCCTTCTTCATTCTTGATGGTAATACGGCGTATATTTCCTTCCCGCATTAATTCTTTTAGCTTGGCAATGATCTCTTCACCGTTTATTTGAAATTCTTCAGTTCGATAATTTGTCTCTGGCATTTTCGTTTCTCCTGAAAATATAATTATGATAATACCATTTATTCACGCATGATTTGATTTCAGAGTTTACCAATTATATAATGTTATTAACGCAATGCTAATTTCCAGCAGTCCACAAAATAATGATCAGAATTCACCGGGAATACCTAAACTTTTATTGATAGAGGAGAAATTTAATGGCATCCATGACTTTTAATGATATGTTGAGAAGAACCGCCTGGCGAAAACCAGACCAGACGTTCATCCACTGGTCTGACCGCAACCGGCAGGTTACCTATGCGGAAGGTGACCAAATCTCAGACCAGGTTGCCGGAGCCTTAGCCAGTTTGGGGGTAGTAAAAGGGGATAGGGTGGGCATCTTTGCCCACAACGGGTTGGATTACGTGATGGCCATGCTGGGTGCATGGAAGCTGGGTGCCATCTCTGCGCACATCAGTGTGCTGCAAAAGGATAACCTGGCCTATTTTGTTCATGATTCAACCCCGACGGTATTGATCTACACCGGCGATCTACATCCGGTGATCGAAGCATTAAAACCTGCGGCACCTGAAATTAAACACTATATTTGCATGGATGGAGCCAGGGATTTTGCCCTGGATTGGTCGGAACTGGTGAAGAATGCACCAGCCATGCCGCAGGTCAATGTGGATGATATGGATGCTGCTCATCTTTCTTATACCTCCGGATCATCCGGTCCGCCCAAGGGAGCATTACTGGCGCATGGGTATACTGCCCGGGCAACCCACGCCATTGCGGAGCGTATGCAAATGACCAGTGAAGATATTTCGCTCGGAGTGACCTCTCTGGCCAGTTCTTATCACCTGGTGGCGAATTTATTGCCAGGCATTCACCGGGCAGTGAATATTGGTGTCAGGAAACAATGGGATCCAGCTGAAGTATGGGTGGAGATGGACAACCGTCAGATCAGTCTGCTGGTTGGCAACCCGCTGGTTTTGGGCGACCTGCTCAAAGAATCACGCTTCAGGGGCAGAAAACCATCCAAATTCCGGGCATGTATATCTGGAGGGGCACCATTACCACCGGACCTTAAAAAAGCATACCGGGATGAGTTGGGGGTATATCTGGTGGAATCATTTGGCCAGTCAGAACTGGGAGGTTTCGTTGCCCTTGGATACCCCCATCCCGAACCGGAGAAAAGATCTATGCCATCGGCCCTGGTCTTCCAGACAGGGAGACGAAATTGGTGAATGAAATGGATGAAGAGCAGCCTGTAGGTCAGGCAGGTGAACTGGTGATCCGCGGTGGAGTGATGCTGGGATTCTGGAACATGCCGGAAAAGACAGCACAGGCGATCAAAAATGGCTGGCTGCACACGGGTGATATGGGAGTGATGGATGATGAGGGTTACTTCACCCTATTGGGGCGTTGGTCGGAGCGGATCATGATGGGTAACAAGGTGATCTATCCACGTTATATGGAGGAGGCTTTATTGAGGCATCCTGCAGTTCATTATGCGGGGGTGATCGGAAAGAAACATTCCACTTTAGGTCAGGTGCCGGTTGGAATTGTAGAGTTATGGGAGGGGCAAATTGCCACACCTGAAGAACTAGTTAACCATTGCAAGGCGATTCTGGGTGAAGAATGTACATTGACTGAGGTATTTATCATTCCGAAGATGCCGATGACCCCGACAGGTAAGATCGGCAAACAGGATTTGATCAAGGAATTTGGAGCTTAGTATTTATACCCATATTCTGGGATGAATTCATATATGTACGAATGCCATAAGGCTCCCTTGTGGACCGTATCATCCCAGGGAGTCTTATTAATCGACATTTCCATACTATAATTCGAATATATGTGAGTTGGTATTCAGTGTAACGCATTTCATATCATGGAGCAATCTATCCTTTGAAGATACTGTTAATTAACCAGGCATTCGTTTCGCCGGATGAACCGGGTCATACCCGCCATTATGAACTTGCTCAATATCTGAAACAGTATGGTCATGAGCTGGTCATTGTGGGCAGCGACATCAATTACCAGACCGGTGAGCGGATCATTCAACATCGCGGGTTGTCTGCCGAGCAGAATTTGGATGGAGTGCGGGTCGTGAGGGCATACATTTACCCGTCCCTGCATAAAAGCTACTTTTGGCGGATATTCTCTTTCATTAGTTTTATGTTCAGTTCGATGATTGCTTCCATGCGGGTGAAAGATGTGGACCTGGTGATGGGGACTACACCGCCAATATTTCAGGCAGCATCCATCTGGTTGATCTCCGTTCTTAGAAGAAAACCGTTCCTGTTGGAAGTGCGCGACCTTTGGCCGGAATTTGGCATCAGCATGGGAGTATTAAAAAACCCCATCATCATCTGGCTGGCACGCTGGCTGGAGATGTTCCTTTACGGGCAGGCAGATCACATCCTGGTCAATTCCCCCGCTTATGTCGATTATATGGTTCGTAAAGGCGTCAAACCTGAAAAGATCTCTTTCATCCCTTATGGCACAGATGTGGAAATGTTCAACCCGGAAGTCAGTGGCACTTCTTTCCGTGAACGATACGGATTGCAGGATCACTTTGTCGTCCTTTATGCAGGTGCGCTAGGGCAGGCAAATGATATTTATACTGTGCTGAAGGCCGCAGAAAGATTAAAAAACCAGCCCCAAATCCGCATCCTTTTATTGGGAGATGGAAAAGAAAGAAAAATCTTGAAGCAGAAGCTACCCGGTTGGGATTGGATAATGTGATCTTTGCGGGGGTGGTTCCCAAGAAAGAAATGCCGGAGGCAGTTGCCGGAGCCGATGTCTGCCTGGCGATCCTCCAGGATATCCCCATGTTTCGCACGACCTATCCGAACAAAGTGTTCGACTATATGGCAGCCGGCAAGGCGACCATCCTGGTGATCGATGGCGTCATTCGGGAACTGGTCGAAAAATCAGGTGGAGGGATTTACGTACCACCCGGTAACGACACAAAGTTGGCTGAAACGATCCTTGAACTGTCGCAAAATCCAACCTTGTTGGCGCAGATGGGGAAAGCTGCAAGAGAATATATGCTCAAGCACATGGATCGTAAAGATAAAATGGCTGAGACGATGGATCTCATGTTAAAAATAGCGAAAGACGGAATCAAACTCTGATATGAATTCCATCCTCACATTCATTCTCCTGACTTTGTCATATCATACGGACTTGTGTTCCTGGTGCGGCACTGGGTGAATCGTTTATCGATCCTGGATATACCCAATGAACGCAGTTCACATTCGAACCCGACACCGCGCGGCGGCGGGCTGGTCATAGTGGTCATTACCTTGCTTACGGTCCTGGTCTACTGCCTGGTCAATGGTGCCTGGAAAGAGGGATTGGTTTACATTGCTGGCGGTTCGATCCTGGCCTACCTGGGATGGCGCGATGATGTGAGATCCATGCCTGCCAGGGTCAGGTTCCTTATTCAGGGTTTGGTGGCGATCGGGACAGTAGCAGGCTTGGGTTACTTTGAAGCATTGCCATTCCCATTCACTGGTGGAATCCACTTAGGTATTTTTGGCATCCTGCTGACGATCATCTGGATCATTGGACTCACAAATGCCTACAATTTTATGGATGGGATCGACGGCATCGCGGGGGGAGTGGCAGCGGCTGGCGGGCTGGGTTGGATGATCTTGATACTTTTAGGCGCCGGCCTTCAGACAGGCATGGCATTCTGGATTGCCCTGGCGATGGCTGCAGCCAGCCTGGGATTTTTAGGTCATAACTGGTCGCCAGCCAAGATCTTCATGGGTGACGTAGGCAGTGTCTTCCTCGGATACAGTTTTGCTGTTCTGCCTCTCCTGGTTGAAAACAAAGCCTCCCAGCCGCTCATGCTGGGAGTCATGGTCATGTGGGTGTTCATCATGGACTCCGGAATTACATTTATCCGCAGATTATTCAGGCGGGAACGGATATTTTCCGCACATCGCTCACACGTGTACCAGCGCCTGGTGATCGGCGGTATGAGCCATGAAGATGTCAGCCTGATCTATATCATTTTATCCCTGGTGGGCGTATTCCTGGCCAGAGGCTGGCTGAAATCTTATGGATGGAACAACTGGTTGATCCTGGTCGGGTTACCAGTATTTTGGGCCATATTTTATATCGTTGGATCCAGGAAAAATGGCTGGGTAAGGTTGAAGGGTTACATTTCACTATACCAGAGCATGGGTTTCGATTGGGTCCTGTTCCGGATAAGGCATACAATACGGGAAAAATTGGGGATTATCCGCCGGGAATCACCGGCATATACCTGGCAGGATGCTCCACTTGAAACCTGGGTAAAAACAGGCACCCCTTTGACCCCGGTTGAATTTGCTGAATGGCGAATGAAACATGCACCGGTGTGGATCTTTGATCTGGACAAACCCTTGCCGCAGGATATTCCATGGGATGCGCAGGCAGCGGTCAAAGATGCTGAACGTGTTTTATCGGGAGAATGGAAGTATTTCTCGCATGATTGGGTGAAAACCGGCTTCCCGCCGGATTGGCACATTGATCCCGTTTCAGGCACGCGTTTTAACCCGACCGTTCATTGGACAAAGATCAGTGAAACCGGAAATTATGATATCAAGTTTGCCTGGGAAACCAGCCGGCTGAGTATGGTGCACACCCTGGTGCGGGCATACGCTCAAAAGAAGGATGAACGTTACCCCGAAGCCTTCTGGCACCTGGTGGAAGACTGGATGGACAAGAAATGAGCCCAATCGCGGGGTGAATTGGATCGATGGGCAGGAAGCCGCCCTGCGGCTGTTGGCGGTCTGCTTTGGATATTACGCATTCAGGAAGGCTGAAAGCACTTCACCGGAACGAGTGGTACGGTTGACCATTTTAGCGGGGGTACTCGGAAAAAAGATCAGCCAGAATGTAGATTTTGCCATCCACTCCCGCACCAACCATGCCATTTCGGCTGCATTTGGATTATGGTTGTGCGGGCTGATTTTCCCGGAGTTGAAGGACGCTGATCAATACCTGACACGGGGGAAAGCTTTATTTGAAGCGGAAGTGGATAAACAGATATTCGCTGACGGCGGGTATGCGATGTATTCCATCAATTACCAGCGCTTTGTATTACAGCTTACCTGTCTGGCGCTCAGATTGGGTGAACTCAATCAGCAGCGATTTTCAGATACTCTTTATGAAAGACTGGAAAAATCTGCTGATTTTCTGGCCGAACTGGTGGAACCATCCAGTGGGGAAGTGCCAGTGTTCGGGTCGAACGATGGTGCGCTGGTATTGCCCCTAAATCATTGCGATTACTCCGATTACCGACCGAC